>NZ_JAVBIF010000005.1:0-157818 GCF_032821615.1 Corynebacterium tuberculostearicum | reverse complement strand
GTGGCTCTACCTAAAAACTGAATTGCCCGACGATCCCGTAGAAATCGCCAGGCAATCCAACTGGGGACAGGACCAACTCGCCAAAGTACAAACCCTGACCCACAATGAGAACCAAGCCGACCACGAAACAGGACGACCAGCCCTCTACGACAACGCTATCGACACCAACTACACCCATTCAATCGGCATCCAAAAAGGCCAAATCTAACCCCAGCGACACGCCGAGCCAGACACACATTTTGACCCTTAACCCCCACCCTACACTTCGTTGCACGCGTACGCCGTTTACCATGAGTAGCCAGCGATGATGGATGGAAAACAGAAAATCGCCCACCTAAAAGATGGGCGAAACGTGGAGGGAATGACGGGAATCGAACCCGCGTCTTCAGCTTGGAAGGCTGAGGTATTAGCCACTATACGACATTCCCACAGCGCGCTATTGAAACGCTGCGCCATACTTTAGCGCACGTGGGGGCAAAAATGAAAATAGGGAACTAGGCTGGCGCCTGAGTCGTTGTTATAAGCGGAACGGCCCTATCTATAGAAAGCGATGATCATAGTGGGAATTTTGCTCCTTGTGCTGGCAGTGGGCGGAGGCGCGTGGTTGATGTCCTCGCGCAACTCTCAAAAACGCCGCGAGGAACGAGAAGCACAGCAATTGGCCGATGCACAAGCCGATGCTCGCCGGTGGATTGAACGCCTGGGCGGCCAAGTAATGCAGATTTCTGGCACAGACTCTGCCTCCCAGCAGGCAATGGCCGATGCGTCCGAGCGTTTCACGGCAGCTAACTCGGCGATTTCGCGCGCCACCACCGCAAAGCAGGCAAACCTAGCGCGTGAGTCCGCTTTGGAGGGCATGCATTATGTGAATGCTGCGCGCGAGATTATGGGCATGAACCCAGGCCCAGAACTGCCGCCGCTCGAGGGGCAGCGCGCCGCCGGCAAGGTGACGGAAAAGCGCACGGTGGAAGCGAATGGCCAGCAGATTACTGCCTCGCCGTATGCTTCCGCGGATACCCCGAACTACTACCCAGGCGGAACCGTGGCCGGCCGTCCGGTTCCGGCGGGTTGGTATTCCCGTCCATGGTGGGCTGATGCATTGCAGACCGGCGTGTGGATGGTTGGCTACTCCATGATGTTCAATGCCCTGTTCTCCGGCATGTCTGGCATTGGTTATTCCGCGGCCGCTGCTGAAAGCGGCGACTGGGGTGGCGGTGATGGCATGGGCGATGCCGGCGAAATGGGCGGTGACGCTGGCGATGCTGGCGACGTCGGTGACATGGGCGGCGGCGATGACGGCGGCGGCCTATTTGATGGCCTTGGCGATGGCGATGGCGGCGGATTCTTTGACGGAATGTTTGATTTCGATTTCTAGCCGCTAGGCTGTCAAAAGCGGCCTCTGTGCTGCGTTGATTCCATTAAGTGGGGGTCCGTTTAGGAGATTTAAAACGGACACGGTACACTGTCTCAGGTATGCAACGCAGCCAAGGCAACTTGGTGGCCTACATACGGGGCGTGGCGCAGTTTGGTAGCGCACCTGCTTTGGGAGCAGGGGGTCGCAGGTTCAAATCCTGTCGCCCCGACGTATGGGGGTCTGGAAATGCCCTAATAAGGATTTCCGGACCCCCTTTAAGTTTATGTACGTAAAACAATGAAGCCAGGGAGATTCACTCGTGAAGACCACCGTAGACAAGCTGAGCGATACCCGCGTTAAGCTCACCGTCAACGTTCCGTTTGCGGAGCTGGACCAGGAAATCGATCAAGCTTACGCGGCAATCGCGCAGCAGGTTTCTATTCCAGGTTTCCGTAAGGGCAAGGCACCGCGCCAGCTTATTGACGCTCGCTTCGGCCGCGGCCCCATCCTGGAGCAGGTTGTCAACGACATGCTGCCTTCCCGTTACGAGCAGGCAGTCAAGGAAAACGATCTGAAGGTCATCGGCCAGCCGGACGTTGACATTTCCAAGATCGAAGACAAGGACTTTGTGGAGTTCACCGCCGAGGTTGATATCCGCCCTGAGTTCGAGATTCCGGACTTCTCCAAGATCTCCGTTACCGTTCCGGCCCTGAAGGCTGACGAAGAGGACGTCGACAAGGCTCTGGAGGAGCTGGCAGAGCGCTTCGGTGAGCTCAAGGACACCAAGCGCAAGATGAAGACCGGCGACTACGCCATCATCGACATCACCGCTGAGATCGACGGCGAGAAGATTGAAGACGCTTCCACCGAGGGCCTTTCCTATCGCATCGGTGACGATGACCTCATCAAGGGTCTGGACACCGCCCTGCGCGGCATGAAGACTGGTGAGGATAACGAGTTCACCTCCACCATCCAGTCCGGTGAGCACAAGGACGAAGAGGCCACCATCAAGGTCCACGTTCAGCAGTCCAAGGAGCGCAAGCTGCCGGCTATGGACGATGAGTTCGCTCAGATGGCTTCTGAGTTCGACACCATGGACGAGCTGCGTGAGTCCACCAAGACCCAGGTGGAGGAGACCAAGAAGGCTGAGCAGGCTGCACAGATCCGCGATGAGGTTCTGAAGTCCGCACTGTCCGAGGTTGAATTCGAGCTGCCGCAGTCCGTAGTGGACGAGCAGGCTCACTCCCAGCTGCACCAGATCTTGGGCCAGCTGGCTCACGATGAGAAGGCACTGGCTCAGCTCCTTGAGGCACAGGGCACCTCTCGCGAGGAGTTTGATAAGCAGACTCGCGAGCAGGCAGAAGAGTCCGTCCGCACCCAGCTGTTCCTTGACGCCGTAGCCGAGAAGGAAGAGCCGGAAGTTTCCCAGCAGGAGCTGACCGACCACATCCTGTTCACCGCTCAGTCCTACGGCATGGACCCGAACCAGTTCATCCAGCAGCTGCAGTCCAACGGCCAGATCGCAAACCTCTTCTCTGACGTGCGCCGTGGCAAGGCACTGGCTGCCGCTATCTGCCGCACCACCGTCAAGGATGAAGAGGGCAACGACGTAGACGTTGACCAGTACTTCGGTGAAATCGAAGAAGAGGACGCTGCAGAAGCTTCCGAGGAGAAGTAATCTCCCGCTTGTAACGCGCTGCTGCCACATGTGTGGTGGCGAGCGCGCATGAAACCCCGGATTCAGGTAACTCAAGGATGAGCCTGAATCCGGGGTTTGTGTCATTGTGAACGCCCTCTAGGAGTCTTTGAGTACTTCGAAGAGGGCGTGATGTGTGTTGGCTGGGGATACCGCTAGCCGTTCTTGGCTCTAAAGGCCTCGTCGGTCAACTGCAGGAAGCGCATAACGTAATCCTTGACAAAGTCTGCGGTACGTTGATTGAGATGTCCGGACTCTTCGAAAAGGGTGGGGGATTGGCCCAGAAATACTTCGGGCTGACCAGGGAGCGGCATGTCGAAGTAGGACAGAGCGAGGCGAAGGTTCTTCTGTGAACTGTAGCCGCCCATGCGGCCTACAGAGTGGCTAATGATACCTGCGGGAAGGTTCTTCCACGCCACATCTGAGTTGGGTTTAGAGCCGATGTCCACTGCGTTTTTGAGGCAGGCAGGGATAGTGCGGTTGTTCTCTGGCGTAATGAAGAGGATCCCGCTCGAGTTCTTGATGGTCTCGCGAAAGGTGGTGTACTCAGCCGGAGTGGGCTTGTCCGTGACGGCGGGGTCATCGTAGTCGAAGTCATAGAGCGGCAAGTCACGGATTTCCACGATGTTTGCCTCGTAGCCTTCAGGGATCATCGTGAGCACCTCGTGTGCAATCTTGCGTGCAAATGACTCTCGGCGCAGGCTGCCGACGATAACGCTGATACGTGGGGTGGTCATGGTAAACCTTCTTTCTTAGTTGGGTGTAGGGAGACGTGGTCAAGGGAGAAAAGGCTTGCAGCCAAAGGCCGGTGGTGGGCCGGCAGCGTGGGCGGCGGTGAGGAAGCCATCTACTTTGTCTCCTTCTTCATGGCGGAAGTACAGATCGATGAGTCCTAGAAGCCCCCCGAGGACGGCCTCTCGTGCGGCGGATGTATTCAACAGCCGCATGGCTGCGGGTTGGTTTCCTTCGCGGATGGCTTCAAACAGCGCGATGGTCTCAAGCCAGCTTCCTTGGTCCGGTCGCGGAAAAGGTTTAGAAATCCCAGTCATCATCACTCGTTTCTTCAGCAGTACCAATGACATAGGAGGAACCAGATCCGGAGAAGAAGTCATGGTTCTCATCTGCTCCGGGGGCTAGGGCCGCGAGGATTTCTGGGTTCACTTCCGTTTCTTCGGGCGGGAAATAATCCGGGTAGCCCAAATTCATGAGTGCCTTATTGGCGTTATAGCGAACGAACACGGCTACATCATCCATGAGTCCCAAAGGCTCATATAGCTCGCCGGAATAGTCCAGCTCTAGTGCATAAAGCTCTTCGAGCAAAGAAATGGTGAAATCATGCATCTCCTTCTGCCGTAGCGGGGTCGTGGATTCCAGACCGCGCTGATATTTGTAACCCGAGTAGTAGCCGTGCACTGCCTTGTCACGCAGAATGAGGCGGATCATGTCTGCCGTATTTGTCAGGGTGGCGTGGACAGAAAAGTGCAAGGGAAGATAGAAACCCGCGTAGAGAAGCAGCGAGGAAAGCAACGTCGATGACACCTTGCGTTTGAGTGGATCCGGCCCAAAATAGTGCGCGAGAACTTTCTTGGCGCGTGCCTGGAGAAGGTCGTTATTCACCGCCCAGCGGTATGCTTCATCAATTTCCTTTGTACTGCTCAGGGTAGAAAACACTGAAGAGTATGAACGGGCATGGACTGACTGCATGAACGCGATGTTGGTATACACGGCCTCCTCGTGTTCGGTGCGGGCATCTTGAATCTGACAGATTTCACCCACGGTGGCCTGGACAGTATCCAGGGTGGTGAGTCCCGTGAACACCCGCATGGTGAGGTTGCGTTCCTCGGGTGTCATCTTCTGCCACGCCGGGAGATCATTAGAAAGCGGGACCTTCTCTGGCAACCAAAAGTTGGTGGTTAGACGGTTCCACACTTCAAGATCCTTGTCATCGCTCACCCGGTTCCAATTGATGGCGCGGATGCGGGCTGAAGGATCATGCCGGTAGCTCGGCGGAGTAACTGAAATGCTGGTTAGTTCAGCACTATTCGATGTTGACGACATAGCTTCTTTCTTTCTGAGTGAATGGTTGTGGACAAGGGGGAGGACCGTGCTCCTACAGAGCACAGGAGACGCAGCCTTCGACCTCGGTTCCTTGGAGCGCGGATTGGCGTAAACGGATGTAGTAGAGGGTCTTGATTCCGGCTTTCCAGGCATAGATTTGTGCCTTGTTGATGTCCCGCGTGGTGGTATCAGCGGTAAAGAACAAGGTCAGGGAAAGCCCTTGGTCCACGTGTTGGGTGGCCATGGCGTAGGTGTCGATGATTTTTTCGTATCCCACGGCGTAGGAGTCATCGAAATACTCCAGGTTGTCGTTGGTCATTTCCGGCGCGGGGTAGTACACGCGCCCCAAGCGGCCTTCCTTGCGTATTTCAATTTTGGAGGCAATTGGGTGGATGGACGCGGTGGAGTCATTGATGTAGGAAATTGATCCAGTGGGTGGAACTGCCTGCAAGTAGGCGTTGTAGATGCCGTCTTGCATCACTTGATTCTTGAGCCGTAGCCAATCCTCGCGTTGAGGGATCTGCACGCCTGCTTCGTGGAAGAGCTGTTTTACGTGTTCAGTGGCTGGCGCCCAGTCTTGGTCGACGTATTTGTCAAAGTAGGCGCCAGTGGCATAGGTGGATTCTTCGAAGCCTGTGAATCGTTGACCTTTTTCAACCGCGAGTGCATGGGATGCGCGGAGCGCATGGTAGGTCACCGTGAGGAAATAGATATTTGTAAAGTCCAGTGCCTCGGCGCAGCCATAAGGAATACGCTGTGAAGCAAGGAAGCCGTGGAGATTCATTTGGCCCAGACCAATGGCATGCATGGAAGCATTTCCGTGAGCGATGGAGGGAACAGCTTCGATATTCGTCAGGTCTGAAACCTTCGTGAGGGCACGCACTGCGGTTTCGACGGTCTCCCCGAAGTCCGGCGATTCAAAAGCCTTCGCAATGTTGAGCGAACCTAGATTGCAGGAAATATCCTGGCCAACAGTGGTGTAGTCACCCGAAGCTCCGTAGGTCGATGGCGTGTTGACCTGGAGGATTTCGCTACACAGGTTGGACATATTGATATGTCCTTTGAGGGGATTAGCGCGGTTGACCGTATCCTCAAAGAGGATGTAGGGGTATCCGGATTCAAACTGAAGCTCAGCCAGCGTGGTGAAAAACTCGCGGGCCTTAATGGTCGTGTGAGAGATTCGCGGATTGGCAACCAGCTCGTCGTAGTACTCGGTGATGGACATGTCAGACATGGCTACGCCGTACTCGCGAGCGATGTCATACGGGCTAAAAAGATGCATATCCTTGTTCTCTTTGGCCAGACGGAAGGTTATATCTGGAATAACAACCCCCAGCGAAAGAGTCTTGATGCGGACTTTCTCATCGGCATTTTCCCGCTTGGTATCCAGGAAGCGAAGAATATCTGGATGGTGCGCATGCAGGTAGACGGCTCCAGCGCCCTGCCGGGAGCCCAATTGGTTGGCATAGCTGAAGCTATCTTCGAGAATCTTCATGACTGGGACTACGCCGGAAGCCTGGTTCTCAATCTTTTTGATCGGGGCTCCGGATTCGCGCAGATTGCTCAGCAACAGGGCCACTCCACCACCGCGCTTTGATAGTTGCAGTGCAGAGTTCACGCAGCGGCCAATGCTCTCCAAATTGTCTTCGATTCGCAGGAGGAAGCAGGAGACCAGTTCGCCGCGCTGGGCTTTGCCTGCGTTGAGAAAAGTAGGGGTGGCGGGCTGGAAGCGTCCGGTCATGATGTCATCCACCAGCTTTTCTGCGAGCTCTTCGTCGCCCTGTGCAAGGTATAAAGCTGTGGTGGCGACGCGTTCTTCGTAGCCTTCTAGGAATCGGGAGCCATCAAAGGTTTTCAGTGCATATGAAGTGAAGAACTTAAATGCGCCGAGGAAGGTGCGGAACTGATGCTTAACTCGATGTGCTCTGTCGTACATGGCGCACAGAAAGGCGTCATCATAAAGCTCAAGGAAATCCCGCTCGTAGTACTCGTTATCAACCAACCATTCCAAGCGCTGCTTGGTGGAATCGAACTGATGCATGCGGGGAGCGACATGGTGTGTGACATAGTCTTGTGCTGCCTGAATGTCCTTGTCAAACTGGATTTTTCCAGAAGCGTCGAACAAGTTCAGCTGCGCGTTGAGTGCGTGGTAGCTCTTGCGCTTGCCGACACCGCCGGCATTGTCTGCTGAAGCGGTGCGGGGCGTAGCGCCGATAGTCTGTGTGGGGGTGGCATCAAGAGGCCACATTGTGTTTTCCAATCTGTGTGATGCGGATGTGTTCTTCATCTTGTGGGGGATTAATGGGGTGTCATCGTTAGCTGCTTTTGCTGCTCCCAAAACTTCTGAAGGCCCTGCTTTACGGCGGCGATGTCCTTCTGGGTGCCGAGAAGCTCGAAGTGATACAGCTCCGGTACGTGGCACTTGGCGGAAATGATGCGTCCGGCGACGCAGTAAGCACTTCCGAAGTTGGTATTCCCTGAGGTAATAACGCCCCGGATAAAGGAGCGGTTGATTGGGTCATTGAGGAAGTCGATGACCTGTTTGGGGACTGCGCGTTTGAGCGAGCCGCCGCCGTAGGTGGGAACGATGAGTACGTACGGGTGTGAAACCTGGATCATCCCGGTTTTCTTGGGGCGCAGTGGAATGCGCACCGCGGGTCTATCTAAGCGTTCGACGAATCTTTTCGTGTTCTCTGAAACGCTGGAAAAGTACACCAAATCTGGTGAGTCTGACATGGCAATCCTGCTCATCCTGGCCTTAGCCATAAGTGGGGTAGGTGATATTCGAAAAGACTAACTACGTAATGCCGTAGTTGCAACTACGGTCTAACGTAGTTTTGAAAAGGGCAGGTGAGAGCAGGATTAATGCAAAGGGGAATGTCTAAAGGTTGTGGTGTGCTACAAACACTGCGTCGGTAGCTGGGCGTCCAAGTACTACCCACTGAGTGCCGCCGGCCACCTGTATTTCGAGAGAATCTGAAAAGGGCGCTCCCTCGCGCGTGCTAAGAACAGCCCCAGTGACAATGCCGCGCTCTTCAAGGAACTTCAGCAGTTGTGGGTCGGAATCAGAAATGCGTTCCACGGTCACCTGCGATTGTGCACCGCTGTCGGTGAGGCGATGCGCACTGGGGATGGTGATCTGTCCATCAACCGTAGGGATAGGATCGCCGTGCGGATCCCTAGTGGGGTAATCAAGGAACTTATCCACACGTTCTATGAGCATGTCAGACACCGCGTGTTCGAGATTTTCGGCTTCATTATGGACTTCGTCCCAGGTGTAGCCCAATGCTTGAACCAAAAAAGACTCAAGCAATCGGTGACGGCGCACCATGACCAATGCGTACTGCCTGCCAAGTTCGGTTAACTCCACAGAGCCATAGGGCGTGTGTGACACGAGCCCTTGCTTCGCCATTTTGCGCACTGCATCGGAAACCGAGGAGAGCTTGAGTCCCAGCTGTTTCGCTATAAGCGTGGCGGTAACGGGCTCGGATGACCATTCCTTTAGCCCCCAGATAGCTTTCAAATAGTTCTGGGTACTGGTGGACAGCTCGGAAACAGACATGAGTAAATGTTAACCCAGCTTCCGTGTGCGCCTTTGGCGCTGTGGCCCAACGCTCATAGCGAACAGAGGCCAAGTTTGAGAGGAATGCCGGTAAGGTGGGGCCAGTTAAAGCATTCTTCACTTGAAGGAGAACCACTAATGTCTGAGAAGATTTCAATGAACTCGTCGTCTACGGGTATGAATCTGAGCGATAGCGTGTACGAGCGCCTGTTGCGCGAGCGCATTATCTTCCTGGGAACCCAGGTCGATGATGAGATTGCGAACAAGCTGTGCGCCCAGATCCTCCTGCTGTCCGCCGAGGACCCCACTCGCGACATTTCGCTCTACATCAACTCCCCGGGTGGCTCTGTCACTGCGGGCATGGCTATTTATGACACCATGAAGTACTCGCCGTGCGATATTGCCACGTACGGCATGGGCCTGGCTGCCTCCATGGGTCAGTTCCTGCTTTCCGGCGGCACCAAGGGCAAGCGCTACGCTCTGCCGCACGCGCGCATTATGATGCACCAGCCTTCCGCTGGTGTCGGTGGTACCGCTGCGGATATCGCGATCCAGGCTGAGCAGTTTGCTCAGACTAAGCGCGAGATGGCCGAGCTCATTGCAGAGCACACCGGCCAGACTTTTGAGCAGATCACCAAAGACTCCGATCGTGACCGTTGGATGACCGCACAGCAGGCTAAGGACTACGGCATTGTTGACCATGTCATTGAGTCCGTTAACGGTCCGCTGAGCAACTAGGGAATAAGGAGAAAATCACTATGAATCAATCCCAGATGCCAAGTTCCCGCTACGTTCTGCCGTCCTTCATTGAGCAGTCCGCACAGGGCACTAAGGAAACCAACCCATACTCCAAGCTTTTTGAAGAGCGCATCATCTTCCTGGGAACCCAGGTGGATGATACTTCCGCCAATGACATCATGGCGCAGTTGCTAGTCCTGGAAAGCCAAGACCCGGACCGTGACATCACCATGTACATCAACTCGCCGGGTGGTTCCTTTACCGCGCTGATGGCTATTTATGACACCATGCGCTACGTGCGTCCTGACGTTCAGACCGTGTGCTTGGGCCAGGCTGCTTCCGCAGCAGCAGTGCTCCTAGCTGCGGGGGCACCGGGCAAGCGCGCAGCGCTGCCAAACTCCCGCGTGCTTATCCACCAGCCGGCGACCCAGGGTACCCAAGGCCAGGTTTCTGACTTGGAGATCCAGGCCGCCGAGATTGAGCGCATGCGTAAGCTGATGGAAACCACCCTGTCTGAGCACACTGGTCGTACCGCTGAGCAGATCCGCATTGACACTGACCGCGATAAGATTCTGACCGCTCAGGAGGCCGTCGAATACGGCATCATCGATACGGTCTTTGATTACCGCAAGCTCAATGCATAATTTGGAATAACGCTTTCCACGTGGCCCCTGCCGCGCAGCCGAATCCCGGTTGTGCGGCAGGGGCTTTTGGCATTGTGGGGCAGGGAAGGGGCAATTCCCTGCTAATTCTTGCTGCACCCGAATGGGGTAATGCTCTCTGCGCAATATCTGCAGGTCGTTAGGTTTATTTCTATCGTGCGACACTAAACTTATAATGGCCAATTTGTGATTTAGGCCTCCAAGTGGTCAGATATCTTCATGGAGAAACACACATCTGACGCGGCGGCCCAAGCTGCTGCGCCCACGCCGCAGAGCGGCGAACGTACATTCTTTGGCCACCCTTGGGGCTTGGCCAACCTCTTTGGCGTGGAAATGTGGGAGCGATTTAGCTTCTACGGCATGCAGGCACTTGTCTTGCTGTACATGTATTACGCCACTACCGATGGCGGTCTTGGTCTAGACCGCGCGGACGCGACATCCATCGTGGGTGCGTATGGCGGCTTGGTGTACATGGCTTGCTTGTTGGCTTCCCTAGTTGCCGACCGAGTCTTGGGTGCAGAGCGCACTCTGTTCTATTCGGCCGTTCTGGTTATGGCCGGCCACCTCGCGTTGGCGTTTATCCCCGCGGTAACTGGTTTGGCCATTGGTCTTGTCCTCATTGCGATTGGTTCCGGTGGCGTTAAGACCACCGCGCAGGTTGTGCTTGGCTCCATGTACTCCCGCGATGACCCGCGCCGTGATGGTGGCTTCTCCATTTTCTATATGGGCGTCAATATCGGTGGCCTCTTCGGACCGCTGATTACTACTGCGTTGTGGGGCTGGAAGGGCTTCCACTGGGGCTTCGGCATCGCGGCAATCGGTATGGCGCTCGGCCTGATTCAGTATTCCCTGATGCGCAAGACCACCATCAAGGATGCAGGGCATGAGGTTCCAAACCCGGCTAGCTCGAAGCAACTGCTCATGGGCGGGGTTGTAGTAGCCGCCATCATTGTGATTATGGTGGTGGCATTGGCTACCGGCGCTATTCAGGTTGATTGGCTGTCCAATATTGTTACCGCGGTTGCTCTGGTAGCAGCAATCTATC
Organism: Corynebacterium tuberculostearicum; assembly: GCF_032821615.1. Classification (GTDB taxonomy): domain Bacteria; phylum Actinomycetota; class Actinomycetes; order Mycobacteriales; family Mycobacteriaceae; genus Corynebacterium; species Corynebacterium tuberculostearicum_H. The sequence goes on along the minus strand of NZ_JAVBIF010000005.1, from coordinate 146,703 downwards.
TATGGGCGCAGATGTATACCTCGAAGTTGGTGACCCGCGAGGAAAAGAACCGCCTGTTGGGCTTTATTCCGATGTTTATTTCCGGTGTTTTGTTCTTCGGAATCTTCCAGCAGCAGTTCACCGTAATGACGATTTATGCGGATGTGCGCTTGGATCGCCACATGTTTGGTTGGGAAATCCCGCCATCACTGGTGCAGTCCATTAACCCAATCTTTATTGTTATTTTCTCCGCTATCTTCGCAACGATGTGGACGAAGCTAGGGAATAGGCAGTGGTCCACCCCAGTAAAGTTCGGCGTAGCCAATATCGTCATTGGCATCTCCTTGTTCTTCTTCCTGCCGTACTCGGGTGCAGCGGCGAACTCCACGCCGATGTATGTCATCATCCTCATCCTGTTCCTGTTCACTATGGCGGAGCTTCTCCTCTCGCCAGTAGGAAATGCGCTTGCTACCAAGGTGGCGCCGGTGGCATTCCCGTCCCGAATGATGGCGGTATGGATGATGGCGGTGGCTATGGGTACCTCGCTGGCCGGCTCCTTGGCTAGCTTCTATAACCCGGATGATGCAGGAGCGGAGAATACCTTCTTTATCTCTCTCGGCGTTGTATCCATCGTGTTGGGCGCCATCCTGCTTGTTCTAAGCCGCTGGGTGGTAAAGAAGTTCTCTACCTTCCGCTAGGTGCTGTAAAACACCCTTAAATGGGAGGTATGTCGGCGTGATGTTGGCATACCTCCCTAAGTGGTTTTTATCACTCGGGTTAAGCGGGGAAGGTGGGGGGGAACATAAACGGTATGAGCTGGGGAAGTTGTGTCCCGCTGGGCTTCTTTTGGGCTCGATTCTAAGCCCCAGCAGGTTAACAAAAGGTTAACCAAAGGGAATATTAAAGAAAATCAATTGTCTGTGGATAGGCGCAGGGGTAATCTGCATTTCGTCCGCGACGCGTGAAAGCGTCGTAGGTGCGTACCGTGTTCATCTGTTTTCTTTCCAAGGGGCCAACGCTGTGACAGCGACTCTGATTATCCTCGGCATTGTGGTGGTAACCGCCCTTGCCTTTGACTTTACGAACGGATTTCATGACACTGCCAACGCGATGGCTACGTCCATTGCCACCGGTGCTTTGAAGCCTTTTACTGCGGTGGCAATCTCCGCAGTCCTCAACCTTGTCGGTGCTTTCCTTTCGGTCAACGTTGCTGCGACCGTGGCAAAGGGCATTGTTAACCTCGATTCCTACGATCTAACTGGAGCCGCCGCCGATACCGACGGCCAGGCGCTTTTGATGGTGGTCTTTACCGGCCTCATCGGTGGCATCATCTGGAACCTGTTCACCTGGTTGCTGGGCATGCCGTCCAGTTCCTCTCACGCACTCTTTGGCGGCCTCATTGGTGCCGCCTTCGCTGCGATGGGCTCTACCGGTGTGGAGTGGTCCTCCATTGCCGGCAAGATCATTATCCCAGCCGTTGCCTCGCCTATTATCGCGGCGCTGGTATCCGCATGTGCGACCTTCCTTATCTACTGGGTTACCAACACCATTCCCAACAAGGCGAAGAACGAGCACTTCCGCCACGGTCAGATTGTTACCGCTTGCTTGGTGTCCCTGGCACACGGCGCTGGCGATGCGCAGAAGACCATGGGTGTTATCTTCCTGGCATTGGTTGCTTCCGGGCATGCGGTTGCTGACGCCCGCATTCCTACCTGGGTTATCGTTTCCTGTGCTGTGGCTATCGCGGCCGGCACCATGTCCGGCGGCTGGCGCGTTATCCGCACCCTGGGCAAGGGTCTGGTGGAGATTGAGTCCCCACAGGGCATGGCCGCTGAAGCTACTTCTGCAGCGATCATCTTGACCTCTGCTACCGGTGGTATGGCACTGTCCACTACCCACGTGTCCACCGGTTCCATTCTTGGTACCGGCCTGGGTCGTCGCGGTGCTGAGGTTCGCTGGGGTGTTGCCATGCGCATGGTGTCCGCATGGCTCATTACCTTGCCGTGCGCTGCGTTCGTGGGCTTTGCTACCTGGTGGTTGGCGCACGGCGTCTCCTCCTTTACCAACGTGGCAACCGGTGCCATTGTGGACTTCGTCTTGCTGCTGGCAATGGCCGCGCTCATTGTCATCCGCTCCCGCATGAACCCGGTGGATGCTTCCAACGTCAACAACGACTGGGATCCAAACTCCGAGTCCGTGGATTCCTCCATGGGTGCGGGCTCTGACCGCAAGGAGCCAGTTGCTGCCGGTGCCGCACCAGTATCCGCAACCAAGGCGGAGGATGTCTCCGCGCCGTCTACTGCTCAAGAGGAGCGCTAAACCATGACTGCTGCAGAAATCTTCCAGTCCCTCATTCACGTTGCAGGCTTGGCGCTGGTCTTCGGCGCTGGCATTCCGCTCCTGTTCTCCCTGGGCATGCGGTGCATGACCGGTGACCCAATTCGTGACGACAACGGCGTTGTCGTGGGCGATACTCCGGCAAGTACGCAGATGAAGGTACTGGGCTGGACCGTCTATGCGGTGTTGGCCGTAGTCATTCTCGTGGCCATCATGTGGATTGCTCGCGATACGCTGGACCACTACTTCGGCTTTACGCCGTTCGGTGATCTATAAAGAATCCTCTTGCCCGAGGGCAAACCTTCCGTGTGATGCGCGGCACACTTTTCCAAAGTTAACAAAAGGTTAACTTTAAGCGACCTAGGGGTTGCTTAGTGGGGGTGTGCCGCGTATATTCTTCTCTATCAGACAGAGAGAAAGCCACATGGAGGTGTGAGAAATGAACAAGATGCGTACTTTGATGGACGGCATCGCTGATGCGTTCAAGGGCTCCACCACTGGAACCGGCCTGGATACAGTTTCAGAAGCTCCGGTTCGCGCTTTGGTGGCAGAAACCCTGCTTGACGCTGATAAGACCCCTGCTACTACTAAGGACGTAGCAGAGGCGCTAGAAACCGTCACCGGTCATGCTCCGGATGAACACGAGATGCTCGATGCGGAACTTTTCCTGCTCGACTTCGATTGGCTGCAGTAAGCAGCTACTGAATGAAATCCCCACGAGGCCCCTTGCCGCACAGTGTGTAGCAGGGGGCTTTGTGCTGCGTGGGGTACACGGGGGCGTCGGCAAGCGCGGCTAATCGCGCGGCGGCAGTATGGCCTCAGGGGTCTCGGGCAGAAGCTGGCCGCCATCGATAATTAGTGTTTGGCCGGTGATGTAGCCTGCCTCTTCCGAAGCTAGGAAGGCTGCTGCAGTGCCAATATCGCGTGGGGTGCCCAGGCGGTGCAGCGGTACCGAGCGCGTCATTTGATCGAGGTACTCCTGGCCTTGGGCCTCGAGGCCCTCGGTGAGGATATTGCCTGGGAGGACCCCGTTGATGGTGATGCCATCGCGGGCCACCTCGAGCGCGGCCGAACGCATAAAGCCTTGTTGCGCGGCCTTGGAGGCGCCGTAGTGGGCCCAACCGGGAAAGCCCGTGTGCGAGCCGGTGATAGACGTTGTAATAACGATGCGTCCATAGCGGCGTTGCTTGAGATAGGGGAGCGCCTCCTGGACCACCTTGAAGGTGCCGTGGGTATTGATGGCAAACATCGCCTCCCACTTATCATCGGTCATCTCTGCCAGCGGGCAGTTGGGAAAGACACCGGCATTGGAGCACACAATGTCGAAGCCGCCGTGCTCGGCAGTGACCTGGCGGTACATGTCCTTAACCGAAGCGCGTTCGGTGACGTCCACGCGAATGGCGCTGGCACCCAACTCCTTGGCAGTAGCGGTGGCGTGGTCTAGGTCGATATCGGCGATGATGACGGTGGCGCCGGCCTCCCGCAGCGAGGCGACGATGCCACGGCCAATGCCGGAGGCGCCGCCGGTGACAATGGCTACCCGGCCTGTGAGATCGAACATGATGCTCCTGTTCCTAAAAGGGGTGGGATGAGGGTGATTTCACCTTCTAGTTTATGCCGCAAGAGCAGGAAGGGCCTGGGAAATTCGCCACGCGGGAGGGAATGAATGAAGGGCCTGTCGGGTTGATTTACTAAGCTAGAAACAGATGAAGATGAAGCCGCTCGGAAGGGTAGAATCGTCCTTCCGACTGTGGATAGCGGTACGAAAAGCGAGTGTGAAAGAACTTAATGGCACGTATGCAAGAAAGCGCTGACCTGCTCAAGTGTTCCTTTTGTGGCAAGAGTCAGAAGCAGGTGAAAAAGCTCATCGCCGGCGGCGGTGTCTACATCTGCGACGAGTGCATCGAGCTATGCAATGAGATCATCGAAGAGGAACTGGGCCAAGAGCAGGCGCAAGAATCCTCCGATGCAGAGGTGCGCCTGCCCCGACCCTCGCAGATTTCCGCCTTCCTCGATAAGTACGTGATCGGCCAGGACAAGGCCAAGCGTGTGCTGTCTGTGGCGGTCTATAACCATTACAAGCGCATCAAGGCCGAAGAATCGGCTGCGTTGGAGGCCCGCCGCAAGAAGGCCGAGGGCGATGAGGTGGAGATCTCTAAGTCCAATATCTTGATGTTGGGCCCCACCGGTTCCGGTAAGACCTACCTGGCGCAGACCTTGGCCCGGCTTCTCGATGTCCCCTTTGCCATCGCCGATGCCACCAGCCTCACCGAGGCCGGCTATGTGGGCGAAGACGTGGAAAATATCCTGTTGAAGCTGCTGCAGGCCGCGGACTTTGACGTGGAGCGCGCACAGCGCGGCATCATCTACGTCGACGAGGTGGACAAGATTTCCCGCAAGTCCGAGAACCCATCCATTACCCGCGACGTGTCCGGTGAGGGCGTGCAGCAGGCGCTGCTGAAAATCCTGGAAGGCACCGTGGCGGCCATCCCGCCGCAAGGCGGGCGCAAGCACCCGAACCAGGAGTTTATCCAGCTGGATACCTCCAATATTTTGTTCATCGTTGCCGGCGCTTTCGCTGGGTTGGACCAAGTCATTGCGGATCGCGTGGGCAAGAAGGGCGTGGGCTTTGGCGCCAACCTGGATACCAAGGACGAGCGCGAAAAGGTTGACCTCTTCTCCCAGGTGCGCCCCGAGGACCTAGTGAAGTTCGGTCTTATTCCAGAGTTCATCGGCCGCCTGCCTGTCGTGGCCACGGTGGATAACCTGGACCGTGAATCTTTGGTCAAGGTGCTCACCGAGCCCAAGAACTCCCTGGTTAAGCAGTACAGCCGCCTCTTTGAGATGGATGATTGCGAATTGGACATCGAGCCAGCGGCATTGGATGCCATCGCGGAGCTCGCCTTGGAGCGCAAGACGGGTGCGCGTGGCCTGCGCGCCATCATGGAAGAGCTTTTGGTCCCAGTCATGTACGACCTGCCAGACCGCGAGGATATTGCCACGGTACACATCACGCGGGAGTGCGTGACCGAGGGCGCGGAGCCGCAGTTTAGCTACAAGGACGAGGCCAAGGAATCTGCCTAGGCCTTAGCTGCCACAGCGCCTACTGGCGGGCTGTGGCAGGGTGGGGCGTGGGCCGGAAGGCCCGCGCTAGTACTCCTCGCTGTAGATATCCTGCGGGGAGGCCTCGTCGCCTTCTTCGGTATCGAACGAGGACGAGGTGAGGTAGGACTCGTGGCCCGAGTCCGGAATATTGGCGGTCAAAAACGCCAGCACAGCATCGACGGTGAGCCTATGCATGCCGTCGATATTTTCTTGGGTATTGAAGTTTACGCCCAGCATGTTTTCCACCATCACCTGGTTGGTCACGCGGTAGACCGTCAACGAGGAAATCAGGGTGAAGATGTCATTGGCGGAAATGCCGGGGCGGAAGGCGCCGGCGTCTTGGCCCAAAAGCAGCAAGCGGTCAAGGTGGAGGGCCACCCCGGCGACGTCGGCAATAGCCTGCTGTGCCGGGTCCACAATCTGCTGATTACTTTCCCATACCAGCATGCGGATGGCCTCCGGGTTGGCAACGCGCTCGCGGAAAAGCCAATCCACCAACTTGCGCACGCCTTCGACCGGAACTGCGGTATCGATTTCCAGGGCATCCTCAGGCGGATTGAGGCGCTGCGCGGCGGTGCTCAGCGCACGCAGGTACAAGCCCTTCTTATCGCCAAAGTGGTAATGAATCATGCGCTTGGACATGCCGGATTCTTGGGCGATGGTCTCTAGCTTGGTTTCTGTAAATCCGAAATGGGAAAACTGCTTGATCGCAACGTCCACCACGGAGTCAATGCTGACGGATTCCGCGTGGGCAGCGTGAGGAGAATCCGCCTGGTCTGCAGCCTGCAGTGGGTCAGTATTCTCTGTGCTCATTGCATAAGTCCTTAATCCTTGCGGCGCGGCGGTGGCGCGGTGAACTGATGTCTAATAGTGCGGGAGTTGGCAATCCCTATGCATTCTGGGTGTGCAGCGTGGGGGAGTGTCCCGCATTTCCTTTTCCTATCATGCCCGATTAATCACCCCGTGCGGGAGTATCTGGCCCATTGGGGGCGCTAATTTTGAGGTAAATGGGGGTAATTTATCGCAAGGGCCCTAGATTTTCCCTCCAAAAGAGGGGGCCAGATTCACAGCGCGAATGCTGGCGGTGGGGCTAAGCTCGGTGATGGATTACATTCCCTGGCGGTGCGAGCAATCTGGCTCGCGTGTGCCGCCCATGTCACAGCCATTATTGAGGAGGCTTTACACCATGACCCAGCCCGTCAAGATCACTGTCACCGGCGCCGCCGGCAACATCGCCTATTCGCTGCTGTGGCGCATCGCTGCTGGAGATGTGTACGGCAAGGACACCCCGGTGGACCTAGCATTGCTGGAAATTCCCGCTGCGGTGGAAAAGGCCCAAGGTGTTGCCATGGAGCTCAATGACTCCGCCCTGCCGTTGGTTAACTCCATCACGGTTACTGATGATCTCAAGGAAGCCTTTGAAAACACCTCGGCTGCCTTCCTCGTCGGCGCTCGCCCCCGCAGCAAGGGCATGGAGCGCGCCGACCTGCTGGAGGCCAATGGCGCCATTTTCACCAAGCAGGGCAAGGCTATCAATGACTACGCCGCGCGCGATGTCCGCGTGCTCGTGGTGGGTAACCCGGCTAATACCAATGCCCTCATCGCTGCGAATAATGCCCCGGATTTGGATGATTCCCAGTTCAACGCTTTGATGCGCTTGGACCACAACCGCACCCTGAGCCAGCTTGCGCTAAAGACCGGCAAGTCCACCACCGATTTCACCAAGGTGGCGGTTTGGGGCAACCACTCCGCTAGCCAGTTCCCGGATATTACCTACTCCAACGCCGAGGTGGACCAGGACTGGTACCGCGAGGAGATGATCCCCAAGGTGGCCAAGCGCGGTGCGGAAATTATTGAGGTTCGCGGTAGCTCCTCGGCTGCTTCGGCGGCGTCGGCAGCCGTGGACCACATGCATGACTGGATTCATGGCACTGAGGACTGGCGCACCGCGGCGGTGCCATCGGACGGATCCTACGGCGTCGACAAGGGCGTTATCTGCGGATTCCCCACTGTCAGCCGCAACGGCCAGTGGGAGATTGTGCAGGGACTGGAGCTCACTGAATTCCAAAAGGAGCGCATCGAGGCCTCTGTGGCCGAGCTGCGCGAGGAGCGCAAGGCCGTGGCGGACCTGCTCTAAAACACGGTCGGTGCGCACCTCATACTCGGTGCGCACCCTGCCTGGCTGAGCCGGTTGACGTGCAAGGTAGAATCGGCCAGGTGACTGAGCAAAATAATGAGCAATTAGTTGGTACCAACCGCGCCGATGCGCTGCCTAAGTCGTGGGAGCCGCAGGCCGTAGAGAAGGACCTCTATGAGGGCTGGGTAGAAAAGGGTTACTTCACGCCGGATGCGAATTCGGAGGCTGAGCCTTATTCCATCGTGCTGCCGCCGCCGAATGTGACCGGCCAGCTGCACATGGGCCACGCCCTAGACCACACGCTGATTGATTCCATTATCCGCCGCAAGCGCATGCAGGGCTACGCCACCCTGTGGCTGCCCGGTGCCGATCACGCCGGCATTGCCACCCAGACCAAGGTCGAGGCCAAGCTCAAGGAGACCGAGGGCAAAAAGCGCTGGGACTATGAGCGCGAAGAATTCATTGACAAGGTCTGGGAATGGAAGGAGCAGTACGGCGGCACCATCCAGAACCAGATGCGGGCCATCGGTGACTCCGTGGACTGGTCCCGCGAGCGCTTCACCTTGGATGATGGCCTCTCCCGCGCCGTCCAGACCATCTTTAAGAACCTCTACGATGAGGGCATGATCTACCAGGCCAACCGCCTGGTGAACTGGTCGCCGGTGCTAGAGACCGCCGTCTCCGATATTGAGGTCGTGTACAAGGACGTCGAGGGCGAGCTGGTCTCCATCCGCTATGGCTCGCTCAATGACGATGAACCGCACCTCATCGTGGCCACCACCCGTGTGGAAACCATGCTGGGCGATGTCGCCATCGCCGTACACCCAGACGACGAGCGCTACGCCGATTTGGTGGGCAAGGAGCTACCGCACCCGTTCCGCGATGACCTGAAGCTCAAGATCATCGCCGATGATTACGTGGACATGGAATTCGGTACCGGCGCGGTGAAGATCACCCCGGCCCACGATCCGAATGACTACGCGATGGGCACCCGCCACAACCTGGAGATGCCCACCGTTATCGATACCACCGGCCACATTGCCAATACCGGTACCCGCTTCGACGGCCTGACCCGCGAGGAAGCCCGCGTGGAGATCCGCGAGGCACTGCGCGAGCAGGGCCGCATTGTCAAGGAAATCCGCCCGTACGTCCACTCCGTGGGCCACTCGGAGCGCTCCGGCGAGCCCATCGAGCCGCGCCTGTCCCTGCAGTGGTTCGTGGACGTGGCCAAGATGGCCAAGGCCTCTGGCGACGCCGTGCGCGAGGGCGATACCACCCTGCACCCGCAGTCGCTCGAGCCGCGCTACTTCGAGTGGGTCGATGACATGCACGATTGGTGCATCTCCCGCCAGCTGTGGTGGGGTCACCGCATTCCTATCTGGTACGGGCCAGAAGGCGAGGACGGACAGCGAGACATCGTCTGTGTTGGCCCTGATGAGGAGCCGCCGGCAGGATACGAGCAGGATCCGGACGTGCTGGATACCTGGTTCTCCTCCGCGCTGTGGCCATTTTCCACCCTGGGTTGGCCGGAAAAGACCCCGGACCTAGAGAAGTTCTATCCCACCAACGTGCTGGTCACCGCCTACGACATCTTGTTCTTCTGGGTGGCCCGCATGATGATGTTCGGCACCTTTGCGGGCAGCCACGCCCCGGAGCTTTTGGGTGAGGGCACCGATGGCCGCCCGCAGGTTCCGTTCAAGGATCTGTACCTGCACGGCCTGGTCCGCGATGAGCAGGGCCGCAAGATGTCCAAGTCCTTGGGCAACGGCATTGACCCGATGGATTGGGTGCGCGATTACGGTGCGGATGCCCTGCGCTTTACCCTTGCCCGCGGCGCCAACCCTGGCGTGGACCTGCCGCTTGGCTCCGACGCCGCCGCGGCTGCCCGCAACTTTGCTACCAAGCTCTTTAACGCCACCAAGTTCGCGCTCATGAACGGTGCTGGAGTGGCCACGCTGCCGAACCGCGCGGAGCTTAGCGACGCCGACCGGTGGATCCTTGACCGCGCCGAAGAGGTCCGTGCCAAGGTGGATGACTACCTGGATGACTACCAGTTTGCTAAGGCCAACGAGCTGCTCTACCACTTCACCTGGGACGAGCTGTGTGACTGGTACTTGGAGATTGCCAAGACCCAGATCCCGCGCGATGGCGTAAGCGAGCAGGGCCGCAATACCCAGATCGTGTTGGGCCGCGTGCTCGACGTCGTCCTGCGCCTACTGCATCCGACCATGCCATTCGTCACCGAGGTGCTGTGGAAGGCGCTGACCGGCGGCGAGTCCATCGTCGTTGCACCGTGGCCTACCGTTGCCGATACCAATGGTGGCGCCACCAAGGATGAGGTGGCCGCCCGCCGCATCGAGGACGCCGATAAGCTCATCACCGAGCTGCGCCGCTTCCGCTCCGACCAGGGTGTAAAGCCTTCCCAGAAGGTGCCGGGCCGCCTCGACTTCGCCGCAGCGGATCTCGCCGGCCAAGAGGAACTGGTGCGCAACCTGGCCAATACCACCGCCCCAGGCGAGGATTTCGATCCTTCCGCCTCCATCGAGGTGCGCCTTTCCCAGGCCACCGTGGAGGTCACCCTGGATACCCACGGCGCGGTGGATGTAGAAGCCGAGCGCAAGCGCCTGGAGAAGGATCTGGCCAAGGCGAATAAGGAACTGGAGCAGACCGGCAAGAAGCTGGGCAACGAGAACTTCTTGTCCAAGGCACCGGAAGAAGTGGTCAATAAGATCAAGGAGCGCCAGCAGGTCGCCCGCGAAGAGGTCGAGCGCATCACCAGCCGTTTGGAGGGCCTGAAGTAGTGGCGGACAAGGACAAGGAGACTGAGGACTTCGAAATCGTCGATGCCCTCAAAGAAGGCACTGACGGTGGACCGGTGGAAATCACCGAGTCCGGCCTGACGCTCAACTTGGGCATGGGTAGCGAGGATGAGTACAACGAGGCCGCACCGCAAGAGGTGTCGGCTGAAGAGCTGCGCGCCCTTGCGGAGGTAGAAGAAGAGCTCAATGAGCGCTGGCCCGAGACCAAGATTGAGCCTTCCCTCGACCGCATCGAGATGCTCATGGATTTGCTGGGCCACCCTGAGCGTTCCTTCGATGTCATCCACATTGCCGGCACCAACGGCAAGTCCTCTACCGCGCGCATGGTGAATTCGCTCCTGCGGGCCTTCCACCGCCGCGTCGGCCTGGTCACCAGCCCGCACCTGCAGCGCGTCACCGAACGCATCGGCATCGATGGTCAGCCCATCCATCCGCGCGATTATGTGCGCATCTGGCACGAGATCAAGCCTTTTGTGGAGATGGTTGATGCCCAGTCTGACGTTCCCATGTCCAAGTTCGAAGTCCTCGTTGGCTTGTCCTATGCCGCGTTTGCCGACGCCCCCGTGGACGTCGCCGTCGTTGAAGTCGGCCTCGGCGGCCGATGGGATGCCACCAACGTGGTCAATGCGGACGTTTCCGTCATTACTCCGGTGGGCTTGGACCACACGGATTACTTGGGCGATACCCTCGCAGAGATTGCCGGTGAAAAGGCCGGCATTATCAAGCCGCGCGAGGATGCCGATGACCCGCTGACCCCCAACGAAAACATTGTTGTCATCGCCGAACAGGACCCGGAAGCAATGCGGGTTATCTTGCGGCAGGCCGTGGACGTGGAGGCGGGCGTGGCCCGCTCCGGTTCCGAGTTTGCTGCCCTCGAGTCCCGCATCGCCGTCGGCGGCCAGCAGGTCACTATCCAGGGCCTTGGCGGCATGTACGAGGATATTTTCTTGCCCCTGCATGGCGAGCACCAGGCCAAAAATTCCGCCGTGGCTCTTGCTGCGGTGGAGGCTTTCTTCGGCGCCTCGGCCGGCCACCCGCTGGATGTTGCCACCGTGCGCAATGGCTTCGCGCAGGCAATTTCTCCCGGCCGCTTGGAGCGCGTGCGCACCTCACCAACGACGTTTATTGACGCCGCCCATAATCCACATGGCGCCAAGGCGCTAGGCGCGGCGCTGGACCGCGATTTCGACTTCGCCCGCCTCATCGGTGTGCTCTCCATTTTCGCGGATAAGGACGCCACCGGCATCCTCACCGCACTAGAGCCGTACCTCACCGAGGTCGTCATCACCCAAAACTCCTCGCCGCGCGCGCTCGATGCCTACGACTTGGCAGAGACCGCCCGCGATATCTTTGGCGAAGAGCGAGTGCACGTAGCCGATAACCTGCCGGGCGCCTATGCCCAGGCCGTGGAGCTTGCCGAGGACGCCGAGGTCCAGTCCGGCTCCGGCATCATCATCACCGGCTCGGTCGTCACCGCTGGTGATGCCCGCGCGATGTTTGGAAAGGAACCTGCATGAGCCGCGATAATCACCACCCGCGCGGAGAGCACCAGCCTCGCCCGCCCCGACGCACCCGCGCCCGTGGCCGCGAGGAACAGGTCCCCGAAAGCGAGATCGGACCCCTCGGCATGGGCCAAGCCCCAGTCAAGGACCCGCTCAAAAGCTTCAACGGGATGGTCATTGCCAGCTCCCTGACCATGGAGGCGCTCGCCCTATCCTTCGCACTGCCGATGCTGTACAAGCTTTATGACGGCACCTTGTGGACCCCCTTTAACTACGGCTTTGTCATCGCCGCAGTGGTATTCCACCTCGTGATGATCGCGTTCATGAATAAGAAGTGGGCGCTGTCCGTCATTGTGTGGGCACAGCTGTTGTGCGTCATTGTGGGCTTTATGGTCCACTGGGCCGTGGCCGCCATCTTCATCATCTTTGGCATGGAGTGGCTGCTGGCCGTCTACCTGCGCAGCAACCTCATCGCCCGCATGAAGCGCGGTTACCTCACCACGCAGCACCTCAACGAGAAATAAGGCTCGATACCTCCGGCGGGTGGGGGCAGACGCGATAGACTAGCGCCCATGCGCAATCTCTATCTCGTCCTTGCCGCACTCGCCTGCATCGCCGCGGTGGTAGCCCGCGCCGCTACGGGAACGCCATGGCTACCGCTAGTCGCCCTCATCATTGGTGGCGTTTTTCTGGTTTTGGCGCTGCGGAGCAACTTTGAGCCGGCCAAAGAAGCCACCTTTGAGGATTTGGATAAGGAGCAGCGCGCGGAGCTGCAACGACTGTTGGGCAATGGGCAGTTTGGCGCCGCAGTAGGCCAGGTACGCCTGTGGTTCAGGGGGACTTCGCAGGGGCGCGCTGAAGAGATAGTCAAGCAGCTCGCAGAGCATTAGACGCCAGATTTTTACCCCAACGGGATACCCCAGCGCGCGACGCATGCGTGCGGTTTCGGTACAGTGTGGGGCATGACTGAACGTACACTGATTCTCATCAAGCCGGACGGCGTAAAGAACGGCCACGTAGGCGAAATCATCTCCCGCATCGAGCGCAAGGGCCTGAAGCTGGCTGAGCTCGACCTGCGCGTTGCTGACCGCGAGACCGCGGAGAAGCACTACGAGGAGCACAAGGACAAGCCATTCTTCGGTGACCTCGTCGAGTTCATCACCTCCGCACCGCTTATCGCTGGTGTTGTTGAGGGCGAGCGCGCCATCGAGGCATGGCGTCAGCTGGCTGGCGGCACCGACCCAGTCTCCAAGGCCACCCCGGGCACCATCCGCGGCGACTTCGCTTTGACCGTTGGCGAGAACATCGTCCACGGCTCTGACTCCCCAGAGTCCGCTGAGCGCGAGATCGCTATCTGGTTCCCGAACCTCTAAACTTTTGCGCACTTAGCGCATCATTCAGCCCGAGCCTGTAGGCTCGGGCTTTATTTATTGCTTGATCCATAAGCCCAGGCGGAGAACCACATACCGAGTATCCGGCCCTACCCTGAATAAGTATTGAAACCGCAAAGCCGCAAATACGTAGAGAAGCAGAACTTGAGCAGGGGGTTTGTTCCGGGGCTGAAGGTGCTTAACGCGGCAGATCATTGCTGAAGATATGGCACGCGAGGTCATTCACTTCGCAGACTAGGACTGGAGTTCTCCTAATCGAAGGAGAGTAACTGGCGCAGTGTGCGGAAGGCTTCCTTTTGCACTCGATGGGTAACGGTACGGCCCGATTGTTGCTTGATTAAAAGACCGGATTCCCTCAACCTGCCGAGGTGATGAGATACCGTCGGTTGGCTAAGGCCGGAAAGTGCGGTCAGCTCCGTAACACTCATCGGGCCGCAGCCCTCGTCGCACAATATGGATAGCAGGCGCAGGCGGGCTGGGTCAGCAAGTACTTTAAATTGCTGGGAAAAGCGGAGGGAGTCGCCCTGGCTGAGCGGGCCACTGCTCAGGGAACAGCACTGTGCATCCGGGGTGCTATCGGCATTGCTAGGGGAGGAGTCCATGCCCACAGTATAAGGAGTCTGCCTCCCATTCCGTTATATTGACGAGTATCAATATGGGCGATTAAAGTACTGTTCGAAAGTTGAATTCCTCGGTGCACAAGGAGAGCCATGGCCGTTACGCAACGCCCAAAGTTGTCATTTCTCGATAGATTCCTTCCTGTGTGGATCATCATGGCCATGGCTGTGGGGCTATTGATAGGCCACTTCCTGCCAGGCATTGGAGAAGCACTGTCTGCTCTAGAGGTTGGCGGTATTTCTCTTCCAATCGCGCTGGGCCTGCTAGTTATGATGTATCCGCCCTTGGCTAAAGTTCGCTACGAAAAGACTCGAGACATTGCTGCCGATGGCCGCCTGATGGTGATATCTATCGTGCTGAACTGGGTGGTGGGGCCCGCGTTGATGTTTACCTTGGCGTGGATATTTTTGGCAGACCAGCCGGAGTTGCGAACCGGCTTAATCATCGTCGGATTGGCGCGCTGCATCGCCATGGTCTTGGTATGGTCCGACCTTTCCTGCGCGGATCGAGAGGCCACAGCGGTACTTGTGGCTATCAATTCGATTTTCCAAGTAGCCATGTTTGGCGTCATGGGTTGGTTCTACTTGCAAGTTCTACCTGGATGGTTAGGCCTAGACACCACCTCTGTTGAATTTTCTTTCTGGTCCATCGTCACAGCGGTTCTTGTGTTCCTAGGAATCCCCCTGCTGCTTGGCGTGCTCTCACGGGTGTGGGGAGAAAAGGTCAAAGGACGCGAATGGTTCGAAGACCGTTTTCTCCCGGCAGTCTCGCCTTTGGCGATGATTGGTTTGCTCTACACCATCGTGCTGCTGTTTTCACTGCAAGGCGAGCAGCTGGTAGCCCAGCCGACAGCCGTGGTGAGAGTGGCGATTCCACTGGTTATTTACTTCGTTGGAATGTTTTTCCTTGCCTTGGGCGTAGCAAAAGCCGGGGGAATGAACTACGCACAGTCTGCTTCCGTGGCTTTTACAGCAGCCGGAAATAACTTCGAGCTAGCCATTGCAGTTTCCATCGGCACCTTTGGCGCCGCGTCAGCACAGGCCCTCGCCGGCACCATCGGGCCACTGATTGAAATCCCAGTGCTCGTGGGCCTCGTTTATATAATGCTCTGGATAGGCCCGAAGCTCTTCCCAGGAGACAAAAGCTTGCCAAGTTAGCGCCGGCCCACTTGATACAGACAGCGAACCCCAGTCGGCGTGATGGTGATGGTCCACTTTGCGGGCGCGGTGCGCAGTCCCATGCGGCTCAGCTTCACCAGGTCCGCCTTTGCTAAAGCATCGAGCTGTTCGGATAGAGGGTCGAGGTCTACCTTCATGAACTTCGAGAGGGCAGTGGAATTAATCGTGTTTCCCTGCACCGCGCCGGCGGCGACGAGGGCGGTGAGGATGTCCGAGTGGGCGTCGGCAAGCTCCAAGCGAGCCTCCGTAACCCCGTCGAGCGGGTCTTTTTCCAGGATCTTGTTAATGCGGCGCCGGCCGATCCGGAAGGACTGGGAAAACATGCTCCAGATGCCCAACGGCAAGCCAAAGGCCCACCACGCCCCGGACAGCATCCCGGCAACGGGCGGGGCCAGCTCTATCTCTGGAAGCAGGTCGGCCGCGCTCAGTGGCGCCATGACCAATGGCGCAGCGATCGGGATAAACGGGGCGATATAGGCAATGGTGGGGTAGTCACCATCGCGGAATTCCTCTTGTGCAGCGTTGATGCCGCGCGGGTAATTGCGGATGAGGTGCACCAACCCCAGCACTGCAAAGACGGCAAAAACACCGGCTCCCATCAACATATAATCCACGCCCGTGTTGGCGAAGCCAATGGCAAAGCCGGCCGGTACGCCAAAGTAAAGTGCGGAGCGCACCGGGACTTCATTGCGCTGTCGGTACTGCGCGAGTTCGCGCGCGGGGATTCGTGCTAGTTCTGCCACCCCGCCAACATAACACCGCCTGCTAGCTTGGCCGCGGTTCTGTGACACAATGGGGGATAGCGCGTACGAGACGCGGCATAACTTCATATCCCACAAACTTTTATAGCGCGCACTATGCCTCGTGCGGCGGCGGTACGGTCTTCGGCCGTGCCTGCGCCCGAGGCCGCGCCAAATACAGACGATGTACAGGAGTAAGCCCAAACATGGTGGCACAGAACTCTCAAGAAACAACTGAAAGCTTCAAGGCGGCGGCGTCTTTGGCCCAGAACCTGGATCGCAGTCAACTCAAGGACAAGACCCGCGTGTATTCCCTAGCCAAGCAGCTGGGGCTTTCCTCGCGCGAGCTGGTGGCACAACTCAAAGACATGGGCCTGAAAAAGAGCGCGCAGAGCTCCCTTTCCCGCGAGGAAGCAGGCCAAGTGCTGGATACCGTAGCGAACGCCGCCGCGGTTGCCGACGCCCCCTCGGGCGACACCACCGAAGTACCGGCTGAAGAGCCCGAGGACAAGGCCGCCGCACAATCGGAAGAGAACCCAGACGAGGAACGGGAAAAGAAGCCGCCGAAAAAGCGCGCCAAGCGCGCCCGCAAGGCCACCCGTAAGTCCGCCGCCGTGGCACCCGAAGAGCCGGCAGATGCCGTCGAGTCAGGGGAAGGCGAGCAGTCCGCGGAAGACGAAGAGCACCTGCGCCACCGCGTGCGCAAGAACGTGGACAATGAGATCTCCCAGATCGAAGACAAGGTAGAGGCATCGCTGGCCCAGGCCGCAGCCGAAACTGGCGCAGCCGCCGAGGAGCCAGAGGACGCTGAAGCGGAAGTATCCGAAGCGGCAGAACCCACGGATGAGGCGGGCGAAGCACCGGCTAGCGCGCTCGATACCGGAACGGTTGATGCGGCGAAGCTGCACGAGGCGCTGGCCGAGGCCGGCGAGGACTTCGAGGATGACTACTACGCCCCGCACATCGTCCCGCGCGCCGAATCCGAGGAAGATTCTGGGCACTATGACTTTGCGCCTATCTTCATGGCCCCGCAGCAGGACGAAGCCGTGGCGTTCGCACCGGCAGTAGACGCAGCGGAGGAGGACTTCTCCGCCGATGACTCCGCACGCGATGATAATGAGGACGCTGCGGACTCCGCCGAAGAAAACCGCGAGCACTCCGGCTCCGGCTCTGGCCGCGGTTCCGGAAAGTCTGAGGGCCGCCGCCGTGGGCGCCGTGGCACATCCCGCGGACGTGGCGCCGGCGCGAAGCGTGAAGAGCAGGCAGGCGAGCCCGAGCACATTGAAGAGCCGAAGGCCATCCGTGGCTCCACGCGCATCGAGGCGCAGAAGCGCCGCCGGGCCGAACTGCGCGAAAAGGGCCGCACCCGCCAGCACATCGTTTCCCAAGCGGAGTTCCTTGCCCGCCGCGAAGCCGTGGAGCGCACCATGGTGGTGCGCGATAAGGAGCGCGAGGACGGCGCCGGCATCATCACCCAGGTGGGCGTATTAGAAGATGACCTGTTGGTCGAGCACTTCGTGACCACCGAGTCCCAGGCCTCTCTCATTGGCAATATCTACTTGGGCCGCGTCCAAAACGTGCTGCCGTCCATGGAGGCGGCCTTCGTGGACATCGGACAGGGCCGAAACGGCGTGCTCTACGCCGGTGAAATCGACTGGCGCAAGACCAAGCTGCACGGGCGCGCCCGCAAGGTAGAAAACGCCCTGAAGTCTGGTGACCAGGTGCTGGTGCAGGTGGCTAAGGATCCCATCGGCCACAAGGGCGCGCGGCTTACCACCCAGATTTCCCTCGCTGGCCGCTACCTGGTCTACGTGCCGGGTGGGCGCAGCGCCGGCATTTCCCGCAAGCTGCCCGCCCCGGAGCGCAAGCGCTTAAAGGATATCCTCGGCCGCGTGGTTCCAGGCGATGGTGGTGCGATTATCCGCACCGCCGCCGAAAACGTCCCAGAAGAGGCAATCGCTACCGACGTCAACCGCCTGCACAGCCGGTGGGAGGACATCGTGGCACACGCTAAGAAGGAAAAATCCTCCAAGGGCGCCAAGCCGGTGACGATGTATGAAGAACCAAATATGCTCATCAAGGTGGTGCGCGATCTCTTCAATGAGGACTTCACCGAGCTCATCGTCGATGGCAAGCGTTCCTTCAACACCGTCCGTGCTTATGTGGATTCCATGGCGCCAGACCTTGCGGACCGCGTGGTGCGCTACCGTGCCAAGGATCACGGCGGGCAGGATGCCTTCGAGGCTTACCGCATTGATGAGCAGCTGCATAAGGCGCTCTCGCGCAAGGTATGGCTGCCCTCCGGCGGCACGTTGGTCATCGACCGCACCGAGGCCATGACCGTCATCGACGTCAATACCGGCAAATTCACTGGTTCCGGCGGCAACCTAGAGGAAACAGTTACCCGCAATAACCTCGAGGCGGCCGAAGAAATCGTGCGCCAGATGCGCCTGCGCGATCTCGGCGGCATGATCGTCGTGGACTTTATCGATATGGTCCTGCCGGAAAACCAGGATCTGGTGCTGCGCCGCCTGAAGGAAGCCTTGGGCCGCGATCGCACCCGCCACCAGGTCTCCGAGGTGACGTCGCTGGGTCTGGTGCAGATGACCCGCAAGCGCCTCGGCACCGGCTTGGTAGAAACGTTCTCCACCGAGTGCGAGTGCTGTAACGGCCGTGGCATCATCATCCACCAGTATCCGGTGGAAGAGGCCGAGGACGAGCAGCGCTCCAAGCATTCTGGCCGCAAGCCCAAGGCGCACAAGAAGCAACACCACGATCCGCAGCAGCACCCGGCGGCGGTGGCGATGCATAAGCACGAGCTTGACGACGCCGCCGAAAGCTCCTCCAAGCCTAAGCGATTCAAGAAGACCCAGGCACCGGTCTACGGTACCGAGAGCGAAGAGGCCGCACGGGAATCTGCGAAGACGTCGCTGGAAGATCTCGTAGCGAACGTCGTTGTGGACGAGCGCGGTCCAGCTCAGTCGCACGGTGGATCGGAAGAGCACAGCGGAGACCACTACCGCAGCAAGGAGCGCGGACGTGGACGCGGTCGCCGCCGCGCGCGCAAGCGCACTCAGACTGAGGTATCCGATATCGAGGCCATCGCGTATGCCGCGGCGGATAATGCCGCCGAGAGTGACGAGGTGCAGGAATTTAATTCCTACGTCCCCGATGCGGATACGGATGCGGACTCGGGTGCCGTTGCTAAGGCACACCCTGGTGCAGGGGCCCGCTCCAAGCGTGGCAAGAAGCCGCGCCGGGCGACGCGCCGGTCTAAGGCCACGCACACGGTTGCAGGCGGCGAGCAGAAGGCACCGGAAAAGGAAACCGCTCCGGAGAAAACAGCTCCGGAGAAAGCAACTGGAAAGACCTATGACGAGGCAGTAGCCGAGTTTGAGGCTTCCCCGCGCCGCAAGCGCCGCACCCGCGGCAATTCGCGCTCCGATAGGCGCCCGCAGCCGCAGGATTTCGCGGTCTCTGGTGACCACGACTCTGCCGATACCGACGGTAACGCTAGCGGGGCTGAAGCCCAGCACGGGCAGCAGGCCTCGCGCGAAGAGCGCAAGGCTCGCGGGCGTGGCCGCCGTCGTTCGGTACGCACCCAGCAGGCCAAGCGTCGGACTACCTCGCGCGTGCCGCACGAGGTCAAGGAAAAGGCGCAGGAGCACGAACACAAGCAGGCGGGCGGGTCCGCCGAGCAGCGCCATGAAAAGGCAGCTGGCGCCGCACGCGCGGGGCGCGCCGGTGGCAAGGGCCGTGGGCGTCGCCGTGCCGTGCGCCAGGCCGCTCCTAAAAAGGCGGTAGCAGAGAATCCGAAGGCAGCGAAGACCGCCCAAGGCCGTTCGACGCAGCAGGGTGGCTCGCCGGATCGTTCCGGTGCTGGCCAGCGGGCGACCACGGGCGGTACCAAGGTGCTGCGCCGCGGAAAGAAGAGGGCGGTGCGCAAGAAGGGGGCGTCGGCAAGCGCCAAGGCCCCAAAGGCGCAGGATGACGCAGGGCACAAGCAGTCTTCTGCGAGTGGTGCGCACAAGGAAATGTCGCACGCAAAGTCTGGGCGCGGCCGACGCCGCGTAGCACGGCGAAGCACGTCTTAGGGCTACGCCACGCGGGCACAAAAAGCGTGGTTTGTATTTTGTGCCCGCTACGGGGTAGTCTTTGACAGTCGCTGTTTAGTACTCACGGCGCTGGATCAGTCCGACACTCACTTAGTGAGCTGTGCGGGCATGTTCGCGCGGGAACTAAACGCAATGTGTAAGTGTCCATTCGGAACGCGGCCTCCCCGGTTGCTTCCGAGCGAGTTTAGATAAGGGGTAACCCTCTATGTACGCGATCGTCAAGACCGGCGGCAAGCAGTACAAGGTTGCTGAAGGTGACCTCGTCAAGGTCGAGAAGATCGAGGGTGAGCCAGGCTCTGCCGTAGCTCTCACCCCGGTTCTGCTCGTCGATGGCGCCAATGTTAAGTCCAAGGCTTCCGACTTGGAGAAGGTTTCTGTTTCCGCAGAAATCGTTGAGCAGGGTAAGGGCCCGAAGGTCGATATCCTGAAGTACAAGAACAAGACTGGTTACAAGAAGCGTCAGGGCCACCGTCAGCCTGTGACCACCTTGAAGATCACCGGTATCAAGTAAGCCTTAACCGGCTGTAATTATCCCTAAAGGAGGGAAAACCACATGGCACACAAGAAGGGTGCTTCCAGCTCCAGCAACGGTCGCGATTCCGAGTCCAAGCGTCTCGGCGTCAAGCGCTTCGGTGGTCAGCAGGTTAATGCCGGCGAGATCATCGTGCGTCAGCGCGGTACCAAGTTCCACCCAGGTGAGAACGTAGGCCGTGGCGGCGACGATACCCTGTTCGCGCTTGCAGCTGGCTCCGTTGAGTTCGGTATGAAGCGTGGCCGTCGTATGGTCAACATCGTTCCGGCTGAAGAGGTTGCTGCAGAGGCAACTGCTTAACTTCAGGCCGATGAGGTTAATCCTCGAGTCTGTCCCGGTGAGGGCGGCTCGAGGATTTTCTGGTTTTAACTACGCCCTTTGTTTCCAAAATGGAAAGAGGTTATAGTTTAGGAAACTAAGCGACAGGGGAGAGCAATGAAGTTGGGCAGATTTAGTGGCAAGGTAAAGGCTAGTAGGGCAAAGCGGCCGGAGGGAGTATCGCGCACTGAGGGGTGGTGGTTGTTGCTTTTGGCCAGCCTTATCGCGCTATTTGTGTTGAGTCGACTCCTGTCTAAGGGTGCGGAGTCGTCACTTGCTGCCATCATCTATGCACTGTCTCCGTTGCTCTTCATCGCTCTGGCGGTAGGGGTGGCTGTGCGTATTGTTTCTACCCGCGGTGTCCAACCGCGGGGTTGGCGCATCCTTTTTCTGTTTGCCACGTTCGCGTCGATGACGTGCGCTGCGGGTGCTGATTTTTTCTGGCAGGAATGGAGCGGCGGCGGCTTCGACGTCGTTTTGGCTGCGTTAATGGCAGTGGTGTCGGGAATTCCTGTAGCACTGATGGCTACTTGGAAGCTAAAGGCGGGAAGTTAGTGAAATTCGAATCCGCTCTACGGGGGTTGGAGCCTCTAGTGCATTCGCCGAAACGATTGGCTGTCATGGCGTGCCTCAATTCGGTGGATACGGCTAATTATCAAACCTTGAAAGCCTATATGGGCGTTGGTTACCCGGTTCTTTCAAAGGCAGTGGGCGCGCTCGAAGAAGCTGGTCTGGTGAAAGTGGCAAAGACCTTTGAGGGTAAGGTTCCAGTTACAGACCTTTCTCTGTCCAGAAAGGGGAGAAAAGTCTACTCGGAATACCTGCAGTGCCTTGACCGAATAGTCGTGGGGTTCAAGCAATAGGTCTTTGGTAGATGGTTTCGGTACTTGAAATAATTCCTGCGCACTGCACATAATTCACCCGAAGTGTGATTTGTAACACTGAAACAGTCCTCCTTTCTTTCTTCAAATTAAGAATTCTTGCCTAGTTCTTAAATTAAAGGGGCTTCTTTGCCTTGGGAAAGTCCGTTTGTTCGGCCAAAGGGGGTAGAAGTCAAGGGCAGCGGGGTTAATTTCAACCTTAAATTGTGTACCGTATAAAAATAGGATAAGCGCCAAAAGCCCTGCGTATAGCCTTGACGGTTGAAAGTTTCTGGCGTTATGATTGCGGGCGTACGAGCGAGATTTAACGCAAGAAGCAGCGGAATCTTTCCCAGTTGAGAGTTTGAGACTAGCTATTGATTGACTGCATGATAGAGGGGAAATTCCACGCCTAAGCACTCGCGTTCCGGGGAACTAGCCCCCAATCTTTTTCAAGACCGCACTTTTCCTAAGAGGAGCCTCTTACTATGTCCGATTCTCAAAAGCGCACCCGCAAGGGCTGGATCCTGCCCGCCTCCGTTGCCTCCGTTGCTCTGGTAGCATCCCTGGCCGCTGGAACCTTGGGCGCCTATACCGCCCAGATCACTAACGATGGCAACACTGCTGGTACCGGCAAGCTCACCATGTCTGAGTCTGAAATCGTTGATGGTCAACCCACCAAGACCAAAGACACCGCTGGAGGTAAGAACAATACTATCTCCGTGTCCGACATCAACAAGTACGGCGGCAATATGAAGATGGTGCCGGGGGATAGCAAGACCACCACCGTTCAGTTCAAGAACACCGGCTCCGTCGATGCCTCCGCTTTCACCTTGAACTTTGGTAACTGCGCCGTAACTGGTCAGGATGCCGGCGAGAAGTCCCTGTGTGATGCGCTCAAGGTTACCGTTAAGTCCGGCGGTGCCACCCTGGCAGATAACCAGACTCCGACGGCTCTAGCCGGCAAAACCTTCAACATCGATGCTCCTATGGCCGTGGGGGCGACGAAGAATTTCGATATCACCGTGACCTTGCCCAAGGAGACCACGGATACCTCCATCATGGACCAGCAGATCTCCCAGAACCTTGTCTGGACCCTGACTGCTTAAGTCCTTCCTGTGTCCTTAAGGAACACGCTATAAAGGAGCGTTATTACGCCCTAGAATCACGCCAGCTCAGCAGCCACAACGTCGGGAGATGAGTATATGCAGGCACGTCGCCGTACTCTCGCCACCGTTGTGGCTGCGGTGGTTTTAGTCCTCGCCATTATCTGTGGCGGGTTCTACTTGGCGGGTTTCCGGGCGCATTTTTTAACCACGCCGTCGATGGGCACGCAACTTCCAGTCGGCTCTTTGGCCATAACCAAGCCGGTAGATATTGCTGACGTGCAGGTGGGCGATACCATCACCGTCGATAGTGCTAATGGCACCACCCATACTCACAACGTGGTTGAGCGCGCCGGTGATACAGCTATTACCCAGGGCGTACTCAATGGTGCGCCCGATGCGCTACCGGCTACCGCTGACACGTTAAAGGGCAAAGTTATCTTTTCTTGTCCGGCGCTCGGGTGGGGCGTGCGCATTGCAGGCATCATGGCCGCAGGCTGGTTGCTGATGCTGCTGGCGTCCCTGCGCATCGACGATGAACTGCACCGCCGCCGCTACCGCAACACCGGCGTCTTTTTGGGCCTTGCCATTGGCATCATTATCATGCGCCCGCTGCTTGGCGCCTATCTGCTGGGTATGAATGTCAATGGCACCGGCGAAGAGGCCTACGCGCAGGCGCATGTGGTTTCCACGGGTCTGCTCCCAGTCAAGGTTGTTCCGCTTGGTGAGGGCGGGGGAGAAGACTCCGCCATTATGAGCCCCACCGGCACCGATTCTTTCGCTATCGATGACGCCCCAAATGAGAAGGGCGACTTCGTCTTCCGCCCTGTGCCAGCATTGACCTGGCCGTGGATCATAGGCCTCATTGGCTTGGTGCTCTCGCCCTTTGCATGGTTCTATGCCCAGTATCGCCGCGCGCTCAAGGAAGAGCAGGAGCTTGCCGACGCCACCTTAGAAGCCCAATCCAATGCCGATACCACCGAGCTCGAGGCGGTGAAGCCCAATGCTTAAAAAGGAACGGATTCCTGTCGTGGCCACCGCCGTCCTAGCCATCATTGTGCTGATTTTGGCCTTTTCCTTGCAGCCGACGTTGGGCAGCTGGAGCGCCCGAGTCACCAATTCTCGAAACGCAGCCGGAACCGCTGAGGGCGTAGATGCCCTCAACTGCTACGAAGAAATGCAGCAGACCACCAAGAAATATGGGGGCTACCTGTATCATTTCCATACTCCGTACGCACAAGCCACGAATGACTCGCTCAATCAGACGGCTTGGACCCTGGCGAACCGCAGGCCAATCAGACCGAATACCAACTGGGTGTATGACGGAAGCCAACAGGCGGGGGAAGAGCCATGTGTGGGGATCGAAAAGCATGCATACTTCAAAGGTGACAACTCTACGGATGGAGCCCTAGCTACCGCTCGCCTTAATTCCATCAAGTCGACTATTACGGCTAATGCGAGTGCATTTACCATGCCTGAGCAATTCACCACGGAGACGTGGATTAATACTTCACATCCACAAGGCACGGTGGCGGTAAATTCCATTTACGGCAATTTTGAGCGCCCGGTATGGCGAATCCAAGTGCTTCGCGATGGCACCGTGGGGTTCCAGGTGCGCCAAGCCCCTCTAGGGATCGACCGAGTTTATGATCAGGTCAAAAGTACCGAGCGCATCGACGATGGACAGTGGCACCAAGTAGTAACAACCTGGGATTTTTCCACTAATGAAATGGGGCTGTACGTCGATGGGCAGCCAGAATCTTTTAAGACCTCGTCTTCCCCGCTGTATCGGTTCACAGGCGGCAGCGAGGGCTTCGTTCGCTACGGCTACTCCGGCAATCACGACCGCTGGCCGGAGCTAAGTCCCGATAACTTTTTGGGGTATATGTCTTTTGCTGCAATTTACCCCACGCGGTTGACCAACGAAGATGTTCAGCGCCACTGGGATGCGCGCACTGTTTCTGGAAAAGCGTGGCCAAAATCCACCATGGGCTAAACGGTTGGAGTCCAGCCCAAGACACGCATTACACTGGCGGGGACAAAGATTTAACAAACGGAGGGTTTGACCATGGCACGTTTTATTGACCG
Organism: Corynebacterium tuberculostearicum; assembly: GCF_032821615.1. Lineage (GTDB taxonomy): Bacteria > Actinomycetota > Actinomycetes > Mycobacteriales > Mycobacteriaceae > Corynebacterium > Corynebacterium tuberculostearicum_H. The sequence goes on along the minus strand of NZ_JAVBIF010000005.1, from coordinate 121,878 downwards.
CGTCGTCCTGCACCTGCAAGCTGGCGACGGTGGACACGGCTGTGTGTCTGTCCACCGCGAAAAGTTCAAGCCCTTGGGTGGCCCAGATGGTGGCAATGGTGGCCACGGCGGCGATATTGTCCTCGAGGTCTCTGAGCAGATCCATACCCTGATGGATTTCCACTACCGCCCGCACATTAAGGCCCAGCGCGGCGGCAATGGTGCCGGCGATATGCGCAACGGCGCCCGCGGCGAGGATCTGATCCTTGAGGTTCCTGCCGGCACGGTGGTGCGCAATGAAAAGGGCGATACCCTGGCTGACCTGACGGTGCCTGGCACCCGCTTTGTTGCTGCGGAAGGCGGCTTCGGTGGCCTAGGCAACGCCGCGCTTGCTTCTAAGAACCGCAAGGCACCAGGCTTTGCCCTGCAGGGCGAGCCGGGCCAAGCGCACGATCTAATCCTCGAGCTGAAGTCCATGGCGGACGTCGGACTCGTGGGTTTCCCTTCGGCGGGTAAATCTTCGTTGATTTCGGTTCTTTCTGCTGCCAAGCCGAAGATTGGTGATTACCCGTTTACCACCTTGCAGCCCAACCTGGGCGTGGTGGATATGGGCGATAGCTCCTTCACCATCGCGGATGTGCCTGGCCTTATTCCCGATGCAGCCGATGGCAAGGGCCTCGGCCTGGATTTCTTGCGTCATATCGAGCGCACGGCGGTGCTGGCGCACGTAGTTGATACCGCCTCCATCGAGCCGGGTCGCGATCCGGAATCCGATATTGAGGCCCTCGAAAACGAGCTGGCCAAGTACCAAGAGGCGCTGCAAGAGGACACCGGCCTGGGGGACCTGCGCGAGCGCCCACGCATCATCATCCTCAACAAGGCTGATGTGCCGGAGGCTGAGGAACTCGCGGAATTTGTCCAAGAGGACCTCAAGGAAAAGTTCGGCTGGCCAGTCTTCATTATTTCCGCTGCTGCCCGCAAGGGCTTGGAGCCGCTGAAGTACAAGCTCATGGAGATGGTCACTGAGCATCACAAGGCGAGCCCGAAGCCCAAGCGCGATCCGAACCACACGGTCATCCACCCCAAGGCACAGGGCCATAAGAAGAACACCGGTTCCTTTGCAGACTTCACCATTTCCCGGGACCCGGAGGTGCAGGGCGGTTTCATTGTCGAAGGCAAGAAGATCGAACGCTGGATCCTGCAGACGGACTTCGAAAACGACGAGGCCGTTGGCTTCCTGGCGGACCGCCTGGCCAAGGCGGGCGTGGAAGACGAGCTGCGCGAGCAGGGCGCAGTAGAAGGCTGCCCGGTAACCATCGGTGGCATCACCTTCGAGTGGGAGCCGATGACCGGCGGCGATCCAACGATGGCAAGCCGTGGCGAGGACGCCCGCCTGAAGGGCACCGGCCGCGTTTCCGCCGCCGAACGTAAGCGCGCTTCCCAGGCGCGCCGTGGTCTTATCGATGAGTACGATTATGGCAATGATGAAGAGGTCACCCGCGAGGGCGCTAACCGCGATAGGTGGCAGGGCTAAGGCTGCTCCCGCCGCGGGCCTTGTGCGCTGCGCCCCCAAAGTCGGGGTGCTGGGCTCAGAACCTTTGTAGACTATGAAATTATGTCTTCTGATCAACAGAATGAGCCCATCCTTCCGCTTCCGGTAGAGCCTTTTGACGGTCCTACTGCTGATACCCCTTTCCCGGAACCGCTCGATGAAAATCCGGTGGCGTCCGGTTTTGAATCGGATCTCCGCCGCGACATCGCGCAGGCAAAGCGCGTAGTGGTCAAGATTGGTTCCTCTTCCCTCACGGATGAGAATTTCCGCGTTTCCCAGGAAAAGATCGATCACATTGTTGATGCCGTCCATGCGCGCATGGGCCGCTCCGATGTCATCATTGTCTCTTCCGGTGCGGTTGCCGCAGGTATGGGCCCGCTCGGCCTGCACCAGCGCCCCACTGATTTGGCTACCAAGCAGGCCTCCGCGTCCGTCGGCCAGGTGCACTTGGCCTATGTGTGGGGCCAGTCCTTTGCGCGCTATAAGCGCACCATCGGCCAGGTCCTCCTCACCGCGTCCGATACCGGCCACCGCGACCGTGCCCGCAATGCGCAGCGCACCATCGACCGCCTGCGCCAGCTGCGCACCATCCCAATCGTGAACGAGAACGATGCGGTGGCAACGTCCGAGATGCACTTTGGCGATAACGACCGCCTCTCCGCACTGGTGGCCAACCTGGTGGGTGCGGACGCGCTCTTCCTCTTCTCTGACGTGGATGGCCTCTACGATAAGAACCCGGCCGAGCCGGATGCCAAGTTCATCGATGAGGTGCGCACCGGCAAGGACCTGAAGGGCGTCGTGGCCGGCGATGGCGGCAAGGTCGGCACCGGCGGCATGGCCACCAAGGTCTCCGCGGCCCGCCTGGCTACCCGCGGAGGCATTCCAGTGCTGCTGACCTCCACGGACAATATTGGGCCCGCGCTTGCCGACGCCTCCGTAGGCACCGTCTTCCACACCCGCGAGGAACGCCAGCTGTCCGCCTGGAAGTTCTGGGCTCTCTACTGCGCCGATACCGGCGGAGCCGTCCGCCTCGATGAAGGTGCTAAGGAAGCCGTGACCAAGGGCGGAACGTCGCTGCTGGCCGTCGGCATTACCGATGTGCAAGGCGAGTTCACCAAGGGCGAAATCATCGACATCTTGGGCCCGAATGGCGAAGTCATCGGCCGCGGCGAGGTGCGCTTCGACTCCGAGGAGCTACACGCCATCAAGGGCAAGAAGATGGAAGAGCTTCCCGAGGATCAGCGCCGTTCCGTTGTCCACGCGGACTACCTCTCCAACTTCGCCTCCCGCATCTAAACCGAGGGCGGAGATTCCCCGTATGGTTGGGGCATGAAGTATTTCATGGGACCGGAAACCTGGCAGCCGATGGTAGAAGACATCGAGGCTGCCGGGCACCAACGCGTAAGCAACATCGAGGACGCCGAGGTCTATATCAATAATGCGCCCAACCCGCGCCGCATCCCGGAGATGCCGGCGAATATCGGCTGGGTGCAGCATTGTTATACCGGCGTCAATCAGCTCATCGATGCAGGCGTCATTACCTCAGACGGCGTGCCATGGTGCAACTCCGCCGGCGCCTTTGCCCAGCCAGTGGCCGAGTCCGCACTCGGTTTGGCCCTTTCCCAGGCGCACCACCACAAGGCCTTCGCCCAAGCCGCTACCTGGTCGGTGGCCAAGGAGCTGGATGAATCCCAGGCCTGGCTCTATAACCAGCAAGGGCCGAAGAGGGTAGCGATCTTTGGCGCTGGGGGCATCGGCAAGCAGCTCATTAAGCTCCTGCAGCCCTTTGGCGTGCACATTACTGCGGTCAATCGCTCTGGCCGCGCAGTGGAAGGCGCCGATGAGGTCGTGCCCATGGACCAGGCCGAAAGCGTGTGGGGCGAGGCGGATTTTATTTTCTGCATTCTGCCGGCCACCAAGGACACCGAGGGGCTTATCGATGCCGCCACCTTCCGCGCCATGAAACCCTCCGCCATCTTTATCAACGTCGGCCGCGGCAGCACCGTGGTTACCGATGACCTTGTGGAAGCCTTGCGCAGCGGCGAAATCGCCGGCGCCGGCTTGGAGGTTATGGATCCCGAGCCGCTGCCCGATGGCCACCCGCTTTATGACCTACCCAATTGCACCATGACGCCGCACATGGCCGCCTCCGCGCACGTGGCGCAGTACCACTTGGGCGCGATCTTTAACGCCAATGCCGCGGCGTGGGAGAGGGGAGAGGCCATGCCCACCCGCGTCGATGCGGAGGCTGGCTACTAATGAAGTACGCGATGCTGCCCACCCCGTGGGAGGAAACCCTGCAGGCCCTCGATGCCGCCGGCCACGAGCGTGCCCCGCTGGAGGAGGCCGAGGTGCTCATCTTCAACGGCGGTCCCGATGATTTCCCGCAGCCCCTCCCGCCAAGCGTCGGCTTGGTGCAGGTTCCCTTTGCCGGGGTGGACCACCTGCTCGAGGTCATGCGCGATACCACCGCCCGCTGGTCCAACGCGGCAGGGCTGTATGACGCCACCGTGGCCGAGTCCACCATTGCGCTTCTGCTCGCCCAATTGCATGCGCACAAGCGGGTGGGAACGAGCTGGAATAACCGCGATGAGGTGGAGGCGCACACCAGCTTCCTGTTCGAGGATAAGACGGTGGCGGTGGTAGGTGCTGGGGGCATCGGCAAGCGGCTAATCCGCATGCTGGAGGGCTTTGGTCCGCGCATCATTGCGGTCAATCGCTCCGGCAATCCGGTAGAAGGCGCCGATGAAACCTTCGCCACGGCCGACATCGAGCGCGTGTGGCCGGCCGCCGACTATTTTGTGGCGCTTGCGCCGCTCACGGACCAGACCCACCAGCTATTCGACGCCGCTGCCTTCCGCGCCATGCCCAGCCACGCCGTGATTATCAACGTCGGCCGTGGACCGCTGGTGGATACCGACGCGCTTGTCCATGCCCTACGTGCCGGCCACATCGCCGGCGCTGGCCTGGATGTCACCGACCCCGAGCCGCTGCCCGATGGGCACCCGCTGTGGGACATGCCCAACGTAGTCATCACCCCGCATCAGGCCAATCCGCCGTATTCGGTGCGCAGGCGTATCGGTTCGCATACAGCTAAGGTCATGGAGCGCTTCGCCGCAGGCAAGGCAATCCCCACCGAAGTCGACATTGAGGCGGGCTATTAATGAATAACCCCGACAGCCGCGTAGGCGATGCCGAGCGCAACCAGGCCATCGATGAACTGAGCCGCTACCTTACTCAGGGCGCTCTAGATTCCTATGAATACGACCGGCGAACCTCCGAGGCTGCTGCTGCGCAGACCCGCGCCGAGATCGACCAACTCTTTGCAGACCTTCCGTCTTTAGACCGCGGCTCGGATGATGAGAGTACATTCAACCCCACCGAGGCCGAGGTGGCGGACATGAAGGAGCGCCGGAAGAAAGTAAAGGTGGTCGATTATGCTGCCTGGGCGGCCACCATTCTTTCCATTGTGCTCGGGTATTTCGTCTTCCACTGGTCCTATTTCTGGGTTATTCCTATTATTTGCATGGTGTGCTCGGCCAGAGCCCGCTTCGTTTATGATCTGAGCTATCACGAAGAGGAATACCTCATGTTTGAGCGGCGGTTCGAGAGGCGCCGCCGCCGTGCAGCCGACAAGCGCCGCCGCGAGCTCGGCCAATAAGGACACCACCGTGCGGGTGATTGCCGCCCAACTGGCTGAAAAGCGCGTGGCCTTTCGTTAGGCTGGTATGACATGAGCAACACTGAACGCGAAGAAGTTCTGTCCAAAGCCCGTGCTGCCAAGGAAGTCGCGCCCGTCGTAGCGCAGCTATCCACGCCGCGCAAGAATGAAATCTTGCAGCGCGCAGCCGCAAACCTCATTGCCCACACCGAGGATATCCTCGCCGCTAATAAGCAGGACATCGAAGCCGGCCGCGAGCGCGGCATGTCCGAGTCCCTCATTGACCGCCTGTCCCTCGACGCCGCGCGCGTCGAAGGCATCGCCGATGGCCTGCGCCAGGTAGCTGGCCTGCAAGACCCAGTAGGGGAAATCCTGCAGGGCCGCACCATGGATAACGGCATCCAGATGAAGCAGGTGCGCGTGCCGCTCGGCGTCATGGGCATGGTTTATGAGGCCCGCCCCAACGTCACCGTGGACGCCTTTGGTCTGGCCATTAAGTCCGGCAACGTGCCGCTGCTGCGCGGTTCCAAGTCCGCCCGCAACTCCAATGCCAAGCTGGTAGAAATCCTGCAGGATACCCTCGCCGAGTTTGACCTTCCGCGCGAGGCCGTGCAGCTCCTGCCGTGCGAGACCCACGACTCCGTCCAAGACCTCATCACCGCTCGCGGCCTGGTGGACCTGGTTATTCCGCGCGGTGGCGCCAAGCTTATTGAGGCCGTTGTCACCGGCGCCACCGTCCCAGCCATTGAGACCGGCACCGGCAACTGCCACTTCTACGTGGACGCCTCTGCGGACTTGGACAAGGCCATCGACATGGTTATCAACGGCAAGACCCGCCGTACGTCCGTGTGTAACTCCACGGAGTGCGTGCTTATCGACGCCGCCTTGGACGACTCCGCCAAGCTCCGCATTATCACTGCGCTGCAGGAGGCGGGCGTGACCATCCACGGCGACGTCGCCGAGCTCGAGGCCTTCGGCGTCAAGGATGCCGTGCAGGCCACCGATGAGGACTGGCGCGAAGAGTCGCTGTCCATGGATATCTGCGCCAAGGTGGTCGACGGCGTCGACGGTGCCATTGCCCACATCGCCGAATTCACCACTGGCCACACCGAGGCCATCGCCGCGCAGGATGCCGACGTCCTAGTGAAGTTCGGCAACGAGGTAGATGCCGCCGCGGTCATGCTCAACGCCTCTACCGCCTTTACCGATGGTGAGGTTTATGGCATGGGTGCGGAAATCGGCATTTCTACCCAGAAGCTGCATGCCCGCGGCCCGATGGCACTGCCGGAGCTGACCTCTACCAAGTGGATCCTGCAGGGCACCGGTCAGACCCGCCCTTAGTAACGCGACTATAATCACCACCCATGACTAGCCCACAGCGCATCGGCATCATGGGTGGCACCTTTGATCCCATCCACAATGGCCACTTGGTAGCGGCCAGCGAGGCCGCACACCGCTTTGCCCTCGATACCGTCGTCTTTGTTCCCACCGGCCAGCCGTGGCAAAAGTCCCACCGCGACGTCACTGCGGCCGAGCACCGCTACCTGATGACGATGGTGGCCACCGCGTCCAACCCGCGCTTTACCGTCTCGCGCGTGGATATTGACCGCGAGGGGCCTACGTATACCATTGATACACTGCGGGACCTGCGCGAACTCTTCTCGGAGGCGGAGTTTTACTTCATCACCGGGGCCGACTCGCTGGCCTCCATCATGAGCTGGCATAACTGGGAAGAGATGCTGGAGATGGCGCACTTTGTGGGCGTGACCCGCCCCGGCTATGAATTAAGCGCCGATATGCTACCTGCCGATGCGCAAGAGGCTATCGATCTCATCGACATCCCCGCCATGGCGATTTCCTCCACGGCGTGCCGCGAACGCGCCGGGCAGGGGCAGCCCGTGTGGTACCTCGTTCCGGATGGGGTGGTGCAGTACATCACCAAGAACAATCTCTATGGGCCTAACCCAGATAAGCCCCTGTAGAAACTTCCGCGGCCTTCCCCAGATTTTGGGCACGGGCCTGCTAAACGTGCAAGAATAGACTCTCAATAGAGATAGTTCATACCGAATATACTCAGACGCGAAAAGGGAATTTTTACACATTGTCTACTTCTGATCTCGCCCGCCGCATGGCAGAAACCGCGGCCCACGCCGCGCAAGAAAAGCTGGCCACCAATATCGCGGCCATTGATGTCTCCGATGTCCTCGCTATTACCGAGGTCTTCGTGCTCGCTTCTGCAGACAACGAGCGCCAGGTGGGCTCCATCGTGGATGAAGTCGAAGACGAAATGACCAAGCAAGGCTTCGAGCCGCAGCGCCGCGAAGGCAACCGCGAGAACCGTTGGGTGCTGCTGGATTATGGCAATATCGTCGTCCACGTTCAGCGCAATGACCAGCGCGAGTTCTACGGCCTAGACCGCCTGTACCACGATTGCCCGGCACTGGAGATCGAGGGCATCGAGGCCCCAGAGCGCCCGGGCGAATGGACCAATGGCGTTAACCCGCGCGAAGTCGATTCCATCGATGAGCTCCCACTGGCCGATAAGGTCCCTGGTGAGGACGAGGAGCTTTAAGCCCGCATGAGCCGCCGCCTGATCCTGATCCGCCACGGACAAACTACCTATAACGCCACCGGCCGCATGCAGGGCCACTTGGACACCGAGCTGTCCGAGCTAGGCTATGAGCAGGCCCGCGCCGCCGGGCGCCTGCTGCAGGATCAGGGCGTGTCTAAAATCGTCGCCTCCGACCTCCTCCGCGCGCGCGAAACCGCCCGCGTCGTCGCTGAGGCCCTCGGCGTGGATTTCACCACGGATGCCCGCCTGCGCGAGACGCACCTAGGCCAGTGGCAGGGCAGAACCTCCGCCGAAGTAGATGCCGAGTTCCCCGGCGCGCGCGCCATCTGGCGCCACGACCCCACATGGGCCCCGCCGCAGGGCGAATCCCGCGTGGACGTGGCCGAGCGCGCCCGGCCCGTCGTCGATGAGCTCATGGCAGACTTCGCCGGCTGGGACCACGGCCCCGTCCTCATCGTGGCCCATGGCGGCGCCATCTCAGCGCTGACCTGCCACCTGCTGGGCCTCGACCACGCGCAGTACGGCATCCTTTCCGGACTGAAAAATACCCACTGGTCGCAGCTGACCGCCCGCCCGGACTTTAACCCGGAAACGCCGCTGTCCTCCCTGGAGTTCACCCCAGACAATGTGGGCAGCGCCCAGTGGTATTTCGACGGCTGGAATATGGGCGGCGAGGTCACCGGGGACGGCGGGGCGGATATCTAGTGACGGTTCGCGTCATTACGGATTCCTCCGCGGGCCTGCCGCCGGAGCTGGCGGAGCAGCTATCCATCACCGTCATTGACCTGCACCTTATGGAAAGCCACGGCAAGGATGGCCTGGAGCGCTCCACCTCGGGGCTGAGCGCGCTGGAGCTGGCCGCCGCCTACGGCCGCGAAATGGAGCGCGCCCAGGATGACGGCGTGGTGGCCATTCACCTGTCTAAAGAGCTATCTTCTACCTATTCCGCGGCGGTATCCGCCTCCGGCGTCTTTCCGCACACGGTGCGGGTTATTGACTCCGGCTCGGCCGGCATGGCCATGGGCGCGGCCGCCATGTCCGCGGCTAAGCTCGCCTCCCGCGGCGCCAGCTTGGACGAGTGCTACGCCGCGGCCGTCGATACCCTCAAGCGCGCGTCTACCTGGGTCTACCTGCATTCCACGGAGGACCTGCGCCGCTCCGGCCGCCTTTCCCCGGCCACGGCCGTGCTGTCTACGGCGCTGTTGGCCACCAAGCCGATTATGTCGATTACCCGCGGCAAGCTGGAGCTGGTGGGCAAGACCCGCACCCAGACCAAGGCCTTTACCAAGCTGGTGGACCTCATCGCCTCCCGCGCGGACGGCGAGCCGGCCTTCGTCGCCATTCAGCACAATCAGGCCGAAGACGCGGCTGCCAAGCTGGAGGCGCTCCTTGAAGCGGCGCTGCCGCAGGGGTCGTCCTTCCTCTGCACTCCGCTTAACGACGTCCTCTCTGTCCACGCCGGCCCCTCCGCCATCGGCGTCTCCGCCGTGTTTAGCTCCGAGCCTCCCGCGGAACCAGCACATCCTCACACACGTGGTCGACCCCGCGCCTTCCCGCCGCGCCGATCTGTGGATAACTAGCCCCACCGCGCCGGGTTCGTTGACGCCCACAACAAGTTATCCACAGGCTACCTTCGCTCGACCTACCGCTTAATTGCGCCTGCGCTTAGCCTCAGCGCCATGGCGGCACCCAAGATCAGCGAACGACTCCGCGAATTTACCCAACCCACCGGCGAGGAAGAGCTCCTCGCCGTCGATTACCCGCGCCCGCGACTGCGCATCAGCCCCTGGCAGGCCTGCGCCGTGGCGGTCATTCTCGTTATCGGCGTGGTGGTCTGGCTCGGCATTAATGCGCGCTCCGATGACGCCTCCGGCATGCCCGAGCCTGCAGCAATGAGCCCAGGCGCGGCCCCCAGCGAAGAGCCTAGCGAGATCATCGTCTCGGTCATCGGCGAGGTGGCTGAGCCCGGTCTGAAAACACTCGAGCCCGGCGCGCGTGTGGCCGATGCCCTCGATGCCGCCCAGCCGCTACCAGGCGCCGAGACCATGGCCCTCAACCATGCGCAGCGGCTTTCCGACGGCCAACAACTCCACATCCTGCCCTCCGGCGCCGCCCCAGCTCCCGCACCCGGCGAACCTGCCCCAGCCAGCGGAAACTCCAGCAGCCCCGGCGACAGCGCTAGCGGCAGCGGCGTGAGCCTTAATAGCGCCACCGCCGAGGAGCTCACCGAGCTCAAGGGCGTCGGCGAGGTGACCGCGCAGGCCATCGTGGCCTACCGCGAGGAGCACGGCGGTTTCAAGGATGTAGAAGAGCTCCTCGAGGTCTCCGGCATCGGTCCGGCGAAGCTGGCACAGCTCAAAGACCAAGTCCAGCTCTAGCCCGTACCCGAGTGCGCGATGCGAGAACTGCGGCTCGTCCCCGGCGCGGCCACCGCCTGGCTGGCCGTCATCGCCGTGCTGCTCGCCGGCCGCGGCTGGGCCACCGCACTGATCGCGGTCGTCGTCGCGCTGTGCCTCATTGCCCGTCAATGGGGCCAAGCGCTCTTTTGCGGGGCGGTCGCTGGGGGTGCGGCGCTCGTCGCCGCGGTGCGCCAGGCTCGCGCCGCCGCCTTCGACCTCGGCAGCGAAGTCACCGGGCGCCTTGTCACTGCACCAACGCAGACCAGTACGGGCGGCTGGCTGCTCAAGCTCAAGGTTCCGGGATACCCGACCCAGCTGCCGGTCTTTAGCCCAGAACCAGTCCCAGCGGCCGCTGGCGCCGAGGTTACGGCCAGGGTAAGGGTAGGGGAGTCGGATAGGGCGGGCGTCGGAAAGCTCAGCGCCAATGCCACCGACGTGCAGGTAACCGCCGAACCCGAAGGCCTGGCCGGCTGGGCGGCCGAGGTGGCCGAGAATTTCCGCGCGCTGGTACTCGATACCGTCGGTCCTTCCAGCCAGGGCCTTATCCCCGGCATGGTACTCGGCGATACCGCGCTGCAAGATACCGCCGAGCGTGACCTGTATATCGCCACCGGGCTCTCCCACTTGAGTGCTGTATCCGGCGCCAATGTGGCCATAGTCTGCTCCGCCGCGGCCGTGGTCTGCGCCGCCTTCGCGCTCGGGCCCCGCGCCCGCGTGGCCGCTTCCCTGTGCGCCCTTGCCACCTATGTTCTGCTTGTGGGCTTCGAACCCTCCGTCCAGCGCGCGGCCGTCGCCGGGGTAGTGGGGCTGCTTGCTGTGCTCAATTCCACCCGCATGGAGCCCATCCATGCTCTCAGTCTCGGCATCATCGCGCTGCTCTTTGTGGATTCCGACCTCGCCGTGCACTTCGGCTTCGCCCTATCCTGTGCGGCGACGCTCGGCATCGTGGCGCTGAGCCCGCTCATCTACAAGCACTTGGCCGTGACCGGCTGGCCCGCCATCTTCCTGCGCGCGGTCGCCGTGGCCATCGCCGCCGATATCGTCACCCTCCCGCTGGTAGCACTCATGTCCGGTGAGGTCTCCGTGGTCTCCGTGCTGGCCAATATCCTCGTCGAGCCCGCCACCGTGCCGATTACCATCGTGGGGCTTATCGCCGCCATCTTTGCCCAACTTGGCCCGCTGGACGTGCTGGGCGCCGGCTTGCTGCGCCTCATTGAGCCCTTCTCGTGGTGGATTAACACCGTCGCCCACGGCGTGGCCCACCTGCCTGTGGTCACCATCCCTGCCAATCCGCTTTTTACGCTGCTTGCCTACGCCTGGATTATCGCCGGCCTCCTCTATCACCGCCCGTGGCTCACCTTGGCGCTGACGCTGGCGGGCATCGCCTGGCTCGGCCTGGCCGCAAGCTAGAATGGCGGGCATGCCTCCAGTACACCTCATCCTTGGCGACGATGAATTCCTCACCGAACGCGCCCGCCTGCACATCCAGCGCGCCGCGGCCGAGGAGAGCGGCCCCACCGGTGCTCGGCCCGAGCTGACGAAGCTCAAGGCCTCCGAGGTCTCTGAAGGCGAAATCCTCGAGGCCACCAGCCCGTCGCTCTTTGGCGATAACCGCGTCATCGTCATCAGCGACTGCGAGCGCGCCGGCAAAGAAGTAGTCGATATCATCCTGCGCGCCTGCGCCAACCCCGCGCCGGGCATGACCATGGTCATCATCTACTCCGTGACGGCCAAGACGCTGAAGAAAAAGAAGAAGCAGCCCGAGCTCGTGGCCAAGCTGCGCAAGATTGCTGAGGTCCACGAGGTCTTTTCGCTCTACCCCAATGAGCTGGGCCAGTGGGCCACCCGCGAATTTTCCAGCCACGGCGTGCGCCCCACCCCGGACGTTATCCACGCCGTGCTCGAGGGAGTGGGCTCTGACCTGCGCGAGCTGGCCTCGGCCATCTCCCAGCTGGTCTCCGATACCGGCGGCAATGTCACCCGCGAGGCGGTGCAAAACTACTACGTCGGCGTGGCCGAGGTGGCCAATTGGGACATTGCCGACGCCGCCGTCGCCGGCCGCGTCGAAGCCGCCGTATCCACCTGCCGCCGCGCCCTCCAGCTGGGCGCGAGCCCCGTGGCGATTGTCGCCGCGTTGGCCAATAAGGTCGGCGCCGTCGCCCGCCTCTACTCCGCGCGCGGGGACCAGTATTCGCTGGCGAGCCAAACCGGTCTGGCACCCTACGTGGTCAAAATGACCCAGCCCGTGGCCCGCCGCTGGTCCGCCGATAATGTCACCAAGGCGGTTATCCTCGTCTCCGAGCTCGATGCCGCCGTCAAAGGGCAAGGCGGCGAGCCCGAATTCGCCATAGAGGCGGCCGTCAAACGCGTCGCGGAACTGGCGCGATAAGCTAGAAACCATGTCTGAGACGCAAGTGCAAGAATTCGCCGGTCGACTCTTCGACATGGCGCGCGAGGGCAACCTGGACCTCCTCGCCTATATCGACCACGGCGTAAATATCGACCTCGTTAACCACGAAGGCCAGTCCTTTATTATGCTCGCTGCCTATCACGGCCACGCCGAGCTGGTTACCGCACTTGCCCGCGCCGGCGCGGACGTCAACCTGCTCAATGACCGCGGCCAGTCCCCACTGGCCGGTGCCATCTTCAAGAAGGAAGACGCGGTTGTCGACGCCCTCCTTTCCGCCCACGCCGACCCCACCGCCGGCCATCCCTCCGCGCTGGATTCCGCCCGCATGTTTGGCCGCGACGACCTTCTCCCGCGGCTCGAAAGCGAGGCGGGGGAGTGACCTGGACATCCTTCTTCACCCTGTTGCTGATGAACCTGGTGGGCGTCGCCTCGCCGGGACCGGACATCATTTTGGTGACCCGCTACGCCACCCGCTCGCGCCGCCACGCCATTGCCGCGGCCGCCGGCATCCAGATCGGCGTGCTCTTTTGGAGCGCCGCCACCGTCTTTGGCGCCGCCGCGCTGCTGACCGCCTTCCCGGAAATCCTCGGCGCGGTCCAAGCCATCGGCGGCTGCTTCCTAGTGTTTATGGGAACGCGCGCGCTGCGCAGCGGCATCGCCCAGCGCGCCAACCCGCCCGTGGACTTAGAAGACGCCGCCGCCCAGCTCGGCCGCCTGCGCACCGCCTTCAAGGTCGGCCTGGCCACGAATATGTCCAACCCGAAAATCGTGCTCTTCCTCGCCGCGATGATCGCCCCGCTGCTTCCGGCTAGCCCACCCATCTGGTTGGCCATTGCGCTGACACTCTCGCTCTCGCTGTCGGCCTTCCTCTTCTTCCTCGTCGTCGCCACGGTAATTTCCACCAATGCCGTGCGCCGCAAGCTCATCGCCGCCGGCCCGTGGATCGACATCGGCTCTGGCCTCTTCTTCATCATCGCCGGCATCGTCCTCATCATCTCCGGCGGGCAGAACCTGCTGGCTTAAAACAGGCGCGGCGTGCCCTCGGCCACCGTGTCCAGCACCCACTGGGTCCAGCGGGCGACGGTGGAGGCGCGCCGCCGGGACGTCGCCAAGCTCAGGCCCAGCCCCTCCATGGCCGCGCAAATCTCCGCAGTGCTGGCCACCGCGCCGCGGGCCAAGCTGAGCTCTAGGATCTCGCGGAAAACCCGCCGCGCCGCCAGCGCCCGTATGAGCGCCCCATTCCGGGCGTCGCGCTGCGGCTGCTCAATAACCCGTCGCCCGCGCTCCGTCGGCTCCCACGTGTCCTCCACCGGCTCCGCCAGGCCCAGGTAGCGCGCGGCGTTGGCATAATAATCCGCCTGGCGCGGGTCGAAATCATAGCGCTGGGTAATCTCCGCCTTGCTTAGCGGCTGCAGGGCGATGAGCTCCAGCAGGTTGACCACCCGCTCAAAGCTATTGGCCTGGGGGAAGGGCACGGCCGGCTCGGGATCGGGCTCCACCGCCCGCACAATGTCGAGCGCCGCCTGCGCGTCCAGGGTCGAGGCGGACAGCGCGTAGCGGGCACTATCAACCAGCGCAATGCTGCGAAAATCCGCCGGGTCCCGAAATTCATAGCGGTACAGGTGGAAAATACCATTGGAATACACCAGGTAAACCGGCACGACATCCTTGGCCAGGCGCTGCTGGAACCGGCGATACGGAAAATATAGCTGCCGGATATTGAAATCGTCCGAAAGGTGGTTCTTCGCCTCCACCAGCACCAGGTGCTCGAGCGATTCGAAGCCGCCGTCGATCTCCATCTGCGCGCGGTCCACCGCCACATCCACGCCCAAGTCCGGCAGCCGCACCTTAAGCCCGCGCGTGGACATGCGCCCGGCCACCGTCGCCTGCAATGGCCCGCAGCCCAGGAAGTCCTCTAGCATCCCGCTTGCCGACGCCCCATTTAACGCCACCGCCTCCGAGCTCACCCCCTCCAACGAGAGGGTGTCCAGCCCCGCGGGCAACTCCAGCGTGCGTACCTCGCCGCGCTGCGTTTCTGGAAACCGTTCGTAGAGGTTGAACCGGCCCACCAGGTATTCGCTGCGGCTGACCGGTACGATTCCCAGCTGGAGGCGCTGAAAGATCCACGGCCGCGACGTAGAAAAATCATGCTTGGCCATCAGCCGCGGCTGCCGGCCCGAAAGCCGTTCTAGCTCCCGCGCGCCGATATAGAAATACCCGCGCCGCTCCAGCTCCGCGTCGTATCCCGCCGCCAGGATGCGCAGCCACCCCCAGTCATTGACGCCGAGCTTCACCGACTCCGGCACACCAAAGCGCGCCCGCAGCTCCCGCGCTTCCGGCCCGCTAGTCACCGCGGACCTCGTAGTTGCGCACCAGGACCTCGTCGACCTTGCCGCGTTTCGAGCCAACGGAGTTAATCGCCCGCGTCGCGCCCACGATGCCTACTTCATAGTCCGCATAGAGCTCGCGGATGAACTCGGTGGCCGAATTAGACAACAGGAACTTCACCCCGCGCCTATCCAAGTCATCGCAGACCTCTTTGAGGCGCTCTTGCTCCGCACGGTCAAAGCCGCCCTTTTGGTAGCCGGTAAACGAACTCGTCACGTTCACCGGGTCATAGGGCGGGTCAAAGTAGACAAAATCTCCTTCGCGCGCCTCTGCTACCGCCGCGGCGAAATCGCCCTGCGAGAAGGTCACATCATTTTCCGCAAAATAGCGGTGCACCGCGCGCAGCGTGTCCTCATCGCAGATGGTGGGATTCTTATAACGCCCAAACGGGGCATTAAATTGGCCGGCCGCGTTCACGCGGTACAGGCCGTTATAGCAGGTGCGATTCAGATACAACGTTCGCGCGGCGCGCTCGACGGGGGAGAGGGCGGCAAACTTGTGGGCATCCCGATCCACTGCGCGCAGCGCATAGAAAAACTCTGCCTCATTGGGGTAGCCCGCGAGTTCCTCAATGAGCTCATCGACGCCGCCGCGCACCACCTCATAGAGGTTGATGAGCTCACTATTGAGATCGTTGACCCGTGCGCTGGCCGGTTCGAGAGAGAAAAGCACCGCGCCGCCACCGATGAAGGGTTCATAAAATCGCCGCGGGGTCTCCGCCGGCAGGGCGGCGTGGATATGCGGCAAGAGCTGGCGCTTCCCGCCCGCCCATTTCACCAGTGGCTTAACGTTTTTCATCGTTGACTCATCTTAGCCGCCCCACCGGACACGAGCACCATCGGGCTTTCGAACGCACGAGCGGATAAGATGTGGGACCGGCCGCGCGAGCGTGGCGGCCTGGTTGTCCAACGTCACAGTTTTCCTGATTAGTGCCATGACGGGCGCAAACTCGCCGTCGCGCAGGCGGGGAATTCCCGCGAAGCGCATGGTGGTTTCCCTGACCGAATATAAGGTAATAAAATCGCCCCAAAATCCCTTAGTTTGTAGGCAAAATAGAATTTCCTCACAATTCTTTAGGGAGAAAGAAAAGATACTGAAGCTTAAAGAGCGTCGGGACAGAAAGGGGCATTTATGCCGCGTATATCAAAAATCCGAGTCGCTGCGCTCAACCTCGTCATCCAGAGAGGTTATGACGGGTTCACCATGGAGGAACTCGCACACGAGGTAGGCGTTTCCCGCCGTACCCTTTTCAATCACATAAAAGACAAAGAATCGGCAGTTTTAGGCCCCGAATTTTCGGAGGAAGTAGAGAGCCAATTCCAGAATTTCGCCGCCGGATTACCCACCGGAAGCCTGCGCGAAGATTCCGAAATCATGGCCATGGCCGAATTCAACCGTGCCGTAGGCAATGAGTTCTTCCCCGAAATTTCCCAGCTCACGGCCCAGGCACTGGCAAAGGACACGAAGCTGCGCGCCCTGTACTGCCAGCGCAATAGCCGCATCATTCAGCGCGTCCGCCAGGCGGTACAGGCCCGTGAGGGTTGGAAGTCCTCCGATCCGCGCCTCACGCCGACCGTCAACATCATCCACACCCAGTTCCTGACCGCCTTTGAGACCTTCGTGGAAACCCGTGGCGGCACTTCGCTTGCCGACGCCTTCCACAACGCCGGCGCCATCTTCGAAGACTACTTCAACGACGAACTGGCCTAAGCGCCCCGCCTAAGTCTCACCGGCCCTGCCTGCCGGTTCCGCCGCCCAAAATAAGCTAAGAAAATCCCCCGGGCGCGCTCCGTAGAGCGCGACCGGGGGATAATCTGTGCAATGGCTCTTAGTCCATCTTGTTGAACGCGGAAGCCATGCCGGACTTCTTGTTGGCTGCGGTGTTGCGGTGGAAGACACCCTTGGACACGGACTTGTCCAGGGCGCGGGATGCCACGCGCAGCTGCTTCTCAGCAGCAGCCTTGTCGCCAGCGGCAACGGTCTCGCGGAACTTGCGGATCTCGGTACGGACGGCGGAGCGAACGGACTTGTTACGCTGACGTGCCTTCTCGTTGGTGATAACGCGCTTCTGCTTGGACTTGATATTTGCCATGAAAAATACCTCTTAGTAATCGAAAGTGATTGACGTAGAAACCGACCTACTCGGACTACTCCCGCGGCCAGCAATTACTGGCGCGCTCGGCGCTGGTATTCGAAGAGCGAACCCAAGGTCCTGCCCGCCCCGACCAACGCGCCCGGCAAGTAAGTAACCAACACACAATAGCAGTACCGAACCCGACCTGCCAAAACTCTCCCCGCGGCCGCCGGTCGCGCGGCGGCTAGGCCCAGTGGTAGCGCGCCCGCAACCTATTCGCGATTCGTTCGAACCTGCGTTCCGGAAAAAGCGTGCCTTGCCGGCGCACCTGCTCCTCGGATACCTCGAGCAGGCGGTCGAGGCGGACCCAACAATCGCAGCCGGACTCGTCCCACTCGCCGGAACCGATTTCCAGCCAGGCGTCGTCAAGCGCATGCTTTGGATTGGGGGAGATGAGCAAACCCATCACCGTGGTGCGGGTGCGACCCACGACCAAAATGGCGCGCTCGCGCGGTGGCGCCTGCTTACCCTCGGCCGGCACCCACACCCAGACCACCTCGCCGGAATCGGCCTGGCCGTCCATATCGGGGGAGAAAAATATGGAGCGGGGGTGGGAGGCGGTGGCCTCTACCCGGATATCGGCGGCCTTGCGCGGCTCGTGGAACTCATCCGACCTATCCAGCCCCAACCGGGAATTAATGCGGCTCAGGCCGGTGTCTATCGGCTCGCGCTCGCTGATTCCCAGCGCTTGGCGCAGACGGGTGAGCATGGCGCTTTTCATGTCGACTATTGTAGACGTATGTCTGAAAACTTTGCGGCCACGACGTTTACGGATCCCGCCCGAATCCGAAACTTCTGCATTATTGCTCACATCGACCACGGCAAGTCGACGCTGGCGGACCGCATCCTGCAGCTATCCAAGGTGGTTGCGGAGCGCGATATGCGTGACCAGTTCCTCGATAATATGGACATCGAGCGCGAGCGCGGCATCACCATTAAGGCGCAGAACGTGCGCCTGCCGTGGGTGCCCCAGTCCGGCACCGCGCAGGGGGAACAGATCGTCATGCAGATGATCGACACCCCCGGCCACGTGGACTTTACTTACGAGGTCTCCCGCGCGCTCGAGGCGTGTGAGGGCGCTATCCTGCTTGTCGACGCCGCCCAGGGCATCGAAGCCCAAACCCTCGCCAACCTCTACCTGGCGATGGAAAACGACCTGGAAATCATCCCGGTCCTCAATAAGATCGACCTGCCGGCCGCCGACCCGGAAAAATACGCGCTGGAAATCGCTAATATCATCGGCTGCGAGCCGGAAGAGGTGCTGCGCGTGTCGGGCAAGACCGGCGAGGGCGTCGTCGAGCTGCTGGACAAGGTCTGCGAGCTAGTCCCGCCGCCATCTTCTGAATTCGACGCCGATGCGCCGGCCCGCGCGATGATTTTTGACTCCGTCTATGACACCTACCGCGGCGTGGTGACCTATATCCGCATGGTGGACGGCAAGCTCACCCCGCGCCAGAAGGTCACCATGATGTCGACCAACGCCAATCACGAGCTGCTGGAAATCGGCATCGTTTCGCCCACGATGCAAAAGTGTGATGGCTTGGGCCCAGGCGAGGTGGGCTACCTCATTACCGGCGTAAAGGACGTCCGCGAGACCAAGGTGGGCGATACCGTCACCTGGTCCAACGGCGGCGCCGAAACCCCGCTCAAGGGCTACAAGGACCCGGACCCGATGGTCTACTCCGGCCTTTTCCCCATTTCCCAGGCCGACTTCCCGGACCTGCGCGATGCTTTGGAAAAGCTGCAGCTTAACGACGCCTCCTTAACCTTCGAGCCCGAAACCTCCGTCGCCCTCGGCTTTGGTTTCCGCTGCGGCTTCTTGGGTTTGTTGCACATGGAAATCACCCGCGACCGCTTGGAGCGCGAGTTCGGCCTCGACCTGATTTCCACCGCGCCATCGGTAACCTACCGCGTGGTGGCTGAAGACGGCGAGGAAAAGTGGGTCCACAACCCGTCTGACTGGCCGGAAGGAAAGCTCAACGAGGTCTACGAGCCCGTGGTGAAGATGACCGTCATCGTGCCCGAGCAGTTCGTCGGCCCCACCATGGAGTTGTGCCAGTCCAAGCGCGGCCAGATGGGCGGCATGGACTACCTTTCCGAGGACCGCGTTGAGCTGCGCTACACCATGCCGCTCGGCGAAATCATCTTCGACTTCTTCGATATGCTCAAGTCCCGCACCAAGGGCTACGCTTCGCTGAACTATGAAGAGGCCGGCGAGCAGCTCGCGGACTTGGTAAAGGTCGACATCTTGCTCAACGGCGACCCGGTCGACGCCTTTTCTGCCATTGTCCACCGCGATTCCGCCCAGTGGTACGGCAATAAGACGACCAAGAAGCTCAAGGAGCTCATCCCGCGCCAGCAGTTCGAGGTGCCCGTCCAGGCGGCCATCGGCTCGAAGATCATCGCCCGCGAAAACATCCGCGCCATGCGCAAGGACGTGCTGGCTAAGTGCTACGGCGGCGATATCTCCCGTAAGCGCAAGCTCCTGGAGAAGCAGAAGGCCGGTAAGAAGCGCATGAAGACGCTGGGCTCCGTCTCGGTGCCACAGGAGGCCTTCGTGGCCGCGCTGTCTACCGACGCCGACGATTAAAACCCCACCTGTTTGCAAAGTGGAGCCGAATAGATCTTTAACTTTTCGTTAACAGCTTTCGGGGTGTGGCTATCCCAAAGTCCAAAGTGAGCTGCTTCTATAGGGTGTCCCCACGGCCGGGGACACCCTTGTGAACTAGTTGCGGTTTATGTGTTGGCGGCGTTAAATCTCGATTCGAAAGCGACCGATGACTCGCTCGATGAGCCACAGCCACTTTCGACCTGCACCGCTATTTCTTGACCAAGGTTGGACTTTTCATGAAGCTTCGCTCTCGCGCTGTGGCCGTCTGCGCCGCCGCAGCTGCCACTACATCACTTGTCCCCGGCATCGCTCAGGCGGCCACTACCACCCCAATCGAGCATGTTGTCGTTATCTACTCGGAGAACATTTCCTTCGACCACTACTTCGGAACCTACCCTAATGCACTGAACAAGGACGGTGAGAAGCTGCAGGGCAGCGGCAAGAGCGCCCCTAAATTCACCGCAAAAGAAGGCACCCCAAAGGCGAAAAACCTCGAAAATGATGACGTAATGGGGGAGAAGAACCCCAACTCCGTCAAGCCTTTCCGCATTGGGCCTGACCACGCCGTGACTACGGACCAGAACCATCACTACGGCGATGAGCAGGCCGCATACAACGGCGGCAAGATGGACAAGTTCCCAGAGACCGTGTCCACCGACATCGATAAGTCCTCCAATGGCTACTATGCCGCCCCTGGCATGACCATGGGCTACTACGACGGCAATACCGTCACTGGCATGTGGAATTATGCGCAGAACTTCGCTCTGAACGACAACAGTTACTCCACTATTTTCGGCCCGTCTACCCCTGGCGCGCTGAACCTGATTTCCGGCACCGTGGCCGGCGGCACCATGCATGACCCCGCCACCGGTGAGCAGAAGAAGATTGAAGCGGGCAAGAACCACGCCCTCGCTGGCGTTTCCGAGGACGGCAAGACCGCTACCGTCGTCGGCGACCCAGACCCGCTTTACGACGACTGCTCTAATAACTCCTCCGCAGGCACCAACCAGGTCACCGCAATGCACTCCAAGAACATCGGCGACCAACTCAACGACAAGGACGTCACCTGGGGCTGGTTCCAAGGCGGCTTCCGCCCTACTGACGAAGCTACCGATAATGCCCGTGCCCGCTGCGGCGCTTCCCACACCACGCTGACTGGCCAGAATCAGACGGATTACAACCCTCACCACCAGCCGTTCCAGTACTATGCATCCACTGCTAATCCGCACCACTTGGCGCCGTCGAGCGATGAAATGATTGGCAAGACCGACCGCGCCAACCACCAATACGACCTGAAGGACTTCGACACCGCAATCGAGCAGGGCAACCTGCCGGCCGTGTCCTTCTTGAAGGCCGCTAACTACCAAGACGGCCACGCCGGCTATTCGAATCCGTTGGACGAGCAGGCCTTTATCACCCACTACATAAACGAGCTGCAAAATTCCCCGGAGTGGGATTCCACCGCGGTGGTTATCGCTTACGACGATTCCGACGGCTGGTACGACCACAAGGCCCCAGAAATCCGCAACGGCTCCAACGATCCGCACCAAGATAAAGAAATCTGCACCGCCGCCGCAGCTAAGGTCGGCGTCGCAGGCGATAAGCACGGCCAGTGCGGTCCGGGTACCCGCCAGCCCCTGCTGGTCATTTCCCCGTACGCAAAGACTAACCACATCGATTCCACCTACACCGAGCAGACCTCCGTCACTAAGTTCATCCAGGACAACTGGGGCCTCGGCCGCCTAGGTGGAATCGCCTTTGACGAGCGTGCCGGAGAGCTGAACAACATGTTCGACTTCAACACCACCAAGAAGGCACCGAAGCTGTTCCTAAACGAGACTGACGGCACCGTCGCTAAGGATTACGCGTCCATTGAGAAGGTGGATAATTCCTCTCGTGCCGGCACCAACCTCAAGGACGTCGTCGAAGGCATGGATGACCCGAAGGTTACTGAAAAGGACGTGCCTTCCATCACCAAGCTGCACCAAGAGTCCAAGCCGCAGCCTGGCACAAACAAGCCTGCTGACTCGAGTTCCAGCTCTTCTGCTGGTTCTTCCAAGGCCGGTACCATCGCGGCTATCCTTACTGCCCTAGGCGTAGGCGCTGGCATCGTAGCTTGGTACATGAATGGCCACCCCGGCCTGGACCTGAAAAAGCTGCAGGATTTCAAGCTCCCACCACTGCCTAACCTCCCGTTCTAACCCCATGAAGACCTTCCACATCGCTACCGCCGCGGTGCTTGCCATCGCGGCCGTATCCCCACATGCTGTAGCCCAAAGCTCCCTAAGCTCCTTCGGCTCCAGCTCCCGGGACTCGCAGTCGGTGGCGCCGTCGACAAGCAAAAGCGCGAAGCCGAAAGAACCGCAGCTAAATGTGCGCGACGTGTATTCGTGCCCTACGCCCGACAAGGTCCAGAGGCAAGCGGAGTGGAAGGTCTATAACACCTCTGGACTGGCGCTTACCGTCTACGTTGCAGACGATGCAGGCAATGCCTACCAAGTTCTAGAGCGCGTGGGTACTCCAGCCAAGCGCGCGTGGGCCCCGAAGCTGCAAGACGGCACCTACCACCTCACCTGTGTCTTCCACAATGACTCGGCCGTGAAGTCTGATGATTTCACGGTCACCGGTTCCACCATCACCGAAGCCCCCAAGATGGTACCTATTACTGACCGCGAGGTCGCAGCCGTTGCTATCCAGCAGGCAGCGGAGCAGAAAAAGCGCGTTCCTGAGCTGCAGAAAAAGGCTCACGCTCTTGCCGATGCCACCTCTAAAAACCGTCCGACCGCCCGAGCAGCTTACCTCGATTACCTCGAGACCTACCGCTCCTTCGACGATTCCAGCGAAATGTGGCCTGGGCCGGACTTAGAGGGGTACGCGGAGGTTGAAAAGCTGCTGTGGTCCAAGCGCCCTGTCAAGGATGCGGCCAAGCCCGCCCGCGCGCTTGCCGACGCCGTCGATAAAACCGCCCGCGCCCTCGAGACCTCCCACTTCGCTATTCCCGCGCCCGATTACGGCCTGCGCACCCACGAGGTGATGGAGGAATTCGAGCGTTTCGACATGCGTGGGGAGCGTGACTTCGGCGCTCATGCCCTGCCCACCGCGCTGCGCGGCAATGTTACCTCCACTCGGCTGACGCTGGATGCCGTCCGCTCCCTCGTTGAGGGCCGCGGGTTGGATACCGCGCCAATCTATGACCAGCTCGATGAACTCGACAAGATCGCCGGTGAATTCGATGAAAAGTATGACACCGCTTTTGACAAGTGGTCGCAAAAGGATCGGATGCGCCTGCAGTCGGCCGTTGCCCGTGCTAATGAGTTGCTTGCCCCTGTCGCCACGATGACCGTTATTAGAAGGATGGATTAGTGCCCTGCCCGTTTAATTTTTCCCGCCGCTCCTTTCTCTCTGGCCTTGCTGCAACCGCTGCGCTAACCGGCCCAGCCGCGGCCGCCAACGGGCAGTCAAGCTTTGCTGGTTCCTCCTTCGGTTCCTCAAAGCATGGCAAGGATTCTTCGTCCGACCCCGCTGTGTCTTCGCCGCGCACCGATGCGGATGACCCGCTCGATCTTCCTTTCCATGGCGAGCACCAGCAGGGTATTGTCAACCCGGCCCAAAAGTATTCTGAGGTTGTCGCTCTCGACGTACAGTTCACAGGAAAATCGCGCCTGGAAGAGCTGTTTCGTACCATCACCGAGCGCGCCCGCGTTCTTACCACCGGCGGAGCCACCGCAGCCGATGGTATAGCCTATCCTGCCGGCGATTCCGGCGAGCTGGGTCCAAAGCTTCCTACCGATAGCCTTTCCATAACCCTTGCCGTGGGCGATTCGCTTTTCGACGACCGCTTTGGCCTAAAACCCCACAAGCCTGTCCACCTGAGCTCTATGCAGGCTTTCGCTGATGACACCTTGAAGGACGAGCTGTGCCACGGCGACCTCGCCTTGCAGATTTGCGCCGATCAGCACGATACCGTCATTCACGCGTTGCGCGATATCCTTCGGCACACCCGCGGCGACGTCGCCGTGCGCTGGCGCCAAAACGGCTACATGAACGAGCCACGGCCTTCTGGCACCCAAAGAAATCATCTTGGGTTCAAAGATGGCATCGTCAATCCGGCCGAAAAGGATCAAGACAAGCTGGTGTGGGCCGGCGCGGACGAGCCAGATTGGGCCGCCGGCGGCAGTTATATGGTGGTTCGCCTGATTGCTATGTATACCGAATTCTGGGATCGCATCTCCATTGCCGAGCAGGAGCAAATCTTCGGCCGCGACCGTGCTACCGGCGGCCCACTTTCCGGCGGTGACGAGCACGCTGAGCCGAACTACCTCGACGACGCCACCGGTGACGTCATCCCCACCGATGCGCATATTCGCCTCGCCAATCCGCGCACGCCAGAAACCTCCGACCAGCTCATGTTGCGTCGCGCTTATAATTATGACAACGGAGTGCGCGACAACGGCACCCTCGATGTCGGCTTGGTCTTTATCTGTTTCCAGCAGGACTTGGAGCGTCAGTTCATCACGGTGCAAAAACGCCTTGAGGGCGAACCGCTCGCGGACTATATCCGCCCCTACGGCGGCGGCTATTTCTATGCTTTGCCCGGCGTTGCTGACGACTCCGACTTCTTCGGCCGCTCGCTCCTCCAAGCCTAGGCATCCAAGCCTAGGCAAGCTTCGCTGCCCTGCAGCATATGCGAAACTGTGCAGGGTGAGCTGCGTTGTGAGGCTCGTTCGTAAATAGCGAGGCAGGGCGCTCAGCTGGAATTGGCCCAGGGCGGGACCCAGACTATTCGGCCCTGCCGCCGCTCAAGCCGGCCGCGCACCGGCGGCGCGTGCGGATCGTCGTCGTTGACGCCGTTGTGATACGGGCACGCCACGCTGAGGTTCGCCATATTGGTCTCGCCGCCGTGTTTCCACGCCTGCAGGTGGTGGATTTGGCACTTATCCGCCGGATAGTTGCACTCGGCCCACGGGCAGGTGGGGTTTTCCGCGCCCGCCATCAGCCGCTGCTTTTCCGAGGCATGCCGCGAGGTGCGATACAGGTTTACCGCTCCCTCATAAGGATGAACGAGGGTGACGAGCCCGCATTCGGCCAAGCGCTTTTCCACCAGCTTCGCGCCGCTGATTTCGGCACCATTGGTCAGCCGCAGCGTGATTTCCTCGCCTCCACCGCTTAAGATTTCATCCAATTCATCGAGCTGGATGATGATATTCGTCGTGGCAGTAGGCCGCGCCGTAGCCCCACCGCGGAAGAAGATATTCTCTACGGAATCAAGCGGCTTTTCCTCATTGATGCTGGCGTGCAGGTCAGCAATGAAATCGGAATCGCCGGTAATCGAGAGCGTCGACGGGCCGCCCTTGCGCCGCGTCATTCGCACGCCTTTCTCCGGCTGCCGCGGCGGATACATCTCCTTCAATCGCGTGCGCGCGAGCCGCTCCACGTCTTGGTCGGTCGCGCATAGTTCAGCGCGCAGCGCCCACGCATCCCGCTTGGATTTCGTGCGCGAGACGTACTTTTCGATGATCTTCAACGTCGCCAAGCAATGCTTGGTCGCCCGGCACGAGCGCTGCCGGCGGGTGAAGGGGGTGGGGCCAAAGTAGACGTCGGCAAGCGCAAGCAGGCTCCGGGCCTCCTGCCGAGGAAGCCCCAGCCGCCGCAGGTCGGCCTCGCGCGCGCCAGAGACCTCGCCGAGAAGCTCCATCGGCGAGGCAAGTTGGCGGGCGTAGTCCTGCAAGCGGGTCATGCCGGTGAGCCTAAGGCACCCCGCAAGCCCGCGGTAGCCCACCCGCGCCCGCCTGTGGATAACTCGCCCCACCCGTCACACCAACCCCGAACCCGCCGGGCGCCCTGTGGATAACCTGCGGTACCCTCGAATAGGAAAGCGAGAAAAGGAGCTCCCCATGACTGACCCGACCAAGCGAATTCGCCCCACCAACCCCGGCCGCCTGGCCGCCCCGCGCCAGGCCCAGCAGCTGCCGCCCCTGCCGGTGACGCGGGCGCGCATTGGTGAGCGGGTAGCCACCGAGGTCTTCCAGGAAATGGGCGAGGAGATGCTCGAGGAGCTGCAGAACTTCCGCCGCGACCTGCACCGCAATCCGGAAATCGGCTTGGATTTGCCGCGCACGCAGAAGAAGGTCTTGGAAGCGCTCGAAGGCCTGCCGCTGGAGATTCACGTGGGCCAGGATTTGAGCTCGGTGGTGGCTGTGCTGCGCGGCGGCCAGCGCGGCGAGCGGCCGGTGTCGGTGCTTTTGCGCGCGGACATGGACGCCTTGGAGGTGCGCGAGCAGACCGGCAGCCCGTTCGCGTCGACGAATGGGTACATGCACGCCTGCGGCCACGACTTGCACACCGCCGGCCTGGTGGGCGCGGCGCGGATTCTGTGCGAGCACCGCGAGGAGTTGCACGGCGATGTCACCTTCATGTTCCAGCCCGGCGAGGAAGGCCCGGGCGGCGCGCTGCCGATGATTGAGGAGGGCGTGCTCGACGCCGCTGGCCGACGCCCCATTGCCGCCTACGGCCTGCACGTCGGCCCGCAGGATCGCGGCACCTTCCACTATGTGCCAGGCCCGATGATGGCCAGCTCCTCCAACCTGACCATCACGGTGTTGGGCAAGGGCGGGCACGGTTCCCGCCCGCACGATGCCATCGACCCGGTGGCGGCGCTGGCGGAGATTCAGATGTCTCTGCAGACCGCGCTGACCCGCCGTTTTGATGCGCTGGAGCCCATCGTGATTACCGTGACCAACCTGTGGGCGGGCGACGGCGCCTATAACGCCATCCCGGAGCGCGCGGCCTTGGGCGCTACGGTGCGCGTGCTGCGCGATGAGAAGATCGACGCCGTGCGGCAGATGATTACGGAGGTCTCCAGCTCCGTCGCTGCCTCGCACCGCTGCACCGCGCAGGTGGATTTCGAGATTTTGTACCCGACCACCAAGACCAATGCGCGCGAGAACCAATTCGCCGCCACCTTGTGGGGCCAGATGTTTGGCGCCGAGAACGTCCAGCCTTTCGACGCCCCGATGATGGCCTCCGAGGACTTCGGCTACGTCCTCTCCCAGGTGCCGGGCACGTTTATGTGGATGGGCACGGCCAATCCGGAAAAGCCCGAAAATCAGCGCGAGTGGAATCACTCGCCGATGATGCGCTTTGATGATTCCGTACTCGG
Source organism: Corynebacterium tuberculostearicum (assembly GCF_032821615.1). GTDB lineage: Bacteria > Actinomycetota > Actinomycetes > Mycobacteriales > Mycobacteriaceae > Corynebacterium > Corynebacterium tuberculostearicum_H. The sequence goes on along the minus strand of NZ_JAVBIF010000005.1, from coordinate 95,013 downwards.
CATGCAGTCCGCGGCGCTGGCGGCCGTGGCGTTTGAGCGCCTGGCTACCGAGAACGAGCATCCGTCCGCGCAGACGAAGGCCATGCGCGATGCGGCCGGGGTGCAGAAATAAATCATCCCTAGGGACTATGGCCGCGGGCTTAAGCTTGGGGCCATGGTCAGAACGAAGTGGAGTACGGCGGGCATTGTTGCCGCCTGCGCGGTGGCGAATTGGCTCGTCGGCATGGTGCTGATGAACCTCGATATTGAGGAGTACTCGCCGACATTTGAGGAGTACGGGCCCTATATCTGCACCGGTTTTGCGGTGGGCGTAGTGACGATTATTGCTCTTCCTTTTGCGTTAGAGCACCAGCCGCGTGAGCTTTCCGACGTCGACTATGCCGGCTCCACCCGTAGCTTCATCGCGGGCTGTATCGTGCTGCTGGGGTCGAGTTCCTATTTTGGTGCGGCTAGTGGCGTCGTGGCTTTTATTTCCATGGTCTCGCGGCGCTCAACCTCGCGCTCGGTGGCCGCAGTGGCGTGCTTCGTGGCGGCATTTGCGATTGATACCATCTTCAACCCCTATATGGGCTGGGACGAGATCGGGTGGGTAGGTGTCATCTTCGTCGTGGTAGTGATGGTCGCGGGGTTATTGGTGGGCCAAAAGCGCGCCAATCTGCGCGAAAAGCGGTGGCGCGTGGAGCAGCAAGCCCGGATGAACCGGGAAGAGATGCGCGCCAAGGTGGAGCATGCAAGGCGAGAGGAACGCGAGAGCATCGCAAGGGATATGCACGATTCGCTCTCGCATCGGTTGAGCCTTGTGGCTATTCATGCGGGTGCGCTGAGCTATCCGCGCGAGGGCGTGCCGGAGGAGTTTACCGACGCAGCGCGCACCATCCGCACGGAGGCCCAGAACGCGGTCGAGGATTTGCGCACCGTCCTAAGCGCCTTGCGCGAAGATCTTTCCCAGGACCCACGCACTGGTCTAGAGGAGATGGTCGCTGCCGCGCGCGAGGCCGGCACGGAGGTGACGGTGACCTACGCGGACGGTACCGGCCCGGACGTTTTTGCCGGGTTGTCGACGATGGCGCAGCACGCCGTACACCGCGCAGTACAGGAGGGTCTGACGAACGCACGCAAGCACGCGCCCGGCCAGCCGGTAAGCATCACGGTGCGCGAGACGAGCGGCGCGGTAGACATCGAGATGTGGAACCCGCTCCCGGTAGCTAAGACCGATGATTGCGCAGGTAGCAGCATCGGCGGCTATGGGCTGGTGGGCCTGCGCGAGCGCGTGGAGCTATCCGGTGGACGCATGAATGTCCACGTCGGTAAAGAAGATGAGGAGTTTGGATGGAGTATCCGTCTACCGCTAGCGCGCCAGGAGGCCACGCAATGAGCGAAATGAGCTGGCAACTGCGCCATCCCGATTACGGGCTCATGCGCATTGACCTAGAAGAAACCACGGCCAGTGAGGGGTGGACGGGAAAGTACTTAGACTTTAAGCGCAGTCTTTTTACCTCCACCGTTGACGGAACTTCGCGCAAGCTCAGCTATACCGATACCGATGACTCGGCCTATAGCCTGGAATTCCTGCGTGGGCACAGCGACGATAACGCGCCCGAAGACACAGACCGCATCGAGCTGGTGGAGCGCCGCGGTTACGTCGTGCCGGAGTTTCGCGGGCAAGGCGCGAGGGTGATGTTTGCGGCGGTGGGGAAGGTGGACGTCGATAAGCGCCTGCATCGGGTGAACTTATGGACGGTGCTCCTGCAGGCTGCGCTGACATTCATTGCGGCCACGCTAGTCATCGAATTTTTCCCCAAATTCTTCGAAAAGCTAAACGATATTCTCGTGCCCTCGTTCCTCAACGGCGTAGTGGTGGGCCACGCCAATATAGTGCCGGTAGTACTGGCAATTTTTATGGCATTTACAGTGGCGTATACGCCCGTTGCGTCGAAGTTTTGGCGGGCGCGGTGGAATCAACCAGTAGGAAAGGGAGCATGATGGCCGTTGCCCTGCGCGTAGTGCTCGTTGATGACGAGGCTCTAGTCCGCAGCGGCCTGCGCCTGCTGCTATCCAACGCGCCCGATATCGAGGTCGTGGCCGAGGCGAGCAATGGCCGAGACGCGGTGGCTACCGTCCTCGATGCGCAGCCCGATGTGGTGTTAATGGATATTCGCATGCCGGTCATGGATGGCATCGCGGCCGTGGAGAAGATCTTGTCGGTCCACACAGTGCCGATCATCATGCTTACGGCCTTCGATACCGATTCCTTTATCCTGCGGGCCCTGCGCGCCGGGGCGGCCGGGTTCTTGCTCAAGTCGACGCCGCCGGAATCGCTCATGGCGGCCGTGCGCGCGGCCGCGGCGGGGCAACCGCTGTTGAGCCCGCAGGTCGTCGACAAGCTGGTAGGCATGCAAGGCCCCGCGCTTGACGACGCCCATTCGCACCACACCCGCACCGCCCGCAACCACCTAGGTAGGCTTAGCTCCCGCGAGCGCGAAATCGCCGAGCTGGTGGCCCAGGGCTTGAATAATCAAGACATCGCCGACCAACTGGTGGTGTCCATGGCGACGGTGAAATCGCATATGCAGCATATTTTGAAAAAGATCGGCGGTACCAGCCGTGTGCACATCGCCATTATGGTCTTAGAGGCCCGCGGCTAAGGCTGGAGAATCCTCCCTGCGAGGGATACCGCGCTGGCGGTGGGTCGGCTTAGACTGGTGCGCGTTATGAAGTTGTTCCGAAAATCCGACGAGATGCTCCAGCGCCCGATGTGGCAGAAGCTCATCATTGCGGCGGTGGCAGTGATAGGCGATTTTGCCGTCTTTTCCGTCCGGTTCAGCGAGACCGATGGCTCGTCCGGACGGCTGTTTATTTTTTCCGCGGCGATGATCGGCACGTGGATCTTATTGCCCTTTGCTCTCCGGCATGCCGCGCGGGAGCGTGACCCGCGCAGCGCACAGCCCGGTCCGCGCAGTGCGTTGGTAGCGGCGACGGTCATTTCGGCGACGGTTTCGATTGCCGAGTTTCGGCCTTCGGTAATGATGGCGGCGTTTTCTGTGGCCTCGCGCCGCAGCCGGTTGTGGATGGCGACGGTATGTGCGGCCATGGTGGCCTCGAAGCTGGTCACTCTCGATCTATCTCGAAGCGAAGGGCTTAGTGCTCCCGGGAAGCTGGGATTTTTCTCTAGCTACATCCTCCCAGCAGTAGTCGTTCTAGTAGTCGGGTTGGTTCGTTCGAACCAAAAAGAGCGCACGATTGCGCTGCAGGCGCAGGCGGAGCTCACGCACGAGGAAATGGCCACGCGGGAGAATTTTGCGCGGCAGGAAGAGCGCGACCGGATCGCGCGGGATATGCACGATACACTCTCGCATCGGCTGAGCATGATTGCGGTCTACGCCGGCGGGTTGGCCTACCGCAAAGACCTAGATCCGGAAGAGACGCGGAAGTCCGCGCGCACGATTCGCGATGAAGCCGAGGCCGCCGTGGGGGATCTGCGTGAGGCGCTGCACTCGCTGCGCAGCGAGGGGCGCATCGATCCGCGCGAGGGCGTGGAATCGCTGGTGGACCGCTCCCGCCAGGCGGGCATGGAGGTGGAAGTGCGCTACCAGGCGGGCGCGGGGCCGCAATCGCTGGAGGAGCTGAGCACCATGGCTGGCCACGCGCTCAATCGCGCGGTCCAGGAGGGCTTGACCAACGCCCGCAAGCACGCGCCGGGCGAGCCGGTCACCATCACCATCGCCGCGCTTGCCGACGCCCTCTTAATCACCATGTCCAACCCCACCGCCCAGGCCAAAGAAAAGGGGAGTGGGAACAGTGGCGGGTACGGGATCGTCGGCATGCGCGAGCGCGCTAGTGTGGTGGGCGGATCGCTGCAGGTAAATGATGAGGACGATAGGTTCTCGTGGACTCTGCGCCTGCCCAGGAAGGAAGTACAGTGAGTGAGATTCGTGTGGTGCTCGTCGATGATGAGCCGCTGCTGCGCCACGGCCTGCGCATGATCTTGGAAGGCGCGCCGGGCATTAGCGTCATTGGCGAGGCCGGAAACGGCAAGGAGGGAGTGGAGCTCATCCTGGCCGAGGAGCCGGACGTGGTGTTGATGGATATTCGCATGCCGGTCATGGACGGCATCGAGGCGACGGCGCAGCTGCATTCGCTGGCCGGCGCACGGGATATCCCGGTGGTGATGCTTACCGCCTTTGATACCGACGAATTCATCCTGCACGCCCTGCGCGCAGGTGCCGTGGGCTTTTTGTTGAAGACGACGGCGCCGGAGGCGCTGGTGGCGTCGGTAAGAGCGGCGTCCCAAGGCCAGCAACAGCTCAGCCCGAAGGTGCTAGAAAACCTGGTGGGGCTGGCGGCCACGCCGCCGCAGCCGGAACAAGAGATGATTCAGCCCAGCGGGCTGGCCGAGCTGAGCGAGCGCGAAAATGAAATCGCCCAGCTGGTGGCCCAAGGACTGAGCAACGCCGAGATTGCCGAGCAGCTATTCATCTCCCTGACCACGGTCAAGACGCACATGAAGCACATCCTGGCCAAGATCGATGGCACCAACCGGGTACACATCGCAATTGCGGTGCTCGGCGGCTAGTCGCGGCTGGGCTGGCCTGGGCAACTAAGGCCGGCGGAAAATGGCGGAGGCTAGGCCCACCAGCGCGATGACGCCGACGATAAGGGACGCCACCGGCCAGTACTGCGGGAAGTACTTGAGCGTGTAGCCGAATACTTGGCCGTCATCGAACTGCTGCCATAGCGCGAAGGGCATCCACCACAGCTTGGTTAGCGCCAGGATGGCGCCCACCAAGCCGGCGGCGACGCGGCTGCCTCCGCGGAGGAAGAAGCTCGCCGCAACCAGCAGTACGCCCGCAATGGTCAGGGCGAATAGGAGGGGAGTTTCGGTGCCCAGCGGAGAGCCGCGCAGCAGGAACTCGTGGTCGATTGCGTGTTGCTCAATGAGGGTATAACCATCGAGGACAACGTCGTCTGGGATTCCCATAGGTTAATTCTCCTTAATTGTGCCCGGAGCGGCTGGGGCGCCTGAGGTGGCATAGGGAAGGCCGACGGAAACGCGGAAATCTGCCACCTTAAAACCGGGTTGTACGTCAATTATAGACAATTCTGTCTTAGAGGGCGTAGTCTGAAACCCTTGACTCGATGCAAGGAGACAGTGTGAGTATTACCGGACTTCTCACAGGCATCGCCTTCGGTGCTGTGTTGCAGCGCGGGCGCTTCTGCGTAACCGGTATGCTGCGCGATATTTTCCTCAACAAGACCTGGCGCGGCTTTACCGCCCTGCTCATTTTGATTTCGGTGCATGCCTTTGGCCTGACTCTGTTGACAGGCACGGGCGTGCTTTCGCCGGAGATTAGTGATTTTAAGCCGGTAGCCGTCATCGTGGGCGGCTTCATCTTTGGCCTCGGCATTATCTTGTCCGGCGGTTGCGCCTCCGGCACGTGGTACCGCTCGGCCGAGGGCTTGGTCGGCTCGTAGATTGCGCTGCTGTTTTATGGGCTTTCGGCCGCGGCCATGAAGTCCGGCCCGCTGTCTGGCGCCAATGATTGGTTCAAGCAGTGGAGCCTCCCGGTCACCACCATCCATGGCGCGCTGCACATTTCACCGTGGATCCTGGTGGCGGTCTTGTGGGTCGTGACCTTCCTGCTGTGGCGCCACTACCGCGCCAAGGACGCCGGCCGCCCGAAGGTGGACCTGGGCCAGCCGTGGTACGCCAAGCCGCTGAACATGAATATCGCGGCGGTTGCTGTGGGCATCATCGGCACGGTGGGCTTTGTGCTTTCGGCCAACGCTGGCCGCAACGGCGGCCTCGGTATCACAACGCCGACCGCGGACATCGTCCGCTGGACCGCCACCGGCGATTCCGCGCGCATGAACTGGGGCACCCTGTTGGGTATCGGCCTGCTGGTGGGCGCTTTTATCGCCGCCAAGTCCGCTGGTGAGTTCCGTGTGCGCGTGCCAGATGCACAGACCGCGACCCGCGCTATTTGGGGCGGCATCATGATGGGCGTAGGCGCGTCGCTGGCCGGCGGCTGCACCGTGGGCAATGGCATGGTGGAGACCTCCCTGTTTAGCTTCCAGGGCTGGGTATCGCTATTCTTTATGGCCCTGGGCGTCGGTGCGGGCGCGCGCCTGTGGCTCAAGCCTAAGGGTGAGCCGCAGCAGCCGCAGACCTACTCCACCGAGCAATCCGTGGATAACAAGGTGGCCTCCGCCGAGGATAAGGTGCTGCCGAGCTTCGCCACCGCCACCGGGGCGGTAGCGCTCAAGACCAAGCCTGAGGCCAAGAACAAGGCCCGCGCGCTGGGCGGCGGGCGTTATGCGCTCGATACCCTTGGCGCGGTGTGCCCGTTCCCGTTGATCGAGGCCAAGCAGGTCATGGCGGAGCTGGAGACTGGCGAGGCACTGGTTATTGACTTCGACTGCACCCAGGCCACCGAATCCATTCCGCAGTGGGCGGCCGATGAGGGCCATGAGATTCGTGATTTCCATCGCTCGGGGGATGCTGGCTGGCAGGTCACGGTGGTCAAGGGCGGATAATTACATCATTGTCAGCTACTATGTGGAGGCAGAAGAATCGAGCGTGATTCTTGTGCCTCCTTTGTGGTTTGAAAGAAGTTATCGCATGCCCGAGTTTGATGATAATTCCACCGCTGTTGCGGATATTTTGCATGCCTTCGCCGTCTTTGAACGCGAGGAAGAACACCTGCTGGACGCGGAACTGCGCCTCAACGTCTATGCCAGCTAGGCCATGATTCGCGTCTTTGCTGCGCTATTGCCCTCGGCCGCCGCGCGCGAGCATTTGGTGCATACGCTGCGGCCCATCCACGCGGCAACTACTAATGAGCTGCGTTGGACGGATCCGGATAATTGGCATGTGACCATGGCCTTTTATGGCGATCAGCCCAATGATGCCGCGGCGGTGCGCGAGCACCTAGCTCACGCGGTGGCTGGGCGCGGGGCGTTGGATGTGCACCTGAGCGGAGCGGGGAGCTTTGAGCAGCGCACGTTGTGGGTGGGCGTCGGCGGGCAGGCGCGCGGTGTGCGGGAGTTGATGGCGCAGTGCCAGCTTGCCGACGTCCCCTTTAGCCACCACCGCCCCCACCTCACCGTCGCGCGCGCTGGTCGGCGGACCCGTGAGCTGTGGGCGCTGGCGGATTATGTGCGTGCTTTATCGGTGTATCGGGGGCCGGATTTTCGCGCGGACCGGGTGTGCCTGATGCAATCGCACCTCGGTGAGGGCCGCGGCGGTGGCCCACGCTTCGAAGTTATAGAGGAGTATCCGCTGTTTTAAGCGGCGCGTGCGGTGCGGATTTCGCGGACGAGGGAATCAAGCTCCGCGCGGGTGGCCGTGCGGTCCGGGTGGGTGGTGCAGAAATCTAGCAGGAAGTAACCGGCATGTTGTACGGCAATGTGGCGGGCCCAGAATTGGCGCACGGCATCGGGGTTATCCACGGCGAGGGACTGGATGGCGCGGCGCTCCGAGAGCAGCTCGTATTGCAGGTCGCGGCGGGCGGACAGTACGGCATCTGGGGTATTGACAAAGAGCAGGCCGAGCAGGGTGGCCATGGACTCCATCGCGCGGACCTGCAGGCGGGCCTGATTGCGCACGGGGGCGCTGCGCTGCCACAGCCATAGCACCGCGGTGGCGATGAGGATGGATAAGATGATTTCGCCGCAGCGGGCCTGGATGGTCGGCCACAGGGGGCGGTTGGCGGAGTTGCCCATGAGGAGGGCGAGCGGGGTGGAGAAGATAACGCAGATGGCGTAGTTCTTGGCCACGAAGATTTCGGCACAGAATTGGCACGCGGCCAGCGCGAGCAGGAGCGTCCACCCTTGAATGCCAAAGTAATGGAGGATAGAAAACAGCAGCACGCCGACGACAGAGCCGAGCATGCGGTGGATGCCGCGGACAGTGCCCGGCACGTGATCGGGTCCCCATTGCAGCATGAGGAAGGCAGAGACCACGCCCCAGTCCGGGCGGTCGAAGCCGAGGGTTAGGCCCACCAGCACGGTAATGGCCGCGGAAAGGACCACCTTTTGTGTCGTGACCATGGCGTGCGAATCCCGGACCGCGGCGCGATACAAGCGGTAGCGGCCGGTGGGGCGGGTGTGCGGGATGGCGGTGCGATCCGGATCGACGTCGGTGACATGATCGGTGAGCTGATCCGAATCGGCGCCCAAATCCAAGGCGCGGTTATGCGCCACGATGGTGTGCTGGGCCGCGAGGGTGCGCTCCACTAGGCGGGCGCCTTGGGAGTCGATGATGCGGCCGCCGCGGATAATGTGGGCGTCGGAAAGCGCCTGCCAGGCAGCAAAGAGCGCGGTCTGCGCCTGGTGGTGGCGGGCCAAGGAATCGTCGCGGTCATCCTTAAAGTCGGCCGCGGCCTTTTCGAGTGCGGCAACCGCGCGGCGCTCGGGGCCGTGGGCGTCAATAAGGGCCGGCGCCATGCCGAGCACGAGGCTGGCTACCATGCCGGTCAGCGCCCAAAAGAGCAGCTGGCCCACGGTGACATCGGTGCGCGCAAGCATCACCGAACCGCCGCCGACCATGACCAAGAAGAAGGTGCCCGGCGGCGGCAAGCGCAGGGCATTTTGGGCAAAGCCGCACACGGCGGCCAAAGCCGTGGTGTACAGGCCCGCCAGCAGCAGCCACCAGTGGCCGTGGCCAGGCGCAAAGATGAGGTGGCCTACCAGCACGCCCACGGCCGCGATGGTAATGAGTGCGGTGCCGGCGGTGAGCATGACGCGCGGGCGGGTGCGATAAGGGTGGCCCTCGCCAAAGATGACGGTGAACGCGCCGGTGGAAATGAGCAGGATGGCGTAGTCGTGGCCGGTCAGCAGCGCGATGGCGCCGGGAATGAGAATCGCCAAGCCCGCGCGCAGGGCACTGGGCCAGCGCACCGAGGCGCTATTAAACGCGGTGAGCAACTGGGTGGTGCTGGGGCGCTGCGGGATGGGATAGTCAAGCTGGGTGGCCACGGAGCAGCAGGATCCTTTCTCGGCGGAGTTATCTGACCCGACTACCTTACGCCCGAAGCCACCCGCTTTACATGTCGGCGGCCGCGATGAGCCGGCGCGTGTAGTCCGTGCTGGGCGAGGACCATACGGAGTCGGTCGCTCCGTGCTCGATGAGCCGGCCGCGGTCCAGGACCGCGACGCTATCGCATAGGTGGCGCACCACCGCGAGATCGTGGGTGACAAAGAGCAGGGTCAGCTTGCGCTTGGCGATGACCCCCGCCAAAAGCTCCAGCACCTGGGCGCGCACCGACATATCGAGGGCAGAGACAGCTTCATCGGCCAGCAAGATATCCGGCTCGCCGCACAGTGCGCGGGCGATGGAAATGCGTTGGCGCTGGCCACCGGAGAACTCGTGCGGGAAGCGATCGAGACTATCGGCCGGCAGGCCGACTTCCTCGAGCGCAGCGGCGGCGCGGGCACGCTTTTCGCTCTTTTTGGGCTTGCCCGGCATGGACTCGGCGATGGATTTCCAGATCTTCAGGCGCGGGTTGAGCGAGCCCTGGGGGTCTTGGAAGACCATCTGCACACGGCCGCGGACGTTAACTTCGCCGCTTGTCGGTTGGTCGAGTCCGGCGATGAGCTTGAGTAGGCTGGTCTTTCCCGATCCGGAGCCTCCTACGATGCCGAGGTGCTCGCCGTGGTGCACGCGCAGGTCGATGCCATCGAGTGCGGCATGTGTGCCGTGGACCTTGCTGACCCCGCGTAGCGTTACCAACGCATCTTCCGCCGTGGCCGGAGAAAGGCTAAGTTCCGGCGGCCGCGAGGAGGCGATGAGCGTGCGGGTATAGGGATGCTCGGGTTGGGTAAGCACGCGCTCGGTGGGGCCGGATTCCACCACCGCGCCCTGGTGCATGACTAGGACGTTGGGGCACATGCGGCGAATGACGCCCAGGTCATGGGTGATGAAGACCAGCGCGGTGCCGCGGGCCTTGGTTACGCGCTCGATGACGCTCAGCACGCCATCTTGCGTGGTGGCATCGAGCGCGGTGGTTGGTTCATCGCAGATGAGCAGGTCGGGGTGGCTGGCCATGGCCATGGCAATGAGCACGCGCTGGCGCTGGCCGCCGGAGAGCTGATGCGGGAATCGGGAGGCAATGTCGGCATCAAGCTCCACCTCTTCGAGCGCGGTTGCGGCATCGCGCACCCCGGCTTGAGCCAGCTGCTTGCCCACGCGCATAAGCGGATCCAGCGCGCTCATCGGTTCTTGGAAGACCATGGCCATGGTGGACCCTCGCAAGGGGCGGATGCGGGCATCGCGTGCGCCGACTACCTCGTGGCCATCCACGGTGACGGAGCCTTTCGCGCGTACCCCATCGGGTAAAAGCCCCATGATGGATAGCGCAGTGAGCGATTTTCCGGAGCCGGATTCACCAATAATGCCGAGTTTTTCGCCGGCACCCAGCTCGAAGTTGATGGGGCCCAAAAGGGCAGTGGTGGACCCGGCGGCGGTGACCGCCAGGCTATCTACGTGGAGCAGGCTCATCGCGCGGATCCTTTCAGGCGGGGATCGAGGAGGTCACGGAGGGCGTCGCCAAGCAGGTTAAAGCCCAGCACCGTCGCAGCAATGGCCAGGCCGGGCCAGAAGGTCTGCAGGGGAGCGGTGCCCAGAAGCGACTGGGAATCTTGCAGCATCCGGCCCCAAGAGGCCGCCGGTGGGGCAGTGCCTAGGCCGAGGTAGGACAGGCCGGCCTCAGCCAGGATGGCGAGGGCGAAGTAGACAGAGGCCTGCACGATGAGCAGGCCCGCAATATTAGGCAGGATATGGCGCCACGCCACTTTCCAGCCTGGCACCGCGGAAATGCGCGCGGAGGAAATAAAGTCCTGCGTGATAACCTGCAGCGTGCCCGAACGCGCCACGCGGGCAAAGGAGGGAATGCCGGCGATGCCGATGGCAACCATGGCCGTCAGCGTCGATGGGCCCCACACCGCGCCGGCAATGATCGCCAACAGCAGCGCGGGGAAGGCAAGCAGTAGATCCGCGCCGCGCATCACCAGCGCATCGGCCCACCTGCCGCGGCGCATGCCGGCGAGGATGCCCAATGGAACGCCCACGAGGGCGGCGATGCCCACCGCAATGAGCCCGACAAAGACCGTAATCTGGGCTCCCGCCATGATGCGGGAGGCGGTATCGCGCCCAAAGCGGTCCGTGCCCAGGAGGTGCTCGGCGCTGGGACCGGCAAGGCGCACATCCGGGTGCGCCAGCGTCGGGTCATACGGTGTCCACACCAGCGAAACCAGTGCCACCAGCACCGTGGCGGCAACGAGGAAGGCGCCCAGCCAGCCAGAAAAACGCAGCTTCATTATTTCTCACCTGCCGTGATGCGCGGATCGATGAATCGGTAGGCCACATCCGTTAAGGCATTGACTACCAAGGCGAAGGCGACGAGCAGCATGACCAGGGTTTGTACCGTGGTCAGATCGCGCACAGATACCGCGTCCAAGAGCATGGAACCGATACCGGGGATGACAAAGACGGATTCGATCACCACCGCACCCACGACCATCGTGGTCAGCTGCACGCCGGCCACGGTAAGCACCGGCAGCGCCGCATTGCGCAGGCCATGGCGCTTTAGCGCCTCCCACGGGGACTGGCCGAGCGCACGGGCGGTGCGGATATAGTCTTGATTCAGTACATCAAGCACCGCCGAGCGCACGTAGCGCGTCAGCATTGCGCCCTGCACCACGGCCAGTGCAATGACCGGCAAAATAAGGTGGCGGATAAACTCACCCGCGCCCTGGTTCGGCGGCACCCACCCATTGGCCGGCAGCCAGCCCAGATGGACGGCAAAGATGGCCACCAGAATGATGCCGAGGAGGAAGCTGGGCACCGCAATGCCCAGCTGCGTACCGGCAGAAACCACATCCGCGCCGCGGGTACGGTTGCGCAGGGCCAACCACATACCCATCGGGATAGCCCCTGCCAGTGCGAGCAGCATCGATAAACCAATCAGGATGAGCGTGACCTGGGCGCGGTCTACCACCAGCGGCGTAATATCCTGCTGCGAGGACAAAGACTGGCCAAAACTGCCGGTAAATAGGCCTTTTATCCACTCCCAATATTGCGTAAGCAGCGGGCGGTCCAGGCCCAGCGCAGAGCTGAGCTCGTCGACGGCCTCTTCTGTCGCGTTCACCCCCAGTGCCACCCGTGCCGGGTTTCCCGGCACCGCGCGCATGAGAGCGAAGATGATGATGGAGGCTACAAAGAGCGTTAACACAAAGCGCAGCAGCGGGCGCACGATGGCGCGCCCCGTGGTAGGAAGGGAACTCATCGGGCCTCCTTTTCGGTGTTATCGGCAGCGGCAGCTTTGGCACCCGCGTCCGTGTCGGCAGAAGTCAGGTCGCGCAGGATGAGCGCATCGGTGACCTGATTCGGATGTAATCCGCGCACGCCAGCGCGGGTGAGCACGATATTGGGCATATTCATTAACGTCAGCGCGCCAGCATCCGCCATGATCTGATCCACGGCCTGCGCCATGAGCTTGGGGTAGTCCTTCTCGGGTGCGGAATCGGCCTGGGCCAAAAGCTCGCGGGTGCGCGGGGAATCGTAGTTGAGGTAATAGTCCGGATCGCCGAACAAGGTGGGCACATCGCGCGGCTCCACATGGGAGATGAGCGACATCTGATAGTCCTTTGCTCCCATTACTTGGCCTAGCCACACGGCCGGGAATTCGGCGGATTCCAGCGTCACCTTAAAACCAACCTCAGTAAGCTGCGAGTACAGCAGCTCGGCGACGGTCTGGGCGTAGGGCAGCGTCGGCGTGGTCAGTGTGATTTCGGCGCCTTTCGCGCCGGCCTCCGTGAGCAGCTGGCGGGCCTTATCTGGGTCGTAGTTGTAGTAGTGCTTGCCCTCGAACCACGGATCCGTAGGCGGGATCGGTGCGCCGCCGGTGTCCTTGGCCATGCCATTCCACAAAATGTCATTGGCCGCCGAGCGGTCCACGGCATAGGCCACGGCCTGGCGCACCCGTGGATCGTCGAAAGGCGCGCGGGCATTATTCATGGACAACAGCACCTCACCATTGGTGGTGCCGACCTCTGTAGCGATGCCCTCTTTGACGTCATCAAGAAGCTCCGGGTTTTGCACGCCCAAGACCACGTCCACGCCGCCGGCCTGCAGAGCATTGACCGAGGAGATGGTATCCGGGAAATAGCGGACCGTGACATCCTGTGCCGCGGGTCTTCCCCAATATTCGTCGCGAACGTGCAGCTCTACGAACTCCGAAGGCGCAAAGCGGGACACCTCATAGGGGCCAGTACCCACCGGTTGGGCAGCGAGGTTATCCATGCCGTGTGGCGTCATCATCGCGCCGGTGGCCGTTCCCATGGACCACAGCCAGCCATTGGAGGGCTGCTTGAGGTGTACTTTTAGCGTGTGATCCTCGGTTGCGGTGACCTTGTCTACCGGATCCATGGCGGCGGCGATGCCGTTGGTCCACTTCTCGCGCACGTAGTTAATGGAAAAGGCGGCGGTCTCAGCGTTAAAGGCATCGCCATTGGAAAAGGTGACGCCCTCGCGCAGGTGGAAAGTATAGGTACGGGCATCGTCACTAATATCCCACGAAGTGGCAAGTCCTGGGGTAATGGAGCCGTCTTCATCGATGCGCACGAGGGTCTCGTAGACGTTATCCATAAGCACTGCGGGAATGGCGGCGCCACCGGTGGTGGTGAAATCCAGCGAGGTGGCGGCCGATGTAGAGGCCACGGTGAGGGCAGAAGGTGCGGTGTCGCTGCCTGCCTGGGTGGTATCAACCACCGCGGTATGGCCCGCGGAACATGCCGATAGTGTTCCTACAGCGGCCGCCATGGCGAGGCTGCCCAGCGCCCTACTGGCGCAAAATCTTCTCATAGAAAGTAGGGTAGCCGGTGGGTATAGCTGCCGTGAAACTTATGCAAAATTTCCAGGTGTGGGGATAACTTCTAGGGGTGAAACGCCCCCGCGCACGCTATTCATCGCCAGCTTCATGCGGTCCGCTCGGTAGAGATAGACCGCCAATTCCACCGGCTCGCCGGAGTGGTTGGATATTTCCATCTGGAGCCGCCACAGCGGGGTACCTGTAGTCACTCCAAGCGCTTCGGCGTCCTCCGCATCGGCTTCTTCCAACGTGAGTTCGCGGCGCACATTATCAAAATCCACGCCGCAATCGCGCAGGTGCGCATGAATGGAGCCGGCATCCGCATCGAAGTCTAGGATGTGCTTTCCCACCACCATGGGGAAATACATGCGCTCGATGGCAATGGGGTGGTCTTCGGTATAGCGCACGCGGTGGACGAAGACGACATTTTGTTCTGGGTCTACGCGCAGAAAGCGGGTGATATCCCGCGGCGCGCGGCGGCGAGCCAGCCACAGGGTGTGCTGCTGCGGATCCACGTCATATTCGCTTAGCCAGCTGGAAATGGAGTAAATCGATTCAAAAAGCTCTGCCTGGGTGGAGGTCAAAACGGTGGAGCGGCGCCCGCGACCTGAAGACACTAGCCCTTCGGCCCGCAAAGCTGCAACCGCTTGGCGCACGGGGCCGCGGGAGGAAGAAAACTTCTCGCACAAGTCTGCTTCACTAGGCAGGAAATCTCCTGGTTGCAGCACGCCGGAGCTGATCTGTTCTCGCAAGTAATCAGCGATCTTCTTATGCTGCTGTTTATCGCGTGGGCTCATTCAACCTTTGTCCTTAGTTTCTCCGGGGCCTTTCCCAGCGGAGCGAAGCACAGTAATGCTATTCCATTTTGCAAAGGCGCGCTAATGCAACAGCGTCACGGAGAAACAACGCGTTGCCCGGGTAAAGGCGTTCAAATAATAAGTCACGCGCCGTCCGACCAGCACCGAGATGCTAGGCGAGCACGCTAGGCTATGTGACCGTGGACGAGAGCACCGAAACGATTGAAGTACGCGCGGCTAGCGGCAGCGCGCGCCTGGGCAAGGCGATAGCGGTGGCGGTCATCATCGCCGTCGCGCTGCTGGTTATCGGTGGGGTGCTTATTTACTCGGCGTTGCAGGAACCGGCCGATTCGCGCCTGCATTCCGTTTATCTCATTGCCGCGCTCATGCCCCTAGGCGGGGCGCTGTGCGCCATGCTGGCGGTGGTGGCCTCCGGGCGGCGCCGGGCACGTCCGGTGCTGCGGATCGGCGAGGAGATTTCCTTGCCCCACCAGCGGACCAGTTTCGCCGCCTCTGAGCTAGAGCGCGTGCAGTTCTATTCGCTCGGGCCGGATCAGAATTTCCTTGCCCTGATTCCAGGCGGGGTGCGCGTTTCTACCTTGGACGAGGCCCAACGGTATTCGGCCCGCCTGCCGGAGCAGGCGAACCTGGGCCCGCGGGAACTCGAGGGAAAGCTCCGGGAGCGGTTCCCCGGCGTTCCCATTGACCACTTGGGCCAGGTGCGGGCCGAAGACTAGCTCGGGGTGCCGGCTACGCGTGCCGGATCGAGCTGCCAGCCCTGCGCGAGCAGCTGCATATTCTTGATTACTTCTTCGTGCGAGCTGGACTGCAGAGAGACCATGAGCTCATCGGCCTTGGCGTGCTCTTGGAAGGTATCGAGGTAGGCGGCCACCTCATCGGCGGTGCCGACGGCGGAGTACTTCAACATGTCGAGGATCTGCTGGCCCTGGTACGAGCCGATGATCTGCTCTACCTGCTCGTCGGTGAGGTGCTTGCCGCGGCCGGCGAAGGCCTTGACGCGGTTGAAGCACACGCGCTCGTATTCTTCCTGTGCCTCTTGGGTGGTATCGGCGGCGGTGACGTTGACGCCGGCGATGACATAGGGCTTGCTAAAGCGCTCGGAGGGCTGGAAGTGCTCGCGGTAGTAGGTGGTGGCCTGCTCGAGGTGCTGCGGGGCAAAGTGGGAGGCAAAGGCATAAGGCAGGCCGAGCTTGGCGGCCAGGGAGGCGCCGAACATGGACGAGCCCAAAATATAGATAGGCACGTTGGTATTCGCGCCCGGGATGGCGCTGACTCCCGGGATATAGGACTTGCCCTCGAGGTAGGAGTTGAGCTCTTTGACGTCCTCGGGGAAGCGCTCGGCAGAGTGGGGGTCACGGCGCAGCGCGCGGCCCAGGGTATTCATGTCTGTGCCGGGGGCGCGGCCCACGCCCAGGTCAATGCGCTCGGGGTACATCTCCTCCAAGGTGCCGAATTGCTCGGCAATGACATAAGGGGAGTGGTTGGGCAGCATCACGCCGCCGGAGCCCAAGCGGATGCGCTCGGTCTTCGCACCGATGTGGGCGATGAGCACGGCCGGGGAAGAGGACATGATGGACTTCATATTGTGGTGCTCGGTGTACCACATGCGGGAGTAGCCCAGTCTCTCTGCTTCCTGTGCCAATTGCACGGAGCGGGCGATGGACTGTGCAGGGGTTTCGCCCTCATAGATGGTGCAGAAGTCCAGGACGGAAAGATGCGCGCGTTCGGTCAAGGAAGAGGGCCTTTCTTTGCTTCGGTAGATGCTCTATAGGTTCTCTCCTTCCAACGGTACGCGCCGCCAGACTATTCCTGTCGGGGCGATACGGCAGTGAGGTGTGCAGAGTGGTAGGCATACAGAAATCTCCCCTCCGCCTCGGCGCTGCGATGCAGTGCAGAGAGGGAGGGGAGTGGAGCGGAGTGAAACAGGAGAGAGGTACTAAGACTCAGCGAGGGCCTCTGCCTCGGCCGGTTCTTCCGCTTGTGGGTTGGCGGCGGCGTGCTTCTCGCCGGCCTTGGTGGCGATGTCGACAACGAGACCGATGACTGCGGCGATAGCGGTAGGAACAATCCAGCCCAAGTCCACGGACTGGCCGGGCGCCAGGCTCAAGAGGGGATCGAGTGTGTCGGCGCCCCAGCCCTGGGCGGCGATGACGGACAGAGCCGACCACAGCACCGATACCCACAGCGCCAGGCGGTAGGTCCAGTAGAAGACAACGGACTTCTTTACCACCGGCTGGATCAGGGTGAGAACGATAAGGGAGATAGCCGGCGGGTACAGGAAGGTAATGAATGGAACTGCAATGGAGAGCACTGTATCCAGGCCTTGGAAGGCAAAGAGGATGGACAGTGCGGTAAATAGGCAGGCCCAGACGTGGTACTTCACCTTGGGCATCAGCATTTCAAAGAAGGCCGAGGTGGAGGTGATAAGGCCCACCGCGGTGGTCATGCAGGCCAGGATGACGATGGCAGAGAAGACGGCCTGGCCGATGGTGCCCATGGTGAGATTGGCGGCGTCGGCAAGCAGGGGCGCTCCCGACTCATAGGACTGGCCATTAGGAATGGTTTGGCCTACCCACGCCAAGCCAAGGTAGATCGCGGCCAGCAAAGCGCCAGCAACCAGAGCAGCGGTGATGGTGCCGTTAACCAAGGACTTCTTGGTCTTAAAGCCCTTGGAGCGCAAAGAGCCGACAATCACGATGGAAAAGGCCAAGCCGGCAATCGCGTCCATGGTGTTATAGCCCTCGAACAGGCCGGTGACCATGGGGGCAGAAGAATAATCCGCAGTAGGGGTCTGGGGATCGCGGCCGTTGCTAAAAGCGGCCAAAGTGATAAGGACGATCAGCAGCGCTACCAGGGCTGGGGTAAGGAACTTGCCCAAGGTATCGATGATGGTGTTTGGGCTCCAGGCCAGCACTAAAGCGATAAGGAAGAAGATGATATTAAAGATGCCATTGGCCCTCGTTCCTTCCCAGCCCAGAAGCGGGGTGATGGCGGTTTCCATGGACACGGCGCCGGTACGCGGCAGGGCGTAGAAAGCACCGATGGCCAGGTAGGCCATCACGGAAAAGACCAGGCCGAAGAGGGCGCCGCCGTTAGAGCTCAAATCGCGCACGGAGCGGCCAGAAATGGCAACCGCAATAATAGCTAGAACCGGAAGGAGCACGCCGGCGGCCAAAAAGCCGAGGACGGCGGGCCAAAAGTTGGTGCCGGCCGAAACGCCCACCATGGGCGGGAAGATGAGGTTGCCGGCGCCGAAGAACATCGAAAACAGCATCAGCGACGCGATTACGATGGTGGCGCCGGGCTTAGGGGTGCTTGACGCAACTGGGGTAGCCATTGTGGCTCCTTAATTTTCCATGTACAGCTAGAATGCGAGGAAGCTTCCCCATCCCGCCGAGGGTGGTGGCGGAGGCGGGGTGCCTCTTCGCGGTCCGAGGTGGCGGGTCACGCCTGTTCGTGTAATGAGACATTACCGCCCACATGGTGAGAAATCAAAGTGTGGGGGTGACGCAGGATACATGGTGGCCCCAGCTGGGCCGGCCTAATCGAGGGCCGCGAAGGCACGCTCCATGCGGTCGAGTGCCTCTTCTAAGATCTCGCGTGAGGTAGAGAAATTCAACCTCGCATGGCCCGGGCCGCCGGTACCAAAGGTATCGCCTTCATTAAGCGCTACCTTCGCATTCTCCCGCAACCACTTGGCCGGTTGTGGATTGCCGCCGATGGCGGTATCGGCAAAATCCAACCACAGCAGGTAGGTGGCGTCCGGCTTGCTGGTCTTGAGGCCGGGGATGCGCTTGGGCAGCTCCTCCACCAACCAATCGCGAGTCTCGCGCAGGTAGGCCACCTCCTCATCGAGGAAGTCGCCGCACTCGCGGTAGGCGGTCTCCGCAGCAAGCACGCCCAAGGTACCCGTGCCGTCCTTGGCCACACCAGAAAGGCAGTTCCAGGTCTGAACATCGGCCGCGTTGGAGAAAATCATCTGCGCGCACTTGAGCCCGGCGGTATTAAAGGCCTTAGACGTAGCGGTTACCGTGATGGTGCGCTCCGCGGCCGCCGCGCCGAGCGAGGCTACCGGGATATGCCGGCCCTCATAGACCAGCGGGGCGTGGATTTCGTCGGCCAAGATGCGCGCGTCATACTTCTCCGCCAGCTCCACTAGCTCGGCGAGGTAGTCCTCATCCAACACACGGCCGAGCGGATTATAGGGATTGGCCAGCAAAATAGAGCCCGCGCCCGCTTGGAAGGCGCGTTCAATATCTTCCAGCTCTAGGCTGGTCTCGATCTTCTCGCGGCCCGCGGTGCGTGGTAGCTCCAAAAGCGGTGGGTAGGAGGGAACCGGCACGATCACAGGGGAGTCCTTGCGGGTGAAGTACTGCACACCGAGCAACAGGCCGCGCACCACATCGCCGATCCAGAAAATATGGTCGGAGTTGGGGCGCCAGCCGTAGCGCGTGTCATAAAAATCAGCCACAGCCTCGCGCAGCCCCGAGGCCTTGGGCGCTGGGGTATAGCCAAAGGTTTCCTTATCCACCAAGTCTTCCAGCGCCTTCTTTACGGCGGGTGCGGTGGGGAAATCGGACTCCGCGATCCACAACGGCAGGACGTCTTCCTCGAAGACGGTCCACTTGCGGGTTCCGCGGGCTTGCAACTCTTCTAGGCTAGGAAACTCCATGGCCATAACCATAACGCGAAGCCCGCGGCCACCCCAGTGCTTCTATGCGCTTTTATTCATCTGCGTTGTCGGCCCAGTGCGAGTCCTCCTCCGCGTCCTCGGATTCGGAGGCAGAGCCGGAGACAAAGCCATACTTCTTCAACCGGCGGCGGTCCGCGGCCGAGGTGGATTGGGTGAGCTTGAGCAACTCGGCATAAATGCCACCGGATTGCGCCAGCTCGGCCGGCGAGCCCATCTCATCAATACGGCCGCGATCCAGGGTGATGATGGTATCCACATCCGCAATGGTGGACAGGCGGTGGGCAATAATGAGCGTGGTGCGGTCCTTCATCAGCTCATCCAGGCCGGCCTGCACGGCGCGCTCGGACTTGGTATCCAGCGCCGAAGTAGCCTCATCCAGTACCAGGATGGGCGCGTCCTTGAGCATGGCGCGAGCCACAGAGACGCGCTGCTTTTGCCCGCCGGATAGCTTGAGGCCGCGTTCGCCAATGACAGTGTCATAGCCCTCCGGGAAGGCTTGGATGAACTCACGGGCATTTGCCCGCTTGGCGACGTCCACGATTTCCTCTTCCGTGGCACCCGGCTTGCCATAAGCGATGTTCTCGCGAATGGTGCCGGAAAAGAGGTAGGACTCCTGGAAGACCACGCCCACTGAGGCGCGCAGGCGCGAGGCGGTGAGATCGTCTACTCGGTGCCCCAGTACATCCAGGTGTCCGGCCGAGGGATGGTAAAGGCCTAGCAAGAGGTTGACCAACGTGGACTTGCCGCCGCCGGACTCGCCCACGAGCGCCACCTTGTGGCCCTCAGAGGCGGCGAAGGAAATATCCTCCACCACGGGCTTGCCCTCCTCGTAGGCGAAGGAGACGTGATCAAAGGAGAAGACCGGCGCGCCGGGTGTGGGCTCCAGCGGGCTGACCGGGGTGAGGTCGAGCTGCGGGGTATGCGAACCGGTGGTGGCCGCAACCAGCTCGCGCGGCGCGGTGGGCTCGAGCTCTTCTTCCATGACTTTGAAGTAGTCCTTGGAACCGGCGATGGCGCGCTGGGCGGTATCGACAATCCAGCTCATCATAAAGACCGGCTGCTTCGCACTGGAGACCATCTGCAGCAACATGACCATATCGCCCAAGGAGAAATGCCCCTCGAGCGTGCGCCAGAAAATTACGCCGTAAATGCCGAGGAAGATAACAGCCATGGCCAGGCCGCGGAAGGTATCCATCATGTGCCACCAGCGCGATTGTGGCTTGGTGGTATCGACCACGGAGCGGTAACGCTTAGCAAAGTGGGAGAGCTCGCGGGTTTCGCTCACGAAGGACTTGGCCACCTTGACCTGGCCGATGACCTCTGCGAAGCGGCCGTTGGCGACGTCAATATTTTCGTTTTTGACCGCCTCAAACTTTTGCCAGCGCTTCGAGGTGAGCGCGGTAAGCCACATATAGACCGGGAAGAGCAGCGCGAGCAGGACGGCCAGCGGCCAGTAATACCACGCGGTAATGGCCAGCACCGCGAGGGTCTGGATGATCATCGTGAAGAAGTTATTGGCAAAGGACTGCACGAACTGCGTGATATTAGCAATCGAGCGGTCCAGCCGGGCGATGATCGTGCCGGTGACCTGGTTATCGTAATAGCCCTGCGGGAGGGCTAGCAGCTTGGCAAAGTAGCGCGTGGACAAAATCTCGCGCAGACGCGAGACCATGACATCGCCGATATAGCCGCCGATATTGCGGAAGAGGGCATTGGCGGCGTCGGCAAGAAAAAGCGCTACTGCCAGCAACAGCACCGTACGCAGCGCATCGCCCAGCGGGGCGTCGTTCTGCAGGGCGCCCACGATGGTATCGGTGGCTTCGCGCGTCAAAAACGGCGAGACCAGTGCAACGACCGCCGTTATCGTGGCGGTCAGCAGCACGCCTAGATAGTAGGGCCACAGGGCAGAGGCACTGCGGGTAATGCGCAAAATGGAATTCATAAGTAGACCACACTCACTTCGAAACGGCGGTTAGTGCGCGGAATTAGGGAAAAGGAGGGAGAGATTTAAGCGACTGCCCAGTATGCCACATGCGGCGTTAACGAGCGTAAATACTTAAGTTCAGGGTGGTTTAGGCTAAGGTACTTGTGCAGAAATACAACAATCTTCGCGTGCAAAGGATCCATCCACGGTGAAAATTTCCCACACACTCGGCGCGGGCGTAGTCAGCGTACTCGCCGTGACCCTGACCGGATGTAGCGTTCTCCAGCCGGAAGAAACCGGGCTGGGGGACCATATCACCGTCTCCAGCTCCGAAGAGGCCCCGTACGAGGCCAAGGACACCGACGATAAGGAAGTCACCTCTAATCTGGGCGAGCCGGTAGAGGATAAGGGCCTTGGTGTGAGCTGGGAGTTGCAGGGTGTGTATACCGATAGCAACACCGGTGGCACCGTAGTGACCATTCTGCTCAAGAATAAAAACGATGTGCCCCTGCCTGTCGACGCCTTTGAGGACCCCACCCTGGAGCGTGCCGACGGCAACGGCGGCTGGGCCAAGATCAACTCCTTGCCCTATGACAAGGAATCTGCCCCAGACGTGGAGCCCCCGGGACTCGATCTCCCGCTGGGTGCAGGCGCTTCGGTCAACCTGCAGTACCGCTTTGACGTGACGCCTGGCAACCTGTGGAATGCGCGCTTGCACATTGGCAACGTGACCTGGGTAGGAGACCTTAATCTATGACGGAACTTGTAGTCTTGGCCTCTGCCGAGGGCGAACCCATCGGCACCGCTCCCAAGGCCGAAGTTCATACCACTGATACCCCGCTGCACTTCGCCTTTTCTGCCTGGTTGACCTGCGGTGGCAAGGTGCTGGTCACCCGCCGCGCCCTGAGCAAGCGCACCTGGCCCGGCGTGTGGACCAATGCCTTTTGCGGCCACCCCGCACCCGGCGAGGAGACCGCGGATGCGGTGCTGCGCCGCGCTTCCTTTGAGCTGGGCATTGCGCCGGCGGATCTGTCCGCCCCGCGGCTTATTCTGCCGGACTTTTCCTATCGCGCGGTGGATTCCTCCGGCACGGTAGAAAATGAAATCTGCCCGGTATATACCGTTGAGCTTGCTGCCGACGCCACCTGGGAGCCCAACCCTGACGAGGTAGATTCCTACCAATGGGTCGAGCCAGCAAACCTCTTCGCCGCCGCCGATGCCATGCCTGGTGTTTTTAGCCCGTGGATGATTGACGAGCTCGCGGATAGCGCGCTGCGCGCCGCGTTGTAATTTTCGGCGCCCGCTACACCCCAAGCTCGTCGTCGTTATAGAAGGCCGCGGCCACATAGTCCAAGGTGGCATAGGCTAGCCGACGCTCTCCCGTATCCAGGTTGAATTCCAACACCTGGTGGTCATCGCCGTAGCCGGGGAAACCGGGCTCGCCCGTGGTGGCATAGTGGCGCAGCCACTCGTTGAGCTCACCGGCCGGGGAAGCGTCGGCCTCCTCGCCTCCGCTGCCGCCAAAGAGCGGGTCTAACTCGGCGCAGTGCACCGCGGGGGCTTCGGTCCGGGTAAATTCCATCATCCAGGTCGGGCCTGGAGCCTCCTCGGCTACCTGCGCGGTCCAGCGGCGCACGGCGGCATCACCAATGAGCCGGCCCATTGGCCGCTGCGGATCGACGTAGTGCGCTAGCTGCCGCCACTGTTTGAAACGATCGTGTGACATCCCGAACTTGGGCGAGAGGTAGCTGGTAATAAAGCCGGCAAACGCCATCTTGTCTATGCGCTCGGCCGCGGGCATGGTGTAGAACTCATCGCGGGTGGAGGTCACCACGATAGGGATATCCGCTAGTTCTTCGGCGTGCAGTGGTGCGGGGCCCAAGGCAACGTCGAAGCGGTACTTCTTGCGGAATTTGGCATAGCCCTTGGCCAGTGATTCAGGATCCATCTTTTCCAGCGCCTGGCGCGTGACCGGCACGCCTAGGGCCCGGCGCAGGTCGGTGATGCGATGCTCAAAACGGTCGCGCGGGAATGCCGGCGAGAGCGCCAGCACGCGGCGGAACCCGCCCCGGAAATGATCGCGACGCGTCAGCCACAGGCTAATCGCCGCCCCGGCGGATTGGCCCACCAGGGTGATATTGGTCTTATCGCCGCCAAAGGCTTCGATATTGTCCTGCAGCCACTCCAAGGCCAAGAGGCAATCATCAATGCCGCGGTAGCGGTCCGCCTCGTCGCCGTCGAAGCGCGCAAAGCCGGCCAAGCCCACCCGGTAACCCACGTTGACCTGGACTACCCCATGACGGGCATTCTTCGTTCCCGTAAGCCGTGGGTCCTCGTGCGAGCCATGCTCAAAGCGGCCGCCGTGAATATAGACCACGACGGGGCACTCGGCGGCGTCGGCAGGCGCGGTAATGCTCAGCGCAATGTCATTTGGGCGCGGCTCGCGGGCATCCTGATCAAAGGCGCCATCCAGCGGCTCGGCAGGCGAGTAGGGGCTGGGGATGGTGCTATAGCGCACCGAGTGGAAGTAGTGCAGGCCATCGCGGCGCACGCCGGTGATCCGGCCGGAGGCGGTGGTGACGGTAACGGGAATCTGGGCGCTCGACATGTCAGCCAGATTACCGCGAGCAAGTAGGATAAGTAGCCATGGAGTGGTTGACGAGCTTGGGCAGCACGCTATCGCAATTGTTGGTGCAGGCGCCCGTGTGGATTCAAATGGTCATCGTGGTGGCCATCGCCGTGCCGCTCATGGTGGTCATAGCGTGGTGCCTGATGTGGGCGGTTGACCGCGTGGCCAATCGGGCCGCCGGAGTGATTTCCCAGCAGCGCAGCCGCAGCACTAAGGTAGACCACCATGGCTGAGGAAAATAACGAGCGCGCGCGGCAAGAGCGCGCCGAGCTGCGCGCCAACCCCCGCGAGGGCCTTTGGGACCCCGAAGCCAAGCGCGCTGGCCAGTCTTCCGCCCCGGCAACCACGCCCGGCGCCCAGCCGGCAAAGCGCAAGCGCGCCCTGCCCAAATCCCGCGTCTCCCTCACACTGTGGACGATGATTGCGCTGGTCATCGTCGTTGCCCTCATCGGCCTGTGGACCTAGACGCGCCCACTGCGCGCAGAGGCTTAGGCCCAGCGCTAGTCCTTCCTGCTGGTGGCTGCTAAGCGCTGGAAGAATTCCAACCCAGCAAGATCCTCGATGAGCAGAGCGGTGCCGTTGGTATCGCACAGCGGCACGCACCAATTGGGATAGAGCTCGTGCGTGGTGCCCGGCTGATTCTGCGCACGCACATCGCCCACCATGTCCACCAAGCTGGTGCAGGCAAGTGCTGAAGGCGTGCCCGCAATATAGCGGTGCAGCGCCACAGAAATGTCTTCCTCCGCGCCGCGGGAGGCGCGCTCGGCCGGATCCACTAGGTAATCGCGCTGCGGCAAGAGGCCTCGGTCCGCTACCGCGCCCAATACGCGGGCCTGCCACTCGATGTCATCGCGCTGCTCGTCCTCCACCGAGCAGGTCAGCACGCCTAAGCGCGCGCGGAGCGAAATATGATCGCCGCGCAGGTACGCCAAGGTGGGCGGCAGATCGTGGGTATTGACTGAGGACAGCGCCAGCTGGCGGTACTTGTCCTGCGGCAGCGGGGAGTAGTCATCATCGTCGCGCTCAAACCACACGATGGAGGTACCCAGCACCGCCTTCTGCGCGAGCACGTCTTGTACCCACGGCTCGACGGTGCCGAGGTCCTCACCGATGACCACCGCACTGGCGCGCTGCGCCTCTAGCGCCAAGATGCCCACCATGGCTTCAAAGTCATAGGAGACATAGGTGCCCGTCAGCGGGCTGGCCATGCGCGGGATCCAGTACAGGCGGAAAAGCCCTAAGATGTGGTCCACGCGCACGCCGCCGGCATGGCGGAGCACGGTGGAGAGCATCTCGCGCCACGGGGCATAGCCCGCGGCGGCCAGGCGCTGCGGGTGCCACGGCGGCTGCGACCAATCCTGGCCCTGCTGGTTATAGTCATCCGGCGGGGCGCCTACCGAGCACTGCGGCGCCAAATACTCAGTGAGGTTCACGGCATCGGCGCCGCCTGGGTGCACACCCACGGCAAGATCAGTCACCAGGCCCAGGCGCATGCCGGCATCGAGCGCGCGCTGCTGCGCGGCGGCCAGCTGCTCATCGCACAGGAACTGCAGCCAGGAATAAAAGCGCGTGAGCGTGTCCATGTCCAGGCCTTCGGCATGGCGCTGGCCCGACTGTGCGGCGGCGTCTTGTTGCGCACACCAATATGCGAAATCGCGCAGGCCGCGGCCTTCCTCGCGGGCGTAGCGCACGAAGGCCTCTTCGCGCTCCGGGGAGGGCTGGTAGTTAAAGAGCTCGCGCAGCACCTGCAGCTTGGCCTCAAAAATGGTGTCGCGGTCAATCTCCTCGGCGCTGCGATTGCGCTGGCGAAACTCCTCGGCCAGCTCGCGCACATCATCCTGCAGGTCCTCCGGCAGGAGCTTGAGCTCCGGGATGGATTCGATGTGCAGGTAGAGCGGGTTGATAAAGCGCCGCGTGGTGGGCAGGTACGGCGAGTCCTCCACCGGCGGAAGCGGCTCGGCCGCATGCAGCGGGTTGACCAGCAAGAAATCCGCGTGCGGGGCCAACGTTTCTGCCAACTGCCCCAAATCCTGGAAATCGCCGATGCCCCAGGAGGACTCCGAGCGCACCGAATACAGCTGCGCCATCACGCCGCTAATGGGGCGCTCCACAAACTCATCGGCCGTGGAAAGCCGCGCCGGGGTGATAATCAGCGGGCAGGCATGCTTGCCGATGCCCCCAGACTCCAACACCAACTCGTGGTACCCCATGGGCAGATCGCCGGGGATGTGGAAGCTCGCCTCGCCCCACAGGGTGCCATCAACGTCAGCATCCGGGGCGTCATTGGGGTCTTGGTAGACCTCGCGGGTGCCTCCTTCCTCCAGCTCAATGTGTACGTTGGCGGCATCGCCCGCGTGCACGTGGACCACGAACCCGCGCTCTTGGCCCTGGGGTGCGACAACGCAGTGGGGGAGGGGCTGGGAGGAGCGGTCCAGGTAGTCGTCGTAAAGCAGCTGCGTCAGTGCGGCATCGTCTGGATTGTCATCGATGGCCACGCCCAAGGCGCGCAGGGTATAGGCAATAGTGTCTTCAGCGACGTGGACGGGGAAACCAGACTGGGAGGTATAGCTGGTGGCCACGCCGTGGCGCTGAGCGAGTTCTTCAAGCAAGTCGCGGGTAGTCACAGGCCACATTGTGCCACGGGGACAACGCGCCTGCTGGGAAACAGATTGGTACAGTAGGCGAAGATTAATAATTAGCTGTTCGAAAGGACACCGCGTGACCCTGCAAGAAGTGCATACCCCGGCGCAATTTACTATCGAGCCGGGCGAAACCTGCCTGACCGCCCTCATGGACACCGCGAAGAAGCGCCCTCACGGCGTCATGTTCACCCGCCCGGCTAACTATGAGTGGGTCAACGTCACGGGCAAAGAATTCATCGATGAGGTCTTTGAAGTAGCCCAGGGACTTATCGCCCTGGGCGTGCAGCAGGGGGACCGCGTCGCCCTCATCTCTGCCACCCGCTATGAGTGGTCCCTGCTGGACTTTGCCATCTGGGCCGCCGGTGCCGCCTCCGTGCCGGTCTACCCGTCCTCGTCCGCCTCCCAGGTGCGTTGGATCATCGAGGACTCCGGCGCCGTGCTCGCCATTACGGAAACCCGCGAGCACTCCGAGCTGGTAGAAAACCTGGTGCTGCAGGAAGACGGCGAACCCAACCTCAAGGGCTCCCCATCGCAGCTGCGCCGCGTGCTGGAAATTAACTCCTCTGCCATCGATACCTTGAAGTTCGAGGGCCGCGGCGTGGCCGCCGACGAGGTCTACGCCCGCATCAAGGCCACCTCCACCGATGACCTGGCTTCTTTGGTTTATACTTCCGGCACAACCGGACGACCCAAGGGCTGCATCCTGACCCACCGCAACTGGCTGGCCCAGACCCGTGGCTTGTGCACCAACCCGATTGGCATCTTCGCAGTGCCGGGCAGCCACACCCTGACCTTCCTGCCGCTGGCCCACGTCTTTGCCCGCGCGGTATCCATTGCGGTGGCCCTGCGCGGCGCCTCCCAGAATCACTGGTCGGACTTTTCCACCATCTCCATCGAATTCGCTCGCTCCCGCCCGAATGTCATTTTGGGCGTTCCGCGCGTCTTTGAAAAGGTGCGCAACTCTGCCGCCGCTAAGGCGGCCGATTCCGGCATCAAGTCCCTGCTCTTTGAGCAGTCCGAGAAAGTAGCCATCGAGTACTCCAAGGCTTTGGATAAGCCGGAGGGCCCGGACCGCCTGCTGAAGGCCAAGCACAAGGTCTTTGACAAGCTGGTGTACTCCACCATCCGCAAGGGCGTGGGCGGCAACGTGAACTACTGCATTACCGGTGGCTCGGCCATGGGCCATGACCTGCTGCACTGGTACCGCGGCATCGGCATCCCGGTCTATGAGGGCTATGGCCTGACCGAGGTCGCCGCCGCGGCCGCGGTGGACTTTGTGGATCAGTCCATCGGCACTGTTGGCCCGCCGATGGGTGGCGTGACCTTCCGCATCAATGAGGAAGGCGAAATCTGCATCAAGGGCGATATCGTCTTCCACGGTTACTGGAATAATCCGGAAGCCACGGCCGAGGCCCTCGAGGATGGCTGGTACAACACCGGCGACTTGGGTGAGATTGATGAAGACGGCAAGCTCGTTATCACCGGCCGCAAGAAGGACCTCATTGTCACGGCCGGCGGCAAGAATGTCTCGCCCGGCCCGATGGAGGATATCTTGCGCGGGCACCCGCTTATCTCTCAGGCCATGGTGGTAGGCGATGGCAAGCCCTTCGTCGGCGTGCTGCTGACCCTGGATCCGGATATTTTGAAGCGCTGGAAGCTGGACCACAACATTCCGGAGAATCGCTCCATGCGCGAGCTGGCTACCGATCCGACCCTGCGCGCGGAGCTGCAGGATGCCATCAACCAGGTCAATGCCACCGTCTCCCATGCGGAGGGCATCAAGAAGTTCTACATCCTCGAATCTGACCTTACCGAGGAAGAAAACGAGCTGACCCCCACCATGAAGGTCAAGCGCAACGTGGTTTCGCAGCGCTACGCCGCAGCCATCGAGCACCTGTACAAGCGCTAGTCTGCGCGACGGGTACACCCGAGGGAACTTCCTCGGGTGTTTCTTTTTGCCCTGCTTGCCGACGCCCCCTTCTGCAGCTCACCCCACCATCCTCACCCCAGTGCGGACCAACCTGCCATAAACCTGTGAATGGCTTCGGAGTGTCGCGCGCTCGCGGCGGCGGATCTCGCATAAAGTCGTGAGGCGTTACAGCAAACCTCAACCTCTACTAGAGGTTAGAAATGGGACCGTGGAAGGGAGTGGCTCGAAGCCAATGCACAAAATCGCCGCCGAGCTGCGCCACCGCGAGCTTACGCAAGAGATTTACAATATCGGCGACGAAGTCGCAGAATATCTCGAGCACCTCATTGAAGCCATCGAGGATTGGGACGAAGAGCTGTGCATGGATTGCCTAGCTGAACTGGGCGATATCGTCGAAGACGCCCGCGTTGACTCCGGCCGTTGTGTAGGCGAGCTGATGGGCCTGCGTCAAGCCCTGGTCTCTGGCGTACGCTCCGGCACCATTTCCGCCGCTTCTTCCGGCGTGAACGACGTGGAAGAACCGGAACAACTTACCCCGCGCCTATTGGATGAGCGATTCCCCATCTCCAAGCCCATCGTGGTGCACGAGTTGGCCGAGTCCCTGCGCTCTCGCACCCAGGCCGTGGCGGATTACCTGCGCGAGGTAGTTGAGTACGTGCTTGCGCAAACCGACGCCGTGGCCCGCAACCTCGACATGGTCTCGCTGCCGCACTTGTACAAGCGCACCGGCGAGTCCGCCCTCATTGCGGTCCAAGCGTGGAAGCACACGGTGCTTGATACCCACCCGGCCTATGTCCGCACGATGCGCGGGCATAACCCGCCGCAGTTTCTAGAAGAGCGCGCCCGGGTTGCCGCGGTGGTGGAAAAGGTCCGCGCTAAGCGTGAGGCGGCCCGCCGGGCTACAACTGCATAAACCACATAGACTTCCTTGTTTCACGCAAGGGGATGTTCACGGCCACCGAGATTCCCTCTCTCGGTGGCCGTTGAAGTTTTCTGCGCTAGGGCGCCCCGATTCGGGGAAGCAGTTAGGGAAATTTTAGGTTAACAGCCGTTCCATATAATTTCTGTTATGCCTGTTCAGTGGGTTGGGTTGTGTATCCAGCGGTATTGTTGCTGGATCAACCTTAAAATCTAAGTAGAAAATACTCTCAACGCGCTGTAGGGTAATTCCCGTCCAAGCGAACGCCGTGACCTAGCAGCATCCACACGCGGCGCGCGCAATTAAATTCTTTAACCACATCTACAGGGAGTTAATCCATGGGCGCACGCCGAACTTCTCGCCTCATTGCCAGCGCAGTGGCCGTAGCCACCTTCTCTTCCATCACTGTTGTGCCTAACGCCGTCGCCGCCGACGACACCACCTTTGTCGAGGAAAAGACCACCGACGGTACCGTAAGCCTCAACGGCATTGAATTCGATGAAGAAGGCAACCTGCTGGAGGAAAACAACGCCGGTGATAAGGCGATGGAAGAACTCGACGCAGAAGAAGACGCCGCCGAGTCCATCACCCCGTACGCCGTAGACGGCGCGGAGGAGACCGCCGAGGCTCCGGCTTCCGAGGAGTCTGCAAAGCCAACCACCCTCGAGGAACTCGCACAGACTGAGGCCTCCAACGGCGACGTCAACGTCAAGGTGGTCAAGGATGAGCAGAAGGACAAGCTTGTTTGTGAGGTCACTGATGCCCCTGACAAGGAAGGCAACATGCTCGACCTCAAGCTTGCGCTGGCTAAGGCCTTCTACGATGGCGGCGAAAAGATCCTCAAGACCGTCTGGGAGATCATCCCGGTTGTCGGCGACCTCGTTCCGGCTGATTTCATCGATAAGATTTCCGGTAAGACCTGGGACGGCATTGCCAAGCTGGTCAAGGAAGGCGAGAAGGACAAGACCGTTACCTGGGATCTCTCCCGCGCCCAGGGCATGGCCATCGGCCGTATCGATAACGCCGATGCCGACGTTGATATGAACAACCCGGATGGTGCTAAGAAGACCGTCTCCGGCCTGCTTAAGTTCGCCGACGGCGCCTTTGGCAAGGGCACCAAGGTTATCTTGAAGCTCTTTAATGCAGCCGTTACCATCGCCGGCCTGGTTCCAGGTGCGAGCGTCGCCGGCGACCTGAAGCTGAGCAAGGACCAGCAGAAGAGCATCGAAGACTCCCTGAACAACATCTCCACCGCAGCTTCCGATCTCGCGGCCGTCAACGCCCCGGCTGGCCAGCTGTGCTCCGATATGCTCAACGGCAAGAAGACCAAGGACCAGCCTGCCGAGGAGAGCCCTTCCGAGGAGCCTTCTTCTGAGGAGACCACTTCCGAGGCTCCGGCTTCTGAGGATGCTACCTCTGAGGAGACCACCCCGTCCGAGTCCGCAGAAGAGACCTCCACCGAGGAGACCTCCGCTGGAGAAACGGCCACCGAAGAGCCGACCTCCGCTGAAGAAACGGCCACCGAAGAGCCGACCTCCGCAGAAGAAACTTCCGCTGAAGAGCCGACCTCTGAGGAATCCACCGAACCTTCCACTACCGAAGCTGCGGTTGTTCCGGGCAAAGACGGCCAGGACGGTAAGGACGGCCAGGATGGCGTAGACGGTAAGGATGGCCAGGATGGCCGCGACGGTCGCGATGGCCGTGACGGTCGTGACGGTAAGGATGGCGAGAACGGCCGCGATGGACGCGATGGTCGCGACGGCCGCGACGGCGAAGATGGCCAAGACGGTAAGGACGGCCGCGACGGCGAAGATGGCCAGGATGGTCGCGATGGCCGAGACGGACGTGATGGCCGAGACGGTCGCGACGGACGTGACGGCCGCGATGGCATCAACGGTAAGGACGGCAAGGACGCAGACATGTCTTCCGTCGCAGGGTTCTCCTTCCTGGCTGCGCTCGTAGGCGGCGGCACGGTGCTGGGCATCCTGTCCACCATTGACTACCTCTACACCCACGGCATGCTGCCGAAGAACAGCGTCCCATGGCGCATCAACCAGTAAGACCTTCCTGTTGAGGCATTAGCTGGAAGTAGTAGAGCCTCCGCGAGCATGCGCTCGCGGAGGCTTTTTCTTATTGCGGGCGAAGTCTCGGTGGGTTCTCTTGCAAGGCATTCGCCATTACCCGCCCTTCGCGCTCACCGGCGCAGCCGACTCCGCGGCGAAAGCACCGCTGGTGAGCGCGAAGGGCGGCGGGGTAGAGGATGGCGGGAGGCAGGAAGCGTGGACTTAGGCAGAACGGGCGGCCTCTTGTCTGGCGGAGATGGTGGAAATGAGGTCGGTCAGGAAGCGAGTGGGGTGGTCGATGAGCTGTCGCGGGGTATAGCAGAGGACGGTGAAGCCGGCCTCGCGCAGACGTCGGTGGCGCTCACGCTGATGGAGAAGTGCCTTCGCAGGGATGATGTCGATGAGGTAGGCGCTGTTGATGCATAGGGCGGTTGTGATGCCAGGCAGCGCGGTGAACGGCGCCTCGAAGAACATGGGCCAGGGGAAATCGGCCTCAATGAGGAGGGCGCGGGCGAAAGACTCGTAAGGAGAGCGGGAAAGGGAAGAGGCGTGGTGGATTACGGCGCGGACGATGCGGCTATTGCGCACCCGGCCCATGCGGGCGAACTCTTCCTTGAGGTCTTCTCGGCTCAGGCCGGAGCGCAAAGCCGAGTCGGCGGCGATGAGGCCGTCGGTGAAGCCGTGGTAGCGGGCGACGTCGATAACCGCGCGGGCCTTGGAAACGCAGCGGGTGCCGTCCACGAGGATGGGCTCGGGAAGTAAAGCCTTGCGGTAGATGCGCTCGGGATGGCGGCGGTCCTTGTGGGGAAGCGTATTGGTGGGAAGGGCCATTTCAATCTTTTCCTCGGCCGTGGCGATGACCCACAGCCCGTGGACGCGGGCGGCGGACTTGGAGATGAGCACCGCGGTATAGGCGCTGCGGGCGGCGGCGATGGCGCGCAGGCGCAGCTGGGAGGGGAAGTCGAGGCAGTGGTAGTGATCGCGCCGGACTGCGATGCGCGGTGCGAGTTTGAGGTAGGTGCCGTTTTTCAGGTCGGTCCAAAAGGTGGGGTGGTTGGTGCGGATGGAGTCGATATTGGTCAGTGGTGGTGTCATGCCTCCTAGGAAAGGGCACGTTGCCGGCCGGCGCGAGGAGGTGGCGGCCGGGCCTGTGGATAACAAGGCTGCAGGGAAAGGCGAGTGAGCGAAGTGGCGGCTGGGAAAGTTACGGCCACAGTTATCCACAGTCGGGGGAAACACCCCTTGCGCACGGGTGCGAAAACGGCAAAGCCCGCGCCGGCCGCAATGAAGCGGGCGCGGGCGCGGGTGCGGGGAGAACTAGACGGCCGGGGGAGGGGTGACCTTGTCTAGCTGCTCGGTAATCTGCGGCCACAGTTGGCCCATGATGTCGTCCCAGGTAAGGATCCACACGGCGTTGTCCTTATCAGCCTTGCCCACCATGACGAGCTGCTCGTTGCGAGCGCGCATGTGGTCCAGAGTCTTTTGCACGGTGGTGGAAGAAGACACGGACAGGGCAGGGCGGGAGAACTCGAGAACCGGGGTTTCTGGTTCTGCCAGCAAGGTATCGCGCACGTGGACCACGCGGGGGACTCGGGAGTCCTTGGGGAAGACCAGCACGCGCATGATGTTCTTGCGTACGACGAGGTCTTGGAGGTCCTCCACGGTGGCGTCGGAAGGCAGGGGCACTACCTCCGAGCCGTGCTCGCGGGCCATGGCGCCCACGGTGGAGTTTTCCAACTCGATGACATCAGAAATCTGGTTGGCAGACTCATCATCCAGAGCACCGGTCTCGCGGGAGTGCTCGACCAAGGTGCGCAGAGTCTCAGCGTCGTAGCCGGCCGCACCGGCGCGGTCGACGGGTTCTTCGCCAGCCAGGGACACCATTTTGTTGGCCATGACGTTGATCCACTTCAGCAGCGGGCGGAAGATCCATACGAAGCCACGTGCGGGGACCGCGATGAACTGCAGGGCGGTCTCCGGGTGGGTAATCGCCCAGGACTTCGGCGCCATCTCACCTAGAACAAGGTGGAGGAAGGTGACGATGAAGAGGGCAAGGAGGAAGCTGACGACGTCGGCAATGCCCAGCGGTAGTCCCGCGGCCTCCAGCGGCGCCATGAGCAGGTGGTGCACCCACGGTTTGGTCACAGCACCCAGCACGAAGGTAGCGGCGGTAATGCCCAACTGCGCGCCAGCGAGCATGATGGTCAGCTCATTGAGCGAGCGTAGGCCGGCGCGGGCGGTGCGGGAGTTTTCCGCGTCCTCTTCCAAACGGTTGCGGCGAGCGCCCATCAAGGAGAACTCGATAATCACAAAGAATCCGGAAGCGGCGATGATGAGCAGGGTAACAAGGAGGTTAAACCACCAAGATTCGGTCATTATGCATCCTCCTTCTCATCGTCATCATCGGAGTGGTCGGAGTAATCCTCCACCAGCTCGATGGCAAGGACGGACGGCACGTGGCGGTCCACCTCTTGCACCCGCAGGCGGATGGAGCGAACGGGCGCCTCATCGTGGTCCACCCAGTCATCGGGCTCGGCTTCGAGCTGGATGGTGTGTTCCTCGCCTACCTCGGGCAGCGCACCGGAGTGGGCGATGATGAGGCCGGCGACGGTCTCGAAGTCGCCCTCAGGCAGGTCGTGGCCGATGGCGCGCTCGATCTCATCAATTGGCGTATCGCCGTCGACTAACCAGTGGGAATCATCCTGCTCGGTGATTTCCTCGGTTTCTTCGATATCGTGCTCATCGGTGACATCCCCCAAGATTTCCTCGGCCAAGTCCTCCATGGTCACGATGCCCACGAAGCCGCCGTATTCATCGATGACACAGGCCATCTTTTGGTCACTATCGCGCAGCTCGTCCACCACATCCGGCAGCGGCATCAGCTCAGGGACCACCACGGGTTCCTGCATGATACTGGTGGCCTTGGTGGCGGCGGGAAGGTCGCTTCCCAGGACGTCGATAAGATGCACCACGCCCACCGGGTTGTGGTCGTCATCGATGACGGGGTAGCGCGTGTGGTCGGTAGACATCATCTCGCGGACCTCACCGAGGGTGGTGTCCGGATCAATGACGTCCACACGGGAGCGCGGGATCATGGCGTGCTCTACGTCGTGCTCAGGGAAGTCCAGCAGGCGGTCGAGCACCATATAAGTATTCTCATCCAGATCGCCAGCCTCGTGGGAGGAATCCACGATGGATTCCAGGTCATCGGCGGTGGCGGAGGAGTCCACGTCTTCTACCGGCTCGATGCCAAAGACCTTGAGGATGGCATTGGAAGAATACTCAAAGAAGTGGATGAGCCAGCCGAAAATCCGCAGGTAGATTTGCGTGGATGCGGCCAGCCAGCGCGCCGTCTTCATGGGGGCGGCGATGGTGTAGTTCTTGGGGAAAAGCTCCGCGAAGAGCATGGTTGCAATCGTGGAGATGAAAAGTGCCGCGATGGTGCCCACGGTGACAGACACCGCGGACGGAACACCGACGCCGCCGAGTAACGTACCTAGTCCCTGGCCTACGAGCGGCTCCGCGACATAGCCGATGAGCAGGCCGGTAATCGTAATACCAAGCTGCGCGCCGGAGAGCATGAAGGAGGTCTGCTGGGTAATAGCCAGCGCGCGCTGTGCTGTTTTATCCCCCTCAGCAGCCTGGGTCCGCAGCTGTGTGCGGTCCACGGACATGAAAGAAAATTCCTGGGCCACGAAGTATGCATTCGCGACGATGATGAGGCCGATGACAACGAAGCCGGCCAAGATCATCACAATAGCCGATAACATGATTTACTCCCCACCGCCTAGAAGGAGGTAGGGACATCGACTCGGAGGTTCCACTGAGGGTGCCTTTCTACTTGGGAAGATGGAAACATACTACATGCTCAACCCCGCTTTCGGCCATTTTGTTCCCGGCCTATTAGGGTTTTATCCATGACTGAACCCTTCGGGCTGTATATCCACGTTCCTTTCTGTGCCACTCGTTGCGGGTATTGCGATTTCAATACCTATACCCCGGGCGAGCTTGGCAGCCCGCGCGATCTCACCGGGCCCTACCTGGATGCCCTGGACCGCGAGCTGGAGTTGGCGGCCGCGCGCGTGGGCCGCCCGGCCGAGACCGTCTTCATTGGCGGCGGTACGCCCTCGCTGCTGGGAGGGCAGGGCCTGAGCCGCATCCTGAACACCGTCCGTTCCACCTTCGGCCTGAAGCCTGGGGCGGAGGTCACCACCGAATCCAACCCGGAGTCCACCTCACCGGAGTATTTTGCCCAGCTTGCCGACGCCGGCTATACCCGCATCAGCCTCGGCATGCAGTCCGCATCCCCGGGCGTTCTCCAGGTCCTCGAGCGTGCCCATACCCCCGGCCGCGCCTTTGCCGCCGCCCGCGAGGCCCGCGCCGCCGGCTTCGAGCATGTCAACCTCGACATGATCTATGGCACGCCCACCGAAACGGATGACGACGTGCGCGAGACCTTGGACCGAGTGCTAGAGACGGGCGTAGACCACGTCAGTGCTTATTCGCTCATCGTAGAAGACGGCACCCGCATGGCGCGCAAGGTCAATAAGGGCATCTTGCCCGCCCCCGATGAGGACGTGCTGGCACGACGCTATGAGATGATTTCCTCCACCCTCGAAGCGGAAGGCTTCGAGTGGTACGAGGTCTCCAACTGGTCCAAGCCCGGCGGCGAGTGCGAGCACAACCGTATCTACTGGGTAGACGGCAATTGGTGGGGTGCCGGCCCAGGAGCCCACTCGCATTTGGGCAATGAGCGCTTTTTTAACGTCAAGCACCCCTCGCGTTATATCGATGCCCTCGGCCGCGACGAGCTGCCCATCAAAGAAACCGAGACGCTTACCGACGCCGACCGCCACATGGAGAAAATCATGCTCGGCCTGCGCCTGCGCGAGGGCATCCCGGAGGCCTGGCTCGATGCCCACGCCGCCCCCGCCCTCGAGCGCTTTATCGGCCGCGGCCTGCTCGAGCGCGCCGACGATCGCGTACGCATCACCAAGCCCGGCCGCCTGCTAGCCGATGGCATCATCACCGATCTCCTCGTCGCCGAAGAAACCTAATCCTCGTTCCCAGACCTTTAGACTTAGTCCAGTAGAAACCAAACCAGTTAGTTTTGACTCAGTCGATGAGAAACCTGTTATTCCGCTATTTTCTTGTTAGTCTTTTGATATGGACGATGCACTAAATCCGTATACGCCCGGTTCGGGACTTGCCCCTACAGTCCTCACCGGGCGTGACAGGGATCTACAAGCTTTTGACAACTTGATTAAGCGTGCAGAAAACAATTTGCTTGGCCGCCCGATGTTGCTCATTGGCCTTCGTGGAGTCGGCAAGACGGTCCTTTTGAACCAATTGAAATCACGGGCCGATAAGTGTGACTGGCTCACGGTAAAAGTTGAAGCTTCGCAAGGAGTGCGCGGGGCAGAGAGCGTACGGCGGGCAATTGCCAACGGGCTAGGAAAAGCTTCGCTGCGCTACCGTGCGAAGGCGTTGGTGAAAGAGAGTGCTTTGGCACTGTCGCGGGCGGTTGCATCATTTCACCTTTCCTTGGGGGACGGAGCAATGAACCTAGGAGTGGAGACTAAGGATTTAGCTCCTGTTACCGGAAACTTAGAGCTCGACCTTCAGGATGTCACCTCTGCTGTAGCGGAAACCCTAAAATGGGATCGAAAGGCCCTTGCTTTCTTTATCGATGAAATGCAAGACCTAGATGAGGAAATGATGGAGGCGTTAATTTCAGCCCAGCATGAAGCAGGCCAAAACCGTCTACCCTTTTATATAATCGGCGCTGGCCTACCGAGCTTGCCCGGAAAAGTTGCTAGGTCGCGCTCCTATGCGGAGCGCATGTTTGAGGTACACACCATTGACCGCCTTGGCTTGCATTCGGCGCGCAAAGCTCTATCTGCACCCGCTGAGCGCCAAGACGTGGAATTCGAAGATGACGCTCTGGATTTTCTTGCGGAGGCAAGTGGACAGTATCCGTACTTTTTACAGGAGTTTGGATCCCAAATTTGGAAGGTAGGCGAAATCTCACCGTTTACCATTGCGGATGCAAGGCAGGCCGCTCGCTTGGGAACAAAGCAACTAGACGCAGGCTTCTTCCAAGCTCGCTGGGATCGAGCTACGCCAGCTGAAAGAGACTATCTCAGTGCCATGGCAGCCTTAGGCGATGGTTCAGCGGAAACGAAAGAAATCGGTGAACGTCTGGGGAAGGATAATAAAGCTCTTGGTCCGGTGCGGGCTAAGCTCATAAACAAAGGTCTCATTTATTCCCCTGAGCACGGTAAAGTCAGGTACACCGTCCCGAACTTTAAAGAATTTATCATTCGCCGAAGCGAATAGGAGCGCCATAGTGTCTACCTCAACCGATGCCCGCCGCAAGGAAGTCCTGCGCGCCATCGTGGCGGACTATATTGCCTCCCAGGAGCCGGTCGGCTCTAAGTCGCTGCTAGAGCGCTACCAGTTGGGAGTTTCCTCGGCCACCATCCGCAATGACATGGCCGTGCTCGAATCCCAGGGTCTTATCTCCCAGCAGCACGCCAGCTCAGGCCGCGTGCCCACCCAGCAGGGCTACCGCCACTTTGTGGACTCCCTCCACGAGGTTAAGCCGCTTTCGGCTCCAGAGCGTCGCGCGATGCTCAACTTCCTGGAAGGCGGCGTCGACTTGGAGGATGTGCTGCGCCGCTCGGTGCAGTTATTGGCGCAGGTGACGAAGCAGGCGGCCGTCGTCCAGCTGCCCAATCTCAAGGTATCCCGCGTCAAGCACTGCGAGGTCGTGGCGCTGTCCCCAGTGCGCCTGCTGCTGGTGCTCATCACCGATAACGGCCGCGTGGACCAGCGCAACGTGGAGCTCGATGACATCATCGACCAGGACCAGACCTTCCGCCTGCGCGACATCGTCAATAGCGCGCTGGTGGGCAAGACGCTTACCGACGCCTCCGTGGAGCTCGCCCACCTCGTCGACGACGCCCCCTTGGACATCCGCCACCACGTACTCAAGGTGGCCACCACGCTCATCGAGACCCTGGTGGAGCAGCCCTCCGACCGGCTGATTATGGCCGGCGCCTCCAACCTCACGCGCGTGGCGCGCGAGTTTCCGGAAGGTCTGCCCAAGATTATTGAGGCACTAGAAGAGCAGGTCGTCGTCCTCAAGCTGCTCGCCCGCGTGCCCGATTTGGGCAACGTCTCCGTGGTTATCGGTGAGGAAAACGAGGAAGACCAGCTGCGCCAAGCCTCCGTGGTGGCCACGGGCTACGGACTGGGCACCGGCGACGAGGTGGCTACACTCGGCGGCCTCGGCGTGGTGGGGCCTACCTTTATGGATTACTCGGGAACAATTTCTAAGGTCTCTGCCGTTGCACGGTATGTGAGCGAAATTTTGGCCGGCGAGCAGTGCGAGTAAACTGGCTGGCCGCGCATTATTTTTTCAAGTTAACCCCAACAAGACGAATTAGAAGGAATATCTCTTACAGTGGCTCGTGACTATTACGGCATCCTCGGTGTTGATAAAAACGCAACTGACCAGGAGATTAAGAAGGCCTACCGCAAAATGGCCCGCAAGTATCACCCGGATCTGAACCCGGATGATGACGCTGCCGCGGAAAAGTTCCGCGATGCCGCGCTGGCCCAGGAGGTCCTGCTGGATCCGCAAAAGCGCCAGATCGTGGACATGGGCGGCGACCCCATGGAGCAGGGTGGCGGCGGTGCCGGCGCCGGCGGCTTTGGCGGCTTCGGTGGCGGCGGCCTAGGCGATATCTTCGCCGAGTTCTTTGGCGGCGGTGCCGGCGGTTCCCGCGGCCCGAAGTCCCGCGTCCAGCCGGGCAACGATGCCCTGCTGCGCACCCGCATCACTTTGGAGGAGGCCTACACCGGCCTGAAGAAGAAGGTCACCGTGGATACCGCGGTGCTGTGCGATAGCTGTGGCGGTACCGGTTCCGAGTCCAAGGCCAAGCCGGTTACCTGTGATAACTGCAATGGCATGGGTGAAATCCAGGAGATGCAGCGCAGCTTCTTGGGCAACGTCATGACCACCCGCCCGTGCCCGAAGTGCCAGGGCTTCGGCGAGGTCATTACTGATCCGTGCAACCACTGCGCCGGCGATGGCCGCGTGAAGAAGCGCCGCGATCTCACCGTGAATATCCCGGCCGGCATCAATGATGGCATGCGCATTCGTATGGCCTCCCAGGGCGAGGTCGGCCACGGTGGTGGTCCGGCCGGCGACCTCTACGTCGAGGTCCACACGGAGGAGCACCCCGTATTCCAGCGCAACGCCGATGACCTGAACCTCACCGTGCGCGTGCCGATGATTGACGCCGCCTTGGGTACCAACTTCACCATCGACCAGCTCAATGGCGAAGAGCTCACCATCGACATCGAGCCGGGCACCCAGCCGGGCGAGTCCATCAAGGTCGATGGCGCCGGCATGCCGCGCCTGCGTACCGATGGCTACGGCAACCTCTTTGCCCACGTGGACGTCGTTGTGCCGAAGGACCTGGACCGCAAGACCCGCGAGTCCCTGGAGAAGATCCGCAATTCCCGCGACGAGGGCGCGCGCGTGCGCACCACCGGCGACGGCCAAGAGGAATCCTTCTTCAGCCGCATCCGCGATAAGTTCCGCCGCTAATGTCGCTGCCCGTCTTCATCCACCCGGATCTTTCCGCCGCGCGCACCGGCGAGGCCTTCAGTTTTTCCGGCCCGGAGGCCCGCCATGCCGTCACGGTCAAGCGCATGGGGGAGGGCGAGCGCCTCGAGCTTGTCGACGGCACCGGTACCCGCCTTACCCTCACCATCACCGCTACCTCGGGCAAGGACTCCTTGGAAGGCACGGTCGACTCCATCGACACCGCGCCCGATCCCTCCCCGCGGGTGAGCGTGGTGCAGGCCATCCCGAAATCCGAACGCGCCGAGCTCGCGGTGGATCTTGCTACCCAGGCCGGCGCGGATGAGATTATCGCCTGGCAGGCGGATCGCTGTGTGGCTAAATGGGACGGCAAGAAGGCGCCAAAGGCAGTGGCCAAGTGGCAGGCGGCCGCCGATTCCGCGGCCAAGCAATCCCGCCGCGCCCGCATCCCGCAGGTGCGCGGCCCGCTGACCACCCCGCAGCTCGTCCAGGAACTCACCGGCGGCCGCGACGGCGCTTCCTCCAACGCACCCACCGTGCTTGTATTGCACGAGGAAGCTACCGTCTCTATCAAGGACGTGCCGCTCACAGAGGATGTCGTCCTGCTCGTCGGCCCCGAGGGCGGCATTGGCGACGCCGAGCTCGATCGCCTCAAAGAAGCCGGCGCCACGCCCATTAAGCTCGGCCCGGAAGTGCTGCGCACGGCGAGCGCGGCAATGGTGGCGCTCGCGGCAATCGGCATGCGCACCGAGCGTTGGTAGGCGGCGCTGGTAGCCTAAAGCACGTGCCTATCATCACGAAGAAATGTGAGCTAGATTCCGCCTACGTCAGCAGCGTGCTGGGTAGTGCGGACGATAACCTGCGCGTGCTCAATAACCGCCTGGATGCGGACCTTTTTGCCCGCGGCAATGTCGTCACCGTCACCGGTCCCGATTATGAAGTGGCCCGCGCCGCCAAGATCCTCGATGAGCTCGAGGCAATCGCCCGCCGCGGCCACGCCGTGTCCACCGATACGGTCAAGCACACCATGGACATGGTGGCCGTGGAGGCGCCGCAGTCGGTATCGGCGGCGCTGGCGGCGGACATCGTTAAGCGCCGCGGCAAGGCCGTCCGCCCGAAGACGGTGGGCCAGTCTGAATACGTGCAGGCCATCGACGATAATACGGTGGTCTTTGGTATCGGCCCGGCAGGTTCCGGCAAGACCTACCTGGCGGTGGCCAAGGCCGTGCAGGCCCTGCAGACCAAGCAGGTCTCGCGCATTATCCTCACCCGCCCGGCCGTGGAGGCAGGGGAGAAGCTCGGCTTCTTGCCGGGCACGCTCAATGACAAGATTGACCCGTACCTGCGCCCGCTGTACGACGCCCTGCGGGACATGCTCGACCCAGAAATGATTCCTAAGCTCATGGAAGCCGGCATCATCGAGGTCGCCCCGCTGGCCTATATGCGCGGCCGAACGCTCAATGATGCCTTTGTCATCCTTGACGAGGCCCAAAACACCACGCCCGCGCAGATGAAGATGTTCCTCACCCGCCTGGGCTTTGGCTCCAAAATTGTGGTCACCGGCGATATCTCGCAGGTAGACCTTCCGCATGGTCAGGTCTCTGGCCTGCGCATCGTGCGCCGCATCCTGCGCAACGTGGACGATATCCACTTTGCGGACTTGGGCTCTAAAGACGTGGTGCGCCACCAACTGGTCGGGCGCATCGTCAATGCCTATGAGACCTTTGATAATAAGAAAGCCGCAGAATACGAGGAAATGGAATGAGTATCGAGTTTCTCAATGAATCCGGCTTCGAAGGCGTCAACGAGGAGATGCTGATTGACGTCGCCTCTTATGCCTTCGGTGCGATGGACATCAACCCCGATGCCGAGTGCACCATCACCTGTGTGGATTTGAAGACCATCGAGGATCTGCACGTGCGCTGGATGGATCTGGAAGGCCCCACCGATGTCATGAGCTTCCCCATGGATGAGCTCACCCCTGGCGCCATCGCCGGTGGCGGCCGCCCCGATGCCGCCGACCCAGGCCCGGCCATGCTGGGCGATATCGTCCTGTGCCCCGAGTTCGCCCTGCGCCAGGCGGAGGCCGCCGGCCACTCCCTAGGTCACGAGCTGGCCCTGCTTACCGTCCATGGTTGCCTGCACCTGCTGGGCTATGACCACTCCACTCCGGCCGAGGAGAAGGAAATGTTCGGCCGGCAAAACGAGCTGCTCGCGGATTGGTACGACGATGCGGCCGAGCGCGGCGTTTCCTATCAGCCCAAGCCTTCTGGCCCGAAGGCTTTTCCTGACGCCGCCGAGCGCGCCAATCTGGACAAGCAGGTTCCCGGTGGCGGAATCCCTGCGGTGGGCGAGCCACAAGATCGCCCGGAGGAATAATTTTTGTCTTTTCCTTGGTGAGCGCGCGGGCAGCGTAGCACAATGGGTAGCTATGACTATCCTTTCCATCCAGTCCCACGTCACCTACGGCCACGTTGGCAACTCCGCGGCCGTCTTTCCCCTGCAGCGCGCCGGCCATGAGGTATGGCCGGTCCACACGGTGAATTTCTCCAACCACACCGGCTACGGCGACTGGGGCGGACCGATGATTCCAGCCAGCGACGTCACCTCCATCATCGACGGCATTGAGAAGCGCGGCGCCTTCCCGCAGATCGACGCCATCCTTTCGGGCTACCAGGGTGGCGCCGACATTGCCGACGCCATCGTGGAAACCGTCCGCCGCATCAAGGCCGCCAACCCCAAGGCCCTCTACGCCTGCGATCCTGTAATGGGCAATGCCAAGTCCGGCTGCTTCGTCTCCGATGAGATCCCGCCGCTTTTGCGCGACCGCGTCGTGCCCGTCGCCGATATCATCACCCCCAACCAGTTTGAGCTGGGCTACCTCACCGATTCCGAGGTCGGCACACTTGATCAGACCCTCGCCGCAGTAAAGAAGGCGCAGGAAATCGGCCCAAAGACCGTGCTGGTGACCTCCGTTAAGCGCCCCGAGACTGCCGACGACCAGATTGAGATGCTTGCCGTCGACGGCGACCGCGCCTTCCTCGTATCCACGCCGCTGCTGCCGTTCAAGCGCAACGGCTCCGGCGACGTCACCGCCGCCCTGTTTACCGGCCACTACACCGAGACCAGCGACGTCAAGGAATCCCTGCGCCGTACCGCCTCTTCCGTCTACGACCTGCTGGAAAACACCTACGAGGCCGAATCCTCCGAGCTGCGTCTCATCCAGGCCCAGGATGTCTTCGCGCACCCGCGCATGCAGTTCCACGCTGAGGAGCTCTAAACCCTGCGCGGCCCGCTCTCGCGCGTTGGGCTCCGTGAAGTTTGGCCTACTAAAGCTAGGTCCATTCTGATCGAGCTGATCTGAGGGAAAGTACCCCTCAGATCGGCCTTTTCGCCCTCAATTCGGCCCGATCACCTTGGACTTTTCTCCTCTGCTCCCTTAAGGACCCGCACCTACGCCCCCTAGGTCTATCGAGTTTCGGCCGAGCTGAGTAAACCTTCCCCTCAGTTCGGCTCTCTTATTTCATCAAAGGCGGCTCACGATGAGTCTCATATACGAGACTACTTCTCAGGGCGAATAGTGTGACGTACTACCAAAACGCCAGTAATATGGCTCCCGTCACATCACCTACTTTGCGATAGGAGTCCACCATGTCCAGCACCGGCAGCATCAGCGCATCCCCCGACGGCCTGTTGATGGCCCTCATTCAGTATCCCGTTCCGGTGGTCAATACCCCGGAAGACGTCCAGGCTAGCGTGGACGAAATCTGCCGCATGGTGGGTTCCACCAAGGCCGGTTACCCAGACCTCGACCTTATT
Source organism: Corynebacterium tuberculostearicum (assembly GCF_032821615.1). Taxonomy (GTDB): domain Bacteria; phylum Actinomycetota; class Actinomycetes; order Mycobacteriales; family Mycobacteriaceae; genus Corynebacterium; species Corynebacterium tuberculostearicum_H. Next base: position 51,091 of record NZ_JAVBIF010000005.1, on the reverse strand, counting down.
GTTTTCCCGGAATATTCTTCCTCCGGTCTCAACACCAAGATTTGGTCCTATGATGAATTCCTCATTGGACTCGATGATCCCAAGGTAGATCAGTTCAAGCAGGCTTGTAAGGAAAATGACGTGTGGGGCGTCTTCTCCATCATGGAACCAAACCATGAGGAAGGAAAGCCGCCATTTAATACCGCCATCATCATCAACTCCGATGGTGAAATTGCGCTGCACTACCGCAAGCTCCAGCCGTGGACTCCTATCGAACCGTGGTACCCGGGCGATCTGGGCATGCCGGTTTGCGACGGCCCGAAGGGCTCCAAGCTTGCCGTGAACATTTGCCACGATGGCATGTTCCCTGAGCTTGCTCGCGAGGCTGCATACAAGGGCGCCAACGTTTATATCCGCATCTCTGGCTACTCCACACAGACCCAGGATCAGTGGATCATGACCAATAAGACGAATGCCTTCCAGAACCTGATGTACACCGCATCCGTAAACTTGGCTGGCTACGACAACACCTTCTACTACTTCGGTGAAGGTAACGTCTGCAATTACGACGGCCACATGATTTCTGAGGGCCACCGCAATCCCGGCGAGATCGTCACCGCCGAAATCTTCCCAGAGTTGGCTGACAAGGCCCGTATCAATTGGGGCCTAGAAAACAACATCTTCAACCTGGGCAACCGCGGATACGTGGGCTACCCCGGCGGCAAGACCGACAACTATCTCACCTGGGTCGAGGACTTGGCTAAGGGCAAGTATAAGCTGCCGTGGGCTGACGACGTCCGCATCAAGGATGGCTGGAAGTACTACCCGGACGGCCCGCAGCTTGGACCGCTGCCGGATGAGTTTAAGTAAGCTTCACTAATTTAGCGGCAAGCCCTGCACCCGTTTCGACGGGCGCAGGGCTTTGGCGTTGTCCAGCGTGCGGTCTTTCCCGCTAATACTCGTAGCCTTCTACCGCACCAGTATCGGCATCGGCTGGCGTATCTAACACTGCGTCGGACTCTGGCGTGTATCCAGCATCTACGTCGCCATAGTCATTCAACGAATCTGAATCTGAAGGCGGAAGGCCTCCATTGCACAGCTCGGCCCATTCTTCGGGGTACTTATATCGTCCGTCTAGACTGCCGCACACTCCTTCTGCGCGTGCAGATCGGCGATGAGCGGGAGTATCGCATAGCTCTGTGGGCCTTTGCGTGCCGTCGGAAAATGTACCGATGATGGTCAAATTTCCCGGATCGCAATACAGCAGCTCCGGCTCGGCAGCCGCGGTTTGAGGCTGGGTCTCCGGCTCAGGAGCGGCGCTTTTTGCAGGTTCTTCCGCCATGCTCTCTTCGCTGCTGATGGTAGCGGCAGAAGAGGCCGTACTTGAAGAACTGGTGGCGGATGAAGAAGAGGTAGCCGAAGAACTAGTACTCGTCTCGGCGGGTGACTCGGAATTAGGCGAGGAGCATGCGGAAAGGATGAGAGTAAGGGCAGCGCCCAAAAGTAGGGCAGGGGATTTGCGGGGCATGAGGAGCCTTTCGGAGAGTGAGCGCGGTATGCGCTGGAGAGAAGAGGTTTCTCCATAGATTAGTCCTATGCCGCTTCACCGGTGCGAATTGGCCGCGAACTAATCGGAGATCTTGACTCTGTGGGCTATTATTGCGGGTAATGAGTTCTGATTTTGATGCACAGTTTGATGCGGCATTCGAGGGTCTTCCGGAAGACCCCGATGATGCCGTGCCGGAAGGCGCCGAGAATTCGGCAGCCCCGCTTGATTATTCGCAGTACACCGATACCCCGGAGGGTTTCCGCTCTGGTTTCGTATCCTTTGTGGGGCGTCCGAATACCGGCAAGTCCACGCTGACTAATGCCCTGGTGGGGCAAAAGATTGCGATTACCGCAGACCAGCCGGAGACCACCCGCCATACCATTCGTGGCTTGGTCCACCGCGATGATGCCCAGGTCATCGTCGTAGATACGCCGGGTCTGCACCGCCCACGCACCCTTTTGGGCGAGCGCCTCAACGAGGTAGTGAAAGATACCTATGCCGATGTGGATGTGATCGGCCTGACCATCCCAGCCGATGAAAAGATTGGCCCGGGTGACCGCTGGATCCTAGAAAACGTGCGCTCCATCGCGCCAAAGACCCCGATCATCGGCATCGTCACCAAGCTGGATAAGGCCAGCAAGGACCAGGTTGGCGCGCAGCTGCTGGCCCTGCACGAGCTGCTCTCCCAGGATGACCCGAATGCGGTAGTCATCCCGGTTTCCTCCAAGGAGGGCGTGCAGCTTGATGAGCTGGTGCAGGTCATCGTGGACCACCTGCCAGAAGGCCCGAAGTTCTACCCGGATGACCACATCACCGATGAGGGCCAGGAAAAGCGCATCGAGGAACTCATCCGTGAAGCCGCCCTATCCGGCTTGAAGGCGGAACTGCCGCACTCGGTGGCGGTGCAGGTCGATGAGATGCTGCCGTCGCGCACCCGCGAGGGTGTGCTGGATATCCACGCCATTTTGTACCTGGAGCGCCCCGGCCAAAAGCGCATTATCGAGGGCAAGGATGGCCTGCGCTTCCGTCGCATTGTGGGCAATGCCCGCAAGGAGATTATCGAGCTGCTCGGCCACAATGTGTACCTGGATCTGCGCATCAAGGTGCTGAAGAATTGGCAGTCTGACCCGAAGTCGCTGGGTAGGCTCGGGTTCTAAACCACTATGCGCGAGAACTATCGTGACCGCGCAGTGGTCATCCGCAGCTATGACTTTGGTGAGGCTGATCGCGTTATAGTCCTGCTTACCCGCGATCATGGCCTCGTGCGCGCGGTGGCCAAAGGCGTGCGCCGCGCCAAGTCGCGCTTTGGTTCGCGCCTGCAGCTCTTCGTCAACCTCGATGTCCAGCTGTATGTGGGCAAGAATCTGGCTACCATTTCCCAGGCGGATACGGTCGACTATTTTGGCGCGCGCCTCATTGAGGACTATGAGCGCTACACGGCCGCGTGCGCGGTGCTGGAATCGGCCGAGCGCCTTGCGTTTGCCGACGCCGCCCAAGACCCCTACCTCTACGACTCCGTCACCGCGACCTTGGAGCAGCTGCAAACCGCGGACCCGACCATGGCGCTGGATGCCTTCTTACTGCAGGCCATGGCGCATGCAGGTTGGGTGCCGAGCCTGTTTAACTGCGCCCAGTGCAACCGGCCGGGCCCGCACCACGCCTTTCACCCGGCGGTAGGCGGCGCGGCGTGCCACGAATGCCGTCCGCCAGGCGCGGCCGAGGTAGACCCGGAAACCCTGCATCACCTGTGGCTTTTGGCGCATAATCACCCGACGAATCCGACGAATGCGCAGAAACAGGAGGGGCATCGCCTAGCGCGGGCGCACCTGCAGTGGCACATGGAGCGCAATGTTTCCGCATTGCAGGTTATGGAGCAGTAGAATATAGCCCGTGATTACGCCAGACCCGAACCGCACTTTGACCCCGCCGAATATCCCGGACGAGTTCATGCCGCGCCACATTGCGTTGGTCATGGACGGCAACGGCCGCTGGGCCCAGGAAAAAGGCATGAAGCGCACCGAGGGGCATAGGCGCGGAGAAGCCGTGCTTCTCGACGTCGTCGATGCTTGCCTCGCCGCCGGCGTTCCCTACCTTTCGGCCTATGCCTTCTCCACGGAGAATTGGCGCCGCAGCCCGGAGGAGGTCCGCTTCCTCATGGGCTTTAACCGCGACGTGCTGCGCCGTCAGCGCGAGTGGCTCAATGAGCGCGGCGTGCGGGTGGTGTGGGCGGGCCGCCGCCCGCGCCTGTGGCGCTCGGTTATTAAAGAGCTCGAGGCTGCCCAGGAGCTGACCAAGGACAATACCAAGATGACCTTGGCCATGTGCGTGAATTACGGCGGTAGGGCAGAGCTGGTAGATGGCTTTAGGGACATCGCCAAGCAGGTGGCCGCGGGCGAGCTCAACCCGCGCGATATCAAGGAAGAAACCATCGCGCAGCATCTTTATGACCCGAGCATGCCGGACGTGGATCTCTTCCTGCGCCCGTCCGGTGAGAAGCGCACCTCAAACTTCCTGCTCTGGCAGTCCGCCTACGCGGAGATGATTTACCAAGACAAACTCTTCCCGGACTTCACTCCGGAGGACCTCTTCGCCGCCATCGAGGAGTATGCGCGGCGCGACCGCCGCTTCGGTGGCGTGAAGAAGTAGCGCAAAAGAAAAACCTCAGCCGCCGGTAACTGGAGGCTGAGGTGAGGGGGAGGGGCGACCCTGAGGGGAAGCGCGAGCGCGATTAGGCAGAGGCGGCGCAGTCGCTGCAGATGCCAAAGACCTCGGCATCGTGGCCGGTGAGCTCGAAGCCATACTCCTTCGCTACGGAGGTGGCCCACTTTTCAATCGGGCCGCCGTCGATCTCCTCGGTGCGGCCACACTTGGTGCATACCAAGTGGTGGTGGTGGGCATCGGTATCGCAATGGCGGTACAGGGTTTCGCCATTGGGCATGTGGAGGGCGTCCACCGCATCGATATCGGTCAGGGACTGCAGGGTGCGGTACACGGTGGTCAGGCCCACCTTTTCCTCACGTTCTTGGAGCTCGTGGTAGATCTCCTTGGCGGAGGCGAATTTCTCCATTTCCCGCAGTACCTCAACCACTGCGGTGCGCTGCTTGGTATTGCGCGCGCCTAGTTTGGGAATACTGTCGTGTAAAGCCATGACCGCAATATTATCAGTGCTTTTTCAATAACTGCACAGTCAGGCGGCTTTTTATGCAGGAGGGGAGGGGCTAGGAGGCGATCTTGGCGGCGTCGGCAAGCAGGTCCAAAACCCGCGGCGCAATGAGCGAGTAGGTTACCTCGCGGCCGCTGCGCTCGGAGTCCACGATGCCTGCCTGCTTGAGCACGCGCAGGTGCTGGCTGATAAGGGGCTGGGACTTGCCGGTGGCCTTGACCAGCTCATGGACAAAGTGATCGCGCTCGGCCAAGCGGGAGATGATTGCGATGCGTAGGGGCGAATCAAGGGCAGCGATAACGCCGGCAGCCGCAGAAGTATTTGGGGCCTTGTAAGTGGTCGTCATAGGGAATGTCACCTTCAATTAAATACCTATTACCTGTCGGTTACCCTTATATTACCCGATACTTGCAATACGTTGTATTTATTTCAGATTAAATTCATGCCCCAATCCCACCGCCGGGAAGCGCTTCGGGTTAGACTGAACGAGATTGTCAAGACTGTCCCCTACCAGAGGAGTCCGAAAACTAATGGCATCCGTCATCGATACCGTTGTAAACCTGTGTAAGCGCCGCGGCTTGGTCTACCAGGCAGGTGAAATTTACGGCGGTTCCCGCTCCGCGTGGGATTACGGCCCTCTTGGTGTAGAGCTCAAGGAAAACATCAAGCGCCAGTGGTGGCGCCACATGGTGCAGTCCCGCGCAGACGTCGTGGGCGTAGATACCTCCGTCATCCAGCCGCGCCAGGTCTGGGTATCCTCCGGTCACGTCGAGGTCTTTTCTGACCCGCTGGTGGAATCCCGCCACACCGGCAAGCGCTACCGTGCCGACGACCTTATTGAGGCCTACGAGGAAAAGCACGGCCACGAGCCAGAAAACGGCCTGGCAGATATCAATGACCCAGAAACCGGCCAGCCGGGTGACTGGACCGAACCGAAGGCCTTCTCCGGTCTGCTCAAGACCTTCCTGGGCCCGGTGGACGATGAGCAAGGCCTGCACTACCTGCGTCCGGAAACCGCACAGGGCATCTTCGTTAACTTCAAGAACGTGATGACCTCCTCGCGCATGAAGCCGCCGTTTGGCATCGCGAACATCGGCAAGTCCTTCCGCAACGAGATCACCCCAGGCAACTTCATCTTCCGTACCCGCGAGTTCGAGCAGATGGAGATGGAGTTCTTCGTCAAGCCGGGCGAGGACGAAGAGTGGCACCAGTACTGGATTGATGACCGCTACAACTGGTACGTGGACCTGGGCATTAAGGAAGAAAACCTGCGCCTGTACGAGCACCCGAAGGAAAAGCTCTCCCACTACTCCAAGCGCACCGTGGACGTGGAGTACGCCTTTGGCTTCAAGGGCTCCAAGTGGGGCGAGCTGGAAGGCGTGGCCAACCGCACGGACTATGACCTGTCCGTTCACGCCAAGGGCTCGGGCGAGGATCTGTCCTACTATGACCAGGCCAACGAGGAGCGCTGGATTCCGTACGTCATCGAGCCGGCCGCCGGCCTGGGCCGTTCCATGATGGCCTTCCTGGTGGATGCCTACGACGAGGAAGAGGCTCCCAACGCCAAGGGCGGCACCGATAAGCGCGTGGTCCTGCGCCTGGACCGCCGCCTGGCACCGATCAAGGTGGCCGTCCTGCCGCTGTCCAAGAAGGAAGAGCTTTCCGAGCCGGCCCGCAAGCTGGCCGATAAGCTGCGCGCACACTGGAACGTGGACTTTGACGTCTCCGGTGCCATCGGCCGCCGCTACCGCCGCCAGGATGAGATCGGCACCCCGTTCTGCGTCACCTTCGACTTCGACACCCTCGAGGACGATGCCGTGACCGTGCGCGAGCGCGACACCATGGAGCAGGAGCGCGTGAAGCTCGATGACCTCGAGGCTTACCTCGCCGCCCGCCTGATTGGGTGCTAGTAATGCATTACACCAGCTGGGATCGCTCCGACCGCGCAAAGCCCGTGCTCTTGGCCGAGGAAGGCCCGGAGCAGCTGGGCGTATTCTCGGAGCATTCCGCGGAGGTGGACGGCCACTTCTGGCGCACCGAGGTCAGTGACCTTGGCGCTTCTGCCACGCTTGCCGACGGCTCCATTTACCGCCTCGCCGGCCGCCCCGGCCGCGACAAGCGCCTGGAGGCATCGCTCAACGGCCGCACCTTCACCTTCATCAACGAAAACAGCGGCGACTGGATCATCGATGACGTCGATGACGAAAAGGTAGGGCAGTTTACCGCCCGCAATTCCGGCGTGCGCAAGGCCATCCTCGAATTCGAGCACGATGCCGAGGGCCTGACCACCGCGGAAATCGCCGGCCTGAGCTGGTTTACCCGCGTCATCCTGGATGCCAATACCCAGGGCAAAGCCTGGGCCTGGATCATCACCTTGGTCCTGGCATCCATCGTCGCCCTCGTCGCGCTATTCGTCCTCTAATGACTATCCAGTGGACCTGGCGCGCGGGCGCTCTCACCAACGCCGAGGGGCACGAGCTTGCCTCCGTGCGCGACGGCGTGCTTGCCACCGCGGCCGGCGAGCGCCTCGCAGTAGAATCCTCGCTGGATTCTTCCTCCCCGCGGTTCTTCCTGCGCGCGCAGACCGCCGCGGGCGAGGATTTCTCGGTCACCCAGGCCGGGATTACCGTCACCCGCCTGCGCGCGACCTGCGCCGACCGCGAGTACCTTCTCGAGCGCCGCAACCCCTTCCGCCGCGAGCGCCGCATCGTGGCCCGCGGCACGGGCGCCGAGGTTGCCAGCACCGCGCCGGCCGGCGATGGACTGCGCGTGAGCGTGGGCGATCTGCCGGAGCTCGACGCCATCTTCTTGAGCTACGCCTGCGCGCTTCTCGACGCCGCCCCGCGCACCCTCCGCACCTAGCCCAGCGCCGCGAGCCGAGCTGCCCGTGCGAGCCTAGAGCCGGACTGGAGGGCTGCCTGGCTTCCGGACCGTGGAGCGGTCTGGGCTGGGAGGCCTAGAAGGAGCCGCCGCGGAAGCCGCCTCCGCCGCCACCGCCGCCGAAGCTGCCTCCACCGAAGCCGCCGCCTCCGAATCCACCGCCGAAGCCGCGGCCGCCGCCGAGCATTTGGCCAAGGACCATACCGGTCACGACATTGCCGGCGGCGTTGCCCATCTGCTGGCGCTGCTGGTGGCGACGGTGCTCGTCGATGTCTTCCTTGGCGCGCTGCAGCGCCGCCTGGGCCGCGGCCACCGCTTCGCGGGAGGACTGGAGAGCGGCGCGGATATCGCTGCGCTCGGTGTGGAGGGCTTGGGCGTGGAGACGTTTGGCATCGGCAAGCGCGGTGCGCGCACCCGAGCCGATGATGCGCCCGCGGGAGGAAATGAGGTCTTCTGCGGCCTGGATATTGGATTCCGCCACGGAAATCTGCTGGCGGAAGAGGTCTAGCTGGCGCGCGTGGGTGGAAGTCTTTTCCCGCACGCGGTCGAGTGCTTCATCCAGCTCGGTATCGATGGAGGTCAGCGCGGTGTGCTGGCCCAGCGGATCCTGTTGGCCGTGGGCCTTGGCTTCGTTGACGGCGGTGCCGGCGCGACCGAGCAGATCTTCGAGCTTGTCCCAATCCGCGGTGGTTCCCTGGGCCTTGCCTTGCCGTTCAAGTTCGCGGGCCTCGTTGATCTCGCCCTCGACCTCGGCGATAAGCGCCTCGAGGTTGCCGCGGGCGGTGGCGATATTTTCCTCGGCATTTTCCACGCCGGAAATGAGGCGATCCGTCATCTCGCAGGCGTGCTCGATATCGCGAATAAGTCCCACCAGCGGGCCCTGCTGGCCGGCCGGCTGGGCCTGGACCCCACGGGCCTTGTCGAGCAGTTTCTCGGCCTCATCGAGCGAAGCGGCGGCAAGCTCGGGGTTATCGGCAATGGAGGAGAGCACGTGCTCGTCATAGTTGGACTTCAGGCCAGCCAGCGTGGACTCGGCCTCCGGCAGGCGGGCGCGCAGGCCCACGGTGCGCTGGGTGAGCTCGTCCAGCTTTTCATCGGAGTGGATGAGCAAGTCGCGCATCTTGGCAAACTCCTCGGACTGCGCATCCAGGGCGTCATCGGCCTGACCGCAGGAGGAGACGATTTCTACCAGCATCTGGCGGCGCTCGGCCGGGGACTCCGGCACGGCATCATCCAGGCGCTGGCGCAGGTGGAAGGCCTTTTGCAGGGTAGAAGTGGAGTGGTTCATCGCCTTGGTAAACGGGCGCACGCGCTCGGGGCCGAACTCGGAGAGCACGATATTAAGTTCCTCCTTGCCGCGGCGGATGGACTCATCGGTAGAGACCAACTCCTCCTGGGCCAGCTGGTCCAAAGTCTCCAGCGGGAGGCGGTTTAGCTGATCGGTATCGCCCGGGGCGATCTCGCGGGCGGATTCCAGCGTCTGCGCATTATTCTTCTTGGTGTTGCGGCGCGAGTAGTACATGATTCCGCCACCGGCGGCGACGATGGCGGCCGCGCCACCGCCCAGCCACGCCAGGCCAGAGGAGTCGGAGGAATCGGAGGCGGGGGAGTTGCCCAAGGCGGCATCAGCAAGCGCGAGGGCCGAAGCCCCGTACTCGTCGCTGGCCAGCTTGTCATAGGCCGCGTCATACATCTGGTCCAGCCGGCCCTTGGGCCATGCATCGCCGGTCTGTACGCCCATCTTGCGGTCATTGATGGATAGCGCGTAGACCGCGGAATTCGGTCCCTTGTCCTTGACCGCCTGGCCGGCAAAGCTCTCCGGATCCGTGCCCAGCTCGTCGGTGATATAGACAAAGAGCGTTAAGTGCTTGTCCTTTTGCAGTTGGCCAATCTTCTCCCTGAGCTCGGCCTTCTCTTGGGTGCTTAATACACCCGCATCATCGGTAACCTTTTCCGTTAGGGCTGCCGTATCGGTGCCCTGCGCCACCGTGGTGGTCTCGGCGGCGAAGGCAGACCCCGCACCGACGGAGGTGCAGCCTAAAATGAAAGCGGCAATGGCCGCGCGGCCCAAACGTGCACTCAAATTCATGCCCACCACTTTACCGGCTTAACTTTGCGCTCTGGCAGGTAATGTAGTGGGGCAGTGAAGTACGCAATTGTTTTAGGAACCGCCCAATACGATGGCCGCCCCTCCCGCATCCTGACCGGCCGCCTGCGCCACGCCGGCGAGCTCGCCACCGCCGAGGGACTGGAGGTCATCACCGTGGGCGGCAAGCTGCCCGGGGATAGGTTTACTGAGGCCGGCGTCGGCCGCACCTACCTGCGCGAGCACTTCCCGCACCTGACCGTGCACGCGGTGGAGGAGGGCATGGATACCCGCAGCTCCCTCAGCGCGGTCAAGGAAGCCTTCGCGCTTTCCGACGCCACCATCATCACCGATCCCCTCCACCGCCTGCGCACCGCACTCATCGCCCGCCAAGAGGGCATCACGGCCACCATCTCCGGCACGCCGTATTACCCGGCCGCGCGCTTTTCTAAGCCCTGGTGGCGCTATCTTGCCCACGAGACCGGTGGCGTAGCCTACGCACTGCTGGCCGGCCTTTTGCCACCGCGCGGCGCCGCGGCGCTGCGCAATGGTTTCTACCGCGTGGAGCAAGTGCTGCGCCCCAATCAGAAGCTGCGGCATCAGACGATCCAGCAGGAAGATAGGGATACTTTTCCACGGCGATAAGAAAGATCGCATGATATTCTGCAGGCTGACGAAACATTTCTATGGGAGAAGGGTTTCTTTTCCGCTACATCAGGAAATAACACCGAGCCATGTTGGTCAGCGCTGAAATGCTACGAAGCCTCAGGAGGAAAGCGTGTTAAAACTGGAAAACATATCTGTGAAGCTAGGCAGGAAAAGTAGTCCGCTATTCTCTATCAACTCTGTGCATGAGCCGGGGACCCTTACTTGGATTCGAGGTACCTCTGGGTCCGGCAAATCGACGCTGCTTCGCGTTATCTCTGGACTCCAGAAGCCAACATCAGGAACCGTCAATATTTTCGGACATGATTTATGGAGCTCATCCGCTCGAAACAGAGATAAATTTCGAGCTAAATCGATGGGAATAGTGTTTCAAGATTCCGGCGTAGTGCCCTGTTTGACAGTCGCCGAAAACCTTTCCTTCGCGCAAGGGCTAAGCGGAGTAACTGCGGACTCGGACGCTAATAGCTCTTTGCTAGCTCAACTCAATATGAGTGAATACGGAGCCTCTCTACCGCACGAGCTTTCAGGGGGACAACGCCAACGTGCGGCCATAGCAACGGCAATGTCTAAAAAGCCCCAACTCGTTTTCGCAGACGAACCGACGAGTGCATTGGATGAGGACAACGCATATTCAGTGTTGCGATATCTGCATAATTACATTGTAAGAAACCACGCAATCGCCTTGGTAGTTTCCCACGATGACCGTTTAGCGCAGTTTTGTGATCAGGTTTTGGAAATCGGGGTAAACCAATGAATTTTCGCGCTGTGGAAGCGAAGATCCGTAAAAGCACATTTGTGGAGAGTATCCCGCTACTAGCTACCTCGTTTGTGCTCATCTTCTTTGTCTGTCTGTTAGTCTGCACTGTAGCGGCGGACAAAGTAGCCGAATCTATGGCAATGGGGCTGATGTATTCGGCTCTCGTATCGATCATTCCCTTTACTCTGGCACTCAAATACAGCTTAAGGCATGTGGTGGAGGGGAGGCGCCACCACTATGAGGCCCTTCGTTTATTTGGGTTAGCATTAAAACGAATTCGGCGAGCGTTATTTCTTGAGCTACTTATAGTTTATTTTTTCTTTTCAATAGTTAGCGCAGTTCTGGTTCCAGTGCTAATGAAGCCAATCTTCTTGGTTCTATATTCGGGTTTTGGCATTGATCTTCCACAAGGACTTCCTTCACCGCTGCTCGTCGCTGTGATCTCATGGTGCGCGATCGCTTTCCTGAGTTTCGTTCCTTTCCAACAGGAGACGAGAGTTTTGGAAGATTTGAGCCAAGGCCCAGCTCGCATAGATCCAAATCCAAGGAATCCGCGGGCTGCAGAACTCCTTCGATATCCTCTAGGGATAGCGGCCAGTGTTGTATTGCTGGTGGGATTTGTGGCGATGCCCCAGGCGGATCCGTCTAGTAGGTGGCCGATGATTTTCGTCTACTGCGTCCCCTTCTTGGTGAGTGCTGCTTCTGTATTTTTCTACGCAGTTGTCTTATATTTCGCCGAATATCTCTCCCTCAAGATTAGGGGATGGGATCCTCCGATTTTAGGAGTCCGGTATGCGCGGTCTTTTATCGCCGCTACTACATTGCGGGTCTCTTGTGTTTTTATCTTGTTTCCCATCATTCTTTTTATTGTGAATGATTCAGCCCTCTACTCAGCAAGAGAAGAGTTGGCTGACAATGTAAGGGACGTCTATGTAGGGGCGCAGCAGGATGGACAAACTTTCGGCACCTCCGCCGCTAAAAACTTTTGTCAGGACCACGCCGCAGATTGCCTAGGAGTTCTTAGCTGGGTTCCTGCTGTCCAAGACTCGGGAGAGCTCCAGCCTTCCACTATGGAAGACGGAGCTGTCTTTGCACTAGTAGAAGATAGGAACGGAGCAGTAGGTTCCTTGGTCAAAGACCAAGGAGTAGTTGAGACGGACCCCCGATCTCCATTTGATCAAACGTGGATGCGGCCATGGGATAAATCCTTTAATGCTGAAGCAGAGCCTACTTGGGGAGCGGGCGAAAGGAAAGATGAAGGGTATGCTGTAGCAATTTTTTCGAAACAAGTCGAATTGAGCGATAGTCAAGAGATGGAGGTTGTAGGTGCTCAGCAATGGGCAGAAAACCTACCCTCAACGTTGCTTTACGGTCCAAACGGTACTGGTACAAGCGAATTTATCCCGTTGTTCGCCTACGTGATTGTTGGGGGAGCAGTTCTCATCTTCGGACTGGCGTTGGCTCAACAAGGTCGGCTCATTCGCTTCACTAAGACCATTTGGGAACAAGGCGTCTCAGTTGCTGAAGCGCACAGGAACAGGAAATTGGCTAATTGTTTGCCTTCGGCTTTTGCTTTGGCCTTATCGCTAGGATCAGCCGCTCTACTGGGCTCATATATGCATTCTTATATATCGCATAAACTTGTACTGCACTTTCCAGCTGTCCCGTTTGGACTCATACTTTTCCTAGTGGTAGTTGTGGGCTTGGCTGCTGTGGGCAGCAACTTTGTGAAAGGCCCGCAGCCTGCTAAAAACTAGGCGGCCACGTTGCTCACCCCAAAGGCCAGTTCACGGAATAAACTTGAGGCCGTGTCCTATTCTTATTCCGCCGCCGACTTTGCCCGCCTGGCCGATGAAAAGCCGAAGGGCTCAGCCTTCCACCCCGTGGAGGAGCACCGCGGGCTCTTCGCCCGTGACCGCGCCCGCGTGCTGCACTCGGCCGCTCTGCGCCGGCTAGCGGATAAAACGCAGGTCGTCGGCCCGCGCGACGGCGATACCCCGCGTACCCGGCTGACCCACTCCCTGGAGGTCGGCCAAATCGCGCGCAGCATCGGCTCCGGGCTGGGCCTCGATCCCGATCTCTGCGATATGGCCGGCCTGACCCATGACATCGGCCACCCGCCCTATGGTCACAATGGCGAGAATGCGCTCAACGAGGTCGCCCTCAACGGCTTCGAGGGCAACGCCCAAACCCTGCGCATCCTCACCCGCTTGGAGCCGAAGGTCATCGTGGACGATGCCCGCGGCGAACCCCAAAGCTTTGGACTCAACCTCACCCGCGCGGCACTCGACGGCGCCTGCAAATACCCGTGGACAAAGACCAACCCGGATGGCACCACCAACCGCAAGTACGGCGCCTACGACGAAGACGCGCACCTATTGGACTGGCTGCGCGAGGGCCATACCGATAACCGCAAGTGCATCGAGGCCCAGGTCATGGACTGGTCCGATGACATCGCCTACTCCGTGCACGACGTGGAAGATGGCATCATCTCCCGGCGCATCTCTTTGAGCGTGCTCTGGGACTTGGTGGAGCTGGCCCAACTAGCAGAAAAGGGCGCCAAGGCCTTCGGCGGCACCGCCGACGAGCTCCTAGAAGCAGCCGATAGCCTGCGCAACTTAAGCGTCATCAACGCCATCGGTGACTTTGACTATTCCTTGCGCGACTACGCCAACCTGAAGAAGATGACCTCCGAGCTCGTCGGCCGCTATGTCGGCGCAACCGTTGGCGCCACCAGCGAGGCCAATGCCGAACTCATCGCCTCCAATAGCCTTGGCCGCATGCACGGCGACCTCATCGTTCCCAAGCAAGCCGAAGCCGAAGTCAAGCTGCTCAAAACCATCGCCGTCCTCTACGTCATGGACGAGCCCGCCCACCTCGCACGCCAAGACCGCCAGCGCGAGCGCATCTACCGCGTCTACGACTACCTGGTAGCCGGCGCCCCCGGCTCCCTCGATGCCACCTTCCGCCTGTGGTGGGAGCAGGCCGATACCGACGCAGCCCGCGACCGCGCCATCATCGACCAAATTGCCTCCATGACCGAATCGCGACTGGAGCGCCTGGCTCGGCGGAGCGCGGAGCTGTCTGGGTTCCTCAGCTAAACCTGGCCCACCCAGCACCGCTAGAGTTAGGTCGAAACTCATCAGGCCGATCTGAGCGCGAAAAGGCCGAATTGAGAGCTCACAACCCTCAATTCGGCCTGATATCTATGGACCTAACGCCCCAGCCCCAGTCTTAGTCCTAGGGCCCGAGTCGCTAGCGCACCAACTTCACGCCCTGATCCTCCAAAACGGTGGCAACGCCCTCCAACTCCGCGTCCGCGATTTCCATGTCGGAGGCAATGATGACGGTGGTGCGCTGCTCGCGCAGGAAGTCCGCCAGGTCATCGAGGTTGCGGGGGCCGCAGTCCTCGCAGCCGCGAGTGCGGCCAAGCGCGTTGAAGAAGTCCGCGCGGGTGCGGATGTGTTCAGTAATGAGGATGCGTTGCATTATTACTCCTCCGCGTCTGGGATAGAACAGAAGCTTTCATAGTGGTCATCGGTGTAGTACCACACGTCCGGGTCGGTCTCGCTGCCGCCGCCAGTGATGATGCGGCGGGCGCCGCGGTTCTTGCTGCCCGGGGTTTCTACCGTGTATTCGCGGTAGTAATTCTTGTCCTGCTGCGGCAGGCGTCCCTCGTAGTTGCCAAAGCGGGCGTTGTCATTATCCGGGTAGTCATAGGGGCCACCGGCCAAAATATCGTTCGCGGTGTCGTTCGCCTCGGCAGGGAGGGAAGACATCTCGCAAGTATCGGCGTCGCCAGCCTTAGCGCCGCCTGCGGACTCGGACGGCGAAGAAGCAGGGGAATCGCCATCGCCGCCGAGGTCGAAGCCGAAGTAGCCTGCAACGACGGCAAGCGCAAGGCCGCCGAGGGCTACTGGGAGCGATTTCTTAGACGCTTGGGACTTGGGCATACCTTTATTCTTGCAGGTGTAGCGGTGAATACCGAAATCGGCCGGTACTCCCAACAAGGCCAAAAATTCCCCCGTCACGGGGGTAGGTAAAGGCATGCGGAATACACCCCATCAGAGGGTAGTTTCCGCCCAAACCGTGAACTCACAGGCACCACACCATCCTGGCCCAGCCATTTGAACATTCCCGCCGCGCGCGGGGTAGTCTGTACGCATGGCAAAAGGCAGAATTCCGGACAGCGACATTCAAGCTATCCGTGAACGCGCGCCTTTAGAAGAGATCGTGGGCGAGTACGTCCAGCTCAAGCCCGCCGGACACGATTCGCTCAAGGGGCTCAGCCCCTTCAAGGATGAAAAGACCCCGTCCTTCCACGTACGCCCGCAGCGCGGCTACTATCACTGCTTTTCCACCGGCAAGGGCGGCGATGTCTTTAGCTTCCTGATGGAAATGGAGCAGGTTTCCTTTCCAGAAGCAGTGGAAGCGGTAGCGCAGAAGATCGGCTACCACATCAACTACCAGGGCGGTTCCACGGGCGCGCGCAATGAGAAGCCTGGTACCCGCCAGCGCCTCATCGCCGCGAATAAGGCCGCGCACGAGTTCTACCGCCAGCAATTGGAGACCCCGCAGGCCGCTACCGCCCGGGACTTTCTGCTGGATCGCGGCTTTTCCCGCGAGGTCATCTATGACTTTGAGTGCGGCTATGCGCCGGAGGGCTGGGATACCGCCACCAAGCACCTGCTGCGCCTAGGCTTTTCCTTCGAGGAACTGGAGGCGGCCGGCATTTCCAAGATGGGCAAGCGCGGCCCCATTGACCGCTTCCACCGCCGCCTGCTGTGGCCCATCAAGGACCTTTCCGGCAACGTCATTGGCTTTGGCGCCCGCAAGCTTTTCGACGACGACAAGCTCGGCAAGTACATGAACACCCCCGAGACCATGCTCTATCACAAGTCCAAGGTGCTCTTCGGTCTCGATCTGGCCAAGCGCAATATTGCCGATAACCACCAGGCAGTGGTGGTCGAGGGCTATACGGACGTCATGGCCATGTACGCCGCCGGTGTGAAGACCGCAGTGGCATCGTGCGGCACCGCCTTTGGCGGGGAGCACCTCCAGGTGCTGCGCCGACTGATGCTGGATGATTCCTACTTCAACGGCGAGCTCATCTATACCTTCGACGGCGATGAGGCAGGGCAGAAGGCCGCCATGCGCGCTTTTGACGGTGAGCAGAAATTCACCGGCCAGTCCTTCGTCTCCGTGGCGCCTGACGGCATGGACCCGTGCGATCTGCGTTTACAGAAGGGCGATGCCGCAGTGCGCGAGCTCATCGCGGACCGAATCCCCATGTTCGAGTTCGTCATCCAATCCGTCATCGCGGAGTACCGCATCGATACCGCGGAGGGGCGCCTGCAGGCCCTGCGCCGCGCAGTCCCCGTGGTGGCGCAGATCCGCGATCAGCCCCTCCAGCGCGAGTACGCCCGCCGCCTCGCCGGTTGGGTGGGTTGGGCCAATCCGGAGGAGGTCCTCCAGCAGGTCCGCGCGGAGGCGCGCAAGCCCAAGAAGGCCGAAAAGCCCACCATCCGCCGCTTCGACAACGCGAAGCAGCAGCCGGCGCAGCAGGACGTGCCGATGATCCATCCGCCGAGCCCCAAGGAAACCCACCTGTGGCCACAGCGCGAGGCCCTCAAGCTGGCCTTGCAGATGCCGCAGGTGGCGGGCTCGTACTTCGATGGCATTACTGCCGACGCCTATACTAACGACGCCTACCGCCTCGTCCGCCAGGCAATTTCCACCGCCGGCGGCGCCGCCCAGGGTGCGTCCATGCCCGCCGTGGAATGGATTGCCGCAGTAGCCGGCGAGATGCAGGACCTCACCGGCCGCAATTTCGTCTCCGAGCTCGCCGTGGAAGCAATCCTGCCTACCGACGTCGGCCCCGAAAAATACGCCGACTCCGTACTTTCCCGCCTGCAAGAGACCGTGGTGGGCGATCAGATAGCCCAGCTCAAGGCCCGCCTCGGCCGCATGCGTCCCTCCGATGATGAGGCCAGCTATAACTCGCTCTTCGCCGACCTCGTTGCCCTCGAGCAGGCCCGCCGCGAGCTTAATGACCGCGCCTTCCGCGGCACGCCTCCCCAAGCATAAAAATCTCCCCTCGACACGAGCTCAAATAAAGTGCGTGCCGCGGGGAGGGGAGAGGCCTAAAGGTTAGCTTGCTACCGGCCTAGTCCTCATCGGGCTCATAAATGCGGTCCGCATTATCCACCTGCGATCCGCGCAGCCGGCCCTTGCCCTTGCGCTTGGAGGACAAATCGCGAACCTCGCGCATGCGCGGTTCCGGGTCCAGGCGATTAGCCACCGCCTTGCGCGCCGAGGTGACGGCAGACTTAGTCACGGGGGAGTTGACGGCCTTTTCGTAGGCGCCCTTGATCTGGTGGTAGCGCTTGCGGCCAGCCTTAGTGCCAAAAACGTATCCTGCTGCGGCGCCGAAGACGAATTGGATCATTATCTAGCGTGTCCCCTTATTTCTATGCGAGTAAAAGTTCCCCACTAGCCTACCGCGAAGCCTTGCCGCGCGCCGCCAGCTACGAGTGAGGGGTGACGCTAGCCCCGCATTGGACTAGCACTTTTCATGGCGCGCAATACGCGCTAGTTTAAATGTGTGGAAAATAACAAGCGCAGGGATTCGGCGGCGGCTTCAGCAGTGGCGCTGGCCGCGCTTTTTACCGCGAGCATTTCTGCGGAATCCTCCGGCCATCAACCGGATACCGCCGCGGCGCACCAAGGCCCCAATTGGCCTGAAGAACGCTGAGTGGTGACCGCAAAGGTCTACCCGCCAATCCACGATTGTGCATGCGAGTTTAGCGTCGCGTTCACTTCCCCTTAACTTTAGCTAGATATTATTCGTGGGAATTTGATGCTAGTAAAAGGTTTCTACGTTGAACAATCGGAATAAACTTCGACCCGCAGCCCGCGTGTTCGCCCTCTGCGCGGCCACTGGACTGACTATAACCCTCGCACCGGCGGCCGCAGCCCTCCCTGTAACCGTGCCCCAGCTGCGTGAGCCCGTCACCCAGCACATCACCGGCGCAGCCCCAGTTCAGCACCCCGGCGCCCCGGTTCCAGAGCCGTTTAGCACGGACTATATCGCGGGCTTTGAATCCGATGTTTCCTCTTATCAATTTGGCAACTACTGGCAGGTAGTCCAGCTTTTTGATCACATCAAGACCCAGCCAGAAATCCGCCAGGAAAATATGGACAAGGCCGTGGCCATTAATAACGCCGCAGCCGGTGATCCCGCTTTGATCCGCCGCGCGCAGGCCGATGCCAAGGCCAGCTCCACCAGCGTGCTCAACGCCGTTTCTGACTCGATGGGCAAGAACCTAGGCGATGCCTTCCGTGCCGCCTTGGCCGAGCACCGCCTGCCCAAAACCGAATACCTGCTAGGCAATGGTTACGCCGCCCGCGCAGGCGGACTGGCCAATTCCACGATGTCAGAGAAGTACTACTTCAACTATCAGCGCCCGTACCAGCGCGCGCCGCAGGCGATTAAGCGCTACGACGATGGCTCCAAGGATCTCTATCCCACCTCGCCAGCTTTCCCTTCGGGCCATACCAATCAGGCAACGTGGATTACCACGCTGATGTCCTTCATGCTGCCTGAGGTAGGTCCACAGCTCATGCTGCGGGGCGCGGAGGCCGGCAACCACCGCGTAGTACTGGGCGTGCATTACCCGCTGGATGTCATCGGTGGGCGCATGACCGGCCAAGCCGCCGCGGCAGACCGCTTGAATGACAAGCGCATGCGCCATGCCCTGTGGCAAGCCTCGATGGAAGTGCGCAAGGAAATTAAGTGGCGCACCGGCAAGACGGTGGAAGAATTGGTGGCCCAGGATAGGGAAGAGGGTACCGACTACCGCTCCACCCAAGATGCGGTCGCCGAATATTCGAAATTCATGGACTATGACTTTGCCCCGCGCTACCGCACCGACGCGCCGATGGTGGTTCCGCAGGCTGCCCCAGTGCTGCTTGCCGCATCCCATCCAGAGCTCAGCTGGAACCAGCGTGCCGAGGTGCTACGCCAGACCGCGCGCCCAGCCGGCAATCCATTGGATTGGCAGGCAGAAGGCGGCTCCTGGCAGCGCCTCGACCTAGCCCGCGCCATGGCTGCCACGGTGACCCTCACCCCAGACGGTGGCGTGAATGTCAGCGGCTAGCGAGTCCAACAACCTGCGTGGGGGTACAACGCTCCCGCACATGGTTCAATAAAGAAGTATCCCCATCAACCAAAAGGAAATGAGTAATGACTAAGCCCAAGGTAATGACCATCTACGGCACCCGCCCAGAGGCCATTAAAGTCGCCCCTGTGATTAAGGCGCTAGACAATGATGAGCGCTTTGACTCCATCCCGGTTTCTACGGGTCAGCACAAGGAAATGCTGGAGCAGGTCAATTCCATGTTCGGCATCACCCCTAAGCACGATCTGGGCCTGATGAAGCCGGGCCAGGGGCTCAATGAGATTGTCTCCCGCGCGATTGCGGGTCTGGATTCCATCATTAAGGAAGAACAGCCGGATGTCATTATCTCCCAGGGTGACACCTCTACCGCCATGGCCGCAGCCCTCGCTGGCTTCCACCGCGGCGTAAAGATTGTGCACCTGGAGGCGGGCTTGCGTACCGGCGATATCCACTCGCCGTTCCCAGAAGAGGCTAACCGTAAGCTCATCGGCCAGGTGGCCGAGCTGCACTTGGCCCCTACCGCTGGATCGATGGAAAACCTGCGCCGCGAGAACGTGCGCTCCAAGGACATTGTGGTCACCGGCAACACAGTTATCGATGCCCTTTTGGAAGCAGCATCTTGGGACACCAAATTCGAGGATCCCGCGCTGCAGGAGGCTGCAGATTCCGACAAGCGCCTCGTCGTTGTGACCACCCACCGCCGCGAGAACCTGGAAGCTATGAAGGAAATCGGCGGTGCTGTGAAGGATCTGGCTGAGGCCTACCCAGAGATCAACTTCGCTCTGCCGTTGCACCTAAATCCCAAGGTGCGTGAGGCAGTTCTCCCAGAGGTTGAGCACCTGCCGAATATCATCATTACCGATCCACTGCCGTATGACCAGTTCACCCAGCTGCAAAACCGCGCGACCATCATCTTGACCGATTCCGGCGGAGTCCAGGAAGAGGCTCCCGCGCTGGGCAAGCCGGTTCTGGTTATGCGCCAAAACACTGAGCGCCCCGAGGCCGTTGTCGCCGGAACCGTGAAGCTGGTGGGTACCAACCGTGAGCTCATCGTGGCCGAGGCTAAGCTTTTGCTTTCCGACGACGCCGCTTTCCAAGCCATGGCCAACGCCGTTAACCCTTATGGCGATGGCAAGGGCGCGCAGCGCGCCGTTGCCGCCATCGCGGAGCTGACCGGAGTAGGCGAGCGCGTAGACGACTTCCTGCCCGAGGTTGATTCCTCCAAGGCCGCCCAGAATAAGAAATAACCTGCGCATGGGGGAGATATAGCGGATATAATAGAGGTATGAAACCGCTGGATATCCGCTGTAACCACCAAGACCGCATGAAGGCTGCCGACATCCTGGGAGATGCGCTGTCGGCCGGTCAAATCGACCTCGATGAATTTGAAAAGCGTTCGGCAGCGTCCGAGCAGGCTACAACCCGAGGCGAGCTCATTGAGCCGCTTGCTGACCTTGTGGAAGACCCAGAGGTGCTTCTTTTCGGGGAAGAACGCCAAATCGCAAAAGCATATTCGGGGCACCAAGAATCCAACGCGATTGCCAAAGTAGAACAGGCTATCCAGCAAGTGCAGCCCAACGTGGACGCTCCACGTTCCCTCGCGGTGGGTCTGTTTGGGGGTTCGACCGTTAGTGGTGGGGCAGTAGCACGTACTCTCACGGCCTTGGGCGTTTTCGGTGGCGTAGACGTCGACCTTGCAGGAGCGGCGCTGCGCAATCGCACCACTACCATTAATGCCGTGGGGCTTTTCGGAGGCACCGACGTCTACATTCCAGAAGGATTCCGTGTCCGTGTTGACGGCTTCGGCCTATTTGGCGGTCACGACCTCAAGGTTGAGCACGGCGCCATCCATCCAAATGACCTTCCGATAGACGCGCCAGAAATCGTCGTCAACTGCATCAGCCTCTTCGGCGGCGTAGACGTTCACGTGGGGCGCCGATACGGTGGTTAAAGAGGACGATAGGAGCTAGAGGGCGTATCTGGAATTAGCGCTTGTCTTCAGACACTCTGACAACACTTTTCCGGCCCCCTCGAGCCAGCTTTGGAAGACCCACGGCAGTCTTCGGCCTACAAGGAGCATTTAAATTGCTCGGGGCGCACTACACATCTAGAAGCCGGTCTAGCGTGGTGGACAACGGTACAACCACGCGTACCGGTGTTCAGCCGCACGGGGGCCGCTGCCTCCTGCAAGGCTTGCCAATGCCAAAGACATCCGACTTCAATTAAAAATAGATTTGAAGCCGAGATCTGCAGGGCACATTTTAAACTTGACTAACAACTCAGAACTTGGCAGGGCAGTCTAGCCCGGCAATATCGCGCAGACCATCAAAGTCGCCGGCCAGGTGGAGACACGAAAAATCTACGACAAACCAATCCAGGATTCTCCTCAACACTGCCGTCCGGTGGCTTCAAGGATTCCAGTTTGGTTCTCTTACTTAGCTGTCTTCGGGCTTAATGCGCTTGTGTATAAGCAGTACTTGCACCACAGCGTTTAAAAATTGGCCTAAACGACAGGATGTGTTGGGGAGGTTGTACGGTTAGCCGGTCTGGCGTGCTGATATTAGGACTATTTCACTTATCCAGAGGGATATTCCAGCTTCGACCATGAAATACCGCCAAAGACATGCCGGTGTGCTAGGCACCTAGGTTCACGATGAGGGGATGAGTAAAAATCATCCTCGATGCCCCGTCTGCGGCGGGGAATGCACGAAACACGGAACAACGAGTGCTGGGCGCCAACGATGGCGATGCCGCACCTGCAAGGCCACCTTCACCCGCCCGAATAACGATGCCGTGCAAGCCAAATGGTTCCGCCTTTTCATCTTCTGGCTCACCTCCAGCAACAGCCTGGAAGAAACAGCTAAAACCTGCGGTGTTTCAACGCGAACTTTGCAACGACGCTTTAAACCGTTCTGGCTTATCCAACCTCCCCAAAGCGTTGATAAGCAGCGAATCTACGACCAAATCTTCATCGACGGCACCTACTTCAACACCAAGTGCCTTGTTGTAGCTGCCGACTCCAGCCATGTCATCAATTGGTTCTGGTGCACGAAAGAATCCTCGTGGTCCTACACGCGCCTGCTCGACCCACTAGCCCCACCACAATTGGTGACCTGCGATGGGGATGCCGGCGGCCTTAAAGCACTACACCACCTGTGGCCAGATACCCCGGTTCAACGCTGCATTGTCCACGTCAAGCGCAATATCCAACGCGCCACCGGCCTTCATCCCACTTCCGCTATGGGTAAAGCATTACAACGGCTTTCCTTTGAATTACTCGCCGTTGACAACCTGGATGACGCAGCCGAATGGACAGTGAAGCTACAGCAGTTCGGCACCGTATTTAGCACCGAGCTCAAAGCCAAAACCTACGTCAAAGACGTCCCTTTCGACCAGATTCCAAAGTCCAAGCGCCGGAACAAAAAGTGGTGGTACACCCACTACACCCACCGCGGAATCTACCTGCAGCTAAAGAAAATGAGCCAACAAGGACACCTCTTTGCCTACCTCACCGAAGCCGAAGAAGGCCAACGGTTTGAACGCACGACCAACAAGCTAGAAGGCGGGGTGAACTCACAAATTAAGCAACTTATGCACACCCACCGCGGACTGCGCGATGAACAACAGCGCATCGCCTGCGACTGGTGGTTATACCTCCACACGCAACTGCCTGACGACCCTGTAGAGATCGCCAGGCAGCAAAACTGGGGCCAGGACGCACTCGCCAAAGCACAAACCCTAGCCAACCAGGAAAAACAAGCCACCAGCGGCCACGAAGACGGCCGACCAGCAACCTACGACAGTGCCATCGACACTGCCTACAACCACTCTATGGGAATACGCAAAGGCCACATACGCTAAACCCCCACCAACACAAAATGTCGTTTAGCCTGACACGCCGCAAAACAACACATTCTGTCGTTTAGGCCTAAAAATTGAATTTCTGAAGAAATATAGACAAAAACGCAAATAATCCCGCTTAGTGCTACTAAGCGGGAGCTTTGCTCCTCCAACTGGGCTCGAACCAGTGACCCTTCGATTAACAGTCGAATGCTCTGCCAACTGAGCTATGGAGGAATAAGATCGTCGTTTTGAGAGGTGCTATGCGCTAACCGCTCTGTGCGACGTTTAGTAACTATATTAGTGGGGTGCGTTCAAGGCAAATCGCCAGGTGATCGCCTATTAATCTTCGTTTTAAAGCCTTCGAAATGTCGTGCACGGAAAGCAGAGAAATCTAGCTAATCTAGGGTTATGCCTAGTGAAATTTGCTTCGAGCCGTTGCGTTGGGATTCAAAAGCCATCGTGCTGCGGACGAACCTGACGTATCGCAAGTCTGTATCAGGGCGTTTGATGCGGGCGGTCCGGTCGCGCCTGCCGGAGCGACGTCTGGATGTGCATTTTCGCTTTAGCAGGCCATTAGAAGTCAGTGGGGATGCACTCGCATTGGCAGCCTCCACTTTGTGCGGAGCGGCGTTTGAACGGATTAAGTTTGCATTTCCGGTTGCATCGGGAACTCAACAAGCAATCGAAGCTTGGACTAAATCGGAGGTTGAGGCTCAATCGCACGTGGGGACTAGCGAACCCTCCCTGAGGGATGTTGGCCAGTCAGAGTTGCGTAACAAGGTGATCCTGAATTTTTCAGGTGGTTTCGATTCACTGGCCTCCCGCTATCTTTTGCCCGCAGACCACCAGCTGGTCTCCCTTGATTTCGGGGGACGGTTTGCGCGGGAACGACAGTTCTTCAAGAAGTTTGACCCACTGGTCATCGAAACGAACATTACAGAGACCCCACTACGTAAAAACTCCTGGTCCTTTTTGGGCCTGGGAAGTATTTTGGCCGCCGACTCTTTGAACGCGGCCTATTGCTCGTTTGGTGCCATTTTGGAATCGACACGACTGCAACGAAACACTCCCTATGAACGCAATTCCACCTTCCCTCCGTTTGCGGCAGCTGGTCTGAGAAATGCGCCAGTGGCGCAGGGGCTATCGGAAGTTGGAACAGTCAGGGTCTTGGAACAGTTCGCGCCAGAACTTATCGCGGAATCTTTTAGTTCTTTGGCAGGACCGAGAGAAGAAAAACACGTGCGAAAGTGGGCTCTTGTGGAGGCGTTTCGTACTTTCGAAGGTCTAGACAGAGAGCCATTACCGACGCCGGTTCATCCCGAAGTGCCTCAGTACAAGGTAGGCCAAAGGTTTGTTGTTGACTTAAGTGCGCTCACCGTTGCCTGGCTTGGGCGACCAGACCTTGCAACCTGCATGGTGAGCGGCGCTGAAAACAAGCTACTGCCAGCAGCGCGTGAACTGGACTTGGGATTCATGCTTCGCGCCGATAAGCGCCTTTATCGCAACTATCCAGCTCCGCTCATGGCGCGACTTGAGGAACAACTACGTGCGGCGGGCATTGAACGGTATACGCCGAAAGACGAAGAAGCCTGCGAAGACGTTCGTCAGTTTGTTCTCGGTCTTGCTCAAAGCGAGTAAGTAGTCGAGAACTCATCGTCGGCGAAGAACTCCTCCCATTCACCGTTTACAGCGATAGCAAAGTCGATTACGCCTTTGAGGACGTACAGTGGTGGAGAAGCGTGTCCATCGCCCCAATCGCCAACAAGGAATCGTCGACGTTCGGCGGAATCTTCCGTGGCTTGAGCCCAGGGGGCTAGGTGGTGGCTGTTATGGAACTCATCCTTCTCGTTGGTGAGATAAGCGACGTAGTTAGGAAACGACTTCGCGTAAAGGGGCACCAGATCTGTTGTCGCGAGGGCATTAGAAATATCGTCACTCTTCCAGACTCTTTGTGCGTATTGCTTAACAGCGGCTTCGTGATATTCGGCGATGTTTGTTTGCGGGTTCGATACCACTGCCAAAGAATTAGGGAATTGGTGCGAATAATACAAAGCTGCAAAGCCACCGGCCGAGGAGCCGTAAAAGATTAGGTTCGATGCATCGAGATCCTTTTGCACTTTTTGAAGGATTGCCACTAGCTTTGCTTGGAATTTACAGTCATTATCTCCTGTAAACCAGCCAATTCCGCAGCCACGTTCGAGCATGGGATCGGAAACAAACACCATGTTTGCCTCCGATCCTTCAGTAAGGCGCTCGCCAGTAAACAGCGGGAGGGACGTCTGTGAGAGGTCTGCTGCCGCATGAAATACGACCAGAGTAGTAGCGGCATTGCGATCCTGAATATGCAGCTCTAATAGCGTCTGTCCACAATCGATCACATTAATTCCGCTACGGACGGGCTCGTCGAGGAATGCGTCGAAATTTCGATGCAATACGACGTTGGCTGAGTAGCGTGAATAATTCCTTACGAAAGCCATGTCACGAATCTTAGTGCACACCTCTTTGCAGAAGGGCTATGGTTAACAGGGCCTATCTTGACGAGAATTGAGGTAACACAGGCACCATGAACGTTAAGCAGCTGCGTACCGCCTTTTGGCACTTTCGGCACGGTGGCTTAGGCCAACTGAATCGATACCTCGAGCTTGAGGAGCGTAAGCGATTGGAGTCCTCAGAGAACGAGGAGGACCGCGTGGCACTTCAGAATGTTGTGCGCAGCGAGCGTCGGGGACTTGATCCGCTCGCTTTTCCCGAATACACGGTAGATGCCCGCCGAGAGAAGCCCTTCGAGGCTGTGACCGTGGGAGTTATTCTTGATGATTTCTCTCATTTGGCGTGGGGAAATGAATTCAGCACCGTAGATTTGCAGCCCCAGAAGTGGCGCGAGCAAGTCGAAACTGGAATCGATCTTTTGCTTGTCGAGTCGGCTTGGCAGGGAAATAGTGGTGCTTGGCGGTATCAAGTTGTCGGCAGCCAAGCTCCCTCGGATGAGCTTCAGGAACTAGTTGCAGAATGCCGTAGGCGCGCTATCCCGACGGTGTTCTGGAATAAGGAAGATCCAGTTCATTTTGATGACTTTATTGCGTCAGCGAGGCTGTTTGATTTCGTCTTCACCACAGATGCAGACAGTGTAGAAAAATATCGAGAAGAAATTCCAGATTCTTATGTCGATGTTATTCCTTTTGCGGTACAGCCTGCTATTCATAGTCCTATCCGCGACGGTGATCGTACGAAATATGGGCGTGGTTCCGTATGCTTTGCTGGCACCTATTTCCGCGAAAAGTTTCCTGAGCGCGGAGAGGCACAACGGCTTATCCTGAGCGCTGGAGCCGAGGCCTGCGAAAACCTCAATAGCTCCCTGACTATCTACTCCCGCAACGAAGACGTCGATGAGAAATATCAGTTTCCGGCGCCCTTGACGGATTGGGTGGTCGGTGCATTGCCTTATTCCAAGATGCTGTCGGCATATCGCGCTTTCAAGGTATTTCTAAACGTCAATACCGTTACTGACAGTACAACGATGTTTTCGCGTCGTGTTTTAGAGATCGCAGCCTGTGGTGGTCAGGTAATTAGTACTCCCGCGCAGGGCATCGATTCTTTTTTCCCGCATCAGGAAATTACCACCGTCAATGATACACAGCATGCTGCAGCCGTCATCGAAAGCGCGGTGCGTTCTGACTTGGCTCGTGCTAAGCAAGTTCATCGAGCGCAGCGAGTCATTTGGGATGCACACACATATACGCATCGAGCCGCCAAGATTCTCAAGGCAGTGGGAATTACGGCGGATACTCGTGTAGTTGGTTCTGTTTCTGCAAGTGTCATCATCTCGACTAATCGGCCTGAACGCCTTGCCGGAGCATTAGAGCAAGCGCTTGGGCAAAGCGAGGTGGATTACGAAGTATTGGTACTCACGCATGGTTTCCACGCGGAGGACGTAGTGGATGTAGATGGCTATGGCGCCGTACGCTTCTTTTATGCGCCTTCGACTGAGTCTTTGGGGTCATGTCTAAACCAGCTTGTCTCGCATGCGCACGGCGACATTGTCGCGAAGATGGACGACGATGATATTTACGGGCCGTACTACCTGCACGATCAAATTAACGCACTGCGGTTTTCCGGAGCGGATATCGTTGGCAAACAAGCCGCTTATCTCTACCTCGAGTCGACGAACGAATTGGTCCTGCGTAAAGAATGGAATGAACACTCCTGGGTAGAACTTGTCCTTGGAGCTACGCTGACCGGATGGAAATCGGTATTTGAAGCTCACCCGTTTGCGGAGTTGGGTAAGGGCGAAGATACGCAGTTCTTGCGGGATGTCCAGGAGTCTGGTGGTCGGATTTATTCAGCTGATCGCTTCAATTACATCCAATACCGAGGTAAAGGCGCTCATACTTGGGACATTAACGACGACGCGTTGAAGCGCAGCGGGCGTGTCGTTAGCTACGGCTGTCACGCGGACCACGTGTTGGTGGGAAAGGAATAAAACGTGTTTTTTATCGGCCGCACTCGATTCAGCCAATGTTTGCCAGAAACTAACTCGTGGCATCTTTCGGCAGGTGAAGACAGCGTTAATGCCTATAAGAAGAAGCTCTATGATCCTGAACGTCTGCGTACGCGTGAGAAACTCTTTACTGAGTTAACTTTGGCATCTCTTAATGATGCTCGTATCCAAGCCGGGATCGATTTGATTCATGTGGTGTCCTATTCGGAATCGCTACCTGAACGTTTTAAGAAGGGACTGCACGAAGCGGCTGAGCGTTTCCCCTTCGTTTATTTGGATGAGCAGCCTGACGGTAATTGGGGCTGCAGTTTAGAGGAGATTGCACAGCAGCATGTGGCTGTAGGGGAGACGTACGGACGCTATCGAATTGATGATGACGACGTCGTGGCCCGAGACTATTTCAATAACGTGGCGCCTTATATCGCTGAGCCATTTGCCGGAATGGTAGTCAGCCTTCCACTCGGAATCGAAGCAATTTATGATTCCGAGGAGATCTCATTTTTACGCGTTTCCCATTGGCCGATGTACTCGCTCGGATTGCTCGACGTTTGCCGTCGCAGCGAAGACGGTCGGTTGATTGAGCCTCGAAGCGGGGCACATAACATGGCGGACCGGCGAGGGCCGGTCATTCTGGATTCGCGTGCTCTGAGCTATGTGCGTTTGAATCACGTCGGGCAAGATAGCGGATTGCGTACCGGCGGAGAACAATCCATGTCGGAAATTATGAACTCTCTGGCCCGGTTGCCGGAGGTTAGCGATTTAGACTTTGTGGAGCAGCAATTCCCGCATGTGGCGGCGATAATGCAGCAAGGAGAAAGGCAGGTCATCCAAGGGGAATCTCGGCGCGTTGTTTTGCCATATAGTCTGGAAATTCCCGTTCCTTTACGCAAAGTTCGATTGGTAGTGGAACATGAATTTTCCACTCGCTCGGCCTCACGGGCTGCTGTCGTGTCCTTAGACTTGCGGGATGAAAATGGAAACGCGATTCCACGTGACCTACGCATTAAAGGCATTGGTAATTCTCGCTGGAAAATCATTGGCCACTATTGCTATCTGGAGTCGGTTCCTGGACTTTCGACCACGAATATTGATTTCTTCTTGCCTGAAGGAGTACGGCTTCACGGGCTGAAATTTCTGCCATTTGGTGCGCACAGCATCCCTTTTAAGGTCCACAGTGTCGCCCTCATCAAAGAAAGATAGAAGAGCGCTCCGTGAGTTTAGGAAAGCTAGTAGACCGTCGTAATCGCGTACTGTCAGTAGCGGCTCTGATATACTCGAGCGAGTTTCGAGTGCCGCAAATATAACAATGGAGCGAGGTGGGAATCATTAAGATCCTAGTTCTCTCCCAGTATTGGTTACCTGAAAATGGTGTACCTCAGCGGCGATGGGCGTGGTTGACTCGAATCTTGCAACGCAATGGTCATGAAGTGGTGGTTGTCTGCCCGCCAGCTCATTATGAGCGTTCAGTTTCCATACGCGAATGGTTGCAATCGGCGCGACCGTGGAACCGCTTTAAACTTGAAAAAGGACCCAACGAGGAGACGGTTGTTCGAACTGGGTACTTCCCAGTTGGGCGTTCTTTGAGCAGTCGTATTCTCAACCAGGCCGCAGTCGCATTGTCGATGATGGTGTTTCCGGTTCGTATTCCTAGAGAACTAAAACACTATTCTCCTGATTTGGTTATCGGCACAGTCCCAGCTTTGCCTACCTCGGTGGTGACTCGCGCAATTGCGAAGAAGTACCGAAAGCCTTATGTCATCGATCTTCGTGATGCGTGGCCTGCGCTCTTAAATGTCAGCGATGATTGGAATTCAGCCACTGGAGCACCTTCACTGCGAGAACGAATCGCCCGCCACGGATTTTTACAGTCGTTGTCTTGGCTTACCGAACAAGCAATGAACCGTGTGCTGAAGAAGGCTGACGGAATCATCACGACCTCGGAAAGGCTCGAAGAATGGCTCCGCATCGAGCACGAGTCTTCGACGCAGTCGATGACAACGATCCGCAACGTGTTTCCACCACGTACGACTTATAGAAAACGAGGCGTACAAGAAAACACCGAACCTCTGCGGGTCCTTTACGCAGGGACGCTCGGCCGCGCCCAAAAACTCGGCAATGCTCTTGAAGCTGCCCGTTTGGCACAAGATACTGGAGTGCCAGTAAAGCTCAGGTTTGTTGGCGATGGAGCTGCATGGAATGAGTTGCACGATCTAGCCGAGAAGCTCGGCGTGGACGTGGAATTTAGGCACCGCGCCGCAGCAGAGGATCTTGAAGAACACTATGAATGGGCGGATACGGCACTTGTTCATCTGGCAGGGTGGGAGCCGCTTACTCGTACCATTCCTTCAAAGACCTATGAGCTCATGAGTATAGGATTGCACATCTCTGCTGCAGTGGAGGGCGAGTGCGCGGACCTAATTGAGGACTTGGACGCCGGCCACGTTGTTACTCCTGAAGCGCCGGAGGAGCTTGCTGAACTGTGGGCTCACTTATCGGCCGAGCGCTCCCTGCTAAATACAAACAGGGCAGGGAAGAACTGGGTAAAAAATGAGCGCGATGAAGTCGTTCCACAACGGCTACTTGACTTTATCGCTGGCATCGCAAGCGAGGACTAATGCGCATTTGCTCAATGAGAGAAACCGAGGTTATTCCTACAGAACAACACGTATGGCTCCTCAAATTCGATGATTCACTCGCAGTCCACTTAGGGGCAATCGGAAGCGAGGTGAGTGTACTTTCTTCCCCAAATGATGTTCCACATTCACCCAAACAGGGAGACCGACTTCTCGTCCTAGGCTCTGGCCCTTCGAGCATTGACGGGCATCCCAATGATGAGGCCACGAAGACGGTCGAAAGATGGCTAAGCACTAGCGGCGTGGATGCGTATTGGCTCCTGCCCGCCGCAGGGCCCGCAACTGCTGGCATCTTAAATGCCGCCCTCGCACGAGAAGATACCCTTGTCATTTATGGTGCTTCTCGAGCAGGAGACTGCGTATGGCTCAAACTGGAAAAACACACTACATGCTCTGAAGACATGGCAGATACACGCGAAGAAATTCTCTCTCAGTCGCTACAGTTGTTCCACTCTCCTTTCAGAGAGCAGCAAACTAGTGCCTGCCAGGGCAGGGGCACTGCGAACCAAGCAGATGCGCTCCCGAGCATTAGAAGTCAGCTCATCTTGAAGATTGCCCCTCTGGCCAAGCCACTCAAGCAACGTCTGCCAAAGCAGGTCGTGGTTACGCTGTACAAGATTCTGGAGAAAATTCGATGACCCGTACACCAGGGATCAGTCTGATTCTTCCTTCCTATAATAATTCCCAAACCCTTGCTCGGAGCCTCGAATCCGTTGCGGCGCAGACCTTGTCTGATTCACTCATTGAGCTTATCGTCGTGCTAAATGGCGCAGCCGATCGTTCGCGCACCATCGTGGAGAGCTTTCGGGCAGCGCATCCTGAAATTGAAGTTGTGTGCGTAGTTTCCAAGCGCAATGGGGCGGGTCGGGCCCGCAACCTCGGTCTGACACTCGCGTCCCGTACGTATGTAACTTTCCTCGACGATGATGATGCGCTGGAGTCGCAGTATTTAGAGCGAGCTTGGTCTGCGTGTGGACCTGCGGCCATTGCGGTTGTAGGAATTCAAGACGTCGATTCGGACGGTACCGCTCTTGCTTCAAATTCTTTGGATGCTCGAATCATGGGGCTGCGAGGAAAGACTGCCCCTCTACACGCTGCTCCGTGGTTGCTGGGGTTTAATGCTTCGAAAGTGTTTCCCATCGAGGTCGCCACTCGTTTGCGTTTTGCAGAAGATCTTCGGTCAGGGGAAGATGTCGTCTTCTTTGCCCAGTTCCTTGACTTTCCTGCACTCGCATTCCGGATTCCTTCAGACCTTAACGGTGCTCGCTATCTCCGCACGATGACTCCGAATTCGGTGTCTCGCCAAAAAATCGACTTTGACTTTGCGGTGCGGCAAAGGCTCGAATGTATTTCTAGGATTCGTCCGGCGGCCCGTCCTTATGACCAATCTCCCACGACTGTAGCGCGCAATGCGCTTGTCGACGCCCAGTTTTCGTTTGTCAGAGACTATCTGACGCGCTTTCCGGAGCACACTGGCGATGCGATCAAGCTGGCGACTGAGCTTGGGGTATCTGGACTTCCTTGGGCTGGGTTGCGCGCGGAAACTGCATCCCGCGTCGTGTTCTCTTATTGCTTCCCGCCGTTTGCAGATACTGCCGGCAATGTTGCTTCAAAGCGAATTCGTGAGCAAGGCGAGCTCGTGGATGTCTTCTCTGCCAACATGTCAAAGGTAAGAAGCATTGACTCCAGCTCGTTGTTGATGGTGGAGCAATTCATTGGGCATCGCGAAGTCCTAGACGTCACGCCGTCGTTTAGCAATTGGTTTTTGATTTGCTCGTTTGCCACTTACGCAGCTCGTCGTGCTTCTAAGCTTTCGCGAAAGCAAGGTGGCTATCAATCAATGTATTCCCGGTCGATGTGGTCGGGCTCCCATGCCGCAGGCGTTTTGTTTAAGCTTAGGCATCCGTCTGTTACTTGGGAAGCAGAGTTTTCAGATCCCATGCGCCTTGACGCACAAGGGCAGCAGCGCAAGGGAAAGATCTCTCCGCATCCCGTAACCATGAGGTTGCGACGACTAGTCTCGCGCGCTGGAATTGATACGCAATCGCTAGATTCGCATTTTGCTTTGACTGAAGCTGCAACGTTCATCGCTGCCGATACCTTGGTCTTCACCAATGAAATACAGCGAGAACTGATGTTGGCACCGTATCCACAACACTTGAGAGAGCAATTCCTCTCTAAGTCGACGGTCCTGGCTCAATCGCAGCCCGATTCCGGCTTGTACGAACTTGTGCAGCCGGAATATGAGCTGGAGGAGCACCGCGTACATGTGGGATACTTCGGATCCTTCTATGAAAATCGCGGTGTTGGTGACGTTGTGAAGGCGATCACAGCTCTACCTGAAGATCTCCGTCAGGTTGTTCGTCTGCATATCTTTTGTCCGAATCCAGAGAAAGCGCAGGCACAGCTCTGGGCATTAGGGGCACCAGAGCAAGTAATAGTCAATGCGGCTTTGCCGTACTTGGAATTCCTAAACCTTGCACAGAAATTCGACGCTCTACTTGTTAACGACACTGATGTATCAGGCACTGATTTTGCGGTAAATCCGTTCTTGCCTTCGAAGTTTGCAGATTATTCGGGCGCCGGAGTTCCAATTTGGGGAATTCTTACTAAAGACTCGCCGCTTTCGAAGCAACAGATGCGTTATCGCTCAGGAGCCGGTGACTTTTCCTCGGTCGTTAGTGCGCTGCGAACCATCATCGAAACGGGGATGAGTCAATAATGCTTGCGGTTAGGCCTAAGCTAACCCTTCGCGGGTATCATCTTAAGAGTTCTATCAAGTGCGAGCACGGATCGTGCATAGTCGACCCCTACAACGAACGAAAGGATTGGTGACGAATGAAGCTCAACCTATCCAATTCGCAGCGTTCGCGTCAGGCCGAAACTCAGCAGCGAATTAAAGATATCGAGAATCACGACGGCCCAGTAATTATCGTTGATAAGGGGCGACTGACACCGCTTCAGACGCGTCCATCGCTGAAAGACTATGTGCTCCAGCTATGGGAGCGCCGACATTTTATCTGGGCAGATGCTCGTTCAAAGGCGCTTCGTACGACGCGTGATTATCGTTTGTGGAAGCTTTGGCTAGTTATCAACCCATTGCTTAACGTTGTCTTTTACGGCTTTTTGTTCGGTGTCCTCTTCAAGACATCACGCGGTGTGCCTAACTTTGTTGGCTACTTATTTATTGGCACTACTTTTATGCCAATGATGTCGGGCCTGCTGTCTCAAGGCACAAGTTTGCTTCCCTCAAATCGGGCTATGATCCGTGCATTCAACTTTCCAACAGCTTCGTTGGCGTTTTCGCAAACGCTTCGTTCAGCAATCGATAACCTGATTCCTGCTGCTGTTTCGATTGTCGTCGCATTGCTACTCCAATGGCATACGGTGCCTTCTTGGAAAGTGATTTTCGTTGTTCCGTTGTTCTTAATGATCCACATTTTCGGTTGTGGTCTTTTGATGATCGGAGCTCGTGTGTGCGCTCAGTTACCTGATGTTAAAGCAGTAGTGCCATTGGTCACGCAAGCTTGGTTCTTCTTGTCAGGCGTCATGTTTACGCTCGACCGTTTCGATCACATACCAACAGTGAAACAAATTATGAGTCATAATCCGGCGTATGAGTTCCTAAGCGCAGTACGTAACGTCGCTATCTACGACACCATTCCGTCCCTTAGCGAGTGGGGTTCGCTGTTCGCCTGGACCTTTGGACTATTTGCAGTTGGGTTCCTGTTCTTCTGGCAGGCCGAAGACCGATACGTCCGATTGACCTAGGAAGGCACCTCGTGGATATCAATTACATTGAAGACGCCAACGTTGTTGTTAATCGGGTAAGCAAACGATACGTGATTTCGCAATCGCGTTCGGATGATGCCTCTGTTGTGCGTACACGCAAACAAGACCAAGTCGTCGATGCTTTGGTGGATGCTTCTCTGGTGGTAAAACCGGGCGAATCTGTTGGCATTATTGGCCTGAACGGTTCGGGTAAATCTACGCTCCTTTCAATCATCGCGGGTGGCCAAGCCCCGACTTCCGGACAGGTGCTTACTTCGTCTACGCCAACGCTGATGGGGGTGGCTCCTGCACTGCAGGGTGGCCTTACCGGTGCACAGAATATTTACGTCGGGTGTCTGGCTCTGGGAATGACCCCGGAGGAGGCTAAAGCGCAGATTCCCCTTATTGCCGAATGGACGGAGCTCGGGGATGCGATTAATCGTCCAAAGTCAACCTATTCGTCGGGTATGGGCGCGCGCCTTGCTTTTGCAATTTCTACGGCGATTAAGCCTGAGATTCTTCTCATCGACGAAGCACTCTCAACCGGTGATGCTGCGTTCGCGGCCAAGGCGTCCAAACGCATGAATGATCTCCTTGATCGCGCCGGTAATCTTTTCCTGGTGTCTCACTCAATCGCCGAGATTGAAAAGAACTGCCAACGTTGTGTGTGGATTAGCAAGGGCCACATCATCGCTGACGGTCCGACGACCGAAGTTGCTCCTAAGTACCATGAATGGGCCCGTCTTATGGGTAAGCCTGACAAGACTCCCGGCATTGAATATTTGCGCGAGGTAACAGACGCTTATGTTCCGCCGGTCATCTGCGTTGAGGAGAATAAACAACCGGGCGATGCGGCGCCGATCGGTCCTTCCAAGAAAACCGGGAAACACCGGAAGCCTGCGTATCGCCGGGCGCGGCAACCGTTCTTCAAATTTTGGGGTAGCTAGATGCGCTCTGATAGCGCCCCGGCTTTCTACGAATAGATTGAGGCTGACGCGAACTAGGAAGCGTCTAGAACACATTCACTGGCAACTAAGGGGAGCTGTAGCGAAGGGTTAGCGAATAGGCGAAACTTAAGGAACGACTTGGAGCACTGAACTAGTCCAAATTAAGTCGTTGATACCCAACGGCCTTCAATGGCAAAGCCATATAATTGGAGACATTTGGTATTCCTGCTAAATCAAAGGCGAAACTGTGCTCCAAACGTGTAATGAAGTGCCCCAGGTTTTGTTCCGTTTGAGTAGATGGGAAAATCTGGAGGTTGCGTCCGTTAGCGTGGTGTACGAGTTAGTTCCTGTGATGGGCCCCGCGGACAAATAAGGCGACCATCATGGGTACCTTTCAAATCAACTTCTACCTATCCTTGAAAAGACGACACCCATAATGGCCGCTGGCCCTAAATCTATTGGCCCGACCGCGTATCTCGAAGAGCTACTCACCCAAGCATCATCCGATCTGATGCGTCAGATGCTCGGTGATTTCATCAACCAAATTCTATCTGCCCAAGCCGACACTGTCTGCGGCGCTGGCCAGGGCACCAGCAGCGACAACCGCGTCAACCACCGCAACGGCTACCACCACCGACTACTGGATACACGGGTCGGCACCGTCGATATGGCTATCCCGAAACTACGCCACGGTTCCTTCTTGTCTGACTAGCTGTTAGAACGACGCACCCGTACCGAACGTTCCTTAACCACCGTGATCGCCACGTGCTATTTAAAGGCTGTGTCTACCCCCAGGATGAACGACCTAGTCGCCATTCTCTGCATCACGAACTTTTCGAAGTCACAAGTCAGTGAGATGGCCAAAGACTTGGATTCGATGGTGGAGGATTTGTGCCCCCGGCCACTGGATTCCGGCCCGTACTACTACCTCTCGTGCGACGCGCTGACGATGAAAGTCCGGGAAGTCGGACGCGTGGTCACAACGAGTGTGCTGCTAGCAACCGGTGTCAACAATGATGGCTACCGAGAACTGTGAAGCGTCCTGGGTTTAGTTCCGTTTCTTTTACTACCCGTATTGACGGGCTGGGTGAGAGGGTACTCGATTTCTACTTCCTGCGGGGTGGGAAAGTCCAATGCTTCGTGAAGGCGCTTGGTGTTCTACCAATGCACTTACCGCTAGGTCGCCAACTCAACTTTCCCCACTGACGTCCACAGGCCGTAAGGGTAGGTGAGTTCAGCTTTGTAGAGTCCATTGACGGTCTCCGCCAATGCGTTGTCATAGCAGTCGCCGACTGTTCCCGCACTCGGGCGAACTTCATACTCAGCTAAAGCCGTTGAATATTTCAACGACACGTACCGACTGCCCCGTTCACTATGGGGAATCAACTGATTGCCATGGATTCTTCCAGCAGTGGTTAAAACGTGCTCTCAAGTCTCCATCGGCAGCGCATCAGTGCGCAGCGTAGAGCACGTAGCAACACCAACAATTTTCCGACTGAAGACACGAACTACAAATGCGGTATAGGGGAATCCCGACGAAGTGCGAACTTAGGTAATATCGGCAACCCAAATCCTGCCCGGTGCGTGCTCACGAAAGTTTTGCTGCACCAGGTCCGGGCGACAATCAGGTGTTTTGGACTTAGCGTTGTTACCGGGTCTCGTCCACGTTTGCGGCCGGAAACACCTGCTAGCTTCATCAACCGGGCAGTCTTATCGCGGCCAATATGAAAGCCTTCGCGGTTGATAGCGTGCCACTTTTTCGAATACCGTAGACCAAAAAATTCTCCGCATGTACATGCCGAACCTCTGGAATGAGCAGGCTATCGCTTAACTCTCTCGCACTTGGCATACGTTGAGGAGCTCGCCGACCATGTTTTCAGGCGCGCTGTAGTAAGCAGGACTCCAAGCGGACCATTTCAATGATCTGATGGACCGCCTTCTCCTTAAACTCGACGGAATACTTTCTGGGCATAGTGCCTAATCCTTCCTTACTTGAGGTAGGAACTAAAAACAGGACGCTTCACGTTGTGCTATGCGGAACTTTGGCAAGTAGAGGTAAGGTGAGCGGCGTTGGCCGCGTAAGACTAACTGCGAGTGCATTGATGAATAGCATCAAAGCATTTTCTTGGGGCTGGCCAAAATGGTTAGTGCTATGCTCGGTCGTGATTTAGGCTCAATCCGAAAGTTTCCACTTGAGAATAGGAGAGGATTTTCGCATCGCTCATTTGCCAGGTTTGCGACTTTTTGACGTCGCGTCGGCGAGCGGCAATGTAATTGAACCTAACCGGTGAAAATATGGAGTATCCTGCTTTGGCTGCTCGTCTCAGCAAATCACTGTCTTCGTTTTTTGACAATTCTCCAATTTTCAAGCTCTTAAGAACCTGGGACTTGCAAAACAGTGTAGTGTCGGCGACAAAGTGGTACCAAGTCAGCTCTTTCTGCGGCCAGCGCAGCGACAGGGCATCTGCGCCTTCAAGGTAAAAATGGCTGCCTTACCCAGGATTAATTCCGCACGATCGCGATATGTATGCTCGGGCCAAATCTTGCGTTGCGCGCGGTGTAAGACCCGGTCACTGATAGCCGGCGACATGAGGAGAGCCTTGATGAGGGGCTTTACTTTTTCCTTCGGATCAATAGAAAATACTTCATTAGGCGCAAAATGGTTATCGATCGCCTGACTACGTGTCGTCACTACCGGTGTGCCGCAGGCGATTAACTCGAAAAGCCTTCTAGCGCACATGGTAGGACTCTGAGTGACTGAATTTACATTGAGAAAGTTCTTGTAATCTTTGTAGGCGGAGAGCCTTTGCGAGTAGGGGAGAGATCCGACAACGCGATTTTTTTAGGGTGCCAGGGAATTGGTACTTGGCGTCACCGCCGTCATGTAGGGAATAAATGTCGAAGACATAGCCATTCTCTCTCTGGAGCTCATTCGTAGCACCCAACAACGAGTTCAAAGGTACTAAGCGTCCTGGACGCCAGCCTTCGCTACTCAACATTTTTCAACCCTCGTCGCTCCAAGCTGACAGCATTGTTCGGCATGATCCCGGTGACCCGGGTGGCCTTATCGTTGTAATGAAGTTGCTTCTCGGTGTCGCGGTGGCTTAGATGCGAGTTCGCGAAACGGTTTAGCTTTTGGACGAATGGTACTGGCATCTGTGATACAGTCTCATCAGATCTCGACTGTGGCACATTAGCGTCGCGGGTTATTGGGATTTGAGGCTTGGATGGCGATATTCAGCTTTCCGACGCGCAAGTATGTAGGCGACTGTCTTGCTTGTCTGGACTTCGCCGGAATATAACTGGTGACAAGACAAAAGAGGAAGTAAAATTCGAACGGAGTGAGATCGCGTGGGTTTCATCCCGTTTTCCGAGACGTCGATGGTGTAGTATTCGCTGCAAAACTATAAGGAATAATTGGTGGAAAAGAAGATATATATCGTTGCTCTTTTTTTAACTGTGGGATTTGCTTGTTTAGGGGCGACGTTTGGTCTTTTTGGCGCAGCCAATTGGGCATTTCTTTTTTGTGGACTCGCGATTGCCCTAATCCCGGTCGTTTCTCATTTGCGAATGCGCCGGATGCTGAATGCGATGCGTCGTCTTAGGGGCAATGGAGGGCATATTGCTGACGACCATTTGAAATCTCTGGAGACAAGTGTTTCGAAGTTGAGCCAGAGGGTAGAGACTGTTTCAGCGGCGCTTTCCAATAGCGAAGTTGGTCAGCTCGCGCGCCTTGCTAATGAGATCCGTAGGGAGTCTCGGATGATACGGCTCAGGACCGAAAGTCTACAACGATAGCTAATGAACAATACCTTTACTTCCCTCAGCGAGGCAGTAAAAGCCTTTAGTGATCGGTATGAGATGTTTTCGTTACCCTCAATATCCTCACAGGACGAAGCACTTTTATCGACTTGCGATTTTGTGTCTTTACTAAATCGAAAAATAGAGACGGCGGACACTCGTAGTGATGTCCAACAACTTGAAGGATACAAGATTCAGGCGGTGCGATGGCTGAAGGACTGGATGGCTGCGCATCCCGAAGACCGCCAAAGACTTTCCGACATTGTACAAGGCAGAGTGGATGAGGGATTCCCGTGGGACGTAGTGCGTCCACCGTCGACAGCACTCGCCATGTTATACAATTTTTCTCCCTTCCAGGACACAGGCGCGACAGTTGCCTCAAAGCGGCTTCGCGATTTTACAAGATCATTCGATGTAATCGCTTGTTCCTTTTTAAATAAGAAGAAGATCGATTCAACGATTGAGGCTATCGCGGAACCTTACGTTAATTCGAAGTATTTTTTGCCTTTGAATCCTTCTTGGGCGTCTTGGGAGGCTTTCCAAGCTTTTGTGGCGCATTCAAACCGTGCCGCAAATAGTCTCTTGGCGGATGGCCGTAAATATGATTTCGTTTATTCGCGCGCGATGTGGGCACCGTCGATTTATGCGGGCGCATGGTTCAAAATGAAGCATCCTGAGATTGCATGGGTTGCCGAGTTTTCGGATCCGCTTTCGTTGGATGTGGAGGGACTCTCTCGTGGGGGCGAGATTCCTCGCGATGCCTTCAGCGCTACGTTAATGCAGGAAATTCAAAGGTCCTTCGCTGATGTTATGCCGGAAGACCTAAACATCTTTTCGCTGGCAGAGTATTTGGTTTATGCACTCGCAGACGAGATTATCTTTACCAACGACAATCAGCGAGCTACGATGCTTGAGCATGTCGTTGATCCGCGAGCGCGGGCTCGTATCGAAGAAGTTTCGAGCGTTTCCAACCACCCGACTCTTCCGCGTAACTACTACCTCCGAGAAGATAGTAATTACGAAGTTGACGATGACGCTCTTAACCTAGGATATTTTGGCGAATTTTACTCCAGTCGCGGAATTACTGAGGTCACCGCGGCAATTAGATCTTTGCCCGAGACGATTCAGCGCAGAGTTAGACTGCATGTTTTTACTAATTATATACCAGCTTTTGACGGGGCTCGCCGGCCCCGCAACTTTTCACAAGCGCAGTTCGACGACTTGGTCAATCGAGCCTTGGAGGGCGTGGGGGCGACGGGAATCGAACATTTGGTTCGTTTGAACGCTTCGCTCCCTTATCTCACATTTCTCGCGACAACAGAGAAACTTGATTACCTCATCGTAAACGACGCGCGGTCGGGTGAGCATCACACTGTCAACCCCTACCTTCCCTCTAAATGGAGTGACTATGCTGGTAGCTCCGCCGAGACCTGGGCTTTTGTCGAAAGTGGTTCTATTTTGTCAACCAAACCTGCGACTGTGAAAACACCTGTTGGAGATGTCTCACGAGCGCGAGAGGACCTCTGGACAATGGTAGTGCGTAAATTCCCCGAACTGGAGGATCGCTAGAGATGGTTAATACTAACGAGCAGTCTGTTCACTTTATCTTGGACAAGGTGGGTAGGAGTTCGACTCCGGACGTTCCAACCTCGCCCTTCGGACTGACATTAGGACAGCTCATTGGCGACGCAGCCTTCGCTAAAAAGCACGGCACAGTTCTATTCCTTGGGGGAAATGATCTCCGGGGATTTCTTAATGAACGAGTCGAGACTCGGCCTGCGGTGCCGGGCCTTTTGGGGGAGCAGTCCGACGATGCTCGGTTTTCCCATCTGATCATTGACACTGCGGCTTTTGCCGCTGGCCCATGGCTGGGCAGTGACTCGGGCGCATTTCGAGAGCTAAGCGAAGAAATTTTTGAAGCCGGTCGCGTTTTCCGCGCAACCGG
Source organism: Corynebacterium tuberculostearicum (assembly GCF_032821615.1). GTDB lineage: Bacteria > Actinomycetota > Actinomycetes > Mycobacteriales > Mycobacteriaceae > Corynebacterium > Corynebacterium tuberculostearicum_H. The sequence goes on along the minus strand of NZ_JAVBIF010000005.1, from coordinate 10,393 downwards.
CCGCATCGTGATTCTTCTACGTCGGCCTGATTTTAGCCCTGGCGAGGCGTTCGCGCGTATTGAATCTACTGCAACGTGTACTTTTGATAATATTCCGGGGGTTGACTTTGAGGAGGGCGCTCGGCAATCGAAGCTCTGGATCAGTCTTCAGGATTTTGTTAAGAGCCAAAAGGGCTAACGAGAGACGATAAAAATGACGAATACTCATAAACTTCTGCAAGTTTTACTCGCATTCGACTTTTTGCCGGAACAGGATCCGACTGCCGAGACGTGGTCGTTAGCCCTCGCTAGCAAGCTCATCGACGACGGCTGTGAAGTTACGTATTTGGCGAGGGAAACAACTGAGTCCGCATTTCACAAGGAAATGGCGGAGTTGGGTGTTTCTGTGATTCTTGCGCAAACCGGTAATGAACCCGACTCTACGGATGAATTTGGTGTATTACCGCGTTATCGAGCTCGCCAGCTGATTCGCCTTGCGCGCGAAACTGCGCCGGATGTTGTCATTGTCCAAGGCGAAGCCTTTGCATTCCAGGTTTCCGCCAGTGATAAATGCCCAAAGAATTTGTGGGCGATTGTTGAAGATTCTCCGGCGAGAGGTCGGGTTAGCACTTTTGATGCTACGCGGCTGAAAACCATCTGTGCGAAGGCGCGAGTTCTCTTAGCTTCTGACGAAAGAAGCCGAGCACGAATCGAGGCTTCATGCCGTGAGGCGATTTCTAAGACGCGTCTCTTGCCCCGTTTTTATCTGGCCAAACGACGCCATGCAACGACCAAGCGCTTACCGAGTGGTCCTCCGACTTATGTTGTTGATTCATTGATTTTCAACCAAGCAGATTTGAAAATCGATTTTTCGGAATATTCACGTTTGGCCCGTGGTGAGCGTCAGATTCCCCGTTTGCTGCTTTGCGGCTTCGACGCTTCAAAAGGGGCAATTGAAACCGCATCTGTAGAACGGAGTGGAATTCTCGACGTCCCAGGCTTAATCGTAGATTCGAGGAATGTACAGAACTCAGATTTCGTTACCGCAGGTAGTATGCTGGTTGTCCCGGAGGGCTTAGCATCGAATTTAAGCGCAATTTTAGAACAAGTTGTGGATTCGAATTCTCTCAAACTTCTTGAGTTCGACTCTCAGAATCCACAATTTGACGGTTCTGAATTCGTGGGACGCCTTGTTACTGAACGCGGCTCAAATGGTCAGTCTTCGTTTCTGGAGCATTTTTTAGCTGACCTTCCTAACTACGCTACGCATCCTCCTCATGAAAATCGATTAAAAATTGTGCTCGCAGGTGCAGACTTCAAATTCGCAGGTGATCTAACAAATCTGTTGGTCCAGCGTGAGGATGTCGAGCTACGCTTGGACGTGTTCGAAAGCAATTCGAGTCCACAACCTGCGAAGTCCGTACCATTTCTCCGATGGGCGGATGTGATTATCGCAGAGTTTGCATCTTTCAATGCAATTTGGTATTCCCAAAATAAACTTCCCCATCAGAAGTTGATTGTGCGCCTTCACGGTTATGAGTTGCTGTCCGAGTGGATAGATAAGCTCGAAATCAACCGCGTCGACCGGATCGTCGTAGCATCGAATTTTTATCGCAAAAAGGCACTTGAAATGAAGGGTTGGCCTAGCGATAAAGTCGTTGTGATTCCCAATAGCGTGAATCCTGCAGACATGGATCGACGAAAGTTTGAGGATTCGCGTTTTCACCTCGGGCTCGTTGGTATCGTTCCAATTCTGAAACGTCCAGACCGAGCACTAGATCTGCTGGAGAAGTTGGTCGCCGTTGATGAGCGCTATGTACTTCATATCAAGGGCCATTCTCCCTGGAATTACACGTGGGAATGGAAGAAGTCGGCTCATCAAGATGCGTATCGTGCATTCTACAAGGAATTAGGAGAGAGAAAACTTCTCGCAAACGTTTCGTTCGAACCTTTCTCACCTGACATGGGCAATTGGTTGAGGAAAATTGGCTGGATCCTCTCTCCTTCGTATAGAGAAACCTTCCATATGGCGGCAGTCGAAGGCGGAATTTCAGGAGCTATTCCAATTGCCTGGGAGCGCGACGGTTCGATCGACATAATTGGTGAAGAATACAATGTCTGTTCGACTGATGAAGCCTTCTCACGAATAATGACCAGTAATTATTCTCATGAGACATTCGTTAGAGAGTCCGCAAAAGCTAAGGCGGCAATGAGGCGATATTCATTGGAAATTGTCCGTGATTTGTGGCTTGAGGAAGTATTCGATGTTGAAGCTAGTGAATTGTCGGTGCGCCGCCCTGCTGCGGCACAAAATCAAGCGTTGTCGTACGCGGAACAACAGCTTTATAAAGACGTCTCCGAAGAACTTAGGCGTGGAGATACTGAAGGAGCCCTTTCGCAGCTTGACGAAGGCATAAAGTTAACAGTTGGGAAATCCGGAGCTCTCAAGGACCTAGAGCTGTATGTTCGAGGATTAGCCGCTGCGGATGAAATGCGGCTGAACCATTATATTTGCGATACCGAAAGCACAGCGTTTACCAGTCCCTTGGTTGTGCAGGTAAAGGGCGATAGGCAGGAGTGGCCGCATGTCGGCGGTTTTGATCAATTGGTTATTGATGTCGAGCTCCCACTCCATTTAAGGACGACGGAATTCCTGGATTTGGTTAGTAATGATATTCAACATGACTATGCAATTGACCAAGTCTCGACTGACAAGAACCTTCGTTTTGATCGATGGGTTCAATTTGTAAAAGCAACCTTGATTAGTCATGTTTTGGAAACTGGTGCTGACTCTTTGTTGTCCGTCGGTGGCTGGGAAGTAGCTTTTGCGAGTTCGCTCGCAGCGGATCAGTTGGGCTTGCCGTTCGTCTGGATCCCAGATGAGAGGTCGCTAAGCTTGTTGAATGATCGAATTTCTGATAGTAAATTTAACGATGCCGAGTATGAGCTGGCCCTTAGTACTTGGCGTCGTGCTGACGCAAGAATTGCTCTGACACCGCGCTCCGCGGTCAATGCCCGCAGAATGAGATTGGTTGACATCGGGTTGCAAGACCTTGTCGATCTGAAAGTGGACAAACGGTTTATCGAATTGGATAGAATGGCGCCCTTGATCGAGAGTGCGATTGCTGGAAATCAGAGCAGCAAAGAAAATTCGCTAGATTTACATTTTCGTTTGAGCGAGTTGACGGTCGCGGTAGTAGGTAGCGAGGACTTTGTCAATCGGCTTCGTTCATTGGTTGGCCGAGTAATCGAAATGCCAATCACCGGTTACTTTGAGGCGATCGACGCTTTTGTCGACGTATTAATTGTCGATACAGCGGCAAATGACAATGGGCCTTGGCAGAACCGAGTTCAGTTCCATAAGGATCAAGGTCGCTATCCGATTACAAAAATCTTAGATCATGGACGCAAGCTGGGGATACCGAGCGTTTTGATCGATCGCGGCGAGCACACTTTGTCACCGAAGTTCTTCGCTGCGGCCAGAAAAGCGGATTGTGTCTCCGTCACATGGCTTCCAGCACTGCCTACTTTGCTAGAACTAAATCCTTCCGTCAACAGTTCCGCGTTTATTTGGCAGGAATCAGCTGAGTTCGAATTTAATTTAAGGACGATGCTGCGGTGTATGGGGCTTCCTGTCGAGCAGCCTGCGATTCCTAATGGTCTTGGAGTGAGGCATGAGGTCGATTTGCCTGAAGAGGAAATTGAGTTATGTTCGCTGCACGCAGTAAACGCCGTAGAGTCATCTATTTATGACGAAAAAGTGTCGGTCATCCTTGCAACCTATCAAGGAGAATTTACGATACAAAAAATGCTCGACAGCATAGGTGCCCAAACGCTTCCAGAACGTCTGATTCAACTGATCGTAATTGAAAACGGAAACGAATCCAATACCAGATCAATTGTTGAGGAATTTGCCTCAGAACATCCCGACCTTGATGTGTCGTACATGTTTGAAAAAAGAGCAAGCGTTGGCAACGCGAGAAACGTTGGAATAAGGGCTGCGACGGGCAAATATATAACGTTTGTTGACGATGACGATTACCTGGAGCCAGACTATCTTCTGTCTATGTGGTTGTCTGCATCTGATGAATCCGTTGTAATTGGCCTATTAGCTGACGAATCGCTCCGCGGAGAGCGGGAGATTAATACACCGAACAACAATCGAGTCGCAGCTCTCAAGGGAGGCCGTCAGCCTCTTCGAAATCGATCCGGATTGCTGGGATTAAATGCATGCAAGCTAATACCTTCCAAATATGCCAAACGAATCAAGTATGAAGATTCTTTGGTATCGGGAGAGGATACCGTTTTCATGAGTCAACTTTTGGAGTTTGAAGACCTCACTCTAGTTCCGTGCGCTCCGATGGCGGGCTCAATGTATGTGCGACGTATGAGCGACAACTCCGTCTCTCGCCAACCCGAGTCATTTGACTTTTGCGTAAAGCAACGTATTGCAGTTATTAATTGCCTGATTGAAACCCGTAATCGAATTCACAAGAAAAACGCTGGAGCGGTTAATTATCTGATTGATAATCAGGCTAGCTTTATCCGCAAATATTATTCTTCCAACCCTTCCCGACAGCGCGAGGTGAAAGATTTCATCTCCTCAAACTGCATTGACAGAAAGGTCGTACGGCTTGGTTGAGGGTCTGGCGCCTGCGCTGCACTTTGCGCTGTTACGTTATGTTGGCCTCCGCTTGTCGGGTACTAGGCGATAGTTGTTCCAAAACGCCTATAAGTTATTGGGTATCGATTATAATATCGACCCTAAAAGTTCAAAGGATTTGAATTGACCTCCATTTCGGCAAGAAGCCATTCATTCTACGCTCCATACGCGAATACCTCAGCTGACCTGAAGGGCGGTGTAGTGCGTGTAGGTTTGCCAACTGGCGAGAGCTTCGAGTTCGTGCCCGGAGACACAGTTCCGTGGGATGACGTTGAAGCGGGGCTTTCGGTATCCGGAAGACTGTATTTACATGGAGGGCAGTTTTTGGGGTTTGTGGCCCCTCGGCTGTCCTCGGAGTCGTGGAGTCCAGTTCTTGAAAGTTATGCAGGCTGGATTGGTTCAGCTAAGGTTCGCAGGAAAAATGTGAGTAATCCTTCATGGGATCACGCTACTTCCATGCGGATTGAAACATTCGCGATGCTTCTTCTGGATAGGTATGTTCCCGACGATGTTATTCGAGCAGTCACGGGACTTGTGGCTGAAGATATTGAGTGGGCGAGCGATGTTTCCAACATTCCGCTGAATAATCACGGGATGTTTGTCGTTCGTTCACTTTTATTCGCGAAAATGCAGTTAGTTGAAGGCGGCGCGTTTCAGCATCTTGGCACCAATGACTTTTCCAGACGTATAGACAAAGCTATCTCTGATCGTCTACCTGCCATATTGGATTATGTATATGGCGATGACGGTTGGTGCGGTGAGAACTCTCCAATGTACGACCGAGTTTGGATAAATTTGCTGCGGGGGCTAACGAATACGTTTACTCCGGAGCTTACTGATATCGGGGTTTTCAACAAAGTTCGGTGGATTCTTGAAGCATCAGATGAATCTTCTCGATATCTGATTTTGAAGAACAAACGTTACGTCCCTCGCGGAGACACTCCTAGGCAGCTCACTAGACTGGCCCCGCAACTTGGGACGGCATTTAGCCAGCGAGTAGGTACATGGGTCTATTCCTCTCAGAATCTCTATTTGTTAGCTACTTGTGGCTACTCATCAGTGACTCATAAACATCCTGACGATACGCAGCTTTATCTAGCCTACAAGGGCATTGATTTCTTTATTGACGGAGGTTTTCACAGCTACAACTACGAAGATCCTCGGGTCCGAGCATTGCGTACCTACGCAGCACATTCTGTTCTTTCCATAGAAAGCGCTAGCCGGGTTCCGTCTTGGGAAGCTTACAAATCTTCTAAACCTGCGGCTCTTCCCTCGATGCCCGAAGCTAGTGACAGTCACGTCAAAATGAGAAACATAATCAGCGGAGTAATACTTGATCGTCGAGTGGAGGTGTCACCCCATGACTCGGTTGTAGTTGAAGATTCTTGGTCAGGGGTCGCTGGAGATGTCGTCGTGTCGCGCTATTTGTTACCGAATAATTGCGAATGGTCTATATCAGGGAGGACTCTTCTATTGACTCGATTGGGGGTCCAACTGAAGGTTGTTTTTGATTCTGATGTAGAGATCAAGGAGATTCGTGGTGAGCGACAGGAACCATATCGTGGATGGTACTCGACAAATGCGAATCAATTAATCGAAGGAATATGTTTAGAGATATTTCCCCGCCCATCTGAGGCCGGATCTCTGAAGTATACGATCCACGCTTCTGAAGGGGATCTTCGACAAAACAAGAAGACAGAGGGCCCGTCCTTGGACGAGCTGGTTGAGTATGCGAGTTCCTTTCAACGCGCGTCCGATCGTGAAATCGCAAATCAACCAACAGTTGTCTATGGACTTGACGAGCGGAGTTTAACCGTCGCGGCCGTTCTAAAAGCTCGCGGTTTACTTAAAGGATTAGTTTCCAATGAGTCCAAGTTCGTAGGAATGCGAATCTTTGGTTGCGAAGTCAAGGATTCTAGTGAGCATATCAATGAACGTGTTCTTGCTGGAACTAGTAATCTGGATGGTCTGGGTGGAGTTCCTGAGGAGGTGATTCGAGAAGCGAATGCCGTTCAACTCTACCGGGCTAGCCGCTCATTGTTTCTACTCGGGCTTGTTGAAAGATCAAAATTTCTCGATAACGAACTTTATCGACGGTTCAACTGCAAAATCCCAGGTTCTGCCGAGATAGGCCCCGGATTCCAACTCGGAGATGGCGGTATTGGAGTTGTCATTCATGCGAACTCAATCATTGGAAAAAACGTGACCGTAGCACAAAATGTGACGCTCGGTGGTCGTAATCGAAGATTGGGAGCTCCAGTGGTAGGAGACAATGTATTTTTTGGTGCCAATTCGGTATTCCTTGGAGGTACCATTGGGAACAATTGTATTGTTGGCGCGGGATCGGTTGTGTTAGAACCTGTTGAGTCGAATTCGGTAGTAGCGGGAAATCCCGCGCATTTGATCCGTAAGAGGTCGTAGGAGCATATTTCGATGAAATACGACTCTGGCAGTTTTCGACGTGACTTCTAAAATCATATGCCAAGAGGGTGTCGGAAGCTTTGTGATTGAGGATTAAACCTCATACACAAAGCTTCCGACACCCTCCGCCAATGCGTTGTCATAGCAGTCGCCGACTGTTCCCGCACTCGGGCGAACTTCATACTCAGCTAAAGCCGTTGAATATTTCAACGACACGTACCGACTGCCCCGTTCACTATGGGGAATCAACTGATTGCCATGGATTCTTCCAGCAGTGGTTAAAACGTGCTCTCAAGTCTCCATCGGCAGCGCATCAGTGCGCAGCGTAGAGCACGTAGCAACACCAACAATTTTCCGACTGAAGACACGAACTACAAATGCGGTATAGGGGAATCCCGACGAAGTGCGAACTTAGGTAATATCGGCAACCCAAATCCTGCCCGGTGCGTGCTCACGAAAGTTTTGCTGCACCAGGTCCGGGCGACAATCAGGTGTTTTGGACTTAGCGTTGTTACCGGGTCTCGTCCACGTTTGCGGCCGGAAACACCTGCTAGCTTCATCAACCGGGCAGTCTTATCGCGGCCAATATGAAAGCCTTCGCGGTTGATAGCGTGCCACTTTTTCGAATACCGTAGACCAAAAAATTCTCCGCATGTACATGCCGAACCTCTGGAATGAGCAGGCTATCGCTTAACTCTCTCGCACTTGGCATACGTTGAGGAGCTCGCCGACCATGTTTTCAGGCGCGCTGTAGTAAGCAGGACTCCAAGCGGACCATTTCAATGATCTGATGGACCGCCTTCTCCTTAAACTCGACGGAATACTTTCTGGGCATAGTGCCTAATCCTTCCTTACTTGAGGTAGGAACTAAAAACAGGACGCTTCATCCGAACAGGTTCTGGGCACACATCAAGCGGGCCACTTTTTGCGATTGATCCGCTTGGCAGGGGTTGTAGCACCGTCGCGACGTGTGGGGTTGTTGAATTCGGCAGTGATGCGACGAGCGCCCCAGGCGCCGTTTTCAGCGTCGAAAATAGTCTGGATTTAAGCGGCCACCACAGCGCCATCTACAAGGCGCTGACGACGACGTGGAGCCGAAGTCTTCCACGTGTAGTACGAAGACCGGTTAAGGTTTAGAACTTCGCACATCCGCTTAACCGCGTAGTCGGGGATATGGTCACAGGCGAACTGGAAGCGGATCGCCAGGTCGTCTCTTCCGCAAAATACTTCGCGGCCTTGCGCAGAATTTCACGCTCTTCACGAAGCCGTTTGTTTTCGCGCTCTAGCTGGCGAATTCACTCCGCATAAGCAAGCTTACCTGCTGCTGACGAGCCTGCACCTTTAGCGGCAACGTTGGTACCAAACTGCTTGTACCAATATCCCAGGGTCGCGCGATTGCTCCCGAGCACTTCTGCGACTTTGCGCATCGAAGCATCTGGCCTCGCCTCGAGCATCGCGACGCCGTCGCGCTCGAACTGTTCCGTGTAAACCTTACGCGGCATGGTGGTAGATTACCTTCCTCCCCAACCACAATGGCTGGAATACAGGGGTGTCTACCTAACGGGGTCAGGTCCAAGTTCGACGGATTAAGCATCAATCAACGCTGACGCGAACTGCTACTCTGAATATTCCTAAAAATGTCCGCATCCCCTTTTGCTACTTAGCCCAACATACGTGAAGAAAAGAAGTGGTCCACGCACGAAGTACGCGGACCGTGGTCGGACCAAGCGCCCCAGTAGAAGTAACCCTAATGAAAGGACTCGGCTATTTCCATAATCCCTTGGTATCGATGATTTCCTTGCCTTCGAGCTTCGTCTTGTCGAACTCCTTGAATTCCTTGTGGTCCACGAGGAGGACTACGACGTCAGCTTCTGCAATTGCATCGTTGTATTCCTTGAGCTGGACGTTATCGAATCCCTTAAGCCGCTTTGGCAACTCTGAAACATTCGGCTCAATGGCGAAGACGGTTTTGTCTTCGAGTTCCTCAGCGAGATCAACCGCAATATTCAGCGCCGGCGACTCGCGTAGGTCGTCGATATCTGCCTTGAATGCCAGACCGAAGACAGCAACCTTGGAAGCGTTGGACTCTGCCACAGCCTCCTTGACCTTCTGCTTAACCCATTCCGGCTTACCGTCGTTTACCTTGCGGGCGGTGTGGATCAGCTTCGAGTTCTCCGGGTCAGCGGCGACGATGAACCACGGATCAACTGCAATGCAGTGGCCGCCGACGCCAGGGCCTGGTTGCAGGATGTTCACGCGAGGGTGGTGGTTTGCAAGGTTAATGAGCTCCCAGACGTCGATGCCCAGATTGTCACTGATGAGGGAGAGCTCGTTGGCGAACGCGATGTTGACGTCGCGGAAGGAGTTCTCCGTAAGTTTTGCCATTTCGGCGGTGACGTCGTTAGTTGGCAGAAGCTCGCCCTTGCAGAAGGTTGCGTATATCTCGGTTGCGCGGCGGGTGGCCTCTGTAGTTTGGCCGCCGATAATACGGTCATTCGTGCGCAATTCTTCCATTGCGTACCCAGGGAGGATACGCTCAGGGCAGTGCGCGAAATATATAACTGGCTTGTCATCAGGATTCTCGGCACCATCAGCAACGAGGTCAGTGCGGATTTCGAGAATACGCTCAGCCATCTTTGCGGTGGTCTGTGGAGGGGAGGTGGACTCGAGAACGATGAGTTCATCGCCAACAAGCTGAGGGGCGATTGCCTCTGCCGCCGAGTAGATGAACTTCATGTCAACGTCGTAGGAATCGGTGAACGGGGTTGGAACCGCGATGATGTAAGCATCGGCGTGAACCTGCTCAGTGGTAGCTCGGAAACGACCGGAAGAAAGTGCCTTATTCAATTCTTCCTGGAGACCTGGCTCGACGATAGTCACTTCACCGCGGTTGATTTTCTCCACGTTTGCGGCATTGACGTCCACTCCGGTTACGTCTACACCGGAGTTTGCCATCACAACAGCCGTTGGAAGGCCGATGTAGCCAAGTCCGACGAATGCAACTTTTTGTTTGGTCATTTTGGGGTTCCTAACCTACCTACGTACAGTTTTGAAACCGAGTCCCATGTGGAAGAAACGGCTAACAGGAAGAACTTAGCACTTTTTATGCGTCTTGTTTTGCTTTAGGGAGAAAATGAGGTGACAAGCGCGCGGAAATGTTAGGTGCCTTGTGTCACTGGGTTAATTCGGCTTAAACAATGCCTTAAGGTGGGGGGTGTTCCTATATAGGTTGTCAACCTAGCGGGTGGAGAAATTGGGGGCGGATTCTCTCTGCGGGGTTGTTTGGTCGTGTTGTTTTCGGGCATGGCTGCTAGCCGACTGGGATTTTAC
>NZ_JAVBIF010000004.1:0-161057 GCF_032821615.1 Corynebacterium tuberculostearicum | reverse complement strand
GCCAACCAAGGCAACTAAGCCACGACGATCCGATTCAGACAACGAATGAAACGGGCCAACAACCCCAGACACAACAACACCCTCCTAAGGGAAAGTGTTGCAACGACCCTCTGAACTCAAGGTCTCCTAAATAAGGCAAAAGAAACGCCCGCAAGGTATTCCTTGCGGGCGTTTAGCTATGCGCTTTTACTTCTTGAGGCCGTCAACACCATCGGTGTCGATCTGCTCCTTGCGCAGCTCCTCGGTGTGAGTCTCGGTGTCGCGAACGGTGTCCTTCTTCAGGTTGATCTTCTCAACCGGAACGGTTTCCTTGTTCACGTTTACGCGCTCCTCGTGCAGGGTGACGGAAGCTTCCTCGGAGTCACCGGAGATGGTGCCGTTGTAGTTCTTGGCATCCTCAGCGCTGATCGGGGTGCGCTCGACGCTAACCTCTTCACGCTCAACCGGAACCTCAACGGTCTCGGTGTCGGTCACAACGTACTTGCGCAGGCGAGCCTCACCGGTAGCCACGCGCTCCTTGTTGACGTTGAGCTGCTCCTCGGAACGGATGAGCTCGCCATCGTTGTTGGTGCGTGCAGCTGCAGCGTCATCAGCTACGCCAGCCTTGCGCTCGGTAGCAGCGGCGTCGGTGGTGTGGGTAGCTGCCTTCTTCTCATCAGCGTGTGCACCAGCAGCGCCTGCACCTGCAACACCTGCGCCAGCACCAGCAGCGCCGGCACCTGCGGTCAGGTTGTGATCCTTGTCAGCGCCAGCCTGAGCGTCACGCTTGGAGTCAAGGTTGGAATCCTTGTAGTCGGTAACGTCGTGTGCGTTATCCAGACCGTAGTGCTTGAAGATATCGGACTGTGCCTCAGGGGTCAGCGGCTTATCGGAGTCGAAGTCCGGAGCATCCTTGATGCGGTCCTTGGAGAAGCCCAGCTTCAGGTCATCGCCGGAGAAGTCGTGGCCGCGCAGCGGAACCAGGCTGGAGTTCATGCCGAACAGGCCGTGGTTAACCTCAACGAAGGTAGGCTGGCCGGACTGGTCATCAACGAATACCTCGTTAACGTCGCCCAGCTTCTCGCCGTTCTTGTCGTATGCGGTTGCGTTAAAGAGGTCCTTAATGTTCTTACCCATTGTCAGTAAATCCTTTCTGCTATTGGTATAGCTATCTTCAACCAAACAAAAGGACATTTTCTACCCCCGACACGTGGAGTATGGGGGTGAAAATCTCCAATTGGTTGCTGTAACAACCACCATACGGAGAAATCAAAATTTTTCGACCGGCAGACAAAAATTTTCTAAATTTCGTTCACCGAAATCAGGCTTCATGCAGCTCAGAACGGTTGGTAACAGTTCTATAACATTGGAAAATCTGCACCATAAGCGCCCGAATTGAGGAAACCGGATGTCGATTCCCTCGCCCGTAGCGCCCTAGACACACCCCTTCACGATCTCCAAATCGTCCACTGTTCACCACACCCCGAAATGCGGTGACAACTACCCCACAGGATTCTTTAACGAGGGTGTACTTTTATCCCAGTATCCACAGGCGGTGCACAGGCCCGTACACCCGAACGGGCCTACACACATATTGGTCTAGTACACATACACCACAGTGATGGGCAGCAAACTTAGAAGATTAAGCCTTAGCGGAATAGGTACGGACGCCGATTTTCCAGGCCCGCTGGTTCCACATGAATGATCGCACTGCAGCCTGGGTACAGCTCGTCGAGGGCAATTTCCACTGAGTCTGCAACCTCGTGAGAGTGCATGACGCTCCACTCCCCTGGCACCTCCATGGTCAGGTACACCAACCGCTGGCGGCCAGAGGCCACGGTGCGACGATCCGTGAAGTTTACCGAGTGTTCCTGCTCCAGCCGAGCTAGGAGCTGCCTAATGTTCTGACGCTCGTCGTCGGGAAGCGCCTCAGAAAGTAGGCTACTCACCGAATCGCGCAGGAGGCTATAGCCCGTCCACAAGATATTGATGCCCACTGCAAGCGCCACTACAGGATCCAGCCACCACCAACCAGTAAGGAATACGGCGGCGATGCCTATAAGGACACCTACGGAAGTCCAGACGTCGGTAAGCAAATGGTGCCCATCCGCATCCAAGGTGGCAGACCGGTAGCGCTTACCTGCACGGATGAGCGCGATGCCCACCGCGCCGTTGAGCACGGACGAAAGCGTTGACAACGCCAAGCCCCAGCCTGGCTCTTCAATCGGCTGCGGAACAAAGAAGCGGTGGATCGCCGTGTACACGATCATGCCGGCCGCAATAAAAATCATTGCACCCTCTACCAAGGCGGAGACGTACTCGGCTTTGCCGTGGCCAAACTGGTGGTTATCGTCGGCCGGCTTAGAGGCAATCCGGAGGGCATAAAAGCCGGCGACGGCCGCGACGAGATTCACGATGGATTCGAAGGCATCGGAGAGGAAGCCCACCGAACCTGTAAACCACGCGGCCAAGGCCTTGAGGATGATGGTAGCCACAGCGGCGGCGATGGATAGCTGCATGAAGCGCTCGAGAATGCGCTGCTCTGAGCCCATGGAGGACATAGCCACTTCTCCCTTCGGTTCGGTTGCGGACCGAAGGTCTCGTTCACGGCCGCGGGCACTGCGGGCGCTGGCTGGCCGGGCTAAACGCCAATATGTCGACCAGTCATCTCGGAATTAACCGAGGGAACTACTCCCCTTCAGGAATTCCTAACTTTATAGGGCACGTGATACCGGCGCAAGATCGAAAAAAGCCACGGGAAACTCCCGTGGCTTAAATTCGTGAAGCTTTAGTGCTGTCCCTCTGCAAACTCTTCTACCAGCTTGGCGTTAAAGGCTGGCAGGTCATCTGGAGTGCGGGAAGAAACCAAGCCCTGGTCGCAGTGAACTTCCTCATCTACCCAGGTAGCGCCTGCATTGCGCAGGTCGGTCTGCAGGGAGGGGAAGGAAGTCAGGGTGCGGCCCTTGAGAGCTTCAGCATCAGCCAGAATCCAAGCACCGTGGCAGATGGCGCCAAGCGGCAGATCCTTGCTCATATGGTTGCGCACGATTTCCACCGCTGCCTTATCCAAGCGGATGAGGTCAGCATTCTCGGTACCGCCAGGCAGAATAATGCCGTCGAAGGACTCGCCGGTGGAGTCAGCGGTAGCGGCGTCCACGGAAATCTCCGTACCCTTCTTACCGGTAATGGTGCCGGCCTTTGGGGCGAGGACACGCACGGTAGCGCCAGCGTTCTTCACGGCCTCCAGCGGGGAGGTCAGCTCAGAGTCTTCGAAGCCATCGGTAGCGATGATGGCAATGGTCTTATTATCTAGTTCAGCCATGTTGCAGCCTCCTTTGTTCGAGTACGCCGCCCACGGTAACGCGGAAGTTTCGTCTTCGCTACCTTCTCTTGCGCGTGAGTGGGCGGCGCCTTCTCCCTCTGACAAAGGGCCGGTTCCAAGCGGTGTGGAATTAGCCGCCGATCTTAAAGTCGCACACGTCGCCGTCCTGCAGGATGTAGTCCTTACCCTCTTGGCGGACCTTGCCATGCGCACGAGCCTCGGCCATGGAGCCGGCGGCTACAAGGTCATCGAAGGAAACGATCTCGGCCTTAATGAACTTCTTTTCAAAGTCGGTGTGGATGACACCAGCGGCCTGCGGTGCGGCAGAGCCCTGCTTGATGGTCCAGGCGCGGGCCTCCTTTTCACCTGCGGTGAGGTAGGTCTGCAGGCCCAGGGTGGCAAAACCTGCCTTAGCCAGGGTGGCTAGGCCCGGCTCATCTTGGCCGACAGCCTCGAGCAGCTCGCGGGCTTCGTCTTCTTCCAGCTCCAGCAGCTCGGTTTCGGTCTGTGCATCGAGGAATACGGCCTCGGCTGGGGCGACGAGCTGGCGGAGTTCTTCCTTCTTAGCGTCGTCGGTAAGCACTGCTTCATCCGAGTTAAAGACATAGAGGAAGGGCTTCGCGGTCATCAGGTGCAGATCGCGCACGAGGGAGAGGTCAATCTCGCCTTCCTTCGCTGCGGCGAAGAGGGTGCGATCATCTTCCAGGATCTCCTGGGCCTTCTTGGTTGCTTCCACCTCGGCGGCCAAGTCCTTATTCTTGCGCGCATCCTTTTCCAGGCGCGGCAGGGCCTTTTCGATGGTCTGGAGGTCCGCAAGAATGAGCTCGGTATTAATAACGGAGATATCGTTGCGCGGGTCAACCTTGCCATCGACGTGAATGACATTGTCATCAGAAAAGGCGCGCACTACCTGGCAAATGGCGTCTGCCTCGCGGATATTGGCTAGGAAGGCGTTGCCCATGCCTTCACCCTGCGAAGCGCCGGAGACGATGCCGGCGATGTCCACGAAGGACACGGTGGCAGGAAGGATGCGCTCAGAGTTAAACATCTCCGCCAGTTGGGTCAGGCGGGAATCCGGCAGCTCCACCAAGCCCACGTTGGGCTCGATGGTGGCAAACGGGTAGTTGGCCGCCAGGATCTCGGAACGGGTCAGGGCATTAAACAAAGTGGACTTGCCCACATTGGGCAGGCCGACGATTCCTAGTGTAAGACTCACGGGGCCAATCCTAACGCACCCGCCTTCTTTTAAGGCAAGATGGTGGGGTGAATTCTGATAACCAACCGCTGCCCGATGACCCCCAAGCGGGCCTGGGCGATAAGTTTGATGAAAGCTTCGACACCAGCAAGCTGGAGGATGTATCCCCACATCCGCCGGGCGATCAGGTAGACCGCTCCGTCATCGCCGGCGAGGTGGTTAAGGCCGCATCTCTATGGGCCGTTCGCCTGCTCATCATCTGCGTATTCCTCTACGCCCTCTACCGTTTGCTGGGCAACTTCTGGCAGGGCCTTTTGCCGGTTCTTTTGGCCCTGATTATCTGTACCGTTCTGGCACCGGTAGCGAAAAAGCTGCGCAATATTGGCCTTCCCGCCGCGTTGGCGGCCGCCGTAACCATTTTGGTTTCCTTCACGGCCGTCGGCGGCCTCATTGCTTTTATTGCCCCAGACTTCGTGCGCCAATCCCGGTCACTGTATTTGCAGACGGTCTCCGGCATCCAAAGCCTGCAGCTCTGGGCCCAAGGCCCGCCGCTTAACCTCGATAGCGATGACATGAGTAGCTACATCGACGAGGCGGCGTCCTGGCTGCAGCAACGTGCCGGCGCCATCGCAGGCTCGGTCTTTACCGGCATCGGCACTGCTACCTCCATCCTCGTCACCCTCTTCATCGTCCTGGTGCTGACCTTCTTCTTCCTGAAGGACGGCGCTAAGTTCCTTCCCTGGCTGCGCGATGCCACGGGCAAGCGTGCCGGCTGGCACCTTACTGAGCTTCTTACCCGCGCGTGGAATACGCTGGGCGGCTTCATTCGCGCGCAGGCAGTTGTCTCGCTTGTCGACGCCGTCTTTATCGGCGTCGGCCTCGCCCTCATCGGTGTCCCTTTGGCCATGGCTTTGGCGATCATCACCTTTATTGCTGGATTTATCCCCTTCGTCGGCGCGATTGTGGCCGGCGCCCTATCCGTCACCATCGCGTTGGTCTCCCTTGGCGTCACCAAGGCCCTGCTCGTCCTCGGCCTGGTATTGCTGGTCCAGCAGTTGGAAGGCAATGTTCTTTCGCCCTGGCTGCAGTCCAAGGCCATGGACCTGCACCCGGTCATCGTCCTGGTTTCCGTAACGGTAGGCTCAGCTCTCTTCGGCCTGATAGGTGGCTTCCTCGCGGTTCCCGCGGCCGCTATGTTTGCGGTGGCCTACCGCTACGGCCAAGACATGATGAAGCTACAGTCGGGCGAAAAGACCGCTGCGGATCTGGACTTTTCTACCGTGGCTGGTTATCTCATCGGCCGCTACACCGAAGACCAAGGGCGTTATAAGCGCGAGGCATGGCTCAAGATGCCGGACTATGCAGCCCCAGAAGGCGCGTTTGCCGACGTCTCCGCGGACGGCGATTCCAATTCCCTCGACGCCGCCCTCAACGTGGAGTCCACCCCCAAGAAGCATGAAAAGCCCGGCATGCGCGCAAACCTGCGCCGCGCCCGCGACGCCTTCGAAGGCCTTTTGAACGGAGATTCGAAAAAATAGTGGGTCGTGTCGGCGGCGCGTGCCATGCTGGAAACCATGACTTCCACTTTGCCCGTGCTGCTACTTTTTATCGGCCTCATTCTCGGCGCGGTAATGGGCTGGTTAGCACATTCCTACTCCGCTACCCGCTCCGCGCCGAGCGCCGAGCACCGCGCGCTGCAAGACTCGCAGCGCCGCCAGGCCGAGCTCCAGCCGCTAGAAAAGGCCATGGACCGCTTGGGATTTCAGCTCCAAGAAATTGAGGAAGACCGCACCGCGCTGCTCGCCTCCCTCTCCAGCCAGGTGCAGGCGGTGACCCGCACCTCCTCCCGCTTGACCGAACGCACCGACAAACTTGTGACCGCTCTGCGCTCACCCAATGTGCGTGGCCGTTGGGGCGAGGTGCAATTGGAGCGCGTGGTTGAGCTCGGCGGTATGACCAAGCATGTGGACTTTGATTGCCAGGTCTCCGCCCCATTGGGCGGGCGCATCGTCCGCCCTGACATGCTCATCAATTTGGCCGGTGGCCGCCACATCATCGTCGATGCCAAGGTTCCTTTTACCTCGTACCTTGACGCCCTAGAAACCGATGACCCGGAAGAACACGCCGGCTTCCTCCGCCGTCACGCGCATTTAATGCGCGGCCATGTCCAAGCACTATCGCAGAAGGACTATATTGAGGCGTTTCAACCAACGCCCGAGTTCGTCATCCTCTTCGTTCCCGCTGACCCTTTCCTTGATGCCGCGCTATCGGTGGATCCGGAACTTATCGAGTACGCCTTTGAACGCAATGTAGTCATCGCCACCCCCAGCTCGCTTTTTGCCCTCCTGCGCACGGTGGCCATGGGCTGGCACCAAGAAGATATCTCCGCCAAGGCTAAGGAGGTCCAGCGCTTGGGGCGCGAACTGTATACGCGCCTAAATACGCTTTCTGATCACTACGGCAAAGTGGGCCATAACCTAGAAAAGGCAGTCGAGGCCTATAACGCCACGCTTTCCTCGCTTGATTCCCGCGTGGGCGTCACCGCCCGCAAACTGCATGAGATGGATATCCCGGGCCGCACGGACCGCACCCCGCGGGAGCCCTTGCCTATTGATACGTGGCCGCGCGGGAATTCGGCACTATAAATCCGCCGCTTTCGTGCGTGGAAATAGCCATGGGCCGGCGGCAACCGGTAGGATCTTCCGACGTGTCACAAGCCAAGCAAAGAAAGTCCTCCGCCGCCCAAAGCTCCGGTCTCCCCAGCATCTCGCTGGGCAAGGGCCTTGGGCTGCTCGCGGCACTCTTGCTCACCGGCGCGTTTATTTCCATCCTGATGGGTTCCATCGGGTGGAATTACCTCGCGTTCCTCGTCATCGGCTCGCTGCTGGTGACGCTCATCGTGGAAGAGCGGGGTCTTTTCCTCACCGTGGCTTCTATCCCCATTGTGTATGCCATAACGGTGGGCGTGGCCGGTTTCTTTATCACCAAGGCCAACTTGCCAGAGGGTGCATCGGCGTTTTCCAAGACGGCAATCGTCACCGCGGCGTTCCCCCTTGTCCAGAGGTTCCTGTGGCTCCTCATTGCCCTGGTGGGCGCGGCAATCATCGCCTGGCTGCGCTGGGCACGTTACCGCAAGACGGCCAAGCGCACCGCCGAAATGGAAACCGCTTCCCGCCGTGCCGACGCCGAACAAGACCGACGCAACCGCGAGGAACGCCTATCGGTTGCAGACTTGATGGCGCGCGATAAGCCGGCAAAGCAATCCAAGAAATCGCAAGCCGCTCCGCAGCGCGCCCGCGCCTCACACACGCTGAAGAAGTCACGCCCCGCCCCCAAGGATCGCCTACGTGGGCGCGATCGTGAAGAGCGCCGCCGAATGCAACAAGAGGAACGCGACAATCCACGGCGCCCGGATCCAGCCCGGCGCGCTGGCGATTCCGTTCCGGCGTCTCAGCAGGAGAAGGAACAGCCTAAGCAAGGCTGGGACGATAACCTCTACGACGAGGATTAAAGCAAAAAGAAAGGCCCGTTTCCGGGCCTTTCTTTCGTTTTCACTGCCATAGAGGCAAACGCTACTTAGGTGCGTGCTGGGCGCAGGTCGCGCGGTAGGGCGAAGGTAATCGTCTCGGTAGAAGTAGTTACCTGCTCTACGTCGCTATAACCGCGCTCGTCTAGGAACTCCAGTACTTCGCGTACCAGCAACTCAGGTACCGAAGCACCACAGGTTACGCCGACGGTCTGCACGCCTTCCAACCAAGATTCGTCGATTTCCTTGGCAAAATCCACGAGGTGGGAAGCCTTGGCGCCTGCCTCCAGCGCCACCTCAACCAAGCGCACCGAGTTGGAGGAGTTCTTAGAGCCCACCACAATCATCAGGTCGCACTGTGGGGCGATGGCCTTGACGGATTCTTGGCGGTTTTGGGTGGCGTAGCAAATATCGTCTGAAGGCGGGTTCTCTAGGTGCGGGAAGCGCTCGCGCAGCTTATTGACGATGGTGATGGTCTCATCCACCGATAGCGTGGTCTGGGACAGCCAGATAAGCTTCTCATCCTGCAGGAACTCTGGCAGCTTGGCGACGCCCTCTACGCCATCCACGAGGTGGGTGACCTCAGGTGCTTCGCCGGCGGTGCCTTCCACTTCTTCGTGGCCTTCGTGGCCAACCAAGAGGATGTGGTAGCCATCGCGCTGGAAGCGCTGGGCTTCCTTGTGCACCTTGGTCACCAATGGGCAGGTGGCGTCCAAAGTAAGCTGCTTGCGCTGCGTTGCTTCTGCGCGCACGGCAGGGGAAATACCGTGGGCGGAGAAGACTAGGTGGGCGCCTTCTGGTGCCTCAGAGGCCTCGTCGACGAAGATGACGCCGCGTTCTGCCAGAGATTCTACGACGTAACGGTTGTGCACGATTTGTTTGCGTACATATATGGGCGCGCCGTACTTTTCCAGCGCCTTTTCTACGGTCTCGACCGCGCGGTCCACGCCTGCGCAGTATCCGCGCGGGGCCGCGAGGAGAACATTTTTACCATCAGTCATGGCTCCCAGAGTATCGAAACACTACGCAAAACAATAGTGGGGCCTAACGTCACCTTTCTGGCTACCCCGAGCGGGGCAATAGACCGCGCTGGCCCCTAAACTAGACGGAAGAACACGGCAGACTGAAGAAAGGGAGGCTGTGTGAATCAACCGGCAAATACTCCGGATACTCCCTGGCCCGTTGGCAAGGTCAATGACCAAGTCAAGGGCTGGATCGAGCGCCTGGGTTACCTGTGGGTAGAGGGTCAGTTGACCCAAATTAACTTCAAGCCCACCTGGAAGCTGTCCTACCTCACTCTGCGTGACGTACAGCAGGAAAAGTCCGTGCAATTGACTTGCCCATCATCGATGTTGCAGTCATTGTCTGCACCGCTGAAAGACGGCGACCGCGTCATTGTCCACGGTAAGCCCGCCTTTTACGCTGGACGCGGATCCTTTTCACTGTGGACCACCGAAATTCGTCATGTGGGCATTGGCGATCTGCTTGCTCGCATTGAAAAGCTGCGCCAACAGCTAGCTGCTGAAGGCCTTTTCGATCCCGCACGCAAGCGTCCTCTCCCCTACCTGCCGCACAAAATTGGGCTGATTACCGGCCGTGGTTCTGCTGCAGAGCGGGATGTGATGGCGGTAGCCCATGACCGCTGGCCGGCGGTGCAATTCCGCGTCCTCAATACCGCGGTTCAGGGTGCGAATACCGTACCTGAGGTTATTGATGCGCTCCAGCAGCTTGATGCGGATCCTGAGGTGGACGTCATCATCATCGCCCGTGGCGGCGGCTCCGTGGAAGATCTGCTGCCCTTCTCGGAAGAAGCACTACAACGCGCAGTGGCAGCGGCCGGCACCCCGGTAGTCTCTGCCATTGGCCACGAGCCGGATAGCCCAGTACTCGATAACGTCGCCGACCTGCGCGCCGCCACGCCTACCGACGCCGCAAAACGCGTCGTGCCCTCTGTAGCCGAGGAACGCGCCATCGTCGCAGAGGCTCGCTCTCGCATGGCGGCCGCACTGCGCGGCTGGGTGGAAAGGGAACGTCGCGGCCTCGACAATATTCGTTCCCGGCCTGTCATGGCAGACCCGATGACCCCTATCCGTGCGCGCCGCGAGGAGGTGGAGCGAACCCGCGCTACCATGCGGCGAGAAATTGAAGTCATGGTGGAGCGGGAAACCCGCCACGTGGAATCGCTGCGCGCCCGCGTATCGGCGTTGGGACCGTCGGCAACTCTCGCCCGCGGATACTCCATTGTTCAGGTAGTGCCCAAGGACGGTTCCGGGCCCGAGGTTGTCACCTCTTATAAGCAATCCCCGCCTGGCGCTCAACTGCGCATTCGAGTGGGCGACGGATCTATTACCGCAGTTTCTATGGCCTCCCAGGCCGCCGATTAATCACCAACCGAGGAGAAAATCATGTCCGATGACACCATTGGTACCGGCCAGCCAGGCCAGGATGCTTTTACCCCAGTAGAAGAATTGAGCTATGAGCAAGCCCGCGATGAGCTCATTGAAACCGTGAAGATTCTCGAGCTTGGGCAGATGGGCTTGGATGAGTCGCTAAAGTACTGGGAGCGCGGCGAAGCCCTTGCCCGTGCGTGCGAGGCGCACCTCGACGGCGCGGCGAAGCGTGTGGAAGACGCGCTCGATAAGGCCGAGGACGCAGACGCTGAAGGAGACGAGTAGTGCAGATCTATGGTTATCCAGGCGAGCGCGTGGATTTTGTGTCGAAATCCGCGGCCGCCGGTTCCATCATGGCGGGAGATTCCCGAGATTTCGTAGAAGAATTCTTCGGTCCTGCACACACCCGCGACGATAATGAGGTGAGCTACTTCTCCCGATCCGTGGTGCTGCGCTTTACGGACGACAAAGTACGCGAAATCGCCGTTTATCCGCAGCGCTCGCAACGTGAGCGCGTCGATGTCTTTGTAGGAAAGACACGCCTCAGCGGCCTGGATGCGGAGGCTTTGGCGGAGGTTATTGCCCAGGCCGGCGACGGTCTTAGCGCCACCGCCGCGGAAGAAGGCTTGGGCGAGGTTATTTTTCGGCTATAGGTGCGGCGTCGATAAACGCAGCGGTAGCAGCCTCAAAGTCACTGTCGTCCGCGGCGCCGGAAATGATGAGGCGGGCATCGCCCAAATCCGTAACCCACAGGCGGCGCACGGAATCATCGTCGCTTTCTAGCACCCGCACTTGGTGCCCCTTGACCTCGCGGGCGGATTCGATGCCGCGGTAGTTGGCATCGTACGCCTCGCCTGCCTTATCGGCCGCGACCTGCGTTTGCGTAGACTCCACAAACCCTTGGTCAGCGGTCACCCAGCTGACCACGGTGGCGTTCTCGCCGCCCATATCTACGCGGCGGGCAGCATTGGCCTCCCAGCCCTCTGGCATTTCGGGATTGCGAATAGCACCGACCCCTGCGCGGGCTTGGGTGTCTAGGAAGGTTTGTTCATCCACTTCCTGCACCGCACCTTGCTGGGTTTCGGAGTTAATTGAGCACAGGCCGGTCGCTCCCACGGCGAGCAGCATCATAATCACCACGACGGCGAGGGACAGGGAGATGTCCTTCGCGCCTTCAAAAATCTTTGGTCTTTCTTCTGCAGCCACGCGCCTTAGTATCGCACGGCCTGCTTTCAAAAAGCCACACGGCCCCTTTTGCCCCGAAAGATCTGCCGATCCCCCACAAATGGGGCGCAAAATCGAACCCATTAGAGCAAAAAAGTGCGAGAATGGAAAGGTAGAGCATCAAGGGGAACACCCCTCGATGAGAAAACTATGGAAGGCAACCACTACACATGTCCGAAAATACGTCTTATCTTCCTGACCGCAACCTAGCAATGGAACTGGTTCGTGTCACCGAGGCAGCAGCACTCGCTTCCGGCCGTTGGGTAGGCCGCGGCCAGAAGAATGAGGGCGATGGCGCGGCGGTCGACGCCATGCGCAAGCTCATCAATTCCGTAGCGATGAACGGCGTCGTTGTCATTGGTGAGGGCGAAAAGGATGAGGCCCCCATGCTCTTTAACGGCGAAGAGGTAGGCACCGGCGAGGGTGCCGCCATGGATATCGCCGTAGACCCAGTCGACGGTACCCGTTTGATGGCAGAAGGACGCCCCAACGCCATCTCCGTCATTGCGGCTGCCGAACGCGGAACCATGTATGACCCTTCCGCAGTCTTCTACATGGAAAAGATTGCTGTCGGCCCAGAGGCCGTAGGTGCCATTGACATCAACGAATCCGTGGAATGGAATATCCAGTCCGTGGCCAAGGCGAAGAATATTCGCCCCACCGATCTGACCGTGGTGGTTCTTGACCGTCCCCGCCACGAGCAGCTCATCTCTGAAATTCGCGCCGCTGGCGCCAAGGTACGCCTCATCATGGATGGTGACGTAGCCGGCGCCATCGCCACCTGCCAGGATTCGAACTCCATCGACATGATGATGGGCATCGGCGGCACCCCGGAGGGCATCATCACTGCCTGCGCTATGCGCTGCATGGGCGGCGAAATCCAGGGCAAATTGTGGCCGAAGGATGAAGAGGAAGCAGAAAAGGCCCGCGCCGCCGGCCATGATTTGGACCGCGTCCTCAAGACCAATGATCTGGTCTCCTCTGAAAACTGCTACTTCGCTGCCACCGGCGTGACCAATGGTGACATGCTGCGCGGCGTTTCCTACCGCAATTCCGGTGCTACTACCCGCTCGCTGGTTATGCGCTCCAAGTCCGGCACCATCCGCTACATCGACTCCATCCACAAGCTGTCCAAGCTGCAGGAGTATTCCGTCGTGGACTACGACACGCCAACCAAGAAGTAGGGTCCACCCCCGAAGGCGGCCCTTCTTTTGGTTCTCCGCCATACTGGAAAGCACACACTCCCAATTAACTGAGGTGATCTTCACATGACTGAATACCGCATTGAACATGACACCATGGGCGAAGTTAAGGTTCCTGCAGATGCCCTGTGGCGTGCACAGACCCAGCGCGCAGTGGACAACTTCCCTATCTCTGGCCGCGGCCTGGAAAATGCGCAGATTCGCGCCCTTGGCCTGCTCAAGGCAGCCTGCGCTCAGGTAAATAAGGATTCCGGCAAGCTGGACGCGGACAAGGCCGATGCCATCATTGCTGCCGCCACCGAAATCGCCGAGGGCAAGCATAATGACGCCTTCCCTATCGACGTATTCCAGACCGGCTCCGGTACCTCGTCCAATATGAATACCAATGAGGTTATTGCCTCCTTGGCACATAACAATGGCGTGGAAATTCACCCGAATGACCACGTGAATATGGGCCAGTCCTCTAATGACACCTTCCCCACCGCTACGCACGTGGCTGCTACGGAAGCTGCCGTTAATGACCTCATCCCGGGCCTGAAGGTCCTCCACGAGTCCTTGACCAAGAAGGCCAAGGAATTCGCCGACGTGGTCAAGGCCGGCCGCACCCACCTGATGGATGCCACCCCGGTTACCCTGGGCCAGGAATTCGGCGGATATGCCCGCCAGATCGAGCTGGGCATCGAGCGCATTGAGGCCACCCTGCCACGCTTGGGCGAGCTGGCCATCGGCGGCACCGCCACCGGTACCGGCCTGAATACCTCCGCAGACTTTGGCGCCAAGGTCACCGAGGAGCTGAAGAAGCTCACCGGCGTGCAGGAACTGAAGGAAGCAGAAAACCACTTCGAGGCCCAGGCTGCCCGCGATGGCTTGGTGGAATTCTCCGGCGCCATGCGCTCGATTGCTGTATCCCTCAATAAGATTGCCAATGACCTGCGCATGATGGGCTCCGGCCCGCTGACTGGCCTGGCCGAGATTCACCTGAAGGACCTGCAGCCGGGTTCCTCCATCATGCCGGGCAAGGTCAATCCGGTTATTCCGGAGGCCGTCACCATGGTGGCCGGCCAGGTGGTGGGCAACGACGCAGCCGTAGCCTTCGGCGGCGCCCAGGGCCACTTCGAGCTCAACGTCTTCATCCCGATGATGGCGCGCAACGTACTCGAGTCCGCTCGCCTGCTGGCTAATGCTTCCCGCGTCTTCGCCGATAAGTGCATCGATCACATCGAGGCCAACGAAGAGCGCATGAAGCACTTTGCGGAGTCCTCCACCTCCATCGTGACCCCGCTCAACTCTGCCATTGGCTACGAGAACGCAGCTAAGGCGGCTAAGCACGCCCTGCACGAGAAGATCACCGTCCGCCAGGCCGTTATTGACCTGGGCTTTGTCGACGGCGAAAACCTCACCGAGGAGGAGCTGGATAAGCGCCTCAACGTGCTGAGCATGACTAACCGCGACCGCGATAACTTCTAAGTATTCGCCGCACCGCCACCCCGCCCGGGCAGGACTCGGGCGGGGTTTCGCATGTCTGGGGTAAGGGGGCGTCGGCAAGCGCTATGGCATAGCACACATTAGGGAAAACGCACCTCTAAAATCACCACTTTTGCACTTGGTGCAAGTTTGCACCGAGTGTAAAGTTGCATGGCATGCAAGAAGAATTATCACTACGCGAGCAGAAGCGCCTCGAGACGCGCCTGCGCATTGAGGATGCCGCCACGAAGCTGGTGGATGAACAATCCTTTAGCGCGGTCACGATTGAGAGGATCTGCGAAGTAGCCGGTATTTCTCGGCGCACCTTCTTCAATTATTTCGACTCCAAGGAATCCGCCGTACTAGGTGCTCCAAGCACCGAGTTTACGGAGGAGATGCGGGAATTCTTCCTCACGGAACCAACGACCAGCATGGTGGGACTCGTCCTCCAGTTGGTCAGGCAACACATGGAAGGCCACCACATCAACCCGACCATCCGGGACCGCCGCAAGCGCATCTCTAATGATCCGGATGCGGCCGCGGCGGCAATAAGCCGGAAGCGGGCAAAGTCCATTGAGCTTATCGATCTCATTGAAGAACGCCTCACCACAGAACCGGAGCTTCGCGTCCTCGATAACTGCTCCGCAAGTACCGAGGCGATGCTCATCGCCGGCCTCGTCCGCGAGGCACTTTGGCTCGCGATGGCATCCCCCGATGCGGATTGCAGCAAGGACCTCCACGCGCGACTCGATACCTCCCTCACGCTAATAACAGATTTTATGAAAGGAATGCGATGGTAGATACGGCTACTAAGGCCCCCACGCAGGGCCAGTCCCGAGCCGATAACCTCGGGCTTATCTTCTCGGCTTTGATGCTCACCATGCTGATGAGCTCTTTGGGCCAAATGATCTTCTCTACTGCTCTTCCCACCATCGTTGGTGAGCTTGGCGGCGTCGACCACATGAGCTGGGTCATCTCCGCCTTCCTTGTCACCATGACCATCGCCATGCCTATTTCCGGCAAGCTGGGTGACATGCTGGGCCGCAAGTGGCTCTACATCGGTGGTATCGCCACCTTCGTCGTGGGCTCTACCCTCGGCGGCTTTGCAAACTCCATGACACTGCTGATCATCGCCCGCGCTGTGCAGGGCTTTGGCGCAGGTTTTATGATGATTTCCTCCCAGTCCATCATCGCCGAGGTCACCTCCTCCCGTGAGCGCGGCAAGTTCATGGGCATCATGGGCGGCGTCTTCGGCCTGTCCTCGGTTCTCGGCCCCGTCCTCGGCGGCTGGTTCACCGACGGCCCAGGCTGGCGCTGGGGCATGTGGATGAACATCCCGCTGGGTATCCTCGCCATTATCGTGTGCACCCTCGTGCTGCACCTGCGCGTAGGTGATGCCGATATGAAGCGCTTTGACTGGCTAGGTGCCACCTTCATCGCCATCACCACCGCCTCCCTTATCCTCATGACCACCTGGGGCGGCACCGAGTACGAGTGGGGCTCTTCCATGATCCTCACCTTGGGTGCCATCACCATTATCGGCGCCATCATCACCGTCTTTGTGGAGCTGCGCGCTAAAGAACCGCTCATCCCGGTTCGCCTATTCAAGAACCGCAACATGGCCCTGACTACCCTCTCCGGCGTGGTACTTGGCCTGGCAATGTTCGGTGTTCTGGGCTACATGCCTACCTACCTGCAGATGGTGCACACCCTGACCCCAACCAAGGCGGGTCTCATGATGATCCCGATGATGGTTGGCCTTATCGGCACCTCCACTGGCGTGGGCTTTATCATCGCCCGCACCGGCCACTACAAGGTCTACCCCATCATCGGCCTGGCGATTACCGCCGGCGCCCTGTTCTGGATGTCCCACCTCTCCGTAGAGACTTCCCTGAAGCAGCTGGGCTGCGAGTTCCTCGTCTTCGGCATCGGCCTGGGCATGGTTATCCAGGTCCTCGTGCTCATCGTCCAGAACTCCTTCCCGCTGTCCCAGGTGGGTACGGCTACCGCGGCGAATAACTTCTTCCGCCAGATCGGCTCCGCACTGGGTGCTTCCCTGGTTGGCTCCATGTTCATCCACAATATGAAGGATGAGATGGCCACCCGCTTGCCAGAGGCTTTCCAGAAGATGGGACCGGAGGGCGCCGCCTACGCGGAGAAGTTC
Organism: Corynebacterium tuberculostearicum; assembly: GCF_032821615.1. GTDB lineage: Bacteria > Actinomycetota > Actinomycetes > Mycobacteriales > Mycobacteriaceae > Corynebacterium > Corynebacterium tuberculostearicum_H. The sequence continues at coordinate 144,591 of NZ_JAVBIF010000004.1, read as the reverse complement.
GGCGACGCCAATGGCGGTGCCAATAGCCTCACCCCGGATTTGGTTGCGTCCTTCCCCAAGCCCATCGAGGAAGCAATCCTCAACTCCTACAATGACGGACTGACCCCGGTCATCGCCCTCATGGTTCCGCTGGTTATCGTCGCCCTCATCCTCCTCCTGCCACTGCGCGAGGAGCGGCTGAAGGAAACGATTGACTAATATCACCTTCACCTGCAGAAATACAGGCCACTAGCCGGGAGCTGCACGCCCTGCGCGATGCACTCCCGCTTGCCGACGCCCCCATAGAATCTGCCCTCCAAGCGGCGTTACAAATCCAGGCCGGTCCCATCGAAGTGTGGCGCAAGCCCGCGCGCACGGTGGGCCGATATGCCCCGCCCTAGGCGGGGCATTTTTATTGCCGCTCCCCTGGTTCTAAGGCCTAAACAAAAAGCCCCTGCCATCGTTACCACGAGTGTGGTAACGATGGCAGGGGCTTGTATTCGCTGGGGAAGCTAGCGCTTCTTTTCCTCCGGCTTGGGCAAAAGCAGCTCATATACGTCGGTGTCGCGCCACTGGCCCGCAAGCTCGCCGTAGGTCATCTTCGCCATGTGCGAGTAGGTGCCCACTTTCACGAAGCCGCGCGACTTATGCAGCCCCGCAGAACCTGCGTTCTCAGGGAAAATCCACGAGTGAATAGCCCACTTGTGTAGGTCTTGACACACCTCGATCAGGCGATCCAGAAGTGCGCCGCCGATACCACGGCCCTGTGCCTCGGTGCCTAGGTAGATGGAATCTTCCACTACTCCGTGGAAGACGGTGCGGGTAGATACCGGTGCCGCGGAAACCCACCCCAAGACCTTAGAATCATCATCTGCTTCAACGGCCACATGCACCGAAGGCATGATCTTGCCGGCTTTGAATTCTTCAAAGGTCAGGGATCGGGTCTCATAGGTGGCGTGACCAGTGTTGAGCCCCTGTTCATAGATCTCTCGCATCTGCGGGTAATCCGCCGCGGTGAAGGGGCGGATGCGGAAATCTTTCTTCTTATCGTCCGAAGACGTCTGCTTAGCGTTCTCGCTCATATACAACATTATTACTGGGACTTGCCCAGCTTCGCCACGCTGTACACATAAAGATCGCCCAACGCGAACGAACTTGGCCTAGTTGCCGCCTTCCAACAGGTCAGTAACGAGCTCCGCAATGGCAGAGCGCTCAGAACGCTGCAGCGTAATATGCGCAAATAGCTCATGCCCCTTGAGCTTTTCAATCACTGCCTGCACTCCGTCGTGCCGGCCTACGCGAAGGTTATCGCGCTGTGCCACATCGTGAGTAAGAACTACACGCGAGCCCTTCCCCAACCGGGAAAGCACGGTAAGCAAGACGTTTCGCTCCAAGGACTGCGCCTCATCCACGATGACAAAAGCATCATGCAGCGAGCGACCGCGAATATGCGTCAGGGGCAAGACCTCGATGAGGCCGCGCTCGTGCACCTCTTCCATGACGTTGTCAGACACCAAACCCTCCAAAGTGTCATAGACCGCCTGCGCCCACGGGTTCATCTTGTCCGATTCCGTGCCCGGTAGGTATCCCAGCGACTGCCCGCCCACCGCATACATCGGGCGGAAGACCACAATGCGCCGGTGCTCGCCGCGCTCGAGCACCGCCTCCAAACCGGCGCACAGGGCTAGTGCCGATTTGCCGGTGCCGGCACGGCCACCGATGGAAACAATACCGACATTAGGATCCATCAGCAGGTCCAAAGCTATGCGCTGCTCCGCGGAGCGCCCCTGGAGGCCAAAGGCGTTGATATCACCACGTACAAGCTCGACCACGCCATCCGCAGTCATCCGACCCAGCGCAGATTGCGCGCCCGCAGCCAAGGTGAGGCCGCAGTGCACCGGCAGGTCCTCCACGGCGGTACCCTTTTCCGTTTCGACGCCGTCTAGCATGACTTCCCCATCACGATAGAGGGCATCGATGACATCCGAGCTGGTTTGCACCGTCGCCATTCCGGTATAGCCGGTCAAGACTACGTCCTGGGCGTGATACTCATCCGCCTGCACGCCTACCGCACCGGCCTTCACGCGCAGCGGCACGTCCTTCGTGACCAACACGGTGTCCTTCCCCTCGTGCGCAAGGTTAAGCGCGCACGCCAAGATGCGGTGGTCACCTTCTGGTCCGCGGAACGCGGTAGGCAGCAAGGATTGGTCTTGATGGTTCAATTCCACGCGCAGGGTGCCGCCATCGACGTTGACGGGAACCGGCTGGTCTAAGGCCTCATAGGTAGCGCGCAGCTCCTCCAAAAAGCGAAGAGCTTGGCGGGCGAACCAGCCAAGCTCCGGGTGATGACGTTTTCCTTCCAGTTCAGAAATAACTACAACGGGAAGGACCACGTCGTGTTCCGCAAATTTGCGCAGGGCCCAAGGGTCAGAAAGCAAGACCGAGGTATCCACTACATAGGTCTTGGTAGCGACGGTGTTATCAGTAGCGGCAAGCGGAGTAGAAAGTACAGAGGGACGAGACATGATGGCAGGGTTCTCCCTTAGTGTGCGGTAGATCAGACTTCTTCCGAATCACCCCGGATCCACGGGGTTGCCACCCAAAGTAGGCACCGAAGGTTGAAATTACATGGGTGCAAGATGAACATTAAGAAAACGAAAAATCCCTCCGCAGCACTTGCTGCAGAGGGAGAAGCTCTAAAGGAGCTTTTTACTTCTCTACGGAAGAGGTGAACTTACCGCTCTCGTCCTGGATCCAGGAGATTACGCCATTGTCGAACTGCTGGGTCCAGCCCTTGCCCTGAGCAGCCTTCTCCTCAGCAGCCTTAGGCAGGCCTACCTCAGAGTCCAAGCCGCCCTGCTCTTTCCAGGTTTCAGCAATCTTGCCGACGATAGGCTGAGCGCCCTCATCGTCGTCGAAGGTCAGCAGGTTGCCGTTATCGAAGTTAGCGAGGAACTCATCATCGTCACCCTGCTCGATGCTCTTTACGTCGCCCCACTCAGCCTTCTTCTCTTCAATAGCGGAAGCGAAATCAGCCGGAACGTCTACGTCACCGTTAGCGGTAGCGATGGACTTGGTAGCGCCGCCCTTGTCGTCAGCGTCGTCCTTGTCGTCGGAAGCATCCGCACCTTCGGAAGCGTCCGCATCGTCGGCGTCATCCTTGGAAGTAGCCTCAGCAGCAGCGGAGCCAGCAGCGTCGGTAGCGTCTGCAGCTACGGAGCCGGCGGTATCCTTAGCGTCGTTAGCTGCATCCTCAGCATCGGAGCACGCTACGAGAGCAACGGACAGGGTTGCGGCTGCAAAGCCACCTGCGATACGACGGGTCATCTTCTGCATTACTGCATCATCCTTTCATCGAGAAAGTAAGTTAATTCTAAAATTATTGTTAAATCACCCTTTATGGCGAACAACGACCACCGTAACGACGACTCCCAGCTGGCGCCACCCGTCCGGACAGGAAGTAGACAGCAAACAGTAAAGGCCTACCTACGTTTGCGCTGCTTAGGGACCTTCTTTTTCTTTTGTAACGAATTGTTAACGTTTCTCCGCGCCTGCTTCGCCTTCGCCTTTTCCCTGGCGCTGCGCTTCGGCTTCTCTTGGCGGGAGGAACGAGCCGTACGGCCCTTAGCGACGCCCACGAAGTCCTGGATCGCCTCCCCATCCTCATCCTTGCGCCACACCAACGCAATCTCCGTAACCGGCACGGACTCGTCCTTAAGGCCCAACGGCACCACCTGCTTTTTGCTCAGGACCTTCAGCAGGGGCCGCGGTGCAATCGCGATACCCACGTTGGCCGCCACTACCTGCAAGGCGTCGCGGACTGCGGGGACATCGACAAGCCCGGAATCGGCGAGGCGGTAGTTGAGGTGTTCATCGGCGACGTCGGCAAGCGCAAGCTCCTCGCCCACCTCCGCATAGACCGAGTCTTTGGGAACGGCAATGCCAGGGGCCTCTTTATAAAGTCGCACCACGTGAAAGGTGTCATCCACCCGCGCATCCGGCAAGCGCGCAAGAGCTAGGTCCACCTCGCCGGCTACCAGCGGGGCAAGCGCATCGTCCGCATCAACGGTGTACAAGCCACCATGAGCAGTATTTTCCTCGAATCGGCGGAACCACTTTCCAGGTTCTGTACCGGTGGCAAAAGCTAAGCGCAGCATAGAGGACAGTCTACTGAAAGTGCTACGGTAAAGGCGTGACTGAAGAACAAAAGCAACCATCCGGCACCGCCATGCGTGCCCAAACCGCGGCGAAGAAGCTAGGAATCTACCTGCCCGCCGCGCCGGACGAGTTCCAAAATAGTGCCATTAGCCACGAAGAGCTGCGCGAACTGCAGCATAACCCACCCGAGTGGCTGCAAACCTTGCGCCGCGAAGGCCCCCATCCCCGCCCCGAGGTTGCCCATAAGCTGGGCATCTCTGTTACCGCGCTCAAGAAGAACGATATGGATAAGCCGCTGACCACAGCGGAAATCAATCAGCTCCTCCAAGAGCAGCCGGAATGGCTCCAGCAGGCCCGCGCCACCATGGCGCAGGCCCGTGGCCATGAGGTGAAGGACTAGACCAGCTTCCAGTCCTCGAGGCCCTCATACAGCGGGTAGTGCTGGGCAATCTTGTCCACGCGAGCGCGCAGGGCCTCCACATCGGCATTCTTGCCCTGGACCAGGGCGGTGCCGATAATATCTGCAACCTCGGTGAAGGCCTCGGCATCGAGGCCGCGGGTTGCCAGCGCAGAAGTACCAATGCGCAGGCCGGAGGTGACCATCGGCGGACGCGGGTCATTCGGCACGGCATTTCGGTTAACGGTAATGCCTACCTCGTGCAGCAGATCCTCTGCCTGCTGTCCATCCAATTCAGAATTGCGCAGGTCCGCCAAGACCAAGTGCACATCGGTGCCGCCGGTCAGCACGTCCACGCCAGCCGCCTTGGCATCTTCTGCGGTAAGGCGCTCTGCCAGAATGCGAGCACCCTCCAAGGTGCGCTCCTGGCGCTCCTTGAATTCCTCGGTAGCAGCAATCTTCATAGCAATGGCCTTGGCAGCGACCACGTGCATCAGCGGTCCGCCCTGCTGGCCCGGGAAGACGTTGGAATTGATCTTCTTGGCATAATCCTGCTTGGCCAAAATCATGCCGGAGCGCGGGCCACCCAGGGTCTTATGCACGGTGGTGGACACGATATCCGCGTGAGGCACTGGGCTCGGGTGCAGGCCCGCCGCCACAAGACCCGCAAAGTGGGCCATATCTACCCACAGGTAAGCGCCGACCTCATCAGCGATTTCACGGAAGGCCGCGAAATCCATGGTGCGCGGGTAGGCAGACCAGCCGCCGATAATGACCTTCGGCTTTTCCTTCAGCGCCTGCTCGCGCAGCTTATCCATGTCCACACGCATGGTCTCTGGATCCACCTCGTAGGCGGCGACATCATAAAGCTTGCCGGAGAAGTTCAACTTCATGCCGTGGGTAAGGTGGCCGCCGTGAGCCAGGGACAGGCCCAAAATCTTGTCGCCCGGCTCAGCGATGGTGGAAAGAACCGCGGCGTTCGCCTGCGCGCCGGAGTGCGGCTGCACGTTGGCGAATTCCGCACCAAAGAGTTCCTTAGCGCGGTTGCGGGCTAGGTCCTCCACGACGTCGACATGCTCGCAGCCGCCGTAGTAGCGGCGACCTGGGTAGCCCTCGGCGTACTTATTGGTAAGCACGGAGCCCTGTGCCTGGAGCACGGCGCGAGGCACAAAGTTCTCAGAGGCGATCATTTCCAGGGTTTCGCGCTGGCGGGAAATCTCTCCCTGAATTGCGCCGAATACGTCCGGATCAAGGTCGCGGAGGTCAGAGGTAAAAGAAGCCATAAAGGTGTGGTCCCCTTCTCAAAATCAAGCGGTATGGGATGCTGCATATCTTATCGTGCCAAGCTCCCTAAGGGGGCATACTTTTACCCACAGATTATGCAAGTGCAACAATGGAACCATGGCGCGCACATTGGATTCGAGTCCCTACCTAGATTTTGACCGCGAGACCTGGCGTGAACTGCGTAAATCCATGCCTCAGGTGCTCACGGAAACCGAGGTGGAAAAGCTTCGCGGCCTAGGAGACCGCATCGACCTGGACGAGGTAGCTGATGTCTACCTCCCCCTCTCCCGCCTCATCCATATGCAGGTCATGGCACGCCAGCAGCTCACCACGGCTACCGAATCTTTCTTAGGCAACCCTCCGACGCACGTTCCCTTTGTCATCGGTGTGGCCGGCTCCGTGGCAGTGGGAAAATCCACCACCGCCCGCCTCCTTCAGGTGCTCTTGCAACGCTGGGAGTCCCACCCCAAGGTGGCGCTCGTGACAACCGACGGCTTCCTCTTCCCCACCGAAACCCTCAAGAAACGCGGCCTCATGCAGCGCAAGGGATTTCCAGAATCCTACGACCGGCGTGCACTCCTTCGCTTTGTCACGGACGTAAAATCAGGAAAGCCTCTGGTCAAGGCGCCGCTTTATTCCCATATCTCCTATGACATTGTGGACGGGGAATATCAAGAAGTTCACCAGCCCGACATCCTTATTCTGGAAGGGCTCAATGTACTACAAACGAGCCCCACGTTGACCGTGGCGGACCTCTTTGATTTCTCGGTATATGTTGATGCCCGCACCGACGATATCGAGCAGTGGTATATCGACCGCTTCCTTACTCTGCGCCACACCGCTTTTCGCGAGCCCAACGCCCACTTCTCTGCCTTTGCAGACATGAACGATGAGGAGGCCCGCGACCAGGCCCGCGAAATTTGGCAGTCCATTAACCTGCCGAACTTGGTGGAAAATATCTTGCCCACCCGTGTGCGAGCCTCCCTCGTGCTGAAAAAGGGCTCGCATCACCTGGTAGAACAGGTGCGGATGCGCAAGCTCTAGCGCCTACTTACCAAAGCGGCGCGAACGTTGGGAGTAATCCCGCAAGGCGCGGAGGAAGTCCACCTTGCGGAATGCTGGCCAGTAAGTATCCGTGAACCAGATTTCGGAGTACGCGGCCTGCCAGAGGAGGAAGCCCGACAGGCGTTGTTCACCAGAGGTGCGGATAACCAAGTCCGGGTCTGGAAGACCCTTGGTGTACAGGTGCTCACCAATAGACTCTGCGGTAACGCGGTCCGCCATTTCCGCTGCGGTAGTTCCCTTTTCCGCTTCCGCGCGCACCAAGTTCTGCACTGCGTCCACGATTTCTTGGCGCCCGCCATAGCCCACCGCCACATTGACGATGACCCCGGTATTGTCCTTGGTTTCTGCCGCCGCCGTCACCATGCGCTGGCGAATATCGTCCGGGAGCAGATCGAGGTGGCCAACCAAGCGCACCTGACAGCCGACGTCGCTATGGGATAGGTGTGTGACCACGTCCGAGATGATGTCAAAGAGCAGCTCTACTTCCTGCTCGCTGCGCTTCAGGTTCTCCGTGGACAGCAAATAAATGGTGACCACTTCGATATCAGTATCGCGGCACCACGAAATCATCTCTCCGATTTTCTTCGCGCCTTGGCGGTGACCATGGCTGATATCGGTAAACCCAGCCTCACGCGCCCACCGACGATTGCCATCGGCCATGATGGCGATGTGCTTAGGCTGCGGCTTGCCCTTGATCAGGCGCGCCAGACGGGCTTCATAAGCTGGGTAAGCCAGCTGCTTGAGAGAACTCACGCTCATTAGTCTATCCGCCTAGAAAATGGACTTCTTGCGGTTATCGTAAATGCCGGCTTCCTTCATCGCCTCATCCACGGCTTCCTCATCGAACGGATCGATTCCGTGATCTTCCGCAAACATCATGCGGCGGCGAAAGCGAGAGTAACGGCGATGGAAATTCCAGCCCGCAAACAACACCGCAACTCCCATAAGCGCCAAGATCAGCAGGCCAATGGGCGAAGCTTTGCCAAATTCAGGGCCCATTGGGCCGCCTTCGGCGCCCTCGGTTCCTTGGGCGAGTACAAATACGTCATGTGCGGCAAGCACGAAAGAACCATACATGCTCATATCTTAAGCCTCCTCTTCCTCTTCGATGCCGGCGAAGAGGTCATTTTCTGGCAGGGAGGTAGAAACGCGAGTCTTCGCCAGCTCGAACTCCTCGGTGGGCCAAAGGCGCTGCTGTACCTCCACCGACGTCGCCAAGAAGGCACCCGCCGGATCGATCTGCGTAGCGTGCGCCCGCAAGGCCTCCTCGCGATTGCTGAAGTAATCCGCGCATTCCACCTGGGTGGTTACACGCGCCATGATATCTCCAAAAGTGGTGTCCCAGCGCGCCAGCATCGGCCCATAAGGGCTGGTTTTACCCTCTTCTAGCAGCAGATCATGGAACATCTTCATGCGCTGGTAGACGAAACCGTGCGAATAGTAAAGCTTCAGCGGCGCCCACGGTTTACCCAGCTCTGGGTGATACTCGGCATCGCCCGCCTTCTCCCACGCGATCATGGAAGCCCGGTGCACCATCAAATGGTCTGGGTGCGGGTAACCGCCATTTTCGTCATAGGTGACAATGACGTGTGGTCGAAATTCACGGATAACCTGGACATATTCCTGCGCGACGGTGTCATCCCCCAGCAACGCGAAACAGCCCTCCGGCAGCAATTCCTCCATAGTCTTGCCTTCAACCGGGTCCGGCAATCCGGAATCGACGTGCCCCAGCCAGCGATGTTGCACGCCCAGCGCCCGCGCAGCATTAGCCATTTCTTCCCGGCGCACCTCGCCCATCTTTTCCTTGATTCCCGGGCGATTCATGGCGGGGTTAATCACATCGCCGCGCTCGCCGCCGGTACAAGTTAGCACCAAAACCTCATTGCCTTCTGCGGCATAGCGCGCGGTGGTTGCAGCACCCTTGGATGATTCATCGTCTGGGTGCGCGTGGATAGCTAGTAGGCGAAAATCGCTCACTGAAAATCCATCCCCTTATTAATCTAGGTTCTTTGAACAGATGATTATCCTAGTAGATAATTGGAAAACAGTGGTCCTCGGCTAGAGTGGAAGCTATGACTTCCGCCGGAAACTCTCGCTCAGTCGCCCGCTACGGCTCCCGCGGCTCCTCCGAAAAGAACTCTGGTAGCTGGACTAATAAGGCGCTGGTGCTCATCTTTGTCGCCATTTTTATCGCGCTTATTTTCTTCGGATTCCGGTACTTCCAAGAAAAGGAACGCGTGAACGCACAGGTGTCCATCGTGACCCAGGAGGTTTTGAGCGATGATTCCACCCGCGTTTGGGTCGATGTCACCCGCAATCACACCGATGAAGATGCTTATTGCATTGTCCAGGCCTTTGACTACTCCAAGTCCGAAGTAGGCCGCCGCGAATTCCCTGTTCCCGCGGGCGGAAACGAAACCCAGCGCATCGCTGTCGACGTCCCGACCAACGCTCGTGCCGTAGCCGGCGGGGCCTATGGTTGTTCCGGCAACATCCCCGAATACTTGGATATGGATAATCCTGACTACGCGGAAAGCCGCTAGCCGCGTGTGCTAGGATTTGTAGCGCCTAGAACTGGGCATATGCCCGGTTCCACTTTTACCTACAGCCCCAGGGATTAACAGGGGCTTTGACCACAATTCCTATCTACGGAAGGTTGCAGAATGGCTGAGCAGCAAAAGCAGTACATCACCCCGGAAACCAAGGCGAAGCTCGAGGCCGAGCTGCAGGAGCTCATCGACCACCGCCCAGTAGTCGCGGCTGAAATCAACGAGCGCCGTGAGGAAGGCGACCTCAAAGAGAACGCCGGTTACGACGCCGCACGTGAGATGCAGGACCAGGAAGAGGCCCGCATCAAGCAGATTTCTGAGGTTCTTGCGAACGCCACCACCGAGCGCGGTGCTGTTCAGGAGGGCGTCGCCCACACCGGTTCCGTAGTTCACGTTTACTACAACGGTGACAAAGACGATAAGGAGACCTTCCTCATCGGTACCCGCGCCGCTGCTTCCGATAACAAGGACCTGGAAACCTATTCCGAGCAGTCCCCGCTGGGCGCTGCCATCCTTGGCGCACAAGAGGGCGAGACCCGCGAGTACACCGCTCCGAATGGCAAGACCATTTCGGTCACCATCGAATCCGCAGCGCCGTATGATTCTGCTAAGGCCGCTGCTCCACGCGAGTCCTAAACTTTTAACCACTTACTACTCTGGAGAAAGAGCACATCCCCATGAAGAAGTTCTCCCGTTTCGCCGCCGCTGGCCTGGTCTTCACCGTTGGCCTCTCCCTCGCTGCTTGCCACCCACCGAACCAGCAGGATTCTGATTCCAAGGTAGAAAATGCCTCCACCTTCACCGGTGAGGCCCCGATGCAGAAGGATGCTGAGACCAGCTCTTCCGCACCCGAGACCGTTGTTGAAGAGGAAGCACCTGTAGTCGAGTCCGGTGTTCCAGAGGAGCCGGCACAGCCGCACTTGAACGGTACCGCCACCGAACTGCCACAGCAGTAATAAGGGCTTGAAGGGCCGAGGGATTTCCTCGGCCCTTTTTCATGCTATTTTTCTGGGTCCACTTCCCGAACCCAATCCCCGATGACACCGGGTACGACAGCAGGCGGCTCCCCCAGGAGGTCGCGCTTATTTGGATCCCGTTCCACCTGCGTGGTGACGGACTTTACGCGCTTTTTCTCACTGTCTTTGCCTCCGCGCATCCCCATCATTGGACCATAGGCTCGTGCCCCTCCGGTTGAGCGGCCCGCATTGCCACCGCGTGCTGCCGCGGCGCCTTCGCCGCCACCTGTTCCCGAAACAAGGCCGCCACCCACGCCAGGCCGCATGCCCGCACCAGCACCGTTTCCTGCACCGCTGCCAAGACCAGCGCGCACGCCTGAACCACCGCCGAGTGCATTGCCAAGACCAGCGCGCACGCCTGAACCACCGCCGAGTGCATTGCTATGGCCAGCGCGCACGCCTGAACCGACACCGGCGTAGGGCGCTCCAGCTCCTCGTCCTAGGTGCAGGCCCGACTGCGCTCCTCTTCCGGCACGCGCAATATCGGCGCCGCCACTTACATTTCCTGCAGCGGATCCAATTCCGCCTCGTGGCGACTGACCGCCGAGTACGCCGCGGCCCGCATCCGCAGGCCTTCCAGCTGCCATCATCGGCGCCATCCCAGTATTGGCGGATTGCCCTGTAGCTGTCGGCGCCATCGCACCACTGTTATTAAGCGCGCCTGCATTTGCGCCTGTGGCAACCGGATGCGCTGTACCACTAGGAACCTGCCCCATCGCCCCATTCGGCGCAGTTACGCCCGGCATGGATGCACCTTGGGTGGATACTTCATTTCCGCCGATGGCTACGTGGTCTCCCAGGCCCAGCTTTTCCAGCGCATTCCTGCCGCTAGTATGCATCTGCTGGTGAAAATCATTAATTTCTTGTGGGCTCATCCCCACTGCTTCTAGCCCGTCCACATTGCCATTGACGACGTCGAAGTTCCCCGGCCCCAAATCTCCTCGCGCTATCGCTTCCGCAATCTTCTTTGGCCATACCACGGCATCGGTGGTGTAGCGCTGCCCATCACCGTCAACGCCAGCGAGGCCCGCGTCGACACCGCCGCCTCCCGACGCCGGCGATTGTTCCATCAAAGCGTGCTGGTACGGCATTGCCTCAACCGCGAAGCGCTGCAGGTCAGGCTGCAATGCGGCCAATGCGGCCTTTTCCGCAATCTCGCGCTCAACCGGTTCCGGGATGGCCATCACTTCCATCGCCATGGCCATTGCAGTAGGCTGCATGCCCATCAGCTTGGCGTGGAATCCGGTCAGCTTCTCCCCCATGACCTTGGCATTTGCTACAAAGTGGCTTCCCGACGCCGCCACTTCCCTAATCTTTGCCGCCGCCCTCGACGTTGCCTCACTGTCGTTCTCGCCTTCCAAAGACCCGGCTGCTTCCTGCAGCCCGCTAACGATATCGTCGACTTCCGACGCCAACGAGCTCCACCGTGCATTCGCCTCAGACACATTCCAAATCTGCGTCGACATCAGGTCCGTAGCCAGCTTCACAATGTCCGTTCCGACATTCACCACCGGCATGGAAAACCCAAATGGGCTGTACCCCGGCTCAGGCTGGTTCATAATCGGCATCGACTCAATACCGATGTCCCCACCCGCATCCGCGATCTCCATTCCCCGACTATTCGCGTCCTCCTGCGACTGAAAACCTCGAGCCTCCCGCCCGAGACTGTCGTACAACCATTCCAATTGCTCTGAAAAATTCTTGATCGATTCACACGCAGATCCGGGGTCAGTCTCAAGAACCCTCTGGTGAACCGCGCCTACATGATCAATTCCATTAACTGAAGAAAATCCTGCATTAAGTGGAGAATTTATCCCCGCTCCTACTTCACTAATTCTTGATTGAAACTCATTAATTGCCATAGAATTCAGCTCAAGATTCTGACTACTCAGTTTCATTACTCCCCCGATTTTTAATTACATTGTAAGGTCTTCAAAAATTTGCTCGGCATTTCCGCAGGAAGTCTCTACAGTCCCTTCTTGAAGATTGGAAAAGCTAACTTTCACTGTTCCACCTTTAGTCTCTAGAAATGCCGAACAATATCGGCCCAAAGGACCATCTTCCGAATAAGCTACGAGTGGTAGATTCTCGCCTGTCAATATTGGTTCACCAGTAAATCTGATTGTTTCTTGGTCGAGCCCCAAATTCTTTGACGCCAAAGTGATAGAGGCTTCTCCATACCTCGCCTCAGAGCCACGAAATCCGCAAAAACTCCATCCTGACTCCCGATGAACCGAAATAGGCTCAGGATGTATACCAGAAGCTTCTAATCTGTCGTACGGAATCTCCGTACACGGATCAAAAAGCTGGAAGCTCGGGTCTGCCGGATCGAATTCCCCCAGTGGCGGTAGGACGCCGGAAGTGTCTCCCGACCCCGTGGCGCCGGCCTCCCCCGGTTGGCCGGCGCCGTCCGCATTCTTCCCGCCATTAGTGTGTGCCGATTCCCCCTGATTGCCTTCTGCGTCATCCCCCGGGTCCCCGTTGGTTCCCCCTGCACCGTCGGTCGAACTAATGCCGCCAGCCTCGTCCACCTTGGTGGTTTCCTCTGACGCGCTCCTCGTACCGATGTCCGCAACGCAACTGCTCAGCATAACGGTGCTGCTGACCATCAACGTTGCTACGGTGACCTGACGCTTCACAACAATCCTTCGCGCACTCACTTCCTGACGAGAGGAACAGGAAAAGTGAAACAGAGAACTTTTCACTTCGTATTTCCCGTTCCGGTACACAGCATGCATGAGGCCCCAAGAATTTTCTATGCAACCGCAAAGGTTAACGGCAATTTAACAAAATTATTTGCCCCATATGTCACATCCATAACGTCTAAAGGGCGAAATTTCCTGCTCATTAGCTGTACCACCCCGGGGAGTGGTTTTGTAGACCAAATGAAGGCTAAACCCGCACTTTATCCCCCAGAATTACCCCAGAAATTACACGTTTGTAAGCGATTTTTGGCAACAAAAAGGCCCGCACCGAAGTGCGGGCCAATGCAAAAGAGTCAGTTAGTCTCGCTGGAAATAGCTCAGCAGACGGAGGATCTCAGTGTAGAGCCAGACCAGGGTCACAGCGAGGCCAAGAGCTACGCCCCAAGCGTTCTTAGCAGGAGCACCAGCGCGGATCATGCGGTCAGCCTGATCAAAGTCGGTCAGGAAGGAAAGGGCACCCAGAACGATGCAGACGAGCGAGAAGATAATGGCAATCGGGCCACCATCACGCAGTGGGTTGAAGTCAAAGAAAATCGCGCCCAAGAAGTTAACAAGAGCCATGACAGCAACGCCAGCAATCAGGCCGAAAAGGATCTTGGTGAACTTCGGAGTCACCTTCACTGCGCCAGTCTTGTACACAATCAGCATGCCAATGAATACACCAATGGTGCCGACAATCGCTTGGCCAATGATGGCCATGCCGCCCTCGCCCTGGAAGTTGACGTTGGAGAACATCAAGGAGAAGCCACCGACAAATAGGCCTTCAAATACGGCATAAATCAGGGTGACTGCAGCAGAACCCCACTTCTTGCCAAAAGAGGCAACGAGCACGGTAATGAAACCACCGATGCCACCGACCAGAGTCAAAGCCATGGCGATACCTGGGCTTACTAGCATTCCCAAGGCGAAGTTGATGGCTGCAGCGACAATGATGACGCCGAGGGTAATGCCCGTCTTGGTCACTACGTCATCCACGGTCATGGGACGAGTAGATTGGTCCGCATAACCAGGATTTTGGTGGCTACTATTTTCGGTCAGAGAACTCATTACCGGATTGCTTGAACGCACGGTTGTCCTTTCTAAGAGAGGTGCAAATTAGCTATCTCACCCCATTCAACGAAACACCACCCCATAAAGTTCCACATTCTTACCATTTAGCTAGAAGTTTTGTGTGTAGCTTCCGCATACATGCTGTGGAGACATGCTGACGCAAAAAGTCTCGAGACGCTTCCAAGAAAGACGTCTCGAGACTCCACATGGTGCCCCCAGTGGGACTCGAACCCACACTGAATCGATTTTAAGTCGACTGCCTCTGCCGATTGGGCTATGGGGGCAAGGGCAAGGAATATTTTAGGACACCTCACCCTGCGGGAGTTAACGAGGGGTACCCTCTGCAGCCAGACCAGCGATAATGCCGTCGAGAATGTCCTTTTCACTAATGAAAAAGCTGCGCGCATCGCAATTGCGCTCGATAAGCTGCATGATGCCTTCGACGGCTACCGCCCCACCGCCGATGACGTCGGCACGGCCGGGGTGAATGACGGGGTTGAGGGCGCGGACGTCGGAAGGCAGGCTAATAAGCTGCTGCAAAAGCACGCGCAAGGCATCGAAGCGGAGCTCAGACCCGTGAATGGCATCGGCGTCGTAGCGCTCAAGTCCCTGAGCCAATGCAGAAAGAGTGGTAAAAGTGCCTGCGCAACCGACGATGGTACGGGCCTTAGAAATAGGTACTATCTTCTCCACTTCCGCCGTGCGCTCGCCGACGTACTCGGAAGCGATCTCAATCTCCGACTCGGTAGGCGGATCGGTACGCATAATGCGCTCGGTTAGCCTGACGCATCCCATGCGGGCCGAGTGGGTACCCAAGATATCACCATCGGCCGTGCCTACGACGAACTCGGTCGAACCGCCGCCCAGGTCGATGACACAGAAGGGCCCGCGGTCTGGCTCTACATCGGCCACGGCGCCATTAAAGGACAACAGAGCCTCTTCCTCGCCCGAGACGACCTCAGCCTGTGCGCCAGGCTGAATTTGGCCGAGCAACTCAGCAGTCATGTCGAAGAATTCCTGCTGGTTCTTGGCATCGCGAGTAGCGGAGGTAGCAACCATCCGCACGCGGGTAACCTTCTCAAACTTCATCTGGCGTACGTAGCCTTCCAAGGCCACGCGGGCGCGGTCTAGAGCCGCAGGGGCGATTTCGCCAGTGGCATCCACCCCCTCACCCAGGCGGATGATTTCCATGGTGCGGGTAATATCGCGGACCTTGCCGTCATCCTGAATTTCAGAGATGAGCAAGCGAATCGAATTGGTACCGCAATCAATCGCAGCAACGCGAGTCATAACAACCCTCCTATTCTGCGTTAGAGAAGTCGAACTGGGCCAAGTCAATTCCCAGATCTTCTACGCTGGGCCAGTCCTGCGGGATGGCAGAGCCTCGAAGCTTGCCGTGGTCGGCGGCCATGGCCACCGCCTCAGTTCCCAAACGGAAATGCTGTGGGCCTTCAGCAAGCGCGTACGCGATAAGCACATGCAGACACTTCACCCGATCGGGCATGCCGCCACCGGAGAAATCGGTGCCAAGGTCTTCGATGTCATTGCGCTTGGCCAAAAAGTATTCGTGGGCACGCTGATAGTCGGCAGCCAATTCCTCGTCCTCACCCAAGCGGGCTTCCATCCACTTCATAACGTGAGCAACCTCCAAGCGTGAGGCTTCGGCCGTAAGCCGTGGGTCGGTGAGGTAGTAGAGGGTGGGGAATGGGGTGCCGTCGGCAAGCTTGGGCGCCGTCTTAATTACCGCGGGCTGCCCATCCGGCGTGCGATAAGAAACCTCTAGGACCCCGCGTGGAGTGCGGCCCAATTGCTCAGTTACTACAGCGATATCTGCATCAGTGACGGTCATGCGGACAATTATCGCACATCTGGATTCTCTTCCGGCGCCGGCTCAATCGGAAGATGATTTACCTGCTCGGACGGAGCTTCTTCCTCAGGCGGCTCGGCTACAGAATCCCACAGAACTTCGTACCATTCGCGGGAATCTTCTTCCTTCTGACCATCTGTAGTGAGCTGGTGATCTGGCTTAATCTGCGGGTCAATGATGCGATAGGCGGTCTCGCCCTCATCGACGACCCCGAATCGGCGCCGCGCCTCCTGCTTGATGTACTCATCGGACTTATATTTATCAATCTTCTCCAGCAAAGCAGCTTTCTCATCCTGTTTGGCGGCGATTGACTCATTGAGGCGGGCAATTTCGGATCGGCCGTGGTAGTAATTGCGCAGCGGAATGGCGATAGCAAACAAAACAACGAGCACTATAGCTACGATTACGCCTACTCCGGCAATACTCATCCGGTCCGGCTTCTGTTTCTGCTTCAGTTGTGCACGCTGAGCTTTGCGGATATCCGCAGCACGCGACGCCACCGGAACCCTAGTGCGGCTCCGGTTTCGCTGCCTCTTCTTTTCGCGTGCCATAGGCCTCTAATCCTAGCGCCGTCACTCCTGTAACAGGGACGTGGCACGCGCAATTTGGATACACTAAAAGAAATTCTCCCTCCCAGGAAGGAAGTTTCATGTCCCTCAAGCGCCTCCTCCCCGTTCTCACCGCAACCCTATTCCTTGCCAGCTGCAGCCCTTCCGCCCAAGACGGCGAATACCCCGTCTACGGTGACGGCTACGACCTGAACACCAAAGACGGCATGGCCGACTATCTCAAGGAGTACAAAACCCTGCCGGATGATTACATCAACCACGATGCTGACCAGCTCGAGGGCGACGATCAGCCCGAGACCTTTGAAACCAACGCAGATTCCGTGAAGAAAGCCGGCGAAGCTACCTGCAAGAATAACGAGTTGCTCGACATTTCAAAGGAATATTTCCGAGGAAACACCGACAAATTTGGGGAAGCTGTTATGTCATCAGTCAGCGGCTCTGATGATAAATACAGTGATGTTTTTGAGGCACTGAACATCCCCGATGACGCACCAGACAATGACAAGATCATGGCTGCAGCGATGACCTCACTCGGTGCCGTGATGGCTTGCGGCGATGAATTCAGCGATGAAGAACTGGAAAAAGTCGCTGAGTCCATCCATTCCAGCTAGAGCTTCGAACCAGATTCCCTACTTAAGGAATAGCTATGCCCCTCAAGCGTCTCCTCCTCCTAGCCGCCGTAGGCACCCTACTTACCGGGTGCAGCTCGACCGACCACAAAGAAGAAGCAGCCACCAAAGCGGAATCCCCCACTAGCGAAAGCCCTACCAGCAGCGAAACCCCCACCACCACAAGCAGAAAGCACGACCTCAACACCAAAAGCGGCTTCATTTACCACATAAAGGAACACGGCACGATCCCGGACTTCTACCTAGATGTGTTCGGCGCTGGGGCTTCCGAAGAGGAAGACGGCCCTACAAGCTACGAGGTCAATGCTACGACGCTGAAGAAGGCTGGATCTGTTGCCTGCGAGAATGAGCAAATCCTGGACGACGCCAAGTATTTGCTAACCCATGGCGACAGCGCATTTGAAGAACTCGTCCCTAGCCTTGAGGAGTTCGATAGGAAATACGCTCCCGTCTACGAAAAGCTTGAAATTTCAGCGGCTTCTCCCGTCCTAGACAAGCTTTTTACCATGTACATGGCTGGCGTGGGTTCCCTCGCCACCTGCGGTGACAAATATGACGATAAGGAACTCGAAGCAGTAGCTGACAACGTTTTCAGTTACTAACCCCCGGAATTTCGCACATTTTTTCGTTTTACCCCTTGCGCACGCCGGAAAGGCGGCTTATACTAGGGGCAGAAATTCGATTGGGTGTGCGATTTATTCCAGAGGGGGAACTTTCCGTGACAGCCGGCGACGCACCACCAAAGAACGCCTATTTTTCTACCAATAACCTCGACGATACGGTTTGCGTTTTGGGCATGCTCCAACGCATTCAATCCTGGCAGCTATACCAATCCGTGCTTCCGCGATTAGAAAACGATGTCGAATGCACTACCACTGCTTTAGCTAAGCGGGTGGGCTTGAGCTACTGGCGCGTCTTATCCGCTCTGCGCTCTCACCTGCGCATGCGTGAGTTGCCGTTAACCACGGCGGTACAGACCGAACATTGGATTCTTGACCTCCCGCGGCTGCACGTTATTGATGCCGAGCTTGCCCCGCTTGGCGACGACGCCGAGGGCATCCAACTAGTCGATGCCGCCCTTGCAGACTTCCTCACCCCAAAGGAACCTGCCCAACATGTCCCCACGGAATCTGAAATCCGTAGATTCTTGCGCGACTACATCGACGGAATTCTCAAGCCAGAAATTGAGAAGGAAATCGAGCGATCCGTTTCCATTTCTTATTCCAAAGGCCAAGCCACCATCACCCTGAAAACGGATAAAGCAACCGCCAGTACTATTTCACGACACATCGATAAAGCAGCGCGAAAGAAGAACATCACCAAGCCAGAGGCTTTGGAAGCGCTGATTTTTAATCGCACCCAGACAAAAGTAGTTATAAACACCTATGCAGCGGGTGACGATGCTTCTCGGGTATACATACCTTCGGCGGGATGGTGCGTTCTTACGGAGCATTTAAGCAATTACTCGATGACTCGCGAGTTGTGCCCAGAAGAAACTTCCTCCTACGTTCCCACCGAACAAATCAGGACATGGGTCCACGGTCGCGATGCCACGTGCCGTTGGCCAGGGTGTTCCATGCCTGCACATTACTGCCAGCTTGATCATCGAGTGGAGTATGCCGACGGCGGACCGACGAGCGTCGATAATCTTGTCACTCTCTGTCAACACCACCACAACGTGAAGACCGATGGTAGGGCACGCTACATCATGGATCCCATCACTGGAGACGTTGCGTGGCTCTTTTCGGACGGCACCTTCGAAATTGACCGTGCCCAAGGGCCTTTAGCGCCGCGAACCGTGAATTGGAAGCAAACCTGGCAGCAATACCTAGACATGCGAAAGCGCCCCCGCGGCAATGCGAGGGCGCTACGAAAGGAGGCGATTAAGCCTTAAAGCGCGGGAAAGCGGAGCGGCCGGCGTAAACTGCGCCGTCGCCAAGCTCCTGCTCGATACGCAGCAGCTGGTTGTACTTAGCTACACGCTCGGAACGTGCCGGTGCGCCGGTCTTGATCTGGCCGCAGTTCAGAGCAACAGCCAGGTCCGCAATGGTGGTGTCCTCGGTCTCGCCGGAGCGGTGGGACATCATGGTGCGGTAGCCGTTGCGGTGAGCCAGCTCGACTGCGTCGAAGGTCTCGGTCAGGGTACCGATCTGGTTGACCTTAACCAGCAGGGCGTTGGCAGCCTTCTTTTCAATGCCCTCCTGCAGACGAGCAGGGTTGGTGACGAAGAAGTCATCGCCGACGATCTGCACCTTTTCGCCAATCGCGGCGGTCAGGGCGGTGTAGCCATCCCAGTCGTCTTCCTGCAGCGGATCCTCGATGGAGACGATCGGGTACTGGTCGATGAGGTCCTCGTAGACCTTGGACATTTCTTCAGCGGTGTGCTCGCCACCCTCGAAGTGATACTTGCCGTCCTTGAAGAACTCGGAGGAAGCAACGTCGAGTGCCAGGGCTACGTCCTTGCCGGGCTCGAAGCCGGCCTTCTTGATGGCGTCCACGATGACGTCAAGAGCAGCCTTGGCGGAGTCAACGGAAGGAGCGAAGCCGCCCTCGTCGCCCAGACCGGTGGACAGGCCCTTGTCCTTTAGCACTGCCTTCAGTGCGTGGTAGACCTCGGCGCCCATACGCAGAGCCTCGGCGAAGGACTCCGCACCAATCGGAGCGATCATGAATTCCTGGACGTCCACGCCGGAGTCAGCGTGTGCGCCGCCGTTGAGGATGTTCATCATTGGCACCGGCAGTACGTGTGCATTCGGGCCGCCGATGTAGCGGTACAGAGGCAGTGCAGCGGACTCTGCAGCGGCCTTGGCTGCGGCGATGGAAACGCCCAAGATAGCGTTAGCGCCGAGCTCAGACTTGTTATCGGTACCGTCCAGCTTAATCAGTGCCTGGTCAATGAGGCGCTGGTCGTCGGCTTCGAAGCCAGCAATTTCGTCGGCAATCTTCTCGTTGATGTTCTCAACAGCCTTCAGAACACCCTTACCCTGGTAGCGCTCGCCACCGTCGCGCAGCTCGTGAGCCTCGTGCACACCGGTAGAAGCACCGGAAGGAACGCCGGCAACACCGCGGGCGCCGTCATCAAGGAAGACCTCGGCCTCGACGGTTGGGTTACCACGGGAATCAAGAATTTCGCGGGCGAAAGTGTGGATGATGTCAGCCATGCTGTTTTTCACTCCTCATAAAAAAGTTCGCTCTGGACCAGCCGGCCCAGCTACGTTGTCAATTGTTGCAGAAAACTTTACTGTGTGACACTACTTTGCGCTTTGCGGAACCGAGTAGGCATTGGCGGCGTGTGCAACTTTATGCAAATACTCGCTGGACTGATTGTAATTTAGGACTGCTTCCTCCCACTGTTCTGGGTTAGAGAGATCTCTATCACCAAAACATAAAAGTCCGGCGGCGCCAACTGCGGCGTCGTCGATTTGGTTGGGGTCCGCCTTCCCATCGCCGTTGGCATCAGCGCCCACCGATTCCCACGTGGTCGGGATAAATTGCATCGGGCCGACGGCGCGGTCATATTCGGAATCCCCATCGATTTCGCCGTTATCGGTATCTGGGGTGTGCGCCGTATTGTTCAGGCCATCGAGGGCGATGCCGTTGATGGGTGGCTGGGGGTAGCCGGCGTCGTCAAGCTTGGAGGGCTTAAACCAATTGCCGTTGTAGGTGCCGTGGCGGGTCTCCACGTAGCCCAGGCCGGCAAGGGTATTCCACCGCAGATGGCAATTCGGCCATTTTTGCTGAGCTATGAGTTCGGCGTTGCCATAAGCGCGCAGGGCGGCCGGTGGGATGCCCGTCTGCTCAGCTAGGTCAGAGGCCCAGTAGGTAAGCTTATCCGCGGTGCGGCCGGGGGCGTTGACGTCAATATGCGCGACCTCTTTGCCCTCAACGGGCGGAATGTTCTCCGGTACGGGCTCCTGTGAAGTGCCGTGCCCCGTCAACAGCCATGCCACCAGCGCGATTATCACGGCTACGGCCACCCCGCAGCCCCCGAATATCTGCAGCAGCCTCTTCATGAGAAGCCATCCTACATTCCCTTGCCTTCGCGCCACAGCCTCTCTTGCGTGTCAACGTCGACAATCTCCGTGGTGCCATCAAATAGGTATGGGGCGCGGGCGCGCATTTTGGTGAGGAAGCTCTGGGCGACGTCGTCAAGCGAAAAGGTGGAGATTTCCGCATGGAAAAGTACTTGGAGGAAGATATCGCCCAATTCCTTGAGCATCTCGCTTTCCGGCTCGCGATTGCGCACGGCCGCGGCGAATTCGGCGGACTCCTCCTCGAGATAAGGCAAGAGTGAGGTATGGGTTTGCTCGCGCTCCCACTCCCCAATGCGCCGCGCCGTGGCCATGGTCTGGCGCGCTTGCATGATGGGATCTGCGAGGGATTCGGCGCGAATGACAGGCTCGCCGCTAGCAAGGCGGGCGCGAGTTTCCGGATCGTGTTCGTCGGTGCTTACCAAGGTGCCGGTGGCGTCCTCGCCTACCAGCAGATCGGAAAAATTCCACCGTACGGACACGGGTACCTCACCCGTGAAGTGGACGGGGCCACGCAGCTTCCCGTATGCCTGCATGGGGATCATGGTGGGCCAGCGTTCATCGAGCAACAGCACAGTCATGTGCACAAAGTCTAGCCCGAGTTCCCATTATGGGGCTATTCAAGGTATTTTAGGCCAATGACCTCCAGCCAGAATAGATCCCACTCCGTGACGTTGTGGACCCTCGTCGCGCTGATTATCGGTTCCACCGTGGGCGCGGGTATTTTCTCGCTGCCCCAAAACATTGCCTCCGTTGCCGGCCCAGGCGCGATGCTCATTGGCTGGCTGGTAGCGGGCATCGGCATGCTGTCTGTGGCGTTTGTTTTTCAAATTCTGGCCCGCCGCAAGCCGCACCTTGATTCTGGCGTTTATTCCTACGTGCGGGCCGGCCTCGGCGATTTTATTGGTTTTACCTCCGGCTGGGGCTACTGGCTGGGCTCCGTTATGGCGCAGGTGGGTTATGCCACCCTCTTTTTCAATACCTTGGGCCATTACCTGCCGCTTTTCGACGCCGACCATTACTGGACCTCCGCCATCGCCGTCTCCCTCCTATCCTGGGGCATTTTTGCGGTACTTGCCCGCGGCATTAAGCAGGCCGCGTTCATGAACCTCATCACCACAATTGCCAAGATTGTGCCCATCCTGGCCTTTGTGGTGCTCATTGCGTTCCTCGGGTTCAGCTGGGATAAATTCACCTTGGATTTCTGGGGACGCGCGTCTGAGGCCAGCGTTTTCGAGCAGGTCCAGGGAATCATGCTCTTTACCGTGTGGGTCTTCATCGGCGTGGAGGGAGCATCCGTTTATTCCAAGCAGGCTTCTAAGCGCACCGACGTCGGCCGCGCGACCGTCATCGGTTTTTTCGCCGTGCTGGCACTGCTGGTTTCCGTGTCTACCTTGAGCTTTGGCGTGATGACCAAAGAAGAACTAGCCGCATTGCCAGATAATTCCATGGCCTCCGTGCTCACCGAGGTCATCGGCCCCTGGGGCGGCGCGCTGGTGTCTATTGGACTGTGCTTGTCGGTTTTGGGTGCCTATGTCTCCTGGCAGATGTTGTGTGCCGAGCCCATCGTGATGATGGCCATCGACGGCCTCATTCCCCGCCGCATCGGAACCATCAATGTGGCGGGTGCGCCGTGGGTAGCGCAGCTGATTTCCACGATGGCGATTCAGCTATTCATCATCGTCTTTTACCTCAACGAGGCGTCCTATAACGCCATGGTGCAGCTGGCAACCATCATGTACTTGCTGCCCTATATCTTCTCTTCCCTGTACCTGCTGCTCTTGGCGCTGCGGGGCAAGGGGCTGTCTCACCCGCAGGCGGGTATCAAGTTCGATCTTTCCGGACCAGAGGTAGGCCGCAAGGATAACCGCAAGCACTTGGTCATTTCTTTGCTCGCGTTTATCTATTCCCTGTGGCTGATTTATGCGGCCGACCTCGTCTACGTCCTGCTCGGCGCTTTGGCCGTGGTTCCAGGCCTCATCCCGTATGTCGGTACCCGGTTGTGGAAGAAGGAACGCATCTTCAACACCTTCGAGTGGTGCGTGGTGGCCATTGTCTTTGCCGGTGCCGCCACCGCCATTTGGGGCTTGAGCACCGGCTGGCTCACCCTCTAGCTACTCCCCTACGCTGACCACGTTCGAGGTGGGCTGGGCGCCGCTGACGTTGATGGGGTCGACGTCGAAAAGCGCGCTTAGGAAGTCCGCCGCCCACTGAATGAGCTCGGTATCGCGCAGCTTCGGGGAGGTGACATTGCGCCCCGCCTTGGGGAACGGCACGTTGATTGCCTTCGCCGCCGCGCGGAAGCTGGAGCCCGGATATAGGCGCTTGAGACGCACCTGCTTGGAATCCGGCAGCTCCACCGGGTGGAACTTGACGCGGGTGCCCTGCACGGTGATATCGGAAATGCCGGCGCGGCGTGCTTGATGGCGCAGGCGGGCAACGGAAAGCAGGCGCAACACCTCTTGCGGCAGTGGGCCGAAGCGGTCTTCCATTTCCTCGATGACGGCTTTGAGATCATCGTCATTCTGCGAAGCCGCAAGCTTGCGGTAGACCTCCAGGCGCAGGCGCTCGGAGTCGATATAGCCTTCCGGAATATGCGCGTCCACGGGGAGATCGATGCGGATTTCCTTCGGGCCCTCATCGGTAACGGTGGGGGCCTCGCCGCGGGCGAGCGATTTGAAGGTCTCGACCGCCTCGCCAACGAGCCGCACGTAGAGATCGAAGCCCACACCGGCAATGTGGCCGGACTGTTGGGCACCGAGCACGTTACCGGCACCGCGCATCTCCAAGTCCTTCATGGCTACGGCCATGCCGGCACCAAGGTCGTTGTTTTGAGCGATAGTGGCCAGGCGGTCATAGGAGGTTTCCGTGAGCGTGGCCCCCTTGGGGTACAGGAAGTAGGCATAGCCGCGCTCGCGGGAGCGGCCCACGCGCCCGCGCAGCTGGTGCAGCTGGGACAGGCCCATATGGTGGGCGTTTTCCACAATGAGGGTATTCGCGTTAGCGATATCCAGGCCGGTTTCCACGATGGTGGTACACACCAATACGTCGTACTCACGATCCCAGAAACCCTGGACGGTCTGCTCGAGCACCTCCTCGTTCATCTGGCCATGCGCGACGACGACGCGGGCCTCCGGTACCAGGTCGCGCAGCTCGCGGGCCTTCTTTTCGATATCAGAGACTTTGTTGTGGATGAAGAAGGTCTGACCATCGCGCAGCAGCTCGCGGCGGATGGCCGCGGCTACCTGCTTGTCCTCGTAAGCGCCGACATAGGTTAGCACCGGGTGGCGGTCTTCCGGTGGGGTCAGGATGGTCGACATCTCGCGGATGCCAGCCATGGACATCTCCAAGGTGCGCGGAATAGGTGTCGCGGACATGGTAAGCACATCCACGCTGGCCTTGAGCGCCTTGATGTGTTCCTTGTGCTCCACGCCGAAGCGCTGCTCCTCGTCCACGACGATGAGGCCGAGGTTCTTCCAGTGCACGCCGGTCTGGAGGAGGCGGTGGGTGCCGACGACTATATCGACGCTGCCATCGGCCAGCCCCTTGAAGATGTCTTTCGCTTCCTTCTTCGAGGTAAAGCGCGAAAGCACCTCAATCTTGACGGGGAAGCCGGTCATGCGCTCGCTGAAGGTATCAAAGTGCTGCTGCGCTAGCAGCGTGGTGGGCACGAGGACCGCTACCTGCATGCCGTCTTGCACGGCCTTGAAGGCGGCGCGGATGGCCACCTCGGTCTTGCCGTAGCCCACATCGCCGACGACGACGCGGTCCATCGGCACCGTGGACTCCATATCGTGCTTGACGGCGTCGATAGCCAGCATCTGGTCTTCGGTTTCGACGAAGGGGAAATTATCCTCCATCTCCGCCTGCCACGGATTATCCGGGGAGAACTGGTGCCCCGGCGCGGCCTGGCGCTTGGCGTAGAGCTCGACCAGCTCGCCGGCGATTTCGCGTACGGCGGCGCGCGCCTTCTTCTTGGTGTTCTTCCAGTCGGAACCGCCCATCTTGGACAGGTGGGGCGATTCGCCACCGGTGTACTTGCTGAGCAGATCCAGCGAGTCCATGGGAACCCAGAGCTGATCGGCGGGCTGACCACGCTTGGAGGGCGCGTACTCGAGCACGATGTATTCGCGGCGGCTGGTTTCATCGCCGGACTGGATGGTGCGCTCGGCCATCTTGAGGAACTTGCCGATACCGTGGGTCTCGTGCACCACAAAATCGCCCTGCTTGAGGGCAAGCGGGTCAACCTTATTGCGGCGTTTGGCGGGCCGGCGCTTCGCTTCGGCGATATCGCCTACGCGGTTACCGGTCAGATCCGTCTCGGTTACAACGACCAGTGGGAGGGCCTCGGCATCCTTGGGCTTTTTCACCTTGGGAAATACCAGGCCGGCGTGGCTTAGTGCTTGGTAGAGGGTGACTTCACCGGCGGTGGGCTCCCAGCCAGGGGTGGCCACCTTGGTGCGGATGCCTTTTTCTGCAAAGCGATCCACCATACGCTTGATGGCACCTTGCGCCGGCGCGATGAAGGCTGCCCGGCCGCCGGCATTGGTGTGCGCGAGGAGTTGGGCCATCATGGCATCGATTTCTTCGATATTGCCGCGCGGGGTGGGCCCTGGCTCGAATTCGAGCGGGAGGGTCTCCTCTTCCGGGGCGGCGAGCATTCCCGGTGGGGAGAAAGTCCACAAAGGCAGGCTGGACTCGCTGATGGAGACCTCGAGCGACTCATAGGAGCGATAGCTGGATGCCTCGGTATCGAGCCCTTCGGTAGCCAGCGGGCCATCGGCACCCATGGCCGCGGCCTCCCAACCGGCAGCGAGGAATTCCGCATCGGTCTTTTCTAGATCTGCCACGCGGCGGCGAATCTTTTCCGGGCCGACCATCACCACGTGGGTGGTGGGGCGCAGGAATTCGGGGAGGGTGATCATGGGGGCGTCAGAAAGCGCGGGCAGGAGCGCCTCCATGCCTTCGGCCGGGATGTGCTCGCTTACCTTGGTCAGCAGCTCCACCAAGGCGGGATTGCCGGGGTGCTTAACGGCGAGATCGGCCGCACGCTTGGCAATGGCGTCCGTAATAGGCAGCTCGCGGGCCGGGAAAATGTCTACGCGGCCCACCTCGATTTCCGGAATGGTGCGCTGGTCAGCCACGGAGAATTGGCGGATATCGGTAATCTCATCGCCCCAAAACTCCACGCGGACCGGATAATCCAGCGTGGTGGGGAAAATATCGATGATGCCGCCGCGCGTAGCATACTCGCCGCGCTTAGCCACCATGTCTACGTGCTTATAGGCGCGGAACCCGAGCTCGCGGACTACCTCATCAAAGTCATATTCATGATCTTCTTCGAGGTGGACGGGAGCGCGGCCCTCCACCTCCTGCAGGATGGGCTGGGACAGGCCGCGGGCGGCGGTGACGATGACCTGCAGGCTATCGAGATTGTGCAGAACTTCAGCGCGGCGGCCGATGATGTCTACACCGGGGCTCAGTCGCTCGTGCGGCAGGGTCTCCCAGGCGGGGAACATGGCCACCTTCTCCCCCAGCATCGCCGTAAGCTCCGCCGTAAGGTCCTCAGCCTCGCGGCTCGTGGCGGTCACCACGAGCACTGGGGCGTGATGGGCCAAGGTGCCCAGGGCCCATGGCCGGGACTGATCCAAGCCCGTGATGTGGAGGTCTTCGCCCACATGAGAAATCATGCCCTTGAGCTTGGGATCCGAGGCCGCTACCTTGAGCAGGCCGGCCAGCATTGGGGTCGCCATTTATTTGCCTCCTAGCTTGGGCTTTACTTCCATACCGGACAAACCATTCCAGCATAGATTGACAATATGCGTGGCGACGACTTCCTTATCCGGATTGCGCTCATCCAGCCACCATTGCGCGGTGGTCGATACCATCCCCACCAGCGCTTGGCCGTAAATATCCGCCAAATCTGGGTCGATGCCACGGTGCTCAAATGCTTCCCGCAGAATATAGGAAACCTGGCCCACCGCGGAATTCAACAGCGTGGAGAAGCTGCGCTCGTCACCGGGCTTGGCATCGCGCACCAGGATGAGAAAGCCATCAGTTTCTTCCTCAACATAGGTCAAAATGGCCATGACGGCCTGCTCGATGCGCTCGCGCCAGCTGCCGGTCTCCAAGGAATCAGTAATGACCTTTTCCAGGGCCAGCATCTCGCGGTCAACGACCACCGCGTAGAGGCCTTCCTTGCCCCCGAAGTGCTCATAGACTACGGGTTTGGATACCCCGGCGCGTGCCGCGATCTCTTCGACGCTGGTTCCTTCAAAGCCTAGTTCCGCGAATGCGGCGCGTCCGATGGAAATGAGTTGTTCGCGGCGTTCCCGGCCGGTCATCCTTTGTCGAGCCATGCCCTCTACCCTATCCTTTGCCCCGCAATTTGTGATTTACCCGGGGGCGTCAGGTACGCTATGCCTACAGCTTTTGCTGTGTTTCCCCATGGTGTAATCGGCAACACTACGGTTTTTGGTACCGTCATTCTAGGTTCGAGTCCTGGTGGGGAAGCTGTTAGGTTACCCTCTTCTACCTGTGTTTATGCTGCTGGGAGGGGGTTTCTACGTTTTCGGCTATGCCGTGGTTTCCGGTGGTTTCCTGCCCCGTATGTCGTGGAATTGCATGGCCGTTTAAGCCCCCTAAAACGACAAAAAGACCCCCACCCCGCGCTGAACTGGCCCCCGAAAGTTGGACTGGTTTAATTCTAGGCGGTTAGGGCTTCAAGGGTCTGATTTCGATATTGCATCGGGGTCAGACCCTTGAGTCGTTGTTGGATGCGTTCGGTGTTGTACCACTGGATGTACTCGTCGATCGCCTGGTTGAACTCTGCGACGGTGTCGAAGACTTCTCCGTGGTACATCTCGGTTTTTAAGTGCCCGAAGAAATTCTCCATGACCGCGTTGTCGTAACAGTTGGCTTTACGCGACATCGACTGAACACCACCGTTGTCATGAATCAAGTTGCGCCAGGACGAATGCTGGTACTGGAAACCTTGATCGGTATGCATCATCCACCCAGGCTCAGGCGCACACGTTTTAATCGTCTTAGTTAAAGAATCGGCGGTAAACGCTGTCGACGGCGATGTAGCCACGGTATGGGCAACGATTGAACGGTCGAACAAATCCATCACCGGTGATAGGTAGACCTTGCAGCCTGCGACCCTGAACTCGGTGACGTCGCTGACAAAGACGGTATTTGGCTTATCTGGAGTGAACTTGCGGTCAAGTGTGTTGTCGGCAATGTGGCTGATCGTCCCGTTATAGGAAACATATGGCCTGCGTTGGCGGATCTTGGCTCGAAGCCCCATCTCGCGCATGAGTTTGTAGACGAGCTTGTGGTTGACCACCCACCCCTGGTTGCGCAGGTCAAGTAGCACTCGTCGGTAGCCATAGCGATGCTTGTTACGCTCGAAGCTTTCCCAGATCGCGTCTTTGAGCGCAGCGTGCTTATCTGATCTGGCCCCCAAAAGTTGGACTGTTTTAGTTCTTGGTTTGATGGTGCGTTGAAGCGGGCGCAGGCTAAGGATGCGTCTATAGAGCGGGTGACGCCACATGGTTTGCGGCATGTGGCGTCGGAATTGCTGGTGAATGCGGGGGGCGAACGTGAAAGCGGTGGAGACTCAGATGGGTCATGCGTCGGCGACTATGCCCCTCGATACCTACAGTGATCTGTTTGATGATGGTTTGGATGTGGTGGCACAGCGTTGAACGATGGTTTTCTGATTCCAGTTCTAAACCATCATCCAACGTTTCGTCTCTACGCTGATTCCTTATCTGAAGATGATTTTTCTTTACTAGGTGCAAACACAGCAGCTAAAGCGACGACATCAATCGCGACAAGGAACCCAGCCAGCCACGGCTTATCTAGGTATGCGCACCAGCCCGCTAGCAATAGGACAGCGACGACTGAAATAATTCCTAGGATCTGTCCGCGGGAAGCCAATTCGTAGGAATTGTCGACTGTTTGCCTACGGACATAATTGTCCGTGCCAATAGAGGACTTTGTAGTCTCGAGCCATGCGTCATAGACTTCGGGAGCTCTTTCCCGCAACTGTTCAGCAACTTCGGGGTCTGGGTAGTATTGCCGGAATTCTTGGTGGATAAGCGGTATTAGCGCTTGGATGAGAGTGCGGTCTGAAACTCCCTGCCCGTTCGGAATGCCGCTGTTGAGAAGTTCGTCGAGCGAGTTGCCGGTGACATCCTGTATGTCGCTTTGACTGTTTTCAGTCCCCGCAGATCGAGGATGCTCGCCATCCCGATGAGGATCGGGTTGGTCGTTCGGTTGATTCGGATTGTCACTGGACATGTCACCTCGTTTCTCGTGAAGCATCGATTATGACTCAATTTTACCTCAATTCAAAGTCTTTTTCTCACAACGATCTTTATGGCCGCGGGTGCGAGTTATTTTGTTTTATGTCGTCAAAATATCGTCAGATGAGGAGGTTTGCCGAGCTGAGCAGAGCATTTAACAAGGTTCGAGTCCTGGGGAAGCTTTTAGTTTTTCTTCCTACCGCGGCGAAAGCCTTTGAGCTCGGCTTTCTTCGCAATAGCCGCCACTTGGACGGCCGTGTAGTTGACGGGGGCTACACCGGCGCGGGGCAGGACCCAGCCGCGCCAATAGGACACGATGGCCATGCCACTGCCGACGATCGGCGCGACCACCATGCCGAGTGCAAACTGTCCGTAACCGGCAAAGGTAACCATGACGATGCCGGTGAGGATAGAGGGCACGGCATACAGGGGGCTGCCGCCAAAGATGGAAGGGATTTCCCCGGAGGCAATATCGCGGACCATTCCCCCGCCCACTGCTGTCAGCACGCCCAGAAAGACACAGGGAATAAGTGGCATGCCGTGGGTGAGCGCTTTAACGCAGCCGGTGGTGGACCACACGCCGAGAATGATGGCATCGCCGTGTTCGCGGAATAGCTCCCACGCCTTGCCCTTGAGATCGATAAGAAACGCTATGAGAGCACCGCCGCAAGCCAGGCCGAGGTACCACGGGTCTGAGATCGCTGCCGCTGCTCCATCCCCGATGAGCATGTCACGGATCATGCCACCGGCCAGCCCAGAAAAGAGGGCGAGGAACACGAAGCCCACGATGTCGAATTCGCGGCGGCGGGCAAGGGTGCCGCCAATGATGCCGTTCAAAACTACGCCGAGAAGATCGAAGGCTTGGTAGAGCGAATTGATGAGGGGATCGACATCGTGCATGATTCTTAGGCCTCCTGCCGCGCGGGTAGAATTTCGGCGTGACTGCGGCCGTCTTTTACTCTCCGGCGTGTCAGCATGGCTCTTATTTAACCAACTCGTTTCTCTGAAAGATCGCATTTCTCATGTCTAAATCCAACGCCCGGTATTTCATCTGGTCCAATGGTCTGCAAAATTTGGGCGATCAGATTGTTGCTGCCAAGACGGTGCTGCCTGCGCTCTTTAGTGCGGCCGGAGTGCCTGCCTTCTTTACCGGTCTGCTCACCCCTATCCGCGAGTCCGGTTCGATGCTCCCGCAGGCGGCGCTGACCCCGTGGGTGACTACCTATAGGGCCCGCAAGCGCCTGTGGATTATCGGTTCGCTGGGACAAGCGGTATCCGCCGCGGTCATCGCGCTCGCGGCATTTTTTACCCGCGGGGCGGTATTGGGCGTGGTGGTGCTGGTGGCCTTGGCGGCGCTGTCCCTCTTCCGCGCGCTGTGCTCGATTGCGGGCAAGGACGTGCAAGCGCGCACGATTTCTAAGGGCGCACGCGGCCGAGTGACCGGTAGCGCGGCAGCCCTCGGTGGCGGTGCCACTTTGCTGACCGGCATTATCCTTTACTTTCTCGGCGAGCTCAGCATTCCCATGATGGGCACGGTCCTCGCCGTTGGTGCGGCCACGTGGGCCATTGCCGCGTGGGTCTTTTCGCACGTGGATGAGCCGGTGCCAGAGGAAGCCGAAGGGGGCATCGATAAGCGCTGGTGGCAAGATACCTGGCAGCTTTTTACCAGCGACGGCCAATTTCGTAACTTCGTCATCGTCCGCGCGCTGCTGCTCGTTTCGGCGCTATCGACCTCTTTTATTGTGCTGCTCAGCAGCAACCTTTCTGGGCTCTACGGATTCGTGCTAGCTTCCGGCCTAGCCTCCCTGGTGGGCGGGCGCATCTCCGGCGTGTATTCGGATAAGTCCTCTAAGAACACCATGGCCGTGGGCGCGGCCGTGGCTTCCGTCGTGCTGGTGCTTTTGGTCGCCAGCTCGCACTGGGCACCGGATGCGGTCAATGCCTGGGTCATGCCGATTGGCTTCTTCGCCGTGAACCTGGCGCACACGGCTATTCGCGTGGCGCGTAAGACCTACGTGGTGGATATGGCCGGCGGCGACAAGCGCACCCAGTATGTGGGTGCGGCCAATACGATGATGGGCGTTATCTTGCTTATCGTCGGTGGCATTTCCTCCGTGGTGGCACTGGCCGGACCTGAGGCGGCGCTGCTCTTCCTTGCCCTCATTGGTTTCCTCGGTGTGTGGCGCGCCCGCGGCCTGAAAGAGGTTTCTCACACATAAATCGCACTTGGGCTATAGGATGTAGTCCGGATAAGAATCAGACTCGACCCCAGGAGTTCAATAACCCGTGGTAGCAACAACCTCGTGTGCTGTCGTCGTCCTTGCGGCTGGCGCCGGCACCCGCATGAAGTCCACTAAGCAGAAGACCTTGCATGAGATTGGCGGTCGCACTTTGCTCGGCCACGCTCTGCATGCTGCGGCCGGGATCAACCCGGAGCGCATCGTGACGGTGGTGGGCCACCAGCGCGATCAGGTCTCCCCCGCCGTGGATGCCATCGCCCAGGAGCTGGACTGCGAGGTACTGCAGGCGGTGCAGGAAGAGCAGCTGGGCACCGGTCATGCCGTGGCCTGCGGCTTGGAGCCGATTCCGGACTTCGAGGGCACCGTCATTGTCACCAACGGCGATGTCCCGCTGCTTACCCCAGAGACCATCGAAGGCCTGCGCACCACCCACACCGAGCAGGGTAACGCGGTCACTGTGCTCTCGATGCGCCTCGATGACCCGACCGGTTACGGCCGCATCATTCGCGCTGAGGACGGCAGCGTGTCTGCCATCGTGGAGCAAAAAGATGCCACCGAAGAACAGCGCCAGGTCAATGAGGTCAATTCCGGCGTTTTCGCCTTTGATGGGCGCGTGCTTGCCGACGCCCTCCAGAAGCTCGACTCCAATAACGCCCAAGGCGAGCTATATATCACCGATGTGCTGGAGATCGCCCGTACCGCTGGGCACGGCGTCGGCGCGCACGTAGCAGCAGATCCGGCCGAGCTCGCGGGCGTCAATGACCGCGTGCAGCTTGCCGCTGCCGGCCGTGAGCTCAACCGCCGCATGGTAGAAAAAGCGATGCGCGGTGGCGCCACCATCGTGGATCCGGAAACCACCTGGATTGGTGTCAACGTCACCGTGGGCTCCGATGTCATTATTCACCCAGGCACGCAGCTGTGGGGCGCTACCAGCATCGCCGATAACGCCGAAATCGGCCCCGACACCACCCTGACCAATATGCAGGTGGGCGAAGGCGCTTCCGTCGTGCGCACCCATGGCAGCGATTCTGTCATCGGCACCAACGCTAAGGTCGGCCCGTTTACCTATATCCGCCCGAAGACCGTGGTGGGCGAGGACGGAAAGCTCGGCGGCTTCGTAGAGGCAAAGAACGCCCAGATTGGCCGCGGCTCCAAGGTTCCACACCTGACCTATATCGGCGATGCCACCGTGGGCGAGCAGTCCAATATCGGCGCTTCTTCCGTCTTTGTAAACTACGACGGCGTAAACAAGCATCACACCACCATCGGCAGCCACGTGCGCACCGGTTCTGACACAATGTTTATCGCTCCGGTCAATGTCGGTGATGGCGCATACTCCGGTGCGGGTACAGTAATTAAAGACGATGTTCCTGCGGGAGCACTCGCAGTCTCCGGTGGCAAACAGCGCAACATCGAGGGCTGGGTTCAAAAGAAGCGTCCGGGTACGCCCGCGGCTGATGCCGCAGCCCGTGCGCAGGACAACGAAAAGTAAGGGGCATATTCTCCCATGACTGGCAAGGTAACTGGTAGCAGCAAGAACATGAAGCTCTTCTCTGGGCGTGCACACCCAGAGTTGGCGGAGGCTGTGGCTAAGGAGCTCAAGACCGATCTGGTTCCTACTACAGCCCGCGACTTCGCTAATGGCGAAATCTTTATCCGCTTTGAAGAGTCCGTGCGTGGCGCCGACTGCTTCGTAATGCAGTCTCACACCCAGCCGCTCAATAAGTGGCTGGTGGAGCAACTCATCATGATCGATGCTCTCAAGCGTGGCTCCGCGAAGCGCATCACTGCCATCCTCCCCTTCTACCCATATGCACGCCAGGATAAGAAGCACTTGGGCCGCGAGCCGATTTCCGCTCGCCTAGTGGCAGACCTACTGCAGGCAGCCGGCGCGGACCGCATCGTCTCCGTGGACCTGCACACCGATCAGATCCAGGGCTTCTTCGATGGCCCGGTTGATCACATGCACGCTCAGCCCATCCTGACCGATTACATCAAGTCCAAGTACGCCACCGATAACATCACCGTGGTCTCCCCCGATGCTGGCCGCGTGAAGGTCGCGGAAAAGTGGGCCCATGACTTGGGCGATGCCCCGCTGGCCTTCGTACACAAGACCCGCTCCAACACCGAGGCCAATAAGACGGTGTCCAACCGCGTGGTCGGCGATGTAGAGGGCAAGGACTGCGTGCTTCTCGACGACATGATTGACACCGGTGGCACCATCGCCGGCGCCGTGCGCGTTCTGAAGGACGCCGGTGCGAAGAAGGTCATCATCGCCTGCACCCACGGCGTCTTCTCCGATCCAGCCCGCGAGCGCCTGTCCGAGTGCGGCGCGGAGGAAGTTATCACCACCGATACCCTCCCGCAGTCCACCGAGGGCTGGTCCAACCTCACGGTGCTGTCCATTGCACCGCTTTTGGCACAGACCATCCACGAGATCTTTGAGAATGGTTCCGTGACCACCCTTTTCGATCGCGCCTAAGCGCAGAGCCGCCGAGATTTCCCTCGGCGGCTTTTGATTTGCTTCTGGTGCGCGTGCTAATCTAACTCAGTCTCGGCGAGGGCGACCTCAGGATGAGGAAGCCGTTATCGACGCGATTGAAGTTAGAGCATGTTGCTTTTTATATACGCCTGCGATGACTCGTCCAAGACGTCCATCGGCAGGCTTTCGTCGTTTTATCGCGTTGGCCGCGCCGCACTACTTTAACTAAGGAGAATGAAGCATGGCACAGCGCCCAGTAATTAAGGCTGAAGCACGTACCGAATTTGGCAAGGGTGTCGCACGCCGCCTGCGCCGCGAGTGGAAGGTTCCTGGCGTCATCTACGGTTCTCATCAGGAGCCGGTCCACTT
Organism: Corynebacterium tuberculostearicum; assembly: GCF_032821615.1. Taxonomy (GTDB): domain Bacteria; phylum Actinomycetota; class Actinomycetes; order Mycobacteriales; family Mycobacteriaceae; genus Corynebacterium; species Corynebacterium tuberculostearicum_H. The sequence continues at coordinate 109,889 of NZ_JAVBIF010000004.1, read as the reverse complement.
CGCAGTTCCGCTGCTGGACATCCAGTCCCTCGTCCGCAACAACGGCGTCAACGCCGTTCTGGAGCTGGAGATCGACGGCGAGCAGTACCTGACCATGGTTAAGCACGTTGACCAGAACGTCCTGACCTTCGACATCGACCACGTTGACCTGCTGGCTATTAAGCGCGGCGAGAAGGTTGAGGTTGAGGTTCCGGTTACCCTGACCGGCGAGCCGGCCCCAGGCACCATGCACATCCAGGATGCTGACGTACTGCTGGTTGAGGCAGACGTACTGAACATTCCGGAGGAGATCGAGGTTTCCATCGAGGGCCTCGAGGACGGCGCAGTTATCACCGCTGGCGACGTCACCATGCCGGAAGACACCACCCTGGTGGCAGAGGAAGACACCGTTATCGTCTCCATCTCCCTGCCTGAGGTTGATGAAGAGCTCGAGGAAGCAGCCGAGGCTGCTGAGGAAGGCGGCGCTGACGCTGGCGCCGAGTCCGTCGATGAGGGCGAAGAGTCCTCCGACTCCGAGGAGTAATTCCCTCCCCTTCACACGCATAGGCCGCCGTGAGATTCGCTTCTCGCGGCGGCCTTGCCGTTTTTCTCTCTGCCTATGAGACAATTGAGCGCGTGACTCCACTTCTCGTAGTAGGCCTTGGCAACCCCGGCCCCAAGTACGCAGGCACCCGGCACAATATCGGCTTCGATGTGGCAGATGAACTCGCAGGAGAGCTCATGAGCAGCTTTTCAGTGCACAAAAAGACCAACACCGAAGTCGCCGAGGGCATAGCTGGCGGCCGCAAGATTATCTGCGCAAAGCCACGGTCCTTTATGAACCTTTCCGGCGGGCCGATCAAAGCTTTGGCCCAATACTTTCATCTCTCCGCCGCCGACATCATCGTTGTTCACGATGAGCTAGAGCTCGATTTCGGCACCATTAAGCTCCGCCAAGGCGGCGGCGACCATGGCCACAATGGGTTGCGTTCAACCACAAAGTCCCTGGGCACCAAAGACTATCAGCGCCTTTCGGTAGGAATCGGGCGCCCACCGGGGCGCATGGACCCTGCTTCGTTTGTGCTCAAGCCTTGGGCAAAGCAAGAAAAGGCAGAAATCCCCATCCTTTGCGCCGACGCGGTCGAGGAAATCTTGCGCGTAGGATAGTCGCCATGAAATTGGCTACCCTACGCACTGGCTTTGGAACTTCCGCTATCCGCATCGACGGCGATAACGTGGGAGTTGAGTTGGATTATGAGGACGTGGGCCAGCTGCTGCGCAGCGAAGATTGGCGCAAGGCCGCCCAGCTTTCCGGCGAGCCCGTGGTCTTTGACCACGCTGATTTGGAAGCCGTCGTGCCAGCTCCCGGCAAGGTCATCTGCGTGGGGCTCAATTACGCCAAGCACATCCGCGAGATGGGACGCGAATTCCCCGAACATCCCACCTTGTTCATCAAGTTCGCCGACGCCCTCACCGGCCCCTATGATGATGTCTTCATTCCCGAATATGGCACACAGAAGCTGGATTATGAAGGTGAGTTGGCGGTCATCATCGGCGAGCGCGCCCACCGCGTCTGCCGCGACGAGGCGCTAAATTATGTGGCGGGCTACGCCATCATGAATGACTACACGCTGCGTGACTTCCAACGCCAGACTAGCCAGTTCCATGCCGGTAAATCCTTTTATCGCACCGCCGGCTTCGGCCCTTGGCTTACCACCGCGGATGAGTGGTCACCGGGGTCCGGAGCTGTGCTCACCACTACCGTAGACGGTGAAGAGAGGCAGCGCGATAATACCGATGACCTCATCTTTTCCGTAGCTGAGCTCATTGAGTTCTGCTCGCAGCTCTATCCACTCAATCCGGGCGACGTCATCGTTACCGGCACGCCAGAAGGCGTGGGTTTTGCCCGCACCCCGCAGCAATTTATCGAGGATGGCCAAAACGTCACCATCGCCGTCGAAGGCTTGGGGCATATTTCTAATACCACCCGCTATGGAGAGCCCGGCTGCGGCCCCGGCTGTACTTGTTCCTAAGCTGTGCCCAGGTTCTCACTCCAAAGTGGGCGGTAGCGTTTTCATCCCAGCCGCTTGCGCCGGTTAAGCTGTATTAATGAGCACAAAAAGCAGTAAAGCCCCTAAGAAACTCAACAAGAAGGCCTACGAGAAGGAGCTCGAGCGCCTCCAAGCAGAGCTCGTGGACATGCAGCAGTGGGTCGTTGAAACCGGCGCCCGCGTAGTCATCATCATGGAAGGCCGCGACGCCGCCGGCAAGGGCTCCGCGATTAAGCGCATCACCCAGTACCTCAATCCGCGAACCTGCCGCATCGAGGCGCTGCCCGCACCGAACTCTCGCGAACAGGGCCAGTGGTACTTCCAGCGCTACGTGGAAAAGCTGCCCACCAAGGGCGAAATCGTCATCTTTGACCGCTCCTGGTACAACCGCGCCGGTGTCGAGCGCGTCATGGGCTTTTGCACCGATCAGGAATACGTCCGCTTCCTGCACCAAGCACCCACCTTTGAGCAGATGCTGGTAGAAGACGGCATCATGCTGCGCAAGTACTGGTTCTCTGTCTCCGATGAGGAGCAGATCAAGCGCTTTGAATCCCGCCGCAACGATCCGCTGCGCCGTTGGAAGCTCTCCCCTATGGATCTGCAGTCCATTACCCGCTGGGAGGACTACTCCCGTGCCAAGGATGCGATGTTCATCCACACCGATACCCCAACCGCACCGTGGTACACCGTGGAATCTGAAGACAAGAAGCGCTCGCGTATCAACGTCATCTCGCACCTGCTGAGCACCATTCCATACGAGAAGATCGAGCGCGAGATGCCGGAGATCCCGCAGCGCCCAGATTCCGATGGCGAAACCTATGAGCGCCCCGCCCGCGAAGAGTTCCGCTACGTGCCGGACGTCGCTGCCAAGCTGGAGCGTAAGTCCGAGCAGAAGACGGCAAAGAAGACGTCCAAGAAGGGCAAGAAGAAGGATAAGAAGAAGTAGCAGCAAGGGCTGTATTACTATCTTCCTTTATGAGCACTGACACCGTCGCGCAAGCGCGCTTAGGGGATAAAATCCTCACCGCGGTGGCGGTGCTCATTGCGCTGTTTTATGTGATTTCTGCCGCGAAGAATCCCAACATAATTGAGATTATTCAGGCGGGACTATCGTTGCTATTCCTGCCATTTATGTGGATCTGGCGGAGCCGTCCCGTGCTCAGCGCCACGGGCTTTATTGTGCTGCTCGCGGCATGGGCCGTGGCTTGGATGAGCCAGCTGCCCACCAATCTAGGGCTTACCCCTTGGGCCCTGACTGCCCCCATGGCGGTGTATGCGACCTCCCGCTACGTGGGGCGCCGCATTATTCCCCGCACGGTGCTGGCGCTGACGATTCTTGGCTCCTTCATCTCGCCCGTCATGTGGCGCATTGATCCGGAGTCATTCCTGCTGCACTACCAGATAGACCGCCGTTATCTGGCCATGGTGGTGGTGCATTGGGCGGTTTTGGGCAGCACCTACTTCATCGCCGCACGCTACTTCGACCTGGCACGCCAGCGCGAGCGGCTAGCCCAGGAGCGTTTCCACCAAGCCCAAGAAGAAGAGCGCCTGCTCATTGCTAGGGAATTGCACGATGTACTCGCGCATTCTCTTACTTTGATCAAGGTTCAGGCGAATGCCGGGATCATTGCCGGGCGTGTAGATAGTGAGGCTGCCCAGGAAGCTCTGGCCACTATCCGTGATGGCGCGGATTCTGCATTGGAAGAGGTTCGCGGCATCGTCACGGCACTGCGGAGCACCGGTCCTTCCGCTCTCAAGCCGACAGAGCAGCTTGATCACATCGAGGGAATTATCGATGGGTTCCGCGCGGCGGGCTTAGAAATTGCAGCGGACTTACCAGAGACTTACGAAGCGCCCGCCCTGACGCAATTGGCCTTGGTACGTATCATTTCTGAAGGCCTGACCAATGCGCTACGCCACCAAGGCCCCGGCACGCACGTAGAAGTAGAGCTCGCGCTTGCCGACGCCGCCCAGATCACCCTAACCTCTACCAATCCCTCCCCGACTCCCAGCGAAGTTACTGGCAGCGGAGTTGGCCTCATTGGCGTCGAAGAGCGCGCCCACGCGTTGGGCGGAAGACTAGAGCGCTCGGGTGATGCAACAAAGTTCATCCTGCATGCCGAACTACCCTTGTAGAAGGAAAGCCGTGTCTAAGATTCGTGTCCTACTCGCCGATGACCAAGCGATGCTAGTTGCCGCATTGTCTACCATCCTTAACGCTCAGGATGACATTGAGGTCGTGGCCACCGCCAATACCGGCTCCGAAGCCGTCACCGCAGCGTTGAGCCACCGCACTGACGTAGCCATCCTAGACATCCGAATGCCGGGAATGGACGGCATCTCAGCGGCCCAAGCAATTCTTTCCCGCGTCCCCGAATGCCGAATCATCATGCTCACCACGTTTAATGAAGAAGAATTGGTGGCTCAATCTATCGCCGCTGGCGCGCATGGGTTCCTCCTCAAAGATGCGGATCCGGAGGTGTTAGCGGGGGCAGTCCGGGACGTCGCCAAGGGCGAATCGGTCCTAGCTGCTAAGGTAACCGGCCCAGTTTTGCAGACCTACCGCGCCGCAATTGCGCGCGGGGAGCTGAGCGCGCAAGAGCGCCAGGGCTTAAGCCTTGTCACCCGTCGCGAGCGAGAAGTCTTAGCCCTCATCGCCCGCGGTGCCACCAACGCGGAGATTGCCCGTGAAATGGTCATCGCGGATACGACTGTCAAAACACATATTTCCTCTCTGCTTTCCAAATTGGCTGCACGCGACCGCGTAGCTCTAGTGCTCTTGGCGCAAAAGGCTGGCATCGCCTAAGCCTCCTACCGTGGTAGGAGAACTTCGCGCTAAGGTCCATAGCCTAGGCGGAGGTTATTGCGGCGCTGTGCCGCGAGACTAGGCGGTATGAGTTTTGAGATCTCCTTTGAACGCGTCAGCAAATCCTTTGGCTCCCACGCGGTACTGCGGGATGTGGACTTTCGTATCACCCCTGGCCGAGTCCACGCCATTCTTGGACGCAACGGGGCCGGAAAATCCACCCTCTTTTCCATCTTCCTTGGCCTACTGCCGGCAGATTCCGGAATAGTACGCGTGGCTGGTGCTCCTTGGTCACGTGAAGTACTCGACCACGTAGGGGCATCCGTGAACGGGCCCGCCTTTTACGGGCATCTTTCCGCCGCTGCCAACCTGCGCGTACATACCCGCTTGCTAGGTCTGCCAGAGTCTGAGGTAGAGCGTGTTTTAGCCATTGCGGGACTCACCGAGGTCGGTTCCAAGAAAGCCAAGTCCTTTTCCACCGGTATGAAGGCCCGCCTGGCATTGGCGCAGGCTTTGCTAGGTGATCCGGAAATCTTTCTTCTGGATGAACCTCAAAATGGTCTTGATCCACAGGGCATAGTGGAGCTGCGTACTTTGCTGCGAGACTTGGCAGCAGCCGGACATACAGTTGTGGTCAGTTCTCATCAACTTGGCGAGGTCCTTCATTTGGCCGACGACATCACCATTTTGTCTCAGGGCACCATTCGTTACTCCGGGTCCTTGCAGGAGCTTGCCCCCAGCGGCCAATTGGAGTCCGAGTTCTTCCGCCTCACCTCTCTGGGTGGTGAGGCCGATGTTTAAGCGCTACCTTTCGGCAGAGTTGCTGCGCAGCCGCGGCAGCGCTGTGCAGTGGCTGCCTCTTCTCGCCTTACCGCTTGCGCTAATGACCATAGTCTTTTCTGCTTTCGCTTCCCCGGCTAAGGATGCTACCGGTGTTCTCGGCTGGCAATCTATGTTTGTCACCGGCATGTACGCGCCGCTCGTTGCTGTATTTGCCGCAGTTACAGAGCGCCGTGAGGTTCTCGCCCGTGGCGGCGGCACATGGTGGCGCCGTCTCACTACTCGCTACGAACACACTGCACGCTTAGTGGTAGTAGTCGCCAGCCTGGGCGCGTTCCATCTCCTCAACTTTGGGGTGTCCTGGGCAGTAGTGTTCGCACAAGGCCGCGAACAGCACCACCTTGTGGCACTCGCCGGGCTCTATTCTTTCCTCGGTGCTGTTGGCATTGCTGGCCTTGCCTCTGCCTGCTCGCGGCGCTATGGCCTTGGCGCGACACTAATACTCAGCGTTATCTGGCAGGTTTTAAGCGTGACTTCCAAGGTCGTCGAAGGCCCTACGTGGTGGGCTTTTCCACCAGCTTGGCCCATGCGGCTCTTGCTTCATTCACTGCATATTCATCAAAATTCCGTGCCCTTGGATCCAGGCGATCCACTCCTGCAAGAAAGTCCGCTGCCGGCCCTCGCTCTGACGCTACTTCTCGCAGCAGTAGGCATATATGCGGCCATCGTCACTCCGCGCCGCCTACGCCGCCTCGCCTTACCTCGCCGCGGCCAGACGACCGCTGTCTCCAGCGGCACCACTGCCACGTGGCGCCCGGCCACAGCACCGCGTGCCACCGCCCGCCCCCGCTTGGTAGGCGCGCTGGTTGGTCTCCACCGAGCGGCGTGCAGCCCAGCGGTTATCGCCTGCTTGGCGTTAAGTGCCTTGGCACTGCTATTTCTTGCCCTTTTCTACCCTCCGACTTATGTCCAGGGCTTCTTTATTTTTCTGCTTCTCCCTGTAGGAGCGGGTGTGTTACCGGTTGTGGTGTGGCCATTACTCGCGCCGGTATGGCCACTCAGCCACATTGAATCCCGCCATTGTTCCAGCGCGCTCCTCTGGTGGCTTTTCGGGATAGTATCCACAGTATGCGTGGGCGCTTCGCTCGCACTTAGTGCTTCTGGCAGCTCAGCTTCGGCGACGGCCGTCCAACTGCCCCTAGCCATTGGGGTGGGATATGTTATTTCGGTATTCTCTCTTCTCATCGTGATTCGTCTGGGCATCATGAGTGGCCTGGCACTGTGCATCGTCTGCACTATCGTCTCCGTGACCTTGGGCGGAGACGTCCTCGCTAGAACCCCGCTGTGGTTGATCGCCTTCCCCGCATGGCCCATGAACGCGGATTCTCCTGCCCGCTATATTCTTGCGACGGTGCTGATAGGAATCTTCGCCACGGCTGGTACGTGGATGGTGATCCGGCTGCTTAAAACTAAAGCGCTGCGGCCGGCTAACTAAGCCTCGCAAGAGTATCGCTCTGCTAACGGGTTGACCTGGCACCACCATCAGGAGACTGGAAGAATGCAGCTAGTTGAAAAAGGCGCACACAGAACACCTCACAAAGGTGGATTTAGCCTTTGGGGCAAGAAAGGATAAATAAATGAATGAAGTGCCCCGAGTTTTGTTCCTAGGCATTTGCCTTGATTTCTATTATTGCTTGTGGCGGGTTCTGCTTCCAAAATTCGGTTTCCACCTCGACCGGGGTTCGGTATCCCAAGCTTTGGTGGAGCCTAGTCTCGTTCCACCATGACACCCATTTGAGCGTCGCGATTTCGACCTCGACAACATCATCCCACCTGCGGGTATGGATCAGCTCGTTCTTGTAGGAGCCGTTAACGTTTTCAGCAAGAGCATTGTCATAGGAGTCACCAACAGTTCCGGTGGAAGCTGCAATGCCATGCTGGGTAAGTCGCTCGTTGTAGACCACGCTGACATACTGCGACCCGTGATCCGAATGGTGAATGAGACCTGTTGTTTCCTCAGCACACACGATTGCCTGGTTGAGAGCTTGCAGCGGCAACGCTTCGGTGCGCATGGAGTCTGATAACGCCCACCCAACGATCCGTCGAGAATAAACGTCGGTGACAAACGCGGCATACACAAAGCCTTTCTTCGTGCGCACATACGCAAATGTCAGCCACCCACAGCTTGTTCGGGCCGGGGGCTTTGAATTCACGCTCGACCAAGTCCGGGCGCAGATCAGGCACGTTAAGCTTTTCGGGTTGTGATAGGTGATCCGCCTTTGCCTTTGCCAGAAACACCGGCCAGGCGCATTAAACGGGCGGTTTGTTCACGACCGATATCAATTCCGTCACGGCGGAGAGCATGCCACATTTTCCGTACACCGTAGACACCGTAATTATCCCGATGAATAGCACTAATGCGTTCGACCAGCGCAGCATCGCGAAGGCGACGAGCACTTAGTCCACGGGCCTTGGACTGGCGATACCCACGCGAGGTGATAAGCCCACCAGCGCGGTTATTCTTCAACGTCTTACAGATGAACTCGACAGAAAAACTACTCCGGTATTCATCGATGAACCGGATCATTTCCGACGTTTTGGACCTGGTTCCGACGCGAAAAAAGCTGAGGCAGCCTTCAGAAGTTCATTGCTCTCGCGTAGCTCTTGATCTTCACGGCGTAGCCTCGCGTTTTCGGCGACCAAATCTTCAGGCACAGACTCTGGGATGTTTCCCGAACGCCGGGCAGGCTTAAGTCCATTGACGAGCTGTGTGCCACGAGACCCCAGCTTTGGAGCTACTTCCTGGCACGCGGCTTGCATCGACATGTTTTCCGCCAAGATGCGATCTTCCACGAGACGGACCACACGGTCCTTTGCATCCTGGTCAAATTTCCTTGGCATGTTCCAGATTTTCCCATCTACTCAAGCGGAACAAAACCTGGAACACTTCACACATACGTGTCCGTTCTGTTAAAACGTAGTTGTGCCATATGCCTACACATATGTCCTGCCATACGGCATGTACTGTGGGGCGTATATTCACCCGCCCCATCGCGGTAGCTATGCGTTTTCAACGCCCGATACACCGTAGGGCTTGAACGGAATTCGCGTAGGCGCAATCAGGGGCTATAAAGTATCGCATTACTTGCATCCCAACCTGTACATTCAGAGAATTGCCTTGGACTGGCGGTAACAGGTACCAGATATGCGTTCGTAAAATTCGCGCGCGTTAATGTCGCTCCACGAAGGTCTGACTCGCTAAGAATTGCGTTCGTAAAATCTGCGTCGGTGAAATCCGCCGATTTCAAGTTAGCCCATGCCACCATGGAGCCGCGAAACGAGCATCCTTTGCATATGCTTCCTTCGAGATTGATATCCGTCAGGTCATAGTTGGACATATCTTTCCCGGAAATGTCTTTCCCAGCGAGCTCCGTGGCCCACGATTGAGGCATCGTTTTGTACATTTGCTATTTAATCTGCGGTGAATTGATAATCCATTGCGGGCAACGGCCTTGGTAGCCAAGGCAGTGGGTGGTTACAACTCCGTAAGGTTTGCCGTCCCTTATCTTGTTGAAGCCAACCACCGTTAATATGTCTGTGGTTTCAACTTTCCGGCACTTCTTAAAAGGTCCCCAACCTGAGCAGGAAATATGATCCATGGGCAGGCGATATTCATAGCGGTCGCCGGAGCGCTTAATTTTTGGCGCATATTTTGTTGAAGCTTGTGAAGCACGAATGGATAGACCGTGTTTGTTCTGGTTTTTCGCCCGAGCCTTTTCCCGAAGGTAAACCAGCTTTCCATTTTTATCCGTCCACTGCGACACGATAGTGTAAGGGCCTTTATTTCCAAAGAAAGATAATTCCGAGTCGACAGAAGTGTCGAGGTTCTTCGAAGCGGCAGCTTCTGTCAAGATTTCCTCCGCTGTAGAGTCATAGCTTTCCACTGTTCCTGGGATTACCCCGAAATCTTCTGTAGGGGCAGAGGTAGATGCATTGGCAGCTGGTTGAGACAAATTAGCCATTAGAAGTAGAGCAGCCATTGTCTTGCCTAGTGCGTTTTTGGTCCAGTATTTCCGCACGATAGAGTCTCCCACTTGTAGAAAAGCACTTATCCTAAAAGTACCTTCTCTAATTAACGAAGGGAATGCTCATATGCGTGATATGAAATACAAACTGGATGAGTGGCCGATCTGTATTGCGAGGGTTTCATAACAGGAGAACAATCTGTGCGGAATAACTTCCCTACATATCGGGCATGTGCCAAGAGGGTGTTTTAGCGTATTTTCTGCCGTATGGCGGGACTGACAGGTGCGCAGATTTACCGATACGGCTGCACCGCTCTAGGCGTTTTTCAACGCCCGATACACCGTAGGACGGGTAACTCCAAATTCCCGCGCTAATGCTGCCTTTGACTCCCCCGCCAGTGTGCGTCGCTTAATCTCCGCTACTTGGTCGGGTGTGAGGGCGGGTGTGAGGGCGGGTTTGCGGCCTTTGTACTTGCCGGCCTTTTTCGCCAACGCAATACCTTCCGCCTGGCGTTCACGGATAATGGCCCGCTCAAACTCCGCAAACGAACCTAAAATGCCGAGCATTAAATCCGCGCGCGGATCCGTGGTGCCTTTCGCAAAGATAAGATTCTCATGCAGGAAGGTAACAGTCACACCTTTGCCGGTAAGTTCATCAACAATCCCGCGCAGATCTGTCAGCGAGCGGGCGAGGCGGTCAATCGACGACACGACAAGCTCGTCACCGTCGCGCACATACGCCATACACTCCCTCAGTCCTGGGCGGGCAGTCTTGGTGCGGCCGGAAATCTTATCCTCAAAGAACCGGTCAATCCTGCCGGAAGCATTGAGTAGTTCTTTCTGGCGCTGATTATTCTGCTCCACTGTGGAAACCCGGATATAGCCCACCCGCTGCCCACGCGAACCAGAACTTTTGGCCATTAGTCTTCGCCCCGCGAGGGTGTAAAGGCAGCATTCTCCTGGGCGATGACCGCATCACGATACGACTCGATTGCATCCGAGAGGGCATAAAGCTGAATGCCGTCGAGAGCATCAGCGTCAGCAAGTAAAGATGAAGTGCCCCAAGCAGCATAGCTAACCCCCGACGTGTCTACTTTCCGGGGTCGGGCCCCAGCTACACCGGCTGGGGTGCCCCAACCATTCAATCAGCATCCAAGAAGACCAAATCTAACCCCACCAACACGCTGAATCACAAACGTTTAGCCCTAAGCCCTGGAAAACGACTTAAGCCCGCGGATAACCGCGGGCTTTAGACCACTGAGCCTTAAAGCTCAGCAGGAGATACGCGCTTCGGCAGAACAACCGGGCGGGTACCCGCCAGTTCTTCTACGATGCGTACTACCTGGTTGGAGTAGCCATACTCGTTGTCGTACCACACATAAAGCACGAGGTGCTTGCCGGAGGCGATGGTAGCAACGCCGTCGACGATGCCGGCGTGGGTATTGCCGATGAAGTCAGAGGAAACGACCTCTGGAGAGGCAATGTAGGAAATCTGCTGGCGCAGGTCGGAGTGCAGGGAAACGTTGCGGAGGAAGTCGTTGACCTCATCGCGCTCTACTTCCTTTTCCAGCTCAAGGTTAAGCACGGCCATGGACACGTCCGGGGTAGGAACGCGGATGGCGTTGCCGGTGAGCTTACCCTCAAATTCCGGCAGGGCCTTAGACACAGCCTTAGCAGCACCGGTAGCGGTGAGCACCATGTTCAGGCCCGCGGCGCGGCCACGGCGATCACCCTTGTGGTAGTTATCGATGAGGTTCTGGTCATTGGTAAACGAGTGCGCCGTTTCCACGTGACCGTGGGTTACGCCGTAGCGGTCGTTGATGACCTTGAGTACCGGGGTGATGCCGTTGGTGGTGCAGGATGCGGCGGAGAGGATCTGATCCTCATCGGTGATCTTTTCGTTATTGATGCCGTAGACGATGTTCTTAATATCGCCCTTGCCCGGTGCGGTCAAAAGCACGCGAGAGATGCCCTTGGCCTTGAGGTGCTGAGACAGGCCCTCGCGATCGCGCCACGCGCCGGTGTTATCCACCAAGATGGCGTTGTTGATGCCATAAGAGGTGTAGTCAATCTCGGAAGGATCGTTAGCGTAGATCATCTGGATCTTGGTGCCATTGGCCCAGATGACCTCATTTTCCTCATCCACGGAGATGGTGCCGTTGAAAGCGCCATGGACGGAATCGCGACGCAGCAAGGAGGCACGCTTGAGGATGTCCCCATCGCCCTTCTTGCGCAGGACGATGCCACGCAGGCGGACTCCACCATAAGCTGCCTCGCGGGCGACGAGCAGGCGGGCCAGCAGGCGGCCGATACGGCCGAATCCGTAGAGCACGACGTCGGTGGTTTCCAGATCCACGCCAGCACCGACGATCTCGCACAGCTCGCCTTCCAGGTACATGCGGAGGTTTTCCTCGTTGGACTCCTCCCAGCCCAGAACCAAGCGGCCCAGATCCACGCTAGCGGCGCCTAGGTTCATGTCTGCCAATTCCACCAGGATTGGCAAGGTCTCCGCCGTGGACAGGTGGCGCTGCGCAATGCGGCGACCGTAACGGTGAGACTTGATGATGTCGATATCGGTCTGCCCCACCAGCGGGCGGCCGAAGATGGTGGTGACAACGTTATTGTTGCGGTGCAGCTGGTGGATGAGTGGAATCATCTGCTGCGCCAGCTCAAGGCGCTCGTTCCAATCATCATGGCCAACATGTGCGTTCGCGGTCACGTAATTCATTCCTTTTCTGTCACGGGGGTGGCATTGAATCTACAAACATAAATATTAGCGCCTACTAGTGTGGGTTTTGGCATAGTCGGTTAAGGATGTCGGCCACAGTACCCCCGTTAATTTTGGCTACCTCTTCACCTACGAGGCAGTAGGCCACGGCATCATCGTGCTGCGCACGGCGTTTCTTTAGCACCGGATTCAAAAGTGGGTAGACCGGGGGCAAGTCAGGGTGTCTCCGGGTGTACTCGGTCTCCAAGCCGCGGGCGAAGCGGCCTGAGAAAGCACGTGTGGACACGGTCTTTCCACCACGGCGAAGAAGCTGCCGGTTATAGTCGCTCGTGCCGGCCTCTGCGGCGAGCAAAAAGGCGGACCCGCAAGAGCAGGCGGCAACTCCACTCCAGGACATAGCGTTGGCTACATCAGCCGCGGTGCGCATGCCACCTGCTGCGATAAGGGGAAGTTCAGGCACAGCGGCATGCACGTCGGATACTAGCTCTTCCAACTGCCTGGAATCAGGAGTCACGGTTATATCCCACGTGCCGCGGTGACCACCGGCGGCGGGCCCTTGGACGCAGAGCACGTCGACGCCGCCACGTGCGGCCGCAATTGCCTCCGTAGGGGTGGTAACGGTGGTCCATGCCTCTGCTCCTGCGGCATGAATTTGCTCTACGTGATCAGCGTTAAAGGTTCCAAACATGGACCACACCACCCGGGCGCCGCCGCGCAGGGCTAGCTCCAGCTTTTCTGCATAGTCAAAGGAGTAGTCGGGCTCGGGTAGCGGCTGGTTTTCTGCTTGAGCCAGCTCGCGTGCAGCTGCCAAGTACGGCTCGGTAAGTGGATCTTGAGGGCAAAAGAGGTTCACCCCGAACGGAATTCCGGCGCACTGTTCTATCTGTGTGCGAGCAGAGTCGATGCTGGCAGAGCCCAAACCTAGGGTGCCGAAAGACCCAGCCGCATAGGCTGCGTGCACTAGTTCCGGGGTGGTGGGACCGCCGGCCATGGGCGCGGGAATTACGCTACGGGAAAGGGAGCTAATAACCTGACTCATACCACCCCACCCTACCGAGAGAGGAAGCTAGCGCAGTGGCAGATTTAGGAGATTTTTTCGCGCGGATCTTTGGCGCAGGAAAAAAGACGCAACCGGGGCTCAATCCGAATGACCTGGAGGCAGACTGGCTTATCGTGGGCTTGGGCAACCCCAGCGCGAAGTATGCCGCTACCCGCCACAATGTGGGCTATATGGCCATCGACGATCTACTGGCTGCAGGCGGAGATGTCCTCGAACCGGTGCGCGGGCTAGATCTGCAGGTAGCTTCGCTTAATTGGGAGGGCCACAAAGTACTTGCCGTGCGTTCGGGCACCTTTATGAACCTGTCGGGGGATCCTGTGGCACCGCTAGCGCAGCAATTAGGAATCGCTCCAAACCATGTGATTGTCCTCCACGATGAGCTCGATCTGCCGGCCAATAAGGTCCGGCTCAAGCAGGGTGGCAATGAAAACGGGCACAACGGGCTAAAGTCCCTCACCGAGCGCTTAGGCACGCGCGACTACTTGCGTGTACGAATTGGCATTGCACGGCCGCCCAAGGGCTCGTCGATTCCAGACTATGTATTAGGCCCGGTGGATACCGGCGCGGACTTTGATGACGCCATTGCCACTGCAGCTAAGGCGGCTCGGCTCATCGTGACCGAAGGGCTAAGCAAAGCCCAAAACCAGATCCACTCGCGTTAACCACTCGCGCTAGCACTGGGAGAATTTCTCTAGGGCCTGGGGACTGCCGGCGGCGACGATGAAATCGGTGGGGGCAAGTTCGGTGGCGTCGGCAAGCGGGGCCCATTCCCCTTCCGCACAGCGCACCGAAACCAATTGCACGCGGTGGGTGCTCCAGATGGCAGCGAGGTCGAGGGGCTGGCCGAGCAAAGAAGAGGGTACGGCCATCTGGGTCACGCCATAGTCGGTGGCAATCTCCGCAAAATCCCGGAAACGCCCGCCCAAAAGGTAGGCGACGCGGCGACCCGTATCTCGCTCTGGCCGGATGACGTGGTGGGTGCCTATCTGGCTCAAAATGCGCGCGTGCGCCTCCGAATCTGCCTTGGCCCAGATATCTTTCACCCCCAGCTCCACCAGGTTAGACGCGGTAAGAATGGAATCTTCTAGGTGAGAGCCGATAGCGACGATGACGCGCTCGACCTCCTCCACGCCCAGCTGGCGTAGGGCTTCCGGGTCAGTGGTATCTGCCGCAATGGTCTCAGTAAGGTATGGTGCCTCTTCGCGCACGCGCTTTTCGCTGGAATCGATGCCAAGGACCTCAACGCCATTGGCCATCAACTCATGGGCTAGCGAGGAGCCAAAGCGCCCCAGTCCAATAACGACGACGGGTGGAATGTCAATGCCGGCGCGGGTGCGTCCCAGCGCCTTGAGAATATTAGCCAAGGAACGGCCTTTCTTCGGGGAAGCTATAGCGCCGGCTGACGGATTTCGCCGCCAGCGCTGCTACCAAGGTGGTTGGGCCAACGCGGCCCAAGTACATGATGAGGCATAGCACTATCTGCGAGGGCGCAGACAGGCTTGCGGTAATTCCGGTGGACAAGCCCACCGTAGCGAAAGCAGAAAGAACTTCGAAGGAGACTTGATCACCGCTGAATTCTGGATCGAAAAAGCGCAGGGCCGCCACGCCGAGTGTGACCACCATGACTCCGGCAAAGCTCAAGGCCAGGGCCTGGCGGGTCACCGAGCGCGGAAGGCTGCGGTGCCCGATGGTGGTGGTTTCGCGCCCGGTGAACTCTGCTGCCATGGCTGCCAGGAGCACGCACGCGGTGGTGACCTTGATGCCGCCGGCGGTACCGGCCGAGCCACCACCGATGAACATCAAGATATCGGTGCCCATCAGGGTAATGGGGTGAGCCTGCCCGTAGTCGATGGCATTAAAGCCGGCCGTGCGCGGAGATGCACTGGCAAAGAAAGAGTTGAGCAGTTTTTCTCCCAGCGACATGGACGACAACAGTCCGGTCCATTCCATGCAGGCGAAAAAGACCGCACCCGCTACCAAAAGCATGGTCGTAGCCACCAAAGTCATGCGCGCGGTAATGGAGATGCGGTGGACCACGTAACGGTTGCGGCGCACGAGGCGTACCAGCTCCGCCCATACCGGAAATCCCAAGCCGCCACCAATCAGCGCGGCGGCCAGGGGCAGCAGAATCCAGGCATCTGCAACAAAGGGCACCAGGTTATCGCTATTGGTGCTAAAACCCGCGTTATTGAATGCAGAAATGGCGTGAAAGATGCCTTCCCATACCGCGCGCGGAAAGGAATGACCATAGCCAATCATCAACCGCGCAGCCACGATGACAGCGATGATGATCTCTGCCACGGCGGTAAAGGCAAAGGTAAAAATCAGCGTCTTGCGAATTCCGCCAGGAGCAATGGGGCGCCCCTCATAGGCACCCGTCTTGCGTGCTTTGAAGCTAATCCGGCCGGTAAAAAGCAGGCCGGATAGCGAGGCCAGGGACATGATGCCCAAGCCACCCAGTTGGATGAGTGCCAAGATGACTACTTGGCCGGCCGGGCTCCAAAAACTACCGGTATCCACCACGATAAGTCCGGTGAGCGATACCGCAGACGTAGCGGTAAAAAGGGCAGACAGAAATGATGCACGGGCGGTGCCGGCCTCGGCGAACGGCAGCATGAGCAAAACCGTTCCCAGCAAAATGAGCAAAAGAAAGCCGGCTGCGGTTAAGCGCGCCGGTCCCCAGTGCCGTATGGAAAACAGATGTTTCACGAGCGGAAGTATAGACCTGCTTGGGGTGCAAGGAAACTGCTAGCGAGCACCACCCCCGCCTCGAAGTTAAGATTGGGGCTATGACTTCGCCAAATAGCACTGCCAAGACCATTGTGATTACCGGCGCATCCGGCGGGTTGGGGGCCGCGGCTGCTCGTCAGTTGCACCGCACCCGGCCACAAGACAACCTGGTTATCGTCGGCCGCAATCCGGAAAAGACCCGCGCGGTGGCCGAGGAAGTCGAAGGCCAGTACTTCCTGGCGGACTTCGAGTCCTTGGGCCAAGTTCGCCGCTTGGCACAGGACTTGGAAGGCCTGGAGCATATCCACGCCCTGGGCAATAATGCCGGCGGCATTTTTGATGGCCCCTCCACCACCGCCGATGGATTTGAGCGCACCTGGCAGGTCAACGTGGTCGCGCCCTTCCTGTTGACCTCATTGCTGCGCGAGAAGCTGCGCGCAGATTCCGCCAACGTAGTCCAGACCGCTTCGCTGGCCAATTTCCTCATGTCCAACTTTGACCCGAACGATCCCGATACTGTGGAGCACTTTAGCCCCGAGCGTGCTTATGGCAACGCGAAGTTGGGGGATATCCTGCTTACCCGCTATTTCGATGCCCACGGGCTTAATGCAGTCTCTTTCCACCCGGGCGTGCTGGCCACGGACTTTTCCAAGTCCTCGACGGGCATGATGTCCAAAATGTATTCCGGACTGATCGGCAAAACCTTTGGCAAGCCTGCAGACGGCGGCGATAACCTCGCCTACTACCTGACCGGCACGGAAGGCATCCACTTCAAATCCGGCGAATACTACAACGACAAGCGCAAACCCGGCCTGCAGCGTCCCATTGCGAAGAAGCTATCGGTAGCCCGCCGCGTCTTTGATGATTTGGGGCGCCGCCTCAATGTGGAGTGGTAGCGCAAACCCACTAGACTATGCCGCATGAGTTCTGTCGTTTCTGAGGCCTCGCGCCGCCGCACGTTTGCCGTTATCGCCCACCCCGATGCTGGTAAGTCCACGCTGACGGAGGCGCTGGCGCTGCACGCACACGTTATTAATGAGGCCGGCGCGGTCCACGGCAAAGGCAACCGCAAGTCCACCGTGTCTGACTGGATGGACATGGAAAAGGACCGCGGTATTTCCGTGGCTTCCTCAGCGCTGCAGTTCGAGTATGCGCCCGAGGGACACGAGGGCGAGCCCTACATGATCAACCTGGTTGATACCCCAGGCCACGCGGACTTTTCGGAAGATACCTACCGCGTGCTCACTGCGGTGGATGCGGCAGTCATGCTTATCGACGCCGCCAAGGGCCTCGAGCCCCAGACCCTCAAGCTCTTCCGCGTGTGCAAGGCCCGCGGCTTGCCCATCGTCACCGTGATCAATAAGTGGGACCGTGTAGGCCGCGAGCCCTTGGAGCTCGTCGATGAGATCGTCAACGAAATCCAGCTGCAGCCCACTCCGCTGTACTGGCCGGTGGGCATAGCCGGTGATTTCCGCGGTCTGGCGCATATCAATGACGACGGCGAGGCGGATGAGTATATCCACTTCATCCGCACCGCTGGCGGTTCCACCATTGCTCCAGAGGAACACTTCGACCCGGATGCCGCCGGTGAGAAGGAAGCAGATGTATGGGAAACCGCCGTCGAAGAGGCCGAGCTCCTCGCCGCCGATGGTGCCCTGCATGATCAGGAGCTTTTTGAGCAGTGCGTGACCTCCCCACTCATTTTTGCCTCTGCGATGCTGAACTTTGGTGTGCACCAAATCCTGGATACGCTGTGTGCCATTGCCCCGGCACCGCACTCGCGCGAGTCTGATCCTAAGGCGGTTGAGGCTGCCACCAGTGCTATCGACGAGGTCCGCGAAGTAAGCGATGATTTCTCGGGCGTCGTCTTCAAGGTCCAGGCGGGCATGGACCAAAAGCACCGCGATAATCTCGCCTTTATGCGCGTGGTTTCCGGTGAATTCGAGCGCGGCATGCAGGTCAACCACGCCCAATCTGGCCGCAGCTTTTCCACCAAGTACGCCCTGACTGTCTTTGGTCGCACGCGCGATACCGTGGACACCGCCTATCCGGGCGATATCGTGGGCTTGGTCAACGCCGGCTCGCTTGCCCCTGGTGACACCATCTATTCCGGCAAGAAGGTGCAATTTAAGCCCATGCCTCAGTTCGCGCCGGAAGCCTTCCGCATTCTGCGCGCGAAGTCGCTGGGCAAGTACAAGGCCTTCCGTAAGGGCCTAGAGCAGCTGGCGGCCGAGGGCGTGGTCCAGATTCTCAAAAACGAGGCGCGCGGCGATGCCTCCCCGGTCATGGCGGCGGTGGGTCCCATGCAGTTCGAGGTCATGCAGGCCCGCATGGAGTTCGAATACAACGTGGAAACCGTCACCGAGCCTATCCCCTATTCCGTGGCTCGCCGCACCGATGCCGAATCCGCCCCAGAGCTCGGCCGTCAGCGCGGCGTGGAAATCTTTACCCGCCAAGATGGCGAGCTCATCGCGCTCTTTGGTGATAAGTGGAAGCTCGCCTTCATTGAGAAGGAACACCCAGAGCTCACCATGGAAACCCTCGTGGCGGATTAGAAACCACACAGCTTCACACGGCAGAGAGAAAGGCCGCTTCTCAGAACGGGAAGCGGCCTTTTCCGTTGCGTGTTAAACCATCAACATCACAGGGACAACGGCAATCTTGACCACCTGCGCCACCACAATGGTGGCCGCATAACCGGTCATGATGCGCGAGTCGGAGCTCAACCCCGTGGCGTAGTTGACCACGGCCGGCTGAGCGAAGATGCCAGAGAGTCCGCCGGAGGTACGGGTCTCGGACTGACCCATGAAGCGATTCGCTACAGCGAATAGGATCGAAACCACCACGGTGACAATGGCGGCGAGGATCATGCACTTCAGACCCATCCAGGAGAAGGCGGTGGACAAGAATGCCTCGCCGGACGAGAGGCCCACAGAGGCCAAGAAGATGACGAGGCCCCACTGCTGGAAGGCAGTATTAATGGAGGCCGGAACCTGCCACGGAATGCGGCGGGTACGGTGCAGCGCGCCCAGGATAAGACCCGTAATCAGCGGGCCAAGCGCAAAGCCCAGCTCGAAGGAAGCGCCACCCGGCATCGGAACCACGACCTGGCCCAGCAGGTAACCCAGGAACAGGCCACCACCCAAGGCCACCCAGTTCAGCTCGGAGTAGGACTTAATTGAGTCACCGAAGTAATCCTTGATGTCACCCAAGCGGTCAAACTTCACGATGAGCTCCAGCATATCGCCAGAAGCCAAGTGGGTTTCGTTATTGGCCAAGAATTCCTCATCGCCGCGCTGCACGCGCACGATGCGACCGCCATAGCGGGAGAACAGGTTGAGCTCCTCAACGGTGCGGCCGGCGATATCTTGGTTAGAAATAGCCACGTTTTCGATGACCAGGCGTTTATCCACGAACGGAGTTTGCGGCTGACGCTTGCCCAGCATCTGGGTCAGTTCACGGGCCTTAGCCTTGGTGACCATAACGCGCAGGATATCGCCCTTGTGCAATTCGGGGCGATCGCCGGCAACCCGGACCTTATTACCGCGGCGAATGGTAGCGATAACAAAGTGATCCTTGAACTGTTCTTCCAAGTCATCGTAGTTCACGTCTTTGGTAACGCGAATGGTACGGGAACGGAAGATCTTGGAGGCCGAATTGTCCTTATCGTGCTTGGCGGGCCAATTCTGCTTGAGCAGGAATGCCACGACCAAAATGGCCACCGCCACACCCACGGGATAGCCCAGCGAGTAGCCCACAGCGGGTAGCTCTTCACCGGTTTGCTGTTGGGCAACTGCCAGCGACGGCGTCGAGGTCGTGGCGCCGGCGAATACACCAACGGAGGCCAGGGTATCCAGCCCCAGCATGCCGCCAAAGAGGAGGGCTGCGCCCGCGGCCACCACAATCGCAATGGCTGCGGTGAGCATGTGCTTCATCTGCTTAGAAAAGCCCTTGAAGAAGCGCTCACCGGCGGACAGGCCCTGCATATAAATAAAGAGTCCCAATCCCAGCTCTTGCAGGGAGCTTAAGATGTCTTTATCTAGATCAATAAATGAGCCGAAGGCCAAGCCCATAAACAGCGTGCCCGCCGCGCCAAAGCGCAGCGGACCGAAGGGGATCATGCCAAATAGCGTGCCGAGCAACACTATGAAAAAGATGCTCAGCCATATATTTCCATCAAAAATTGCTAACACGCTGGAATATTTTAGGCATTTTCCTCCAAAGTGCCACGTGAAAGGCACATTCTTTAACGACCACCAATGGCATCGCTACTGCTTAAGCCCTTTTCGTCAGGGGCCACCCACCCCCAGCAGCGGCACATCTCACAGGAAACGCTCATAGTGAACTAATCAAGGAGGAACTCCTTCCACCGTGGCCACTCCGTATAGGTCTGGGCTTTCCCCGCCTGATAGTTCGCCCGCAGCTTGTGCACGTTGCGTTCGGTAGAGGTCACCTGCATATCCTGCGGGAAAAATAGTTGCGCCCTACCTTGGCGCTCCAACTCCAAAAGCCGGTCTTTGGCCGCGTTATAGAGGGCGGGGCGGGCTACGAGGGCGTCGGCAATAGCGGGGTACCTGCGGAAGACGCGGCGGACGAAGGCTGGGCGCGCGACCGCAGGGCGCACGTACCCGCGCGGCTTTGTACCAATAAACAGGAACTTCTCGTAGCCGGCCTCTTCTGCTTGCGCAATGGTAATGCCACCGGAAGAGCCCAAAGCACCGTCCACGTACGGCGCGCCGTCGATAGATCGCATCGGCATAATCAGCGGCAGCGTGGAAGAAGCGCGCACGCGCACGAAGAGATCTTCCGGGGTGTGGATGTCCTCGCGCGTCCAGTAAACAGACTCGCCGGTATCGGCGCGCGCTGCAGCAAGCACCATATCGGCCGGATGCTCACGGTAAGCCTGCCAATCAAAGGGCAAATCCTTGTCCGCGGCGCGCTCATAGATGTACTCGGCATTGAAATACCCGGTGCCACGCACCAGCGAACCCACTCCGCCGAAGCTGGGGCTTTGAGCAAAGTCTGTAAAAGACTCTTCGGCGCGGCGGGCATCGCGCGACAAGTAATTAACGGTATGCGATGCCCCGGCGGAGACGCCGCCTACCCAGCCAAAGTCCACGCCCTCTTCGATGAGTTTGACCATACAGGCGGCCGTATAGGAATTGCGCATGCCGCCGCCTTCAATAACGAGTGCGGTGTTGCTGGCGTCAATCATGGTGCCCCATACTACGCTGGGCCCAATGAAGCGCATTTTCCGACAATTGCTCGCGGACGAAGAAGGCACCTTCGATATCGAAACCGGCCAGCAGCCCCGCACCGGGTTTGCCTATAACCCCACCGGCAAGGCGCTGCTGCGGGTAGCGGAGCCTACCCCGGCCGCGGTGAGCAAGGCCTTGGCCTTAGCCAAGGAACAAGGCGCGCGGTATCTCGGCACGTGGCGCCAGCCGGATGGTCCGCTAGTCTTCCTCGCCACGACCGTAACCCACGATGAGTCTGTGGCCCGCGAGCGCGTTGCCGCCACCGGCCAACGTGCCTATTTCGACCTGGAGCGCTGCCGCACCATAACCGTGAGCGCTCAC
The DNA here is from genome assembly GCF_032821615.1 of Corynebacterium tuberculostearicum. Classification (GTDB taxonomy): domain Bacteria; phylum Actinomycetota; class Actinomycetes; order Mycobacteriales; family Mycobacteriaceae; genus Corynebacterium; species Corynebacterium tuberculostearicum_H. The sequence continues at coordinate 88,151 of NZ_JAVBIF010000004.1, read as the reverse complement.
TAGACTGGGCTCCCATGGGATTAAAGAATGCACTTGCCCGGCTGACCGGCACGCAGTCCCCGCGCCTGGCGCGCCCAGATTCCGCGGCGCTCACTGTCCACATTGACCGGCTGGAAATCCACACCGCAGGGCCACTAATCATCGTCGTTACTGACCAGCCCGGCGCCGAGGTACTGCGAGAGGTAGCCGGCACCCGCGAGTCAGCTACATTGGCCTCTCCCACCACGACGGTGCATTTTCCCGCCGTGAAAAAAGATGCCTTGCCCATCAAAGATCCCCGGCGCGGCTGGGTCATTCCGCTTACGCCCGCGCTTGCCGACGCCCTCGTAGACCACCTCCCCTACCCCGGCGACTACGAGCTTTCCCCCGCCCTAGCCGTAGTGGTCGAATAACTACCTTGAAAGGACTGACATGCTGCTTTTGCCTTGTGCGGGAAAGAAGCCGCGCATCCACCGCAGTGCGTGGATTGCGCCCAATGCCACCATCATTGGCGATGTAGAAATCGGCCCGGATTCCTCCGTGTTTTATGGCAGTGTCCTGCGCGGCGACGTGGGCGCAATTCGCATTGGCTCTAGGTGCAATATTCAGGACAATTGCGTCTTCCACGTAGAAGAGGACACGCCATGTGTACTAGAAGATGATGTCACGGTGGGACACATGGCAATGGTCCATGCTGCGCATGTGGAGGCCGGTTCCCTGGTGGGAATGTCCTCTTCGCTGCTCTCGCGCTGCACTATTGGCAACGGCTCGCTCATCGCGGCAGGCGCCGTGGTGCTGGAAGGAACCACCATTCCACCACGCAGCCTTGCCGCCGGCGTGCCAGCCAAAGTGCGCCGCGAGCTCAGCCCGGAAGAGTCACAGGCCTTCATTGCGCATGCTGCTCGCTACGTGGACTGCGCGCGCAGCCAATCCGATGTGGCGTTGAGCCTGGATGAGGTCACCTTTGATTAAAGGGAAAGCACGCCCATGAGGATGAGGAAGACCGCCACGAGGTAGCCGCCGAAGAGGGCCACCTGGGTGCTATTGGCGCGCGCCGCTGCAAAGAGCCGACCGGCGGCCGATTCGGGATGCGCGCGCACCACCGCAATAAAAAGGCCACAGATAGTGGGCAGGGACAAAGCCAAGCTGGCGTACCACACCAAGCCGCCGTACTGAGCGGCCGGAGCGATATCTTCGGTAGCCAGGTGCATGAGCCCGTAATAAAACGGCACCGATGTCAGCGATTGCACAACGCCCATAATGAAACCGATGATCGCGGTAAGCAGCGATGGAGTACGCAACGGCTCGAGCAACCGATTTACCAAGGCATTGGGCTGGCCTTGAGAGCGCCACGAGCCAAACCCCACCGCGATGCCCACTGCGACAAGTACCCAGCCGGCAACGGGCGAGCTCAAAATGGCCTCGATCTGGTCTTTTACTCCCAGCAGCACAAACATCACCACGGCCGCCGCGGCGAGGACTCCCATCCAGTCTCCTATCACCACTAAGGAGGCAATGCGCCGGTACTTGCCGCGGGGCAAGATGATGCCAATGGCCACGAGGATTCCGATGAGTAAGGCATTGATGGAATCCAGGAGGGCAAAACTAACGGCGTGGAGCATGCCGGTCAGTCTACCGCCCCATGCCGCCATCGCCGATACGCCCGAGGGCACAAGCCCCATCTTTCACGCGCAGCTTCCTATGGTCCACCGCACCGGTCTTTGCGCACGTTCTGCAATTTTGTCTACACTATGCAATGTTTCGCACGGGGTGAAAACTTCTCCCCGCGGATTCCATAGTCGCTGTTACCTGCGCGCAGAGCATTGCACGCATACTGCACAAGAAAGCACATTTTTATGTCTAAATTCCTCTACCGGCTAGGTAGCTGGTCCTACCGCAAGGTGTGGCCATTCCTAGCGTTTTGGCTCATCGTCTTGGTGGCCATGGCGGGACTTACCGCCGGCTTTGCCAAGGCCCCCAACCCTAATTTCTCCATGCCGGAAATGGACTCCACCACCACCCAAGACAAGATGATGGAGCGCTTCGGCCAAGACACCGATGCCATGAGCTCTCCCGAGGGCACCGTGGTCATCCAAGCGCCGGAGGGGAAAAACCTCACCGATAAGCAGGTGGCCAGCGAGGTAGATGACCTCCTTGGTGAGCTCAAGGACACTGGCGCGCTCAAGGACCAGGAAAAACTGGTCAGCCCAGTGATGGCTGCAGCCGGTATGGAGAAACAAATGGGCGAAAAGATGAAGGCCCAGCACATGCCAGACAAGCAGATTCAGAAAAACCTGCAGCAGCTCTCCCCTCTGAGCGAGGATAAGTCCACCGGCACCGTCACCATCACCTTTGATGCGGAAACCGTCATGGACATCCCAGAAGAGGACATGACCAAGGTCACGGACGTACTCCACAAGTACGACGAGGGCGACCTCACGGTGAAGTACCAGGGCAATGCATTTAGCTCCGCTGGCCAAGAGATGGGTGGCAGCGCCGAGATTATCGGCCTCATCGTCGCAGCGATCGTGCTGCTGATTACCTTCGGTTCCTTCGTGGCCGCTGGCATGCCGCTCATTTCCGCCGTCATCGGCGTGGGCATCGGCATCCTCGGCGTGCAGGTATCCACGGTCTTTACGGATACCGTCTCCGATATGACCCCGACATTGGCCTCCATGATTGGCCTGGCAGTCGGCATCGATTACGCGCTGTTTATTGTCAACCGCTTCCGCAACGAGCTCATCACCTCCTCTGGCCTCAACGATCTTTCGCCAAAGGAACTGGCCCAAGAGCTCAAGAAGATGGATAAGGCCACCCGTGCCCACGCCATGGGCATGGCGCTGGGCACCGCGGGCGGTTCCGTTGTCTTCGCCGGCACCACCGTGGTCATCGCCTTGGCCGCGCTGACCATTATCGGCATCCCGTTCCTGGGCACCATGGCCATCGCTGCTGCGGCTACGGTCATCATCGCCGTATTGGTTGCCAATACCTTCATCCCTGCCCTGCTGGGACTCTTGGGCACCAAGATCTTCGCTGGCCGCGTGCCTGGCCCCAAGGTTCCAGACCCAGAAGACGAAAAGCCCACCATGGGCCTGCGCTGGGTTCGCCGCGTGCGTGCCCACCCGTGGCTGCACCTTATCGCGGGTGTGGTCTTGCTGGGCATCCTGGCCGTACCATTTGCCCAGCTGCGCCTGGCCATGCCCACCGATGGCACCGCAAAGCCCGGCACCCCGCAGCGCGAGGCCTATGAGATCACGGCAGACGCCTTTGGCCCTGGCCGCAATGCCCCGATGATCGCGTTCGTTGATGCGGCCGACGTCCCTGAGCAGGACCGCATGCCGGCCTTCCAGGACCTCCTGCAGGAGATCAATGGCAACGACGGCGTAGAAAACGCCCAGATCGTGCAGACCACTGACAACGGTGATGCTGCCCAAATCATGATCACGCCTACCACCGGCGCAACCGATGAGGAGACCACCGAAACCCTTAACCACCTGCGCGATTACCAGGGTGAGTTTGAAAAGACCGGCGGTTCCTACGGCATTACCGGTATCACCCCGATCTTCGATGATATTTCTGAGCGCCTCAATAACGTGCTTATCCCATACGTAGCCATCGTGCTGGGCCTAGCCTTCATCGTCTTGATGCTGGTCTTCCGCTCCATCTGGGTGCCGCTCATCGCCGCGGCCGGCTTCGCTTTGTCGATGGCCGCAACCTTCGGCATCACCGTGGCCATTTGGCAAGAAGGCATGTTCGGCATCGTCGACGACCCGCAGCCGCTGCTTTCCTTCCTGCCCATCATGCTCATCGGTCTTACCTTCGGCCTAGCCATGGACTATCAGGTCTTCTTGGTGACCCGCATGCGTGAGGGATTTGTCAATGGCAAGACGGCCGGCAACGCCACCTCGAATGGCTTTAAGCACGGCGCCCGCGTGGTCACGGCCGCAGCACTGATTATGATTTCCGTCTTTGCCGCCTTCATCTTGATGGACGAGCCGTTCATTAAGACCATGGGCTTTGCCCTGGCTGCGGGCGTGCTTATCGACGCCTTCGTGGTCCGCATGATGATCATCCCCGCCACCATGTTTGTGCTGGACAAAAAGGCATGGTGGTTCCCGCGCTGGTTGGATAAGATCACGCCAAACATGGATATTGAAGGCGAGGCCTTGCACTCCGACCGCGAGGAACTCCTGCGCACCCAACGAGAAAAGGTAGGCGAGACACACCGTGACTAGTCTGCGCGAAGAAAAGAAGCGAGCTACGCGTCAGGCCATGGCCGATGCGGCAGCGCGCCTCGTCCTCGACGGCGGTGCCGAAGCCGCCACGATCTCCGGCATCACCGCGGCCGTCGGGGTTTCCCCGCGCACCTTTCACAACTACTTCTCCTCGGTGGCTGATGCGCTACTGTCCTTTAGCACCGATGTGCTTGCCAAGTTTTCCAAGGAAGTACCCACTGTTTTTCCTAATTCATCCATTTCTGAATTCCTCGAACAAGTAACGCTCGATGCCACCGAAAACGAGGGCAAAGAGCTACATTCTTTTACCTCTCTTTTCACCATTGGCGAGGCTTTAGAAAACTTGAGCCATACCTCGAAAGAGCGCCAACAATTCCAAGTCGTAGCTGACCAAGTTTTGGAAGCTTTCCACCAACGCGCCCCAGATAAGTCGCGCTTTGAAATCGCGGTCATTCTCCAAGCGTGTGCGGGTGCCAGTGCGATGAGCATGAAAGAAATCCACCGCCGCTCCCAGGCCGAAGAATCACTGGACGCTCACACAAAGCATGAGATAGTTCGCACAGCCTTTGCCACCGTGCGTGCCATCGACTAGCTAGCCTAATGGGCGCTTTAATCCGTATGCTCGGCAATAGTTATGGATAAGACAGCCCCTATATCGAGCACCGCGCAAGACGCCCGCTTCATTCAAGCGGGCGTTAATGCCGCATTTCAAGACCGCATCGGGGAGGCGACCGATGTGGAATTCAATTTCCTCGGCCCCTCGGCTGGCGATAGCGAAGGAAGCTATGCCACAGACCAACTCGTGGAGGTACGGGTAAGCTCCGCGCAGCACGTGGCGGATTTTCGCGGCGTGCGCCTGGCCGTCATCGCCGCAGGCACTTGGCACTGGACTACCGCCGCGACCGAGCACTTTGCTGACCTTCCGCAGTCAAGTACGGCCACCGCAGACATTGACCGAATGGTTGCTTATGCCTCCCTCATCGTGGGCACCATGCCGGTACTGCGCGCCCAGCAGGGCGAGCACGTGGCCATTGTTGCGGTAGATTTCCACCCTTACCTGGACTTTCGCCAGACCTTGCTGCGGGGTCTCCAGCACAGCAGCGCGGAAGCGGACGAGAAGGGGCCGGCCCTCGCACTTGCCCGCTACCTGGATATGGAGTCCACCGAGGAAGAGCCCTACCTGCATTTTTCTGATGGCACCACAGTGCGTTTTGAGCAGGCAAGCCCCGAAGTACACAAGATTTCCGGCATCACCCCTGGCTTAGCGGCCGCGCGCGTCCTAGAGGATGCTTTTTACTTAAGCACCGAAAACCAAATGTTTTTCCAAGGCAGCTTCCCAGATGCCACGGTAGAACTCGATGTGGATAAGGCCACCGCCACGGTGTCCTATCGTGGCGGGCAGATGACGGCCAATGCGGTGCTTATCGCGACCATTTCGGACGAGGAATTCACGTGGGCTTGGGCAGATCCGCAGCTCAAGGACACCACGGCGGCGCGGTTGGCAGGAAACCTAGCGCGCTTTGGCATCGACGAGGCCGTGCCCGAACTGGTTCGCCCGCACCTTCCGCTTCAGCTGGCGCGCGAGCACCAGCTACCGCACCTTGCTCTGCCCATTTTGGGGATCTGGACGCTGGCGGGCACTACGCTTGCCGACGCCCGCGTGGGCCTCGTCCTCCTCGATACCCCACAGCTGCACCTCCCGGAGCCGACCCCAGCTGCCACCGAAGCGACGTTGGCGGTTCCCCCTCCTTCATGGATCAACACCGATCGCGCCCGCGCCGCCTATGGATCATTTCGCGGGGTGGAGGTGTAGGGCGCTGCGGAGGGCGTCCACGTCGACGTCGGCAAGCGCGGCAGGCTCAAATGCCGCATCGTTGGTTTTATCCACCAAGACCGCTCGCACGCCCTCGGCAAAGTCCCCACGCCGGTACATATAGGCGCCCAGGTTGGTCTCCATATCTAGGGCCTCGCGGATGCTGCTGCACTCCTGCTCGGCGTGGAATAGCTCCATGGCCGCCACGATGGAGGTGGGGCACGCCTGCGCGGTCAGCTTTTCCACCTGTTGCTTTAGTTCTGGGTACTTTTCCAGGGCCGCAGAAATGTCTTGCCAGGTGTTGTGGGAAAAGGCGTCCTCGATGGCGTCGATAAGCTCGGCCAAGGGGGCCTCGCCGCTAGGTGCGGTGGCATGCTGGGCTAGCGCCGTGGCTAGTCCCTGCTCAATAACCGCACTAGCAAAAGCCTCGCCGTCCGCCACATAGTGGGTGGCCAGCCCGCTCCATACAAGGTCTGCGGCATACATGCGGTAGCCGGTAATCCCCCAGAACTTCGCCAACTCGGCCGAGGCCTTCCCTCGCGTTCCCACCGCCCGCTGGGCGGCATAGGCCATGCCCACGTCCGTGACATAGCCAATATTCATCTCTGGCATGGAGGCAAAGGTTTTCTCCGTAACCACGCGGTGGGACCCATGGGCAGAAATGCCCAGACCGCCGCCCATAGCGATGCCATCGATGAGCGCAACGATGGGCTTGGGATACTCCGCGATATCACCGTTCAACGTGTATTCGGTGGCGAAGAAGGCATCGACCTCCTCCACCTTGCCCTCCTTGACCCCTTCGCGGGCGTAGCGAACATCGCCGCCGGCGCAATATGCCTTGGGACTAGTCGAGGTAAACAGCACCTGTTCCACCTCATCGTTGTCGCGCCACTGCGCCAGCGACTCCGCAATGAGGTGGATCATTTCCGGGGTGAGGGAATTGAGAGCCTTGGGGCGGTTGAGCTCAATGACTCCGGTATGGTTACGGATTGAGGAAACGATAGGTGCAGTATTAGTCATAACCCCTAGTGTGACACAGAACGCTTGCGCCTATCCACCATCAGCCAATTCACAGATAGGTTCGGAATTTTGCTCCCACAGCTCATCGCCCTGGATATGGACGGCACCCTACTGGACGGCAACGGCCAGCTTCCACCAGATTTCGCCGCGATCAGCACCCGTGCCCACCAGCTCGGCGTCACCCTAGTACCCGCCTCGGGTCGCCAGCTCGCCACCCTACAAGAGATGTTTCCGCAAGAAGACACCTTCATTGCAGAAAATGGCTCCGTGGTCGTCCACGATAACCGCGTCATTAGCGCCACTACCCTGCCCAGCGCAGCCGTGCGCGCCGCCGTGGCCGCACTCCAGTCTGTCGAGACCCCGCATACCATAGTGCTATGCACGCCGGATACCGCCTATGTGCACAAAGGCGCCGATGAACAGGCCCGTGCTGAAATTGCCAAGTACTACAGGTCAGTGGAATGGGTAGATGACCTCGATGCGCTACTGGATGCAGACATCATCAAAATCGCCGCTTACTGCGCCGACGGCAGCGAAAAGCACCTCCACCAGCCCCTCCTTGCGGCCGTACCGGAACACAATATCGCCATCTCTGGCGCCGTATGGCTCGATGTCATGGCCGCTGGCGTCAATAAGGGCGTAGCACTACAGACCATGGCCGAGCTCCTTTCGGTCCCCATGTCTCGCACCGCCGCCTTTGGCGATTTCCTCAATGACTATGAGCTCCTCCGTGAGGCGGGCACCGCCATCGCCATGGAAAATGCGCACCCAAAGTTGAAGGAAATCGCCGATCGCATTGCCCCACCCAATACCGAATATGGGGTCATGACAGTTCTGCGTCAGCTTTTTGACAGCGAAGAGTCTTAGACTCGAATTTTCGCCTCCGCCCCGCGCGCCGCACCTTAACTCCCCCGCATGGGGAGAAGTGCTGGTGCGCAGGCTAAAATAGTCCGTTTAGAAAATACACGTAGTGCTTTGGGAGTTTTTGTGAAGCAAATTTTGCGCTCACTGCTGGGGAAGAAGAAACCTGGGCGTTCGAACGAACCACGCACACCGGTCTATCAGCCAGTACAGCCCAAAGCTGGCTCTACCAGTGCGCCCCAGACCCCTAATAAAAAGGATTCTGCGCCCCAGAAATCAGCCAACACTGAATCCACCACGGGTGCACAATCCACCGAGCCGAAGGGCAAGCCCCAGGATCGCACCACTAAGGACAGCGAGTCCGCGAAACAAGCTAAGCAGGCTCCTGCGCGCAAGCCCACCCCGGCGAAGCCTGCACAGGCTTCCGAATCCAAGCCTGCTGCTGCTAAGCCTAAGGATGCGAAGCCTGCCGCCAAGCCCGCGGCTAAGGACACCACTCACCCCAGCACCGAAAAGCCACAGGCAAGCAAGGCCACTTCCGCAAAGCCGCAGCAGCCTAAGTCGACCTCGCCATCGCCTGCCGCCAAGGCGCCGAAAGCCAAGCCTGCAGCCCAAGAATCTTCCGCTAAGCCAACCGCCGCACAACAAAACAAGGCAGAATCCTCCCCCAAAGCAGCTGTTAAAAAGCAACCAGACTCGCCCGCTCAGGACAAGAAGCCGCAGCGCAAAGCGCACGAACCGGTTCAACGACCGCGCCGCGGCGCAAGCTTTAGTACTACCCCGTCTAAGTCCTCCCCAAAGACTCCATCTACCCGCAGTAATTCCCCGAAGCCGGCCGCGAAGCCTGTCACCCAACCCTCTCAGAAAGGCGCGGTAAAGCCCGCACAGCAGGCTCAACCCACTACCCAGAAGCCGCAGCAAACTTCCAAGCCATCCTCTTCTTCCAGCGCGAAGAAGGCTTCGCCGCAACCGGCACAGCCGCAGAAATCCCAGCCAGCTAAGACCAAGCCGGCCACAGACCAGCAGCAAGCGCAGAAGCCTGACTCCCCCAAGCGGGTCCCGGCAAACTCGGCAAAGAAGCAACCACAGCCGCAATCTGCGCCGAAGAAGAATGCGCAGCCGTCTAAGCCTTCGCAACCGCAGAAGGACCAGGGCTCAGCGCGTACTCCTGAAACTGCAAAGCAGAAGGCTGCCCCACAGGCCTCGACGCCTAGCTCTCCAAAGCCGAAGAAGGGCACCACTGCCCCCAAGCCGAAGGTGACTGCACCAAAGACTGCAGCCGATACTTCTCAGCAGAAAGCTCGGTCGACGCAGAACAAGACTACCCAGGATGGAAACAAGGTAGTCCAGCCGAAATCGCAGCAAGGCGCACCCTCTAAGGGCAACCTGCCCAAGCAAGAGGCGAAGACGCAACAGCCACAGCCGAAGGCAAAGGAAGCGACGCCGCAGAACAAGACCAAGAAGGCAACAAAGCGCCGCCCCCAGGTTAAGCCCTCCGATATCAGTCGCGGATTGGCCCGCAAATCACAACAGGTGGGCACTCCTTCCGCAGCGCAGCAAAAGCCGTCGCGAGCTGCCCAAAAGCCCAAGGCAAAGCAGCAGACTGAACAGCCCCAGCCAAACAAGGCCGAGCCTCAAGCAGCTCCAAAGACGCCGCCTGCGCAGAAGGGAAAGTCCGCTGCTACAGGCGCTGTAGCAGCCGGAGCGGGTTCAGCCGCTGCCGCTGCTGCCGCAGAGAAAAAGCGGGAGAAGGCACAGCCGTCGAAGGAGCAACATCCAGCCCCTGAAAAGCCACAGGAAAAGGCCGCACCGAGCCAGCCACAACAAGCTGCGCAGAAGCCAGCATCACAGAAGGCCTCGGCAACGCAGGTAGATACTAAGTCTAAGTATCCGCTACAAAAGCAGGCCAAGGACCCTGAAGCGCTGGCTACGCCGCCTGAGAGCAAGGTCGTTAAGAAGAAGCGCCACGCCCGCCTGCGCCAGGTCAAGGGGCTGGATGGACTGCGCGGCCTCGCGGTTATTGCCGTGGTGTTGTACCACTTCTTCCCTTCCCTGCTTCCCGGTGGTTACTTGGGCGTTGACCTCTTCTTCGTCCTTTCTGGATTCCTCATCACCTCGTTGCTGGTGCGCGAATTCCGCACCTCCGGCACAATCAGCCTGAAGGACTTCTGGGTGCGCCGATTCCGACGCATCCTACCGGCCGCAGTATCCGTCTTGGTCATGTGTACCGCTTTGGTGGCATGGATAGGCGGGGACCTCGCGGTCGGCTTGCGCCAGCAGTTCTTGGGAACTCTGTTCTTTGTCAATAACTGGACCCAGATCGCCACCTCCCAGTCCTACTTTGCGGACAATGAGATTCAGGTCTTTGCCCACTATTGGTCGTTGGCCGTGGAGGAGCAGTTCTATGTCATCTGGCCGCTTCTTATCACTGGCGTTTTCCTGATTTCTCGCCGTAAGCCGCGCCGGCTTCCCATCCTCGTAGCCGCAGTCTTAGCTATCGGTTCCGCCGTGGCCATGGCGCTTCTTTACGTGCCGGGTGAAGACCCGACGCGCGTCTACTACGGCACCGATACCCATGCTTTCGGCCTGCTCACTGGCGCCGTGCTGTCTTTGCTGATGACTTCTACCAAGTCCGATCCACAGGCGGACTCGTGGGCGGCGGCAGGCAAAGCCGAATCGCGCATCGCCGGAATCATCGGCACTTTGGCGCTCATCGGCTACGGTGCCCAGCTATTCCTCATGCCGGATGACGCGGAGATCACCTACCGGGGTGGGCTCTTCCTCACCAGCGTGCTTGGTGTCCTGATGGTGTGGGGCGTGGTTCGCGAATACGGCCCGATGACCCCGCTCTTTAGGACCAAGGTCATGCGCTGGTTTGGCCAGCGTTCCTTCTCGCTATACCTCTGGCACTGGCCGGTCATCATGATGCTCAAGGCGCTTTTCGAGGGCAACCAGAACTCCGATAGATCCTGGATTCTGGGCCTTGTAGCCGTGCCTATTTCGCTGCTTCTGTCCGAGATTTCCTATCAGTTCATTGAGAATCCTTTCCGCCGCGGCGGCTATAAGAAGACGTGGAAGACCTACTGGTCCTCCCGCCCAGGATTTAGCGAATTGCGCGATGGCTTTGGCAAGACCATGTGGCCGGTAGTCCCATTCCTGGTCATTGCCTCTATAGCCGGCGTAGTCTACGGCGTTGTGAACTCCAGCGATAAGACCGAGTTGGAGCAGCAGTTGGAGCAGCTCCAGCAGCAGAACCAGAGCAGCAATAATGCCCCGGCGCAGCCGAATGATGCTGCCCCACAGCTGCCTGCTGAGGACAACGACGATAAGGCTGACGCGAAGGATAAGAAGACCCGCCCGATGCCGCAGGGCAAAGACATCACCGCCATCGGCGACTCCGTGATGCTGGGTTCTAGTGGCGCCCTCAAGCAGCGCTTCCCGCAGATTTACGTCGATGCAGATGTATCCCGCCACTACACTGCGGGTATCCAGATTCTGCAGCAGCTCAAGGATTCCGGCCAGCTGCGCGATACCGTCTTCCTCGGGTTTGGTACTAACGGCCCTGCCTTCCCGGACCAGATCAAGGAAGCTCTAGACATCATCGGCGAAGACCACACCGTTGTCATGGCTGTCCCCTATGGTGACCGCGAATGGATGGCCCAGTCCCAACAGGATGTCCTCGACGCAGCCAAGGAATACGACAACGTATATGTCGCGGACTGGTGCGGACATGCACAGAGCGACCCCGCAATCCTCTATTCCGATGGTGTTCACCCGATTCCGGAACGCGCTGGCGAGTACTCGGATGCTTTCTACGATGCGCTAAAGCAGTACTCGAATGGCGACAAGACCGTGTCTTCGCAGTGCGTGCCGCAGTAGAGCAATGAAAGGCGCGAGGAGGGGCGTCGGAAAGCGCTTAGCTCCCTCCCCTCCCTTCGCGCTCACCGGAAGGTGTGCTCCGCTGGCAGTAGCATCCGCTGTGAGCGCGAAGGGCGCTGGTGCGCCTAGGCATAGAAAAAGCTCGCCCTCTACATCGCGGTAGAGGGCGAGCTTTATTCGTTGGGATTAATCGACGGAGAACTCGCCCATCTTGTCCCAGCCGGTGCGGCCTTCGATGTGAACGTTAATGATGTCCGGAGTTTCCACGAGGTACTTCGGGAATTCCTCGCAGGAGCGCTGGAAGTGCTCGCTCTGGACGTGCTCTACGTCCTTGCCATCTGCGTAGGACTCCAGCAGCAGGAAGCGCTGACGATCTTCCGGATCGCGGAACCACTTGAAGTCGATGCAGCCCGGCTCTGCATTGCAGGCCTCGGTGTACCAATTGATTTCATCGAGGAAGGTCTCTGCGTATTCGGGCTTAACGTGGAACTGTACGTTGATCAAAATCATGCCCCGATTCTACCGGCACCGTGTAGCTTCGTCATCGTCGCAGATTAAGACCACGAATGCAGTGAAATCGGGGCTAGTAGAAAAGGCTTAGTTGAGGAAGAACTCCGCAACGTAGATGTAGGTTCCGTCATAAGCAGTTGCTACGCCAAAGCCGTGTGGGGACCCAGCATTGACTGGTACATCGCGGTTGAACCAGTTCAGGCGGTCTTGTGCCTGCTGCTCGGTGAGGCGGTGAACAGAACCCTGTCCTTCGTCCTTGTGATTCAGGCCGTGGGCTACCCCGCCCTTGTAGTCGAGCTTGCCGGCGGCACCCTGGTTGGCCCATTCTTGGGCGATGGCGGTCGCGTGGGCGTCCTTGCGGTGCCCAGCCTTCTCGAGGTGGGCGGTGGTGGCGGCCCCCAACTCACCAGCGGCCTTGGGCGCGTGGCCCGCTGGCTTGGCCAGGAATTCTGGCAGCGAGATATTGTACTTCTCGGCCAGCTCATAAGCCTGCGGTGGCAAGGTGAGGCGGAAATCCTGCACAGCAGCGAAAGGATCAGAAGAAAGCTGCTGAGCCTGCGAAGAAGCCTGCTGAATCTGCGGCGGCAAGGCCGGCTGAGCAGAGGCCATGGTGGAAGTAGCAGTAATGACAAGAGCGGTGGACAGGGCGGCTACGGTTGCACGGTGAGAAAGCTTCATGCCCTCCACCGTGCCATAAGTGGCCGGCAGTCTGGAAGGAGTTTCCGGGCTGCGCAGGAAATTCGATACCACTTTGTTATGGTGCCTGTGTTCTTGGGGAAATACGGATGGTGGGACAATATCCTCACCGCGCATTTTTGGAGTACTGCGAAAGGTTGTTGACTGTTGCTGGACGTATTGACCGGGTTTGCGATCATTTTCGTAGTCATCGGCGTCGGGTTTGTACTGGCCCACAGGGGTGTTATTGGCAAGGGCGAGGCGCGCTTGCAATTCAATCGCACGGCCTTCTGGGCGGCTACTCCGGCACTCATCTTTTCCAGCGTGGCTACATCCGATACCTCCGCGTTTGCGTCCCCCGTGGTGGCCGTCATTGCCGCCGCGTCCGTCGCCACCATGCTGTTGTATTGGCTGTGCAGCCGCCTACTTTTTCCACGCAGCGGCGCCGAAACCATGGCGGGTGCCGCGGCGGCGAGCTATTACAACTCGGTCAATATTGGCCTGCCCATTGCCACCTATGTCATTGGTGATGCCACCTACGTCATCCCGGCATTAGTTCTCCAGATGGCGGTGCTCTCCCCTTTTATCATTGCAGGGCTTAATGCGCAGGGCACGAGCCTGCGATCGATATGGAGCTCCGTGGTCTCGGGGGTTACCGCGCCGGTGGTGTTAGCTGCGGTGGCGGGATTTATTGTCTCCGCGGCGCAGTGGCAGGTACCGGATGTGGTGATGAAGCCGCTGGAGATTTTGGGTGGCGCTTCCATTCCTATGATCCTGATGAGCTTTGGTGCCTCGTTAAAGGGCGACGGGCTGTTGGAGGAGGACCGTCTGCCCACCATTACCGCGACGGTGTTGAAGTTGGTGGGCATGCCCGCTGTCGCGCTGGCCGTGGGCGCAGCGCTGGGCCTAGACGGGGCGGAGCTATACGCGGCGTTGATTTTGGCGGCGTTGCCCACGGCGCAGAATGTGTATAACTATGCCGCTACCTATGAGGTAGGAGAAACCGTGGCTCGAGATACGGTCTTTCTCACTACATTCCTGTCGCTTCCTGCGATGCTGGCCATCGCTGCCCTGTTTGGCTAAGGAGCGCTCAGTAGATCCCGACGTCGAGCGCGGCAAACTCGCGGCGCAGCTCATCTGGATCGATAGCTCCCGCCACGTCTGGACCAGCGATGGCGGCAAAGCCGTCGAGCACCGATGCCCCGTAGTTATGACCGTGTCCATCGGGTACGTCCTTTGCGCCGGGCAGATCGGCGGCTACTTGGAGGGAGGAGATGATGGGTATCCACTGCATCACGCGCTCGGCAGAATACGGGGTCCGCTCGCGCATCCAATCCGGCTCCTTAAAGGCCATCTGTGGCGACCACCAGGCCACCGGGTCCGAGGGGTGTTGGATATAGAGCATGCGGGTGCGTCCCCACTCCTCTTCTGGCACCGTGCCCCATTGGCGCACCTGCGCGTCATCGTTGGCAAAGCGCACGACGAGGCCGCCGGCGTATTCAGGGGAAATCTCAGAAGAGCCAGGGTCGCGGCGTTCCACAAACTGGGTACGCAAGCGATTAAAGTGCGGCGGCCCCGTCAACAAGATGCCGTCGACGGAATTGGCGATATCGCGCACCCCGGAAAAGGCCGCTTCAATGCCCGTGGTGCCCAAGGATTCGCCGTAGAGGTAGAGCTTCGGGCGCTTGTCCTCCGGCAGGCCGTTCCACCAGTCCACGATGGGGTTTATGAACTCCTGCCCGGCGCGTTCTACCTGACCACCGCCGGACAGGAAATGCAGGGCCGAGGGCATGGCGGAGTACTGGGCGGCCGCGATGGCGGTGTCGCCGCCGTAGAGCAGCTCGAAGGCCTGTGCGGAGTAGGACGACACCCATCCCGTTCCGGTGGTCATAATGAGAAGCAGGGCCTTGCGGTCTTGGGCGTGGGTGCGCTCGAGTTCGTCGATAAGCAGCTGCGCTCGCTCCTCATTGGAGGCGCGATTGCCCAGGCCGGCATAGGCGCGGATGGGTTCTTTAGCGGGCTTTCCGGTTACCTCTTCCAATTCCGCGCGGTGCGCACCGGAGGAGAGGAAACGCGAGCCTTGCAGTCCCACCCCATTCCAGTCCACGCGGGAGTCTGGGGAGCCACTGCGCTCAGCAGACGTGGGACGCTGCGTCGCGGGATCGGGTTCGGCATTTTGGGCGGTAAAGATTCTCTCCCCCACACCCACAATGGCGCCGGGGATGAGGTTTTCCACGGTGTACGTGCCCACCAGAGCCACGATGAGTACCGCGCCCACAACGCGGTAGGCAGCGCGGAAGCGCTGGGGGAAGTGGCTGGAAAGCCAGCGCACGCAAAAGCGCAGCACGCGCAGGATGAAAAGGAAGGCGGTAAATACCGCAAGCGCCAACGGAACCACCAGCACATAGCTGGCAATGGTGGGTGCCGGTGCGGACAGGGTATCTGCGAGTTGGCGTTGCCACCGCACGGCAAAGATCGCGAAGCCTATCATCCACACCACAAAAGTGGCGGTGGCGATGCGGGAGACGAGGCGGTAGCGCCGAGCTGGCCACGTGGTGGCATCAAGCCAGGCATGCCGAGGCGCCACATAGCGCACCACCAGCCGGTACCACACGAGCTTGAGGGCGATGCCCAGCGTATAGCCGAGCCCTGCGGCAATGCCGGAAACGAGCCCTTGGTAGAGCCAATCGCGCGGCAGAATGGATGGGGTAAGCCCCAGGGTAAATAGCGCTGCGGCGCCGATAATGCCCCACAGGTCGAGGTGGCTGACAATATCGGCGATGCGGGCTTCTACCCTTCGAGCTTCTCCCCCAACTCCAGCCATTCCATCTCCAATTCCTCGTAGGCACTGCGGTTTTCCTTTAGCTCTCCGTCCAATTCGGTCAAGGCCTGGGTATCAACCTTTTCCGCGGCGGTGGCCATCTTCTCATTGATCTGCGCGGCCGCCTTTTCTAACTTCTGCATCTTGCGCTCGAGCGCGTTCATCTTCTTGGTGATTTCGCGCTCTTGCTGGGACGAGAGCTTCTTTTCTGGTTTCGGTGCAGCGTTGTCTGCCTTCTTTTCTCCCAGGTTGAGCACACCGGAGCTCTGCTGGGCCTCAAGTGCGGCGCGCTTGCGCAGGTACTCGTCGATGCCGCCGGGAAGGTTGGTGAGCTTGCCATCGCCAAAGAGCGCGTAGGTGTTATCCGCGATGCGCTCAATGAGGTAGCGATCGTGCGAAATGACCACCAGGGTGCCTGGCCAGGAGTCTAGAAGGGACTCCAGCTCCTGCAGGGTATCGATATCGAGATCGTTGGTGGGCTCGTCCAGCAGCAACACATTGGGCTCGGCCATCAGTACGCGGGTGAGCTGCAAGCGGCGGCGCTCGCCACCAGAGAGGTCGCCTACCGGGGTGCGCTGACGCTTGGCGGAAAATCCCAGGCGCTCGGCCAGCTGGGAGGCGGAAAGCTCCTTTTTGCCGAGCTGAACGTAGGTGGCGACGTCCTCGACGGCGTCGATAAGCCGGCGCTCCGGATCTAGGTCATCGAGTTCCTGGCGCAGCCAACCGAGGCGCACGGTTTGGCCCTCGATGCGCTTGCCGGCCGCCAGCTCGTACTCGCCAGCCAGGGTGTGCAGCAGGGTGGTCTTGCCGGAGCCATTAACACCCACCAAACCGATGCGCTCGCCGGGGGCTAGGCGCCAAGTGAGGTGATCTACCAAAGTGCGACCGTCCGGGGACTGCACGGTGGCATCCTCTAGCTCGATAACCACGCGACCTTGGCGCTGCTTGGAAAAGGCCATGAGCTCGACCTTATTGCGCGGCTCCGGGACGTCAGAGATCAGCGCCTCGGCGGCCTCGATGCGGTAGCGCGGCTTAGAGGTACGCGCCGGTGCGCCGCGGCGCAGCCAGGCCAGCTCCTTGCGGGCGAGGTTCTTGCGGCGCTGTTCCATGGCATCGGCCTGGCGGGCACGCTCGGCGCGGGCAAAGGTCCAATCGTTGTAGCCACCCTCGTAGGTATCGACCACGCCATCGTGTACCTCCCAGGTCCACGTGGCCACGGTATCGAGGAACCAGCGATCGTGGGTGACCACGACCACGGCCAGGTTGCGCTTGAGCAGGTGGTCCGCGAGCCACTGCACGCCTTCCACGTCGAGGTGGTTGGTCGGCTCGTCGAGCACCACGAGGTCCAAATCCTGCACCAGCGCGGCGGCCAGGTTCACGCGGCGACGCTCGCCACCGGAGAGCGAACCCACCGGAGTATCGAGCCCAAGATCTACAATGCCCAGCCCGCCTAAGACATCGCGCACCTTGGCATTGGAGGCCCACTCATAGGTCTCCAATTCCAGCGGCTCAATAATCACTTGCGCGATGGTCAGCTCATCGGGCAGGTCAAAGCGCTGCGTGACCACAGCCATGCGCAAATCAGAAGTATGGGATACGCGGCCGGCGTCGGGCGGCTCGATGCCTGTGAGTACCTCCAGCAGGGTGGTTTTGCCACCGCCATTAACGCCGACGATGCCGATGCGATCGCCGCTTTGCACACCTAGGGATACCCCGTCTAGCAGGGTTTTTAATCCATAAGTTTTGCTGACTTGCTCGAGGTTAATCAGGTTTGCCATAACAAGTGTCCATCTTAATACCTCCCTGCACATACCCCCGCATTTCTCCAAACTATTGCTATTGATTTTCACGTCCAATAGTGTGCCTATGTATGAAGCACTACACACTTTCTCTCTGCGCGGTGCTCTCTGCCGCGGCAGTAGCCATTGCCTCCTGTTCCGCCCCCACCGAGGAGGAAAAGGACTCCCTGCACTCCCACGACCACGCCCACAGCGAGGAGGACCACGCTCACGAGCACGCCCATGACCATGAGCATGAGCACGGCCATGACCACGCCGGGCACTCGCACGAAGGCTTCGAAGCCGAGGAGGGCGAGACCGAGGTAGCCCAGCTGCCCACCCGCATTGTCATTTCCCACGTGGACGGACTGCGCACCTATGACGCCAAGACCGGCAAGGTAATCGGCGAGGACAAGATGAATGCCTTCCTGCGCCTGAGCGATGCCGGCGATAACCGCCACGTCATGGTCACCAAAGGCGATAGCTTCCTTACCTACGACACCGGGCGCATCACCAAGGGCCACGGCGATCACAACCACTACTACACCGCTGAGCCCTCGCTTGGCGACGCCCCTATCAAGGCCCCGCACGCCGGCCACGTGGTCCACCACGACGGCTTTACCGCACTATTTTCCGATGGCGATGGCGTAGCGAAAATTTACAAGACCGAAGACATGGGCAAAGACGATGCCCAGCCAGTCAATACCGTTGATACTGGGGCCGCACACCACGGCGTTGCCGTACCGCTGAAGGATGGCTCAGTAGTCGTTACCAAGGGCACCGAGGACGAACGCCACACCATCCAGCATCTGGATAAGGAGGGCAAGGTCCTTACTGAGACCACCAAATGCCCTGGCGTCCACGGCGAGGCTGCCGCTCGTAACGGCAATATCTTCTTCGGTTGCGAGGACGGCCCTGTAATCTTCGATGGCACAAAGTTCCACAAGGTGGACGCCTCCGCCTATGCCGGCGCAGGCGGCTACCAGCGCTCGGGCAATGCTGCCGGTTCGGAGGAATCCGATGTCATTCTGGCCGATAATAAGACCGACAAGGACGCAGAGCTCGAGCGCCCCACCTCCGTAACCCTGGTGGATACCAAGGACTTTTCCGCGAAGAAGGTTGACCTCGATGCTTCCTATTGGTTCCGCTCCCTGGCGCGCGGCCCGCTGGGCGAGGCGCTGGTGCTCACTACCGACGGCAAACTCAACATCATCGACCCAGATTCCGGCGAAATCACCTCGCAGATCGATGCCATCTCCAGGTGGAAGGAAAATAAGGAATGGCAGCAGCCGGGGCCCATCCTGCAGGCTGCCGATGGCTACGCCTTTATTACCGACGCCCAAAAGAAGCAGCTCGTGGTCATCGACCTCCTCCAAGAAAAGGAAGTCAACCGCTTCAACCTCGACATTGAGCCCACCGAGATGACGGTGCTCTAGCTACAGCACCACGGCGCCGCTGGCGGGTCCATGGGTAGCCACACCCTTGGTTCCGGGAATCTCTACCGTCACTTGGGAGACCACTTCCCTAGCCTCCTCTGCCCCAGCGCAGAGGAAGGCACAGGTCGGGCCGCTGCCGGAGACGATGCCCGCGAGGGCTCCGGCGGCCACACCCGCCTCCAGCGTCTTGCGCAGGTCTGGGCGCAGGGAAAGCGCCGCCGGCTGCAGGTCATTGTGCAAGTGCTCTGCGACCCGGTGCGGGTCGCCCGAGATAAGCGCCTGCGATACTGCCGCGGTATCCATGTGCGGTTCGCCGCCGCGACCCTTTTCTCGCATTTCATCCAGCTTGTGAAAGACCTGCGGGGTAGAGAGCCCGCGGTCCGAGGCGATAAGCGCCCAATGGTAGGTACCGCGCGCCATCATCGGGGTAAGCTGCTCGCCGCGCCCCGTACCGAGCGCGGTGCCACCCAACAGAGTAAAGGGAACATCCGAACCCAGCGCCGCGCCGAGCGCGTCCAGAATCGGCTCGCCCACCGAGTCGATGCCGTAGTAGCCGCCATAGCAGCGCTCAGCAAGGCGCAGCGCGGCGGCCGCATCAGCAGAGCCACCCGCCATGCCGCCGGCGGTAGGGATGGCTTTGTGGATTTCCAGCGCTACCTCCGGCAGCGCCTTCGGCCCATGGGTGGTGTAGAGGTACTGCATGATGCGGTTAACCGCGGTCCACGCCAAGTTTGTGTAGTCCTCTGGAACGCCCTGCGCATGAGGGCCCGTAACCTTTAAGCCTTGAATTCGCGGCTTATCTACCTCGGGATTACCCAAGTCCGTGAGCGTCACGGTGTCATGCAGCTCCAAAGACTGAAAGACGCTGGCGAGCTCATGGAACCCATCCTCGCGCGGTTCCTCCACGCCGAGGTGAATATTGACCTTGGAGTGAGCGCGCGCGGTATAGACGAATGGATCGCTATCTAGTGGTGCACTCATTTAGATCCCTGCCAATCGTACGAAGTCCTCCACGGCGAGTTTCTCGCCGCGCTGCTTCGGATCGATGTCCGCCGCTCGCAGGGCCTCCTCGGCCGCGGCACCCGAACCAAAGTGGCCGGACAATGCCGCGCGCAGGGTCTTGCGGCGTTGGGCAAAGGCGGCGTCGATAACCGGCCAGACCTTAGCCCGCGACTCATCGGTGATCGGCCAAGGAGCATCTTCAAAGACGTCGATGCGCACCAGCCCGGATTCAATATTGGGCGCCGGCCAAAAGACGTTCTTGCCAATCGTGCCGGCCTTGGAGACCTTGCCATAAAAGCCCGCCTTGACCGAGGGCACGCCATAGACCTTACTGCCCGGCTGCGCGGCGAGACGGTCCGCCACCTCCAGCTGGACCATCACCAGCACGCGGCGAATGGAGGGGAAGGTCTCCAGCAAGTGCAGCAAAACCGGCACAGCGACGTTATACGGCAGGTTGGCCACGAGGGCAGTCGGCTCCGTGACGTCAGAATCCGTCACGCGCAACGCGTCCTTTTCCACTACGCGCAGGCGCTGCGCATACTCAGGGGCGCGCTCGGCCACGGTATCGGGCAGCTGCGCCGCCAGGCGGGAATCGATCTCCACCGCGGTAACGTCCCCCACTGCCTCTACGAGGCCAAGGGTCAGCGATCCCAATCCGGGGCCTACCTCGAGGACGCGGTCAGTGGGATCCAGCTCCGCCGCGGCGACGATGCGCCGGATGGTATTCGGGTCATGCAGAAAGTTCTGCCCCAGCTTCTTAGTGGGCACGATGTCGAGCTTCTCCGCGAGGGCGCGGATCTCTACGGGACCCAAAAGCGCGGCGCCGGTGGAATCAGTCATGCCTTCTAACTTAGTAGAAGAGACAAAAAAGCCGCACACCACAGTGGGTGTGCGGCCAAGAAGCGCTGCGGTTTAACGCAGGCCCAGCTTGGAAGTACATGCCGGCCAAGCGCCCCAGCCCTGCGCTGCCTGCACCTTTTCTGCCACGGCAATCTGCTGCTCGCGGGAAGCCTGCCATGCCTCCGGTGCGTACTCGGTGCCGCCGAATGCCGCCCAGGTGGATGGGGTGAACTGCAGGCCACCGGAGAAGCCGTTGCCGGTATTAATAGACCAGTTACCGGTGGCCTCACACTGTGCAATGGAATCCCATACGGAACCATCGGCCACCGCCGGAGCAGCAGCACCGGAGTTGCCGCCCTCCTCCGGCTTTTCTTCCTCGGCCTTCTTGGTGCCGCGGGCAATGGTGGCAGCCTTAGGCTCGACGGTCACCTTTTCCTTGATAACGTCATTGGATTCCTTCGCGCCGTCCTTCATTACCAGCTTGTGGGTAATAACGCGCTTGCCCTTAACGCCCTCCTCGCGGACCTCTTCGGTGCCCTCTTCCAGCTCCGGGTCATCGACAAAGTTGGGCTCAGCGTCAAACTCTTCTTCCGAGTCATAGGTAGTGGTGGACACCTGGTCCACCTTGATGGACATGCCCTCGGTTACCTTGGTGTCCTTGGACGGGAAGACGCGGTCATCGTCATCAACGTCGATATTGCGGGCCTTGAGGACGTCCTCAACGGTCTTAGCGGCAATCTTGGTGTAGGTTACCTTGCCGCCATCATTAATCTTGACGATCTTCGGGGACACAACTTCAAGGTCCATGCCCTCTTCCAGCTGGGCGTCCTCGTCCACGTCGGCATCACCGGACTTCACAGAAGCACCCTTGACTACGCCGTCGAGGTTACCCAGCAGGTCAGATACGGTGAGGTCGGTGGTGGACAGCTGCTGTTGCACGCCATCGATGGTCACGGCTACTGGCTTGGCGGTGCGCACGGAGATCTCATCGCCATCACCCACGGACTCGGACGGGGCTGGGGAGACGATGTCTTCCTCGCTCACCTGCACGCCGGCTGCTTCCAGCGCGCCGTCGACATCCTTGGCAAAGGTAGCCAACTCCACCTTGTCGCCGTTGATGTCCACGGTGACGTCCTTTTGTGCCGCAACGGCTACCACGCCGCCGACGGCCAGGGTGCCCAATACGCCACCCGTTGCCAGACGCAGTGGCAGCGAGCGGGAGTTATTGAGGCGCTTGATCTGATGAGGTGACATGCTGAATGAATCTCCGGTAGTGCAGGTTTCAACAATTACAAGAGTTTAGGCCAGCAGAGTTGTCCACGCAGGCGTTTGCCCTACTAAGATCCGCTGCTGCCGCACCGAGGGTGGCGCTGCAGGATCCCAAAACCTAAACGAACGATTAATAACGATACGATAACAGCACCACAAAGTCGAGGACCAATCCACCACACGCCTCACTGGACACACAACCGCCACACTAAGCACCCCCGCAACTTCTGACCAGCGGGTTTTATTTTTGTGAAAACCGTCACCTAGGCATTAGCGCAGGCCGTAAACGCGATCAAAAGTGTCGTTTACCTCCGCTGCTAGCGCCTGCACCGTCTGGTGGCGCACGCGAGCGATGCATTCATATGTGTGCCCGATAAGAGCCGGTTCATTGCGCTGGCCCCGGTAAGGCTCTGGCGTCATATATGGCGCATCGGTTTCCACCAGAAGCTGGCCGGCCGGTGCCTTCGCCGCCGCCTGCCGCAGCTCGGCATTGCGCTTGAAGGTGACGTTGCCGGCAAAGGACAATACGTAGCCGCGCTCCAAGGCTTCCTCGGCGACTTTCAGCGGCGAGGAAAAGCAGTGCAGCATAACGGTGTCGGGTGAGGGGGCGTCGGCAAGAATGCGCAGCAGGTCCGCATCCGCCTCGCGGTTGTGGATCATCAGCGTCTTGCCATGGCGCACCGCAAGGTCAATATGCCAGCGCAGGGATTCCTCCTGCTGGGCCATTGTCGCGGTGGTCTCCGGCTCGTGGTGGACCCAATAGGCATCGAGGCCGGTCTCTCCCACTGCTACGCAGCGCGGATCCGCCACCATCTCCTCCAGCGCCACCTTCGTGGGTGCATCCAACTCATTGGCGCGTACCGGGTGGATAGCACAGGCGGCATAGACATCCGGAAAGACATGCGCGGTAGCCAGCGCCGCTGCTGATTCACGGCGGTCATCGCCCACCGTCACCATGCGGCTAATACCGGCGGTGCGCGCGCGATTAACCAGAACCTCATCGGTGTCCTTGTGAGAAAACAGGTGCGTGTGCGCATCGATGAGGCCGCTTAGGCCCGGTGCCGGAACGGGAGTGGGACGTCGCTTCTTTTTAGCCATACGGGCAATTGTAATATTGGCTGCCATGTTGATCAGACCCGCCGGCCTTGCGGATGTGCCCGCCATGACTGAGACCCTCAACTGGGCCATCGAGCACACCGACGTTATCTTCCGCACTACCCCGGCCAGCATCGCAGAACGCGAGGCCTACCTGCGCCACATCTGGGAAGAGGGCTGCCCGTGCTTCATCGCGGAGTCCGATTCCGGTGCCTACCTGGGGTGGGCGCTCTACCATCCTTACCGCGATCCGCAGGTGTGGACCGGCTGCTATGAGACGACCATCTATCTCTCCCCCGCCGCTCAGGGCCAGGGCGTGGGCACCGCGTTGCTGGGCGCCTTGGTAGATGCGGCCCGCGCCGATGATAAGGTCCATTCCCTGCTTGCGCTCATCGTTTCCACCAATGCGGCATCGCTGAAGTTGCATGAAAAGTTCGGGTTTGAAAACGTGGGTACTCTTAAAGAGGTTTGCTACAAGTTCGATCACTGGTTGAGCCTCACCCACCTACAACTTCTGGTGTAAAGGAATTTCTATGCATATCCGTCCTGCTGAGCTTGCCGACGCCCCCGCGCTCACCGCCATCTACAACGCCGGCTCCGCAGCGAAACCCGCCGCTAACCTGGTCACATGGCAAGAAGATGTGTCTGACCGCGAAGAGTGGCTCAAGGAAATGTTTAAGGCCGGCTCCCCGGTCTTCGTAGCCGTGCATGATGATGAGGTCATTGGCTGGGCGGCCTACTTCCAGTTCGTAACCCCCGCCATCTATTACGGCACTGTGGAAGACTCCGTCTACATCGCCCCCTCCGCTCAGGGCAAGGGCGTGGGCTCCGAGCTTCTCGACGCCCTCATGGACGTCGCCGCCGACGATACCTACGTGCAGACGATGATCACCTATATCGTCGATACCAACGAGGGTTCTATCGCCCTGCACAAGAAGTTCGGCTTCACCGAGACCGGCCGCATGCCAAATATCCATACCAAGGATGGCGTCCGCCTCGGCCTGGTGCACCTCCAGCGCGATTTCGAGCGCTAAACCACCCTTCCTGGCAAGGATTCGGGTATTTCGTACTCCTTCCTTCCAGACCGGAATACAGAAACGGCCGCGTTACGCCCTTTTCTCTGTTGGAAAAGAGGCAATAACGCGGCCGTTTTAGGTGCTATTACTTAGTAACAGGCGCCCACTCCGGGCCAGTCTCGCCCAGCTCTGGGTCAAGCTTAGAGATGAGCGGCTTCGGCTTGGCCAAGGCGGTGCCCGGCTCTACCTGGATGCGCTCCCACTTTGCCTGCTGCTGGGTGTAGTCACCCATGATGACCGGATACTCGTGGCCCTCTGGCGGCAAGCCAGCACCGACGAGCTCTACCGGGATATCGTCCTTGACATCATGGACCTCCGGCTGGGCCGCCCACACGCCCTCGCGGCCCAAGGTTTCATGGACCTTCTGCGCGGTAAACGGCAGGTACGGCGTGAGCATGACATTGCAGTCAGAAACCACTTGGAGAGCAGTCCACAGCACGGTAGCTAGGCGCTCGCGCTGGGCCTCATCCTTGGCCAACTTCCATGGCTCTTGGTCTGCAATATAAGCGTTGGCTTCGCCGACGACGTGCATGATAGCGGTAATTGCCTGCTTGAACTTGGACTGTTCCAGCAAAGAACCGGCGGTCTCGAAGGTCTCTTCCGCCAGCTGCAGGATTTCCTTATCCTTTTCTTCCAGCGCTGCTGGTGCTGGAACCTCACCGAAGTTCTTAAACGCCATAGAAACGGTGCGGTTGACCAGGTTGCCCCAGCCATTGGCCAGCTCATTATTGATACGGCGGACAAACTCATCCCAGGTAAAGTCCGTGTCGTTATTCTCCGGACCGGCCACGGCGATGAAGTAGCGCAGGGCATCTGGGCCAAACTCCGCCAAGAAATCCTTGACATAGATGACAACGCCCTTGGAGGAGGAGAACTTGGAGCCAGACATGGTCAAGTACTCAGAGGAGACGATTTCCGTGGGCAGGTTCAACTCGCCGTACTGGTGGAGTTCACCGCCCTTGTTGCCCTTGCCGGCATAGCCCAGAAGCTCGGCCGGCCAGATCTGGGAGTGGAAGGTGATGTTGTCCTTGCCCTGGAAGTAATAGTGGCGTGCCTCCGGGTTCTGCCAGAAGTCCTTCCACGCCTCAGGCTGACCAGTGCGGTATGCCCACTCGATGGAGGAAGACAGGTAACCGATGACCGCATCGAACCACACGTAGAGCTTCTTGGCGTTATTGTCCTGCCAGCCCTCAACCGGGATCGGAATGCCCCAGTCAATATCGCGCGTCATGGTGCGCGGGCGCATATCCTCCAGCAAGTTCAGGGAGAACTTCAAGACGTTCGGGCGCCAGTCCTCACGGGTGGACAGCCATTTTTGCAGCTCGTCCTTGATGGAGGGCAGATCCAGCAGGAAGTGCTCGGTTTCAATGAACTTTGGGGGCTCGCCGTTGATCTTGGATACGGGGTTGATCAGGTCCACCGGGTCGAGCTGGTTGCCACACTCATCGCACTGGTCACCGCGGGCGCCATCCGCGCCGCAGATAGGACAGGTGCCCTCAATATAGCGGTCCGGCAGGGTGCGTCCGGTAGACGGAGAAATAGCGCCCTGGGTGGTCTCTTTGAGCATGTAGCCATTGGCATACAGGCCCTTGAAGAGTTCCTGTACCACGGAGTAGTGGTTACGGGTGGTGGTACGAGTAAAGAGATCGTAGGACAGGCCGAGGTTGGCTAGGTCAGTGACGATCTGGCGGTTGTAGCGGTCTGCGAGCTCGCGAACGGACACGCCTTCTTTGTCCGCTTGAACCAATAGCGGAGTGCCGTGCTCGTCCGTACCGGAGACCATGAGTACGTTGCGGCCACGCATTCGCTGGAAACGTGCAAAGACGTCAGAAGGAACACCAAAGCCGGCCACATGACCGATGTGGCGCGGGCCGTTGGCATAGGGCCAGGCAACATTTACTACTACAGACTCAGTCATGGGTTCTACTGTATCGAAGCCGGCTCTTGTCCACACGATCAGGGCAGACATTTACTCCGCAGGTGAACCGCAATTTCAGAACAAAGCGCCCACCGCTTCCCCACTGCTGAGGAAACGATGGGCGCTATGAAAGCAACCGTGAAGGGCGCTAGCTACTTGCGCTTCATCGGGTGCTTGAGACGCTCGTTGCGGCGCTTCTTGAGTACCTGCGTGCGCTGGTACTCGCGGTGCAAGCGGCGCTCGCGGGCCATCTTGCGCTGGAACTGCTGTGCCTCGCGGTACTCGAGGTAAATAACATCCTCGCTCAGTGCCTTGTAGATGGCGAACATCAGGCCAACGACAATGAACAAGAATGGCAGTGCAGCAACGATGGTGACGTTCTGCAGGTTAGACAGTGCGTCCTCATTAGCCAGAAGCAGGGTCAGGCCTACCAAGGCAGTCAGTGCGCCCCATGCCGCGGATAGCCACGGCTTAGCGGTAGAAGCACCATTTTGGGACATGGAGCCCATCACCGTGGATGCGGAGTCCGCAGAGGTGACGAAGAAGGTAGCCAGAAGAATTGCTGCAACAATACCGGCAATGAAGCCGCCGGGCATGGACTGCAGGAGATTGAACAGCTCTTCCTCAGCAGACTCGCCGGTGATGGATTCGCCGTTTTGCTCCATGTGGATAGCGGTGCCGCCGAAGATAGCGAACCACAGGGTGGATACGCCGGCTGGGATAAGCAGGACGCCGAGGCAGAACTCGCGGACGGAACGACCGCGGGAGATGCGTGCCAGGAACATGCCCACGAATGGGGACCAGGAAACCCACCATGCCCAGTAGAAGATGGTGTAGCCGGACAGCCACTCACCGGCGGCGCCGTTTTCGGACTCGGCCGTGCGGCCAATCATCTCGGTGAAGTAGTTGAGGTAGTTACCGATGGAGCCAGGAATCTGGTTGAGGATGGTAACGGTCGGGCCCAAGATGAACACGAAGATGGCCAGCACTGCGGCGAGGACCATGTTTGCGTTGGAAATGTACTGAATGCCCTTGCCCACGCCGGACATCGCAGACAGGAGGAATGCGAGGGTAAGGACCAGAACGATGCCAATAACCACGGAATTGGTGGGGTTATCGATGATTCCGGATGCCTTCAAGCCGGCCTGAATCTGCAGGGCACCCAGGCCCAGGGAGCAGGCGGTACCGAAGACGGTGGCGAAGATGGACAGGACATCGATGAACTTGCCCACCGCACCATTGGCGTTACGCTCGCCGATAAGCGGCACGAAGGCCTGGCTTAATAGCTGCTTGCGGCCAATGCGGAAGGTGGAGTACGCGATGGCCAAGCCAACGATGGCGTAGACCGCCCAGGGGTGCAGCGTCCAGTGGAACATGGCATAGGCCATGGACGATCCAACGTTGCCAGTGCCCTGGCCTGGGGTGCCGTCACGGTAGTTAGCCAGCGGCTCGGAAGCGCCGTAGAACATCAGGCCAATGCCCATACCGGCGGCGAACATCATGGCAATCCACGATGGCGTGGAAAATTCCGGCTCCTCATTGATGTGGCCCAACTTGATGGAGCCGAACTTGGAGGCGGCAATAAAGACAACGAACACCACGAAGACGGTGCCGAAGAGGATATAGGCCCAACCGAAGTTGTCCACGACCCAGGTCAGGGCCGAAGAGGAGAAGTTGGCAAAGTTGTCCGGGGCGGCCAGGCCCCACACAACGATCGCGGCGACCAGAACTCCGGCGATGCCGACGATGGACCAATCGATTGGCATATTGTCACGATCGGCCGCGATTTCCACCTCAGGATCGTCATAGCGCTCCGGGTGGAAGCCATCGGAGTGAATCATATCCTGAAGCTGGCCGGTGGCAGATTGTGCGTCCAGCTGTTCGTCTACAGTCTGATAATTCTCAATAGGCTGCCCGCTCGAAGAAGCAGAGGCCGGCTGCGCCTGTGCGCCGACCGGTTCCTTTCCTTCTTCTGGCACGCCTGTGCCCATATTTTCCGAGTTTGTCATGAGCTATACAGTGGTGCGGAACTGCTCAATTATCAAACGAAGCACGTAGAAACTTCGCTGCTCAACGCCGTTTCCCAGGGATTTTCCACGATAATTTGAAAGGTTTTTACGCTTCATTTCCCCATGTAAATACCGCTTTAAGCCGCCCACACGCCCGAGCACTATAACAATTCAATTACAAAGCCCCCGTTGGTGAAGCCGTCTACGCGCGCTACGGGGTGTGACGTAATCGAATAAGCGGTGGGGACTAGCCCTCGCGAGCTGCCAAAGCGGCATCATAAAGCTCGCGGTTGGAAACCTCAGTACCTTTGGCTACCTGCTTGCACGCGTCCTTCAGCCGCATCCCCGCCTCCGCTAGCTCGAGCGCCTTGGGCACCAAGTCTGCGGCGGTAGCGGCAGCGGCTGTACCGCCCTCGATCACCACGGTGATCTCTCCCCGAGCACCGTCTACTGCCCACTCGGCAAGCTCACCCAAATTGCCGCGGCGGATTTCCTCATAGGTCTTGGTCAGCTCCCGGCACACCGCGGCCGGGCGGTCGGCGCCGAGAATTTCCGCTGCCTCGGCCAGGGTTTCGGCCACGCGGTGAGGAGATTCGAAGAAGACGATGGCTCGCTTTTCGTTGCGCAGTGACTCCAGCCACGCCTTGCGGGGACCGGGCTTGCGAGGAGGAAAGGCGTCGAAAAGGAAGTGCCCCACGCCCAGGCCCGAAAGCGCCAGGGCCGTCGGCACCGCGGAGGGGCCGGGAAAACAGGTCACGGGAATATCGCGCTCGGCTGCAGCGGACACAAGGGACAGGCCCGGATCAGAAATAATCGGCATTCCGGCATCGGTGACGACGAGGACGGTGCCAGCCGCGGCGGCGTCGATAAGCTGCTGGGCCCGGTCCTTTTCATTGTGGTCAAAATTGGACACCACTCGCCCGGAAATCTCGATCCCTAAGGCCTGGGCCAGATTGCGCACGCGCCGGGTATCTTCGGCCGCGATGACGTCCGCATGCTGCAAGGCATGCATTAAACGCGCGGAGGCATCTCCTACGTTTCCCAGCGGCGTGGCGGCGAGGATTACCCCGCGCGGTAGTGGATCCAGACCTAAAACAGACATGCCTCTAGCATTCCATACTCTCTAATGCGCGGTTGCGCTACGTTGTCGCCTAGACTCAACCAAGTGACTATTGCTACCGCTGCCCCATCGCGCCCCACGCACGACACCGTGGCTCCGCCAGCACCCCGCGCCTATCAGTGGGGCAAGGCTGACTGGATAAGCACTAGCGTCGTCGGCGTCCTTGCACTCATTACCCGCTTTGTCGGCCTTACCGCGCCCGTTTCCAAGGGCACGCCCGTCTTTGATGAAAAGCACTATGTTCCCCAAGCCTGGGACATGGTGCGAAGCTGGGATAACCTTTTTATCGGCGGCATTGAAACCAACCCCGGCTACGGGCTGGTGGTTCACCCACCGCTGGGCAAGCAGATCGTGGCACTTGCCGAATGGGTCTTTGGTTATTCCCCAATGGGCTGGCGTTTTATGACGGCGCTTTTCGGAGCAGCCACCGTGCTCTTGACGATGTCCCTGGCCCGCCGGGTCTCCTTATCCTGGCAGGTAGCAACCCTAGCCGGCCTCATCGCCGTATTTGATGGCGTGCTCTTGGTCTCCTCCAAGTTCGGCATGCTGGATATCTTCCAAGTCTTTTTCGTAGTAGCCGCCGCCTGGGCGCTCGCCCGCGATCATAACCAGATGCGCGAGCGCCTCCACAACGCGTTTGTGAAGGACCGGATGGGCTCGTCCGCCTTCGGCCCGCGCTTTGGATTCCGCTGGTGGCGCCTCCTTGCAGGCGTCTGTCTTGGCCTTTCCCTGGGCGTGAAGTGGTCCGGGCTGTACTTCATCATGTTCTTTGGCCTGATGTCCGTCTTTAGCGACCTTGCCTTGCGCAAGCGCTATGGGGTACGCCGCTATATCCTCGGCACCCTGGTGCGCGATACCCCTGCTGCCTTGGCCTCCCTTGTGCTCGTGCCGGTACTGCTCTACGCCTGGACCTGGCGGGCGTGGTTTTCCTCCGAAACCGCCGTGTACCGCCATGCCAAGGTGGATGGCACCATCGAGGATGGATCGTGGCTGCTGAACCTGCCCGATTCCTTAGCCGGCTGGTTCTACTACCACTCCTCTGTCCTGGAATTCCACGCCAGCCTGACCTCCTCCGGCGGCCATCATCACCCGTGGGATTCCAAGCCTTGGGCCTGGCTCGTTGCCGCCCGCCCGATCTTGTACTACTCCTCCACCGACCTGCAGTGCGGTGATGGCAGTAACGAATGCCGCAAGATGCTCTACCTCTTTGGCACCCCGGCCATCTGGTGGCTGGTCATCCCGGCCGTGCTGTGGGGCCTGTGGTCGCTCATTATTCGCCGCAACCGCGCCTTTCTTATCCCCTTGGTGGGCTTTGCGGCAGGCTTTTTGCCCTGGCTCGCGGCCTTTGACCGCCAGATGTACTTCTTCTACGCCACGGCTTTTATCCCCTTTGTCATCGTGCTTATTGCGTTAGCTTTAGGCCAGCTCATCGGGCATGGCAGGCCTGTGCGGTGGGGATGGCTGAAGAGCTTGGCCGGCGGCCCCGTACGTTGGGGTACCATCGCCGCAGTTTTCTACCTAGCCTTGGTAGTGGCGATGTTCTTCTACTTCTCTCCCATTTTGTACGGCTACAAGATTCCAGATTCCTGGTACCACTCCATGATGTGGCTGCCGAGCTGGACCTAACCGCGCCTGAATGAAGTTTATTGCGGCTGTGCGTTGAGGGACTTCCACCACGCGCGCACGAGGTAGCCCTTTTCTGCCGCCCAGGCCCACGCCAGGCTAATAGTTGCCAGCGCGGTGGCGATAAGGAAATACACCTGCTCAATGGTTACGGTACCCAGCGCTATATCGCGCATGCCAAAGCCGAAGAGGAAGGCAAACATCGTGGCCGATACCGGAAGCAGCCCGGTAACCGCTGCGGGGCGCCAGGCGCTGAAGAATAGGCCGCAGGCCATGCCAAAGCGTACTGCAGCGCCCTCCATCAGCAGGTTGGCTCGCTCCGGATCCGCAGTGGGATCTAGGACCTTCCCTTCCGCGCCCAACGGTACGAGCCCGGAGGCGTGCACGATGAGCACCACTGCCCAGATTGCAAAGATTGCACCCATAACCACCATGGCGGCGCGTGCGACCGTGAGGTTAGCTTGGCGCGCGCTCGAGGTACGCCGCCATTCCGGCTCCACGCCGGCCAAGATGACATCAGAAAGATCCGTGGGCGGAGCCATGCCGGAATCCGCGGGCTCCACAAAGCTCAATGAGCGCGATAGCGCGGCCGCCTTGTCGCGGAAAGCGCGGCATTCGGTGCAGCTTTCCAGGTGGGTATCAATGACGTCCTGGGACAGATCGGAGTGCTCTCCATCCATGTGCGCGGAGATTGCCGCCTGGACCTGGCTATGCGTCAACATTGCTGAGCACCCCGTCCATGCTGGCTCTACCGGAGCCAAAAATTACGATCATCAGCAGGGATAGCAGCAATACCAGTGGGTATTCGATTCCGCCGTCGGCAGCAAAAAGCCCGTGGCCCAGGTGCACGAAATAGAGGGCACACCCCATGAGCAATGCGAGTGCCCCGGCGACAAAAGTGGTGAGCAGACCAACGACGAGGAATGCACCGCCGGCCATCTCCCCGATGGCGGCGATATAGCCGGAAAGCTGTGGCTGCGGCACCCCTAGGGCGGAAAATTGCCCCACGGTTTCATCCATGCCGGTCATAAACATCTTGTCCACGCCGTGTGCGATAAAGATTAATCCGAGGACCGCTCGAAAAATAAGCAGTGCGGCATCGCGTACGGCAGGTCTATTCATGCTGAACAGATTACCCTGAACCCCTCACCCGATGCGAAGGCAATGGACTACACCCATACTCCTGGGAAATTCGCCCTTTGGCGGGGGAAGGAAAAGAACACGGCCGCGCAGGCTGTTTCAATGGAAACCACGCACAAAAGATAAAAGGAGAACACCATGAGCGAACCAACTAGGCAGTCCGAAGAGCGCACCACCTTGGTCTATGACGATGATGGCCTGGGCCGCCCGCCTTGGGCGATGTCCTCGCCGATGCTGAAGGAGTATTACGACACCGAATGGGGCCTGCCCATTTTCGATGAAGCTGGACTCTACGAGCGTTTGAGCCTCGAATCTTTTCAGTCCGGCCTTTCTTGGGCGGTGGTGCTCAAGAAGCGCGAGGCCTTCCGTGCGGCCTTTTGCAACTTCGATCCGGACAAGGTCGCCCAATTCGACGAGGCGGACGTGGAGCGTTTGCTTGGCGACGCCTCCATTATCCGCAACGAAACCAAAATCCGCGCCGCGATTAATAACGCCAAGGCAACCATCGCTCTGCGCGAGGAAGGCGGGCTGGCGGAGTTCATTTGGGCTTACCAGCCTCCGGAGAACCTCTACCCCACCGTGATGGAGGATATTCCGAAAAAGAGCTACGAGTCCAAGCTCATGTCCCGCGAACTCAAGAAGAAGGGCTTTCGCTTCGTTGGCCCGGTTACCTGTTTCGCCCTCATGGAGGCCATCGGCATGATTGATACGCACCTTATCGGCTCCCATCGCCGCGGTACCTCCGGGGTGTGGCTGGAGAGCGGCGTGCCGAATTATGGCCTAGCGCAGGAATACAACGCGCTCGCGAACTCGCAGACAGCGGGCGCTGACGAGCTTCACGGCGCTGCTAGCTAGTCCGCCTCGCGCGCTTATCCAGCGCGGCGGGCCGCTAGGTCATCGCGACGGCCATAACCATCGGGCCCGGCGTGCGGACCGTCAAAGTCGCCGTCCTCACCATCGCTATAGCTCAGCGGAAGGTGCACGAAGTCCGGGCTTTCATCGTCGATTTCCACCACCACGGCGCCTGGGCGGCGCAGGTTGCGCGGAATCTTTAGCTCTTCGTCCTCGGCGTTGCGCACGCCCAAACGGGCGCGGCGCAGGTGGCGCACACGGCGGCGCATCAGTGCCTGTTCCTGGCGTACCTGAGAGCGAAGGGCGATCAAGTAGGCCACGGTGAGCACGCCAGCGACGGCAGCCAACCACCAAGTCCAGCCACCGACCACAATGCCCAGGGCTACCGTGAGCACCACGGCCACGGCAAGCCCCAGCAGGGTGCGCTGACGGCGCTGGTAGCGCGTTGCAGACTTTTCCTTTTCCGCTACCGGATCCCAGCCACCGCGGCCCAAGCGACGCTGGGCGAACTCGACCTCGTCCTCGGACAAGTCGGTATCCATGCCGGCTTCGTCTGCTTCCTTGGCAGCCGCGAGCTCCTCGGATCCCTCGGCCTCGTCTACCTCGTCCGCGCCGGCAGGATCTACGGAGTCATCCTCATTGACCTCGGCCTTGTCTACGGCGCCCGGGTACATGAGGTCTACCGGCGAGGTATAGGTTTCGTCGTAGGCATAAGCATCGCTCGCCACGCTAGAGACAGCTGGGGCGCTAAAGACCTCAGCCTCGGCGGCGGCAACATCGGAGGTTTTGTCCTCAGTGGACTCGTCCGCGGCGTCGTCCTCGTCCTCCAGGAGCACATCGTCGACGTCGTCCGCCTCTGCGGTATTGGCTTCCTTGTCCGCATCAGCCTGCTGAGAGGCAGGAACCGCAGCTGCCTGTGGCTCGACTGCAGACGAGTCTTCTTCTGCAACCGCTTCTTCCACCAATTCGCCGTCGATGGTTTCTGCCCGCTCCGTGGAATCTTCACCAGCGGTGGAGGTGGAAGCGCCGGTAAACGCTCGGCTACCGCTGCCGAAGGGCTGGGACTTGGCCCGGCGTGCGGCACCGGCAATCGTTACGGAGCGCGACGAGGACTTGGTGGCCTCGGTATCGGATTCACTGTCGGCAGCGTCTGCAGCCTCGACGACTTCGTAGTCCGCCTCGTCCTCATCGTCACGGCGGTGGACGTCGCCGGCACGCAGGCGCGGACGACGCCGGCCAGCGACCTTGCCGGAATCTCCTTCAAAGAGGACCCGGGTATCTTCAAAGGCCTCACCGGTATGGCTCATTGGGCGGTTATTCCTACCCAGTAGCCACGGTGCGAGTACGAAGAGCCACACCACGATGATCGCGATAATCGGCACAGCTGTCGACACGAAAAGGACCTTCCCCTTGAATACAGATGATTACTCCACCTTAAACGGTGAAACCGCACCGTAGCACCCCAAATTCGCACAAATTACAATGTTGTGACTTATGTGAAAATTGAGGTCAAGTTCCCAGCGAATGGGACGCTATTTCACGCCAGCCGGCCAGCTTGGCGCAGGCGCTCCACCGCCGTAGAGGCAAAGTCTTCTTTCACCAACGCCACGTAGTGGTGGTCCTGCCACGCGCCGTTGATATGCAGATTGCGCCGCAAATACCCCTCATGCCGGAACCCGTTGGCGGCCAAGACGCGGCCCGAGGCAGGGTTGTGCTCTAGATAGGTAGCGGTCACCCGGTGTAGGCCCACCCGCTCAAAGGCGTGGTCTACGCCCAAGGCGGTGGCCGCCGTAGCCACTCCGGCGCCATGCACCGCGGAATAGACCCAGTAGCCAATCCAGCAATCGCGAATGCTGCCATGCTGAATATTTCCTAGGGTCACCTGCCCGGCGAACTTTCCCTCCACCTCAATGACAAGCGGGATCACCAGCGCCTCACGCGCGGCGGTGCGCAGGTACATCAGGTGATTCCACCACGCCTGCTGGCTATGCGCCGCCGCCCACGGTGCGGCTTGGGTCGGCTCGACCGGGCGGAGGAAGCATTCATCGTCGATGCGCTGACGCCGCCACTCGTGGCCGTCGGAACGCAGCAGGGGGCGCAAACGCATCCGCGCCCCCGAGGGAAAGACAGAAGAGGAGGGAAGCTGGACAATAGGAGTGGATTCCGGCCACCCTGGATGCATGTCATCGGCGGGGCCGGTAGCAGGATGGCGGAACCTATCCGCCGCGTTGCCGAAGGGATCGAGCATTAGCTGCGCTGGGTCAAAAACAACACATCAACCACATCGCCCGGGCGGATTTCGGTGACCTCTTCCGGCACGCGAATCATGGCGTTGGCCTCTGAGAGGCCGGCCAAGAGGTGGGCTGGGGCACCTGCGGCACCGCCGAGGCCTTCCACCAAGTAGTCCGCGGTTTCGGCATCGCGCATCAGGCGAGCACGGATGAAGCCGCGCCGGCCGGGGCGGGAATCGATGTGGTTCAACGCGCGCGCACGCACCACGCGGCGGTGCGCATTGCGCTTGCCCAGCGCCAAGCGGATGAGCGGGCGGATATATACCTCAAAGACCACAAGCGCGGACACCGGATTGGACGGCAGCAAGAAGGTAGGAATGCGCTCCTCTCCCACCAGCCCAAAGCCTTGGACGGAGCCGGGGTGCATGGCCACGCGGGAGGTATCGACATCACCAAGATCGTCGAGGATCTCGCGAATGGCCTCGGCGCCAGCGCCGCCCACTGCGCCGGAGATAACCAGCACCTCGCTGCGGGCAATGTGCTTTTCCAATGCTTCGCGGATGCGGCGCGGCTCGCCCTCGGCAATGCCCACGCGGTGCACCTCCGCCCCGGCTTCGCGGGCCGCGGCGGCCAAGGAATAAGAGTTCACGTCAAAAACCTGGCCCAGTGCCGGTTCTTGGTCCAAGTCAACCAACTCGCGGCCAAAAGAAATAATGGTAATACGCGGCCGCGGGTACACCAGCACCTTTGAGCGGCCTACCGCGGCTAGAAGGCCAATCTGAGCTGGACCCAAGACGGTGCCGGAGGATACGGCGACATCACCAGGCTGGATATCGTCGCCCACTCGGCGCACAAAGTCACCAGAGCGCACCGGGCGGTGGGCGGTAACGCGCTTGCGACCGCGGTCGGTCCACTCGAGGGGAAGGACGGCGTCGGCAAGCGTGGGCAAAGGCGCACCCGTATATACGCGCACCGCTTGCTTAGGCTGCAGGCGCAGCGGCTGCTTGGAGCCGGCCGGAACCTCACCCACCACGGGCAAGGAACGCTCTACCTCCGGCTGCGGGGAATCCGCATCCTCTTCGCCCTCTGCGGACTGTTCTTCCTGGTCCTTGTGGCGGCGCACCCGCAGACCCCGCTCGCCGCCGATATCGACGGCGCGCACGGCGTAGCCATCGATGGCCGCTTGTGGGAAGCCTGGCAGGGGCTGGTTAGCCTGAACCTGCTCGGCGCACATCAAACCCAGCGCGTTGGAAATACCGATGCGCACCGGCTCCGGCGTCGTCGCCGCATCCGTTACCAGCGCCAACTGGTCATCAACTGAACGCATAAGGTCTATGCCCGCCCTTTCTTCGCTTCCACGTCCTTGGCCACTGGGAACATCCCTAGGCTAGGCCGTGCTCGTCCTCATACTCGGCCATGATTTGTTTAATCGCTTTATACAGCGTGGGACCATACTTTTCATCGCGCAGGCCAAAGTCCACGTTGGCGGGGATATAGCCGCCGGGATTGCCCAAATCATGGCGCTTTCCTTGGTGGACTACCACGTGGACGGGCTCGCCTTCCTCAATGAGGAGCTCGATGGCGTCAGTAAGCTGCAGCTCGCCGCCCTTGCCCGGCTTAATGCGACGCAGGGCATCAAAGATCTTGCGGTCCAAAAGGTAGCGGCCGGTGGCCACGAGGTTAGAAGGGGCATCCTCTACCGCCGGCTTTTCCACCATGCCCACGACCTTCTTCACGCCAGGGGCATCGGTATCTTCCACGTCGAAGACGCCGTAGTTGTAGGTCTGCTCACGCGGGACCTCGAAAGCGCACAGCACGCTGCCACCCAATGCCGCGCGCACACGCGCCATATCGGCCATGACGGTGGCGGGCAGCACAATGTCATCGGGGAGCATGACGGCGAAGGAATCCTCGTCTTCCCCAAGAACCTCTTCGGCAAGGCCCACCGCGTGGCCCAAGCCCAGCGGCTTTTCCTGCTCCACCGCAACGGGGTGAATGATCTGGTTGGCGCGCTTAACCTTGGCCACCTGCTCGTCCTTGCCGCGGGATTCAAGGGTCTCTACCAGCTCGGGAAAAGCCTCGAAGTGGCGCATGACTTCTTGCTTATCGGGCGCGGTAATCACCGCTAGGCGGCGCGCGCCTACAGAGGCTGCCTCCTCTGCGATGAGTTCGATGCCGGGAGTATCAACAACGGGCAGTAGTTCCTTGGGAACCGTTTTGGTGGCGGGCAAAAATCGGGTGCCCATACCTGCCGCTGGAACTACAACCGTGGTGATTCCGCGGGCGGAATCTTCGCGTTCTATAGCCATGCACAATAGCGTACAACGCCACATTATTTTCCCGTGCACCGCTACGCCGCGGGGTTATGATTTATTTATGACCTCTTCCATCACCGCCAAAAACGAGCTGCGCGCCCGCTTGGTCCAGGCCCGCCGCGAACTTTCCTCCGAGGACCACGATGCTTTCACCGCCGCCGTGCGCAAGCATCTCGAATCCGAGCTCACCGAGTCCATGACCGTGGCCGCCTACTGGCCTTTGGGCTCCGAGCCCGGCGGTGCGGACTTTGTGCCGTGGCTCAAGGCGCATGTCTCCCGCGTCCTCCTGCCAATTTCCGGCGAGAATGGCACGTTGACCTTTGCCGAATACCGCGGCAAGGAAGCCATGCACACCAGCCCACTGGGATTGAATGAGCCCCAGGGCCCAAGCTTTGATAGCAGCGTGCTGGCCGAGTGCGACCTGGTGCTCGCCCCTGCCATGGCAGTAGATGCCAAGGGCAACCGCATGGGCAAGGGCGGCGGCTACTATGACCGCGCGCTAGAGCCGCTTCCCCACGGCAAGCCGCCGGTTTTCGCCATGGTCTACCCCTCCGAATTCCTAGACGAGCTACCTACCGAGGACCATGACCGCAAGGTTGATGCCGCCGTCACCGCAGAGGGCATCACCCGCTTCTAGTTTTTAGGGTGCGGGAACCATGCGCGGTTTCGGGCAGTCTAAAAGAGTATGCCCACTTCGCGTATGCCCCGCCTCGTTTCCACCCTTCGTACCCCTGGCCACCGCCGCGGCGTTGTAGTGCGCCGCGCCATTGCGGTGGCCCTTCTTATTGCCGCGCTGGCCTCGGCCTTGTCTGCGGCTAAGGAATTGCCACGCGTTCCCGTCTTTAGCCGCGACCTGCCTGCGGGGGCGGAGCTGGCGCTTGCCGACGTCGACTTGGCCCGCCTTCCTTCTTCTTCCATCCCCGATTCCGCGGTAGCGGCAAAGCCAGAAGAACTCACCGGCCGCGTTATTACCGCCGCAGCCGGCAAGGGTGAGGTGGTCACCGATGCGCGCCTTCTGGGAGAAGACCTCGTCTCCAGCTTGGTCGGCGGCTCCGAAGCCGCGGCCGCGCGGATGATCCCAGTCAAGCTCGCCGAGCCCGATATCATCCCCCACCTGCACCATGGCGATACCGTGGACGTGGTAACCGCCGTCGATGCCGCCTCCTCCCCTTCTGATGTTGGAGAGGGCGAGGCGCCCACAACGCCCACCGCGCGCGTTATCGCCACCGGCGGGCGCGTGGTGTCAACCTCCAGCGCCGAAGGCGAGGCCTCTTCCTCGACCGTTTTGCTCGCGCTGCCCCATGACCACGCCAATGATGTAGCCGCGGCGTCGTTAAGCCAACCACTCACAGTCGTTATTGTGGGTGACCGCGCCCACCCACAGCAGAGCTAGACCTTTTCAGACACAGCAGTTGTGGTTGGTTACCGGCTGCACTAATGTTTCGCGGTGTCCATGGTTTTTAACTACCCTTAGTTATTCCCAGAAAGGTTTGTGCATATCACCATGCTCAAGGGTTTCAAAGACTTCATCATGCGCGGCAACGTCATCGAACTTGCCACCGCAGTCATCATTGGTTCTGCCTTCACCGCAATCGTCAAGTCCGTCACGGACTCCATCATCCAGCCGATCATTAACTCCCTCGGCTCCGCTGAGGTTGGTGCCGTTGGCTTCCACATCACAGATGCCGAAAACACCTTCGTGGACTTCGGCGCCGTCATCTCCGCAGCGATTAACTTCCTCATCATCGCCGCAGTGGTCTACTTCCTCATCGTCATGCCGATCAACAAGCTCACCGAGGCCGCTAAGCGCCGCCACGGTGTGGACCCTGAGGCCCCTGCCCCAACCTCCGAGGAACTGCTCGCGGAAATCCGCGACCTGCTCGAGGCCCAGAATGTCTCCGATAAGGACATCCCGGGTACCGGCATCGACGGTTCCACCCGCGGTGCTACCGACGCCGATTACGGTTCTACCGGCGGCGGCCGCCACCAGGCCTAGTTCCCTTCGCTGCCTGCGCAGCACAGAGCCCGTGGTTTCATTCTTCGGAAGAAACCACGGGCTTTTGTATACCTCTGTAGCTACCTACCTGCGGCCCGCCCTAAGCACTAGCCGCCGTAGTGTGGGGGCTGGTTTTCTCGGTAGAACTGTTCATCGCGCTGACCGGACTCCCCCTCTGCCGCCACCGAATCCGCGTCATCGACGGTAACGATTCTCTCTTCATCAACACCGTGGGAAGCGGGTGCGCCGGGCTTATCAGCACTACGGTCATAGTCGGCAGCATCGGATTGGCGGAATACTCGCCGGCGATTTCTCCGCGACGTCATAGAAACTGCCCTGCGATTACTGCACGCTCGATTGCTGCAGCTGGTCAATCAGGTGGTGCACCAGAGGCGCCAAGGTAGCCATGCCATCACGGACCGCAGCACGCGAGGAAGCAAGGTTGACCACGACGGTAGAACCCGAAACGCCCGATAGGCCGCGAGACGTGCAGGCATCCACCGCGCCGCAGGCTTGGCCAGAAGAACGCAAAGCTTGAGCTACGCCCGGCACCATCTTGTCGATGACAGACCGGGTAGCCTCCGGAGTCTTATCGCGCGGGCCTACACCGGTACCGCCCACGGTGAGGACCACGTCCACGCCACCGACCACGGCGGTCTCAATGGCCTGGCGGATCTTGGATTTCTTGGAACGCACCACGATGGCGCCATCAACGCGGAAATTAGCTTCCGCGAGCAACTCGCTTACCAGCTGCGAAGTGCTATCGGATTGCTCACCAGGATGGTCAGTGACAATCACAATAAGCCCACGGCGCGGGGCAGCAAGGCTATCCTCCTGCTCGCTTGCCAGCAGGAAGGCATCATCGGGTTCGGCTACATCCATCAAGGAATCGCGCATATTCGCACCGTCGGGCTGCGCGGAGTCGGTCACATCGTGCTGCGAATCTGGCATTTTTCTCCTTAAGTTAAGGCATTGCGGCCTTGTGGCGGGGTGAGGTACGGCGCATTTAGCACCTAATGAGGTCTTGCACAGTAATTTACTCGCCTGAGAGGGTTACCTCTACCTGACGAGATTCGTCCGAGTCTTCGCGGGTAACCTCCAAGGACACCGTCGCACCAAAGTCTTGCGATCGTGCCGCCGCAATGAGTGCATCGGCGTTTTCGATCAGACGATCGTTGACGCGGGTGACAATGTCGCCATCCTTTAGGCCCGCCTTATCTGCTGGGCCACCCGGCTCCACCTCGGCGATGCGGGCACCATTGCCGTCGTCACGCGCCAGCACCTTCACGCCAAGGGTCGGGTGGGAAACTTTGCCGTCATTAATGAGCTCATCTGCCATGCGCTTGGCAAAATTGGATGGAATTGCAAAGCCCAAGCCAATGGAGCCGCCCTCGCCGGAGGAACTATTAGACAGCGAAGCAATCATGGAGTTCATGCCCACGATATTGCCGTCTCGATCCACCAGCGGGCCGCCCGAGTTGCCAGGGTTTACTGCGGCATCGGTCTGAATCGCGTCAATCAGTGAGGA
Organism: Corynebacterium tuberculostearicum; assembly: GCF_032821615.1. GTDB lineage: Bacteria > Actinomycetota > Actinomycetes > Mycobacteriales > Mycobacteriaceae > Corynebacterium > Corynebacterium tuberculostearicum_H. The sequence goes on along the minus strand of NZ_JAVBIF010000004.1, from coordinate 47,130 downwards.
CTCGCCACCTTCCTGGGATGCGCGCACGGGACGGTTCTTTGCTGATACGATGCCCGAGGTCACGGTAGCATTCAGCCCCAAAGGAGACCCCACGGCCACCACCTCTTGGCCCACGGCGACGGAATTGGAGTCGCCGAACTGCAAGAAGGGCAAGTCCTTGACGTCCTTGATCTTCACGATGGCAACATCCGTATTCGCATCCGAGGCCACCACGTTAGCTTCATGCTTGCTGCCGTCATTCATGGTCACCTGCATCATGCCACCGTGCTCAGCACCGGCAACCACGTGGTGGTTGGTCAGTACATAACCATCTGGGGAGATGACTGAACCGGAGCCTTCAGCCCCACCAGCACGAGTCATCGTCTGGATAGAAACCACCGCCGGCAAAACCTTGGAGGCTACTTCTTCCACAGAACCCTGTGCCGGTTCCTTACCGGTGCTATTATTGCTCGGCTCAGCCTTGAGGGCTTCATTGACCACGGAGGTATCGTTATTGCCTCCCCCAGAGCTCATGCCGACCACGGCGCCGGCAATCGAGCCTGCGGCGATGGCAGCGACGGCCGCCAATGCGGTGGCGGCGCCCAAGCCGATTTTCTTCTTCTGCTCCGGCTGCGGAGGCAGCGGGGTGACCATCGGGCCTTCCTGCCCCTGACCGCTAAAGCTGTGGGTCTCCGGTGCATTAGGATAGGGGCCCAGCGAACCTAGCGTTCGCGGGTCATCACCTTCAGCACCGCCGCGCGGCTGATTCCAGCCCTGCGAATAGGAACCGGTCTCATATGCCTGCGCACTGACGCCACCATAAGGACCAGCGCCATCGCTGTAGGGGCGAGCATTTCCGGCACCCGCATCCGGCTGTCCGGTCTCCCCAAAGTTCGGACCACCCTGAACCGGCTCGGCCCTACCCGGACCTTTCTGGGATTCTCCCTCTGGGGAGTTTCCATCAAAGCCGCGGTAATCGTCATTCCTCATGTTCATGAGAAAACTATGCCTCACTTCGCTTGGTCAAGACTGATACTAATCTGCCAACCTACTAGGAATTCCTGAAAGGTTGCTGTATTACCTCACCAGTATAAACGCTTGTACGCTAGCCCTGGTTAAACCAACGCTGCGCAAAGATTTCACCCCGGTCGCTTGGGTCATCCTTGCCACCCGGTAGCCCCTCATGCGGGTCTGCCAAACCGTCCACGTAAATCTCACCCGGCACAGGCTTGCCCGGCAAGATGACTTCCATGCGGGTGCCACCATCATTAGACTCGCGGATCTTGATCGTGCCATCGTGGCGTTCAATTACCGATTTCACAATGGCCAAGCCCAAGCCCGAGCCCGGCATGGAACGCGCTTCCGCCGAACGGTAGAAGCGTTCAAAGACCTTCTCCCGCTCCTCCGGCGCAATGCCAGGCCCAGAGTCATCAAAGCGCAGGCGCACCTCGTGGGAGGATAGCTGCTCCATGGATACGCGCACCGTGCCAGTTGCCGGCGACCACTTAGCCGCATTGTCCATGAGGTTAAGCGTTGCACGGCCCAATGCGAAGGGGTCGCCGTCCAGCTCCCACGGGATAAAGCGCACCAAGGACTCCACATCGGGACGGCGGCGGCGCGCGCGCTCCAGCGAAGCCATCATGACTTCACAAAGGTCAACCGGTTCCGGTTCGCGCTCATTGCCGTCCTCGCGCGCCAAATCAACGAGGTCTCCAATCAAGGTGGAGAGCTCATTCATCTGGGACATGACGTCATCTTCGAGGTCCTTGCGGTCCTCATCGCTCATGCCAAAGCCACCACCGGCGCGATTGAGCATCATCAAAAGCTCAATATTGGTACGCATAGAGGTCAGCGGGGTCTTCAACTCGTGGCCAGCATCGGCTACGAACTGAGACTGCTGCGAACGGGATTCCTGCAGTGCCTCCAGCATCTGGTTAAAGGAGGTGGTCAACTGCGCCATCTCGTCGTTATTGGAGACCTCAATAGGACGCAGGTCGTTGGTCTGCGTCACGTAATCCACCGCTCGTTTCAGCCGGGCAATGGGCTGCATACCGGTTTTGGACACGATGAGTCCAGCAAAGATGGCGAGCACGATGCCAAGGGCAACGATGATCAGCAGTACCGTTCCCAGGATGGCAATAAGCTCTTGCGTAGGGGCGAGGGACTGCGCGACGACCACGGTAGAGCCCAGATCATGGCGCTTGGCCAACACCCGCTCGCCACCGACGGTACGCACGGAAGTTTCCGTGTAATCCTCCGTCCGGTGGAAGTCCCCGCCCACAGGAATGGTGTCGCCGTAGGAAAAGCTCATGGAGGGCGGCGATAGGGCTACACGGGTGCCAGGGTTATAGGACTTAAAGTCCTCGATTTCCTGGTCCACGTTATCCATGAACCGCGGGTCTTGGCTTTGCCGCAATAAGACATCGGCCTTGGCCTCCAAGCGGTCATCGAGGGAGGCAGTAAGGGACATAGAAACTACCCAATACGTTGCCAACGTCATCAAGGCAACGGCTACGGCCACCACAAGGCCGGTAACAGTAGCAAGGCGCCACCGCAGTGGCGCCCGTGAAGCCCAACTCCCCTGACGATCAGAGAACTCGGCAAGAGGGGTGGACTGTATTTTCCCGGAAGCCACCGTAGGGGAAGCGGGCTTCCTTAAAATCACGAATTAGACTCCCTCAAAACATAGCCCACGCCACGGACGGTGTGGATAAGGCGAGCATCGCTCTCGCCTTCCGTCTTCTTACGCAGGTAGCCGATATAGACCTCGAGAGCATTGCCGGAGGTAGGGAAATCGTATCCCCATACTTCTTCCAAGATCTTGCTGCGCGAGAGAACCTTGCGGGGATTTTCCATCAGCAATTGCAGCAGCGCGAACTCGGTACGCGTCAAGGAAATGGCTCGGCCACCGCGGCTTACTTCGCGGGTATCGGCATCAAGTTCAAGGTCCTCGAAGCTCAGCTTGCTTTCCACCGGAGCTTCAGCAGCGATGGAATCTGCAGAGGCACGCCGTACCAAGGAGCGCACGCGGGCCAAGAGCTCTTCCAATGCGAACGGCTTTGGCAGGTAATCATCCGCGCCGGCATCAAGGCCAGCCACGCGATCCGAGACGCCATCGCGCGCGGTCAGAACGAGAATTGGACGGTCCCAACCCTCACTGCGCAGGGTGCGGCATACCTCAAGGCCATCCATGTTGGGCATCATAAGGTCCAGAATCAACAATTCTGGATTCTCAGCGCGCACCGTCTCCACGGCTTCCAAGCCGTCGTTAGCGGTCAGCACTTCGTAGCCGTTAAAACGTAGGGAACGGCGTAGCGATTCGCGGACGGCTTGTTCATCATCCACCACAAGGATTTTCATAGTCCTAATTATTACTGATGGCAGTCAACTTCATGAAGTTAAGAGAAATATTTACCCCCCATAGCCCCCCAAATACGGTTAAAACATACTTATAGGAGGCTTGATTTCTAGCGGTCGTGGAAACACCTGACATGGGTTAGGTGATTGTGTGGAGTCGAAATGGGTTCCGGATTCTGCTGTTGTGGCGCGGTTTGCGTCGTTGGTTCGGGCTGGTAGTTCAATACGGGCGGCTGCTGGGGTGGTTTGTTTACCAGAGTCGGTAGCTTATCGGCTGGCTGGTGAGTTGGACTTGCCGCGCAAGCGCTGTAGGCGTATTAGCTCGGCTGACAGTCAGGAAATAGCTCGGTTGTGGCTGGAAGGTGTGGCACCGATGGATATTGCGCGCCAGCTTTCTATAGGCTCTTCTCCGGTATATCGAATCGGTATTGAGCTTGGTTTGTGGAAGCGCAATCCACATGGCCGCAAAGCTGCGGCAACAACTCGCCGGTGTAGTTATCTGCAACTGCGTGTAAATGCTTTAGGGCGCAAAGATGCCGCTTTAGCCTGTGGCATTCATCCGCGTGATGCTGCTGATATGGACAAAGGTGTCATCAAGCTTTCTGCGGGGCGTGTGCCTTTTGTCCCGGCTGGCCCGGATGTGGCGCTGTATAACAGGCTTATGCAGGTAATTGAGTACGTTGATGGTCGCCAAGCAGTTCCAGTCCAGGTTATTCCGCAAGAGCGTATCGATAGGCGTATTTCTTCGCGCTATTTGTCGGTAGAAGAGCGCGAGCTCATCTTTGATCTTGACCGGCAAGGCAAAGGTGTACGCGAGATAGCTCGGCGTCTTCAGCGCTCTGCTGGCACTATCAGCAAGGAGCTTAAACGCAACCGGGATGAATTTGGGGTGTATCTTCCCACGCATGCGCACCGTAAATCGGTGTTGCGTAGGTTTAGACCGAAAAAGCGCAAGATTGATGCCAATCCACGTTTGCGCACGGTGGTCTGGGAAATGGTGAAAGATAGGTACTCGCCAGAGCAGATTTCTGGGAGGTTGCGCAGCTGCTACCCCGGCGATGAGACTATGTACGTGTGTCCTGAAACGATTTATCAGTCTTTGTATTTCCAGGCTAAAGGCGAGTTGAAAAAGGAAGTCGCTGCTGCACTGCGGCGCGGTCACGCCCAACGTCGACCTCGTGGCACGCGCAGTGCCCGCAAGCGGTTTGTTGACCCTATGGTGATGATTTCCGACCGGCCAGCAGAAGTAGACGACCGAGCAGTACCAGGTCATTGGGAAGGCGACCTCATCTTAGGCGCAGGTAATAAGTCTGCAATTGGCACGCTAGTAGAGCGAACCACGCGCTATGTCATCTTGCTGCATCTACCTCATGGGCATAGTGCTACCGAAGTAAATGAAGCACTTACTAAAGCGATTGCTACCTTGCCAGACCATCTCAAAGGATCACTTACCTGGGATCAGGGAAGTGAAATGGCCTGCCATAAGGCCTTTTCTGTAGCTACAAACTGTCCCGTGTTCTTCTGCGATCCTGGTTCGCCGTGGCAGCGAGGCACCAATGAAAACACCAATGGACTACTAAGGCAGTACTTCCCTAAAGGAACAGACCTAAGCGTCCATAGTGCAGCCGACCTAGAATTCGTCGCCATGCAACTCAACCGCCGCCCCCGCAAAACCCTGGGCTTTCAAACACCAGCCGAGAAAATGGCCGCACTGATAAACTCAACCGAAACATAAGACGTGTTTCCACGACCACTAGAATCCGCCAGGCTTCTAAAGCTAAAAAATCCCCGCCCAGCCCTCTAAAGAGAGCGGACGGGGAGATTTAAGAGCGAGCTTAGAACTGCTCTACGTCAACCAGGCCCAGCTTGGCAGCCTTAACCAGGCGGCGCGGGATGCGAACGGTCTGGCCGTCGATGGTGACTTCCTGGAGGGCTACGTTGTCAGCCTTCCACTGGGAACGGCGTGCGTGGGTGTTCGCACGGGACTTCTTAAACTTAGGAGTTGCCATTTTCTACTCTCCTCCTTACGCGTTCTTCTTCTTGCGGCGTGCCATGCCACCGAAGCGCTGGTTGAAGCGCTCGACGCGGCCGGCGGTATCCATAACGCGCTGTGCACCAGTCCAGAACGGGTGGGACTCAGCGGTAACGTCAACGACGATCAGGGGGTACTCGTTGCCGTCTTCCCACTCAACGGTGCGGTCGGAGGAAGCGGTGGACTTGGTCAAAAAGGAGTGACCGGTACCAGCATCGCGGAAGACTACCGGGTGGTAATCCGGGTGAATATCTTTCTTCATATATATTCCCTCAGGGTTGGACTACGGGTCGGTTCCACACGCTTAGTGAGGATCGTGCCCGAGTTGGGACGTACAAATTTCACTCTGTTAACCGCGCGCCGCGCGGCACGGGTCAACAACCTGAATTATCCTACAGTCAACTAACCCATATACGAAATCCCCAACCAGCAGCGACCACTCATTTCACTCACGTTTCTTGCGCCACGCCTAGCGGTACCCCCACAAGCAAACACCACCCCAGCACGGCAAACGGCTCACTTGCCACAGCAAGATAGCGATTAGGTAATTCGCGCCCAAGGCTGTAAGATTTTCCCTTGCTGTTGTCAAAATATACGTTTTACGCCCCGTCTACTGGTGTTTGACGATGGCGCCGCACCCGCTCACACCTCACTTTTGAGCACTGCCACCCTCACACGGCAGTCGGCGCTTCATTGTCTATAGCCATGATGTGGGCGGCTAGGAGAAAGAAGACCCATGTCGGCTATTTGCCAGGTAACGGGCCGCAAGCCGGAATTCGGCAAGCAGGTCTCGCACTCGCACCGCCGCACTTCGCGCCGTTGGAACCCCAACGTGCAGCGTCGTCGCTACTACCTGCCCTCTGAGGGCCGTACCATCACCCTGAATGTTTCCACCAAGGGCATGAAGATCATCGACCGCGATGGCATCGAGTCCGTTGTGGCTAAGATTCGCGCACGTGGGGAGAAGATTTAAGTATGGCACGTAACGATATCCGCCCAATCATCAAGCTTAAGTCCACTGCGGGCACCGGTTACACCTACGTGACCCGTAAGAATAAGCGCAACAACCCGGATCGCATCACCTTGAAGAAGTTCGATCCGATTGCCCGCAAGCACGTCGAATTCCGCGAGGAGCGATAATCAATGGCTAAGAAGTCCAAGATCGCTAAGAACGAGCAGCGCAAGGAAATCGTCGCCCGCTACGCGGAGCGTCGCGCTGAGCTCAAGAAGATCATTAAGAACCCGAACACCCCGGATGAGGAGCGCCTGGAGGCTCAGTTCGAGCTGAACCGCCAGCCTCGTGACGCTTCCCCAGCCCGCGTACGTAACCGTGACGCTGCCGATGGCCGCCCACGCGGTTACCTCCGCAAGTTCGGCCTGTCCCGTGTCCGTATGCGCGGCATGGCTCACCGTGGTGAGCTGCCGGGCGTTCGTAAGTCCAGCTGGTAAAGGGGTAATTGCACAATGGCTAATAAGCGCAATAACCAAAAGAAGTTCCGTATGGAGCAGAGCCGTCGCCCAAAGAAGAACCCTTTGAAGGCTGAGGGCATCGAGAAGGTGGACTACAAGGACACCAAGACTCTGCGTCTGTTCATCTCGGATCGTCACAAGATCCGTTCCCGTCGCGTCACCGGTCTGACCCCGCAGCAGCAGCGTCAGGTTGCTACTGCCGTCAAGAACGCACGCGAAATGGCTCTCCTGCCGTTCACCACCCGCTAAACAGTAGCTGGGTATCAACAGCGCACTTTTGCCGCTGGCAAGTGTGACACGGTAAAAGAACCATAAGCTTTCGCCGCCTCCCTCCTCGAGGGCAGGCGGCGAAAGTCGTTTTAGCCCTCCTATCCCTTCCGCGCGGCCCACATGCCCGGATCACAGAACCGAAGTGTTAGATTGAAAACATTCGTGCACCCCGCAGCCGGCGGGGAAGCACCGGCCCCGCACTAGTGAAAGGCAGTGAGCAATGGCCCTGCACCAATCCCTACTCGATCTTTCCGAGCTCGCCCCGCACTGCCAGTCCCGCGCTACGGCCCGCGGACTGCTCGCAGAGGCCCAAGATATCTTGCGCAATGCGGTCGCCCACCAGGACAATGAGATTGAATTGGCCCACTGGTATTCCCGGCTGATTACGGATATTGTTCGCTCCCCGGGGGTCAACTCCCCAGTCCGCCTCAGCGGCGCTGCGGCCCGCGGCGACCAGCTGCCGTCCATGCCTGTGGAGTGGATGGGCGACGATGCCGATCTCCAAGACGTCTTCGCCGATGTCGGTCTCCAAGCTCACGCAGCCGCCGATTCCATCGCCGCGCGCGTCGACGCCGGCCTGCCCCTCGGAAACGGCGGAGAACAAGCACTACTGGAAGAAGCCTTGGCCCAGCGTCCGCCTGCCCTCAAGATGGTCGATGGGCTGCCGGACCGCGATGCAGCGGTAGACATCAAGGCCACGCTGCTCTCCCCCATCGCAGCAATCGCACGCTGGGCAGCGCCGGGGCCGCGCCCGACGGTGGATCGGCTGGCGATCGGCGTGGAACGCGATCTGCTCAGCGCCGCTGACGCAGAGTCTTTGGACCTAGCGTGGCGCACCGGTTATGCGTTAGAGTTGCGCCGTTGGTATGAGGGCGTTAGCGATCGCCCGGTCACGCTGCGCGATCTTCCGCCGCTGGACCGCACCGCTTATGGTTCTGCGTGCCGCATTGTCTCGGCGGCGTTTGAGTCTATTTCCCGGCGGGCAGAAGAATATAAATAGTCTCTACGATGCGGATTCGGAAGCAGTACCTAGTCGGGCATAAGATTGTACAGTTGATTATTAAAAGCGATTTCTCTTTTGTGAAAGGAGGCGTCCCACCGCATGGCAGGCAATGTCGGTAGGCCGCGTAAACACAGCCCGCGGCGCAGGGGCAATAGCGCCCGTGAGGAGATTTTGGACGCCTCCTCCGAGCTTTTCACTACTCAGGGTTTTGCTACCACGTCCACGCACCAGATCGCAGACGCGGTAGGCATCCGTCAGGCGTCGCTGTACTATCACTTTCCGTCCAAGACGGAGATTTTCCTGACGCTGCTCAATTCCACCATCGAGCCTTCCTTGGAGTTGGCCGATGAGTTGGCGGGCACCGACGCGGACCCGGCACAGCGCCTGTGGTCTTTGGTCGCCGCGGAATCGCGCCTACTGCTCACCAGCGGCTGGAACGTGGGCCGCCTGTATCAGTTGCCGGTGGCCAATTCCCCGGAGTTCTCCGAGTATCACGAGTCACGCGACCGCCTGCAGAACCATTTCCGCTCCACCGCCGCCGCCATCGTGGGCGAGGATGACCCCCGCGTGGAGCTGCCCTTCCACATCGCGCTGTCCGTTATTGAAATGCGCCCCAATAACGGCACCCCTCCGTTCGACGCTTCCCAGTCGGTTCCGGAGACTGCCGCCATGCTTGCCGACGCCGCCTTGGCCGTCCTCGGCGCCTCCGTCCCCGAAAACGCCGAGGAAACCACCTTGGAGCTGCTGAAGAATCGCAACGACTCCATCTCTGCGGCCGCCGCAGCGGCGGCCGACCGCAAGAAGAAGTCGCGCTAGCCCCTCGCTTTCCGCGTTAGCGCTGCCACGACTCCGTGAACTCGCCCGTGGCGGCCAATCCGCCACCCTCGCGCACGCTTACGCCACTCGGCGTCACCACAATGATCGACGGATCCGCATTGACGTAGTAGTTGTTGCCGTCTTGGGTAACGTCACCCGATTCAAACTGGCCATCAAACATCGACGAGCGATAGAACTTGTAGCCACCTCCGGTCTCGCAAATGATAACCCTGCCGTCAGGACCAGACCCAGCGAACAAAGCACGCTCAAAGCGCTGACAGTTGGCGTAGCCGCCATCGAGCCATCCGTACTCGTTGAAATCAGAAATGTAGTTTCCCACACCAGTCTTCTGACCACCACCGGTGGAAGACGGGGCCTCCTGCTTTTCCGTCTGCGTGACCGTGACTACCGGCGGTTCCTCCGGGGCTTCCTCTTCCTTGGTTACGGTCTTTTGGGCGGCCGTGGTCTCCTCGGCGTTTTCTTCTTCTTTGTCGGAGTTATTGACCGTGGTCATTCCGCTGCCCTTCCCTTTGAAGCTCGGGGCAGCGTCGTCCGTGGAGTCACTGCAACCGCTCAGCGCGAGGCTGGCGGCCACGAGCGGGACGAAGCCTGCGGCGAAAAGCGAGCGGAGGCTTAAGCGAGAAGTCATGAGTTTTCCTTTCTACTGACTGGCTTAGCAGGCGGGGCTGGGCCACTGGGTTTCGGCCTGCGCTAGGGCTTCGGCCATAGAGGTAAGCACGGTTTGGGTGGAGGCGTACTGGCCATCAGGGGACGAGGCGATTAGTGCCACGGCGACGTCGTGACCGCCCAGCTGCACGATGCCCATTTGCCGCACATCGTAGGAACCGGCGGGGCTCGGGCCCCAGCCGCCCTTCATAAAGGTGCCCGGCAGGGTGCGCAGGCCGTAGCCTTGGGCGGGATCGGTAACACCCATGACGTCGATAATCGGCTGGGCACCTTCAACGCAGCGCAGCCCGGCCATGAACTTTGCTTGGTTGCCCACGCTCCACATGGTTTGGCCAAAGGCCGTGAATTCCGGGCGGGTGACCTGGGATTGGACTTGGGTGGCGGTATCGCCCGCCTCCGCAATGACGCTTTGTGCGGCCTGCGCGGCGGCGGTGCCCTCCCCTAGCCCCGCCCACGCGGCCTTGGCGGCCTCGTTATCGGAGTAGGTGATTGCAGAGGACACTAGCTGGCTATCGGCCACACCCGTGCGATTCGCCGCGATGAGCACCGGCACCTTGGAGGTTGACCACGCGGCTTCGGGAGCGGTGCGCCCCGCTTCAATGGTGGTGGTGCCATCGGATACGGCGATGCCCACATCGCCGTGTTCGGCCACGATGCGGTCAAGCACGGCTTGGACGTCACCGGAAGCGGCCGATGGCTCCGTAGAAACGGCCGGCGCAGACGAGGCGGCCGTTGCTGCGGATGAGGCCGCGGGCGCTGCGGACGTGGTCTCTTTTCCGTAGAGGGGATCTGCCGTGCCGCGGGCCTCGGTGTTGACAAAGGTAGGGGAATTATTCGCCGCGTCCTCGTCGCCGCAGGCGCTCAGGGTGAGCGCGCAGGCGATAAGGGTGGCTGCCGGGCCCCAGGCCCGGCGGATAGGGAATGTCATGGCGTCTAGCTTAGGCTAGTGCGCGAAGTGGCGGGTACCGGTCAGGTACAAAGTAACGCCGGCTTCCTTCGCTGCCGCGATGACTTCTTCGTCGCGGATGGAGCCGCCGGGCTGGACAACGGCCTTAACGCCGGCGTCGAGAAGCACCTGCAAACCATCGGCGAACGGGAAGAAGGCGTCAGAAGCGGCGAAGGAGCCCTCGGTGCGGTTGGCACCATCGGCCAAGGTGTTGGCGCGCTCGACGGCCAGCTTGGCGGAGTCAACGCGGTTGACCTGGCCCATGCCCACGCCCACGGTGGCATTGTCCTTGGCCAGCAAGATGGCGTTGGACTTCACCGCGCGCACGGCGCGCCAGGCGAACTCGAGCTCAGCCAAGTCGGACTCGTTGAGGGCCTCGCCCGCAGCCAGGGTCCAGTTGGCCGGGTTATCACCCTCGGCCTGGTAGGTGTCTGGCTCTTGGGTGAGCACGCCGCCGGAGATGTACTTGCGCTCCTCGTGCTGGTCTTCGTGCTCTGCCTGCAGCACGCGCAGGTTCTTCTTGGCCTTGAGCACCTCGATGGCGCCGTCCTCATAGGAAGGAGCGACGATGACCTCGGTGAAGATCTCCTTGACCTGCTCGGCTATTTCCACGGTGACCTCGCGGTTGACGGCAATCACGCCGCCGAAGGCGGACATTGGGTCGCACGCGTGCGCCGCGCGGTGGGCGGCGGCGATGGACTCCTCGGACACGGCAATGCCGCAGGGGTTGGTGTGCTTGATAATCGCAACGCAGGGGCGCTCGTGATCCCATGCGGCGCGCCACGCGGCATCCGCATCCTGGTAGTTGTTGTAGCTCATCTCCTTGCCATTGAACTGGGTGGCATTGGCAAGGCCCTTGGAACCGATGCGGGTGACGGTCGCCGCTTGGTGAGAGTTCTCGCCGTAGCGCAGCGGGGTGGTTTGGCCCTCCTCGCTGAGCTGGTCCACGAACCACGCGGAGACGGCAGCATCATAATCCGCGGTGTGCAGGAAGGCGTCGCGCGCCAGGCCGCGGCGCTGCTCCAGGGTGAAGCCACCGTTGTTCACGGCCTCCACGGCCTCGTCGTAGCGGGAAGGATCCACGACGACGGCAACAGACGGGTGGTTCTTGGCGGCCGCACGCACCATGGATGGGCCGCCGATATCAATCTGTTCCACGCAGCCATCAAAGTCCGCACCAGAAGCTACAGTCTCGCGGAAGGGGTACAGGTTGACCACAACGAGCTGGAAAGGCTCTACCTCGAGCTCGGAGAGCTGGTTGAGGTGGTCGTCCTTGCGGGTATCGGCCAGGATGCCGGCGTGCACGCGCGGGTGCAGCGTCTTGACGCGGCCTTCCAAACACTCCGGGAAGCCGGTGAGCTTTTCTACCGGAGTGACCTCGATGCCTAGGTCCGCGATCTTCTTCGCGGTGGAGCCGGTGGAGACGATTTCCACGCCTGCCTTATCGAGGGCGCGGGCTAGATCCTCCAGCCCGGTCTTGTCGTACACGCTGATAAGGGCGCGCTTTACCTGCTTGCGGTCTTCGCTCATGAGGAGGATTAAGCCTTTCGAAAAGTCTTAGTCTGCGAGTTGAATAGTTAGTTTCTCGTCGTGGACGTTAGCTGCACGCAGCACCTCCACGATGAGATCGCGCTCTACTTGTTTAATGCGCTCGTGGAGGGTGGACTCGTCATCGTCGGCGTTAATGGCAACGGGGCGCTGCGCGATGATGGAGCCGGTATCCACGCCCGCGTCCACAAAGTGGACGGTAGAGCCAGTGATCTTCACGCCATAATCCAGGGCGTCGCGCACCGCGTGCGCTCCCTTGAAGGCAGGCAGCAGCGCCGGGTGGGTATTGATGGTGCGGCCTTCGAAGCGGTCCAGGAATTCCTGGCCCAGGATCTTCATAAAGCCCGCAGAAACAACAACGTCTGGCTGCGCAGCATCTACTGCGTCAACCAGACGTTGATTCCATTCGGCGCGATCCGCACCCAGCGCCACGACCTCGGTTTCAATCCCGTGGCCCTGTGCGCGCGCAATACCGTGGCATTCCTTATCCGCCACCACCTTGACTACCTGGTAATGCCCGGCCTGGGCATCCACAATGGCTTGTAGCAGGGAACCCGTTCCAGAAACGAGCACCACCACTCGGAGGCGTTCAGGGTCAGCGGTATAGCGCGGAGGCATCGGTGAAGTCACGCGCTATAGCCTAGCCCCTCTCCCCCTCCTCGGGGGAATCTGTGCTCGAGGAGTCCTGCTCGCTCTCCCCCATTTGGTCCTTGAGCTGTTGGCTCAGCGGCTTGGCGACGCCCCTTTCATCGCCCTCCTCAGCCTCATCCTGCTGCTCTGCTGTTTCTTCGGCTGGAGTGTCCTCTTCTTTCTGCTCTTCTTCCGGTTCCTCTGCGGCCTCGCCAGGTGCGGAATCCTGGGGCTCGTCCTCGACTACCTCGGCATCAACGATTTCCGGATCGGTGATGGGCTCGCGCTCCGGCTCGACGGGGGTGTCGTCAGTTTCGGCGGCGGCTGCATCGGTTACCTCGGTAGTGGTGGCAGCGTCGGCAGGGTCCGCACTAGGTGCCGTGCGGGCCGCGCGCCACGCCACGAAGGCGAAGCCTGCGGCAACGGCGCAACCAACGACGGCCATCCACAGGGCGGTAAGGCCTGCGGCAGTCCACAGCTGCGGGCCGGTCGCGCCGTAGTAGCCAAGGTCACCGCTAACAAGGAAGCAGGCAACCAGCATGATTACTGCGGCGGCCACCGTAGCTACTAGTACGTCCTGATAGTTCGGACGCTTCTTATACAACGAATAGATTGCAGCGCCGAGGGGGACGATCAATAGCGCCACCGCCCAGCTGGGCGCGGATGCAGGAATGCCGCCGGTAATGGGGAGCGGTGGCAGCGGCACGAGGTGGGCGCTAAAGAGGCTTACCGAGCCTTCGCCGACGGAAAACTCCGAACCCACCAATACCGCCGCGGTGCTCACGATGGCATTGGGAATATAAAGCACGCTCAGCAGCACGAGTCCGGCAATGCCTAAACCGGAGATCGTGGGATAGTCATTCATCATCTCGCCCTGGCGGGAGACATTGACAAGGAAGACCACCGCAAAGACTGCGGATGCACTAATGGCCAGGTAGGCGAGGTAGCGAAGGGCGATCTGGGTGGCGTCGACAAGCGGGCGCGGCACTCCATAACGCTTGGCCAACGCCCGCCACAAGCGCCAACCCATACCGGCAGCCATGGCGGCCAGATGCAGAACAATAACGCGCAACAACGCCTGCGCCAGGTTTGGCGGGGAGACGTCATAGACCTTGCCCGCATCCCACAGCATCAGCCAGGCGATGATGGTAAATACCACCGGCACGCCAAGCACGCAGGCCAGAAGAGTCAGCAGGTCCTTGACGCTGACCTTGTGTTTTACCGCGCTGCGCACACGAACCGCTACCACCACGGCGAGGATGAGCGCTGGCAAGGCCGGCAGGAAGGAAATATGCACATCGGCCGCAGAGACCGGAGCGAGGTTAAAGACCATCCAGGCCTCCGCCACGATGGTGTACCACCACGCCATGGGAGAGCCGGCGAGCATGAGACTGCCCAGCGCGATGGCCATAATGATAAGGACAATAACCACGTTGGGCACTGCCGCAGTGATAAGCATGCGGCGAATGCGCCCGGCTTTGGTCAACGGCGCGGGGGTACGGCGCGCCTTGGCCTTGGAGCCGGCCTTGCGGGCGACGCGCTGCGCCGATCCAGAGGACTGGCGTGACCCACTGGGATGAGGCGCGCGTGGGGTGCGCTCCGCGCGCACCGTACGGCCCCGCGCCTGGCTACGCGGGCGGGGCGTTGACCGAGATTGGGGGCTGGTGTTTTTGTTCATCGGCGTCCACTTTGCCACCTTCCGGAAGTGAAATCGGGGTGGCGCGACGAGGCGCTCGCAAAATCACCGGCGGCAACCCCTGCACCTGGGCTATACAAATATATAAGGAGTATAAAATCTACCCTGGTTTCACACCCTTAACTCTGGCTGTAATACTATGAAGGAAAAGGCGGCTAGTTTTGCGTGACGTACGCGGAGATCGCGTGGGATCTTTATCGCACTAATAATATTCCGCGTCCCACATGTTGCCTGCTCGTGGACAATTTCCCCGAGGCGAGCCAGAAAATTTCTTAATTTGGGTTGCTGTTATCTTTTCGAGACGCTACTGTTACATCTCGTTGGTAACAAGAAGGTCACAATCTCGTAACTAACTCGGTGGGGACGTAACACTCGTTCTGCGCAGATTGTGAAAATGACGAAAGAAGACCTAATGCGAAGCAAAGTTCAGCGTGGCGCCGGCCGCCATCGCAAGATTGTCACCTCGCAGACTGCGAAGGGCCGCATTGCCGTAATGACGGTTGCGGCAGGTGCAGTTTCCACCGCCGGCGTGGGTGGCGCAGCCGCCGCAAACATCCAGTCCGATGACGCGGCCACCACCAAGACGCAGTCCGTTGACTTCGAGCTCGCCTCTGACTCCACCCAGGTTGAGGATGCCGCTGCGACTCCGGTTGATACCACCCCGCAGATCCTCAACGTTGCCGAGGCTAAGCCAGTTGCCGATCTGACTGATCAGCTCAACAAGGCCATCCAGGCTTCTGAAGAGCGCGCCGCTGCCGACGAGGCCGCTCGCGCACCGTCCGTAGCCCGCCCTGCAGAAGGCGCATTCACCTCCCCATTCGCCATGCGCTGGGGCACCTTCCACAAGGGAGTCGACATCGCTAACTCTCCCGGCACCCCAATCCTTGCCGTCATGGATGGTACGGTCATCGACTCCGGTCCAGCCTCCGGCTTTGGCCAGTGGATCCGCATCATGCACGACGACGGCACCATGACCGTTTATGGTCACATGCAAACTCTTGACGTTGCCGTTGGCGAGCATGTGCACGCCGGCCAGAAGATTGCTGGCATGGGCTCGATGGGCTTTTCCACCGGATCCCACCTCCACTTCGAAGTTCACCCGAACGGTGGCGAGGCAATCGATCCGCAGCCTTGGCTGGCTGAGCGAGGCATCGACCTCTAAGGCTCACCCCCAATACCTTCTTGTTAAGCGCCGCAGAGATGTATTTCTCTGCGGCGCTTTGTCATGCCCACAGACACCCTCCCCTCACCTAGTGCACCCGCCCAGAAGGCCGGATTGCATCAAGTGCGCTCCAGACCGCCCCTAGGGCGCTCTACACGACGCTTGGCGCCGTCTGAGGACTCCGCTGCCACTAGCGAACACAGCACCAGTTGGACCCTCGCCACGGTCCCACAAGGGGTCAGAAGCACATTCAGGCAAGTCCAGTACGCAGACTTGTCGCAGGTGAGTGGATATTTTTAACTTTTAGCCGCCGACACCGCGCGAGACTGCAGCCCCAAGCCATGGGCGCCACCCCCAAGGTCCACCCCCAGATCCTAAACCAGTACTTTACAGACGCCACTCCAATCACATTCGTAACACGCGCAACAAGCTGGCATGTTCGAATGATTTCGAAATATTTCCGCCGCTACCAGCGTTTTCTAAGATTGCGCGGGCCGTTGGAGCGGGCTAACTTTTAACTCGTTGCCACGAGCGATTACGAGCGCAAGCATTTCGGCTTTCGGCGTGTCGCGGTTGGCAGTTGAAAGACGCCGCCCCCTCCAGGGTGCGGGCGTCCCGAGACCATGCACAGCCATGAAAAGGACTTTAACTATGAAGCGCATGAACCGCGCACGCAAGAACGTGGCGCTGAGCATCGTTACGCTTGGCACCGTACTTGCTACCGGCACCACCGCTTTTGCTGCAGAGCCAGTGGCTAGCGTGGACGTATCGGACGGCTCCTCCGAGCCCACCGCTACCAATGTAGATAACGCCGGCGTGGTCGACGCCCTTGTTGGCCTGGCCACCACCACCGTTGGCGTATTGAACGGCGAGGCTACCCCGCAGGTAGATGGAAACGAATCCGGCGGCGTCAATATCGTCCTAGACCCGGGCACTGTACCGGGCCTGAAGGAAGCTTTCGCACCGCAGGGGAATCACTCGGGACTCACCACGAAGCGCGGCACGGACTCCGCGGGCAATACCGTGGTCTTTCCTACCTCCGGCACGCTTACTTCTGGCTTCGGCCCGCGCTGGGGCACGATGCACAACGGCATCGACGTAGCTAACCCGGTGGGCACCCCGATTCACGCGGTCATGGACGGCACCGTCATCAACTCCGGTCCAGCGCAGGGCTTTGGCAACTGGATCCGCATCCAGCACGATGACGGCACCATCTCCGTCTACGGTCACATGCCGGCAGACCTGCTCAAGGTAAATGTGGGCGAGCGCGTGACCGCGGGTCAGGAAATCGCCGGCATTGGCAGCGAGGGCCACTCCACTGGCCCGCACCTCCACTTTGAGATTCACCCAGGCGGAGGCGCCGCCGTTGACCCCGTTTCCTGGTTCAACGAGCGCGGCATTTCGGTCTAAAGCTTTTCCATCGGCACTCCGCCGATGAGCATCAGCCGGACCTTACCGGAAGAACCAAAGTCCACGGTGACCGTGGCGCGCTTGCCGGAGCCGGACGTCTCAATGACAGTTCCGAGCCCGTACTTAGCGTGATTGACGCGGTCACCCACGGCTAGGTTGAGGTTATTGTTCTTAGGCATCGAGGTCGCCGCCGGCTTGCTGGTGCGCTGCGATGGGGAAGACGCAGCGCGCCCTGCACCGCGCGACCCGGACCGGGAACCACCACTGCCCCACCCGGACCAATCACGGCCGTAGGAGCGACCATATTGGTAGTCGTCCTCGCCCCACGCTCCGGTCAGGGAGCTATCGGAGTCTTCTCGCCGCCAGTTGATGAGGTCTTCTGGGACCTCGCCGAGGAAGCGGCTGGCGGGATTAGTCACCGGATTACCCCACGCCGAGCGCAAAATGGCGCGGGTAAGATACAGCTGTTCGCGAGCGCGGGTAATGCCCACATAGGCGAGGCGGCGCTCCTCGCTTAATTCCTTCGGGTCACCCAGTGAGCGCATATGCGGGAATTGGCCATCCTCCCAGCCGGTCAAAAAGACCACGGGGAACTCGAGGCCCTTTGCGGTGTGCAAAGTCATCATGGTGACCACACCAGTCTCAGAATCTGGGATCTGGTCGGCATCGGCCACCAGCGACACCTTTTCCAAGAATGCCTGCAGCGAACCGGGCGCAGCTTCGCCCTCCTCTACTAGCTCAGAGGGGTCCACTGTATCCGCACCGGATGCGGCAAGCTGGTTAGCCGCCTCTGAGGTGAATTCGCGGGCCACCGATACCAACTCGTTCAAGTTATCTAGGCGGGCACCGTCCTGCGGGTCATTCGAATTTTCCAATTCCGCCTTGTATCCCGTGGCATCCAAAATGGCGGAAAGCAGCTCACCCAAATCCGGTTGGCCGGTAACCTCATCGCGCATGGACGGGATCTGATTGCGGATGCCCTCCATCATGTCGTTGAATTTGGTGACTGCGTTAATAGCCCGAGTGCCAAGGCCTGGAACGTCGCCTCGGGGGACATCGGCAAGCGCCTTGCCAAAGCTAATGCCGTGGTTTTCCGCATGGAGGGCAATATGCCCCTGCGCCTTGTCACCAATGGCACGCTTGGGCACGTTGATAATGCGGCGCAGGCTCACCGTATCGTCCGGGTTATCCAAGATGCGCAGGTAGGCCACCATATCGCGGATTTCGCGCCGCTCATAAAAGCGCGTGCCGCCGACCACCTTGTATGGAATTCCGGAGCGGATAAAAATATCTTCCAGCGCACGGGAGGCGTTATTGGTGCGGTACATGACCGCGATATCGGAATAGCTGCGGCCCTTATCCGCCAAGGAGTCGATTTCAGAGGCGATGAACCGCGCCTCATCGTGCTCATTATCGGCAACGTAGCCTACGATCTGCTCGCCCTCACCGTGGGCGGTCCACAGGTTCTTCTCGCGACGATTCTCGTTCTTGGCGATCACGGCATTGGCCGCGTTGAGAATGGTCTGCGTGGATCGATAGTTCTGCTCCAGCAAGATGGTGTGTGCCTGCGGGTAGTCGCGCTCAAATTCCTGAATATTGCGGATGGTGGCCCCGCGGAAGGCATAAATGGACTGATCGGAATCGCCCACTACGCACAGCTCGGGGGCATCGGGGCCGAGCTCTCCCCTGCCCACGAGCGCGGCAACTAGGGCGTATTGGGCGTGGTTGGTGTCCTGGTACTCGTCGATAAGCACGTGCTTAAAGCGCCGGCGATAGAAATCCACCACCTGCTGGTGCTGGGTGAAGATCCGCACCACCTCACCGATGAGATCATCAAAGTCCACGGCATTGGCCGCGCGCAGGCGGCGCTGGTATTCGGCATAGACCTGGGCCACGGTGGTCTCAAACGGGTTCTTGGTCTGCTGCGCCTTCTCCAGCGCGGATTCGGGGCCGATGAGCTCGTTTTTGTGGTTAGAAATCTGATTAGCCAGCACACGCGGGGTGTACTTCTTCAGATCCAGCTGCATGTCCTTGGCAATCATGGACAACAGCCGGCGGGCATCATCGCCATCATAAATGGTGAAGTTGGTATTAAGCCCCGGCACCAGCTGGGCATTTTGGCGCAGGATGCGCACGCAGATGGAGTGGAAGGTAGATACCCACATGCGCTCGGCCACGGGGCCTACCAGCCCGCCCACGCGCTCCTTCATTTCCGCGGCGGCCTTATTAGTAAAGGTAATGGCGAGGATCTCCCACGGATTTACCCCGCGATGGCGCATGAGATAGGCAATGCGGCGGGTAAGCACGGCGGTCTTGCCGGAACCGGCGCCCGCCACGATGAGCAGCGGGCTACCTGAATGGGTAACGGCCTCAAGCTGCTGCGGGTTGAGGCCCTCGGTCAAGGCATCGGGGGATTCGGATTGCGGGCTCGCTGCGCGCGGTGCACCGAAGCCGCCAAAGGGGCTAGGGTTCGAGGCACCACCGGTGGACGGGGAAGGGCTAAAAGGAGAGTTTTCGTTCATAGTGCCTTCCAACCTACTAGCCCCACCGGACACGACCCGTTTCCGCCGTGCGAGCTGCTATTTCCTTTTGCGCGGGCGGGTGGCACAATATGGTCTTATGACCGCAGAAGAAAACAATGACATCGTCGATAACGGCTTGGACATCCGCACCCCTTCGGGAACGGATGATCCCCTTTCTGATGCGGAGATCCAACAGTATCGCGAAGAAATCAACCGCATGGACCGCATCATCTTGGATGCCGCCAAGCGCCGCACGGAAGTCTCCCAAGCCATTGGCCGCACCCGCATGAGCTCTGGCGGCACCCGCCTGGTCCACACCCGCGAGATCGCCATTTTGAATCAGTTCCGCGATGAACTTGGGGAAGAAGGCCCCACCATCGCTTCGGCGCTGCTGCGGATGGGCCGTGGCCGGCTGGGGTAGCCGAATAATTACTGGCCAGCCGATACTATGCAGTACCCTGAATTAGCATGAATGCAGTTCTCGTCGCCGTCATAGTCATGCTCGTGCTCGCCCTCCTGCGCGTGCATGTGGTGGTAGCGCTCTTCCTAGGCGCCATCGTCGGCGGGCTCCTCTCAGGCATGGGGCTTGATGCCACCATGGTCGCCTTCCAAGACGGCTTGGGCGGCGGCGCCAAGATTGCCCTCAGCTATGCCCTCTTGGGCGCTTTTGCCATGGGCGTGGCTTCGGCCGGGCTGCCACAAGTCCTGGCTAATTTCCTCATCCGCAAGCTCGGCGGCAGCGGCGAAGCAGACCCCAAGACTGCCCTGGCCACCAAGTGGATGCTCATCCTCGGGCTCATCGCCATGTCCGTGATGAGCCAGAACCTCATCCCGGTCCACATTGCCTTCATTCCGCTCATCATCCCGCCGCTACTCACGGTGATGAATAAGCTGCGCCTGGACCGCCGGCTAATTACCACCTGCCTGACCTTCGGCCTTATCACCACCTACATGTTTATCCCGGTGGGTTTTGGCTCCATCTACTTAAATGACATCCTGCTCTTTAATATCCAGCAGGCGGGGCTTGATACCTCCGATATCAATATCATGCAGGTCATGGGCGTGCCGGCGCTCGGCATGCTCGCCGGCCTACTCATCGCTATCTTCTTTAGCTACCGCAAACCGCGCGACTATGAAAACCTGCCCATCACGGCTGAGGAGCACCAAGAGGCCCCCTCTGCCTATAAGGTGTGGGTGTCCGTCGTGGCCATCATTGCCACCTTTGCGGTGCAGATTGTCATGCAGGCACTCGACTTCGAATCCGATGGCCTGATGGTCGGCGCGCTGACTGGCTTGGGAATTTTGCTGCTTACCGGCGCGGTGGATTGGAAGCACGCGGACGATGTCTTTACCAATGGCATGAAGATGATGGCGCTCATCGGCTTCATCATGATCACCGCCCAGGGCTTTGCCTCGGTCATGACGGCCACCAATGAAGTCGGCCCACTGGTCGATGCCACCGCCAACCTCTTTGGCACCAATAAGGTCCTTTCCGCCGGTGCCATGCTGGTGGTGGGCTTGGTGGTCACCATGGGCATCGGCTCGTCCTTTTCCACCCTGCCCATCATTTCCGTTATCTATGTGCCGCTGTGCATGTCGTTGGGCTTTAGCCCCGCGGCCACCGTGGCGCTTATTGGCACCGCAGGCGCGCTTGGCGACGCCGGCTCTCCCGCCTCCGACTCCACCCTCGGCCCCACCGCGGGCCTCGGCGCGGACGGACAGCACGACCACATCCGCGACTCGGTCATCCCGACCTTCATCCACTTCAATATTCCGCTGCTTATCGCCGGCTGGGCAGGCGCGCTGATCCTCTAAAAGGCCCCGACGCGGTGGCGCTTTCTGGACTACGGTGGGAGAGGTACATGTTGCCAATGCGCTAGTTGCCAGAAAGGCCTACCACCATGGATATCACCGCATCTGCCCAGTGGAGCGAGCTCGCGAAGGTATATGAGGACAAGAAGGACCTCAACCTCCGCGAGCTTTTTGCCGCCGATGCAGACCGCGCCCGCAACTTCACCTTCGACGCCGCCGGGCTGCACGTGGATCTGTCGAAGAACCTGATCGACGGGGACATCGTCAAGCAGCTGGTTGAGGTAGCCAAGGCCGCCGACCTTGAGGCCCGCCGCGAAGCCATGTTCGCCGGCGAGCACATCAATAACACTGAGGATCGCGCCGTGTTGCATACCGCGCTGCGCATCCCGGTCGAAGATGACTTAAGCGTAGATGGCCAAGACGTCGCCGCCGATGTCCACGAGGTCTTAGGCCGCATGCGTGACTTCGCCACCGCGCTGCGCTCCGGCTCCTGGCTGGGGCACACCGGCCGCACCATCAAAAAGGTGGTCAATATCGGCATCGGCGGCTCCGACCTCGGCCCAGCCATGGCAGCCAAGGCATTGCGCTCCTACGAGGTCGCTGGCATCTCCGCCGAGTTTGTCTCCAACGTGGACCCCGCCGATATGGCCGCCACGCTCGATGGCCTGGATGCAGAATCCACCCTATTTATCATCGCCTCCAAGACCTTTACCACCCAGGAAACGCTGACCAACGCACACGCCGCGCGCCGCTGGCTCATCGAGCAATTCGATGGCGATGAATCCGCCGTGGCCAAGCACTTCGTCGCCGTGTCCACCAATGCGGAGAAGGTAGCCGAGTTCGGCATCGATACCGAGAATATGTTCCCGTTCTGGAATTGGGTTGGCGGCCGCTACTCCGTGGATTGCGCCATTGGCCTGTCCCTTATGTGCACCATCGGACCGATGGACTTCATGCGCTTCCTCGAGGGCTTCCATGCCATGGACGAGCACTTCCGCACTACCCCGTTGGAAGAAAACGTCCCCGCGCTCATGGGCCTCCTTGGTGTTTGGTACACCAATTTCTTTGGCGCCCAGACTCACGCCGTGCTCCCCTATTCGCAGGACCTCGGCCGCTTCCCAGCTTACCTGCAGCAGCTGACCATGGAATCCAATGGCAAGTCCGTGCGCCGCGATGGCACCGCGGTCACCGCCCCGTCCACCGGGGAAATCTACTGGGGCGAGCCGGGCACCAACGGCCAGCACGCCTTCTTCCAGCTCATGCACCAGGGCACCCGCCTCATCCCGGCGGACTTCATCGGCTTTGCTCGCCCGAAGCAGGACTTCCCCACCGCCGATGGCTCCGGCTCCATGCATGACCTGCTCATGGGCAACTTCTTTGCCCAGACCAAGGTGCTGGCCTTCGGCAAGACCGCAGAAGAAATCGCGGCGGAGGGCGTCGATGAGGCCGTGGTGCCGCACAAGGTCATGCCGGGCAACCGCCCGACCACCACCATCCTGGCCGAGGAGCTCACCCCGCAGACCCTCGGCGTGCTCATCGCACTCTACGAGCACATCGTGTTCACCCAGGGCGTTATCTGGGATATCAACTCCTTTGACCAATGGGGCGTGGAGCTGGGCAAGCAGCAGGCTAATGACTTGGCCCCGGCCGTCTCCGGCGCTGAGGCCGCCGATTCCGGTGACCAGTCCACCGATGAGCTCATCGGTTGGTATCGCTCCAACCGTTAAAGGCCCACTTTTAGCCGCGTTATCCCCTCCCTCCCACTCGGCGGGGTGGATAACGCGGCTGCTTTATGGCCTCTTCGACCCACCGCGATGTAAAACAAGCACGTTCCGCCCAAAATCAGCGCGAAATCGGGCGAAACGTGCTTGTTTTGTCAGCGGAATGTGGTTTAGAGCTTGACCATCGGCTCCCAACCGAATGGGATGTGGTCAGAGTCCACAATCTTGCGGCCGAAGGGGAAGCAGGTCACCGGGATCATCTTCAGGTTGGCCAGCGCGGCCGGGATGCCCACGATGGTCACCACCTGTGCCGCCGCGGTGGTGACGTGGCCAATGGCCAGCCACAGGCCGGCGACCACGAACCAGACGATATTGGAGAAGGTGGACATGGAGCCACTTCCCTTTACCGGCTGCACCACCGAGCGGCCGAATGGCCACAGGGCGAAATTAGCCATGCGGAACGACGCCACGCCCGCTGGAATGGTGACAATAAAGATGCAGGCGATAATGCCAAAGATGAAGTAGGCCAAGGCTAGGAAGAACCCGCCGGTGATGAACCAAATGATATTGAGAAGGGTACGCATAGCCTCCACCCTAGCGGGCTACGTCGAGGAGTGAAGCGGCTGGCAGTGCGGGCACCACCAGATGATGCGCTCGAGTTCGCCTTCGTCGCCGCCCTGGTCCACGCCGCCGAGCGCGCCCTTGGTGATGAACGTACCGCAGCGGCGACAGCGCTTGCGATTGCGGCCGAAGACATAGGTGGTCTCCCCGGCGCGGCGAACGCCGGTGGTCACGCGCACCGGGGAGGTGCGATTGGCCCACATGATGCGCCGGGAAATATCGAGGATGCGGGCGGTATCGACCTCGGCTACCGGCGTGGCTGGGTGCACGCCGGCCAAGAAACACGCCTCGGCGCGGTATTCATTACCGATTCCCGCAACGACCTTCTGGTCGAGCAGCGCCGCACCAATGGCACGCTCGGGCCGGGAGTTGAGCCGGCGCAGGGCTTCCTCGCGGTCCCAGTGGGGGTCGAGGATATCCGGACCGAGATGGGCGATGCGCTGGTGGTAGTGGTCGGCGGGGTAGATGTCCACGAAGCCCAACTGGTGGCCGACGACCTCGATATCGCGCGGGGAATTGGCCAGCTGCAGTACGATGCGGGCGGTGTGTCCGGGCTTGCGCCAGCGATCGCCTGCGTAGTGAATAGCCCAGGTTCCTTCCATCTTGAGGTGGGTGTGCACGATGGTCTGGTCGAATTGCATAAACAGGTGCTTGCCATAGGGCCAGACGCGCTCACACACCATGCCATCGAGGTGAACGGTGGCGTAGCGCGGCACGCGCACGGAGCAGCCGGTGACCTCGCGGCCGGCCATAAACTGCAGTCGGTTGGATAGCTGCAGGACGGAATCGCCTTCGGGCATAACACCTCCTGTGGATCTTTAGCGGCGGTACCCGCCGCGCGGACGGAAACCACCATTATTGCGCGGAGCGGGCGGTGGATCATCAAAGCTGAGTTCTTCGATGGCCTCTGAGGCCCGGCGGCCTGCGCGTGGGGTACGGGGAGCGGCGGCGCGAGCGGAGATGCGCACGCCCTTCGGTGTAATCCCGGCGCCGGCGTCGCGCAGGTGGGCCGCCGCATCGGTTTTATGGATGGGACTGCCATTGCACTTTTCGATAACCAACGGGGACAGCACTCCCCTCGCCACCATGTCCGTGAGCGCGGAAACCACGCGGGGATAGACCTCGGCGGGGTCGATGCCGTCGGGCAGCGATTCGATAAAGGTGGTGAGGGTTTTGCCGCCGCGGGTGAGGTGGGCGATGGGCAGGCCGTCGATAAGCACTACCAGCGCGCCGGCCGAGCGGGTGGGGCCGCCGGTCGCTTTGCCGTCGGCATCGTCGCGCTGCGGCCAGGGCAGGGCCGCACCGTAGGGATTGGCCGGGTCGCAGGCGGCGAGGACGAAGGTCTCGGGCTCGGTGGTACCAGACGGCCAGCCGGTAACATCCGGGGAATCGGCCAGCCCGCGCAGGCGGTCGATAATGGCGGGCGTGGAAAATTGCGCGGCGCCGAGCCCATCGATGACGTAGCCGCGCATGGCCTTGCCGGATTCCTCGAAGCCGGAGAGCACCTTATAGGCCAGCGCGAAACCGCCGAGTACGTCTTCGGCCACGACGGAGCCGCGGGTGAGCACGCCGTAGCGGTCGAGCCAGGCCTCGCCGTGGGCAACGGACCGGGAGGTGGCATCGGTAGAGGCTGGTACCGCGAGCGACCACCGGCCCATGACATCGGGCGGGGTCCCCGCGCCCGCGGCATTCTGCGCCTGTGCGAAGGAGGTGCGCCCCATGCGCAGGCGAGAGCGGGTGGGCCGCCGCTTCGAGCGATGCGCAGTGCGGCCTGAGCGCGAGCCGCCGGAAGACAGTCGGGTGCGAATAGGCGCGAAGGAATCGGGGCTTACCAGGCCCATCTCTACTAGACCCCAGAGGGCCTCGCGGGTCTCCTCGGTGGTACCGGGGGCCTCGGCGGCAATATCGGCAAAGAGGAAGCCACCGCCGCGGCCGAGGACATCGAGGATGGAGCGCTGCACCATGCTGACGCCCTCGGCATCCGTTTCCGGGGCGAGTTGAGCAGCATAGTCTGAGGGCAACAGCATGATCCAGGGGTCGGCCGTGCCGGCCTTGCCAGCACCCACAATGAGCACCTCGCCATTGGAGGTGAGCTCATCGAGCATGGTGGGTGAATAATCGCCCACCCGGGCGGGCAGGATGAGCGATTCCCACGCGGAGGCGGGCAGGCGCACCCCGGCGAGCTGCTCGATGACGGAAAAGACGCCATCGGCACCGCGTAGGGCCGGGCGCTTTCCGGCCGGTGCGATGCTATGCCACTCCGGCAAGAAACGGGCGAAGGTAGCGCCCGAGACCGGCTCGGTAGCAGCCCGCGCGGCGGCGAGCGAGCGCGAGCGAATGGTCTTCAGCACCGCGGCGGCGCAGTACTCCTGCTCCTCCACTCCCTGGCGGTAGCGGCCTTCTACTACCCCATCGAGCGCGCCGAGGACGGTATGCGCGGCGGAGACGGAAATGCCGAAAGCTTCGGTGAGATCTCGCAGCACAAACGGTCCGCGGGTGCGCGCCCACCGCGAGACCAGCTGCGGCAAGGCATCAGAAATGGTGGCCACTTGGGCAGGGATGCCGGGAGGGATGGGGATGCCTAGGGCGTCGCGAAGCAGGGGTGCATCCTGGGCCTGGGCTAGGTGTTCGCGCCCGCCAATGCGCACGCGCATAATTCGGGTGCCCAGCTGGTCCAGGGCGGATAACGGGACGTCGGTGTGCTCGCCCAGCTCGTCGACGGGAATCGGCCCCAGCACGCGCAGCAGATCCGCTACCTCTTCGGTGGTGCGGGCCCGGCGCGAGGGCTCGGTGCGTTGGAGCTGTGCGTGGACCTCGGCGATAATCTCTGGATCGAGCAGCTCGCGCAGCTCTACCGTGCCGAGCAATTTGGCCAAAAGCGCCGGGTCAAGGGCCAGGGCGGCCGCGCGTTTTTCTGCTAATGGGGAATCGCCCTCGTACATAAACGCGCCGGTGTAGTTAAACAGCAGCGAAGAGGCAAAGGGCGAGGGCTGTTCGGTGGTGACCTCCGCAATGCGGATGCGGCGGTGGCCCAGCTCCCGCATGACCTCCGTGAGCGCGGGGACATCGTAGACGTCCTGGACACACTCTCGCACCGTCTCCAAGATGATGGGAAAGGACGGGTACTTACGGGCAACGTCCAAAAGCTGCTCGGCGCGCTGGCGCTGCTGCCACAACGGCGCGCGCTTGCCGGGATTGCGCCGAGGCAAGAGCAGCGCGCGGGCCGCGCACTCGCGGAAACGGGAGGCAAAGAGCGCAGAGTTGCCCACCTGCTCGGCCACGATATCGGCGATCTCATCGGCATCGAAGGCGAAGATGGCCCCATCGGGCTCGGATTCTGCCTCCGGCAGGCGCAGCACGATGCCATCATCGCCAGCCACGGCCTGCGGATCCATGCCGGTGCGCTCGCCCACCCGGGCGCCTACCGCTAGCGCCCATGCGGAGTTGACCGGCCGGCCAAACGGGGTATGCAGCACCACGCGCCAATCGCCTAGCTCATCGCGGAAGCGCTCAAGCACCAACGTCTTTTCATCCGGGATGACACCAGTGGCTTCATTTTGCTCCTGCAGATAGGCCACGATATTGGAGCGCGCATTATCATCGGCATCCGCAATGATATCCGGCGAGGAAAATACCCCGCGGCGATACTCACCTAACGCCTTGCCCAGCTCATAGGGTCGGCCCGCGCCATCGCCATTCCAAAATGGCAGGCGCCCGGTATGCCCCGGCGCGGGCGTGACCAACACCTGGTCGCGCGTGATGTCCTCGATGCGCCAACTGGTAGCGCCCAAGGTGAACACATCGCCCACTCTGGACTCATAAACCATCTCCTCATCCAGCTCGCCCACCCGGCGCGGAGCACCACCGGAGCCCTCTCCCGATCCGGTATAGAGGAATACCCCAAACATGCCCCTATCCGGAATCGTGCCGCCACTGGTTACGGCCACGCGCTGGGCACCAGGCCGCGCCGTCATCACTCCCGTCACTCGGTCATAAACCACGCGAGGTTTAAGTTCCGCAAAGTCCGTGGACGGATACACGCCGCTGACTAGATCCAGCACGGAGTCATAGACCTCCCTCGCCAAATCGCGGTAGGGCCAGGCCCGGCGGACCATCTCGTACCACTCATCGGCATCAAGCCCGTCCTCACCAGCCGCGGACACCGCCGCCACCGTCTGCTGCGCCAGCACATCCAACGGGTTGCGCGGGGTATGCATCTCCTCAATGAGCCCGGCGCGCATGCGCGCTACCGTCAGCGTGGACTGCACCAGATCCGCGCGGTGCTTGGGATAAAACGAGCCGTGCGATACCGCGCCCACAAAGTGCCCAGCGCGGCCCACACGCTGCAGCCCGGAGGCCACAGAAGGCGGAGATTCCACCTGCACGACTAGCTCCACTGCACCCATATCGATGCCCAGCTCCAGAGAGCTGGTGGCCACCACGGCCTTAAGCGTGCCTTCTTTCAGCATGGTTTCAGTCATCGCGCGCTCATCCTTAGACACCGAGCCATGGTGGGCGCGGGCGATAACCGCCGGGGCCTTGCCGGCGACGTCGACCTGCTTCATCAGCTGGGCTGGGTCCCGGCGGGTCTCGGGAGACAGCGAATCCGGATCATGCTCTTGTGCATAGAGCTCATTGAGCCGGCTGGTCAGCCGCTCGGCCGTGCGCCGGGAGTTGACAAATACCAGCGTGGAGCGATGCGCCATGATTTCCGCATAGAGGTCATCCTCAATAAACGGCCAGATGGACTTCGCCGTGGGCAGCGCGGACTCATCCACGGAAGGAGAGCTGATGCCAATCGCATCATCCACCGTCATCTCCCCAATGGTGGAGCCTTGCTCCGGTGTGGGCAGATCGGACATATCCTCCACTGGCACATGCACGTCCAGCTGCCACTTCTTCTCCGCGTCCGGGGCCACAATTTCTACTGGCCGGTTGCCGCCCAAGAAATTCGATACCGCAGACAACGGCCGCACGGTGGCGGAAAGCCCGATGCGTTGGAAGTCCCCTGCCACCTGCTGCAGGCGCTCCAAGGTCAGCGCTAGGTGCACGCCGCGCTTGGTGCCGGCCAATGCATGGATCTCATCGATGATGACGGTATCCACCGTCTTCAAAATCCCCGCCGCCTTGGAGGTCAGCATCAAATAGGCCGACTCCGGGGTGGTAATCAAGATATCCGGCGGCTTGCGCACCTGCCGCGCACGTTCCGCCGAGGGCGTATCGCCCGAGCGCACGCCTACCGAAATATCCGGCACGTCTAGCTCTAGGTTCTCTGCGGTGCGTGCGATGCCGGTCAGCGGGGCGCGCAGGTTATTTTCCACGTCCACGCCCAGCGCCTTGAGCGGCGAGATATACAGCACCTTCACCCCGGCGGCGGATCCAGTTGTCCCTGAGCCCACCGGCAGCGCCAGCTGGCCCTCGCGCTCAACCAAATTATTCAGCGCCCACAAGAATGCAGCGAGGGTCTTACCGGAACCGGTAGGAGCTACCACAAGGGCATGCTCACCGCGGGAAATCTTCTCCCAGGCCTGCGCTTGCACGGCGGTAGGAGCAGCAAATACATCCTGAAACCACTGCGCTACTTGGGGCCGGAAGCGGTCGAGGATGTTTTCTGGCATGCCCACACTCTAGTCTGCGTTGTAATGTGGGCACCATGACCGTCGAGATTTCTGATTCCCGCCTGACCAATTCCCTCGCCCAGGGCTGCGGTGAGATCCTGAAAGGCGTGCGCAACGGGGGCCTGCTGCGGGGCCTTTCGCTTGGCGACGCCGGCGATGAAGCCGCCCAAGAATGGATCGCCCGCGTCCTCGAGCAGCACCGTCCCCAGGACGGCATGCTCTCTGAGGAAGCCTCCGATGACCTGGCCCGTTTAAAGAAAGACCGCGTGTGGATCGTGGATCCGCTCGACGGCACCAAAGAATTTGCCACCGGCCGCCAGGACTGGGCAGTACATATCGCCCTCGTAGAAAACGGTATCCCCATCCATGCGGCGGTGGGCCTGCCGGATCTCGGCGTTACTTTTAAGTCCTCGGACGTTCGGGCGGTCACCGGCCCACTGTCTAAGAAGTTCGTTGTCTCCCGCAACCGCCCGCCCAAGGTGGCCGACTACATTGCGGAGAAAATGGGCTATGAAATCGTGGGTGTCGGCTCCGCGGGTGCGAAGGCCATGCACGTCCTGCTGGGCGATTATGACGGTTATATCCACGCCGGCGGCCAGTACGAGTGGGATCAGGCCGCCCCGGTGGGCGTCGCCCAGGCGGCCGGCCTGCACTGCTGCCGCCTCGATGGCTCCGAGATTCGCTTCAATAATGAGGACACATTCATCCCGGATATCCTCATCTGCCGCCCCGAGCTCAAGGATGAGATCTTGGAGCATGCCCAGGCCTTTGCCGAGGAGCACGGCGGATTTTAAAGACCTAAATCGGTAGCCAGGCGCGATACTGCCCTCGTGTGAAACTCGTCGTAATCGCTAAGGGTCTCGCGGCCGAGATAGCCAAAGACCTCGGCGTTGATCAACCCAATAATCCTCATCCAAGCCTCCAGAGCCATTTCCATCGCATCCTCGGTGAGCTCTGCACCGATGTCCTGCGCGGCGGCAGCCAGATCCGCAGCAAACTGTGGCGAACGACGCCTCAGCGGCACACTGGAGGCTCCTTCCAGCAGAGCAGCTATCCGGCGGCTCACTTTCGTCCCAGCTACAACAGTTTCTGCAGCCGGGGCTCGGTAACCCACGATCGGCGTGCCATAAATCAAGCCCCAACGTTGCGGAAAATCCAGGGCCCACCGCCTCATAGCGCTCACCACTTCCACGAATCTCTCGCGTGGTTGGGCGCGTGCGTCATCACGCTGCGCCACGGCATTATCGAGCCCATCAAAGGCATCGACGATAAGCAACGTAATCAGTTGTGCCCTATCGGGGACGTAGCGATAAATACCGGAGGAGACTATCCCTAGCTCGCGGGCTATGGCCCTCAGGTTCAGCGCCTCCACGCCACCGTTTGCGAGCTGCTTCCGCCCCAATTCGATGATGCGGGTCATCGTCTCTTCGCGGGCGCGCTCTCGTGGGGTTTGTGCCATGAATAAACTATAGCAACTCACAAATGAGAGCACTGCTCTTGTCTTCGTAGGAGACTTCCTATACCTTGAGAGAGCACCAGTCACTAAATTGAACAGGAATCTTGGAAATGAAATATCTCATCACCGGAGCGGGCCCCGTCGGCCGCGTAGTTGCCCGTGAACTCGCCTCCCGGGGCCATGAATGCCTCATCATGAGCCGACACGCCACCACGATTAACCTCGGGCCCCGCGTCCAGCACATCACCGGCGATGCAACCAGTAAAGAGTCCTACCCTGCCAATATCGACGGCATCGCGCACTGCATTCACGCCGCCTATAACGCCGAGCAATGGCGAAAGCTCCTCATCCCCGCCGAAGAAACCGCGCTTCACATCGCTGCGGAACGCACCATCCCCATCGTGTTCCCCGAATCCACCTATGGCTTTGATCCAAACCGCGAAGAAGTCTCGCCGACTACTCCCTTGACCGGCTCCCGGAATGGAAAGCCCGGCGTGCGCGCGCAGCTCATCGACGCCCGTCTCGCCTCTCGCGCCCACACCGTATCCGTCATCGCGGCCGATTTATTTGGTCCCGACTCCGGGCCGGGTTGCGTCTACCACCAGCTGATAATCGGTAAGCGCTTCCCCCTAGCTCTAATCAACCCACATGCGAAGCACTCGGTGACCTACCTGCCAGATTTCGGCCGCGCTCTTGCCGATGCCCTCCTCGACCCCACCAGCGCTCCCATCGTCGCAACACCGTGCGCTCCGGCGCTAACGCAGGCGGAATTCGCCGACCGCGCGGGGTGCCACCGCACCCCGATAACGATCCACCCCTGGATGCTCAAGCTCGGTGGACTCTTAAGCACCGATCTGCGTGGGCTGGTTGAAATGACCTACTTATGGGAACGCCCCTCCATTCTCAGCGGCGCCACTGCACGGTGGAAAGCTACCCCCATAGAACAAGCGCTACGCGAAACAGCCTCCTGCGATAATGCCACTGCCAGCGCCAAGAGGAAATAAACGCTCCAACTACTCCAATGTTTTTCTAACGCTCTACACTGGAGCACCATGAGTGATACGTCCACCGTTTCTAGCGCCGCTATTGCCACCCCGTACGAGGATCTGCTGCGCCGCGTTCTCGACGAAGGCACGCCCAAAGGCGATCGCACCGGCACCGGCACGCGCTCTATTTTTGGTGCGCAGCTGCGCTATAACCTGGCCGAGTCTTTCCCGCTGCTGACCACCAAGAAGGTCTATTTCCACGCGGTATTGGGCGAGCTGTTGTGGTTCCTCAAAGGCGAGTCCAATATTAAGTTCCTGCAGGAGAACAAGGTCCGCATCTGGAACGAGTGGGCAGACGACAATGGCGAGCTAGGCCCGGTCTACGGCGTGCAGTGGCGCTCTTGGCCCACCCCGGACGGCCAGCACATTGACCAGATTCAGCAAGCGCTCGACACTCTGAAGAATAACCCGGACTCGCGCCGCAACTTGGTCTCTGCATGGAACGTCGCGGAGCTGGACAAGATGGCCCTGATGCCCTGCCACCTGCTCTTCCAGCTCTACGTGGCCGATGGCACCTTGTCCATGCAGGTTTACCAGCGCTCGGCCGATATGTTCTTGGGCGTGCCCTTTAATATCGCCTCCTACGCGGCGCTGACCCACATGTTTGCCCAGCAAGCCGGCCTCAAGGTGGGCGAGCTCATCTGGACTGGCGGCGATTGCCATATCTATAACGACCACGTGGAGCAGGTCAAAGAGCAGCTTTCCCGCGAGCCGCGCCCCTACCCGCAGCTCAACCTCCACAAGGCGGAGGACATGTTCTCCTATGACTTCGCCGATTTTGAAATTGAAGGCTACGACCCCCACCCCACCATCAAGGCGCAGGTGTCCGTTTAATGTTGGGCGCAATCTGGGCGCAGTCCCTGGACGGCATCATTGGCGATGGCGAGCAGATGCCCTGGCACGTGCCGGAGGATCTCAAGCACTTTAAGGACGTGACCATGGGCGCGCCGGTCATCATGGGCCGCAAGACCTGGGAGTCCCTCAACCCCAAGTTCCGCCCGCTTCCCGGACGGGAGAACTACGTGCTCTCCTCCCGCGCACCCGGCCAGTGGTCCGCCGGCGCCCAGGTGCTTACCGAAATGCCCTCGCTTTCCGACGCCTGGGTTATCGGCGGCGGCCAAATCTACACCGCCACCTTGGACCAGGTGGACCGCATTGAGGTCACCCTCATGGGCGTTAATATCGGTAGCACCTACGGCGATAAATCGATCTACGCCCCCGACATCCCCGAGGAATTCGGCCTCGCCCACAGCACCGATTGGCTTACTTCCGACAAAGGCCACCTCGCGCTGCCGGACCAAGAGGCCAGCGATCTTCCCATCAAATACCGCTTTTTAACCTACGACCGAAAGGATGCAGCCTAATGACTGTACGAACCCCCGAAACCAATTCCGACGTCACCATCTTCTACGCCGACTGGTGCCCCTTCTGCGCCAAGCTCATCAAGAACCTGGACCGCACCGAAACCCCATACGCGCTTGTCGACGTCGAAGGCGACAACACCGACGACATCAACGCCTGGATCGAATCCGTCAACGACGGCAACCGCATCATCCCCACCGTCCTCTACTCCGACGGCACCCACGAGACCAACCCACCAGCCTCCTCCGTTCGCAATAAGCAGAAGGAATTGGCCGAGAGCTAGCCCACACCCCAGCCATTTCGGGGCACTCCTGCCCCACTGCTATGATTAGCCAAGTTGCACACGCAACCCCGCCCCAGTAGCTCAGGGGATAGAGCACGGCTCTCCTAAAGCCGGTGTCGGTGGTTCGAATCCACTCTGGGGCACCGTGTCATGAGTCGCGACATGTTTGACAGATGAGTCGCGACATCGTTGACAAACCGGCATTCCAGTTGCTTTTTGTTCTGGGGTGCCGGTTTCTTTTATTCTGTGGCTTGGGGTGGGTCTCCTTGTTTCCAGTAGGGCCTTTGATAGTCGCGGGCTGTGTCGATGTAGTGCTCGGTGATTACTTCGCCGGTTTCGGCTAGTGATGTGATGACGTGATTGTCGGCTATGACCATGAGGACTTTTTGTCGTTTAAAGGCTCTGCCAACGCCTAGGTGAAAAAGCTTGCCAGCGTAGCGCACGGTGACTTTGCCGTTGTCCCAGACAATGTCGTTTCTGGTGCGCCATTCTTGCTTTGGATTATCACTTGGGCTGGCTTTGGGTCCTGTCGTGTAGCTGTGGTGCGGGCTGCGTCTGCCAAGCGCTCGGTGAGGGCGGTGAATGTTGTAGTAGTCGCGAAATTCATCTAGTTGTTCTTGCAGCTCACCTATAGTTTTCGCGGGTGGTCTGGCCGTGATCCATTTTTTGAGTGTTTGGTGAAATCTCTCAATTTTTCCTTGCGTTTGTGGGTGGCCTGGGCGGCCGTTTTTCTGCTGAATTTTGTACGTACTCAAGACTTTTTCAAAAGCATTTCGCCCGCCTTTACGCCCAGCTAAGCGGGCAGTAAAGACTAACCCGTTATCTGTAAGCGTCGATGCTGGCGGACCATAGGTTGTTATCAATCGAGTAAGCTCAGCAGCTACTTGTGGGCCTGTAAAAGAGCTGGCAGCGGTAATCGATAAGAGATAGTGCGAGTGGTCATCGAGGAAATCTAGGACGTCGACCCTGGTGCCATCAGCTAGGAAGATATGGGTGATGTCTGCCTGCCAGCATTCATTGGGCATGGCTGCTTCAAAGCGGATAAATGAACTTTTGGGCTTCTTTTTCGGCTCCGGGCTGATAAGTCCCTCTTTGGCCAGGATGCGTCGAATCGTGGACGTAGATGGGCTGCGTTTTCCGTCTCTTTCAAGGTGAAAGGCAATAGTTTCCGGTCCTGCATCAAGCCCATGACGCGTTAGTTGACGACGGATAGTAACAATTTCTGCCCGCAACCTATCTGGCACGGCCTGTGGATGGGTGTGTGGGGCACGTGATTTCGGCGCGACAACCTTGGCACCGCCGGCGTCGAAAGCGTTGAGGATTTGATAGACGCGCTGCCGGGAAATACCAAAGTGCTTAGCTACCTTTGACGGGCTGCGCTTTTGCTCACGGACTGCTCGGACAATGGCCATATTGCGGTTAGGACTGTTCATAGTGTCAAACATGTCCCGACTCACCAGTCAAGCATCACCCGACACGGTAAGGTAGCCCTAAGCGTCAAATATGTCGCGGCTGATCTGTCAAGCATCACGACGGTTCCCTCAGGCACAGACTGTCAAATATGTCATGAACTCAGACACACTCTGGGGCACCGTGTGAAGTCTCGAGACATCGTTCCTATGGTGTCTCGAGATTTTTCGTTGTATTTCGCCCTGGTTGGCGCTGGTGTCGTTGACTTTCTAGTTGTGAGAGGTGCCCCAGGTTTGGTTTCGTTTATGCAGACGCAACACTTGGGACACTTCACGTGATGGAGTACCGACCACTTCCCTTGGCTTGCTGTGGACTAACCTTAAACATAATGTTTCTTCCTATTAACTGCCCAATTAAAGGACATTCCAACGTGAGCCTGTACTCGTCTGACGTGGCGACTGACTACTCCTAATCGGGAGTCCAAGCCACAGCCGGGAGGTGACCAACCTCCCGGCTGTTTTGCCGACCGGCGGACTTGGAGGGCGATTTCCCTGCGCGGCGACCCGGGGCATAAATACGACCTCATAACATGAGAATATATGTTCGATTAGTTTAGGGACCATGTCGAACCTGCCTGTAAAACAAAATACAGGTGTCGATTGCCACCCTTCTAGCCGAGGATACGAGGGGACGAACCAATCTAGTGTTAGAATCAAATTGAAGTTGAGGAGGTGAAGTTATGGAACCCCTGTTGCAGTTCCTTTCATGGGCTACCCGACGTGAGTCTGATGAAGGTCTGATCCCTTCGATTACAAATATGAAGGCACAGAAGTTGTCCTACCTTGCGGAGAGCCTCTATGGACACTTGGAAAACCGCGATTTATCCGCCGGAACCTTCCAGGCTTGGGATCACGGACCGGCGCAGCCAGATTTGTACCGGTTTATCAAGTCTCGAGTTGGCGATAGCCCTGCCGCCCCTTTGGAGCCATTTTCGACGGGTGACGCTATACCGCACGATGTCGAGGAAATCTTCGATGGCATTTGGGAAAACTTCGGCGGGATGACTGCCACTAAACTGCGAAACTTCACGCACACCTACGGTCCATATGAACACCATTATCGAGTCGGCGTTCGAGGTATCACTATCCCGAAGAATGAGATTCACGACGCGTGGCCGGACTTCATTAATGGTCTCCACATTTTTGAACGTTCACCCGAAATGCGACGCCGAGTTGACGCTCTCAAAACTCTACCCCCGCATATTGACGCGTATTCAACGGACGGATTAAGCAAAGAACTATTCCACAACATTTTTGCTGGACACGCCACCGAACGATGAGTTCATCCTTCCCGAAAGTTGTCCGGCGAGGCCGCCTCTACTTCGTCAGCGACGAAAAAATAATATTCGTCTCCAACGGTAAGCGAACTTGGCATGACACCCGTCGCCCGGTTCTGGTGGTCTCCCGCGACAAAGTGAACAGCGATGAGTCAAACGAGGCCATTTTCGTGTGCCCCCTCTCAAGTGGAGGTAACTCATCGAGTTTCGACGTTAAAATTGCCGCTTACGAAGGAGGGCTACGTAAAAAAGTTGGGTGAGGGTCGATCACTGCCAGCGCCTTCTCAAAAGTGACCTACAAGACTGCCTATCACAGGACGGGATTACACCCGCCGCTATGGAAGAGGTTCTCGCTAACCTCGCGGAAATCTTTCTTACACCATAGGGAATCGGCGAGTATCCTGCTAGGGAATCAACTTCAACCGGGACAGGCATACCGGCTGGGAGGCTGAATATCCGAGTCTCCCGAAGTCTCGAGACATCGTTCCGGTCGATGTCTCGAGACTTTTGCTCTTCGAATGGTGGGAGTGGCAAGAATTTCGTAATCTAGGCCCATGAAACTTCTTCTCGCTTCATTCCTGCACCCGGACATCGGCGACTACATTTCGGGGCGAGTGCTGTATATCGATGATGCCGCTTCAGAGATGCGCCAGGCACCATTTGCACAGGCAGAACTGAAGGCAATTGGAGAGACAGCAGAGACCTTAGTCCCTCTCACCCTATCGCAAACAAACTCAAGCGATCTTCAAAATGAAATTGCATCAGCCAACTGCATTTATGTCGCGAGCGGCGACGTGTTCCGCCTACTTGACGTACTGAAGAAAACGGGTGCCGACCGTGCACTGACTGGGGCAGTAAAGCAAGGAAAATTTTACGCTGGAAGTTCTGCAGGAGCAGTTGTTGCCGGCCCATCAATTGAGCCGGCATCAATCATGGACGATTCCAAAACTGCACCGCAGCTCACCGAATATACAGGGCTAAACTTCACTCCTCATGTCATTGTTCCTCATGCACAAGGAACCACTGGGCCCTATTCAATAGAGGTCATCAGTAAGACTGTCGAGACCTACGGCCGAGAATGGAACCTGCTGCTTTTGAGAGATGGGCAAGCGCTCTTTATAGAAGATGAAAAGTCCATTCTCATCTAATCTGCGATTACAAACACGCCAAGCAGACTAGGAAAATCCATTTTTCGCCTCAACTACCAGCACTTTCCTTGTGACCGAGCAGTTCCCTTAAAAATACTATGTAGGGGCCATGAGGGTCATTTATTTTGGTGAGCTCTCATCTCGCAGAGCCGACGTTGTGGCGCTTTGAGACAGTCTCACTCATTGTTATTCACCTGCTACTTGGGACTTAGCTTCTTGGGACTCACCGATGGCATTACCAAGCGCTGCGATGAATGCGATTAGGCCTACCGTGATGAGGATGTGCCCAAGACCAGCGATACCAGAGATCATTGCAGAGGACTCCTCCCCCATTACGGTCAAGCATCCGTGCCAGATCATGACGCCAACGGTGACGACCACGCCGACGTTATACAGCCAAAAGAACGCATTGAACTGACCGCGACTGCGTGACAGACCAAAGACCTTCTCCAATAGCAAGAAGATAAGGCTCATCATGAAACCGAGCGCTAGCAAGTGAGTATGCGCCACGCTTAGCTGAGTGAACTCGCCCGCGGGGAAATCATTGGCACGCGTGAATTCTCGGTAGAACACGCCAGCGCCCAAGCCCAACACGAGGTAGAAAATAGATGCCCAATCCAAAGCTTTCATGGTCATTCTCCTTCCCAACTGCTGTCACGGCTGGATTAGCGATGGATCAAATACTCTTAGGACTCATTTTTCTACATTCATCCCCGTTTTGAATCACAGGACTGGTTGAAACTGCAATCAACCAGTCGGTTGACTGTTTGGTCCATTAGATAAAGAGGGGGGCCGACCCTCATTAGGGATTTCATTAATAACCACCGCTTCCTCCAAACACCCGCTCAAGGGACCTAAAAATTTACTGCACGTTTACATCGATCCCAGGTTTTCTTAACTTCAGTGCAGTTAGATTGATGTTCCTGATCACTACTCTCTCTGGAGGAACTCCCACGATGAAGTCGAAGCACACTTCTCTCTCTGCCATAGCCCTTGCTTCAACCGTCCTTCTTACTTCGTGCGGCGAGCCTGCGTCCGACCAAGAAGATTCACAGGCGACCAGCGATTCAACCTCCATAACCGTCTATACCTCCGAACCAGAAGAAAAGGTCGATGAAATCAATGCGGCCTTCAATGAGGAATACCCCGATATCGAGGTCAATGTATACCGCGCTGGTACCGGTGATTTGAACGCCCGCATCTCTTCAGAGAAGCAATCTGGCGACATTGAAGCAGATGTTTTCTGGGCGGCCGATGCACCTACCTTTGAAAACTACGCCGAGGATGGCGACCTCATCGAGCTGGCCGATGTCGATTCCGATGACATCATCGACGAAGCCAAGGACGACGAGAATTTTTATGTTGGCACGCGCATAATCCCTACTGTAATTGCTTATAACACCGACGAAATCGCAGAAGGGGATGCCCCAACCTCGTGGGCGGATCTCACCGATCCGAAGTACAAGGACAAACTCGTCCTGCCGAACCCAGCGGTCTCAGGTGCAGCGGCTTTCAACGCCTCTGCGTGGAAGAATAATTCGGATCTCGGAAAAGCGTGGATCGAAAATCTGGGCAAGAATTCCCCGATGATCGCAGAGTCCAATGGCCCTACCTCCCAGGAAATCGCCTCCGGTTCCAAGCCCGTGGGCGTGGTCGTCGATTACTTAGTCCGCGACCTGGCGGATAAGGGGTCCCCAGTTGCCCTCGCCTACCCCACCGAAGGATCACCGTATATTTCTGAGCCTGCGGGCGTATTCAAAGACTCCCAGGAACAAGAAGCAGCACAGAAATACATCAACTTCCTGCTTTCAAAGAAGGCACAAGAAATCGCCGTCGAGCAGTCGTACCTCCCGGTGCGTGAGGACGTGGGAACCCCAGCAGGCACCCCTGAACTCACAGACATTGAGCTCATGGACCAGGACTTGGGGAAAATCACCAAGGATAAAGACGCGGCCGTCGAGGTATTCCAAAAGGCAGTGTCTTCCTAGTTCTTGGTGACCAACTTGTTGAAAAATCCCTCCGTAACCGCGCTACGCGTTGGCGTGTGGCTGATTGCCATTGGCCTGTTCATCGCGCCTTTGGCCCTTGTTGTCTCCCTTGCACTGGGCGGAAACCAAATTCCCATCCTGCTAGAGCAAGGGCTCGGCATCGCTACCTGGAATTCTCTATTTTCCACGGCGCTTTCGGCTCTCGCTGCCGTCATCATCGGCACCGTTATTGCCATCACGCTAGACCGCACAGATATCTACGGCTCTTCGGTACTGCGCTTATTCTTGCTTTCGCCCCTCTTGGTTCCGCCATTTATCGGAGCGATCGCCTGGATTCAACTCTTCGGCCCGAATCAGGGCTTGAATAAGCTCTTTGAGTTCGAAATATGGAATATCTACGGCGCAGACGGGGTCATTGCGCTGATGACTATCCATTCTTTTCCCACGGCATATGTCATCATTTCTTCAAGCTTGCGCTCCATCTCCCCCGATTTTGAGCTAGCCGCCCGAGTATCTGGCGCGTCCGTGATGACAGTTCTGCGCACGGTCACCCTTCCACTCCTGCGCCCCGCGCTATTGTCCGCGTTCACTCTCACAGCGATTGCTAATCTGGCTGATTTCGGCATTCCCGCTATTATCGGCTCGCCGGCTCGGTTCGAAACGCTCGCGACGATGATTTACCGGTTCATTGATTCCGGCACCGTATCCAACCCCTTACAAGTGGTCTCGACCATCGGCGTTGTCCTCTTATTTTTGGGAATCGGCGCAGTAATCATGGACTATCTCACTTCCCTGAAAAACTCGTCTTCTACACATGACTCCGGAAGTCCGGCGCGTTTCGCACTGCATTCGGCGCGCTGGCCGGTCACGATCATCATGTGGGTGTGCGGGCTCGCCATTTCCATTGGCCCAATTCTTGGTTTGGCCTACCGCGCATTGCTGCCAGCTCCTGGGGTTCCATTTACCTTAGAAACCATCTCGCTGGCGAACTTTAGCAGCGCTTTATCCAACCCGCGCGTCATCGACGGACTCAGTAATTCCGCATTTCTGTCAATAGCCGCCGCGATAATCTGCGGGATTCTTGGTTGGGTCATCGGAATTCTAGTGACCCGGACTCAGGCACGAGGAAATACGCTTTTAACCCTTTCTGCGCTGCTACCGAGCGCGCTGCCTGGGCTCATCATCGGTGTCGCCTGGCTGATTGCCGGGCGCTATACCGGGCTGTATAACACCATTTGGATAATCCTTATCGCCTACGTCTGTGCTTTTACTGCACTCGTTGTCCAGGCCGTGCGCGCCCCGCTAATAAGCACCCCGGTCACCGTGGAAGAAGCAGCGCGCATTTCTGGCGCCACGCCGCTTAAGGCGCTATTTACTACCACCGGCGCGATGACCATTCCAGCGGCGATATCCGGTGCGGTGCTCGTAGCGGTGACCGCGATTCGAGAACTTACTATTTCCGTGCTCCTCGTCGCACCCGGAACCACAACACTGGGTGTCCAAGTCTTCAATCTGCAACAGGCAGGAAATTATAACCAGGCATCGGCACTCGCCCTACTCTTTGCGCTGCTTGGCATCATTGCCGTCGCACTGACTATCCGTGCTCCCAAGGTAAGGACTTAATAATGGCGAAAATTGCAGCTTCCCACCTCACGGTCACTTTTCCGGACGGAACCACCGGCCTACGCGATATCAACCTCTCCATCGAGCCAGGAGAACTCATCGCACTTGTGGGACCGTCAGGCTCCGGCAAAACCACCCTCCTTCGCACCATCGCTGGTTTTATTTCCCCATCATCGGGTGAGCTCGACATCGATGGCAAACAGATGACTTCAACTCCTCCCGAAGAGCGCGGCATTGGTATGGTTTTCCAACAGCACGCGATTTGGCCACACATGTCTGTTAAAGAGAATGTTGGCTATCCACTACGCCGAGCGAAAGTAGCTAAGGCTAAACGCGAAGAGCACATTTCTAAAACTTTGACCCTCGTAGGCCTGCCGGGATTCGAAGACCGGTCTCCGAACAGTCTTTCTGGCGGACAACGCCAGCGCGTGGCTCTTGCCAGAGCGATCGTCGCAAGTCCTAAACTTCTGTTACTGGATGAGGCCCTTTCAGCTCTTGACGAACCATTGCGCGATAATTTGCGTCGCGAACTAGTAGAACTGACGCAAAAACAACGCCTAACCACGGTGCACGTGACCCACGATCGCGCCGAGGCGCTGGCTATTGCAGATAGAGTCGTGGTCCTAGACGGCGGCGAAATCCAACAAATCGCTACCCCGCAACAGCTCCTAGAAAATCCCGCTAGTCCGGAGGTCGCGGCGTTCATTTCGGACGCCACAATTGTTCAAACCACCATTACAGAAAGCCTCGTCGAGTGTCCCACGCTTGGTGTTTCATGGCCGCTGAGCGATGTAACTGTGCGAGGGGACGGTACTAAAGCCGCTATCTTGCCGCACCACGCAAAGATTGTGGACGAAGACTATCTAGGCACCACGGTTCCAGCAATAGTGGACTCCGCAATTTTCGAAGGCGACCACTACTCTGTTACCGCCACTCATGAATCTGGAACCAAATTCCGCACCACTGCAGACCATAAACCCGCAATGGGACAATCCGTGTGGGTTCACTTCTCGCCACCCTTGATTTTTTAATTCGTCACGTTCCGCGAACTTTAAAAACTCGACAGTTTCACAGAGCTCTAATCTTCTTTGACAGCTGCCCCCATTTTCAGGAGCACAATTTTATGTCCATAGTGACCACAAATATCGAGGACCGTTGACTATCGCACCATCCTCACGGCCATTTCCTTCTACTTTTCCCGTTCCTTGCTTAAGCTCTAAGCCATGAGTAAAAGCACTGAACGCTATGTCGTAGACCTCACCCGCCTCGACACCGCCGTATACCGCGCTACCAATTCCGCGGGAGCCAGCATTGAATTTGGCAGTGGTGAGGGGCTCCTCTCCCCTGTCGAGCTTTTGCTAGCCGCCGTCGCGGGGTGTTCCGCGGTCGATGTGGACGTTGTGACGTCCCGGCGAGCGAAGCCGGAATCCTTCGACGTGCACGTAGAGGGTGACCGCGTAAACGAAGATGGTGCATCGCGTCTGTCGGAGGTTCGTGTGGGCTTCGATCTATCGTTCCCGGATACACCGGAAGGCAACCAAGCGCGCAAACTGGTGGACAACCTGATTCGCATCTCCCACGAGAAGGACTGCACGGTATCGCGCACGGTTGAGAACCCCACGCGAGTGCTGTTTAGCAATGACTCGAAATAGCGTTACAAAGTAAAAGCGCGACATGCAGTTTCGTTCCGACTAGGACTCTAGACCTGCTGCTATGGTGCAGTTGTTAACTACTGTGACAAATGTGATTACTGCAGGAGCTCAACATGTCACCATCTTTCTCCCGTCGCGGCCTCTTTAAGGTCGGCGCTCTCGCCCTGACCGCAGGCGCCATCGGTACTGCCGCTCCACATGCAGCGGCACTCGGACCGGTGCGCGGCACCATCATTGATTTCTCCGCCGGCGTACCTTCCCCGCAGGCAATTAAGAATGCCGGCCATATGGGCGCGATTCGCTACGTCTCCGACAAGCGCCCTGGCGCAGCGTGGATGACCGGCAAGCCGGTAACTCTCAAGGAAACTAAGGCCAATGCAGCAGCAGGCCTGCCCACGGCGTCGGTATACCAATTCGGCCGTGCGGAAACTGCCGATTGGAAGCAGGGTGCAGCAGGTGCGGCAGTACACGCACCGAAGGCGATTGCGCTACACAAGAAGGCAGGCGGCCCCACCAAACGCCCGATCTACATCGCGATCGACGATAACCCCACCCGCGAACAGTACACCCGCCAAATCCGCCCGTACCTGCAGGCATTCTCCAAAACGCTGGAGCTGGCCGGTTACCAGACGGGCATCTACGGCAACTACAGCACTATTGAGTGGGCGATCCAGGATGGCATCGGCAAGTACTTCTGGATGCATGACTGGGGTTCCAACGGCAAGATTCACCCGCGCACCACTATCCACCAGCTGCCGCACGGCAAGCAGCAGACGATTGGCGGCGTCATCGTTGACGTCAATGAGGTCTACGCCGAAGACTGGGGACAGTGGACGCCAGGCAAATCCGCGGCTCCTGCACCGGCAAAGAAGCCGACCGCTAAGAAACCACAACCTAAGCCGCAGCCGCAGCCGCAGACCAAGGCCCCGAGCAATGGCTCGTCCGACCTAGTCAATCAGCTGAGCTCGCAGCTGCAGAGCACGCACCCGGAGCTACCAGAGCTGCCGCAGGTCACTGCCAATGGCGTGTCTTTTAATGGCAAGACGTTGAGCAACGATCAGATTCGCCAGCTGGCGAAGATCGTCGCAGAAACGGTCTCTAAGGCGCGGTAGTACTACTTCTTGGAAGGCTCGGAGGTTTTCTCCGAGCCCTTCTTTTTGTCTGCGGACTTCTTTTTGGACGTGGTGGATTCGCTAGTGGGCTCCTTGGACGAGGACTTTTCCTTCTTGCCCTTGCCGGACTTCTCGTCCTTGTCCTTCTTGTTGGAGGACGTGGTGGGGGTCTCTGAAGTGGAGGTCTCGATCGGTGGAACGTCCTCGCCGTCTTTGTACTTAAGGAAGCGCTCGGTGGCCTTGCCCAGATTCTTGCCGGTCACCTCGTCCTTGACGTAGTCGGTGAGGTCATCGGATGAGCCGGTAATGGAGGCGGCGGCGACGAAGTTCTCACCAAAGGAAACCGAAGAGTTAATGGACTTGTCATTGGACCAGCCCCACTTGCTGCCTACTACGTTAGAGAGCTTGGCTGTGCCGTAGTTCTGAAGGTAGCCATCCTCAGAGATGGGATCGGCATGCGCCATAGCTACGAGCACCGGGTGGGTTTCATCGTGCTCAATGAGCTGCGAGATGAAGCTGGCTACGTCATACGTGGAGGTTTGCGAGTAACCCCACTTCTCGCCGGCCTTGGTGGATTCGAGGTGGAATTCATCGGCAATCGCGTCGATGGAATCCGGGTACTTGTCAAAGAGGTCTTCGGCGGACTTATCAGAGGAGCTAGCGATCATATCCAGCGCCTCATATTTGTCCTCGTACTCGCCTTTTTCCATGACGTAGGTGGCGATATAGAGCTTGATAAGGCTTAGCGCTGGGCGGGCCTCGTGCTCCGAGGCAGAGCCCATGTGCATGCCATCGTGCAGGCGGATATAGGTAATTGAATGACCCTCATCGCCCTCCAGGAACTCATTGGTTTCCGGTGGGACGTCGCGGTTGGTGTCTGTTGCTTTTAAGGGGGCGTCGGCAAGCGCATCGCTTTCGCGCTCGCTATTGCTGCACGCGGTGGTGGTCAAGGCGAGCATGCATACGGCCAAAGCGGCACCAGCCTTAACTGATGCCGCCTTGCGGGTCACAGACGTTCTAAGCACGTCCAACCACATTACCGGGTCTGTGCACTTTTCAAGCAATTAATGCTGCACGGGTGCCTCCACGCCCACGCCAGTAAGGGAGCGAACTTCCATCTCTGCGGAAAGCTCCTCAAAGTTATCCGGCTT
The DNA here is from genome assembly GCF_032821615.1 of Corynebacterium tuberculostearicum. Classification (GTDB taxonomy): domain Bacteria; phylum Actinomycetota; class Actinomycetes; order Mycobacteriales; family Mycobacteriaceae; genus Corynebacterium; species Corynebacterium tuberculostearicum_H. The sequence goes on along the minus strand of NZ_JAVBIF010000004.1, from coordinate 2,263 downwards.
GGTCATGATGGACACCAACCAGCCAACGAAGAAGGACAGCGGAATGGAGACCAAGCCCGGCGAGGAAAGCGGGAAGATGGCCCAGTCCGCGCCCGGGAACATGGAGCTCTCAGAACCGGAGACTGCCGGGGAGAAGAAGATGAGCACCAGGCAGGACACCACGCCGGTGTACATGGAGGCCACCGCGCCCGCGGTGTTGAAGCGGCGCCAGTACAGGGAGTACAGGATGGTCGGCAGGTTGGCGGAGGCCGCCACCGCAAACGCCAGGGAGACCAGGAAGGCCACGTTCTGGGTCATGGCCAGGATGCCCAGGATGATGGAGACGATGCCCAGGACCACCACGGTGGCCTGGGAGACGCGGACCTGCTCGGCCTCGGTGGACTCGCCGTTGCGGATAACCGCGTGGTAGATATCGTGCGCAATGGACGCAGAGGCGGTAATAGCCAGGCCAGCAACCACGGCGAGCACGGTAGCGAAGGCCACGGCGGAAATAATCGCCATGAAGATGGAGCCGCCAATCTCCAGTGCGAGCAGCGGTGCCGCAGCATTGGCCCCGCCCGGCGCGGCCAGGATACGGTCCGGCCCCACCAGCGCAGCTGCACCGTAGCCCAGGACCAGGGTCATGAGGTAGAAGGCACCGATGATGACGATCGCCCAGGTAACGGACCGGCGCGCCTCAGTGGCGGTGGGCACGGTGTAGAAGCGCATCAGCACGTGTGGCAGGCCACCCACGCCGAGCACCAGGGAAATGCCCAGGGAGATAAAGTCCAGCTTGGTGGCGGTGGTGGCGCCGTACTTCAGGCCTGGGGCCATGATGTCTTTAGCCTCGTAGCCCTTCTCCTTAATCTGCTCGGAGGCGGCGTGCATGTCGATGGCGTTATTAAACAGGGTGCTAAAGCCGCCGCGAAGGGCAATGAAGACCAAGAAACACATGATGACCACGCCGGCGACCAGAAGCACGGCCTTAATCATCTGCACGTAGGTGGTGCCTTTCATACCGCCGACCAGGACGTAGACAATCATGAGCACGCCCACGATGCCGACGACGAGGGCCTGCCACTTGAAGTCGTGGATATCCAACAGCACGGCCACCAGCGAGCCGGCGCCGGCCATCTGCGCGATGAGGTAGAAGAGCGTGACGAAGAGGGTGGCGATGGACGCCGCCACGCGCACGGGCTTTTGCTTCAGGCGGAAGGAGAGGACGTCCGCCATGGTGAAGCGGCCGACGTTACGCATGGGCTCGGCGACGAGCATGAGTGCTACCAGCCAGGCGACGAAGAAGCCCACCGAGTACAAGAAGCCGTCATAGCCGTTGAGCGCCACCGCGCCGACGATGCCTAGGAAGGATGCGGCGGAGAGGTAGTCACCGGAGATGGCCAGACCGTTCTGGCGTCCGGAGAAGCTGCCGCCACCGGTGTAGAAGTCCGAGGCTTCCTTGGTGGTTTTACCGGCGCGCAGCACCACCGCCATGGTGACGATAAGGAAGATGGCGAAGATGGAAATATTCAGGATGGGGTTGCCGGCGGAAGTCTCGGCGGCAAGGGTGGTGGTAGTCATTAGTTGCCCTCCAATTCTTCACGGATGGCGGCCGACTTCGGCTCGATATTCTTATTGGCGTACTTCACGTAAATCCACGTGATGATGAAGGTGGTAAGGAACTGAGCAAGGCCAAAGACGAGGCCGATGTTCCAGCCACCGCCGAGCTCGGTTGCCATGAAATCAGGGGCAAACACGGCGGCAAGAACGTAAACCACGTACCACACGAAGAAGGCCACGGTCATAGGGAAGGTAAAACTCCGGTAGGTGCGGCGCAGCTCGCCGAACTGGGCGGAGTCGCGCATCGCGATGAACTCGCTGCCAGTGGGTTCACGGCGCGAGACAGGAGTTGCAGCTACGTCACTCATAGAGCATCGTCTCCTTGGCTGAGAGGAACTTAGGTCACACGAGATAGTGTGTTACTGCTCACTATCCACGTTCTTCTGTAAGTTACAGAACATTTTCTGCAAGGTTGTAAACTCTGCCAAGAAAACCTTCCACTCCCCCACCCTTTTAACCCCATAGGCTTCACTGAACTGGAATAACATCTTTAGCAAACTACCCCCGAAGGAAGAATTTTTTACCCCTTGTAAAGATTGTTAACAGCTTGAGTTCAGAGGGTCGTTGCAACACTTTCCCTTAGGAGGGTGTTGTTGTGTCTGGGGTTGTTGGCCCGTTTCATTCGTTGTCTGAATCGGATCGTCGTGGCTTAGTTGCCTTGGTTGGC
>NZ_JAVBIF010000003.1:0-176136 GCF_032821615.1 Corynebacterium tuberculostearicum | reverse complement strand
ACTTGAAGACCTTGGCCTGGACTTGCCTGGACTTGCCGACCGGTAGAAAGAAACGCAAGAAACGCCAAACCCGCTCCAGCACACCTGCCCAGCAACGCTTCGTCGACGACATGATCCTCATAGACGACCGGCCAGATGAGGTAAGTGAACGTATTTTGCCAGGCCACTGGGAAGGCGACCTCATCCTCGGTAAAAACAACCAATCAGCGGTAATCACGCTAGTAGAACGCGTCAGCCGATTTGTTGTCCTTGGCCACTTACCGGGAAGGCATACCAGCAAAGAAGTATTCACAGCCCTGCACAAGGCAGTTACAGGAATCGATAAAGCTATCTGGTCATCAATTACCTGGGACCAAGGAAGCGAAATGGCTGGTCATAAAGCTTTTACCATGGCCACTGACATTCCCATCTACTTCTGCCATCCAGGATCACCATGGGAACGCGGCAGCAACGAAAACACCAACGGCAGGCTCAGAAGAAACCTTCCCAAAAACAGCGACCTGTCCATCTACAGCGCCGAGGACCTAGAAATGATCGCCAACATTCACAACCACAAACCACGCAAAGCACTCAACTGGCGCACCCCAGCCGAAGTCATGACCAACGCCCTCACACAAACCGGTAGCATCAAACCAAACTAACCATCATCGTTGCAACGACCCCTAGAATCCGCCAGGCGAAGGAAAACGCAAAAATTCCCGAGCCCGGTACTGCAGTGAGGGTTCTTCGTGGCCGAGGTGCGGATCGAATCAGTGGTTATTCCGCAAGCAATCTGTGGATAGTCCGTGGCCGAGAACGCTGTGCTAGTAGGACTCGGGATGGCGCTGTGCGTCGAAGTGCATATGCTGCAGGCTCCTATACTTCGTACAAACGTTGGTGGGAAGGAAGTTGTGGATTATAGCGTTACTACCTGGCTGTGCTTTCGGGCTGTGCGCCTTGGCTGTGGTGCGTTTCGCTTTCTGTCACCCGCTCTCCTTTCTGTTTGTTTTCTGCTGTACTTGCAGTCTATGCCTACGCATGCAGGACAGGAAGGGTTTTGCACAACTTCGCGGTGGTCTTAGCCCTGGTCTCGTTGGCAGCAGGCTGCGGCCTGCGCAGATAAGGCTAATGGTCTGGGGGTAGGTTATAACCAGTTTTGCTCGCGTCGTGGTCGGAACCCAGACTGACGCTGGAAAAGACGCTGGAAAAGACATTGCCCCGGATATGAAAAATCCTCCAGCCTTTGGGCTGGAGGTCTTTGTACCCCGTACGGGATTTGAACCCGTGTTACCGGCGTGAGAGGCCGGCGTCCTAGGCCGCTAGACGAACGGGGCTTAGAACTAGTGAGCCTGCCGTTTAAAGCATTTTCACTGCTGGCCTACCAGGACTCGAACCTAGAATGGCGGTACCAGAAACCGCTGTGTTGCCAATTACACCATAGGCCATTTGCTAACTTGCACTGGAAGCTTACCGCCTTTCGGCTGTTCTCCCTTGCTCGCTGCAACGTGTAATAACTATAATGATCATCGCGTAAACTGCCAAATCGCCAGCGCACGACCCATTTTCAGGCCAGTAGAAGGTTAATAAAATGCGGCGAATGACAGCGCTGTAGTTCAGCTGTCATTCGCCGCATCGAAGGGCGGGATTAGATATCTATCGTCGCCTTACAGGAGGCACTCCTCCTACTGTGCCGCCGGCACGTAGGGAGTCACTTCACGGGCCGCACGAAGGCGGGCCAGGGTGGACTCCTTGCCCAGCAGCTCCATGGACTCAAAGAGCGGCGGGGAAACCTGGGCGCCGGAAATGGCTACACGCAGTGCTCCGTAGGCCTTACGAGGCTTCAGCTCGAGGTCTTCAATAAGGGCCTTAGATAGTGCCGCCTCGATATTCTCGGTCTTCCACTCCGCAACGCCCTCGAGGGTCTCGATACCCACCTCGAGCGGCTGAATTGCCTCTTCCTTGAGGTTCTTCTTCGCTGCCTTCTCATCAAGCTTTAGGTCGGCATCCGGGGTCACCAAAAAGCTCATGAGGCCATACGCATCAGACAGGGTCTTGATGCGGGTTTGTACAAGGTCAGCGGCGAAGGCGAACTTCTCGCCGTCATAGTCGGCCGGGAAATCCGTGTATTCGGTTAAGTAGTTACGCAGACGGAAGGCGAATTCTTCTGGGTCCAGCTGGCGGATGTGATCAGCGTTGATGGCCTCGAGCTTCTTCTGGTCAAAGCGGGCGGGGTTACCCAGCACGTCGTGGACGTCGAAGTTTTCTACCAAGTCATCCATGCTGAAGATGTCCTGGTCCGCGGACAGGGACCAACCCAACAGGGACAGGTAGTTGAGCATACCCTCAGGGATAATGCCGTTATCGCGGTGATTAAACAGGTTGGACTGCGGGTCGCGCTTAGACAGCTTCTTATTGCCCTCGCCCATCACGAAGGGTAGGTGGCCAAACTCTGGGGTGAACTCGGCGATGCCGATCTTCTTAAGGGCGTCGTAAAGCGCGAGCTGACGCGGAGTAGAAGACAGCAGGTCCTCACCGCGCAGCACGTGGGTGATACGCATCAGGGCATCATCAACCGGGTTAACCAGGGTGTAGAGGGGCGCACCATTGGAACGAGCAACCACATAATCTGGCTGGGTTTCAGATTTGAAGGTCATTTCCCCGCGCACCAGGTCGGTCCAAGTCCAATCCTGCTCCGGCATGCGCAGGCGCCAGACCGGCTTGCGGCCCTCAGCCTCGAAAGCGTCGATCTGCTCCTGGGTGAGATCGCGGTCAAAGTTGTCATAGCCCAGCTTCGGGTCACGGCCAGCCGCCTTGTGGCGCTCCTCCACCTCTTCAGCGGTGGAGTATGCCGGGTAGACAAATCCGCCGTCGATAAGCTTGTCTAGGACCTCTTTGTAGATGTCCATGCGCTGGGACTGACGGTAAGGCTCGTGCGGGCCGCCAACATTGATGCCTTCATCCCAGCCCAGGCCAAGCCAGGTCAGGGAATCAATGATGGCCTGGTAGGACTCCTCAGAGTCACGGGCGGCATCGGTGTCCTCGATGCGAAATACCAGCTTGCCACCGGTATGGCGGGCATAGGCCCAGTTGAATAGTGCGGTGCGCACCATGCCTACGTGCGGTGTGCCGGTTGGGGACGGACAGAATCTAACGCGTACTTCAGTCATGCCCACCATCGTAGTGGAGCCGCCGATTCCAGTCCGCACCAGCCCAAGCGCCCCTGAATCCTGCCCGGCGCGCAGCGGCTTGCAGTCTATTCCTACACGCAAATTGGGGTAATTGGAAACGGGTTTCACTACAAAGCCACTGGTCGGTGAAATCGGTTTCCATTACGGCTAGCAGGTTATGGGATTCATTTTCTATAGTTTCTGGTGAACTTGTGAGAACTGTAGAAAGGCCTTCCCAACTGTGGCTTCCCCACGCACCCGTTTCCTTGCCACGCTGAGCACTTTGGCACTTATCACTCCCGCCACGGCTGTCGCAGGCCCCGATGATGGCAAGCACATCGCTACCAATACCCACGTTGACTCCCCCAAGTCTTTCTGGGAGAACAACGATTTCGTCCTGAAGTCCGAGTTTGGCGGTCAAGAGCCCCCGATTGCAGACACTGTTGCCTGGGTGGGCAAGGGCTATAGCGCTACGGATAACAGCAACCAGTATCTCTATACGCTTCCGGCAAATGGGACCCAAGACTATATTGGGGCCCCTGGCACGACTTATTACACAGCGCCGCACCAGGTATCCGGTAATACTTCGCCCATTTGGCTGGGCTTTGGCGCAGACGCTTCCCTGCCCACGGACAAATTTCGGGATGGCGTAGCCTTCCTTGATTTGCTCAGCGTCGATGGTCCCGGCGAGGTGGAGCTTTTTACCAATAAAGATGAAGATGAGGACGGCACCCAGCTGCACCGCATGCTCGGTTCCTTCCCGGATTCGCCGCACTCTGCTTACCTTGTTGCCGGCACACATACGCACAACTCCACTCTGTTTACCAAGCCAGGACGATACCGCCTGACCTACCGCACCAGTGCGCGCGGAAAGGATGGCCAGCTCATAGCCAATGAGCCACAGACCACCACCATCCAAGTTGGCGGGCAAAAGCCCAAAGAGGAAAAAACGCCGAGCCTTAAGGAGCGCTTCGCACAGTCCGCAGCTGGCGACGCCGCTGCTGCAGGCTACAGCCTGCGCATGGCCCCCAAGTCCAATCCCGAAAAAGACGGTGACGACAAGCTCACCACCATTTCCTTCGACGCCAAGAACAAGGCACAAGGCACCCTCACGCTGCTTATCGACGGCTACTTCCTCACCGACCTCCCCGTTAAGGACGGGCATGCTCAGTGGGATGAATATATGGGCCCCGACCCGTCCCAGGTACAGGCCGTCTTTACCCCTGAGGGCGATTCCCCACGCTGGATATCCCAACCCCTTGACTTCCAACCCGGTAAATCCAGCCACACCGATTCTTCTGCCGCCGCTGATACGTGGCAGGAAACCTCCCAGCCGCGCCAGCTTGCCCCCACCGAGGAAACCGAGCTAAAGGAGCTGGGCTACACCATCCGCATGCGCAAGCAGGGCAATGGTGGCACCAAGATTGTGGTGGATACCGAGGATAAAAACTTCAATGGCCTTCTCACCGGCGGGCTCTATGACACGAAGGGGGCTAAATACCCCACCGTGGATCTGGAAACCCCTATTACTAACGGCCACGGCGAGGTCGCCTTTGATGAGGGCGAGTACTTCGAAGGCTATTTTGCCAAGGTAAACCTCTTCCCCCATTCCACTGTTAAGGCCGGACACGCTAGCAGCGTTATTACGGAGTCTTTTGCTTTTGGTGAAAACTATGAAGCCAGTGGGAAGTTCTCCACTTCCAATGAGGAACCGGAGGCTACCCCAGGCAAGGAAGACACTCCGTCTTCCGCGCCGCAGCCAGGCACCGAAGAACCGCAAGCCGGCAATGCACAATGCAGCGAAAAGTACCTACTAGACCGTGGTCATGTAGACATCAAAGCCCAGCCTGCCGAGGGAGGCTTTGCAACGGTTCTGCGCGATGACACGGCACAAGTGGACAAGAAGTCTGTTGACCGCAAACTCGATGACGTTGTACTCGGCGTACACGATAATGCGCTCACCCCACGCAATAAGAAGCTCGCGGGCAAAGAGTTCGATTTCCTAGGAAAGCCCGGTGAGCGCTTCTATCACCTGCCACAAACCCAGGATCAAAACATCATTTGGCCCGGCTATAACACCCAGGACCTAGATTATTCCTCAACCAAGGACAATGCCGTCAACCTCAACTTGAAGCCCACCTCCACGCCGGACGGTGCCGAGTGGGGCGCATTTATCGATGGCACCCATGGCAAAGGTTTTTCGGTCCTCGCCAATTCTGCGGCTAAGGACTACACCATCGAAACCAACTTTCCGGCCCATACCCATACGCACTGGGCCTTTTCCAAGCCTGGCTTGTACACCTTTGAGGCTACTTATACGGCCACGGGCACGGACGGCAAGGAACTAAAGTCCGCGCCCCAAACCCTCACCTTTGCCGTAGGCGATAAGACATTGGAGTCCTGTTCCTTCCGCGCGCCAGGCACGGCCGAGAGCGGAGAGCCGAGCGAAAGTCCAACAGATAAGCCTTCCGCGGAGCCTTCCCAGGAGCCTTCCACCCAACCATCCGCCCCAGATACCCCGGACACACCAGCCCACCCCGGCCGGCCAGAAGAGCCCACAGGGTCCTCGTTTAGCCCGTGGAGTCTGGTCCTCCCAGCGGTTCTCGTGGTGGTTTTCAAGGCCTTTTATAACTTCTTCCGGGATAACGAGGACCTCATCCGCAAGCGCTTCGGCCTCAACTTCTAAGCCTCTTCTACCCCACCAACTAGACGGGAAGCCACAATGCATCATTCACCATCCTTTGCCCCTCGGCGCGTCCCGCTGCGGCGCCGATTTATTCACGTATTTGCCGCCGTCTTTGCCACAGCATTGGCCTTCTTCTCCCCCGCCGCGGCACTTGCCTTTGATGAGGTCTTCGACTCTGGGCATGTAGACGCCTTCTATGTCACGGCCCCAGATGGTCAGCTACATCTGTCAATGAAGGAAGACATCACTGGATCGGGCGTTCCACGCTCCGGCGATGATGTGGTGCTCAAGGTTGTCGAGGATGCCTGGTCGGATGCCACCGAGGCCGTGCCGGAGATAGGCCAGCCCACTTACTTCCTGCCACAATCGCAAGACCAGCGCATCATTTGGCCGGGCTGGGATACCCAGCCTGCACGCGATGGCGGCTTTGACAACGTTGACCTAGAATTCGCCGAAGTCTCTGGACCTGGTTCAGTGTATGTTTTTGAAACCAGCGGCTTTGGCGATGTCAAGACGGTGACCGATTCCGGCTCAATGGAGCTCACCAGCGGTGAGGTCATCAATCAACCCACTCCGGCCCACAGGCACGTCAACTGGGCCTTTAGCGAGGCCGGCACATACACCATGACGGTGCAAGCCCATTCCAACGGCGAATCCAGCAATGCTGTGACCTACACCTGGGAGGTGGGCGACGGCGGCGATGCACCCGCAGCCGATCGATCGGCTGATACCGGCGAGGTGAGCAATGACGAGGAAACTGCGAGCACCCCACGATCAGCAGACAAGGGCGGCGCTGCAGCCGCAGATAAGTCCGGTGCAGCTACGGATAAAGAGTGCACCCCAGGCATGACTCCGCAAATCAAGGACGATACGGTCTCCCCTTCCCAGTGGCGCGATGCTGATGGCGCTACCTTTTATCTCTCCGATAAATCCAGCGTCGATCTCCCTCAAGAGGTAGGCCCAGTGCCAGCTGGTCAGGCGTGGATGATTGGTTCTACCCAGGTCGATGGTGTGCCATGGCTCGGCGCTAATACTCAAAGCCCTTCAATGCGCGAGAATATCCCTGGCGATGTCACCTGGGAGTTAGCAGGCTTCAAGGGACCCGGCCCGATGATGGTCTACTCCCAGGGCGGCTTGGGAAAGATCGTGGGCGATGAGTGGTTCCGAGGCAATGCAGATGCGGCGGAGGGCACCTATTCGATTGCCCCCAATACGCACGTGCACCCCAACTGGGTCTTTGGTGCGCAGGGCACCTATGACGTCACCATTCGCCAGGTGGCCAAGACCAATGAGGGCAAGCAAGTTGCCGGTGAAGCGACTCTTCACTTCGTGGTCGGCGGCGACAAGCCGGCTGAAGCCTTTGACAATGGTCACTTCGACTTGGGCGCTGCGGTAAATCCGGAGGGCGGCGACTGCGGGCATGGCGCTGCGGCAGGTGGGGCGTCGGCAAGCGCTGGTGGCTCTGCCGCAAGCACCGGATCAAACACTGGCCAGTCCGGGCAGGCGCACAGCAAGGGCGGTTCTTTAGCCAATACGGGGACTCCTATTGTTCCCTTCGGCATCGGAGTGTTGGGCTTGGGCATGCTCTTCCTCGGCCTAGGCATTGCCCGTCTAGCTGTAGCTAAGGCAGCGGACTAATGGCGCGTGCGCTTTCTCATAGACGCAGGCTTCGGACCATAGGCGCGCTGCTGGGCTCCTGCCTGCTGGCCACTGGTTGTGCCCCTTCGGCTGCGTTGGATACCGGAAGCGGAGAAAAATTCGCCGTGGTGGCCACCACCCCGATTCTCGCGGATCTTGCGCGCAACGTCGCGGGAGAAGATGCCCGGGTACAAAGCCTTATCCCCAGCGGAAAAGATCCGCATACCTTTGAGCCAACGCTGCGCACGGTGCGCGATGTTGCCAATGCCGATTTGGCACTGAGCAATGGCTACTTGCTGGAGCCGCAGTCTCTCATCGATACACTGCACGAATCCACCGATGCCCCCGTGGTGGAAGTCGCCGATGCTGCCTCCACCCGCGGTGCCACTCTGGTGCCGTTGGTAGAAGATGTCTCGCTCGAGGCAATTTGGCTGGGTCTGCGCATCAGCGGCGCACAACAGCGTTCTTCCGGAGTGGACTTCCGCATGGTCTCTGCCGATGGGCCAGGTAACGTCGCGGCCTATGTGGTCTCTACCTTCGGCACCCCGGAGGTCCTTTTTAACTCGGCCGATGGCATCGATAGAAAAGAAGACTCAGTGACGCTGCCGGCCAACGCCCACACGCACGTCTCTTGGGGATTTTCCCAGCCGGGGATCTACCACCTCGGGTTCCAAGCAGAGGGCACCGACGTCCAACACCTCACTGTGGCCGTGGGAGTAAACCCACCTAAAGGCATGCAAGTAATAGATTCCGGGCACCTGGATATTGCAGGTGACCTAGCCAAGCACCGCATTGACCTGCGCGATCAGGACAAGCGCTTCGACCCTGCCACCACCGTGGTGTCAATCCCCTCTTCGGTACTGCAGCCCATACCGCCGGATCCGGCCTACCGCTTCCTGGGCAGGCCGGGGTCGGATACCTACCTCTTGCCGCAGGCGGTGCTGGGAAAACACATCCACGGCGAGGTGGACCCGCACCTGTGGCACAACGTGGACAATGCCATCGCCTACGTCGATGCCATCGCCGAGGAAATGGCGCAGGCAGATCCTTCCCACGGGGCGTCCTACCGCCAACGGGCGGAGGCCTATACCCAGCGCCTGCGGAATACGGATACCTATGTTGACCGCGCCATTTCTTCTATCCCTAAAGAAAACCGGCACCTCGTAACCACGCACCACGGCTACGCCTATCTGGAGCAAGGATATGACATGTCGGTGGCCGGCTTCGTCACTCCCAATCCGGCCATCGAGCCTTCCCCACGCGAAGTCATTTCCTTGCGCCGCACGCTGGAGAACCTCCATCTACCAGCCGTATTTGTAGAACCCGTGCAGCAGGCAAGCGCCGAGACCCTGAAGCAGGCTGCCGCGGAGCAAGGCGTGGAGCTGTGCCCCATCTACGGCGACACGTTCGATGACACCGTCAGCTCCTATATCGACCTTATGAAATTTAACGCTGATTCCCTGCAGCGTTGCCTGAACCCCAACCCAACCCATGGAGATAAAAATGCTTAAATTCGCTACTCGTACCGCCACCCGCACCGCCGCCTGCGTCCTTACTGCAGGTCTGGCACTTTCTACCAGCCCTGCTTGGGCGGGCGACCTGGCCCAGGTGGTCGGTGCCGATGAACACGTTGCCCCGCAAGGCGAAGAAAAGGTCATCGATACCGGTCACGTAGACGTTGGTGCCCTGCTTGATGGCACGGAGTCTGAGCTTATGGCTCGCGATGATGCCGGCGATAAGCCAGTCTGGCGTCACTTAGACGATCTCGTGTTTTCCGTGGGCGATAAGGCACAGCAAACCCTTCCCGATACGGATGACTTTGGCTTCGTTGGCGCTGAGTCCGGCGATAAGGTCTGGGTGGTTCCCCAAACCGAGCAAGTCGGCGTTCCCTGGCTGGGCTGGAATACCCAGGCGCCCTCCCTTGTCGACGCCGCCGACCGCGGCGTCACCATGGAATTCCTCGGCCATTCCGGACCAGGCGATTTCTCCCTCTTCTTACAAAACGGCGGCTTTGAAGCGCCACAGCTCTTGTGGTCCACCGCGCAGAAGAGCGATGAGGACTTCTGGGTAGACCTCAATACCCACACCCACGCCAACTGGACGTTTACGGAGCCAGGTACTCACCAGGTGGGCATCAGGGTGAAGGGCAAGACCAAGGACGGCGCCGATTTCAGCACCGATGGCGTACTCACCTTCGCCGTGGGCGATGATGCAGACGTCCAAGCGGCCCAAGATACTACCTGGAATCCAGACGATGCCCAGACCGCGGGCTCGTCTATTCCCACCTGGGTCTTTGTCCTCGCCGGCGTTGGCGCCGTAGTACTACTGCTGGCCCTAGGGCTCGCCCTGCGTTCAGCTAAGCGGGGCGATAGCCGTGGCTAAACCGCTCATTTCCGTTGCTGATCTAAATGTCTCGCTCTCGCACCGCAGCGTAGTTAGCGATGCCAATCTAGAGGTCCACCCCGGCGAATTCATCGGGCTCCTCGGGCCGAATGGTGCTGGTAAGACCACCCTCATGCGCGCCATTTTAGGGCTTATCCCTTCCTCCGGAACTCGCAGCATCTCCGGCACCGTGGGGTATGTTCCCCAGCGTCACGAAGTGGAATGGGGCTTTCCCATCAATGTCTATCGCACCGTGCTCAGCGGCCGGACCGGCCTTATCGGCTGGCTCAAGCGACCGCGCGCTAAGGATCATGCCGCAGCAGCAGAGGCGCTCCGACTGGTTCACATGGAAGAATTTTCTACCCGCCCCATCGAAGAACTCTCCGGTGGTCAACGCCAGCGCGTGCTCATCGCCCGGGCCCTCGCCACACAACCACACGTGCTGCTGCTCGATGAGCCCTTTACCGGACTAGATGCGCCCAATACCGAATCGCTCCTCGAGCTTTTTGAAGAGCTTTCCCACCGCGGCACATCCATCATTATGTCCACTCATAACCTTTCTGAAGCCGCACATTCTTGCCACCGCCTCATTCTCTTTAACGGCACCGTGGTAGCCGATGATTCTGCGTCGACCCTTCTTCACCAGACGGATCCGTGGACTAAAACCTTTGGCGTGCGTGCCGGTTCCCCTTTGCTTTCTGCCATTGGAGTCAGCGCATGATAGAAATTTCCTTCCTCGATTTCCTGCGCGACCTGGTCAATCCCCACCTTGACTTTCTCGCCCGCGCGGTAGGCATCTCTTTGCTTGCGGCCATCGTATGCGGCGTCATCGGCTGCTATGTCGTGCTGCGCGGCATGGCCTTTATTGGCGATGCCGTCTCCCACGCCGTATTCCCGGGACTAGCCATTGCCTTCGCCCTACAGACCTCGGTGCTCGTGGGTGGCGCAGTCGCTGGTGCGGTTGTGGCGTTACTCATCGCCGCCTTTTCGCAGCGTCGCCACGTGCGCGCGGATTCCATCATCGGTATCTTCTTCGCCGCGGCCTTCGCTTTGGGCATGGTGATAATCTCGCGCACCGATGGTTATAGTGCCTCGCTGACAAGCTTCCTCTTCGGCTCACTCACCGGCGTTTCCCGCACCGATATTATCGTCGCGGGCTGCGTGTGCGCCGTAGTTGTCGCCATCGTTATTGCCTTTGGCCCCCAGCTCAACGCCACGTGCTTGGACCGGGAAACCGCCCGCGCAATGGGCTTGCCTGTCTTTGTGCTGGACATCATTTTGTACCTGTGCGTCACGGCCGCAGTGGTCATTTCCGTGAGCACCATCGGCAATATCTTGGTCCTCGCGCTGCTCATCACTCCGGCCGCAACGGCACGCCTGCTAAGCACAAATCTAAAGACCATGATGTGCCTTTCTGCCCTCATCGGTGCGCTGTCGAGCTTCCTCGGCATCTACCTGGCGTGGGCCATTGACCTGCCGGCCGGCGCCACCATCGTGCTCACCCTCACCGCCATTTTCTTGGTTGTATGGGCCATCCATCCACTGCTCGGCGCCCGCAAGCACGCAGGTGCCTCGCTTTCCGACGCCCCACACCCCACCCCACGAAAGGAATCCGTCTCCTCATGAAACCTGTCTGCCGCACTGCGGTGGCCCTCGGCACCGCGGGACTGATAAGCCTCGGCGCCCTTCCGGGAGCGGGAGTAGAACTCTTCGCGCCCGCCACCGCATATGCAGAAGAATCCACCGATTCTTGCTCTGCCAGCGACTTCGACCGCATCACCAAGGGCCACCAGGATATGGCGCTCAGCAGCGATTCCGGCGATCTCAGCTTCAAGGTCAAAGATGATGATAAGGACATCGAGCATGACTCTGAGTCCTTTGCCATTGAGGTATCTGATGACCTCAAGCAGCCGCTTTCCGAGCTCAGCGATAGTTCCCTGCCCGATGAAGGCTGGGTACTGCCGCAAACGCAAGATCCCAACGCCCCGTGGCTGGGTTTTAATACCCAAGAGCTATCTCAAGATCTCCTCGCCACCGGAGACACCGCTACTTTGAGCATGGCTATCGCGCAGGGCCCCGAGGATGGCCGTATCGTGGCCTATCAGATGGAGCTTGGTGGCCCCAAGGTACTTATGGATACTGCCGATGGCTCCGCCTGGGACTACCCCGGCAACTCCCATTCCCACCCGGCCTTTGTCTTTACCGAGCCGGGTACCTATGCGGTGAGCTTTACCTTTGAGCTTCCCGACGGCTCCCGACACCACCTCCATGCCGGTTTCCTCGTCGGCGAGCAGGCCACGGCGACAGACCTGTGCGGCGTGGACTATACCGATGCTGACGCTGCTACCGGCAACGGTGGTGACTCAAATAGCCGCCCCAAGCAACTGGAAAAAGACGTCAAAGACGTAGACAAAGCCATCGCTGGCTTGGACAAAGAGCTCGACAAGACCCTGCAGGAGGGTCAGAAATTCTTAGAAGGCGGTAATCCGCAACAGGGCGAAAAAGAATCTGGCAAGGATAAAGCAGGCAAGCGCAAGCAGGCCACCCGCACCAAGGCACAAGACGCTGGGAAGGATGGAGCTCCACATGGCACGCCCTCCACGGGCTCAGCTCAAACCTCTGGTACTACGCGAAAGTCCGGTTCTGGTTCTGGGGCTACCACCCACCACTCTGCTAGCCGTGTGAATGATTCTGCCTCCACTGCGAAATCCGGCAAAAGCGCGGCCACTGGCACGAGCTCGCACCGTTCTGCTTCCACCAGCGGTTCTTCCCACTCCACAGCCAAAAAATCCACCGGCTCCCGGGACGCAAAGTCTACTAAGCGTACTAAGGGCAAGGCTGCGGGCTCCGTTAGTGCACAGCAGGTTCCGGATGCCGGCGCTGCGGAAGGCAGGGACTCTGAGAATGTACTGACTAATGCCGCTGCGTATACCGCTACCCTGGCAAAAAGCAGCTTCTGGGCGGGCCTTCTAGCGGGACTAGGCGCATTCGCGCTGGTGCTCGGCATCGGCCTGTTGGTCTATGTCCAGTTCTTCCGCAAGAAGAAGGCCCCAACCCAGCAGCCTGCCGATGATGCTACGACCCACCTGCCGCGCGTCGACTAGCACAGTGCTCTTGAGCAGCCAACAATAAAACTAGGCCCAGAGGATCTCTCCTCTGGGCCTTATCCGTGGCTAAGCGCCGCTGTTTTATACCCTGGTCTTAGACGAGAGGAAGTCCCAGACCACCCGTGGAGTATCTGGCTGCCAGAACCAGGTGTGATCCTGTGGAACCTTGACCAGCTGCACATCCTTTTGGCAGCCGTTAAAGCTCAAGCGTTCTGAACCGCCAAGCTCCGGAGTGGACTGGAAGGTCATATCGCAGCGATTGCGCTTCAGATAGCCGCCGAGCACCGTACGCACAGGGAGGTAACCGGCCTCGTGTCGGTCACCGCCCTCATAAGTCATCATCTTGTCGTTAACGCCGTGCATGATGAGGGTATTCATCGGCGCATCGGCACAGTTGACCTCAACTGGGTTGTAGAAGGCACCTGAAACCATAGCTACAGCGGCAAAGGTGTCCTGTGCGTGGCAGCCAAGCACCGAGGTAAAGCCGCCTCCATTAGACATACCCATGGCGTATACGCGGTTTCGATCAACGTGGTAGTCCTTGTCTACCGAATCGAGAATGCGCTTGATAAAGCGGATATCCTCCCCATCGCGCGTCTTAGCATAAGGCGCCGCCTCCCAGGCTCGCTCAAATCCCTCTGGATAGACGATGATGGCCTCGTTATTGGCCTCAGTGGTCTGCATGCGTGCGTAGCTGGAGTAGTTCTCCGGGGAATCTCCCCACCCACCGAAGCCGAAGAGAACGGGGGCCGCCTTTTCCGGCGAATAGTGGTTTGGAATACGCACCAAGTACCTGCGGGTCTTACCCTCGTGCTCCATTTCTAGGGACTGCATGGAACCCGGCGCAAACGGCGGGTTCGGATTGATGCTGGTATCTACCATTGCCGGCCGCGGCGCTGGCTCGGGAAGAGACGATCCCTCAGGACCAGGCGCTGCATTGTCATCGCTGCTGCCGCCTTCTACTGGTGCCGGGGTGGATTCCTTAACACCTTCTGGAACTAGGTGGGACCCATCAGGCTGCGGGGTAACCGGCTTTGCATTTTCGGGAGCAGGTGCTGGAGCTGGCGCTGGCTGTGGTGCATTTTCAGGGCCAGGGGCGGGTGCGGGAGGTGGCCCTTCTTGAGCATAGGCAGGAGCGGCGCACACAAGCGCAGCGCTAGCCAGCGCCGCAGCGAGGATCAGGTATAGGGAACGATAAAGAAACTTAGTAACATTAGCCACAAGGTTAAAATTAACCACATCATTCACTTGATTCACTGTTTACACGCCCAGTGCATACTCAATTCTGTAAGAAAAGCCCAAGGCACTAAGCTAGATCCCCATGCACGAAGACAGACCAAGCACCGCCCCCGATTTTTTGCTTTCGCGAGCAACGGGGTCTGTCCGTACCCAAGGTGCGCGCCACACTTTTAATGACACCGACGCGGCGATTTCCGCCCTGCGTAGCAAGGATGTAGACATGGTGGTCGGCGCGATTCCGTTCGACTCTGACACGCCCGCTGCACTGACGGTGCCGGAGGCCATCATCCGCGAAGAGGGCCCCTTGGAGCCGCACGCCTACTACCGGAATAAGAGCCTGAACTCGCGAGTGGTTGGATTCGATCCGGAACCCGAAGAGCACCTGCGCCGCGTAGAGGCAGCCATCGGTACCATCGAGACCTCCAAACTGGACAAGGTGGTTTTGGCCCGCGCCGTAGATATCGAATTTCCTGAGGCTATTGATCCGCGCCTGGTCGCGGCGCGCCTTATCGACCTTTCCGCTAACCGCGATGGGTTCATCGCCGATCTCTCCCCCGCCGGCCGGCCGGGCGCGATGCTGGTTGGTTCTTCCCCAGAGGTTTTGGTCAAGCGTCAGGGCTCGACGGTGTCTGCTTTCCCCTTGGCCGGATCGTCACCGCGCCGCGCCACAGCGGCTGAGGATCACATCGCAGGCCAAGATCTCTTGCATTCTGCCAAGGATCTCCACGAGCATTCCTTTGTAGTGGAACACCTGCGCCGGGTGCTTAGCCCATTATGCGAGCGGCTAGACATCCCGGACGCCCCGCAACTTATTAGCACCAATGAGATGTGGCACCTTGGCACGCCGATTTCCGGAACGCTCAAGGATAAAGACTTGACCGCTCTTGAACTTGCCTTGGCAGCACACCCCACACCGGCCATCTGTGGCACCCCTGCAGAGGCCGCCCAAGCTCTCATTGAGACGGCAGAAACGGACCGTGGATTTTATGCCGGAGCAGTCGGCTGGTGCGATAGCTCCGGCGACGGCGAGTACATGGTAGCCATCCGCTGCGCAGAAGTAGCCGGCGATGGGCTATCGGCGCGTGCTTGGGCCGGCGGTGGCATTGTGGGCGATTCCGACGCCCAGGCCGAACTGGAAGAAACCACAGCCAAGCTGCGCACCATTTTGAAGGCGCTCAGCCTCTAGGCTGCACGCTTGGCGACGAGCACGACGTCGCTGCGGTGGTGCGCACCGGCGCCTTCTGTCAGGTGGCGCTCGCGGCGGGTCAGCTCGACGGCCTCTAGCTCTTGCAGATTCTCCGCTAGCCATTCGGGCATCGCTATCTCAGCCGACTCCATATCGTGATGGACAAAGAGCAGTGTTCCGCCTGGAGCCACCAAACGCTCTAGCTTCTCCACCTCTTCTGGCGTGGCGCGTACCCCGCCATAGTGGACGCTGACCAAGTCAAAGGGCTCATGGCTAAAGTCACTAAACGTTGCGACCTGCGCCGCGACACCGCGGGCCCTAGTGCGTGCGACGGCAGTCGGGGCGAAATCAATGCCCAA
The DNA here is from genome assembly GCF_032821615.1 of Corynebacterium tuberculostearicum. Classification (GTDB taxonomy): domain Bacteria; phylum Actinomycetota; class Actinomycetes; order Mycobacteriales; family Mycobacteriaceae; genus Corynebacterium; species Corynebacterium tuberculostearicum_H. The sequence goes on along the minus strand of NZ_JAVBIF010000003.1, from coordinate 160,393 downwards.
GACATCCCAGCCGTGGTTCTTTAGCCAGAGCGCATCCGCACCTTCCCCGCACCCAATGTCGAGGGCGGTACCGGGCTTAAGCCCCGCGGCGTAATCGACAAGGGTCGCATTGGGATTGCCCGACCACACCCGCTCAGTACTCTGGTAGCGTTCCTCCATTTCCTCGGAGGTGGGCACGTAGCCGCGGTGTTCGTGGTGGCTTGGGTTACGCACGGTGGATGGTATTGCGCAGGGTGCCGAGGCCCGGGATCTCGATCTCGATGGTGTCACCTGGGACCATAGGAGCGGTGCCAGCCGGGGAGCCGGTGGTGATGACATCACCAGGCAGCAAGGTATAGGCAGCGGAGATCTCCTCCAAAATGCCGCCCATCTTCACGATCATCTGGTCCGTATTGGAATCCTGCTTTTGCTCGCGAGAACCCTCGTGCGTCAGATACGCATTAATCTTCTGATCGTCTAGATTCAAGCTATCCAGATCGGTTTCGATCCACGGGCCGAGCGGGCAGAAAGTGTCAATCCCCTTGGCACGAGCCCATTGACCATCCTTAAACTGCAGGTCGCGGGAGGAAACGTCGTTACAGATGGTATAGCCCAGCACGTGGTCTTTCCAGTTCTCGGCCTTGATATTCTTCGACGGCTTAGAAATGACCACGGCAAGCTCGCCCTCAAACTCGACGTTGGTGGCGTAGTCCGGGATCTTGATCGCTGCATCCGGGCCAATGACCGCGGTAGATGGCTTGATGAAGATGGTGGGAGGCAGGCTATCGGCAGACTTTTTGAAAACCTCGGCAACGTGGTCCGCATAGTTGCGTCCAAGCGCTACCACCTTGGTGGGAAGGGTCGGCGCCAAGAGGCGAACCTCGTTAAGCTTCCACTCACGGCCGGTTGGCTCCGGCGGGGTGAAGGGCGTGCCAGCAATTTCCTTTGCTACCAACTCTTCCATTGGGGCGTCTTTTGGCCCATCGATAATGGCAAAACAGATTCCTTCGGGGTGTGCAATTCGTCCTAAACGCATAGCGGCAATCCTACTCAATAGCCACCTTCACATGTGTGCAAAGGATACGGTGTTAATTAGTTAATTTGAGTAAATCGTCGTTGCCCCTTACTCACCGTTACTAACCCCAGTGCCGACTACGCTAGGAAACGCTGGACACTTGGGGCGTCGGCAAGCGCCCAGCACAAGAAGCCCACCTCTATGCGACGAGAAGCTGGGCGATTCGGTCACCGACTTCGACGGTCTTTAGCGGCCCATCGCCGCGGTGCGCAACATCTTGTGCCACAGCATCCTCAATCCGCTGGGCGTTGGACTCATCGCCTACGTGGCGAAGCAGCATGGCGGCGGACAAGATTGCCGCCGTTGGATCTGCAATCCCCTTTCCCGCAATATCTGGCGCAGAACCGTGCACCGGCTCGAACATGGAAGGATTCGCGCCAGAGGCATCGATGTTTCCGGAGGCAGCAAGGCCGATGCCGCCGGTTACCGCGCCCGCCAAATCGGTGAGAATATCTCCGAAAAGGTTATCGGTGACAATGACGTCATAGCGCGCCGGATCGGTCACCATATAAATGGTCGCCGCATCAATATGCTGATAATCCACCTCAACCTCTGGAAACTCGGCGGCGACTTCATTAACAGTGCGTTGCCACAAACCACCAGCATTGACCAAGACATTTGTCTTGTGCACCAAGGTCAGATGCTTATGGCGCTGCGCTGCTCGCGCAAACGCATCGCGCACTACACGCTCCACGCCGAAGCGGGTATTTTGCGATACCTCACTGGCTACCTCATGCTCAGTACCTTCCCGCAAAGTGCCGCCGTTTCCGCAGTACAAACCCTCGGTACCTTCGCGCACCACAACGAAATCAATATCGCCCGGTTCAGCCAGCGGGGAGGAAGCGGTGGGATAGAGCTTAGAGGGACGCAGGTTCACGTGATGATCCAGCGCAAACCGCATCTTAAGCAACAGCCCCCGCTCCAGCACGCCCGGCGGCACCTCACCTGGGGCGCCGATCGCCCCCAACAGGATCGCATCGTGTTCTCGCAGGCTCTTCAAGTCAGCGTCCGCAAGAAGCTCCCCATTGCGCAGATAACGCCGCGCACCGAGGTCATACTCGGTGGTTTCGATATCGGAGCGAACCGCTCGCAGCACCTTGAGTGCCTCGGCTGTCACTTCTGGTCCAATCCCGTCGCCGCCAATCACCGCAAGTTTCATTATGTAGGATTCCTTTCTCACAGAGTGGATATGGGATTACCCTACCAAAACAAACCCGCGTAGCGCAGGAAATTACCTAGCACCACGCGGGTTGAGATTCTGTTGCAGTCCGCAGCCTTATGCTTCCATGTTCAACTGTTCGCATTCAGCACCCAAGGCCGCATTAATTTCGGCGATGAGATGCTCTGGTACCTCGGCCTCCACGCGCAGAATCAGCACAGCATCAGATTCCTGTTTACCGTGCGTAAGTGCAGCCGCGACGATATTGATTCCCGCAGCACCCAACTTGGTACCCACCGTTCCCAGTGCACCTGGGGCGTCCGCGTAGCGGAAGAAGAGGTTGCGGCCGGTAGCACGCATATCTACGCCGCGGCCGTTGATGCGAATGAACTTTTCGGTTCCATCGATGCCGATAAGCGCGCCGGTGAGCGAGGAGACCTCGCCATCAGCACCAATAACCTTCACCTGCAGGGAAGAGCGGTGCCCCTTGGACTCCGCATTAGTAGATACCTCAACCTCTACCCCACGACTATGCGCGATCTGCATTGCATTGACAAAGGTCACCGGCTCCGAAGTCACGCCGCTAAACAGACCCCGGACGGCAGAAAGTCCTAGCACTTCCACGTCTTCGGTAGACAACTCGCCACAGGCCTCCACCTCGACGGCAACGGGGGCTTGTCCCAAAAGGCGGCCAGCAGTAAGTCCTAGCTTGCGGGCGAGGTCCAACCAACCAGCAACCTCTTCTCTCACTGCCCCGCCAGAGACGTTGACCGCATCCGGCACAAACTCTCCTTCAAGCGCCTTCAAGACAGACTCCGCTACATCGGTTCCCGCACGGTCCTGGGCTTCTACAGTGGAGGCGCCTAGGTGCGGGGACACGGTGACTTGCGGCAGCTTAAAGAGCGGAGAATCAGTGCACGGTTCCGTGGCATAAACGTCAAAGCCCGCACCTCGATGATGTCCCGACTCAATGGACTCAGCCAGGGCCGCTTCATCTACCAAACCGCCTCGCGCAGCGTTAATGAGAATCTGTCCCGGCTTCGCCTTGGCCAAAAGTTCCCTATCAAACATTCCGGCTGTCTCCGGAGTCTTTGGCAAGTGAATGGTCACGAAATCGGAACGCGACATCAGCTCTTCTAGCTCTACTAATTCCACGCCCAACGCTGCCGCGCGAGCCGGGTTGGCATAGGGATCGTGCGCGATGATGGTCGTCTCAAAGGAATTCAGTCGCTGGGCAAAGAGCTGGCCAATGTGACCAAAGCCAACAATGCCGATGGTCTTTCCATAGACCTCTACGCCCTTGAAAGAAGAACGCTTCCACTCCCCTTCGCGCAGGGACTGGTCGGCCGCTGGTATCTGGCGCGCCGTCGCTAAGAGCAGTGCAATTGCCTGTTCACACGCAGAGTGAATATTAGATGTCGGCGCGTTGACCACCATGACGCCCTTGTCTGTGGCCGTTGGAATATCGACATTGTCCAGCCCCACTCCGGCACGGCCCACAATCTTGAGCTTTGTGGCCGCTTCCAATACCTCTGCATCAACGGTTGTGGCAGAGCGCACCAGCAAAGCCTCGGCCTCCGGAACCGCCGCGAGGAGCTCGGCACGGTTCGGCCCATCCACCCAACGGACCTCAACAGAGTCCCCCAAGGCCGTAACCGTGGACTGGGCTAATTTATCGGCAATAAGGACTACCGGCTTCGACATATCTTCCTTCGCTTAAGTGAAATGCGGTGCACGCGGGTTGTCCGCGTGTCAAGGAAGTGTAGTTCAGTCAGGAGTGCCCTGCTTGATTTTTGCCTTAAATTCTTTCACTCGACCGAATTCCGGCCCCAAGGCTACTAAGGTGCCGTCCTCCAGGCCCGCTACAGCAGCCATGCTGTGCTTATCCGCTAGCGGATCGGCAGTCGGCATGACCAAAACTCTTCCGCCGTAGGCTGCCGCAGTAATGACGTTTGCGATGGGGCTATCCTTAGTGGCAACAATATTTGGCGCCATCTGGCCGTCCCTGCGGGACTGTGCTGGGATGGGTTGATTCTTTTCCTCGCCAGCATCAAGTTCGCCTTCATACGGCACCCAGGCAGGACGCAGCTCCATATGGGGAGTCTTATCCAGCCGTGCGATATCCTTTACCATCTGCTCCGGCGAGGCTACCACCTTGGAACCATACTGGAATGCCGTGAACTCCCCTAGTGCCCTATGCGTTCCTGGATCCTTGATCACGCTGAATTCACCAGAGGTTTCCGTCCACGGCACGTCACCGACTACCACCAGGCGACTTACTCCCAAGTCCGTGAGCAGCTTATGGATTTCCAAACGCCTAGCATCGTCATACTGCACCGCCGGCAAATGCTGGTTTACCGCCAAGGTTGCTGCACGAAGAATGGATTTATCATCCGGGGAAAAAAGGACAAGCGAATCCGAATCTTCAAAAAATAGGCGGCTGGCTTCAATTCCAATGGGGTCATTAACAATGACCAACTTGCCATCAAATTTCGGATCAATAAGACGGTTTTGGTTTTCCGCCTTGGCCTTGCTGAGATCGATTTCGGACTCATCCAGATCGGACAGACCACGCCTGACCAGCTTGGATTCTGTGACCGGAGTGCCACAGGCTGCTAGTGCAAGAGAAGCAACAAGCACTGTAGCGGCCAAGCGCACAGATTTAGCGATCAAAAGCTTGCGGACCTTCCTCTCCACCAAAAAGGTTTGCTTCATCCACATCGCGGATAACGGGTTTACCTAAAGCATATTCCACAATGCCCAAGAATCGGTGACGGCGGTCCGCAAGGAATTCACGCGGCTGCGATGCGCGCAGATATTCCAGGTTCATTTCGTGGGATGCTAGCACCTCATCAAATTGCGCATCTTCCATGATGGACTTGGACTGAACGCGAGGTAGGTAGCGGTTGGGAGCGAAACCGTCGAGCACTACCTCGGTTCGTTTGCCCATCGGGGTGTAGTTCATCACCGACTCAGCCAAGACGGGATCAACTCCGTGACGCTTGCACCAATTTAGCGGGAACACAGGGAAAAAGCCTGGCTTGAGCTCTTCAAAGGTATGCCGAGTGAAGGCCTTTCCAGTGCGCCAGTCCTTCGCGCCGCGCGCCATAAGGAGGGCATAGAGTCCGTGCCATACGCCATCTTTGCCATCTACGGAAAGCAGCCGGGATTCACGGAAGGTGGCATCAGCGACGGTCTTCGGCGTCTCGTCCGTTGCACCGGCTACCCATTCGGTGACCTCATCTACGTCGCGAGCTGCACGCAGCTGCACTGCAGAAGAGCCGTAGAGCTCGCCAAAGACGCCACACCAGAACCATTGGTTGATACGGTTCCAGGACTGCTCGGTAGAAAGCGCTCCCCCGCGCTTGGCCAAGCGGGCGATAATGACTGCCAGGGGAACAATCTGCTCATTAAACGGAACCTGATCCATGCTGAGGATGCACCGCTCCGCCAAGAACTCTGATACCTCACGGAAGGTAATGCGCAGATCGTTGGCTGCCGACTTGTACTCCGCCAATGACAACTTCAAAATATCCTCGCGCTGGCCACCTGCACAGCCCTTTTCACCGGAGACCAGAAGCGATACTGCAGAGAGGAACTCGGTGCGCCCAATTCCATCCAAGGCTGGGGACTTACGCAGATCCTTTTCCACTTCTTGCCAATCAGCGGCCAAGTGGAAGCTGGGGTCCTCAGAGGCAAAGACGGCAGTGAGCAGATCGAATACGTCCATCTGCAAGCCGACCGAGTTCGCTTGGGCAAAAATCGAGCCGATGCCGGCTCGCTCCGTCTCGCGGGAAAGTCGAATCATTGGCAGGTCATAACCGGACAATGGCCGAATGATGCGATTATTAAAGGCCGCCAGTTCCGCGCTGTATTCCTGCTTGGTCGCCGCAAGTTCAAAAAGCATACCGACGCCGTCTTCACTGAGCAGAGAAGCCACGGGAATGCACATATTCTCTAGCGCATCTTCGCGCGTTAGGATTTCGCTCTCGATTGCCGGTGCGAAGTGCGAGCAAATCTTGCCGTCTTGATTGACCGCGAAGATGGCATCATCCGGCATAAGATTGCCGCGTACGGCTGCGCGAATATCGATAAAGAAGCGGCGGTGAATCTTCTTCTTGCGGAAGTCAGTGGTATCTACAAAGCCCTCGCCGTTGAAGCAGTGATACAGGGTGGTCAGGCGCTGCTGCCCGTCTAAAAGGAGCAAGCCGGGGTCGACGCCAGTGTCAGGTGCGCCCGCAAGGGCACGGGGACGAAAGCGCATCTTTTCGTTTCGGGTGTCAAGAGCCATGAGCGCGCCGATGGGATAACCGCGCAGCACGGAAACAATAAGAGATCGAATACGATCTTCATCCCAGGCATAGCTGCGCTGGAAGTCAGGTAACTGGATATCCCCGCGATCAATTCGTGCAAAAAGGTCTTTGAGATCATAGCTTGGCGTCGTAAAGCCCATGGCCCTCATCCTACTCCCCGCACCGGAGTTTTACCTGACACAAATAAGGCAAACCCACGGTAAACATGCCTGTTCACCGTGGGTGTGCGCTGCAGACGCCGCCTTTTATTCCTAGGCCGTAGCATCCAGCGGGTTCTTGACCCAGCTCATCAAATCGCGCAGCTTGATGCCGGTCTTTTCAATGTCGTGCTGCGCAAATTCCTCACGCAGATTCTCCAGCTCCTTGTTGCCGCCCTCAATATTGGCAAGCAGGCGCTTGGTGAAGGTGCCATCCTGGATATCGGACAAGATATCCTTCATGCGCTGCTTGGCATCGGCATCAATAACGCGAGGGCCAGAAATGTAGCCGCCAAACTCGGCGGTATCAGATACCGAGTAGTTCATGTTGGCGATGCCACCCTCAAACATCAGGTCCACGATGAGCTTCATCTCGTGCAGCACCTCAAAGTAGGCCATTTCTGGCTCGTAGCCAGCCTCAGTCAGAACCTCGAAGCCGGTGCGAATCAGAAACTCTACGCCACCACACAGGACGGCCTGCTCGCCAAAGAGGTCAGTAACCGTCTCTGCTTCAAAGGTCGTCGGGATAACGCCGGCACGCGCACCGCCGATGGCTGCAGCATAAGACAGAGTCAGATCATGGCCTTCGCCTTTAGGATCCTGTTCGGTAGCGATGAGGCACGGAACGCCCTTGCCGTCAACGAACTGGCGGCGAACCAGATGGCCAGGCCCCTTAGGGGCAACCATGCCGACGGTGACATTGGCCTGTGGTTCAATCAGCTTAAAGTGGATATTCAAGCCGTGCCCAAACAGCAGCGCATTGCCGTCTTCCAAGTTGGGGGCAATTTCATCTTCAAAGATCTGCTTCTGAGAGGTATCTGGTGCCAGCAGCATGATTACGTCTGCCCACTTGGCAGCTTCTGCAACGGTCTTGACCTCAAAACCGGCTTCCTCGGCCTTCGCCGCCGACTTGGAGCCTTCACGCAGACCAATAACAACCTCGACGCCGGAATCGCGCAGGTTCTGCGAGTGCGCGTGCCCCTGGGAGCCGTAGCCAATAACGGCTACCTTGCGACCCTGAATGATAGACAGATCCGCATCATCGTCGTAGAAGGTTTCAATAGCCATTTCGTAGTCCTCAATTCTGTAATAATTGTAAGTTCAATGAATCAACGGCCCACCTAGCACTATACCACTGTGCGAGACACGGTGACCATATAGTGGGATTTAATTTCGCGGAGGTGCCATCGCCTTGGGACCACGTCCTAAGGCCACGTCACCAGACTGCACCAGCTCGAGCACACCGAATGACTCCAGGACATCGAGAAGCGCCGCCAGCTTTCCAGGGGTACCGGTAGCCTCCACCACCACTGATTCTTGTGCCACGTCTACCACGCGGGCACGGAAGATATTAACGGCATCGACCACCTGCGGCCGGTTGGCATTATTCGCAGCCACCTTGACCAGCATCAGAGCTCGCGCCGCGGTCGAGTCTGCTTCGAGCTCCACCACCTTGATGACCGGCACAATCTTGTTGAGCTGCTTGGTCACCTGTTCCATAATCCTTTCGGAAGCATCGACCACGATGGTCAGCCGGTTAATCCCCGGATTTTCCGTTTGGGCAGAAACCAGCGAAATGATGCTGTACCCACGCCGGGAAAACATGCCGGTCACGCGCGACAAGATTCCCTCTACGTCTTCTACCAGGACCGACAGGGTATGCCGGGAAACGTCACTGGGGGCCATGCCTATACCTCCTGGATAGTCTCGTCGATATCGGCAGGAGCTTCTGCTGCCGATTCATTTTCATCAAACAGCGGGCGCAAGCCGCGGGCATATTGAATTTCTTCGTTAGACGCCCCACCGCCGATCATTGGCCAGACTTGGGCGTCCTCACCAACGATGAAGTCAATGACCACTGGGCGGTCATTGATTGCGCGGGCCCGTTCAATGGCTGGCACCACTCCTTCCTCACAAGTGACGCGGATGGCCTCACATCCCAGCGCCTCTGCTAGGCGTACGAAGTCCGGGGTATAGACATCTCGTTCTCGCAGCTTGGTATTGGAGTAGTTCTCATTAAAGAACAGTGTCTGCCACTGACGGACCATGCCTAGGTTGCCGTTATTGATGACGGCAACCTTAAACGGAAAGCCCTCCAAAGCCGCTGTGGTGAGCTCCTGGTTGGTCATTTGGAAGCAACCGTCACCGTCAATCGCCCACACCTCCTTATCCGGGCATGCTGCCTTGGCACCAAGGGCCGCCGGCACGGCATAGCCCATGGTTCCGGCACCGCCGGAGTTGATCCAAGAGCGTGGATGCTCAAAATCAATGAACTGTGCCGACCACATCTGGTGCTGTCCCACACCGGCACAGTAGATAGCCTCAGGACCTACGGTTTCACTCAGCTTTTCCAACACAAATTGGGGATTGAGCTGCCCATCCGGAATGGGATCATAGCCACGGGGGAACCGTTCCTTGAGCCCATCGAGGTAATCCCGCCATGGGCCTACTTCCGGAGATTTCACCGCGGAGTTCTTACGGTACTCCTTTAAGAGACCTGCCAACACGTTGCGGGCATCACCCACGATTGGCACGGCAACGTCGCGGATTTTCCCAATTTCAGCCGGGTCAATATCAGCATGAATTACCTGGGCCTCAGGGGCAAAAGTGGAGGTATCACCGGTTACTCGATCATCAAATCGCGCGCCGATAGTAATCAACAGGTCAGCTCGCTGCATGGCCGCAACTGCAGGGACGGTGCCATGCATGCCCGGCATGCCCATGTGGAGCGGATGAGATTCCGGGAAGGCCCCCAAGGCCATGAGCGTAGTCACGACAGGGATTCCGGAAAATTCCGCAAACTCGCGCAGCTCCTTGGCTGCCTCGGCCTTGATGACACCGCCGCCGGCATAGATGACCGGCTTTTCTGCCTGTGCAATGAGCTCAACCGCTTGCGCGATCTGGCGAGAGTGTGGCTTGGTCGTCGGTTTATATCCAGGCAGGTCAAACGTAGCCGGGAAGGAATATTCCAATTCACCGTTTTGCACGTCCTTCGGGATATCCACCAAGACCGGCCCCGGACGGCCCGTAGACGCCAGATGGAATGCGGCTGCAATGGCAGCTGGAATCTGGCTCGGTTCCGTCACGATGTAGTTGTGCTTGGTAATCGGCATCGTCACGCCGCGAATATCGGCCTCTTGGAAGGCATCGGTTCCCAAGAGGTTGCTGCCCACCTGGCCGGTGATGGCAACGATAGGAACGGAGTCCAGGTTGGCGTCGGCAAGCGCTGTCACCAAGTTGGTCGCACCCGGCCCGGAGGTGGCAATGCATACGCCTACCTTGCCGGAAGCTTGGGCGTAGCCTTCGGCGGCGTGGCCGGCACCCTGTTCATGGCGGGTGAGCACATGGCGCAGCTTGGTCGAGGTGTGCAAGGCATCGTATAGAGGAAGCACGGCACCGCCTGGAATGCCGAAGACGAGATCGGTTCCCAAGTCTTCGAGAGTGCGGACAATGGCGTGGGCACCACTCATCCGCTCCGGAGCGTGGGCGCGTGAGGCTGCAGCCACCGAAGCGGGCGTGGGCGAAGTTGTCGTAACCACGGTTAATGTGCTCCTTGGAATGGTCTATTACTGGTCCTGATCATCATTGGCACCGGCTCCAGATATGAACAAAGCCCCCGCGGGCTTTTCTGTCTGCGGGGGCGAAATGCGTCGACGTCATGAGGCGTCGCGGTCACCACCGCGTTGGTACTACCTGAAGTCGAATAATGATCATGGGCATGACTATACATTGATAGGTATTACACTCGTGGAGATTACCCCCTTTTGGGATCGCATTCCCACCTGGTGGGACACGCCTGAAAAATAGGTTCGCCCTTGCCGGCCTTAGTGAATTAGGCTTGCACACTATGACTCCACCACCTAAGGACAACAAACCTCGTCAGTCCACCACCCAGGCAGAGGTTTTCAAGCCATCCCGCGACCACATCTTGGGCATCCTCATCCTGTCCGCCATTGCTCTATTAAGCATCGGATGGGCCCCCAAATACCTCGCATGGCTGTTCATAATCCCCATCCTCGGATTGTGGTGGGTCATAAAATCCCGTACCAAAGTCTCCGAATCTGGAATCGCCATCTCTTACGCATTCCGGAAAAATATCCAGATCGCATGGGACGATTTTGCCGGAATCGGCTTCCAACGCGCCCGCGCCTTCGCCCGCACCAAGGCCGGCGCGGAGCACAGCCTGCCCGGCGTTACCTTTAACTCGCTCCCGCGACTTTCGGAGGCCTCCCGCGGCCGCATCCCTGACGCCCTTACCCAGGGCCGTGAAGCGGCAGATGACAAGGTGGTAATTGTCCACCGTGACGGCCAACAAGTCCTCCTCAGCAAAGAAGAGTATGAGGACTACCTCGAGCGCCACCCCGAGCTCAAGCCTTCGGCCGAAAACTAAATACGCCGCCTACACTCTCCCCCACATCCTTTGAAGGAATGGTGACTGAAAACCATGTTCCCGCTGCGTTCAAAAGTAACTACCTTCGGCCGCCAAGCCTCTGGCGCCCGCGCCCTCTGGCGGGCCACCGGCACCAAGGAAAATGACTTTGGCAAACCGATCGTCGCCATCGCCAACTCCTACACCCAATTCGTCCCCGGCCACGTACATCTCAAAAACGTTGGCGATATCGTCGCCGACGCCGTGCGCGAGGCTGGCGGCGTGCCCAAGGAATTCAATACCATCGCCGTCGATGATGGCATCGCCATGGGACACAGCGGCATGCTCTACTCGCTGCCTTCGCGCGAAATCATCTCCGATTCCATCGAGTACATGGCCAATGCCCACACTGCCGACGCCCTGGTATGCATCTCCAATTGCGATAAGATCACCCCGGGCATGCTCAATGCGGCACTGCGCCTGAACATTCCCACCATTTTCGTCTCCGGCGGACCGATGGAGGCCGGCAAAGCCGTCGTAGTTGATGGCGTTGCCCACGCCCCAACCGACCTCATCACCGCCATCACCGCCTCCGCCAATGACGCGGTATCTGATGAAGGCTTGACCCAGGTGGAGGAATCCGCCTGCCCCACCTGCGGCTCCTGTTCTGGCATGTTTACCGCCAATTCCATGAACTGCCTGACCGAAGCACTCGGCTTGGCGCTGCCCGGCAACGGCACCACCCTGGCCACCCACACGGCTCGCCGCAGCCTATTTGAAAAGGCCGGCTCCACCATCGTCGATATGTGCCGCCGCTATTACGGCGAGGAGGACGAATCCGTTCTCCCCCGCAATATCGCCACCAAGGAAGCCTTTACCAACGCCATGGCGCTAGACATGGCCATGGGCGGATCCACCAACACCATCCTGCACACGCTCGCAGCCGCACAGGAGGGCGAGGTGGATTTCACCCTCGATGACATTAATGACATCTCCTACCGCGTGCCCTGCCTGTCCAAGGTCGCACCCAATGGCACCTACCACATTGAGGATGTCCACCGCGCCGGCGGTATCCCCGCTATCTTGGGAGAGCTTCGCCGCGCCGGGCACTTGAACCTGAAGGTACATACGGCGCTCTATGACAACGCCGAGCAGTGGCTCGATGACTGGGATATCCGCAACCCCCACGCCACCGATGAGGCCCGCGAACTGTACTACGCCGCGCCGGGCGGCGTGCGCACTACCGAACCATTTTCCCAATCCAACCGCTGGGACGAGCTCGACACTGACGCCGCCAATGGCTGCATTCACGACGCCGATCACGCCTTTTCTTCCGACGGCGGCCTAGTTGTCCTGCGCGGAAACCTGGCTCCAGACGGGGCCATCGTCAAGGCAGCGGGCGTTGAAGAAGAGCTGTGGACATTCTCTGGACCTGCTCGTGTGGTGGAATCCCAGGAGGAGGCCGTATCGATAATCCTGAACAAGGAAGTTCAGCCGGGCGACGTGGTGGTCATTCGCTATGAAGGCCCGTCCGGCGGCCCGGGTATGCAGGAGATGCTCCACCCCACCTCCTTCCTGAAAGGCGCCGGTTTGGGAAAGGCATGCGCCTTGATTACCGACGGCCGTTTTTCCGGTGGCACCTCCGGCCTTTCCATCGGCCACATCTCCCCCGAGGCGGCCCACCAGGGCCTTATCGGGCTCATCGAAACTGGCGACACCATCACCATCGACATCCACGAGCGCCAACTCACCCTGGATGTGGACGAGGACGTGCTGGAGCGCCGCCGAGCCGCCCAGGAACAGCGCGAACAACCGTGGACTCCGGTGAACCGCAACCGCCCCATCACTAAGGCGCTGCGCGCATATGCCGCTATGGCCACCTCTGCCGATCGCGGCGCGGTACGCGTGGTTGACGGTTATGTGAATTAGCAGGAGATAACTGCTAAATCCCTATGAGCTTCGGTGGGGTGCGCGCCTGTTTACCTGCAGATCGCATAAAGTGTACTGCGATGAAACTAGCGCGCACCCCCTTTTTCCGTTATGCCTTAGCTCTGCTGGGGCTCCTCTGTGGCGCCTGGAAGGTTGTTCAAGACACCCGCATTACGGACTTTCCCATTGACATGGTGGTCTACCGCGAGGGCGTCAAGGCTTTCCTTGAGCATCGCTCCGTCTATAGCGAGCCCATGCTGGCCGGGGACATTGAACTCCCCTTCATTTATCCGCCTTTTGGCGCGCTCGTCATGGTCCCGCTGACGGCCTTCGATGGCATTGACCACGATATGGCAGGCGACATCGTGGTCGTCCTGTCTGACCTTCTCGTGCTCCTATGCCTCTACTTTGTATTCAAGGCAGTCCTGAAAAAGCCAGAGTTCCTCCTGCCCGTCACCGCCATTACTTGGGCCATTGCCTTGCGCTTCGAACCAGTTGACCTCAACAATGGTTTTGCGCAGATCAATATCGTGGTGATGGCGCTGGTTATCCTCGACCTCGTTCCGCGCAAGCGCTTCTTGCCCCAAGGTATCTTGATTGGCTTGGCCGCCGCAATCAAAATTACCCCACTGGCTATGTTGCTGTATTTCCTCGTGCGCAAGGAGTGGAAGCAGATTGCCACAGCGCTCCTTTCCGCTGTTGCGGCCACCCTCCTTGCCGCAGCCTTCCGCTGGGACGCGTTCGTGGAGTTCTTCAGTTCCAAATTGCTCGATATGGGCTCTGGCGGCGACTTCGGCGTGGGGACTGATTACCAGTCCAATAGCTCTATCAAGGGCGCCATTCAGCGCATGTATTCTTCTTCCGAGGCCATGGACGCCAATGGGCTGGCCATCAACATCGCGTGGATCGCCGCCTCCCTCGTGGTAATTGCATTCGCCGCGTGGCTTATCAAGCGGCTGTGCGAGGAGCACCTGCTTGTCGACGCCCAATTGGTCACCGCCCTCACCCTCCTCCTCATCTCCCCGGTTTCCTGGTCGCACCACTGGGTCTGGCTCACGCTCATCATCCCGGTCTTTGTCTACCGCGCCTGGACCTGGCTGCCATCTGGATGGGCCGCGGGCAGCCTGCTGACCGTCCTCGTCGCCTGGTCAGCCATGCTGCTGACCGTCCCGCCCAAGTGGTGGTGGGGCGATCAAGTCGATGTCCACGCCATGGAGCGCTACCAGAAGTTCTGGGTGGATGACTTCGTGTGGCTAACCATACTGACCGTCGCACTTTTCGCAGCCGCTTTCTATGCCTCCCAGCGCAATAGCCGGAACGCGAATACCGCTACTCCTGCCCCGCTAGCGTCTTAAGCGCCGCAAGGTGCGAATCGAATGCGGCCTTACCTTTAGCCGTGAGCATCACCCATACCGTGTCCTTGCCACGCGAGGATCCATACTCACGAAAACGACTGACATACCCCTCTTTTTCCAGTGCGCTTAGCTGCTTAGACAGCGTGGCATCGGATTGATTCACCTTGTCCCGAATCGCAGCAAAGCGCATCTCTTTGTTGATGGCGCCTTCCACTGCGCCAGCCGCGTTGAGCACCGCACAAATTTTAAATCGGTTGAGCGGGTGAATTACTGGATCAAGCTCACTCATCACCGCTCGCCTGCTTGCCGTCTTCATGGCCACGCGTGGACATATCCATTGCTCCCGAATTGAGAGCCCAAAACACGCCCACGCCCCACAGCGTGAATACGATGGCCGCAATTACCATGTGCCCTTCGAGAAAGGTCTGGAAGAACGTAGGGGCAAACATTAGAAAAAATCCGAAATAGTATTTCTTATCCGGCTCCGGCTGGTTGAATGGATCCTGCCTATAGCTCGGACGCACATCACCCTGATGGCTACCCACCCACATTGCCGCTCCGAGGCCAAACATCATGAAGCCGAGGAACGCCCACAGAGGAATATCATCTTCCCACTGGCTCATAACGAAATAGCTTCCTGCAAGAACTACTGCGAGCGAGGCATTAATCACGGTCCGCCTCTTGCCGCTTTGCTCCTTCTCCACTTCCTCGTTGAAGGACAGTGCCTCGTGCACGCTTTCATCCATTCTCGCCGTTCCTTTCACCTTCGACTTTTCGTTGTTTTCCACTTTAGAAAGTATCATACTTTCCGCCATGGAAAGCAAGAGCAAAAGAAAATCCGCCGCAATTGCGACGGACAGCTATTGGCGATTAGTTCAGCGGATTAACGCCTGCGCCGAAGAACCAGAGTGCGGCGAGGATGGCGATGCCGATGAGCACAAAGGCCCAGGAAGTACCCAGCGGGCGGCGTGCCCACGAGCGCTTGAAGTCTAGAGAGATAAAGCCTGGGCCAGTAAACTGCAGGCCCACTGCGATGACAAAGAGGACCAAGGAAAGCCATACGGATTCCGGCCAGCTAAAGACATCCAGGCCGGCATTGGTCTGCGCTAGCTCGTGGACGGCGGTAAAGCCGGTCACTACCAGGCCAATCATGGCCGCCAGCGGCGTAATGAGACCGAGCAGCAAGAACACACCAGCGATAAGCTGCATGGTCGGCACCGCGATAGACAGTGCGGTATCCCAGGCATAGTTGGCAAAATCGCCTTCCAGGCCGGACAAGCCCTCGCTATCGCCAAGCGTGAAGAAGGTCTTTGCTCCCGCGACGATAAGGTAAGCGCTCAGCGCCAAGCGGATGAAAAACAGGCCGAAGTCGATGGTGCCGCGGCGACCATAGCGCTGATAGCCTTCCTTTTCTTCCTGCTCCGCCTGCAGGCGCGCCTCGCGCTCCTCTGCGGTTTCGGTGCTGAGGGTGCTGTCCACGGGGGCGTCGGCAGTAGCAAGTGCCGTTTCTTGCTCTACGCTAGCCGGCGTGGTGGACTCCGGTTGCGCGAAGGCTACGGTCTCTTCGCCGGCGCCACTGTCCTGACGTGCGGCTTCATTGGCACTGGAATAGGACAGCACCTCGGTTTCAGGGTGGTCCTGCTGCGCCTGGGAAGGCTTGATCTCCTGCGGCTCGGCGCGGCCGGCGCGCTCGAAGAGGCCCGGCTTCGACTTTCCCTGGCCGGAGACAGAATCCTTGCTAGCGGGCTTCGCGTTGTAGGTTGGCACGTCCATATCCTCATCAAACGGGGTGGCTTTATCCGGTTGCTGCTTATCGCTCATAGCTCCAACTTAGGGCACGTGCCTGCACTTTTGTGGTACCCACCACGGCGCGCCGCACGAGCTTGCGCGCTATGTAGCCACCAAGTCGCTCACAGCCTCGAGAACCGAACGCGTAAGTTCGCTTAAAACCTCCGATTCCAAGCGCCAACGCTGCCAGTAGAGGTCGATATCGAGCGGGGAGTCGTCGAGAAGCACCAGCTCTTTCGCCGCCAATAGGGGCAGCGCTTGGGCTTGGGGCAGCAATCCCCACCCCAGCCCAACGCGAACGGCCTCGAGGTAGCCTTCGGAAGAGGGAATCTGTGACACCCGGGCACGTACCACGGCCGAATCAATGAAGCGCTCGCGCATCGCATCATCCAGTACTTGATCGTTGGGTCCGTAGCCCACAAGGGGCATAGTTTCCCAGGTCAGCCGGCCGCTATGGAAGCTTTCTGCAATATGTGGTGCCGCGACTGGGAAGTAGCGCATCGTACCCAAAAAGCTAGACTCGCAGCCTGAGACCGGCGTGGCCTCCCTCGTCACTGCGCCAAGCACATCGCCCCGCCGCAGCATCGCCAGCGTGCGCGCCTCATCCTCAATCCGGATGCGCAGGGCAACATCACCCCGCCGCGCGGTATCGCTAAGGACCCTACGAAACCATGTCGCTAGGGAATCCGAGTTCACTGCGACAGAGAGCGGGACCCGGGCCAGGCGGTGGCCCAGGCGCGCGTCCGTTTCTGCCTGTACCAACGCCATGCGGCGTGCGGATTGCACCAGGATCTCCCCCGCTTCTGTCGCGGTTACCGGAGTGGCACGGCGAAGGAGCACTCGACCGGTGCTCGATTCTAGGGCCTTGATGCGTTGGCTTACCGCAGACGGCGAGATGCCGAGCACGGCTGCGGCAACATCGAAGCTGCCTTCATCCACGATGGCGAGCAAAGTTTCTAAGTGAACCGGGTTCATGAAGCTATTCTAAACCAACTGTAGATTCATTAACTGGACTAATTCAGGCCGGGAATTCACACTAGAAGGCATGTCCATCGTGCTTGCTGGTTTCTTCCTGGGATTATCGCTCATCGTGGCCGTCGGTCCGCAAAACGCCATGCTGCTCAAATACGGCATCCGCCGCGACCACATCGGCCTCATCATTGTCGTCTGCGCGCTTTCCGACGTCATCCTGATCACCTCCGGCACGGCCGGCGTGGGCTACTTGGTAGAAAAATTCCCCAACGCCCTGCAGGTTCTGAAATATGTTGGCGCCGCTTACCTGGCGTACTTCACCTTCACTTGCTTCCGCGATGCATTCAAAACCAAAGGCGAGGCCATCGAGGTCGAATCCACGCAGCCAAAGGTACCGCAGGAAGTCGCCTCCTTCGATGGCTCTCGGGCACGCAACACGACCAAGACCGCAACTCGCGTCGAGATCAAGCGATCCCCCTCCTGGGTCAAGCCGCTATTGACCGCCCTGGCCTTAACGTGGCTCAACCCAGGCGCCTACGTGGACGTAGTGGTCATGCTCGGCAGCATTGCTAATCAATATGGCGAATCGGGGCGCTGGCTTTTCGCCGTCGGTGCAATCTGCGCCAGCTTCACTTGGTTCCCTTTTATTGGCTTTGGCGCCGCGCGCTTTTCCCACGTGCTGTCCCGGCCCACAGTGTGGCGCTGGATCAACTTCGGCATCGGCGTCATCATGATTGGCCTAACGCTCAAGTTGCTCCTGCTCTAGGGCCGGGATTCCGCCCGCCTAGTTGCCGCGCACGCGCGACGCAGTGGCGCCGGCCCAGCGATTGATGCCGGCGTCATGGGCGGCGTCGTCAATCGCAGCCAGCTCCTCCGCGCTGAAGTCAAGGTGATCCAGCGCGCCCAGATTGTGTTCGAGCTGCTCCACCGAAGAAGCACCCAACAGCGCCGAGGTAAGCGTGCGATCACCTTGATCACGCAGCACCCACGAGATAGCCATCTGTGCCAGAGACTGCCCACGCTGGCCTGCAATATCGTTGAGCGAGCGGATCATGGAAAGGTTTTCCTCATTGAGCCAGTCCTTTTCCAGGGTCTTATTCTTCGCCGCACGCGAATCTGCGGGGATGCCGTCGATATAGCGGTCCGTCAGCATGCCCTGCGCCAACGGGCCGAAGCCGATGACGCCTAGGCCGCTGCGCGCCGTAACATCAAGCAGCGACTCGCCGTCTTCGCCCGGGCGCTCAATCCAGCGGTTCAAAATGGAATAGCTGGGCTGATGAATCAGCAACGGGCAGCCTTCATCTTCCATAAACTCCACGGCCTCTGCGGTGAGCTCCGGGCCATAGGAAGAAATGCCCACATACAGCGCCTTGCCGGAAGCTACGATATCGCGCAGCGCGTACAAGGTCTCCTCCAGCGGGGTATCCGGGTCCGGGCGGTGGTGGTAGAAGATGTCCACATAATCTAAGCCCATGCGCTTCAGGGAAGCGTCCAAGGAGCTCACCAAGTACTTGCGGGAGCCACCAAAGCCGTAGGGCGAATCATTCATCACCCAGCCGGCCTTGGAGGAAATGATCATTTCATCGCGGAAGGGGCGGAAATCGCGGGCGAAGATGCGTCCGAAGTTGTCCTCGGCGGCACCTGGTTCAGGGCCATAGTTATTGGCCAAATCGAAATGAGTAATCCCCCGGTCATACGCCGCGCGCAGGATGTCGCGCTGCGTGGCCAGGGGACGGTCGTCACCGAAGTTCTGCCATAGGCCAAGGGAAATGGCCGGCAGCTTCAGCCCAGAGTTGCCTACTCGGCGGTACTCCATCGAATCATAACGGTCAGATGCGGGTGCATAGATACTCATAGCACCCCATTGTCCGCTTAATTCTTGGAATTGTCAGCCTTTGGTAGCTCCTCATCTTCCTCAGGGTCGCCGGATGCGCCGGTTTCTTCGACCCACTTTTCAATTTCTTCCGGGGTGCGGTCAGTTTCTACCGCATCACGCTCGGTGTAGTAAGAGTGGTCGTGGCGGTTTTCTTCGTACTTTTCCTTGTCAAAGTCCACGTCGTCGTCACCATCGAGCTCTTCGGTGACTTCCTCCACCAGCTCATCGTAGAGGGCCTCATTGTCCATATTGGAGTCCTCGATGTGCTGGCCAATCTCATCGTCGTAGCGCTCGGCGTCGTAGTCCTTGTCTGGGTGCAGCTTCAGGTGCATGAGGGCACGCACGCGCTCACGGCGCACAGCCTCATCCTGGATTTGAGACTGGCTGCGGAACCAAGCAAAGACCAAGATGGCCACCATCAGAATGCCCATGTAGCCGATGACTGGGTAGATGTAGTTCATCAGGGTCTTAAAGCCGGCGAAGGACACGGCGAACCCGGCCAAGCAGCCAACGATAAAGATAACCGGGAAGCGCTTCTCATGGCCGGCAGATAGGCGCTTGCCCAGCGCGTAGAACATGCCGATAGCGGTATTGAAGATCATCATGTAAATGATGACCGCCATGATGGAGCCGAGCGTCGGGTTAACGCTATCTACCAAAGACAGCATCGGAATATCGGAGCCTTGTGCCTTGTCCGAGTTCATCAGCAAGGAGAATCCGGCAAGGCCCATCATGATGGAGTAGATGACGCCGCCTACAACGCCGCCCCAACCGGCCTCGCGTGGGCTGATATTGTCGCCACCGATAACCAGGGACATGGACACGGCGAGCATCAGCGCCAGGCCGTTGTAATTGAGTGCGGAAATGAGCCAGTTACCAATCGGGGTGTCGATCTGGCTGGAGGCGTCCATAGCGGCGCCGATGTCATCCGGCATATTGAGGCCGGTGTAGATGGCCACGCCGATGACCGCAATGATGATGGTCGGCGTTACGGCACCAATAACCTTGGATACCTTGTCCACGTCGAGCATGCCGACAATCAAAACCAAGACCAGCATGAGCGTGGAGCCGATCCAAGTCTTCCAGCCAAATTGCTGCTCCATATTGGAACCCGCGCCAGCCAACATCACAAAGCCAATAGCAAAGAGGGTGATGATGACCGCGATGTCCAGCAACTTGGAGACGATCGGGTGGGTGACATTGCGGAAAACGGTGTTGTGCTCAGAAGCGTGGAAGTAACTGCCCAGCTGCAAGAACACGGTACCGGCAAGGGTCATGATGAGTGCGGCGATAATGATGCCGGGAATACCCCAGGAACCAAAGGCAGTGAAGTACTGCACCACCTCTTGGCCCGTGGCAAAGCCGGCGCCCACCAACAAGCCCACGAAGGACATGGCAATGGCGATAATGTTTTTAGAAGACACGGTTGCCTAACTTTTGTAGCGAATATCTCTCGCATACTGGTGCGCGCGGCCCCTTGTCCCCCACTCCCCAGCACGTGGGTCCCACAACACCGGTATGCGTTCCTTAAGGAATGGTACGTAAGTGACCCGTTAAACACCTACTGACACATACCGATGTTGTGATAAATCACATTTGGTGATTAGGCGAAATCAACCTAACGCTTTAGTCGTCGAAGGTCGCGGTATCAATCACGAAGCGGAACTTTACATCGCCTGCCACCACGCGCTCATAGGCGTCATCAACATCGTTAACGCCGATCTTTTCAATGACGGCGCCGATACCGTGCTCGGCACAGAAGTCCAGCATCTCCTGGGTCTCTGCAATGCCGCCGATGTTATTGCCCGTAAGCACCTTGCCGCCGCCGACGAGGCTGCTCATATGGATCCCCAGCTCCTCCGGCGGAAGTCCGACAACGGACATGATGCCGCGCGGCTTCAGTAGCTGCAGATAGTCATCGAGGGAGTACTGGGCAGAAATGGTGGACAGGATGACATCGAATTCGCCGCGGTGGTTGGCAAAGAAGTCTTCCTCTTCACCGGTGGCCAGAATATGCTTCGCACCCAGCTCATAGGCTTCCTTTTCTTTGCGCAGGGAGCGGGAAATCACGGTTACTTCCGCGCCCTTTGCCGCAGCGATCTGCACACCCATGTGACCCAAGCCGCCTAGGCCCACTACGGCAACCTTGTCGCCTTCCTTGACCTGCCAGCGAGCCAGCGGCGAATAGGTGGTGATTCCGGCGCACAGCAGCGGGGCTGCGACATCAAAGTCGATACCCTCCGGAATGGTGCACACAAAGTTTTCGTTGACGACTACCTTCTGGGCGTAGCCGCCTTGGGTAATGGTGCCGTCTACGTCTTCGGAGTTATAGGTGCCCACATTGCCATTCATGCAGTTCTGCTCCTGGCCGTTGCGACACTGTTCGCACTCACCACAGGAGTTGACCAGGCAGCCAACGCCAACGCGGTCGCCGACTTTAAATTTCGTGACCTTATCGCCCACGGCTTCCACGACGCCGGCAATCTCGTGGCCCACCGTCAGCGGGAAGTGGGCTTGACCCCATTCGTTGCGGATGGTGTGAATATCGGAGTGGCAGATGCCCGCAGCCTTGATATCAATGACCACGTCGTCTTCGCGCGGATCGCGGCGCTCAATTTCTACGACCTTGAATGGAGCTTCAGGGCTTTCCTTTTGCAATACTTTGCTCTTAATTGTCATGCCCACGACCCTACGCTTAACCCCACTGACCTCGCCTAACGAAAATTATCACCGTTTCCGACAGGGGAGGAAAACCAAAAAGCCAGCCACGTCCCTTCGGTTGAAGAGGGATGAACGCGGCTGGCTATGTGGGGGTCTTAGTTCAGCTTCTCTGCGATGAGCTTATTGACCTGGCCCGGATCGGCCTTGCCCTGGGTGGCCTTCATGACCGCACCCACGATGGCACCGGTGACCTTCTTATTGCCGGCACGGTACTTTTCCACGATGTCCGGGTTGGCGGCCAGCGCGTCATCTACGGCCTTCTCGATGGCGCCGTCATCGCGCACGACCTCCAAGCCGCGCTTTTCGACGACCTCGTCGACGTCACCCTCGCCCGCCAACACACCATCAACGGCCTTGCGTGCGAGCTTGGTGGTCAGCTTGCCCTCATTGACGAGCGCGATAACGCGCGCCACGTGCTGCGGGGTAATGGACAGACCAGCAAGATCGGTCTCCTGCTCGTTGGCCTTGCCGGCCAGGTAGGAAACCCACCAGGAGCGCGCCTCGTCCGGCTTCGCGCCGGCCTCAACGGTATCCACGATGAGGTCGAGGGCGCCGGCGTTGACCAAGTCGCGCATCTCCTCATCCTTGATGCCCCACTCTTCCTGGATGCGCGCACGGCGAACCCATGGCAGCTCCGGAAGGGTCTGGCGCAGCTCTTCTACCCACTCGCGCGGTGCGATGACCGGCGGCAGGTCCGGATCGTTGAAGTAACGGTAGTCCTCCGCCGTCTCCTTTGGACGACCCTTGGAGGTGGTGCCGTCGGTCTCTTGATAGTGGCGGGTTTCCTGGTCAATGGTGCCGCCGTCTTCGAGCACCTGCGCCTGGCGCTGCATTTCGAAGCGAACCGCCTGCTCCACGGAACGCAGGGAGTTAATGTTCTTGGTCTCGGTGCGGGTACCAAACTCTTCCTGGCCCACCGGGCGCAGGGACAAGTTGGAGTCCACACGCATGGAGCCTTGATCCATGCGGGCGTCGGAAACGCCCAAGGCTGCAACGAGCTCACGCAGCGCGGAAACGTAGGCCTTAGCCACCTCCGGCGCGCGCTCACCGGCGCCAATGATCGGCTTGGTAACGATCTCAATGAGAGGAATGCCCGCACGGTTGCAATCCACCAGGGACGCCGTGGCGCCGTGAATACGGCCGTCTGCACCACCGAGGTGGGTCAGCTTGCCGGTGTCTTCCTCCATGTGGGCACGCTCGATTTCCACGCGCCACTCGGTGCCGTCTTCCAGCACTACGTCCAGGTAGCCGTCATAGGCAATCGGCTCGTCGTACTGGGAAATCTGATAGTTCTTCGGCTGGTCCGGGTAAAAGTAATTCTTGCGGGCAAAGCGAGAGGACTCCGCAATGGAGCAATTAAGCGCCAGGCCAATCTTGATGGCGCCCTCCACGCCCTTGGA
Source organism: Corynebacterium tuberculostearicum (assembly GCF_032821615.1). GTDB lineage: Bacteria > Actinomycetota > Actinomycetes > Mycobacteriales > Mycobacteriaceae > Corynebacterium > Corynebacterium tuberculostearicum_H. Next base: position 137,260 of record NZ_JAVBIF010000003.1, on the reverse strand, counting down.
GTTAACTACCGGCAGCGCACCGGGCAGGCCCAGGGAGACCGGGTCAACGTTGGAGTTAGGCGCTGCGTTGAAGTTCGTAGGAGAGGTAGAAAACATCTTGGTTTCCGTATCCAGCTCTACGTGGACTTCCATGCCCATTACCGGTTCGAACTTTTCTAGGACCTCATCGAAGTCCATCAGGTCATACATCGCAGCAGTCATGCGTGCCATCTTAATACGTCGATGCGCCCGCGCGCTCACGCCCCTAAGCTGAATATTATGACTACACCACATAGCGTTGATGCCGCGCTTATCGATGCCCCTTTGATCAACATCGCAGTCTTCCGCACTGCCCCTACCCCTGAGGAGGTAAGCGAACGCCTGACCACCACTTTTGGCGATCGCCTGGGAGATATCATGCCGGGCAAGAATCCGGGAAGCATCATGGTCGAGCTTGATGATTCCTTCCTATTGCACTACCAAGCCGTCGATACCCCTCCCACTCGCGATAGCTATGGCCTCCACCCCATTTTGAGCGCGGATTCCCGCGGCCTCGATTCCGCCACCGCACAAATCCTCGTATCCGTGCTTCCCCAAGAGACCGAAGATGATCGCGCGAAGCAATTCCGCGAGGCCCGCCGCGAACACCTTGAACTGCTCTCCAAGGCCACCGCGGTGGTAGCCGAGCACCCCGACTGCCTGATAGTCCACAACCCCCGCGGAAACGTATCCATTGCGCCGAATACTTTCCTCGAGGCCGTTCGGGATAACCTTGCTCCAATGCACATCGCTCCGGTGTGGCTTACCCAAAAAGAAAACAAGATCTTGGGTTATACCGTTGGGCTGGTCCAAGCCGGACACCCCGAAATCCAGGCGGCCACCAAATCCATGGATCCCACCGATCTCTATTACAAGCTGGCCAATATCGCAGACCACGTGCTCCAAGGCGCCACCGTCAAAGACGGCGACACCCTCTCTTTCGAGCAAGGCCAGCCACCTCTCACCGTACAGAAAGAGCCCTGGTTTGTAGACGAGTCCTATCCTGCGGTCACGATTAATTTCTAGCGGAATCCCCCTACTTTCGGGAATCCGAATAGCGGCAGATGGCTGCCAGCACCGCACCAGAAAGGTTGTGCCACACCGAAAAGACGGCTCCTGGCAGGGCGGCCAATGGGGTCATATAGGTCGATGCCAGGGAGGTGGCCAAGCCAGAATTTTGCATGCCCACCTCGACGGCCATGGTGCGCCGCGCGGTAACCGGCTGCTTGGTCAGCATTCCGGCCAGGTAGCCCAAGCCGTAGCCGCAGGCGTTATGGATTACCACTGCGGCAAAGACGAGTACGCCTGCGGTAGCGATGGTGTCGTGCGCTCCGCCGACCACGATGCACACAATGGCCGAAATGGCCGCAACCGAGATCCATGGCAGCGCCGCGTTAATCTTTGCCACCACGCGCGGAACCAGCATGCCGATGAGAATGCCGGCGACTACTGGAATGAGCACGACCTTCACAATGGACCACGCCATGGCGGAGGCGGAGACCGGCATGTACTCCCCTGCCAGCCACAAGGTCAGCAATGGGGTAAGAACCGGCGCCAACAGGGTGGAAATGGACGTCATGGTCACCGACAAAGCCACATCACCGCGCGCAAGGTAAGACACCACGTTGGAACTCGTGCCGCCGGGCGCGCAGCCCACCAAGATAACGCCGGCCGCTACAGCATCAGGAAGATCCATCACCGCGACCACCAACAGCGCCACTAGCGGCATGATGACAAACTGCGCTACTACTCCGATGAGAACGGGCAGTGGACGGCGAGCTACCAGGGCAAAATCCACCGGCTTGAGGGTTAGGCCCATACCGAACATGACAATACCCAGCAGCGGGGTGACCTGCGGGGCGAAGGAAGCTGCGGTCTCTGGCGCGAGGTATCCCATCACCCCACCGATAATCACGAGCACGGGAAAGCCTAGCGCTGCAATGAGCGCTTGGCGGTCTTGCGCTGAGGAAGGCGCAGAGGGCACCTTCACCCGATTATCTGTCATGCTATCGATACTCATGGACAAAAGAGTACGCTCCCACCCAGTGGGAGCGCTATCTTAATATTCGGAACGCAGAATGCCCCTAGCCAAAGAGCGCCTGGGCGTTGCGGTAACGCGATTCCGGCACCGTCTTCAGCGTGCCCACGGCATCTTCCAACGGGACGAGGTCAATATCCTCGCCATGGAGGGCAACGCACATGCCAGACTCACCTTCGTGGATGGCGCGCGCTGCGTGCACGCCGTAGCGAGTAGCAAGCACGCGGTCATAAGCCGTCGGCGTGCCGCCGCGTTGGATATGGCCCAGCACGGTCGTACGTACGTCATACCCGGTGCGAGCCTTGATTTCATCGCCGATTACCTGGCCGATGCCGTTAAAGATCTGATGCCCAAACTGATCGACGCCGCCGGCCTCGAAGTCCATCGTCCCCTCCTTCGGGAGGGCGCCTTCTGCCACGCAGATAATGCCGTACTTCTCGCCCATCTGGAAACGGCGTTCCATCGCTTTCGTAATCTCCGCAATATCGAAGGGCTCTTCCGGTACCACGGTGTAGTGCGCACCGCCAGCCATGCCCGCATGCAGGGCAATCCATCCCACGTGGCGGCCCATAACCTCCACGATCAGGATGCGGTTATGGGACTCCGCGGTGGTGTGCAGACGGTCGATAGCATCGGTGGCCACAGAAACGGCGGTATCGAAACCAAAGGTGTAGTCGGTGGCGTTAACGTCATTATCAATGGTCTTCGGCACGCCCACTACTGGCACGCCGTTATCAGAAAGCCACTTTGCGCCCTTGAGGGTACCTTCACCACCGATGGCGACAAGGGCGTCCACCCCGGCATCCGCCATGTTGGACTTAATCTGGTCAAGGCCGGCCTTGAACTTATCCGGATGCAGGCGGCCGGTGCCCAGGATGGTGCCGCCGCGCAACAGAATACGGTCGATTTCCGCATCGTCATAAAGATCGCGGCGGCGGTCTTCCATCAGGCCCACCCAGCCGTCTTCATAACCTACAACGGTATCTCCAAATTCATTGGATGCGGTACGCACTACCGCACGGATTACAGCATTGAGGCCGGGGCAATCGCCGCCGGACGTTAAAACACCTAGACGCATATCTACCAATCTAGCGCGCGATTTTTAGGCCTGCAGAGTGTCCCTAAAACCTAGGGCAGAAACCAAGCCCACCACCAGCGCAGCCACGATGACGAGCAGCGAATTAATAATTGCTGTCTCTGGGCTACCTGTTTGCATAACTGCGGAAACTAGGGCAACTCCCACCACGGATCCCACCTGGCGGGAGGTGTTGTACACACCGGAGGCAGCGCCCATAAGTTCCGGTGAGATATCGCGCAAGGTGGTAGCTGCGTTGGAACCCCAAATGAAGGACTGTCCCACGCCGAGCCCGGCAATGGGTAGACCGAGCACCCACGGAAGGGCGTCGACCTGCATGACCCACCATGCTGCAAGGAGCGAAAGTATCAGGATGGAAAATCCCAGCACCCCCAGGATCCGCGGATTAACATAATCCGCCATGATTCCAGCCAGCGGAGATATCAGGAGAGACACCAGCGCCATAGGAGCCACGATGATGCCGGCTTCGCCCGCAGGCACTCCCTGCATGGTCTGCAGCCACAGCATGATAGGCAGCATCACCGCGGCAGCCATAAACCCCATTGCGATGATGCCTACAGAGCCCGCCAGATAATTGCGGTCACTAAATAGCGCCAGCGGCACCAGCGGACTCGACCCGCGGGCCTGGGCAGTTGCCTGCAATCGAATAAACCAGACGCTAGCGACAACTCCGGCGAGCAGGATCAGCCAAATGGTCCATCCCCAGCCAAGCACCGGGCCCTGCTGAATACCAAAGACGATTGCCGCCAAGGCGATGAGCGACACGATGGCCGAGGGCGCATCGATAGACTGCGCGGTCGTGGGCAGCTCAGGCACCCACAGCAGCGCGAAGACAATGGCTAGCACCACGAAGGGAACGTGTACCCAAAAGGCGGCCTGCCACCCAAAGTGCCCGACCAGAAAGCCACCGGCGAGTGGACCGGCAAGTGCAGCTACCGAGCCAATGACGCCCCACACACCCAGTGCGCGCCCACGGCGCTCGCGCGCAAAGATGCGATTGATAACGGACATGGTCTGTGGCATCTGGAGGGACGCACCCACGCCTTGCACGGCACGCGCCGCAATGAGCACTTCCACTGTGGGCGCCACGGCACACGCCACCGCACCGAGTCCGAAAATGCCCACACCCAAACAGAACATCCGGCGCTGGCCTAAAACATCGCCCAAGCGGCCGGCAAAGAGCAGCGGCACCACCACAGCCAACAAATAGGCCGCGGACACCCACATGGTGTGGTTAACCCCTGCGTTTAGCTCACGTTGCAGGTCAGGCAGCGCCACCGCCACCATGGATTGGTCCAGCAGGGATACAAAGAATCCGAGGGACAATGCAAACATGGCGCGCCATGCTTGGCGCTCGGGCGGCAGATGCGTCTCCACAGTCATGGCCTTAGAGTCTAGCGGTCCGAGAAATGTCGACCTAGACTGGCTGCATGTCCATGATCGATATTAAAAAGCCCCAAGACGTTTCTACCGCCACCACTGTCACCCTCGGCCTCATCGGTGGCTGGGTGACTGCCCGCGAGACCGGCATTCGCCCGCTGGGCGGCGTAATCCTCGCCGCCGCCGGTGTATGGGCGGGTCGCTCTTGGGCCAAGAAAACCACCCCGGCTACCACCGCCGGCCTGTGCGCACTCTACGTGGGCGCATTCGGCGCCTCCCACCCGCTGGCTAAGAAGATCGGTGCGTGGCCGGCGGTACTGAGCGTCACTGCAGCCTCGGCGGGCGCGGCATATGCGCTTTCCGACGCCAAATAGTCCCCACCCACACAAATGCGCACCACGTCCCTAGACATGGTGCGCATTCTTTTATCCTGTGTGCCGCTAGTTTCTACTTGGCTACCGTGAACTCAACCGCAGCATTCTCGCTACCCAAGGCGACGGTGCCGCCGGGGAGGTTATAGAAGGAGGGGTTGGATTCGAGGAGGCCCCGGAGGGCGTCGGAAAGCTGCTGCGTATGCTCGTCGCAGGCCGCGCGGGTGGAGTTGAACTCGCCCACGCTGATAGTGCCGTCCTTAGCCACCTCGTAGGTAGTGGTGTAGATATTGCAGCCATCATTGACTACCAAGGTGCGGTCCTTGGCAAAGGTGACGCTCAGCTTGCCATCTTCCTTAACGGAGTGGAGCTCGCCGGTGATGGTCTGTCCTTCAATGTGAGGCTCCAGCTTCTCTACGCCCTCCGGGAGCGGAGAAATCAGATCAGACTGAGTCGGCGCGGTCATGCTAAACCCCGGATCGATGTCGGGGACCTGCGCGGCGTTGGCGGCACCAGCGCCCATCAGTGCAGCGGCGGACAACGAAAATAGTGCGGTCTTTTTGAAATGCATGCCCAAGAATTTACCCCCGCCGAATATAAATTCAACGGGGGTAAAGAAATCCTTATGGAATCGTCAGGGACTCCACAGGCGGCGTTTTACTTATCGCGGCCGGCCTCGTAGGCAGCGCCCACCTTGTAGAGGCGGTCATCCTCGAAAGCCGGAGCCATGATCTGCAAACCGGTGGGCAGGTTGGTATCGCTGGCCAAACCGGAGGGCACAGACATGCCACACAGGCCGGCCAGGTTCAGCGGCAGGGTGCACAGGTCAAAGTTATACATTGCCATCGGATCCTCGGCCTTCTCCCCCAGCTTGAATGCGGTAGTCGGGGTGGTCGGGGAAACGAGCACGTCAACCTGCTCGAAGGCACGGGCAAAGTCCTGCGCAATGAGGGTACGCACGCGCTGCGCCTGCAAATAGTAAGCGTCGTAGTAGCCAACGGACAGCGCATAGGTACCCAGCATGATGCGGCGCTTGACCTCGGGGCCAAAGCCCTCCGCACGGGACTGGGACATGACCTGCTCCGCGGAGTGGGAGCCGTCATCGCCGGCACGCAGGCCGTAGCGCATGCCATCGAAACGTGCCAGGTTGGACGAGACCTCACACGGCATAATCAGGTAGTACGCCGCCAGGGCGTCGTCGAAGTGCGGGCAATCAACCTCAACGATTTCGGCACCCTGCTCGCGCAGCTGCTCGACGGCGGCGTGGTAATTCTCCATTACACCTTCCTGCCAGCCATCGCGTTCAAACTGCTTGATGAGGCCCACCTTGACGCCAGAGAGGTCACCCTTGGCGCCTTCGCGTGCGGCAGCGACAACCGGTGCTACCGGCTTATCCACGGAGGTCGCATCGAAGGCATCGTGGCCGGCGATGACCTCGTGCAAGAGCGCGGTATCCAGGACCGTGCGGCCACAGGGGCCGGCCTGATCCAGGGAAGATGCCGCAGCAATAAGGCCATAGCGAGACACGGTGCCGTAGGTTGGCTTTACACCCACAGTATTGGTCAGCGCGGCCGGCTGGCGGATGGAGCCGCCGGTATCGGTACCAATACCGAGTGGCGCTTGGCCGGAAGCGAGTGCAGCTGCGGTACCGCCGCCCGAGCCGCCCGGGGTGCGCTCGGTGTCATAAGGGTTATGAGCCGGACCAAAGGCAGAGTTCTCATTAGAAGAACCCATAGCAAACTCATCCAGGTTGGTCTTGCCCAGGATGGGAATTCCGGCCTCGCGCAGACGCTTGGTCACGGTGGCGTCGTAGGGAGAAACGTAGCCTTCCAGCATCTTGGACGCTGCGGTGGTCGGCGCATCGGTGGTAACGAGCAAATCCTTCAGCGCCAGGGGCACGCCTGCCAGACCAGAAGCAGGCTCTTCGCCGGCATCGAGGGCCTTATCCACGGCGTCGGCAGCCGCGAGGGCTTCTTCCGCCCCCACGTGCAGGAAGGAATTAAGCTCCTCATTGGTCTCTGCGATGCGATCCAGGAAGGCCTGAGTAACCTCGCGGGAGGTAATTTCGCGGGAGTGAATCTTTTCCGCCAACTCGGCGGCGGTCAGGGAGATCAAGCCCTCCGCAGGAACGGTCAGGTTAGACATTTATTCTCCTCCCAAAATCTGTGGCACAACGAAGCGCTCATCTTCTACGGCCGGCGCCTGATCCAAAGCCTGTTCTGCAGTAAGGGTGCGCACAATAACGTCCTCGCGCATCGGGGCGTCCACGGAGTGCGGGTGACTCATCGGCTCCACACCCTCGGTATCCACGTTTCCTACAGCGGAAACGGAATCAACAATTTCATCAATCTGCGTTGCAAACTGGGCTAGCTCTTCCTCACTGAGGGCCAGGCGGGAAAGCTTGGCGAGGTGGGCTACCTCATCACGCGAAATCTCAGACACGCGAACTCCATCCTTTATCTGCATAATCGACATGCGGGTGAAAAATATTCACACCATGCATGTACTATGTGAATTGCTAACGACCCATGGTACTGCACCTACCGAGACGGCTGCCGCGTCACCCCAAATTTGCGTTGCTTGAAGCCCGCATTGTGACGCACGTATCATGTTTGGGACTACAAGCTACCGAAAGCGTGCGAGACCATGTCCTTTTTGATCCGTGTACTGCTCCCCGATTCCCCTGGCAGCCTGGGCCAGCTTGCCGACGCCTTTGGACTCGTCGACGGCAATATCCAATCGGTCGATATCGTAGAAAGCTTCCCCGACGGCACCGTTATGGATGACATCGTCATTGAGCTACCCCAAGGCGCCATGGCCGATGTGCTTATCACCGCCGCCTCCTCCGTCGACGGCGTGGAAATTGACTCCATCCGCCCGTTTAGCGGCCGGGTAGACCGCCGCGGCCAGATCGAGCTGCTCGCGCGTGTAGCTCATGCCACCAATGTCACTGCGGCTATGGAAGAGGTTGTCGCGGCGATCCCGAAGGCACTCACCTCCACCTGGTGCATCGTCATTGACAATAACGAACCCATCCGCCGCCTAGCCTCCTCCAATGCGGCGCCGGAGGATGACGGCACCGTTCCCCACGACATTGAGGTCGAAAGCGCCCGCGTCCTCCAGCCCGAGCGCGACGAGTGGGTACCCGAAAGCTGGTCACTACTTGACTCAGCACTCGCCGCCGCCCCACTCGGCGATACCGGATTAGTCATCGCCATGGGGCGAACCGGCGGCCCTGACTACCTCGCCTCCGAGGTCGAGCACTTGGGCCACATCGGCACTATCTTGGGCAGCTTCCTGAAGTAAGTGAAGCGAATTAGACTTCGCCGGTTTCTAGTAGTTGCTGGAATTGCGACTCGTTGAGAATCGGGATGTCCAGCTCGCGAGCTTTATCCTCCTTCGAGCCGGCGTTTGCACCTGCTACTAGATAGGAGGTTTTCTTCGACACCGAACCGGTGGCCTTGCCGCCACGAGAGACAATAGCTTCTTTCGCGGAATCCCTGGTGAAGTTCTCCAAGCTGCCGGTAACCACAATGGTCAAGCCCTCGAGGGTCTGCTCTTTGTGTTCCTCGGCCGCTACCTCCATGGCCACGCCCGCAGCAGCCCATTTGTCCACAATCGTGCGGTGCCAATCCACCTCGAACCAATCGTGGAAGGATTGCGCGATGGTCATGCCGACGCCATCGACCTCTGCAAGCTCCTCCGTCTTCGCAGCGCGCAGCTTGTCCATGGATCCATAGCGGGAGGCAAGCGCCCGAGCCGCAATCGGGCCCACGTGACGTATGGACAGCGAGACCAAGACGCGCCAGAAGTCGCGTCCCTTGACCTCCTCCAGGTTGTTTAGCAAATTCTGGCCAGCCGTATTGACCTTGACGTTGCCCTCCTTCTTAGAGCGCTTGTCTTTGGTGTCCTTCTTTGCGGTATAGACATCTGAGGCCAATAGCTTTTCCGCGGTGAGCTCAAAAAGCTCCGACTCATCAACGAGAATGCCGTTGTCGATCAAATCCATCGCACCCTTCTCGCCCAAAGCCTCAATATCCAACGCCTTGCGGGAAGCCAGATACTCCAGGCGTGCCGAGAGCTGCGCCGGACAGGACTGTGTATTGGGGCAACGCCAATCGGCGTCGCCGTCCTTCTGCGGGGCCAATTTCGTACCACACGCGGGACAGTTCTCTGGGAAGGTCCACTCATACTCGCTGCCATCGCGCTGCTCGCGCACCGGCCCAAGGACCTCCGGAATAATTTCGCCCGCCTTGCGGATAATGACGGTATCCCCGATGAGCACGCCCTTGCGCTTGACCTCGGATTGGTTGTGCAGGGTTGCCATAGACACCGTGGAACCGGAGACAAAGACCGGCTCCATGATGGCGAAAGGCGTTACTCGCCCAGTACGGCCTACCCCCACCTCAATATTCTTGAGTTTCGTGGTCACTTCTTCCGGCGGATACTTATAGGCAATGGCCCAGCGCGGCGCGCGGGAAGTCGAACCAAGTGCGCGCTGCGAAGCCAAATCATCCACCTTGACTACGAGTCCGTCCATTTCAAAGATGGCGTCGTGGCGGTGTTCTGCCCAATGCGCCACCTCTTCCTGAACCTCTTTGGCCGAGTGCACCTGCTTGGTATACGGGGAAACGGGTAGCCCCCAAGCCGCAATCGCCTTATAGGCATCGTGCTGTGAGCTGGGCGAGAATCCCTCGCGCGCACCCAAGCCGTGGCACACCATTTTCAGGCGGCGCTTTTTCACCTCGGCGGGATCCTTCATGCGAAGTCCACCAGCCGCGGCATTGCGCGGGTTGGCAAATTTATCCTTGCCATCAGCCGCGCGTTCCTCATTAATCTCCCCGAAGTCTTCGGGTCGCATATATACCTCGCCGCGGATCTCGATAAGCGCCGGGACAGGGTATTCAGCAGTTCCCGTAAGCTCATGCGGAATATCCTCGATTACGCGGGCATTGGCAGTAATCTCCTCGCCCACCGTGCCGTCGCCACGAGTCGCGGCGGTGGTCAAGCGCCCATCACGATAAACCAAGTCGATAGACAAACCATCAATCTTCAGCTCGGTGAGATAAGTTTGTGCCGGAGTTCTATCCAACCAATCCTGCATCTCGCCAGCGCTAAAAACATTGTCCAAGCTCATCATGCGCTCAAGGTGCTCAATATCTTCGCCGCCGCTCGGAGCGGCGCCTACCTGCTGGGTGGGCGAATCAGGCACGGCAAGCTCTGGGTGCTCTTCTTCTAGCGCAAGAAGGCGCTGAAAGAGTGCATCAAAGTCGGCGTCGGGAATAGCCGGCTCACCGTTGTAGTACAGATTGCGGTGGCGGCGCACTTCCTGCGCGAGGTCGTTCCATTCACGGTGCAGATCAACTGGATTAGTCACGCTGCCCAAGTGTAGCTATCCCTCGTGTCGGGGCTAGCTACTAAGGTATGGATCATGAATTTCGACGCCTCCCGCATGCTCGCCTTCGACCTTGAGACCACCTCGGCCAACCCTAAACAAGCCCGCATTGTTACCTCTGCCCTAGTCCGCATTGACGGCCGCGATGTGCAAAAAATTGAGCACCTAGCCGATCCCGGAATCGAAATTCCACAGGAAGCGACCAATGTCCATGGAATCACCACGGAAAAGGCTCGCGCAGAGGGGCGACCACATGAGGATGTTCTAAAAGATACGGTCGAAGCCATCAAGGCCGCGTGGGAGGACGGCCTGACGCTCATTGTCTATAACGCTGCCTTTGATCTCACGGTGTTGCGCAGCCTCACTGGCGATTTCACGGTAACCGGCCCGGTCTATGACCCCTATGTGATCGACCGCGTCAGCGATAAGTGGCGAAAAGGAAAACGAACCCTTGGCGCAGTGTGCGAACACTATGGCGTCGAGTTGGGCAACGCCCACGAAGCTACTGCCGACGCCCTAGCGGCCGCCCGCGTGGCGTGGAAGCAGGTACGCCAGCACTACCCCAACCTGGCACAGATGGATGAAAACGAGCTCATGGAGTTCCAAGCCGTCAAGTGGTACGAGGATCGGACTGCATTTAAGAAATACCTGGAAGGCAAGGGCCGCGATGCCTCGGATGTCTCGACGGCGTGGCCACTCATCAGTTAAAGTCTCCCAAATCTCCACTTCGAGCCGAAAGTCTCCCAAATCTCCGACAAAACGGGTTACACTAACCGCATGGACAACCCATTCCGCCCGACATTCGGCGCCCCTCCCCTGTTCTGGGTCGGCCGCGGCGTCGTGCTCGATAGTTTCCGCACTGCCCTCGATGGTTCAGCAGGCAATGCCTCCCGGTCCATGGTGCTAAGCGGAGCTAGGGGCATCGGCAAAACGGTCCTTATCAACGAGTTGGAAGATATTGCTGAAGCGCGCGGTTGGGTAACGCTACGCGCCTCCGGGCGCTCCACCATGGTGGAGGAACTGGTCAACACCACGATTCCGAGGCTCCTCGAGCGGCTCTCGCCCAGCGATAAGAAGAAGGTCAGCCGCATCGGCATCGGCGGCGTAGGATCGATTGGCTTCGACCACCAGAAGGAAGACCGCTTCGCCCCCACGTTGAATACCCGCCTACGCGAGCTTTCCGCCGAGCTAAAGGGAACCGGCATCCTCCTCACCATCGATGAGGTCCAAGACGCCGACGTCGAAGAGCTCACCACCATCGCCGTGGCCTACCAAGACTTGGTGCGCGATGAAATCGATATCGCCTTGGTGGCCGCTGGCCTGCCGCAGGGGGTCAACCACTTGTTGGACCTGCCCGGGGTCACCTTCCTGCGCCGGGCCCAGAAATTCGTGCTCGGCCCCTTGTCGCCGGCCAATGCGGAGCAGGCGCTCGAACATACAGCCTCGGGCTCAGGGCTGGAGTTTAGCCACGAAGCGATTACGGACGCCGCTGCGCTCACCCGCGGCTATCCCTACCTCGTGCAATTGGTCGGCTCACTAGCGTGGGAGCGCAGTCGCCGGAACCACGAAAGCGGCATTTCCCAGCAGACAATTGCCTCCATCACCCCTGATGCAATATCGATCATGGGCGCTCAGGTGCACCAGCCTGCGACGCTAGCCCTGCCGCCGGCGCAGCGGGAGTTCCTAGAAGCGATGGCCGCAGTCGAAGTCGATGGCATCGCCACCATCGCAGACATCGCGGGCCACATGGACCGCACGGTGCGCTCCTTGTCGGCCACCCGCCAGCGGCTTATCGACGCCGACCTCATCGAACCCACCGCACATGGCAAGCTACGCTACGTCATTCCCTATATGGGCGAATACTTCACCACCACGGATAGCCGCGGGCGCGTCGATTAAAGATCGCCGACGTCACGGATGAGGATGCCCGCCACCTCAGCGGCAAAAGAATAGCTGTGCGCGGCCTTTTCCACCGGCCACGGGAAGATATCAACCTGCCCTGGAATTAGCTCCCGCGACAATCCCATGCGGTCGAAGTGCTGTGCAATAGAAATAGCCTCCGTGCGAGCATCGTGCCCTGCCACGCCGAGACCAACGCGAGCGCCGCCATCAATCCACTGCCCCAAGCCATCGAGATGCTCGGGCGAGGCTAGACCAGCGAAATCGAGCAGCACCGTCTTCGCCGCCACTTCCCATAAGGGCTCGCGAAGCCGTAAGTAATCCGCGCCAAACTCCGCCAAAGTCGCATTGACTTGGTCCGCGGGAACAGCCCTAATCGTATCGAAGTCGGTGGTGCCTGGAAGGGTGCCTGAAAGGACGTCGGCAAGCAGGGGCTCGTCCAGCTGGACACGCACTTCTGCCCCAAAGCGCTGTGCCACCTGCGCCGTGTGTTCCTGAATTCCGGCCAATAAAGCACCACACAGGTCCCGGAACGCACCTGAATCAGTAATCGCGCGGTGCCCGTTTCCTAGCTCCACGGCGGCCGCCAAACTCCACGGGCCTACCGCTTGGACCTTGATGCGCGGAACTGACTCGCCCCACACCTCCTGAATCTCGTCCAGGTCCCGGCTCAACTGGTCGCCAATCCAATGCGAGATGAGCTGCGGCCGATCACTGAGTACCCACGATCGTGGTCCGCGGTCAATGGAGACTGCTTCCAACAAGCCCGCTGTTCGCCCAATGGCCCCAGCGTGAATCCCGCGGTCCGGCAACTGCGGAAGGTGCGGAAGACCACCCGTCTCCCCCACCACGATGTCTGCCGCCTCACTCATGGAGTATCCCGGCATGGGGCCTAAGCCAAAAGCGTCCATATTCACCTCGGCGCTAGTATTATTTCTCAGAATTATCTATTCGATACGCGACGTATCACTTGGAAAGGAACCTTACTATGGGCGTGGAAAAATACTCCGGCTGGACCTTCTACAACGAGTGCGAAATCCCTCAGGACATTTCCACCGTCTTGGCTGACCAGGAATATCCTGTCTGCGCTTTCAAGACCGTCCGTGATGCCGCCGTATTTACCAATAGGCGCCTCATCATCCGCGATGCCCAAGGCCTTACAGGCAAAAAGGTAGAGATGTACTCCCTGCCCTATTCCTCCATCACCATGTGGTCCACGGAAAACGCCGGAAAGCTCCTTGACTTCAATGCCGAACTGCAGCTGTGGACTAGGGCCGGCGAATTCAAAATCAACATTGGCCCCAATATCGATGTCCGAGCGCTAGATCGGCTCATCGCCAACTGCGTGCTTATTTAGTTCCGCAGATGGTGCCGGAGCCGATGACGATGTCTCCCAACTCGTCCGGCGAAGGCAAATACAGCACCGCCGCTTGGCCGCGGGCGACACCAGATAGCGGCTCCTTGAGTTCGAGGCGCATCTCGTCCGCCTCGCGGTCAACGTGGGCAGTACATGGCACCACGGAGCCGTGTGCGCGCACCTGAACCTCGCACTCGAAATCCCCATCCATGCCCGGGTGGAGGTACTTCAGGCGATCGGCCTGAATCGAGGTTACGGCCAAGTCCTCGCGGGCACCGACGGTAACCGTGCCGGTAGCAGCATCAATATCGGTGACGTATCGAGGGCGGCCGTCGGCAGCCGGCGCCTTAATGTCCAGGCCCTTACGCTGGCCGATGGTGTAGTTCCACGCGCCATCGTGCTCCTTGAGCTCCGTACCCTCTTGATCCACGATCATGCCGGGGCGCAGCCCAATGCGTGCGCCCAAAAAGGCCTGCGTATTGCCGTCTGGAATGAAGCAGATGTCATAGGAATCCGGCTTTTTCGCGGTGGAAAATCCGTGCGCCGCAGCCTCTTCACGGATCTGCGGCTTAGGGGTATCGCCGATGGGGAAAAAGCAGTGCTCCAACTCCTCGGCCGAAATCACGCCGAGCACATAAGACTGATCCTTATTCTCGTCCAAGGACCGGCGCATATAGCCGTCCTCATCGATGGTGGCGTAGTGGCCCGTCGCAACCGCATCGAAGCCAAGCGCCATGCCCTTTTGCAGCAGCGCCCGGAACTTAATCTTCTCGTTACAGCGCAAGCAGGGATTGGGGGTCTCGCCGCGGGCGTAGGAATCCACGAAGTCCGTGATGACCTCTTCTTTGAATTCTTCCGAAAAGTCCCAGACATAAAAAGGAATGCCCAGATTATCGCAGATGCGGCGGGCATCGGCCGAATCCTCCAGTGAGCAGCATCCGCGGGCTTTTTCCCTGGTCTGCTGCGCGTCTTTGTGCAGGGCGAGGTGAACGCCAATCACCTCGTGGCCGGCTTCTACTGCACGCGCGGCGGCAACCGATGAGTCCACGCCGCCGGACATGGCAACCAATACTCGCATTGTGCTCCCCATTTCACCTTGACTACAGGCCCGAAAGTCTACTCCCTAGCCCCAACGCGGTTTAAATCGAATCCATTCCCTAAGCTTGTGTGACATGGGCAGAAAGCGAGCTTCCACTGATCCGGGAATTACCGGCACCTACGATATTTCTACCGGCACAGCCGAGGTTGTGCCGGATGAGTTTCGCGACGGCGCCTATATTCTCAACGTTAATGGCGTGCCGAGCAGCCACATTGTGCTCGGTGAGCCGGAGGAGCTGGAGTTTGAGTATATGCGCTGGATTGCGGCGGCGGTTGAGCACCTCAATACTCGGCCCGCGAAAAAGCTCCGCGTGACCCACCTAGGCGGCGCGGGATGCTCCCTTCCGCGCTATTTTGCCAGCAAGCTTCCGGGCAGCCGCCACACGGTGGTCGAACTCGACGCCAAGTTGGGCGAGTTGGTGCGTACGCTTTTCGACGTCCCCCGATCCCCCACCGTCAAAATCCGCGCCGGCGAAGCACGCAAAGAAACCGAAGGGTTCCTGCCGTCCAGCCGCGACATCATCATCCGCGATGTCTTTGCTGGCGACAAGACACCAGCCAACCTCACCACCGTGGAATTCTTTCAAGCTGCAAAGCAGTCGCTGGCGCCGGGTGGTCTCTACGTAGCCAACTGCGGCGACCATTCCGATCTACAGCTGGCAAAGAGCGAGCTGGCGGGCCTCGATCGAGTATTTGACCACCTCGCCGTCATCGCGGACCCACCGATGCTCAAGGGGCGGCGCTACGGGAACATCATCCTGGTAGCCTCAGATACAGAAATGCCAGCCGAGGGGTCCGTCGAAGCCGCCCAGCTGGCAAAGACACTCCTTGGCGGGGCCGTGCCCGCCCATTACAAAGACGAGGCCTGGACCCGCGCGTTTTTCACCGGTGCTACTGCAGTACGCGATTAAGCAGCGTAGCCGCCTGACCCGCATCAAAGTCGGGTACGTCAGCGCCGGCGTTCTTGGCGGCATTCTTAACTTCCGATACCTCCGACTCGGAGACGTTGCCTGACTTAACGTTGTTCACGTGACCGGCATTGTCCAGCAGGATAGCTAGGTCACTGACGGAGAAGTTGCCCTTGGCCATATCACCCAAGTCCTCCACTGGAAGGGCATCCTTGTCTTGCAGGGTCTTTACGAAGGAAGCCAAGCCCTTCGCTGCTTCGGGATCGAGGCCGGACTTTTCGGCGGCGTCGGCAAGCTGCGGAATCGCAATCAGCCCCGCCGCCAGGGCCAAAATAGCACCGATGAGCGGCGTACTATCGGAGCTCAAGTCAAGCCCATCGCTCACAACCAGCTGCTCTAGCGCGCCGCCGACGTCAACGTAGTTGCCGTCGCTGAAAGACTGCAGCTGCTGCTTGGAACCATTAAACAGGTTCATGTCAACATCGGTAGAAATGCCTGCTACCTTGCCAGAACCAGAACGCTGCCAGAAAGATAGCTCGTTCCATCCGCCCACCGCTTCAGGTGCTTGGTCCTGATAGGCCGCGAGCCACAGTGGCATATCCGAGAACTTCTGGGAGTTATTCATCTGCCCCATCCAGAAGTACTTGTAGGTGTAGATCATGGGCGTGCGACCGGTAAGACGCTTGAGCTCGCTAGTAAATTCTTCAATCCACTGCTCCAGCTGTGCCGCAGACTTCCCTTCCGTCACCTCGATATCAAGTGCAGGAGGCAATGTCTGATTCGGGGCAAGGGCGATCTGCGCGGCAAAATTGGCCGCCTGAGTCTTGGCGTCGCCAGCCGGACGTGCGTAGTGGTATGCACCGGTCTTGAGTCCAGCAGCATTAGCCGCCTGAATATCCTCTACATAGTGGGGGTTTACCCAATCACCGCCCTCGGTAGCCTTCACGAATGCAAAGGACTGACCGTCGGTACGCACCTTTGACCAATCGATAGGTGTACCGCCTGGATGCTGGTGCGCTGCAACGTCAATGCCCTTAGGTGCACCGAAGCTCACCGCCTGGGCGACGGCAGTACCACTTACGGCTAGTGCAGCCACGGTGACTACCGCAGTAATGCTCTTTCGGAGTGCTTTCTTTGAAGTCATGCGCGTGAGTCTAGCAACACCTTCACTCCTGTCACATCTTTAACACGCACCACTTGAAATAATTTTCTTTACTTCCATTTCGCCCCTCTTGGAATACACCCCTTTAGAACACATATTTGCCCATAACCCTTGCGGAGCGGCAGGGCACGGCTTAAAATAAACACCATGAAATTACGCACACTAGTTCTACTATTCGGGGGATTTAATCTTGGACGCCTACTACATAGTCAATGACACCAACGATCCGATAGCAGTAAAAGTCACAGAAATCAGGAAACAAGAATACCTATTCTGGAGAGAGGTCAAGCCAGATCTAGAAGACGATTTCGATATCTCCTGCCACACACTTTCTGCTCGGACGGGCTTAAGCGAGCGGCGCACGCGGGACATAACCATGGCCCTTTATCGACTCGCAGAGCTACCACTCACAAAGGCGCTCCAGGAAACCTATTACTTCCTGGATTTCTCTCGTCTTATTACTATCGACGCCGTGCTTAGCAAGCTGGGCGACATCCCGACCGAAATTCTCGAGCGGATAGATCAAGAGCTTGCGCGTTACCTGACCCCTACCAAGCCCGGCCAGGTACTGCCTTCGAATACGAATTTGCGGCGAAAACTAAATGGCCTCATCGCTGTAGAGGACCCACACCCCAATGAAGATAGAGAGCCTGATGCAGGGAACGACTCCTATTTCACCTACCACAGTTTCGGTGGGAAGGCCGGGCTAGCAGTGGAATTCGATGAAGTTACCATGCTAGCCATCGATGAACACGTTAGTAAGGCAGCCGAAGAGCATAACCTCACGAAAGCTGAAGCCCTAGCCAAGTTGATTCTGGGCGAAATTGAGTCGCGGGCCAAAGTGGTTCTTCATATGTACCGAGCCCACGACCAGGAGGCTGCTCCCGCATTTATCCGGGGATTCGGATGGGTAAGCCCTGAGACCGCTGACAGTCTGCGTCCCACCCAGACGCGGGATATGGACCTTGCAAAAAGGATGGAAAGCGAAAGCTACGTTACTCCCCCGCTCATTGGCGCCTACGTGGAAGGCCGCGATGGCGTGTGCCGCTGGCCAGGTTGTAATCGCCCGGCAGAGAACTGCCAAAAGGACCACCGAATTGACCATGCACAGGGAGGAAAAACGGCGGGAAGCAACTTGGCCTCACTGTGCCAGCACCATCACAACATCAAGACTGATGGTGGCGCCTTCTACATCATGGATCCACATACTGGAGACATAGTATGGCTCTTTGACGATGGCCGCTGGGAATACGATGAGCCCCAAGGACCGCTAGCGCCCAGGAACAAGAACTGGGCGCTAACGGTAGGCCAAGCTATCGCCGCCCGGCGAGCTGCGGCGAAAGAAAGGAATGATAGCTAGACGGAACGGGCTCGGGAAATAACCTCCGGAAGATGAGCCAAGACGTAGTCAACATCCTCTTCCGAAGTAAGCCTGCCGAGAGTAAAACGCAGGGAACCGATTCCTTCCGCCTCACTTACGCCCATTGCTTCGAGGACATGAGACATGCGGTTTACGCCTGCGCTGCAAGCGCTGCCGGTAGAGGCCTCGATCTGCAAGGAATCCAGCAGCATGATGAGGCTATCGCCGTCAGCACCGGGGAAAGAGACGTGCAGGTGGGAAGGCAAGCACGGCTCAGCAGAGTTGACCACTACGTCATCGATGGTGGCGAGGATTCCGCCGCGCAGCTTATTGCGGAGAGCAGCAATTCGCTCACCCTGGGCGGTGATTTCGGAGACGGATTCCTCCAACGCCGCAGCTAGACCGGAAGCGCCCGCCACGTCCACGGTGCCAGGGCGGATGCCCCGTTCTTGGCCACCGCCGTAGGCAATCGGCTGGGGCGCAGGACTGCGCTTGGCCAAAAGCAGACCGATGCCGCGAGGGCCACCGAACTTGTGGGCGCTGGCGGCGAGGCTGGTGATCCCTAGATCGGAAAAATTGATGGGAACTTTGCCCACGGCCTGCACCGCATCCACGTGCACGGGTGTGCCTGTCGCATTCGCACGTGTGGCTATCTCTTCGATGGGCTGAATGGCGCCGGTCTCGTTGTTGGCCCACATGCAGGTAGCGACGTCGGCAAGCGTGTCTAGGGCCGACAGATCTGCAATGTGCCCGGAACGGTCGACGGGAAGGATATCGACAGTTGCTCCGGTTTTCTCCAGCTTAGAGACGGTATCGCGCACGGCCGGGTGCTCAATGGCGGTAGAAATAATGCGGTTTGTTTGCCCAGCCGCGTAGAGACCCTGAATGGCGATATTGTCCGCCTCAGTGCCAGAAGAGGTAAAGATGACTTCGATGGGCTCGCAGCCGAGGAGGGAAGCGACCTTTTCGCGGGCATCATCCAGTACGGACCGAGCCTTGCGGCCGGAACCATACTGCGCGCCGGAGTTGAGGGAGCCGGCCGCCGCCACCCACGCGTCAATCGCGCTCTGGCGCATCGGCTGGGTAGCGGCATAGTCAAAGTAGTACGGCATTACTGGCGCGCCTTCAGTTCCTCGGTCAGGGCTGGTGCGATTTCATGCAGGTCACCCACGACGCCGAGATCAGCGATCTGGAAGAACGGCTCATCCTGGTCTTGGTTGACCACCACAATGGTGCCGGAAGTCTGCATGCCAGAGGTGTGCTGGATAGCGCCAGAGATACCCAAGCCGATGTAGAGGTCAGGTGAGACGGTAACACCGGTCTGGCCGATCTGATAGGCGGCGTCATAAAAGCCTTCATCGACGGCGTCACGGGTGGCGCCGACTGCGGCCCCGAGGGCGTCGGCAAGCGGCTCGACGACGGCGCCGAACTCGTCACCCACACCACGGCCGCCGGCGACGACTGCCTTTGCTTCAGTAATTTCCGGTCGCGCGGACTTCTGTGCCGGAGTAAAGGAAGTTACCTTGACGTCTTTGCCCGTGGCGGCCGGCAACGGCATCGGCGCCGGCTGCGCCTCCACCTGCTGTGGTGCAGCCTCAACCGCGCCTGGGCGGAGGGTGTAAATCGGGCACTGGCCAGCGGCGGTAGAGGTGGTCTCATAGGAACCACCGAAAATGCTCATCTGGGCGGAGCCATCGGCGGCGATGCCATTGACATTGACCAGCGCGCCAGAGGCGAGGCGAGCCGCGAGGCGGCCGGCAATCTCGTTATTGGCCGGAGTTGCGGCCAGCACGATGGGCGCTGGGTTCGCAGCGCCAAGCGCATGCAGGGCATCGACCTCCGGGGTAAGGAAACGCTGGTCATAATCCTCGGCCGTTGCCTGAACTACCTGTGCGGCGCCGAGGGCGGCAAGGTCGGCATCGAACTTATCGGCCTGCTTGCCGACGACCACTGCGGACACCGTACCCAATTCCCGCGCGGCCGTAATCAGCTCGCCGGTAACGGGAAGGAGGTTGTCCGCGTCGTGCTCAACTAGTACGTAAACGTGCGACATATCTACTCCTAAATCAAGTTCTTAGCGGACAGGAAGTCAGCGATCTTCTTCGCTGCGTCCTGCGGGTTGGGCTCGGAGATAACTTCGCCGGCGGTGCGCGGTGGGCGCTTCTCCGCGGCCACCACGGAGGTCGTCGGCGCGATGGCCTCGATGCCCAGGTCAGTCAGGGTGAAGGTGGTGATTTCCGCCTTCTTAGCTGCCATAAGGCCCTTGAAGTTGGGGAATCGCGGCTTGTCGCTCTTATCGTTCACCGTAACGATCGCCGGCAACGGCGCCTCAAGTTCCCAGGTGCCGCGCGCATCCTCGCGGGTGCCCTGCAGGGTGCCGTCAGCTAGCTCTACCTTGTGCAGGCCGGTAAGGGCCGGCAGCTGGCGGTATTCGGCGAGCAGACCGGCAAGCAGGCCGGTGGAGGCGTCGGAAGCTTCGGTGCCGGCGGTGATCAGCTGGACGTCGTCAAGCTTATTGAGCGCGGCATTGAGGGTCCACGCGGTCGATAGCGCGTCCGCTCCGGCCAGGGAATCATCGGAGACGAGCACGGCATCGTCGGCGCCCATGGCCAAAGCCTTGCGCAATGCCTCGTCGGCTTGGGCCGGCCCCATCGTCAGTGCTACGACTTTGTAGCCCGCATCGGGGTTATTGTCGCGCAGGCGCAGGGCTTGTTCCACGGAGTACTCATTAACCTCATCAATGACGTTATCCACGGAGGTGCGATCCAGGGTGTGGTCATCGTTCAAAGACTTGGTAGACCACGTATCCGGCACGTGTTTGACCAGAGCCACGATAGTTGGCATTGGGCACTCACCTTTCCGATATATTTATGTTGCGTAATTATCCTCGGACGATGATACTCGGGGTTGACACAGCAAGGCGATTCCCTGTGAGCCAATTCGCGTAATGATGACCGCAAATGGTTTCTTGCCCTTCAGCTTCATCTTCTTCCGCAGCTGGTCAGGGTCCACTTCTACCCCGCGTACAAGGATTTCTAAGCTTCCTGCGTCATAGGATTTAAGTACGGATTTTAATCTCTTTAGGGGTACTTTTTCTATGAATGGAAATCCCGAAGTCCCCTCCGGAATCCTCTCTCCTGTCAGGTACGCAATGCGCGGATCGATTTGATGCAGCCCTTCCCTGGCCGCGTAGTGCTGGACCAATCCCGCTCGAACGATGGCCCCATCCGGATCGATAAGGTAACTGCCAATGTCTCCAGCATCGGGTAGGTTGTCTGCGTGGTCATCGAGGACATCTAGCTTGCCTCCGCGAATCACCACTGCCCTTCGGCCGCTGCCAAGGCCTGGGGTATAAAGGCAGGCTTCTTTTACCCCGCCATCGACACTCGCGACGGTAACGAGGCCGTCCCACTCGCTAAAATCAAGGCCAGGCGCGCACTTGATGGCCAGTTCCTTGTCGCGATGCTTATCGACGACCTCCGGGAGCGGTGGCACCAAATCCTCCGGCCGCGTGATTCGCCTGCCACCGGCGCGGCGGGCCGGGTCTGCAAGGAGAACATCGGCAGTGGTAGTAGTCGTCAGCGCATCCGCGCGGAAAATCTTGGCGGAAGAAAGGTTATGCCTGGCCATTCTTACCCGTGATTCATCCAGGTCTGAGCCAAAATAGTCGAGCGGAGAATTATAGCCTTCGGTGCCGATGGAACAGGTGACGTCGTGGACGCTGCGCACGCCCTGCTCGGCGAGGAATTTCGTCCGATACGCCGCCACTTCGATGGGGGTTGCTTGCTGGGCAGAGTCTGCGTCCATAAGCCAATCGTGCGGGAGCTTGCCGGAACTGCGGGCGGTTACCAGCTCCATGACCGCACGGCCATACTCACCGAACTTAGCTTTGAGGATTTCGGCGTCTTTGAGCCGAGAAGCCTTGGTTAAGGTGAGGTCGAGGTGTGCTATTTCCTCTTGATGCTCGGCAAGGAAGTCGACTTCTGCGGGGGTATAACTCATATTCGGTCTACAGGGGTGGTGGAAAAGAATTCGCGGTAACGGGGATCTTCGCGTGGATCCCCAATGACGGGGCGCAGGTCCGAAAAGGACGCGTCCTCTAGGACCTCTTGTACGGAGGAATACTTGCTCAGCCTTTGCATCTGTGCCCACGTGGGGATGACAAGGCGCACCAGCCCGGCGCGCCAGCCGTCCAGGATGAGCTGCGGGGAGAACCATCCGGCATCATCTGCTTCATCGGTATCCCCATCGGGTTCCTGGCCGGAGGGCAACACCCCAACGAAGAAGAAAGTGTCGAACCAATGGCTTTTCCCCTTTCCTACCCAGCGCGCCCAAGGAAGGAGCATATCGGCGTCGACGCGCATTCCGTTATTGCTGAGGAATTCGGTAAAGGAAATGGTGTGGTTTTCGAGGAGTTTTCGCTCCTTGTGATAGCGCCGCGCATTGGAGACAATGCCGTCCTCGCGGATGGCGAAAAGGGTGCCGGCCTCCTCGAAGAGCTCGCGGGCAGCGGCGAAAACAAGGGCGTGGGCCTTGTACTTGGTCACCCCCATCCGGCGCGCCAAGGAGATGACAGACTTTCCGGCCCACAGCTCGCCCGAGTCCCAGGAACGCGGCGGAAAGTCACGTGGGTCTACACCGCCGCCCGGAAATACTGAATGCCCCGGGTAGTTGTGCATGGTGTGGACGCGCTCTTGTACCCACACTTCAAGACCATCAGCGCCGTCCCGCAGAAGCAGGACGGTTGCCGCCAGGCGCCCACCGTGGAAGCCGGTGGTATCGCTGGCGTCAATGGCATCGAGACGGTCATGAAAAGGATTGGTCATAGAGAAGCTCGGCGGGCGAAGTATCGCTGTCCAATGCGGTCCACCTGAATGGGCTGGTGGAAAGCGCGAGTCAAATTTTCGGAGGTGAGGACGGAATTAATCAGTCCTTTTGCCACAACTTTACCCTCATCCAACAGCATGGCGTGGGTGAAGCCATAGGGGATCTCCTCCACGTGGTGGGTGATCATGACAATCGCTGGGGCATCGGGGTCCATAGCTAGATTGCCAAGATATCCCACGAGGTCTTCGCGGCCTCCCAGGTCCATTCCCGCGGACGGCTCATCGAGGATGAGCAACTCCGGGTTAGACATGAGCGCGCGAGCGAGGACGACGCGCTTCTTTTCTCCCTCAGACAGGGTTCCCCAGGTGCGCTCTTTGAGGTGGGTGGCCCCAACTTGGGCCAAGATGTCATCCGCGCGGGAGAAATCCATGTCCTGGTATTCTTCCCGCCAGCGGCCCAGCACAGCGTAACCTGCGGAGACGACGAGATCGTCTACTCGCTCAGTATCCGGGATGCGCGATTGCACCGCCGCGGAAGAGATGCCTATAAGCGCACGCAGATCGCGCATGTCGGTTTTGCCGATTTGCTCCCCCATCAAAAAGGCGGTGCCTTTCGAGGGGAACTCTTCGGCCGCAGCCATGCGCACCAGCGAGGTCTTGCCCGCGCCATTGGGGCCAATAATGACCCAGCGCTCATCGAGCTCTACTTGCCAGTCCACGGGCCCGACGAGGGTCTTGCCGCCGCGGCGCAGCTCGACGCCGCGAAAATCTACGAGCCAATCTTGATCAGTGGGAGTTACGTCGTTCACGCCTTCCATTGTGACTGATTTGTTCTTTGCCCGGTGAAATTGACACAGCTGCATTAGTCTTATAAGCATGACTACTCGCCTTGGTATTGACGATGTCCGCCCGCTTATCTCCGCCGGTTCTGTAGCCTCCAAAGCAGTTGTTGGCGAGGTAATTCCTGTCACCGCCCTCGTCTGGCGCGAGGGCCACGACGCGGTCTCGGCAACTCTGTCTGCGTGGGCGGCACGGACCACGGCTACCTCCTCGGTCACCATGCAGGTTGATCCCGATGACCAGGATCGCGTACACGGCGTATTTACCCCGGGCACCCAAGGCACCTGGTACTTCCGCGTCGATGCCTGGTCCGATCCCATCGCCACGTGGAAGAACGCGGTAGCCAAGAAGATGGCGGCTGGGCAATCCGCTGCTGAGCTGGCCAATGACCTGCAGCATGGCGCAGAGTTGTTTTCTCGCGCGGCTCTGCAAACCCCGTCGGATGTGGTGGAACCGCTCTTTGCGGCCGCTCGGGACTTGGAGGATGAGTCCTTGGACGTCGATAAGCGCGTGCAGGTAGCGCTCTCGGAAGAAGTCGCAGGCATCCTGCATTCGCATCCCCTGCGCGACCTACTGGTGGAGGGAGCAATCCACGAGGTATATGTAGAGCGCCCGGCCGCACTCTATAACTCGTGGTACGAGCTTTTTCCCCGCTCCACGGGAGGCTGGGATGAAGAGGGAAATCCAGTCCACGGCACGTTCGAAACCACTGCCAAGGCACTGGAGCGGGTGGCCGATATGGGCTTCGATACAGTGTACTTTCCGCCTATCCATCCCATCGGCAAGGCGCACCGCAAGGGAAAGAATAACTCGGTCGTGGCCGAGCCCGGCGATGTGGGAAGCCCCTGGGCCATCCAGGACCACTCCACCACCCATCCGGATTTGGGCACGATGGAGGATTTCCAAAAGCTCGTCTCCCGCGCCCAAGAACTCGGCCTGGAGGTAGCGCTTGATTTCGCGCTTCAGGCATCGCCCGATCATCCGTGGGCGAAGAGCCACCCAGAATTTTTCACCGTCCTTCCAGATGGCACCATCGCCTACGCTGAGAACCCGCCGAAGAAGTATCAGGATATTTATCCGCTTAACTTCGATAACGCTCCTGATGCCATCTACCACGAAATCTATGAAACCTTGATGATTTGGGTGGAAGCCGGTGTAAGTACATTCCGCGTGGATAACCCGCACACCAAGCCGGCAAACTTTTGGGATTGGCTAATTACCCGCGTGCACGCCACCCATCCGGATGTCATCTTCTTGGCGGAGGCCTTTACCCGCGCGCCTCGCCTCTTCGGTCTAGCGAAGGCGGGCTTTTCCCAGTCCTATACCTACTTCACCTGGCAGACCTCTAAACATGAGCTCACCCAGTTTGGCCAGATGCACGTCGACCAGGCAGATATCTGCCGCCCCAACCTCTTTGTTAATACCCCGGATATCCTGCACGAGTCCCTGCAGACCGGTGGTCGTGCCATGTTCGCCATTCGCGCTGTCCTAGCCGCGACCATGTCGCCTCTATGGGGCGTGTACTCCGGCTTTGAACTCTACGAGCACACCCCGGTAGCCCCAGGTTCTGAGGAATATCTCGACTCTGAGAAGTACGAACTGCGCCCGCGCGATTTTGCGGCGGCGGCTGCGTCAGGAGATTCCCTTGAGTCCTATATCCGGCTGCTTAACCAGATCCGCCGCGATAATCCCGCTTTGCAGCAACTGCGCACCCTGCGGTTCCATGACACCGACAATGAAGCCATCATTGCCTATTCGAAGGCGGATCCAGCCTCCGGCAACGTAGTCCTCATTGTGGTCAACCTGGATCCGCGCAATGCACAAGAAGCCACCGTCACGGTAGATATGCAGGCTATCGGCCGCCACCCCGGCGAGTCCTATACCGTCCAAGACACGATTACCGGCTCTGCCTACCGCTGGTCCGAGCGCAACTTTGTGCGCTTAGAGCCGCTTCGCGACGTCGCCCATGTCTTCGTCCTTCCCCCTGCCGACCACGACCTCCAGGAACAGCTCACCTGGCGCGTAGTTAGCGACTATCGCCCGTAAACATTCGCCCACCGGACCGCACTCGAACTAGGTACTCTGATTGTATGACTATCCCGGCCGCTGACCTCGCTCGCCTCAATGACTGCCGCCACCATGACCCGCACGGTTTCTACGGTTGGCACGAAGGTACTATCCGTACCCGCCAACCGGGTGCTACCGCGGTCCAGCTGCACACCCCCACGCAAACCCTCTCCATGGATTCGGTGGGCGATGACATCTGGGAGGCGGAAATTGGCGATAACTGCGATTACCGCCTAGAGATCACCTACCCCGAGGCCCCTACCCGCACCGTGGCCGATGGATACCACTTCCTTCCCACCGTCGGCTCGCTAGATCTGCACCTGATTGGGGAAGGCCGCCACGAGCGCCTCTGGAACGTTCTCGGCGCCAACCTGCGTTCTTATGACACCGAGATGGGTACCGTGTCCGGCGTCTCCTTTGCCGTGTGGGCTCCCAATGCCCAGGGAGTTGCCGTCGTGGGCGATTTCTGTGGCTGGAACCCCACCCAATATCCGATGCGTTCGCTCGGCTCTACCGGCGTCTGGGAGGTCTTTGTTCCCGGTATCGGTGCTGGCGAGCACTATAAGTTTGCTATCTTTAGCCACGAGGGCCGCAAGGACAAGGCCGATCCCCTAGCCAAGCGCACCGCCTGCCCGCCGGAGACGGACTCCATCGTGGATTCCACCAGCTTCGCCTGGTCCGATTCCGCCTGGATGGACAAGCGCACCGGAAACCTCGATGTCCCGATGAGCATCTATGAGGTCCACGTCGGCTCGTGGAAGGTCGGGGCGAATTATAACCGCCTTCGCGAGGAGCTCATCCCTTATCTCAAGGAGCACGGTTTCACCCACGCCGAGCTCTTGCCCGTGGCCGAGCACCCCTTCGGCGGATCCTGGGGATACCAAGTCTCTGGCTACTACTCGCCGTCTGCGCGTTGGGGCTCGCCGGATGAATTCCGAGAGCTGGTCAATGCCCTGCACGAGAATGGCATCGGCGTCATCGTAGACTGGGTGCCAGCCCACTTCCCCAAGGATGATTGGGCCCTTGGTCGCTTTGACGGCCAGGCTCTCTACGAGCACCCCGATCCCCGCCGCGGCGAGCAGGCCGATTGGGGCACCTATGTCTTTGACTTCGGCCGCAACGAGGTCCGCAATTTCCTCGTGGCCAACGCCCTCTACTGGGCCGAAGAATTCCACATCGACGGTCTGCGCGTAGACGCCGTGGCTTCCATGCTCTACCTGGACTATTCCCGCGATGAGTGGCTGCCCAACCAATATGGCGGCCGCGAGAACCTTGAGGCCGTGCAATTCCTGCAGGAAACCAACGCCACCCTCAACCGCACGCATCCAGGCGTACTCACCATTGCCGAGGAATCCACTTCCTGGCCGGGAGTTACCGCCCCCACCTCTGAAAACGGCCTAGGCTTTTCCCTGAAATGGAATATGGGCTGGATGAATGACACCTTGGAGTACTTCAAGCACGAACCCATCCACCGCTCTTATCACCATGGCGAGCTCACCTTCTCCATGGTCTATGCCTATTCTGAGCGCTACGTGTTGCCGTTTAGCCACGACGAAGTAGTCCATGGCAAAGGCTCGCTGTGGCAGCGCATGCCTGGCGACGACTGGAATAAAGCCGCCGGACTCCGCACCCTCTATGGCTACATGTTCTCCCACCCCGGCAAAAATCTGCTCTTCATGGGCCAGGAATTTGGCCAAACCACCGAGTGGTCCGAGGAGCATTCCGTGGATTGGGGCAATCTCGATGGTTGGGGCAATGAATGGCACCAGGGCATTAAGCGCCTCGTACGCGATATCAACCTCATCTACCGCGATACCCCAGCTTTGTGGAGCCAGGATTTCAGCCAAGACGGCTTCCAATGGGTCAAGGCCGATGACTCGACGAATAACGTGCTGGGTTACGTCCGCTACGGTGCGGACGGCTCCGCTCTACTCGCCGTGTGCAACCTTTCTGGCTCTTCCATCCCCAACTATGGCCTCTGGGTTCCACAGGACGGCGAATGGCAGATGGTACTCAACACCGATGACGCCGTCTACGAAGGCGCTGGGAACCCACTTCCCCAGCACATTCACGTGGCGGAGAACTCCGCCACGCTTCACCTACCGGCTAACTCGGTGCAGTGGTACGTACTGGAGAAATAAAACGCCTATCGCTGCGCGCGTAGGAACTCCACCACGCGCGCTTCGATGTCATCGCGAAGGGCATCCATGCGCTCTTCGCCCTCCAAACCACGCAGTGAAGGATCCTTGATGTCCCACCGCTGCGCTGGCCCCTCATATTTCGCATCACCTACTACGATGACGTGGTCGACAGCGGCAGCCAGGTGGGGATCCACTAGAGCAGGGGTACCTGTCATTTCTGCTCCCACCTTCGCGAGGGAAGCTTTGGCTTCTTGATTGATGCCCTGCTGGGTATGCTCCGGGGTAGTTTGCACCCCGGCCGAGTAAATATCCCAGTCAGGCGCATGCTTGGCGGCTAGCGCCGCAGCCATCTGCGACTTGCCGCGATTTGTATTGCACAGGAAAAGCACTGATGTCATGCTTTTATACTACCCGAGCTAGTACAAGGCACTTGCCAGCTTGGTGCGAGCTTCCATCACGCGCGGGTCATTGCCCTCAAAGAGCCCGAAGAGCTCCAGCAAGCGCTCGCGAACGCGTGCTTTCTCATCGCCTGCCGTTGTCTTCATCGTCTCGATGAGGCGATCAAAGGCCTTTTCTGGGGCGCCGGCAACCACTTCGGCGTCGGCAGCTCGCATTTGCTTATCGACGTCCCCTTTATCCCCTTCCGCGGCCGCAATCGGGTCCTCGGTCTGGTTGGCAGGATCGAGGCGCTGGAGCAAGACTGTGGTGTCGCGCGCCTGTTTGATCTGCACATTATCGGGCTCGGATTCCAAGATGGAGTTGTAGACGTTGAGAGCGCCATCAAAGTCACCGGCGTTCAAAAAGCTTTCTGCTTCCTGGAGACGCGGATCCTCTTCTTCCTCTTGTGGCTGTTCCGATGCCTCATTGCTTTGCAGGCCCTTCAGCTGTGGTCCAACATTTTGCACCAGGGTATCTACCCATTGCTTTAGGGCGTCTTTGGGTTGCGCACCCTCAAAGTTCGTTAGTGGCTGCCCAGCGCCCAAGGCCACGACTGTCGGCAGATTCTTAACACCAAAGGCCTGCGCAACCTGCGGAGTAGCATCCGCATCCACGTAAGCAACCAAGAAGCTCAAGTTTCCTTGCGCGGCCATATCCGCAAGGTCAGTCTTCAACTGCTCCGACTGGGTAGAGCGAGCAGTACCGATGAGGACCACGACGGGAACTTCCGTAGACCGGCGAACCACATCTTGATCGAAGTTGGCCTCGGTCACCGTGAAGAAGGGCTGGACGCCGCCGACACTTGTCTGCGGCGATTCCTGTGCCTTTTGCCGAGCCTCGGCTCGCGCCTTGACCTGGCTGAGGTCGAGCGCTCCTCCTACATAAGCATTATTTGGTGAAGTCATCTAGTCCTCCTTTGCAAGGCGGCGGTTAACCGCATCTACTTTGTCCGTTAGCTGATTAGTTACGCCTTCGCGAATATCGGCCTTGACCACCAAAGAAGTGCGTGGAGAAACCGCACGCACTGCGTCGGTGGCCTTTTTAATCGTGTCAAAAACCTCGTCCCATTCGCCTTCTAGCAAGGTGAACATGGCATTAGTCTCGTTGGGCAGGCCGGATTCGCGGACCACGCGCACAGCCTCGGACACGGCATCGGCCATTTCTTGGGAGTCATTATTGACCACCGCAGGGGCTACAGAAAATGCAACAATCATGCCCGCTAGTCTACCTACGCTCCCAGCAGTGGCGGTGCCAATGCCTGCGATCGTCGCCCTGGCGGCCCACGTCCCGCGGCCAGGCGACGATGTGCGCTACCCCGGGCGGAATGTTTTGGTTACAGCCAGGGCACAAGTAGTACTTCTGAGCGCGAGCAGAACCAATATGCCGCATGACGTAGGGCTCGCCGTGCGTCCAGCATGGTCCCT
This sequence comes from Corynebacterium tuberculostearicum, assembly GCF_032821615.1. GTDB lineage: Bacteria > Actinomycetota > Actinomycetes > Mycobacteriales > Mycobacteriaceae > Corynebacterium > Corynebacterium tuberculostearicum_H. Next base: position 107,442 of record NZ_JAVBIF010000003.1, on the reverse strand, counting down.
CGACCGTTTGCGAGCCCAGGAAGGTTGAGCCGTCCTTAGGCAGGGATCGAACTTCTACGGGTTTACGCCTATTTCGCCGTGGCATTAGAACAGTCGCAATTCATTGGACTCAAGCCCGCGCAGCTCTTGGTAATCCAGTACGACGCACCGAATGCCGCGGTCCTCAGCCAAGGTACGAGCTTGCGGCTTGATTTCCTGGGCCGCAAATACACCGGACACAGGGGCGAGAAGCTCATCGCGGTTAAGCAGCTCTAGATACCGAGTCAACTGTTCTACGCCATCAATGCCACCGCGGCGCTTAACCTCGATGGCGACGTTATTATTGTTCTCATCCTTAGCCATAATATCCACAGGACCGATGGCCGTGGGATATTCGCGGCGCACTAAAGTGTAGCGCTCGCCCAAGGTATCAATCTGGTCCGCCAAGAGCTCTTGTAAGTGAGCTTCGACGCCATCCTTGACTAGGCCTGGATCCTCGCCCATGTCATAGGAAATTTCTTCATGGATCTCCTCGATGGTTATACGCAACTGCTCACCCTTAGGGTTTTCCACCAGCCACAGGATTTCCCCGGTATCGTCACCGTCGAGGTCCTCGATTGCGGACTCCTTCAGGGTGCACGGGGGTGTCATCCAGTTAAGCGGCTTATAAGCGCGGTCGTCGGCATGCACGGACACGGAACCGTCCGCTTTGACGATGAGCAGGCGGTCTGCCATCGGCAGGTGGGCATCCAAGCGGCCCACGTAATCTACTGAGCATCGGGCGATTACTAAACGCATGTTCTCTACCCTAGCGGGTGAAGTTATCGCTTGGATTGACGGGTAGCACGCTCGCGCAATTCCCGGAAATCAAAGCGCTGCTGGCGCTTTGATGGAGCAGCCTCTACCCACGCCCCGAAGGCCATGATGCCGTGTGCGTCGGACGCCAGCTCATATTCTTTTCCCTTGGCCCGAAAGCGAACGACCTCGGTGGCAGCGGACATAAAAGAAGCCTCGTCATCATCAAGCGGGCGGGTGCTCACTACTTCGATGTCGAGGCGGTTAATGCGCAGATCGCAGCGCGGAGAGACAGAACGGAGCTTGAAATACTCCACAAATTCGCCTTCATAACGCAACGAACCATGGCGCCAGGAAAGGGAATTCTTAGCTGGAACTCGACGCAGAAGGACTGAAGTACCGCGCGATCGCACGGTGAAAAAGCGAAGCGCAGCCAGAAAAATAACTAGCAGCAGGGCCACTGCAAGGGCCCACAGAAGCACTGCAACCACCGTTGAATTCATGGGCCTTTCACGCCATCCTCGCTCTGTGGAGAAACTGATTCTTTGGATTGTAGCGCCTTGAAGGTCCTACACGCCAATAAGAAAAGACAAAGAAAAAACGAAGAAGGCGCACCGGCTATAAACCGATGCGCCTTAAGAGAGCAGGAAGGGCGGCTATTGCTGCCCTCTCCTACCAATCCAAGGTATTAAGCCTTGGCGCGGCGAACTGCACGCTGTGCGGCCTCGCCACGGGACTTGGTGAGCTCGTGCTCAGAAGCGAAATCCTTCTGAGCCTTCTCCTCATCCACCTCATTGGACCAGATGGCCCAATCAGCGAGGACGGTAATCTTGTCCTGGGTAACGGAGAGGAAACCACCCTGCACGGCGGCGACGCGGCGCTCGCCGTCCACTGGGTGGATGGTCACCACGCCATTATCGATCAGCTGACCGATCATTGGCTCGTGACCGGGAAGCACGCCGATCTCACCCTCGGTGGTCTCAGCCGTGACCATGGAGGCCTGTCCAGACCACAGCAGGCGCTCGACGGAAACCAATTCGGCGGTGATGTCAGCCATGTGCCTCTCCCTACTTCTCGTTCAACTTCTCGTATGCAGCCTTGACGTCGTCCAAGCCACCCAAGCCGTTGAAAGCCTGCTCTGGGTAGTGGTCAAACTCGCCATCGCAGATGCGCTCGAAGGCATCGATGGTCTCAGACAGCGGCACGTAGGAGCCCGGCAGGCCGGTGAACTTCTGTGCGACGAAGAAGTTCTGGCCCAAGAAGCGCTCGATACGGCGGGCACGCTGAACGGTGACCTTGTCCTCCTCGGACAGCTCGTCCATACCAAGGATGGCGATGATGTCCTGGAGTTCCTTGTTCTTCTGCAGAATACCGATGACGCGCTGTGCAACCTCGTAGTGCTTCTCGCCAACGATACCCGGCTCGAGGATACGAGAGGTAGAGGTCAGCGGGTTCACTGCTGGGTAAATACCCTTGGAAGCAATAGCACGGTCCAGCTCGGTGGTGGCGTCCAGGTGAGCGAACGTCGTTGCCGGAGCCGGGTCGGTGTAGTCATCGGCAGGAACGTAAACGGCCTGCAGGGACGTAATGGAACGGCCCTTGGTCGAAGTAATGCGCTCCTGCAGAACACCCATCTCATCAGCCAGGGTTGGCTGGTAGCCCACAGCGGAAGGCATACGACCCAGCAGGGTCGAAACCTCAGAGCCGGCCTGGGTGAAACGGAAGATGTTGTCGATGAACAGCAGCACGTCCTGGTTCTGCACATCGCGGAAGTACTCCGCCATGGTCAGGCCGGACAGAGCCACGCGCATACGGACTCCTGGCGGCTCATCCATCTGGCCGAAGACAAGTGCGGTATCTTGCAGCACGCCCATCTCTTCCATCTCCAGGAAGAGGTCGGTGCCCTCACGGGTGCGCTCGCCGACGCCGGCGAAGACGGAGGTACCGGAGAACTCACGGGCGATACGGGTAATCATCTCCTGAATGAGAACGGTCTTACCCACACCTGCGCCGCCAAAGAGGCCAATCTTGCCGCCCTTAACGTACGGGGTCAGCAAGTCAATGACCTTAATGCCGGTCTCCAGAATCTCGGTCTTACCCTCGAGCTGGTCGAACGCTGGCGGCTCGCGGTGGATGCCCCACTGCTCACCATCGCGGCCGAGACCCGGCTCGTCGAGGCAGTCACCGAGGGCGTTGAAGACGTGGCCCTTGACGACGTCGCCGACCGGCACGGAAATTGGCTTTCCGGAGTCGATGACCTCGGCACCGCGGACGAGGCCGTCGGTCGGTGCCATGGACACGGTACGGACAAGGTTGTCACCGAGGTGCTGAGCGACCTCGAGGGTGACGGTCTTTGCAACAGCTTCGAGCTTAATGTCGACGTGCAGTGCGTTGTACAGGGCCGGCAGTGCCTCACGTGGGAACTCCACGTCCACAACCGGACCGATGACGCGCACGACACGACCGGCGACTGCCGAAGACTGTGCATTCTGCTCTTGCAGAGCTGTAGTCATAATCTAGTCACTTTCTGCGCTGTCAGATAGCGCGCCAGCGCCACCGACGATCTCTGAAATTTCCTGGGTAATCTGTGCCTGACGGGCCTGGTTAGCCACGCGGGAGAGGTCCTCGACCATCTCGGTTGCGTTGTCAGTAGCAGACTTCATAGCTGTACGGCGTGCAGCGGACTCGGAAGCAGAAGCTTCCAAGAACATAGCAAACAGGATACGCGAGACGTACTGCGGAAGCAGCGCTTCCATCAGCGTATCTGCGTCTGGCTCGAATTCGAATCCAGCGGCAATATCGTCCGCCGACTCGGAATCCGACAAAGCGGAGTCCCCGAGGTGATACTCCTCATCCTGAATAACCGGCTCAACCGGCAACAGCTGCTGCGCACGCGCGGTCTGGGTCAGCATGGATTCAAACTCGGTGTAGACAACGTGCACCTGGTCAAAGCCGCGTACACCTTTGCCCTCACCCTGCGAATGCAGGCCGTCACGGTCCTTGGTAGTGCCGTGAGAACCAGCAATGAAGCCATCAATCAAGTGACGGCGCACATCGTGGGTAGTCTCCCAAGTTGGATCCTGAGAGAAACCGCCCCAGCTGCCAACTACCTCATCCTCACGGAACTTGTAGTGGCCGATGCCCTTGTTGCCGGTGACGTAGCGAACTACCTCGTAGCCCTTGCTTTCCAGGAGAGCTTGCAGCTGTGCGGCCTTCTTGAAGACGTTGTTGTTGTAGCCGCCACACATACCGCGGTCAGAAGTGACCACGAGGATGGCGGCGACGTTTCCGTCTTCACGCTCACGCAGCATGTCATGCTCCAACGTAGAAGCCGCAGCCAGCTTGTTCATTATGCTGGTCATCTCAGCCGCGTACGGCTGTGAGGCCTCTACCCTAGCCTGCGCCTTGGTAATGCGCGAGGTAGCAATGAGCTCCTGGGCCTTGGTGATCTTCTTAGTCGAATTGACGGACCGGATGCGGTCACGTAGCTCGCGAAGATTAGCCATCGTTTCTCCTCCCTTCTTTAATCTAGACGGTTAGTTATGAGTTCTGAACTCTACTTAGCCGTCTTGCGGGAGACGTTGAGCTCGGTGTTCTTTACGTCGCTTTCATCCAAAGGCTCTACCGGTGCCTCAGAGCCCAAGTTGTGGCCCTCGGAGGTACGGAAGGTCGGCTGGAAATCCTTAGCTGCCGCAACCAATGCGTCCTTGGACTCATCGGTCAGCGGCTTGCCGCCGGAAATCTGCTCAAAGACCTCTGGGGTGTTGGCGTTGAGGTACTCGTGTACCTCGTCCTCGAAGCGGCGGACGTCTTCAACGGGAACGACGTCGAAGATGCCAGCCTCGGCGAGGTAGATGGATACCATCTGGTACTCCACCGGCTGCGGGGAGGACTCGGACTGCTTCAGCAGCTCAACCAGACGGGAACCGCGCTCCAGCTGAGCCTTGGAAGCAGCATCCAGGTCAGATGCGAATGCCGCGAAGGCCTGCAGATCACGGTAGGACGCCAAGTCCAGACGCAGGTTACCGGCGACCTTCTTCATGCCCTTGGTCTGTGCTGCGCCACCGACACGGGAGACGGAAACACCGACGTTAATAGCCGGACGAACGCCCTGGTTGAACAGGTCGGACTCCAGGAAGACCTGGCCGTCAGTAATGGAAATGACGTTGGTCGGAATGAAGGCGCCGACGTCGTTTGCCTTGGTCTCGATGATCGGCAGGGCGGTCATGGAGCCAGCACCCATGTCGTCGGAAAGCTTTGCAGCACGCTCCAGCAGGCGGGAGTGCAGGTAGAACACATCGCCCGGGTATGCCTCGCGTCCCGGCGGACGGCGCAGCAGCAAGGAAATGGCACGGTAGGCCTCAGCCTGCTTGGTCAGGTCATCGTAGATAACCAGGACGTGGTTGCCCTGGTACATCCAGTGCTGACCCAGCGCTGCACCGGAGAACGGTGCCAGCCACTTGAAGCCGGCGGAATCGGAAGCCGGTGCGGCCACGATGGTGGTGTAATCCAGTGCGCCGTGCTCCTCAAGGGTGCGGCGCACGCCAGCGATGGTCGAGCCCTTCTGGCCGATAGCGACGTAGATGCAGCGTACCTGCTTATCCTTGTCGCCGGACTCCCAGTTAGCCTTCTGGTTCAAAATGGTATCGATGCAGACCGCGGTCTTACCGGTCTTACGGTCACCGATGACCAGCTGACGCTGGCCGCGGCCGATCGGGGTCATTGCGTCGATAGCCTTGATGCCGGTCTGCATTGGCTCTTCAACCGGCTGGCGCTGCAGCACGGACGGTGCCTGCAGCTCGAGGACGCGCTCCTCTTCAGCGTTGATTGGGCCCATGCCGTCGATCGGCTGACCCAATGGGTTAATTACGCGGCCGAGGAATTCCTCGCCCACTGGGATGGAGAGAACCTCGCCGGTCCTCTTAACCTCGTCGCCCTCCTTGAGGGACTCGAAGTTGCCCAAGACCACGACACCGATGGAGTTAGTGTCAAGGTTCTGTGCGACGCCAATCACGCCGCCTGGGAACTCGAGCAGCTCATTCGCCATAACGGACGGCAGGCCAGAAACCTGCGCAATACCGTCAGCTGCCGAAATGACCACGCCGACCTCCTCACGGGAGGCCTCCGCGGAGTAGCTCGAGGTGTAGTTCGCAATCGCACTACGGATCTCGTCGGAGGAGATCGTCAGCTCCGCCATGTTCTTCCTGCTCTCGGTAGTATCTTCCAGCACTTACTTAAATCGTTTCTGTCGTTTCGGCTATGCCATCTGGGCACGCAGGCGGGCAATTTTGCCTGCCGTAGAACCGTCAATGACTTCATCGCCGACGCGGATGCGCATGCCACCGAGGAGGCTGGTGTCAACCTCAGAGTGAATGGACATCGCACGACCATAAATTTTGCCCAGCTTCTCAGCGAGTACTGCTTGCTGGCCTTCGTTTAGTTCACCCGCTGCGGTAACGCGCGCAATGGTGCGGTCCTGCAGATCAGCTGCAGTATCGGCCAGTGCGGCTACGTCATCGATCGGGTTCTGCTCTGGGCGGGAGATGGCCTGAAGCACGAGGGCCTCAGTAAACATCGTGACCTTGCCGTAGAGCACGTTTGCCAGCAATCCGCGCTTGCGGGCGGAATCAGCAGTTCGGTCGGAAAGCAGCTGGGTGAGCTCGCCCTCACGGTCAAGGATCTGGGACAGGCGGAAGAGCTCGTCTTCTACCTGGCCCAGCTGCCCCTGCGCCTCAGCTCCGCGCAGCAGTGCGCGGCGGCCCAGGGATACCAAGCCCTTGACAAAGTCCTTCGGGGTGGACCACTGTGCGGCCGCAGCTTCCTGGATGATGCGCAATGCGCCATCGGAAATCTTGGGGCCAAACAGGGTCTCAGCCAGGGACTTGCGTGCCTCGCTCGGGGCGGCGATATCGGTGAATGCGACGCGCAATTCGCGGTCTGCATCCAAGACATCGACAACCTCGAAGATATCCAGGCCCGCCTGCGCGGCGGTGGCGACATTGTTGTCGCCTCCCAGGATCTCATCCAAGCGGGTTTGCGAGGTTGCGAGTGCTTCGCGGCTAGCTGCCTTCATAGTTGCCTACTTTCCGGCCGGTGCCACAGAGTCGAGCTCGGACAAGAAGCCATCAATGGTGGAGGACTTCTTAGAGGCGTCGGAAAGCTCGCCGCCCAGAATCTTCTCCGCCAGGTTGATGGAGTTCTGGCCCATTTCGGAACGCAGCTCAGTAACAACCTGCGAGCGGGAAGCCTCCAGCTGCTTTTCGCCATTGGCGACGATGCGGCGGGACTCTTCTTCCGCGTTGGTCTTAGCCTCGGCCTCAATCTGCTTACCGCGCTCACGCGCCTGCTCGCGGATCTCGGCTGCCTCTGCACGGGCATCGGCCAGCTGAGCATTGTACTTTTCCAGAGCAGCCTTAGCCTCGGCCTGCTGAGCCTTAGCGCGGTTCAAGCCGCCCTCGATCCGGTCTTCACGCTCCTGCAGCATCTTGGTGTACTTCGGAAGCACAAGCTTCCAGAACAACAAGAGAATTACAATGAAGCACAGCAAAGACCAGAAAATGTCATAATTCTTGGGCAGAAGCACGGAGAAGCTACCCGATCCCGGGTTCTCCCCTCCTTCTGCAGCAAGCATATAAACGACGTTATTCATAGGTCTCCCGTCTTAAAAGTTTCGGTTTGGAAAACTCGAGCTTTTAGAACAGGAAGCCGGCAACGAGGCCAATAAGTGCCAGGGCCTCAGTGAAGGCGATACCCAGGAACATGGTGGTACGAAGCTGACCGGCCATCTCCGGCTGGCGAGCCATAGCCTCAACGGTCTTGCCGGCAACGATGCCGATACCGATACCAGGACCAATAGCTGCTAGGCCGTAGCCAATAGTACCGAAGCCTTCAAACTTAGAAGCGGCGTCCGCTGCCAGAATGATCTCGTTCATGGTGAAAGTCGTTCCCTTTCGTAAATGTGTCAGCCCACAATCGGACTGAATGTCAATGTTGTGAAGTTAGGTGGTTTACTCGGTCGCGCTCGTCGACCTCGTCCTTAGTGCGAATCTGCGTGCAGGGACAGCTCAATGTACACCGCCGTCAACAGAGCGAAGATGTACGCCTGCAGGAAAATAACCAGAATCTCGAACAGGCTCATAGCCAAGCCCAAGACAACGGTTAATCCAGACAGGGCGGTCCACCCATTCAGCTGCCAGAAGAAGAAATTCGTAGCAGAGAAGAGAAGAACCAGGATGATGTGTCCAGCAAGGAAGTTCGCCATGAGACGAATAGCAAGGGTAACCGGTCGCAGAATGAACGTAGAGAAAAATTCAATCGGTACCACCAGCAAGTGCAGTAGCGGAGGCAAGTTCGGAATCACTACAGAGGAGCGAATGAACTTTCCCAAGCCGTAACGCTTAGCACCGGCGTAAATCATGGCGATATACGCAACGGCAGCCAAGACAATTGGCATACCAATACGACCGTTTGGCGAGACGTTTAGCCCCGGGATAACGGTCGCAACGTTCATAAACAAAACCGCGAAGAAGATGCTAGCGATAATTGGCAGAAATCGCTTTCCCTCCTTCTTACCCAAGATGTCCTCAGCGATATGTACACGGACAAAGTCGACCGCGTTTTCGCCCACATTCTGAAGGCCGGAAGGAACCAGCTTGGGGTTCTTAAAGGCGGCCCAGAATAGGATCACCACAATCAGCGTCATCAATATACGAATCAGCATCAGGCGATCAAGCGCGAACCATCCGCCGGCAAAGTCGCCGAAAAACAGATGGTCAGCATTCATTTGCCCCGGGAAGAATTCTTCACCTAGATCGGGCGTATGGAAGTGCCCTTTCATAGCCAATGTTGTAACGCTCAGCGTTCTCTCCCGTGTTCGGGCCACACAGCTTGTGAAAGCTTCTGTGGTGCGATGGACGTCTCAAACTCTCCGCCTTGAACACGGACTCCGTCGCACATCAGCGTGATCAAGGCAGGGATTTACCAGGACGGAAAGCAGGCTGGTGCCAACTACCGCGGTAACCCGAGGGAAATAGTATCAGCTAGATCAAGAGTTTTTGCACGTGGGGGCCCCAGTTTGCGAGTTGATCTTTCCCACAGCAGCGATCAAAGGATCAAAACCGCTATTTTCCGGCCAAATTCAAGAACGTGGAGTTCATCACACTGTTCTCTTTCACCTCCTCCTCGGGGGTGCCCATTTCCACTTCTGGCCGGTAGTGCACATAAAAAAGAGCTGTCCTCCGCCACGACATGCAAAGAACAGCACATCCCAAATTGAGGTCGCTAGAGTAACCGTATGGGACTTAGGATACGTAGGTAACCCTAGAGGTAACGACTCCCCAAACCTCGGTGCCTAATGTCACAACGAGAGCTAAAACCACCGTTATAAACAACGCCCAAGTGTCGTAGAAATCCAGATCGCGGATCAAGGCAAGCACACCAATAAGGACAATTAGCTTGATTAGCCACCCTCCTAGAACTAAGGCAATCGTTGTGGGTGGGGTAGATTTCGCGGTAAGGAGGACAGACCCAGCTGTAAAAAGCACGAAACCACCGCCAAAGGCAGCACCAATAGCAACTCCCCATACCCCCGGCATACCCTTCATACCGCCCCACACAGCGAGGGAAACGATTGTAATGGCAAGGAGAGCCTTTGCACCTAGGCTTACAGCTCGCTGTATTGGAAGTCGCGGATCATCAAAGTCAGGATTCACTATTTGGTCACTCACGGCTACACACCCTACCTCACGAGGGCTCGGATTCCTTCACCACGACGGCCCCTCGCGCAGTTGGACCAATCTTTCCTTGCCGCAAAGGTACGAGGGTTGCCGCGAATGCCAAGAGCAAGGCAACGATGGTGACGCCAATGGCCACCGGCGCGGGCACGATGGAAAAGGACACCGCGCCAAAGGCCACGGCGGAGACCCACAGGTAAAGGACCAGCACAGTCCGGCGGTGGGTATGGCCGAGCGAGAGTAGGCGGTGATGGATGTGCGCCTTATCTGCAGAAAACGGCGAGCGCCCTTGAGACAGGCGGCGAATCACAGCCCAGACAAGGTCCAGGACTGGAATAAACACCGCTGCGACCACCACAATGATGGGCGACATCAAGGCGACAATGTCCACCGTGCCATAAAGCGACATGTTGATCTTGCCGGACGCAGAAGTCGAGGCCGCAGCGAGCAAAAGACCAATAAGCATCGAGCCAGAATCCCCCATGAAGATGCGAGACGGTTCGAAGTTATGCGGCAAGAATCCAGCGCACATTCCCACCAGGGCAGCGCTGATGATGGCCGGTGGGTAGGCCGAGACTGCCCCGCCTTGGTCGTGGAGAACCGTCAAAGAAAACACCAGGATTGCCCCGCCCGCAATCATGCCAAGGCCTGCCGCCAGGCCATCGAGTCCGTCCACAAAGTTGATCGCATTGATCAGCAGAACGGTAAAGAATGCGGTGAGCAGGGTGCTTTGCAATTGGTCGAGGACGACCGTGGTGCCGCCGCCAAAAGGGATGAAAAGCAGCGTCCAGGTAAGGCCCAGCCCGCTCATCAAGGTGGCCGCAAAGAGCTGACCAAAAAGCTTCACTATGGCACTCAGTTCCACCAAATCATCGACCACTCCGACAAGGACTAGCGCCAGGGCCGCCCAGAGCACCGCATTCATCTCCGGAGTGACGGGCATAAAACCACGAGTCAAGGCTGGAAGCTGGGCTGCGAGAAATATCGCCGCCACGAAGCCGGTAAACATGGCCACCCCACCCATGCGCGGGGTGGGCTGTGTGTGGGCGTCGCGCAGCCGAATCTCCGCCACGCGGCCGGTGCGCACCAAAAAGGAGCGCACCACTCCGGTGGTGAGATACGTAAATGCTGCTGCGACGAGGATGACGAGGGCCAGCTCGCGCAGCGGGACACCACTGCCGCTCACGCGAATTCCCCCTTAAGCCTGTGGGCGGGTGCGCAGGGTCTGCGCGTCGACGCCGATAACCTCGCCGATTTCCTCGGCCGAAAGCGCGCCTTCGCGCAGGAGGTATGGGCGCTCACCGGAGAGGTCAATGATGGTCGAGGGCTTGCCGACGGCCGTCTCTCCCCCATCCAAGTAAACCGTCACGGCTTTACCTAGCTGCTGCTTGGCCATAAGCGCCGTGGTTGGTGGCTGGTGGCCAGAAATATTGGCGGAGGAGACTGCCATGGGGCCAACCTCGCGCAGCAACTCGATGGCGATGGGATGCAAAGGCATGCGCAGCATCACGGTGCCGCGGGTATCGCCGAGGTTCCACGGCAGGGACGGCGCTTGCGGGACGACGATGGACAGACCACCGGGCCAGAAGGCCTCCACCAAGTCACGCGCGGTATCGGTATAGGAAGCAACGAGGCCGCGAACGGTATCCCAGGAACCTACCAAAACCGGCACCGGCATATCCGGGCCGCGCTGCTTGGTGGCCAGGAGGTTGGCTACGGCATCATTATCAAAGGCATCGCAGCCGAGGCCATAGAGCGTATCGGTAGGCATGACCACAAGGCGACCGGATTGCGCAGCCTTGACCGCAATGTTCATGCCCTCTTCGCGCTCGGCATCATCGGCGCAGTTAAAAATCTTTCCTTGCATAATCTTTTCCCCTTCTTGCCCTTAATGGTGTCTTAGTCTACCCCGCGCACCGCAGTGACAAAGCGGGGCGTTCCCGTCAGATCCTGCAGCGCGGCGATCTGTTCGAAGCCGCCGTGTCGGGCCAATGCGGCTTGGACGGCCTCGCTCGTGGAATCGTCGTGTTCGATGGCTAGCTTGCCGCCCGGGCGCACAAGGCGCGCAATGGTCGGGATAAGGCCGGTGATGACCCCCATTCCATCCGCTCCGGCAAAAACCGCGTTATGCGGGTCATGATAGACCTCGGGATCAAGATCCGGGGTCTCTGGCACGTAGGGCGGGTTGGTCACGACGAGGTCCACGGTCCCATTCCAGTCCGCCAAAGTATCGTCGGCCGTGGCGTCAGCCTGGATGACCTCTACCCCGGTGTTGCGGGTATTGGCTTGAGTGTAGGCCAAGGCGGCGTCGGCAAGCTCAACTGCCCTCACCTGCGCTTCAGGTAGATAGTGGTGGAGGTAGAGCGCCAACGCGCCCGTGCCGGTGCACAAATCAACCAGCCTCGGGCCTTCGGCATTGCGCACCGCCCAGTCCGCCATAACCTCGGTTTCCGGCCGCGGGATAAACACGCCCGGGCCCACCTTGAGCTCCAGCGGGCCAAACCAGGCGGTGCCTAGCACGTACTGCAAAGGCTCGCGGGCCTCCCGACGGCGCACCAGCGCATCAAAGGCCACGTCGAAGCTGGGCATAGGAGACTGATCGAGCGGGATATCCATGTGGCCGCAGTGGATTAGGTGCGCGGCCATGATGCGTGCATCCCATTCAGGGCTGGCCACCCCGGCAGCACGAAGGCGCTGCACCCCGCGGCGCAGCGCCCGTCCATACGTGTTATCCACGCTGGTTTACCCCTCGGCCTCGAGGCGCTCAGCGCGCTCTTGGTCCTGCAGGGCCTTAATAAGGTCATTCATGTCACCGTTCAACACGGAGTCCAAGTTATTGGCCTTGTAACCAATGCGGTGATCCGTGATGCGGTTTTCCGGCCAGTTATAGGTGCGGATGCGCTCGGAACGGTCCATGGTGCGCACCTGGGAGGCTCGCTGCTCGCCGGCCTCAGCCTCGCGGGCCTCGCGCTCCATTTGATCCAGACGGGCCTGCAGCACCTGCAGCGCACGCGCCTTATTCTGAATCTGGGAACGCTCCTTCTGACAGGTCACGATAAGCCCGGTGGGCAGGTGGGTAATACGCACCGCGGAGTCGGTGGTGTTCACGCCCTGACCGCCCTTACCGGAAGAACGGTAGACGTCGACGCGAATATCCTTGTCATCGATATTGACGGACTCGACCTCTTCCGGTTCCGGGTAGACCAGCACGCCGGCCGCAGAGGTCTGAATGCGGCCCTGGGACTCAGTAACCGGAACGCGCTGCACGCGGTGCACGCCGCCCTCAAACTTGAATACGGACCAGGCACCATCGCGCGACGGGGACTTGGAACGGAAGGAAATGGTCATATCCTTCACGCCGCCCAGATCGGACTCATTGAGGCCCAAGACCTCCCAATTAAAGCCCGTCTTATCCGCATAGCGCTCGTACATGCGGGCCAGATCGCCGGCAAAGAGGGCTGCCTCTTCGCCGCCCGCGCCGGCCTTGATTTCCATAATGATGTCCTCGGAATCCTGCTCATCGCGCGGCGCGAGCAGGTCAGCGAGCTTTTCTTCCAAGCTCTCCACGGACTTTTCTAGCCGGTCCGCTTCCTCCTGGAAGTCATGATCCTCATAGGCCATCTCCTTGGCATCAGCGAGATCCTCGCGCGCCTGGGTCAGCTCATCATTGACCATGATGATGGGGCGCAGCTCCGCGTAGCGCTTGGAGAGCTTGCGGAATTGCTTCTGGTCGCCGGCGACTTCCGGATCGGCCATCTGCATCTCGATGCCCTGGTACTCGGACACGATGTCATCAACGAGGGAAACCTGATTAGACATAATCTTCTTCATCCTTATCCGCAGCCATCGGGGCCGAGGAGGCCACCTGCATCAAGAACTCGCCATTGGAGCGGGTCTTCTTCAGCTGCTTAATGAGCAGGTCAATGGCCTGGTGGGAATCCAGGGCGGAGAGGATGCGACGCAGCTTGGTCATGATGCGTGCCTCCTCTGGAACGAGCAGCAGCTCGTCCTTACGGGTGCCGGACGGATTGACGTCCACGGCCGGGAAGACGCGGCGCTCAGAGATGCCACGATCCAGCTTCAGCTCGGCATTGCCGGTGCCCTTGAATTCCTCGAAGATGACGGTATCGCCGGTAGAGCCGGTCTCCACCATGGCGGTGGCGATAATCGTCAGCGAACCGCCCTCTTCGATATTGCGGGCGGCACCCAGGAAGCGCTTTGGCGGGTAGAGCGCATTGGAGTCCACGCCGCCGGAGAGGATGCGGCCAGAAGCCGGGGAGGAATTGTTATAAGCGCGGCCCAGGCGGGTGATGGAGTCCAGCAGGACCACGACGTCCTTGCCCTGCTCCACCAGGCGCTTGGCGCGCTCGATAGCCAGCTCCGCCACGGAGGTGTGCTCTGATGGCGGGCGGTCAAAGGTGGAGGCAATTACCTCACCGTTGACGGAGCGCTGCATGTCCGTAACTTCCTCAGGACGCTCGTCTACGAGGACGACCATGAGGTAGCACTCCGGGTTATTGGTAGAAATCGCGTTGGCGATATTCTGCAGAATCGTCGTCTTACCGGCCTTTGGCGGGGAGACAATCAGCGCGCGCTGGCCCTTACCAATCGGCATGATGAGGTCAATGACGCGGGTGGTGAGGATCTTCGGATCCGTTTCCAAACGCAAGCGCTTATTCGGGTACAGCGGGGTGAGCTTATTAAAGTGCGGGCGCTGCTTTGCGCCTTCCGGATCGATGCCGTTGACGGTATCGACCTGTACCAGCTGGTTGTACTTGCGGCGGTTGCGGCCATTGCCGTGCGTGTGCGTCGGGCCGGAGACCTTGACCTGGCCGGTGATGGCGTCACCAGAGCGCAGGCCCAGGCGGCGGACGATGCCGTTGTTCACAAAGACGTCGGAAGCCGCAGCGCGGTAGCCCGTGGTGCGCAGGAAGGCGACGTTATTGTCTACGACGTCCAAGATGCCGCCGACGGCCTGCAGCTCATCGCCCTCGCGGACCTGCAAATCGTTGCCGCCGTTATTGTCATTGTTATTTCCGCGGCCGCGGCGGTTGCGGCGGTTGCGGCGCCCACGGCGGTTGCCGCGCTCGTGGTTATTGTTGTCCTCGTGGCGATTGCCGCGCTGCTTATTATCGCCGCGGTCATTCTTCTCACCCTGGTTATCGGAGCCGTCCTGGGAGTTATTGTCGCGGTTGTCCTTAGCGCCGCCCTTCTCCTCGTTGCGGTTGCGCTCCTCGCGCTCTTGCCGTTCCTGGCGCTCCTGACGCTCTTGGCGGCGGGCGCGGTTGCGGCGAGCGCGGCGGGCCTGGGAGCGCGACTCATAACGCTGCTCCTCGCCAGAGCCCTGCTGGCGGTTATCCTGCTTCTCGCCGGATTCTTCCTGCTTTTCTGCCTTGTGCGGCGCTTCATCCTGCGCCTTAGTGCGCGGCTTATCTGCTTTCTCAGGCTTCTCTGCCTTCTCCGCCTTTTCTACCTGAGCGGCCTTTTCCACCTTGGCCTTGGCCTTAGGCGGAACCTGTCCGGTCTTGATGGCGGTGATGAGATCCCCCTTGCGCAGGGCAGAGACACCACGTAGGCCGCGCTCTGCGGCCATTTTGCGCAATTCCGGCAGCTTCAGGGATGCAAGATCCTGTGCTGCGGTGTTGTCCGTTTCGCTCACGGATATCCTTTCGTTGCTTGACCAGGTCCGATTATGCGGGAGCCGCCGCAGCCTATGCTCGCGGCGTTGCACTGGAAGCCAATGTGTATTTTTCTAGGACTTCTCGCCCTCGTGCCAAGGCGCATGCGCGTCCTGCCGGGCAATAAGTATGAGGCCTCTTCCGTGTCCTCGAGGAGACTTCGCACAACGAGTGCGCGAACCGGAAGAAATCAAGAAACGACTGCGGGCAAACTACTTCTCTGGGCCCGAATGCATAGGAAAGGGGAGCTAAACTTTCCGGTTTCCTACCAGTCGCGAACAAGTATAACGCATAGGGCGCAACGCCCGCACCATGACACCGCTACAGTAGAGGCATGCTTTCCACGATGATGGATATCCCCCTCTCCCTGACCCGCATTTTGGAATACGGTGCCTCGGTACACGGGGACACCACGGTTACCACCTGGCACGGTGAGGGCACCGGCTCGGAATTCGATCCGGCCGAGGAAGTTACCTTCCGCGATATCGCTGCCCGCGCCGCCGCGTTCGCCCACGCCATTCACGATGAATTGGGTATCACCAGCGATGAGCGCGTGGGCAGCTTTATGTGGAATTGCGCCGAGCATTTGGAGGTAATGTTTGGCACCGCCTGCAAGGGCGCAATTTTTGCCCCGCTGAATAAACAGCTGATGAATGACCAGATTCGCCACATTATTAACCATGCGGAAATCTCCGCCATCGTGTGCGATCCCCGCCTGGCGCAGCAACTGGGCAAGGTGCTCGTGGGCACCGACTCGGTGGGAAGCGTCATCATCACCGGCGCCCAACCAGCGCAGCAGTTTGCCCACCTTTTCCCCCGCGGGGTTGAGGTGTATTCCTATGAGGCTCTTATCGACGGCCGCTCTACCGTCTATGACTGGCCCGAACTAGATGAGCGCACGGCCGCGGCGCTGTGCTATTCCACGGGCACCACGGGCGCGCCCAAGGGAGTGCTGTATTCGCACCGGTCTCTCTATTTGGAGGCCATGCAGCTGCGTTCCTCGGACTCGCTGTGCATTACCCACGGCGAGACCTTCCTGTGCTGCATTCCTATCTGCCACGTGCTCAGCTGGGGCGTTCCCTTCACCTGTTTCATGACGGGCACCCCGCTGGTGCTTCCCGACGCCGACGTGTCCGCCCCCACCCTAGCCAAGGCCATCGCCGCTACCTCTCCGCGCGTGGCACACGGCGTGCCCACCATCTGGATTCAGCTCTTTGTCCACTACATGCACCATCCACCAGAGCGCATGACGCTCACCGAGATCTACGCCGGCGGCTCCCCCGTTCCGCCGACGCTGATCAAGATGTGGGAGGAGCGCTACGGCGTCGATGTGGTCCACGTGTGGGGCATGGTGGAAACCTCCACCGTGGGCAGCGTTGCCCGCCCGCCCCAGGGTGCCTCTGGCGATACCCGCTGGGCCTACCGCGTGTCCCAGGGCCGCATCCCCGCCTCGCTGGAATACCGCGTGGTCAATGATGGGCAAGTCGTCGCTCGCACCGACCGCAATGCCGGCGAGCTGCAGGTGCGCGGCAACCTGGTCACCGGTTCCTACTACCACTCGCCCACCGCTGAGCCGGGCGAAATCGCCTCCGAATTCCGCGGCAGACAAGTCGAGGCCGCGGAGGATAAGTTCACCGCCGATGGCTGGCTGCGCACTGGCGACGTCGGCTCTGTGACCAAGGATGGCTTCCTTACCGTGGAGGACCGCGCCCGCGATGTCATTCGCTCCGGCGGCGAATGGATCTATTCCGTGCAGCTAGAAAACCTCATCATGTCTGACGAGCTTGTCGTCGAGGCCGCCGTCATCGGCTACCCCGATAAGCAATGGGTCGAGCGCCCACTCGCCGTCACAGTATTGGCCGAGGGCGCCTCGCCCACCATCGAAACCGCAGAGCGCCTGCGCGCCAGCATGCGCAAGGAACTGCCGAGCTGGATGCTGCCGGAGTATTGGACCTTTGTGAAGTCCATCGATAAGACATCCGTGGGCAAGTTCGATAAGAAAGATTTGCGCGCCCACCTGGCAGAGGGCGAGTACAACATCATCCGGCTCAAGGGCCCAGGCGAATCCCAGCGCCTCGATGCCACCAACGCCGCCGATTTAAGCCGGGAAAACTAGGAATAAATTCGCGTCAGTCGCCGTTGCAGCTTGGTGTACCTCGTCCCCTCTCTTAGACTGGCACCAATGACCTCTTCCTCCCAGCAGCCCGTGGTTTCCCTGCCCCTGCCTACCGTGGGCCGAGCGAAACCGCCGGCGGATCTGCCTGCACCGGCCGCTGATGGCACGCGCGCACTGGTGGATCGCTATGGACGCCAGGCCCGCGACCTGCGCGTCTCGCTGACGGATCGCTGCAACCTGCGCTGCACCTATTGCATGCCGGCCGAAGGCTTGGAGTGGATGCCCACAGAGCAAACCTTGAGCGATGAGGAAACCATCCGGCTGATCCGGATAGGCGTCGACAAGCTGGGCATCCGCCAAGTGCGCTTTACCGGCGGCGAACCCCTGCTGCGCAAGTCGCTGGAGAAAATTATTGCCGAGACCAAACAGCTGCGCACCGACCAAGGCCGCTCCCCGTCCACCGCGCTGACCACCAACGGGCTTGGCCTAGAAAAGCGCGCCGGCGCCCTCGCCGTGGCCGGGCTCGACCGCATCAATATCTCGCTCGACACCATCGACCGCGAGCGCTACGCCGCACTCACCCGCCGTGACCGGCTCGACCACGTGTTGCAGGCCATCGCCGCCGCGGATGCCGCGGGCCTGCATCCCATCAAGATCAACGCCGTGGTCATGCCCGGGGTCAACGAAGAAGACATCGTTCCGCTGGCGGACTATGCCGTCCACCACGGCGCCCAGCTCCGTTTCATCGAGCAGATGCCGCTTGGCCCCCGCGAGCAGTGGCGCCGCGAAGACATGGTGACGGCCGAAGACATCCTCACCCGCCTGCGCACCCACTTTTCCATGGCCCCGGCACGCGAACCGCGCGGTTCCGCCCCCGCCGCCCTGTGGGAGGTCAGCGCTCCGGATGGCACGCGCGGCACGCTAGGCATCATTGCCTCGGTCACCCACCCCTTCTGCGGCGATTGCGACCGCACCCGTCTTACTACCGACGGCGCCATTCGCAATTGCCTCTTTGGCAATTCCGAAACCCCACTGCGAGACCTGCTGCGCTCCGGCGCGAGCGATGAGGACATCATGGAGGCTTGGGCCGGGGAAATGTGGACCAAAAAGCCCGGTCATGGTATTGATGACGAGAGCTTTCTCCAACCAGACCGTCCGATGTCCGCCATCGGCGGCTAACCTGAGTCTTATGTCCACGCCCCGCAGCATCTCCGCGCACCTCGACGCCGTACTCACGCTGGCTTCCACTCCACCGGCCGAGTCCGCGCCAGTCGATGCCTCCCTCATCGGCCGCATCCTCGCTGCCGACGCCACCGCGCGCTTCCCCGTGCCGCCCCATGCCAATTCGGCGATGGATGGCTTCCTCGTCCATGCCGCGGATCTTTCCTCCTCCGCACCGTGGACCCTCCCCGTCGCCGGCGATGTACCGGCCGGCGCGGCTCCCATCGATGTGCCCGCCGGCCACGCCGTTCGCATCATGACCGGCGCCCCGGTGGCCGATACCGCAGGAATGCTCGTCGTTCCCGTGGAAAACACCACCACCCCGGCCGGCCCGGTAGCACTTCCGGACGAGGTCACCATCTCCGAGGCCCCCACCAAGCCGCATATCCGCCCCGCCGGCGAGGACATCCAGCCCGGCGCGCCAGTCGCCACCGCCGGCACGCTTATCGATGCCGCCGTCATCGCCGCCCTCACCTCCGCCGGCGTATATACCGTTACGGCCTACCGCCGCCCGCGCATCGCGGTCATTTCTTCCGGCGAAGAACTCGTCTCTTCCCCAGTAGAGCTCGCCCCCGGCCAACTACCGGATTCCAATGGCCCGATGCTCGCTGCCCTTGCAGGGGCAGACGCACACGTCCACGTGGGTGATGCCCCTGCAGACCTCGCCTCTGCGCTGGATGAACTTTCCTCCTCCCACGACCTCATTATCACCTCAGGTGGCGTATCAGCCGGCGCCTTCGACGTCGTGCACACCGTACTCGGGCGCACGGACTCCCCGTGGTTCGGGCACGTCGACCAGCGCCCGGGTGCCCCGCAGGGCTACTCCCTGTGGAATGACACCCCGGTGCTGTGCTTGCCCGGAAACCCTGTGGCAGCCTTCGTCGATTTTCAGCTGTATGCCCGGCCGCTTATCGCCGCACTGTCCGGTCACCCCGCGCCACGCCAGCGGGTCAACCTGCGCGCCCGGGTGGATTCGCCCCTTCCCGCCTCCCGCGGCCGGCCGACCATTGTTCCCGTCACCGTAGACTTTCAGGCAGCGCCCGCCATCACCTCGCACCTGCCCCACGGCAGTCACCGAGTCGTGTCGCTGGCCGGCACCAATGGCTTTTGCCTTATCGACTCCGAGCCGCCGGCCATGGGCGAGGACATCACCGTTTATCTGTATTAAGGAGCAACCATGGAATTTACCCACCTGAACTCTGACGGCGCCGCCTACATGGTCGACGTCACCGAGAAGCAGCCCACCGTGCGCACCGCCACCGCTGAGGGCGAGGTCGCCTGTTCTCCGGAGGTCATGACCGCTTTGCGCGATGGCACTGTACCCAAGGGCGATGTCCTCGCGGTAGCCCGCATTGCCGGAATCTCGGCCGCCAAGAAGGTCCCCGAGCTACTTCCGTTGGCACACACCATCGGCGTGCACGGCTGCGCAGTCGAGCTCACGCTTGCCGACGACCACGTGTCCATCTCCGCCACCGTCCGCACCGCCGACCGCACCGGCGTGGAAATGGAGGCGCTGACGGCCGTGAACGTATCCGCGCTCGCCATCATTGACATGGTCAAGGGCGTGGACCGCTCCGCGTATATCCGCCGCTGCGGAATCGTGGCGAAATCCGGCGGCCGCTCCGGGGACTGGTCCCGCACCCTCCCGGAGTCCTAATGCTCGGCGCAGTCATCCTCGCCGGCGGCCACGGCAGGCGCATGGGCGGCGCCGATAAGGCCTCCCTTTTTGTCCACGGCACGCGCTTTGTCGACCGCCTGCTCGCCCAGCTTCCCTACGGCACCCCAACCGTGGCCGTCTCCCCGCATCGCCTCGGCCTGCCCCAGGTGTGCGAGTCACCGCTCTACGGCGGTCCCGTCGCCGGCATCGCGGCTGGCGCCCAGGCGCTATCCCACTGCTCCGAACTCGCCCTTTTCGCCGTGGATGCCCCCGATTCGCCGCTACTGCTTCCCCGTCTGCGCTCGACCCTCGCCTCCTCCACGGCCGATGCCGTACTCACGCGCGCCGCCGACGGCTACCTCCAGCCGCTGTGTTCCCTCTGGCGCGCTCCCGCGCTCCGCGCTCAGCTCGAGTCCCTTCCCACGACTCGGAACGTCTCCGTCCGCCGCCTCATGCGTGGTGCCAACTTCATCGAGATTCCCGGTACCGGCGCCGAACGCGACTACGATACCCGTGCGGAGCTGCGCGAGCTTCCTGCGTTGCCTCCCCACACCACCCTTCGCGCTCACTGAGAGCCGCAGCCAACGCGAAAATACCGTCCCGGTGAGCGCGAGGGGTGGACGAATACAGAGACCCGCCCTTTGCACTCACGGAGGGCACGAAAATTGACCACGAACGGTCGCTGGTGAGCGCGAAGGGCGGGAGGAGCGGGAGGGGCCGTCCCGCTGGAGGGCTACTCGGTCACGATGAACTTGCCGTGCTGGCCCTTCTCCGCGTTAGTCATGATGTGATTGACAAAGGAATAGGTACCGGGCTCGTTGAAGGTCATCTCGACGAATCCGCCTTGCGCCGGGAGGAGGTCCAGGGCTTGCGAACCGGTCGCGTCCTCATTCTTGATGAGGTAAGTGCCTTCCTTGTAGGCGGTATCGAATTGTTCGCCCACAACGTGGAAGCTCAACGGCTGGTCGGGACCTAGGTTGGTCAGCCACAGGCGGACGGTATCGCCTACCTTGGCCTTGATAGGCTCTGCGTCATACTGGCCCGGGTAGTAATTGAAGGCCATGAGGTCGAAGCGGCCGTCGGCAACGCGCTGGGCGTCGGCGCCGGTGGATTCCGCGCCCAGGAAGACGTCGGTGGCCATGAAGTTGTACTCCGCGTCCACGGGCTTGAGGTCCGGCGGATCGATGATGACATTGCCAGCCATGCCGTTGGCGATGTGAAGGGACATGGGCATCGTGGAGCAATGATACATCCAGATGCCGGAGCGGTTCGCGGTGAACTTGTAGGTCAATTCCTCGCCCGGCTGGATGGATTTCATGGTCTTATCTGGGTTGACCTCGCCGGCGTGGAAGTCAATGGAGTGGGCCATGGAGCCCTCGTTCTTGATGGTGATTTCGAACTTATCGCCTACCTTGCCGCGCAGGGTGGGCCCAGGGGCTTGGCCGTTGAAGAGCCAGCGCATCTGCTTGATGCCGGGGGCAACCTCCACGACTTCCTCGGTCATCGTCCAGGTCTCTTTGTGCGTCTTCGTCTCAGCGGCCGGCTGCAAGGTGGCGTCGAAGGCAGAAAAGTCGTCGCGCTGTGCGCCGAGTTCGGCGGCGGTTGGCACGTTGACGTGCGGGTTGCTAGCTGAGGACACCGCATGGTCATGTCCTGCAGCGGCGCCGTCTCCCACGTTGACTTTGAAGGTCATGCCCTGCATCTTGTGGCCGGCGATGGTGCAGTAGCCTTCCACGGAGGAGTCGATGACTCCGGCATCGAGTTGGACGGTCTCGCCGGGGTCAACGCGGCCGGTCTCGGCGTCGCCAATCTTGAGGTCGTGGACTTGGTCGCCGGAGTTGGTGAAGTTGACCACCAGGTGGGTGCCGGGCTCGATATCGATGGACGAGGGGGTAAAGGCCATGCCGTCTACGCCCACGTCGATGGTCTGCGTTTCGCCGGAGGATACCGGTGCCGCGGACTCCGTGCCCTTGCCGGTGGAATTGACCACCGCGAGCGCGATGACCGCTGCCAGCGCGATGCCGATGAGCAGCCACGAGGCCCAGGAGGAATCCTTCGGCGCGGGTTTGTCCGCAGGTTGTGAGGAAGAAACGCTCAGCATTTAGTTCTCCAGTCTTTTCTTAAGGTAGATGGCTCGGCCGACGGCGATAACGTTGGCGGCAAGGCCTATCCCCATCATGATAAGCCCGGCGGCGTTAGCGCCCAGCAATGTCAGCAATCCGCCCACGTTGATGAGCAGCAGACGGGCGTAGCCGGTGCGCTCGGTGGTATCAGGGCGCGCACCGGTAAGGATGGGCAGCAAGTGGTGAAGGACACCGGTAACCAACTGCAAGAGGCCGGCACCGAGGAAGGCGGGCAGCAAAACCAGCGTGATGGTGCGCGGGTAGGCGCCCACCGCTGCGGAAATGGCGTCACCGGCACACAGCGCCAGCATCCACACCAGGCCGGCGATAACGGACACGGTGGCGGTGGTCAGCCGCGGCGAGCGCCCCATGACGGTGGCAAGCACCGGCTGGATGACGAGCACCGCCGCGAGGACCACGAGCAGTTGGGCCACGCCTGCGGCGCGGGTAAGGCCCACCGCGTATAACGCCATCGCCAAGGACAGGCCAACGCAATGCACAATGAGCGCGCGAGTACAGCGCGCGCGGGCGGTGGGCGATATCGCGGTGGCCGATAGCGTGGGGAGCAATGTGACCACCGTGCCGATGACGGTAAGCCACGCGAAGCCCCAGATCATGCCGCGCGAGTGGGCGCCGACAAGGAGGGAATACTCGCCTACCCCATTTCCGCTCAGGATGACCAGCACCACGGAGGCAATCATGAACACGGCCGCCGCGATATAAAAGGGCACGGTTACGGCAAAAGAACCAGACAGTGAGCCGCGCAGGCGCCGCGCGATGAACCACAGGTGCCAGGTGAGGGCGGCGATAATGAGGGCAGAGGCGGCGTCGGCAAGCGGGCCCCAGTCATACCCCGCCCTATCAATGAGCAGCAAGATAAGCCCGAGCTGCACTAGGCCCACGCGACTGCCGACGCCCCGATAGTCCCCGCCCGCAGTCCGGGTCAAGGCCTCGGTGAAATGGGTGGAGAAGACGATGATTGCCGTGGTCAGAGCACCAATGGTGAAGGGATGGATGATATCCCACCACACCACAGGAGCGCCCAAAGAGCCAGCGATGAGTAGGCCGAGACCAATAAGGATCCACAGGCCAATAATGGCGCCGCTCAGGGTATGCCAGCGGCCCCGCGCGGCTAGGGACACGTCATGAATGCGCACGGCGCGCCTCCTTTCCGGTCAGGACAATCCCGCAGGCGAGGAAAACTAACACTGCGATTATCGTAACCACCCCGCCGGTGCGGAGGGCAGCGGTGTGCTCGGCGCAATCGGCAAGAATGCGCAGCGCAAGGCCGCCATGTAAGAGTGCCACCGGCACATAGAGCACCGGGCGGTACGGCAAACGGCGGCGGATCACGGAGGTGAAGATGATAGGAGCGTGCGCGAAAATCATGGACATGACAAAGCCCAAGAAGATAGCGTGCACTGCGGCATCATAGGCAAAGCCGGTGGACTGCCCGTGCAGCAGCCAGAGGTAACCGCCCAGGGCGAGCCAGCCGTAGCCGGCCAACATGCACGCCGCCGAGTAGCGCGGCAGGCCGTGAGAGCGCACCAGATTCTTGGCCACGTCTACCCGCGCGGTGGCCGCAGCGATGGCGATGAGCACCAAGCCCATGGCGCGATAGCCCACCGATGGGGCAAGCACGTAGATGACACTGGCCGCCGCCAGCCCCAGAACCAGGAAGGTGAGGTGGTTTTCGGCGCGGGTTCCGGCCATGGTGACGCGCGCTAGTTCCATGCGCTCGCCGATGATGGTGGCCACCGCATAGAGGACGCACAGCGGCATCGCCTCGGCGAACCCCGGGCCCATGGCCCACAGAGCGGCGGCTGCTACTCCCCCGATAACTCCGGCTGCCTGCACCAGGATCGCGAGGCTCGCCTGACGGCGATAGATGGTGGCGTAAATGAAACCAAGGACAAGGAAGCTCGCGGCAAAACACACGGCCGGGACCGCCCGCGGCAGGCCGGCGAGAATGCCCAGCACGCCGGCGACGTGGAACACGGGCCCGGCCCATGCCCAGGAGGTGCGCACGGCAACGGTGCGCTCAAGGCCGATGGCTCCGCCCACGAAACCGAAGACCATGAGTGGTCCGTGGTCGGCGGCGAAAGACGCGCCAGGGGTAGCGGTCAACCCCAATAGGGTGGCGCCCGCAGCCAGGCCTACCAGCAGCGATAGGCCTGCGAAGGCAAGGAAGATGAGGCGATGCGCCACGCTATTATTTTGCACGGGTTTTATCGTACTAATATTGCTAACAGAGCGAAACTCGCACCCCTTAAGAAAGGACCACTCGCTATGCAACTGCCCATCTCCGATGCCAATAAGCCACACTCCATCCCAACTCTGAATGCCTCCGAAATTCCGCACGCCGTTCGCCACGGCGCCATCCACGGCGCACTGGGCACCTTGAATGTGGGCGAGTCCATGATCCTCATCGCCCCGCATAACCCGGTTCCCCTGCTCAAGGAGGTCGAGGCCCGCGAGGAAAGCTTCGAGCTGGACTACCTCAAGGAAGAAGAAAACGACTTCCACATCAAGTTCACCCGCGTGAGCTAAACCCTCGCGGCGCGGAGGGCTATCCTGAGTAGGTCACACTGCCGCTATAGAAGGAGCCCTCCGCAGATGAAGAAGCGCGCCGCCGCACTCCTCGCCGCCCTCGCATTCGCCCTTGCGGCCTGCGCTCCCCCAACGTCAACGACTTCCGCCCAGGACGCGGATGCTGCCACGCTCAATGTCTTGGCTGCATCCTCCACCCGCGTCATCAATGATGAACTCACTCAGCGCGCCGGCCAGCTCGCACCACCGGTAAATCTGAACTTTGAAAATGGCGGCTCCTCCGACCTGGTGAGCAAGCTGCGCGAGGGCGCCCCAGCCGATCTTCTCCTCACGGCTTCGAAGAAAACCATGGATAAGGCGGTGCAAGATGGCACGGTTGCCACACCCGAGGTGCTTGCCACCAATGTCATGGTCATGGTTGTGCCCAAAGGCAACCCGGCGAGAATCCATTCCGTGGAGGATCTCCCCCACTCCGATCACTTCGTGCTGTGCGATCCCCAGGTTCCCTGCGGCGATATCTCCGCCCAGATCATCGACGAAAAGCGCCTTGACGTCCATCCATCCTCCCAAGAGCGCCAGGTAGCAGACGTATTGGGCAAGGTTGCCTCGGGCGAGGCGGATGCTGGGTGGGTCTATTCCACCGATGCCACCGCGGCCGGCGATGATGTCGAGGTGATTGACATTCCCGGCGCGGAGAAATTCACTAACCAGATTGTGGGGGCCGTTACCACAGAAGCATCCCACCCCGACCAGGCTCGCGCGGTGCTTGATATCCTGAGCGGCGACTTTGCGTCCACCTGGCGCGAGCGCGGCTTCACCCCGGCGGAGTAGGCTATGTCTGCACCACAACCCATTCGCCCCAAAGCCCCGCTCCTTATCGGCCTTATTGGCCTCATTGCGGTAGCTACCATCATCGTCCCCGTTGCCGCCCTTGGCCTGCGCGTGCCCTGGGCGCGCATCGGCGACTACCTCGCGCGCGACGAGATCCGGGACATGCTACTCATCTCAGTGGCAGCAGCCTTCCAATCCATGATCCTTGCGCTCGTGCTGGGCTTGGGGCTGGCCCTGTGGGTGCAGCAGCTCGGCCGCGGCAGCGCCGTAGTGCGCCTCTTGGTCTACCTGCCCCTGGCCATGCCACCGGTGGTGGGCGGATTGGCCCTTACCGCAGCTTTCGGCCGCAAGGGATACCTGGCCCCGCTTCTCGACGCCCTCGGCATCCACTTCGCCTTCGCCTTCCCCGGGGTCGTTATGGCGCAGACTTTTGTGGCACTGCCCTTTGTGGTGGTGGCGGTCGATTCGGCGCTGCGCCAGCTGGACCAGGAAATCCTCGCCTCTGCGCGCGGCGTGGGCATGGGGCGATGGGAGATCCTGGGCAAAATCACCCTGCCGTCCATCGCCCCGGCTTTGGCTACGGGTGCGGGGTTGGCCTTCGCGCGCTCGCTGGGCGAATTTGGCACGACCCTTACCTTCGCCGGCTCGCAGCCTGGGGTCACCCGCACCATGCCCCTGGGTATTTATTTGGAGCGCGAGGTCGATGCGGATGGCGCATACGTGCTCTCCGCGCTACTTATCGGGTTGGCCTTGGCTTGCCTGGCGCTGGCGGGCTTGCCTGTGCTGCGGCGGCGAAGCTACCAGCCGCAGGCCAGGCGGTTGCATGAGATGGACGTCGATAAGCTTCGCGACCTTACCCGGCCCACTGATGCGCCGGCGTTGTCGGTGACCGTCGACGGTATGCGCACGGATTTTTCCCCGCGTGCCATTACGGCCGTGGTGGGCCCGAATGGTTCCGGCAAGACGACCTTGATGGGGCGCATTGCCGGACGCCTGAGCGGCGGGGAGGTCTCGCCGGAGGGCGCCGACGTCGTCTTGCTCACCCAGCGGCCGGGGTTGCCGCCGCGCTCGACGGCCGTGGAAGCGGTGTCCATGGTCACCCGAGATAAGTCCCGTGCACAGGAGCTCCTGGCGGCAGCGGGATTGCACGAGCTTGCCGACGTCCCCGTTCCCGCCCTGTCCGGCGGCCAAGCCGCCCACGTGGCGCTCGTGCGCGCGCTAGCCGCACGGCCAGCCGTCCTGATTGTGGACGAGCCCCTTGCCGCAGTCGACGTGAAATCGGCCGAGAGGTGGCGCCACTTCTTGCACGCGGCCCGCGCAGACCGTACCACGCTGCTTGTTACCCATGATGCTCTCGATATTGCGCACTTGGCGCAGGACATGCTGGTCATGGAATCCGGCCAGGTGCGGGCGCACGGCGCAACCGCGCGTCTGCTTGAGGCACCGCCGACAGGCTTCGTTGCGGCGCTAGCGGGTCTCAACCGCCTCGAAGGAACCGTGACCGAAACCGGCGCCTCCACCGTCAAGGTCGCGTGTGGCGAAATTTCCGTTCTGGCAGCCACGGAGCATTCGTCTCTTGCGCCCGGACAGGAGGTGGCGGTGACCTTTGACCCACATGCGGCCACAATTGGCGCGGCGCCAGAGGCCAGCAATCAATGGGCAGCGCGCGTCTTGGCCGTCGAGGCCACCAGCCTCGCAGCGGCACAGCTGCGCGTTGATCTGGGAGGCCACGAGGCTACAGTACCGGTAGACCGCGAGTTCGCTTTAGGCGTCGCGGTGGGTAACGTCGTATCCTTAACAGTGTCTAAAGCAAACGTTTTTGTCCACCCCAACTAAGATTTCTGTTTTCGCAGACCCCAAGGCGGATTCCCACCATGCCTGATTCACTTCCCCGGTCCACCACCGAACTTTTTCCGGAGGCCCTCAACCTCTCGCCCAAGCAGCGCGAGGTGCTCACCGCTGTGCAGCGCCACCCCGAAGGCGCCAAGGCCGGCACCGTCGCCGAGGAACTAGGCATGCACGTCAACACTGCCCGCGGACACATCGATGAACTGGTCAACGCTGGGGCCGTCAACGTGGTGTCCGCGCCGAGTAAGGGCCGCGGGCGCCCCTCCCTCATCTTTCGGGCCCGCGTACCGGATAATAAAGCGGTAGCCGAGGAATACATCACCTTGGTGGAAGTGCTGACCACGATGCTGGCGGATAAGGAAGAGCTTGATGACGCCGCCTCAGCCAAGGCCCTCGAGATCGGGCGACGCTGGGCGCGCGCCGCGGGCGCGGATGCCTCCAATGGTGCGCTCGATACGCTCTTTGCCACCCTGCGCGATATGGGCTTTGATCCTGCCACCAAGCCGGACTCGACCGACATCGAGCTCCATGCCTGCCCGTTTGTCTCTTCGGGGATTGAGCCTTCGCCGTTCCTGTGCGCGGTACACGCTGGCTTCCTGCAAGAAACCAGCGATGATGCCACCTCGATCACCTTGGTGCCGCGCCAGCACCCCAACGTGTGCCGGCTAAAGATTAAGCCTGCGTAAGCTCCACTCTGACGGGGCCGGCGACGGTGAGGTCGATGACGCGGAGGTTTTGCTCGCGGGCGTCGGCAAGAATGCTCTCTTCAATATCCTCGGTGTGCAGCACCATGACGGTGGGGCCGGCGCCGGATAGGTAGGCCGCATAGCCGCGATTGCGCAGGCGGTTCACCCACTCCGCGGTCACTGGAAGCACATCCGCGCGGTACGGCTGATGCAGGCGATCGCGGGTTCCCTCCCACAGGAGATCCGGGTAGTTTTGCAACGCCGCCACCTGGACCGCGGTGCGCGAGACGTTGAACGCCGCATCCGAATGCGTCACGTGCGACGGCAAGACGCGGCGCACCGCCTGGGTGGAGGCGTGGAAATCTGGCACGAGCGCGGTGGCGCGGATATCTTCGTGCACCTTGATGGACGCGGCGCGGTAGTCCGGCAAAGAATGGCCGTCGACGGGAACATTTGTCCACGACACCACGGCGTCGCCCAGCACGGAGGCGGCGGCATTATCGGGATGGCCCTCAAAGGCGGAGGAAAGCTGCACCACTTGCTCTTGGGTCAGCGGGCTTCCCGCCAGCGCATTGCCGGCGGCCACGCCCGCCACCGCGGCGGAGGCGGAAGAGCCCAGGCCGCGCGACTGCGGGATATTATTATGCGAGACCACGCGCAGGCCGGGCACGGTGGCGTCGGCCGCCGAGAGTGCGGAGCGAATCGCCTTGACCACCAAGTGGGAGCCATCGCGTGGCAGGTCCTCTGCGCCCTCGCCGAAAATTTCCACCGTAAGGCCCGAGGTGGTGACCTCTACCTCAACGGTGTCATACAGGCTCAACGCCATGCCCAAGGTGTCATAACCCGGGCCAAGGTTCGCCGTGGAGGCAGGAACGGTCACGATTGCCTTAGTGCCGACTTCAACTTCGATGCTCATAGCTATCCAGTCTATTTGGCCGGGCTAGCTGCCGAGGCGGATTACGGAATGAACGGCCTTGACCTCTTCGAGCTCGCCCAAAGCAGCCACAATGGTGTCCAAGGTGGCCTCCTTCGCGGCGTGGGTGACCACGATAAGGCGGGCGGTGTCCGCGCCGTCTTCCTGACGCACGGTGCGCAGGGAAACGTCATTGTCAGCGAACACGGCGGAGATGGCGGCCAAGACGCCGGTGCGGTCCTGGACTTCCATATCGATGTGGTAGCGGGTTTCTACCTCACCGAAGTCTGCGATAGGCAGGTTGGCATAGGTATTCTCGCCCGGTGCGCGGCCGCCGTGGACGATATTGCGGGCTGCCCCGACGACGTCGCCAAGCACGGCAGACGCCGTAGGATTGCCGCCCGCACCATTGCCGTAGAACATCAGGGAACCTGCGGCCTCGGCCTCGACGAAGATGGCATTATAAGACTCGCTCACGGAAGCCAACGGGTGCTCCTTAGGCACCAACGTGGGGTGCACGCGGGCATTGACCGCCTCGGAGCCGTCCTCGCGCTGAAGGCGCTCGCAAATGGCCAGCAGCTTGATGGAATAGCCGGCATCATTAGCCGCGGCGATATCCGCGGCGGTGACCTTGGTAATGCCCTCGCAGTGGACGTCCTCAAACTTCACGCGAGTGTGGAAGCCCAAAGACGCCATGATGGCGGCCTTGGAGGCGGCGTCATGGCCCTCTACATCCGCGGTGGGATCGGCCTCGGCATAGCCTAGACGGGTAGCCTCCGCCAGCGCTTCATCATAGGAAGCGCCCGTGGACTCCATCGCGTCCAAGATGAAGTTGGTGGTGCCATTGACAATGCCGGAGATGCGCTCTACCTGATCGCCGGCCAGAGAGCGACGCAGCATGCCCACCACCGGAATCGCGGCGGCTACGGCAGCCTCGAAGAAGAGATCTACACCCGCGCGGTCGGCGGCCTCCGCGAGCTCGTCTGCGTGCGCGGCAACCAGGGCCTTATTGGCGGTCACCACGGACTTTCCGGAATTGAGTGCGGCGAGCACCAACTCGCGCGGGAAGTCGATACCGCCGATAACCTCAACCACGAGGTCGATATCATCGCGGGCGACGAGCGCCTTGGCGTCATCGGTCAACAACTCCTGGGGCACGCCCGGGCGCAGCTTATTTTTGTTGTGGATGGCAATGCCGCGAATCTCGGCTGGGCCACCGATGCGGTGAGCAAAGGCATGAGCATTCTCCCCCAGCAAGCGAAAGACCTCAGCACCAACGGTGCCGAAGCCCAGCAGCGCGATACCAACGGTCTCGCCCTCGCCCTTGCCGGAATGCTCGTGTGCCTGAAGCTCGCTAGTCGATGCAGCCATAATCCGTCTCCATTGTGCGGTTGGGGTAAAGGTTTAGTGCCCGCTAATTGCGGATACAGGACACTATACAGAACAAGCTGTCTACTTTCGCTGTAAATGGGTCTATAGATAGAAAAGCCCCCGTCACAGGCCCTGAATTAAATTAGGCCTCGTGACGGGGACCGAGTGCGTGGGCTAGTCCACTTCGAGGGAAAGAAGATCCTCGATGGTCTCGCGGCGCAGCATGGGCTTGGTCTGGCCCACGCGCGTGGCGACGACCGCCGGGCGCACCGCACCGTTGTAGCGCGAGGACATCATGTACTGGTAGCCACCGGTAGCAGCAAAGGCAATCAAGTCTCCCGGCTGGATATCATTGGGTAGCTCGCCGTCCTCAAGGAGAATATCACCGGACTCGCAATGGAAGCCCACCACGCGGGAGGGCACCTCTTCCCCATCGCTAAAGCGGTTGACCACGCGCACGTCATAGGCCGAACCGTAGAGCGCCGGGCGGATATTATCTGACATTCCACCATCGACGGAGATATAGCGGCGCAGCGGCAGATCCGACTTGCCAGTTTCTACATCTTTGACGGTACCCACGCGGTAGACGGTCACCGCCGAGCCGGCAACCAAGGAGCGACCGGGCTCAACCAAGAGGAAGGGCGCCTCAATGCCCAACTCCTCTGCGGTGTGCTTGACCGCGCCGAGCATATCGCCGGCCACGCGCTCGATATCCAGCGCTTCCTCATAGGGCATATAGGGAATGCCAAAGCCGCCGCCCAGATCGAGCTCTTCTAGAGTTACGCCCAGCTCGGTATAAATCTGGCGGTACAGCCCCATGACGCGCTCCGCGGCAAGTTTGAATCCCTCCGCATTAAAAACCTGGGATCCCACGTGGCAATGCAGGCCGCTCAGGCGCAGGTTGTCCGCCTCCAAGCAACGCTTGGCCGCAGCAAAGGCTGCACCCGTGGCGAGCGAAATGCCGAATTTCTGATCCTCATGCGCTGTGGCAATGAACTCATGCGTATGCGCATCGACACCCGGCTTGACGCGGATCATGACCGGCTGCACCTTGCCCGCCTCACCTGCGATTCGGTTGAGCTCTTCGAGTTCGTGCTCATTATCGATGACGACGTGGCCTACACCGGCATCCACACACAGCCGCAGGTATTCTTCGTCCTTGTTATTGCCATGCGTGGTAATGCGCTCGGCTGGGAACTCGGCAGCCAGTGCAATCTTGAGTTCGTTGAGGGAGGCCGCGTCCAAGCACAGGCCTTCCTCATTGACCCAGTTAACGACCTTCTTTGAGATGAAGGCCTTGGAGGCATAGTGCACGTGCTCGGGCCCACCGAAAGCACGGGCCATGTCCTGGCACCGAGACCGGAAGTCATCTTCATCGAAGACATAGAGCGGGGTCTGGAATTCCTCCGCCAAATCCGGCAGCGGAACACCAGCAATGGTTACTACGCCGTCTTCCTCGCGCTTTGCATTGCGCGGCCAGACGTGGGCCGGCAGCTCATTGAAATCCGCCACTTACATCTTCTCCGGGGTGCTCACACCCACCATGGTCAAGGCATTGGCCAAGACCACGCGGGAGGCTTGTGCCAGCGCGAGGCGGGCGCCGTGGATAGGAGCTTC
Organism: Corynebacterium tuberculostearicum; assembly: GCF_032821615.1. Classification (GTDB taxonomy): domain Bacteria; phylum Actinomycetota; class Actinomycetes; order Mycobacteriales; family Mycobacteriaceae; genus Corynebacterium; species Corynebacterium tuberculostearicum_H. Next base: position 75,325 of record NZ_JAVBIF010000003.1, on the reverse strand, counting down.
GTCCTCGCCAGCCTTGGGCAAGACCTGGCAGGAATCATAGAAGCGGTGGAAGACCGCGGCGAGATCCTCAGCATAGCGGGCGATGCGGTGCGGCTCGCGCAGCTGCGCGGCCTCTTCCACCACGGCTGGGAACTCACCCAGGGTGCGGATGAGGTCACCCTCGCGATCATGGGTGAGCAAGGAGAGATCCGCGCCTTCCGCATCGACGCCCAGCTCGGCTGCCTTGCGGCCGATGGAGCACAGGCGGGCGTGACCGTACTGCACGTAGTAGACGGGGTTATCGGAAGACTGGGATTCCCACAGGCCTAAGTCAATATCGATGCTCTGGTCCACGGAGGAACGCACCAGGGAATAACGGGAAGCGTCCACACCGATGGCAGCCACGAGATCTTCCATGGTGATGACCGTGCCCGCACGCTTGGACATGCGCACTGGCTTGCCATCGCGCAGGAGGTTAACCAGCTGGCCAATGAGCACCTCGACGGCGTCGGCATTGTAGCCCAGGGCGGCTGCGGCAGCCTTCAAGCGTGGCACATAGCCGTGGTGGTCAGCGCCGAGCATGTAGATATTCAAATCGTGTCCGCGGTCGAACTTATCGGCCACGTAGGCAATGTCACCGGCAATATAGGCTGCATTGCCATCGGACTTGACCACCACGCGATCCTTGGAATCGCCGTAATCGGTGGACTTGAGCCACCAGGCATTTTCAGCCTCGTACATATGGCCTTCGGCCTTGAGCTTTTCCAGCGCGGCATCGACTGCACCGGATTCGAAGAGGGAGTTCTCGTGGAAGTAGACATCAAAGTCCACACCAAACTCATGCAGAGACTGCTTGATCTGCGCAAACATCATCTCCACGCCGTCTGCACGGAAGGCTTCCTGAACCTCTTCGTCGCTGCCCTCTAGCGCGGATGGGTTCTTCTCCACGACGGCCTGGGCGATGTCCTGGATATAGGCTCCGCCGTAGCCATCCTCCGGAGTCGGCTCGCCCTTCGCGGCAGCCACCAGGGAACGGGAGAAACGGTCAATCTGGCCGCCGTGGTCATTAAAGTAATACTCGCGGGTGACCTGGGCACCAGAGGCCTCCAGCACGCGGCCCAGGGAATCGCCCACGGCCGCCCAACGGGTGCCGCCGAGGTGGATCGGGCCGGTCGGGTTAGCGGAAACAAACTCGAGGTTAACCTTCTTACCCGCAAAGGAATCGTTAGAACCATACTCCTTGCCGGCGCGAAGGATTTGCGCGACGATCTCGCCCTGGGCGTCGGCAGCTAGGCGAATATTAATGAAACCAGGGCCGGCGATATCGGCCTCTGCAACGGCATCATTGTCCGCCAAGGCCTCTGCCAACCAGCCGCCCAGCTCGCGCGGGTTTGCACCGGCCTTCTTGGCCACTTGCAGCGCCACGTTGGTGGCGTAATCGCCGTGCTCAGGATTGCGTGGACGCTCTACAGTTACCGTTTCCGGCAAAACGGAGGAATCAAGCTCATGGCTTTCCATGACCTTAACGGCAGTTTCTTTAATCAGTGTGGCCAAATCAGCTGGTGTCATGTCGCACGATTCTAGTGGACTGAAAAGTCAAGTGTGAAAAGGGCCGGGCCAGAAAACTCCTCTTTGCAGGACAAACGTTTGATAAGAGCTTTTTGCAACATTGATATTGCGAAATAATTGCTGGTCAACAAAGGGACGCATTACGCACGTACTGCTTAAAAGGAGTAGGGTTGTGCCTACCCCCCCATGTCAAGAATCAACGAGGAGCACCGTATGCGCATTGCGCTATTTTCCACTTGCATTGGTGACGCCCTTTTCCCGGACGTACAAAAGGCAACGGCACTGGTTCTCTCCCGCTTGGGCCACGAGGTGGTCTTCCCGGAGGAGCAGACCTGCTGCGGCCAGATGCACATCAATACCGGCTACCAGAAGGAAACCCTGGGTATGATCCGCTCCTATGCGGATGCCTTCGCAGATCCCTCCATTGACTACGTTGTTGCTGCCTCTGGTTCCTGCGTGGGTGCCGTTCGTGAGCAGCACGAGCGCATCGCCGACCGTTACGGCAGCTCCGCCGACGTCGACGGCGCTCGCAAGACCACCCAGAAGACCCTGGACCTGCCGGAATTCCTGGTAGACGTCGAGGGCGTTACTAACGTGGGCGCATTCTTCCCGCACCGCGTGACCTACCACTCTTCCTGCCACGGCCTGCGCTTCCTGAAGCTGGGCGATCGCCCGATGCAGCTGCTGCAAGAAGTCGAAGGCATCGAACTGGTCACCCTTCCGAATAAGGAAGAATGCTGTGGCTTCGGCGGCACCTTCGCCATCAAGAACGCAGAGGTATCCCGCGCGATGGTCACCGATAAGACTCGCCACATCAAGGAGACCGAGGCTGAGTTCGTCACCGGCGGTGACTCTTCTTGCCTGATGAACATCGGTGGCGCCCTGAGCCGCCAGCGTTCCGGCGTCCGCGCCGTTCACATGGCTGAGATCTTGGCTTCCACCAAGGAGCACCCATGGACTCCGACCTCCGCCGCTTACTCCAAGGAGACGATGCTCTAATGACCTCTTTCCTCGATACCACCCCACCGCGCGCGCCGGAAGGCTACGGCAACCTGCGCGGCAGCAAGGCCTTTGTTCCCCTGGCACACGTTGGCCTGAATAACGCCACCCAGCGCCACAACCTGCAGCACGCCACCACCTCCATTCGTGAGAAGCGCTCCAATGCTGTAGAGGAGCTGGATGATTGGCAGGAGCTGCGCGCTGCTGGCTCCGCCATCAAGGAAGACGTTGCCGCCCGCATGCCAGAACTGCTCGAGCAGTTCGAAGAGGCAGTCAAGGCTCGCGGCGGCGTCGTCCACTGGGCACGCGATGCCAAGGAAGCTAACCAGATCATTGAGGGTCTGGTTCGCGCTACCGGCGAGACCGATGTGGTCAAGGTTAAGTCCATGGTCACCCAGGAAATCGGCATGAACGAGCACCTGGAGGCAGCGGGCATCAACGCTCGCGAGACCGACCTGGCCGAGCTCATCGTGCAGCTGGGCGAGGATAAGCCGTCCCACATTCTGGTTCCGGCAATCCACCGCAACCGCGCGGAGATTCGCGATATCTTCGTTAACAAGATGCCAAATACCGATGACACCCTGCAGGCACAGCCAGCAGAGTTGGCCGAGGCATCCCGACAGTTCCTGCGCGAGCAGTTCATGCAGGCAAAGGTTGCTATCTCCGGCGCCAACTTCGGTGTGGCAGAAACCGGCACCATCAACATCGTGGAGTCCGAGGGCAATGGCCGTATGTGCCTGACCCTGCCAGAGACCCTCATTACTGTGATGGGCATCGAAAAGCTGGTTCCTACCTTCCAGGACCTGGAGGTCTTCCTCCAGCTGCTGCCGCGTTCTTCCACCGCGGAGCGCATGAACCCATACACCTCGATGTGGTCCGGCGTTACTGAGGGCGATGGCCCGCAGAACTTCCACTTGGTGCTGCTGGATAACGGCCGTACCGCGGCCCTGTCCTCCCCGATTGGCCACCAGGCTCTCAAGTGCATCCGTTGCTCGGCTTGCCTGAATGTTTGCCCGGTCTACGAGCGCGCCGGCGGCCACGCCTACGGCTCTGTCTACCCTGGCCCGATCGGCATTTCCCTGACGCCGCAGCTGACCGGCATGAAGGATCACAACGATCCTTCCGCCAGCCTGCCTTATGCGTGCTCGCTGTGCGGCCGCTGCGACGAGGTGTGCCCGGTGAAGATTCCGCTTTCCGACGTCATTTTGGAAAACCGCCACCAGAAGGTCACCCACGCCACCCCACCAATCGAGCCGAAGCTCTTCAAGACCATTCAGCTACTGTGGAGCAACCCGAAGCTGTGGAACAAGGCAACTCACATGGTCGCCTTGGGCCGCATCTTGGGTGGCACCAACAAGACCATCGAATCCCTGCCACTGTTTATGTCCGGTTGGTCCGAGGGCCGCGACACCGCGGTTCCGCCAAAGAAGTCCTTCCGCCAGTGGTTCGAGTCCGAAGAAGGCAAGGAACTTCTTGCCGAGGCCCGTGAGGAGTCCAAAAAGTGAACGCAAAGCAGGAAATCCTAAGCCGCATCCGCTCCGCCCAGAAGCAGGCTGGTCTCCCCGACCACGTTGATGCCCCGCGCGACTACCACCACGAGGGCACCCTGAACGCGGACGAGCTGCGCGATATGCTCATTGACCGACTCGAGGATTACAAGGCCGAGGTGCACGTCACCGAGGAAGGCGAGCTCAAGCAGACCATCGCCACGATCCTCAAGGACCGCGAGTGCAACGACATTCGTTACGCCGAAGGCATGGACGCCACCCTCTTCGAGGGCTTCGACGCCAAGCCGGACGATAAGTCCGTCGATCCGCGCACCCTGAACGAGACGGACGCTGTGGTTACTTATTCCCACGTCACCTCCGCACAGACCGGCACCATTGTGCTCGAGTCTGATGAGCGCTGCGGCCGTCGTGCACTGACTCTGGTTCCGGACCGCCACCTGTGCATCGTCCACCAGAACGAGATCGTCTACGGTATCCCCGAGGTCATCTCCCGCATGAACCCGGAGAAGCCAGCGACCTGGATCTCCGGCCCGTCCGCTACCTCCGATATCGAGCTCACTCGTGTCGAGGGCGTACACGGCCCGCGTGACCTCATCGTTGTCATCGTCAAGTAGTAATGCGTAGCCCCTCTCCTGCCCCGGCCGGTGAGGGCACCCACCTACTGTGAATATGATGCCAAAGGCATCAAAAAAGCATAGGCTAGGTCTACCAATCATTTTTATTCTGGAGACCTAACCTATGCTTTCTTTTTCTTCTAAGCTTGCGGCCACGCTTGGTGCTGCCGCACTGACCATGGGCATCACTGCACCGATTGCCACGGCCGCGCCTGCACCTGCACCGCTGGAAACCAAGCCCGCTATTTCCTGGGAAGACTGCCCCGAGCAGGTAGATATCGACTCGGCTGAATGCGGACGCATCGAAGTCCCTACCTACTATGACAATCCGAAGGCCGGCACCATCAGCGTCGGCTTCGTGCGGGTGCCCGCAGCCAACCCAAGCGCCCGCCGTGGCGCATTGTTTACCAACCCTGGTGGCCCAAATGCCGATGCTTATGGATGGGCCGGCAATAGCGCTTTTCCGTGGCCACAGGCCGTGCGGGACGAGTGGGACACTATCGGTGTGCAGCCACGCGGTCTTCCAGGCTCCACCCCAGTCAAGTGCGATGCTTCGGCCACCAGTGATCCCCTCCAGGAAAGCTTCCAGGTGGGAAAGCTCACGCGCGATGCCTGCGAAAAGCACACCCCTGGCTATACCAATTCGCTGACCACCGCGAATACCCTGCAGGATTGGGAAATGGTGCGCCGCGCCTTGGGTGAGGAAAAAATTGACATCGCCGGCACCTCTTATGGCACGTACCTCGGCTCTGCCTACGCCACCAAGTATCCGGAGCACACCGGCAAAGTCTTATTGGATTCCGGTATGAGCCCCAAGCTGGCGTGGAATGGGATCTTTGCTTCGCAACAGCGCGGCTATGAAAAGGGACTGCACGAGCTCTTCGGCTTCATTGCCAAAAATGATGCGAAGTACCACCTCGGTACCACCCCGCTGCAGGTCTACGAAAAGTGGTCTCAAAAGGTAGCTCGCGAGGCAGGTGTACGCCCTACTGTCCTGCCACCGAACGCCAAGATTGGTGACCTGCCTCCAGGCCTCGAATTTGCCGGTCAGCCCGGCGCGGACATTATGACCGCCACCGGCCCACTGCGCGTGCAGGCGGAGTTCCTCAGCCAGAAGATTCAAAACCCCAACGCCGTGCAGGTAGCCTCCCCGCTATTGAACATGACGCGAATCCTCGTTCCGGTCCCTGCGCAGTGGGATGCCTTTGCCAAGCACTTGAATGGCAGCGAGCCCATGGACACCGAGCAGCCTGACCCAGAGACACTGCGCAAAGAGCAAGAGTCCCTAGCCCAGGCAATCAATATGCAAAACCTCATTGTCTGCAATGAAAACACCGTGCCCGGAAATCCGCTGCTCTACCCGAGCTACCTGTGGGCCAAATTCGTCAGCGCTGATCCCTTCACCTCCTTCAATTCCCTCTACGGCTCCGGCGCGGGCTGCGGTGGCCGCGCACCGGTCACGGGCCAGGCGCCTCTCGACGGTTCCAAGCTCGCCACCAAGCCCCTCCAAGTTCAGGCGACGGGCGATCCACAAACGCCGTACCAGTACCACACGAGCCTCTCCAAGCCGATGCAGTCCCGCGTGGTCACAGTCCATGGTCCCGGTCATGGGCACTTTGCCTCTGGGAATAAGGTTGTCGACGACATCGGCGTGCACTACTTGCGCACCGGTGAAGTCACTACCACCGACGCCCCAGGGTTGATTTAGTCCCCCACTACCCCATGCGCTAAAATCACATCGTTGGGAATTTTCCCAGCGATGTCTCCGTAGCTCAGCGGATTAGAGCATCGGTTTCCGGTACCGAAGGTCGCAGGTTCGATCCCTGTCGGGGACACAGACGCCGCTGACCACCAGGACTTTCTGGTGGTCAGCGGCTTATTTATCTTCCGGCCCGCTAATTATTTCCACTCCGGGTTTGCGGTATCCACTCCTTGCGCCTTAGCCGCATGCTCAATCGCGTCTGCCAGCCACTGCGCCAACCCCTCCTGCTGCGCCTCATAATGGGCACGGAAGCGTTCATCAGCCACATAGCCGCGCGAGATTAAGAAGTGCTTTGCCGGCGTGACGGGAAAGAAGGCACTGAGTGCTGCGCGGTGCTTGTCGACGAGCCCCTGGGCCTCCTCCGACCCCGCAGCCACACCGCCCGCTACGGCTTGGGCCAGCTCCTTTTCCACCTCAGCGACGCCGGTTTGAGCATCACTCCAGTCATCCTTCGACCAACCGGCCGTGCGCTGCTGATAGATAGACCAGTCCTCGCTCGATCCATAGGCTTCTTCGGCTTCTTGTTGATGCGCGGCGAAGTTGGCATCGCCGACAATCTGCCCAATTTCTTCGGTGGTGAGCTTTCGGTTATTCATTGCATCCTCCATCAAGGTGTCAATTGCTGCCAGCATGTCGCGAAGACTGTCTCGCTGCGCGAGCAGGCTTTCTCTTTGCCTCCGCAAATGTTCCAGATCGGAAGCATCGCCATCTAGCAGCTGTTTAATATCGGTCAATTTCATACCGGTAGCGCGGTAGATCAGAATCTTCTGCACGCGGGCGCAGTCTTCCTCGGTATACAGCCGGTAATTGGACCAGCTGCGCCACGTAGGACACAGCAAGCCTTGTGCCTCCCAGTGGTGCAAGGTGCGCACCGTAATGCGGAAGAGCGCTGCTACCTCGCCAACGGTATAAAGAACTTCATCGATGTCGTCCATGGTGACATTGTCGCGCCTAACGTCGCGTCAGGGTCAACCCCAAAGAAAATCTGCAGAAACTGTTGCCAGAGTGTTGGGTTTATGCAACACTTGAATGCATGACAGCAAACGACGCCCCTGTTTCAACAACGATCCGCGCCGAACGGTTCCGCCGTCCCGGCCCCGCCCGTGGATTAATCGCGGCAATGTATGGCTGCGTAGCTGTATCCGCGATCTTTCTCATCCTCGCATTGGCGATTTCTTCTTACTGGGCACTGTTAGGAATGTCTATCGCAATGGTGCTTTCTTGCATTCCCTGGACCATTCTGCGGGTGTCCATTGATTCCAAAGACCGCAAGCCGCTGTCCTCTCTTGATGAGTACGAGGCCCGGGTTCTCGACCAGTGGCGCCGGAAGGCTTTCCAGCTGTCTAACGCGTTTCTTTTTGCCGGCGGTCTTGTCACCCTTCTCGTAGGCAATTGGTTCCTAGGCGGAGGAATTACCGGCACTATTGGCACCAAATATTTGCTTGGAGCTGGCTACTACTTGCTCTCTAGTTACTTCATCTCTGCCACGTTGCCCGCTGTCGGCTACGCACTGACCTTCAACCAGAACTCGGAGGACTAACACATGCCCACCTTGACCATTGACCACCTCAATAAGTCCTTCGGGGAGACTCAAGCCCTGCGGGATATGACCTTTAGCGTTGGTGACGGCGAAATCTTCGGTTTCGTCGGATCCAATGGCGCCGGAAAATCCACCACCATGCGCATTGCACTTGGTGTGCTAGCCAAAGACTCTGGCGAGGTCTACTTCGATGACGCCCCAATCAATGACGATAACCGCCGCCGCATTGGTTATATGCCAGAAGAGCGCGGGCTCTACGGAAAGGAGCCACTGCTGAGCCAGCTGGTCTTCTTAGGCACCCTGCACGGCATGGATAAGCCCGCCGCCAAGCGCGCCGGCACTGAACTACTAGAACAGTTGGGGCTGGGCGAGCGCATGGACGATAAGCTCGATGACCTCTCCTTGGGCAATCAGCAACGAGTACAGCTCGCGGCCTCCCTCATCCACGACCCCGACATGCTGATTCTGGACGAGCCTTTCTCCGGGCTGGACCCGGTTGCGGTCAACGTCATGTCAGACATGCTGCGCGAGCGCGCCAATCGCGGCGTGCCCGTCATTTTCTCCTCGCACCAGTTGGACCTGGTGCAGCGCTTGTGTGACCGCGTGGGCATTGTGACGAAGGGGCATATGGTGGCTGAAGGGGGCGTCGATAAGCTGCGCAGCCAAGGCCCTCCCCGCTTTGAGGTCGCTACCCCAGCGCGCGGCTGGTATCCGGAAGGCACGGAGCTGGTGGCAGAAACTGCCGACGCCGTCGTGCTCGAGGCCGATGAAACCATCGATGACCAGGCAATCCTGCAGGCAGCCCTAGCCGCAGGCCCGGTACATTCCTTCGGCCGCAAGATCCCAGACCTGACCGAGCTTTTCCAGGACGTCGTCACCAGCAACCAGAACGAGGAGGCCTAGGCCATGCAGTATTCCGCAATGAAGACCATCGGAGTTGTAGCCAAGCGTGAGATGGCGGTCGCGCTGAAGTCGAAGATGGTGGTGGGCACCATGCTGCTACTCATCCTCGGTGCCATTATCGGCCCTATCGCTATCAATTTCTTCAGCGGCGATGACGAACCAGATTCCGTAGCCGTCGTGGGGATGGAAGCGTCTGCTTTTGATGATTCCGGCATCGATGCCACCGCGGCGAAAGACCGCGCAGAAGCCCAGCAGATGGTAGAGAATGAAGACGCCGATGCCGCCTTAGTGCCGGCCGAGAACGACGGCTGGGAACTCGTGAGCAAAGGGGATGCCCCAGCGTCCGTGACCACCACCGTCAACCAAATCGTTGCTTCTCAAGCACAAGCAACTGCGCTGGATACGCTCAATATTGACCCACAAGAGTTAGAAAAGGCTACCCCCTCGACCACGGTCAATCAGGTGAACTTAGAAGAAGAGGACGGCACGGAACATAAGATGGCCGGCGTAGCCACGGTCCTCATTGGCGCAATGGTGGTCGTCTTTTCCGTCATGACCTTCGCCGGCTTGATTGGTGGCCGCGTCACGGAGGAAAAGTCGTCCCGAGTGGTGGAAATTATCTTGTCTTCCGTGCGTCCGGTGGACTTTTTGGCCGGCAAGATTCTGGGCAATACCATCGTTGGATTCCTAGCCACGCTGCTCATTTTGGGCGGCGGTGCTATCTCTCTTGCTACGACTGGATTGGCTAGTGACATCGAGCTGGACTACGGCTTGGTAGCCGTCCTCCTTGTTGGCGAGATTCTCGGCCTGCTCTTCTTTGGCAGCCTCTACGCTGCAGCCGGCTCCATGGTGCAGCGCACCGAGGATCTCCAGTCCACGCAGGCACCTATCCTGTTCCTCGTCTTTGCCACCATGTATGTACCAATGTTCGGCTGGATGCACCTGGATGCCACGTGGATGCAGGTAATGACCTGGTTGCCGCCGGTTTCCATGTTGGTCGCTCCGATGCAGGTGGCCGGGGGCAACCTCAGCTGGTTAGGCTTGCTAGCTAGCTATGTGCTCATGGCTGTGGTGACCGCACTGATTATCGTGCTGGTCGGTCACATCTACCGCCGCGCCATTTTGAATAATGGACGCAAAATGACCTGGCGCCAGGCGGTGGGCAAATAAAAATAATCCGGCTCCCCGCCGATTGTGCGGGAGCCGGATTCTTCTATGTGCCGAAGCTACTGAGTAATGAACTCGTTGGTGATCGGCTGAGTGATGTCCAAGGTGCCGTGCTCGATGTAGTACATACCGAAGAACATGGCAGCAACCATTACCAGTGCCAGCAGCATGTTCGGGATCCACTGCACAAAGACGGAAACCCAGCCCTTGCTCTTATCGCGGGCTGCTGCTTCGCGCTGTTCCTGAGCCTCACGCTCGTTCATAATGATAAAACCTTTCGATCCACCGAGGATTAACTACGGATATCTTAACAGTTAAGCGCCCAGAAGGCCGCATTCCTCGCACTTTTGATTGACACCGAAAATCGGCGATTAAATTCCTGGGTCCTCATCATTGAGCAGCGCCTCTACGAAGGACTCGCGGTCACCAAGCATCCGCTCAATGTCCTCTTCCGCGCCGACGATCCACAGCTCGGTGTCTTGGTCATAGGTGAGAGCGGAATCTGGATAGGCCTCTAGTGCCTCCTCCATGGCGGCAACCTGGTCCTCGCTGGCGACGTCGTCCAAGTGCACCTCTGGATCGCCGATTCGCGGGCTAAGCTCCTCCAACGCGGTGATCCCGTAGGTCTTATATTGCTTCTTCGGGTGCTCAAAGAGCTCTTGTCCCATCATGGAGCTTGATCCTTTCCGTGTAGTAGCGAATCTGGCACGTACCCTTCATAGCCCGGGATGTTTTTGACCTGTAGTACTCCGGCAAAAAAGCGCCGAAGGGCGGGCACGTCCTCGGGTTGCAGGTGGTCAAAGACCATGCGGCGCACGGATTCCACGTGTTCAGGAGCGGCACGCCGCAAGTGTTCTAGGCCAACATGAGTCACGCACACGTTGATGCCGCGAGCATCGTCCTCGTCCGGTTCTTTGGTGAGCAGGCCGCGCTTTTCCATCCTGGTTACTTGGTGGGAGGCGCGGGAGCGGTCCCACTCCAGCTGAGTGCACAGCTCGTGCAAGCGCAGGCGTTGTTCCGGTGCCTCGGACAGGGCAACAAGGACGGCGAACTCGGAGGCAGATACCTCGCCGCCGGCTTTCAGCGTTTCCTCCATTCCCCTATCGATCTTGCGCACGGCGCCAAGGAGCAGGCGCCATAGCTCCTGCTCATCGTCGTCTAACCAGCGAGTTTGATAAGGCATGGCACTAGATTACCCCTTTGAGCGCGGCAATGTCGCGCTCACTGCGTCCCGGTACGCGGGAGTAGCGCTCCGGCATGCAGGTAAAGACCAATACCTGGTTGTCCCTTCCGACATGGGAAAAGAGCGTGGCCATAAGTTGCAGGCGGTGTGCATCGGTAGAGCCCAACGCGTCATCCACAATAACGGGAACCGACTCCGGCCCCACCAATTGCGCGATGGCAAAGCGGGTGAGGATGGCCAGCTGCTCGCGGGCACCACCGGAGAGGCTGGCCAGGCTCACCGTTTCATTGTCCTGGGTGCGGGTGGTCACGCGGAGGTCGTCATCGAGCTCGAAAGTGATGCCGCCGCCGTACACGGTGCGGGCCAGCCGCGACAGTGCAGCCACGAAGGGCGCGGCGTAGCGCTGGCGGGCGGCATCGCGATGCTTGAGCAACAGTTCGCGCAGATAGCGGGCGGCTTGCGCACGCTTGTCCACGCTCTCATATACCGCCCGGGCCATCTCCAGCGCCGCGGTGGCCTGTTGGGCGCGCTCGGCGGCACCGGAGTGGAAGTTCACCTCGCTGGAAAGCCGGCCGAGGTCTACCTCGCAGCGTTGGATGCGGTCGGTGAGGTAATCCAGGTGGGACTGCGCGCCTTCTACCAAGGACTGCGCGGTAGCAAGGTCAACGGTTTCCATTTCTTCGAGCTGCCCGCGCAGGTCCACCACTACGGATTCCAGGCGAACGACCTCAGCACGCAGGTCCTCGTCGGCGGCGCGTTCACGCGCGAAGGAAAGGTCTCGGGTCACGCGCTGCGCGTTTTCGCGGGCCGCGGCAAGTTCGGCATCGAGGCGCACAGCCTCATGGGCTAGGCGGCTTTCGCGGTACGGCACGAGTTCGCGGTCGAGCGCATCGACCTTTTCGCTGGCTTCTTCCTCCGCGGCCTCTGCGGCGGCGAGGTCTACCTCCTCCCCGTCCGCAAGGTCCGCGACTTTCTCAGCCAGTGCGGCATGCTGGGCGCGCAGCTCGCCCAAATCATCCGGCCCCAGTTCCGCGGCAAGGGCACGGGTGGCGGCATCGAGGGCGTCGTTCTGTGCACGGTGCGTCTCATGGGCTTCCTCGGCCGCGGCCACTGAACCTACGCCCAGGGTATCGAGCAGCTCGTGCAGCCGGGTGCGGGCCTGTTCCACATCGCGTTGGGTGTCCTCCGCAGAGTAGGAACCGGCCGAGAAGCGGGCGGTGATATCGCCGATGGTGATAACGCGGGAATCGACAAGCTCGACGGCGGTGTCCTCATCCAACTCGATGTCCTCGCCATCGACGCGGATGGTGGAGCCAGCAGGTCCGGAAAAATGGACCTTGGCGGCAGCGGCCTCGTGCAGGCGCTCGGCCACCGACAGCGCTGAGTCTGCCTTATGCAGGCTGGTGATATCGGCCGCGGTGACCTCGCGGCCGCGCTGGGCGATGGTCGCACGGGCTTGGTCTACTTTGGCGGCTAGGCTGTCAAGCGATTCCAGACGGGCGCTGAGCTGCTCAAACTTCTGCTTATCCTGCAGGCGGCGTGCCTGCTTTAAAGTGCTGCGGGCGGCGGCATAGTCCTCTTTGGCCTCCGCTAGTTGCTTCTCCAGCAATTCTTTGACCGCGGCTTCTCCTTTCGCCTTGTCTTGGGCGGCGGTGAGCTTATGCTGGGCGGCCTCGGTGGCCGTGGCGGCTTCCTCGGCCGCGGTGACGAGCTCGGCGCGCTCGGTGACGGCGGCTTTCGCACGGGCAAGATCCTCTGAAGCACGGGCCAGGGTGGCCTTATGGGAGTCCAGGGTGGCCTGCGCGGTAGCGGCTTCCTCGGCCTGCGCCTGTTTGTCGGTGAGGTCGGCGCGGGCGGCGGGGAGCTCGGCTTCGGCGGCGGCTTGGTCGCGCTCGAGTTGCTCGTAGCGCTCGACCACGGAATCGAGCTCGCGCAGGACGCGGGTGGCTTCTGTGTATTCCTCTTCGGCGCGGGCTAGGGCTGCGGCGGATTCCTTGTACTCGCCGGCCGGGTTACCCTTCGCCGCGGTGAAGTAGCGCTGATACTCCTTGTCCACGCGAGCGAGCAGCGCGGAATCGTCGCCGGAAACCTCGTCCTCGGCCAGGCCGGATTCGCGCTCGAGCGCGCGGGTCAGGCTAGGAATGCCGACGGCAGAGATGGCCTCGCCGGTGTCGTCTTGGCGCATAAAGAGGGCGTCGACAAGCGAGCGGTCCAGGTGCTCAGAGAGGATGCGCTCCAGCTCATCGTCAGCCTGGCTGCCGGTAAATTGCGCCGGCCGTGGGGAAGAAATATTCAGCTCGCAGGATTTCTTTGATAGCCAACGCTTGGCAATGCGGAAGCGGTACTCCCCTACGCTTAGCTCGGCCGTAACTTCCGGGGCAACGTCCTTGCCCACCGGTTGCAGGGAGCGAATGCGCTTGGAGCGGCCGCTGTGCTTTTCGGTGAGCACCACGTCGAGCGCCTCCACGATGGTGGACTTGCCAGCCTCATTCTCGCCATGGATGACCACGACGCCGGTCTCGGGCAGCTCATCGAGGACCAGGTGCTCAATGCCGCGAACGTTGGTGAGTTCTAGGCGGTGGATGCGCATTAGGACTGTCCCTCCAAGCGGAATAGCAGGTTGGCGGCGTCGCGGGCGACGGGATCCTCGCGGTTATCCAGCAGTTCATGCAGCGCTTCGGCCGCATAGCCAGAAATATCGAGGCTGGCCAATTCCTCCTCGCTGGGTTCCAGGTAAAGGTCCATGGTGCGCTCGCGCGGGCGCAGGGAGGCAAATACGGCTTCGTACTCGTCCAGGCCACGCTGCAGACGGGCGTGGGCCTCGACGCCGAGCGTGCCGCGCAGGCTATATTTCACGGCCGTGCGCACCTTATCGGGATACTCGCCTAAGCGCGCGAGGAAGCGCTCCACGTCCTCGGCAGAATCCACGGCGGCATCGAGGGCTTCAAAGGTCCAGCGGCCGATGCAGCGCTTGTCGACGTCCACCTTATCCCCCACGCGCACCACCAACGCATTGCCGGAATCCGATTCGCCGCCGCCGGTGCTCGTTTCCTTATAGTCCGTGGTCTCCGGGCTGCCGGAAAACCACACCCGGCCGGTGGTGCCGAGGCTGGCGGTAGAGTGGGTATCGCCCAGCGCCAGGTAGTCGATCACCCCGCGGTCCAGGCAGTCCTCGACGAAGCCAAGGTCGATGGTATCGGCGTCATCCTCGCCGGAGCGGGAATCCACCTGGCCGTGGCCGACGGCGATGCGGATGCCCGCGGCCGGCGCCAACGGCTCGAGCGCTTGGCGGACCAAGTCGTGGTTTGCGCGCTTGGACAGGTACGGCGCGCCGACCAGCTCCACGCCGGGTGCGACCTCGATGGGCTCTGAGTCTGCGATGACGTGGACGTTCTCTGCGCTGGTCTTATAAAAGACCGAATCCGCCACCAGCGGGTCGTGGTTTCCCGGCAGGACATAAACCGGCACCGGCAGGCGCTTAAACATCTCCGTGGCGCGGGCAAGGATGTCGCGCGAGAGGGCATTGTGCTCAAAGACGTCGCCGGCCACGACGATGAACTCCGCGCCGGTCTCCTCGGCCAGCTCGCCTAGCCGCACGATGGCGGCCTCGCGGTCATCATTAAACCGGCCTTGGGCCTCGCCCTTCAAGAACCACCGGGTCATGCCCAGCTGAAAATCGGAGGTGTGGATAAACGTGGTAGCAGTCATTAGTGCGAGAGGTGGTAGTAGAGGTCTTCAATATCGGATACCGCGCGCAGGAGATCCAGGTTGGTATGCGAGACCGACCGCATGGCCTTGCGCAGCAGGTCCGGATCGGAGTCATCGATGGCTGGGGCTACCTTGGGCTGCGGCAGCTTCGGCAGCTCGCGGCCGTTCCAGAAGATGTCATTCTTTTCTTCCTCGGACAGGTCGCTCGGGGTAAAGCTTTCGCGGCTTACCGTCTTGGCCTGCTCTAAGACCATGCGCTCCAGCCGGGCAAAGTCCAGCCCGCGCATATTAAAGATGACGGCCGGGTCCGCATCAGCGCGGGTGGCGAGCTTATCGCCCACCGCCACGATGTGCTTGCACACGTACTCGCCATCCGGGCAGTCGCAGGTCAGGCGGAGGTCTTCGGCCTCGGGGGCGAAGAGGGTGTCCAAGGCGGCGTCGGAAAGCAGGCCCTTGCGCGCGTTGGCCACGGAATTGGGGGTGCGAGCGAACTCGGTGGCCAGCTGGGCAATGTCATCGTTATTGCGGTACGGCAGCTGGATGAGCACCGCAAAGGGCTCGTTCTGGGAACCGGCCACGCGCCCATGGATGGCTCCATTGCGCACCTCGAGGCCCACGACGTGTCCGCCCTCGGCATACTGGCGGCCGCGGGTAATTCGGCCGCGATCCGCACCATGCGAGGTAAAGGCAGCAATACGCGATGCGGTAGTGGACAGGATGCGCCCGCTGCGGTCCACGTGATTGACTTCGGCCGGGGTGCTTACCCGTTTGCGAGTGCCAAAATTGGCATAGATAACGTTGTCGTCGCCTTTGACGGCCATGGATTACTCCCTCCCCCGGTAGCTCATGAGTGCGGCCAGCTGATCTGGGTCTAGCTCCGTGAGCCAGCCTTCGCCTTCGCCCACCACGGCGCCGGCTAGCTGCGTCTTACCGTCCAAGATATCCTGGATGGATTCCTCCAGCGTACCTGCGGTGATCATCTTATACACCTGCACATTGCGGCGCTGGCCAATGCGGAAGGCACGGTCCGTCGCCTGGTTTTCCACCGCCGGATTCCACCAGCGGTCCATGTGCACGACGATAGAGGCGGCCGTGAGGTTCAGGCCGGTGCCGCCCGCCTTGAGCGATAGGATCATCGCCGGTGGGCCGTCCTCGGACTGGAAATCCTCCACCATCTGGTCGCGCTTATTCTTGCTTACCCCGCCGTGGAGGAAGGGGATCTCGCGGCCGAGCTGGTCGCTTAAGTACGGCTGCAGGATATCGCCAAAGGCCTTGTACTGGGTAAACACCAGGAGTCGCTCGCCGGATTCGGTGGCCTCATCCACGATGCGCATGAGCTCTTTGACCTTGCCAGAGCGGTGCTTGCCCTTGAGCGTCACCGGCGAGTTATCGCCCAGGTAGTGCGCGGGGTGATTACAAATCTGCTTAATGCGGGTCAGCGAGGCCAGCACCAGCCCGCGCTTGTTGATGCCCGTCGCCTCCTGCAGGTCCTTTTTCACTTGGTTGACCAGTGCCTTATACAGGGCGGCCTGCTCGGTGGTCATGGATACGGTGAGGATCTGCTCGGACTTTTCCGGCAGGTCATCGATGATATTCGGGTCCGTCTTGACGCGGCGGAGGATAAACGGCGCGGTGAGTTGGCGCAGGCGCTCGGACATTTCCTCGTCATTATTGCGCTCGATGGCCTTAGCAAAGTGATTGCGGAAGAAGGAGGCGGTGCCCAGCACGCCGGGATTGCAGAAATCCAGGATGGAGCGCATCTCCGAGAGGCGATTTTCCACCGGGGTGCCGGTTAGCGCCACGCGGTGTTCCGAGGGCAGCGAGCGCACGGCCTTGGACGAGCGCGTCGCGGAGTTCTTAATCGCCTGGGCCTCATCGAGGACGACGCGCTGCCAGCCGACTTCGCCCATGTCATTAAAGTCGCGGCCCACGGTGCCGTAGGTGGTAATCACGAGGTCGGATGTGGCGGCAGCCTGGGCAAAGTCCTCCCCGCGCGGGCGACTGGGACCGTGCTGCACCATGACCTTGAAGTCTGGGACGAAGCGCTGGGCCTCGCGGGCCCAGTTGCCCACCACGGACGTTGGTGCCACCACGAGCGTGGGTCCGGTCTGCTCACCGCGGTCCTTCTCCACTGCGAGGAGGGTCAGTAGTTGGAGGGTTTTGCCGAGTCCCATGTCGTCGGCAAGCACTGCCCCTATGCCACTGCGCGACATCCAATACAGCCAGTCGACGCCACGGCGCTGGTACTCGCGCAGCTCCGCATGGACGGAGGCGGGAATCTCCACGCGCTCCGGGGCAACCTTATCCACCCCGCCGAGCAGCGCCGTGTGCCAGGTGCTGCCGGTGAACTCAATGGGCTCTTGGGTCATGGACTCTAGCGCCAGCTCGCGCAGCTCGGCCACGGTGACCTGCTCGTGCTCCTCGCCGCCCTCGTTGAATTCTTGGCGGCGGCGCTCCACGTCCGCCATCAGGGCTTGCCACCCCGGCTCGTCGAGCTGCTTAGCCATCTCCGCGGAGGCGGCTAGCTGCTCGAGCTCCTTCTTCTTGCGCGCGATGGCTTTCTCCCGCAGCGCGTCCATGTAGCCGGAGACTTGGGAGACGACCTGCTTATCGGCCATGACCCACTTGCCACGTAGCTGAATGAGGCCGGACTTGGAATTGACCAGGTCCTCCATCTCTTCCTCGGTCAGCTCCACATCGCCCACGGACATGCGCCAGTTATAGTCCACCAGCTTATTCATGCCGATGTGCTTCTTCGTGGCGGCCTCGGCCGGATCGCGGGCCTCGTGGGTTTCCAACTTGGCCTTAGTCTCCATCTGCGCCCATGCTTTGGGCAGCATGACGGTCACGCCGCTGGCCTTGAGCTTATCTACTTCGTGGGTAATAAAATGGGTGAGCTGGTGGGTTTCAAGGTAGACGTCCCAGTCGCCGTCGCCAGGCTGTGGCAGCTGCGCGGTCTCCCCCAGCGTGGGTGCGATGCGCACGGCTTTGCGGTGGGCCTCGCGCAGCTTTTCCACACTCGCCCGATCCAAACTCTGCGCCGACACCGGCCGCGGAGAATCCGTGCCCGAGCGCACCCGCACGCGCACTGGCCACTTGGCTGTATCCGGGTCAACGTCAAGCGGCTCCTCCACGATGTAGACCAGCTGGAGTTCTACCTCGTAGATGGAATTCTTCCACTCATTGAGCCCGCGCAGCAGCTGCGAGCGCCCTCGCCGGATCGGCCGCGTATCGAGCAGGGCGCGGGCAAACTCGTGCCACGGCATCGGGCGCGGAGCCTCCGCCACGGGCCGCAGCTCGCGAAAGGCAATCCAGTGGGTGAGCTCATCGGCCATATCATCCGAGAGCGCCCGATTATTCACGTGCAAGATGCCCGGCGCGGCCGCCATCATCTCCGCGAGCCAACCGCGCTCGCCCAAGCCCGAGGCCAGCTGCCACATGGGGAACCACTCATTGGCCTGGTAAGCCAGCCGGAAGGTCACGCGGCCAGCGCGCACGAACTTGCACAGCCCGCTGTAGGCATGGATCAGCCACTGGAGGTCGGGCGCAATGGTGGCGGGCGGCTTGTGGTTCAGGTGCTCCATTTGGGCAAGCGCCGCCACGGCCTCTTCGGGTCCGAACATCGCCATGGGCACCATCAGGGAGACATCCTTGCCCTTTGGCGTTCGCAGCGATACCC
The DNA here is from genome assembly GCF_032821615.1 of Corynebacterium tuberculostearicum. Lineage (GTDB taxonomy): Bacteria > Actinomycetota > Actinomycetes > Mycobacteriales > Mycobacteriaceae > Corynebacterium > Corynebacterium tuberculostearicum_H. The sequence goes on along the minus strand of NZ_JAVBIF010000003.1, from coordinate 56,714 downwards.
GCGCTCGATTGCGGAAGGATTTCTTCGCCAAGATGGACTCCACCGCTGGCGGGAAGGTGCCCTCAGGAACGGCATTGGGCATGACGATCTTGTGTCCTTCTACCTGTTCAATCCATAGACCTAGTCCCGTAACGGGGAGCCACAGTCCATGCACGAGGTAAGAAGCCATAGCCGCCAGCATAGCAGCCCCTTTTGGTTTTGTTACAGGCTCGTTATGTTCCACCCTTTTCCCAGTTGAACGACAGAAAATCGAAACGGAGATCTGCGCCACACCTGTATTTTCGCTTGGGTTAACCTTGTGACCCCGTTAACGTGAGAATGTCATCACACATCTACAAGGAGTAAAACGTGCAAGATTCAACTTGGTACGTCATTGCGATGATCGTGTATCTCCTCGCAATGGCAGCCATTGGCTATTGGAGCTACAAGCAAACCGATCAATATGACGATTATGTTTTGGGCGGCCGTGGCCTGCACCCATTCGTAGCGGCTCTCTCCGCAGGCGCTTCCGATATGTCCGGCTGGCTCCTCATGGGCCTGCCTGGCGCGCTCTTCCTCTCCGGCATGTCCGAGCTATGGATGGCCATCGGCCTGCTCGTCGGCTGCTGGGCAAACTGGAAGTGGGTCGCACCGCGCCTGCGCTCCTACTCGGAGATCGCGGCCAACTCCATTACCGTGCCGTCCTTCTTTGAAAACCGCCTGCACGATAAGTCCCGCCTGCTGCGCATCATCTCCGCAGCCATCATCATCTTCTTCTTTACCTTCTACGTCTCCTCCGGCATGGTCTCCGGCGGCCGCTACTTCGAGTCCACCTTCGGTGGCGACTACCTCACCGGCATGCTCGTCATCGCCGCGGTGACCATCTTCTACACCTTCGTCGGCGGCTTCTTGGCGGTGTCCTACACGGACGTCGTCCAGGGCGTGCTTATGTTCGTCGCCCTGATGATCGTGCCAATTATGGCAATCGTCTCTCTCAGCGATCCTGCCTCCATCTTCTCTTTCGCCAGTAATAATGCCTACGGCACCGATGGCGTAGTGGAAAATGACAACTTCTTCTCCATGTTCGCCGGTGTTTCCGCTGGCGTCATCATCGGCAACCTGGCCTGGGGCCTGGGCTACTTTGGCCAGCCACACATCGTGGTCCGCTTCATGGCGCTGCGTAAGCCTTCCGACGCCCGCCAGGGCCGCTTCTACGGCGTTACCTGGATGGGCCTGTCCGTCATCGGCGCCATCTTCGTCGCTCTCTCTGGCACCGTTTACTTCACTCAGACCGGCCACAGCATCACCGACCAGGACAACTTCGAAACCATCTTCCTGGATATGGCTCAGGCCATGATGCACCCACTGCCCGCCGGCTTCGTCCTGACCGCGGTTCTGGCCGCCATCATGTCCACCATGTCGTCCCAGATGCTCGTCGTCTCTACTTCCCTCATCGAGGACCTCTTCCTCATCTTTGCTAAGAAGAAGCCCAGCGAGCAGGTCCTCATCAACCTCTCCCGCACGGCCATCGTTGCCATCGCGGTCATCGCCGCCCTGCTGGCTATCAACCCGTCCGATTCCATCCTCGGCCTGGTTGGCTTCGCCTGGGCAGGCTTCGGTTCCGCCTTCGGCCCCATCGTTCTGCTGTCCCTGTACTGGAAGCGCTTCAATTCCACCGGCGCGATTGCCGGCATGCTAACCGGCGCCGTCGTGGCCATTGGCTGGGGCATGTCCCCGCTTTCCGACGTCCTCTATGAGATGGTCCCAGGCTTCTTCCTGGCCCTCCTCGTGGCCGTCGTAGTCACCAAGCTCACCAAGGAACCACAGCCGGAGGTTGTTGCCGAGTTTGAAGAGGCCACCAAGCTGGCCAAGCTCGTGGAAAATAACTCCGACCTCGACTTTGAGGAAGCCGCAGAAAAGGTCACTGATAAGTAATCGGAACCAACGCGGGCCCCTCGCAGTCCAATAGGACATGAAGTCCTATTACCTGGCCGCGCTATCATGCATCACCGTCCTCATCGGCGCATGGTATGCGTGGCCTTTTCCGCATTTTGACGTCACCACGCTGCCCTCCCGCCCCGAAGCTACCGGCTACAACCGCGAAGACTTCGGCATCTGGCAACCCCACGGCGCCTGCACCACCCGCGAGGTCATTCTAGAAAGCCAATCCAGCGATCCCCTCCACTCCTGCCACGCCCGCAGCGGAACTCTTTATGACCCCTATAGTGGCACCACCATTCCCGCTACCTCTCCCATTGAGATCGACCACATCTTTCCCCTCTCCGCGGCCTATGACCTTGGCGCTTCCGAGTGGGACCGCGAAACCAAGGTCCGCTTTGGCAACGACCCGCTCAATCTCGTAGCTACCAGCCGTGAGCTCAACCAAGAAAAGTCAGACGCCCTCCCCGCGGAATGGCTACCTCCCGCCAACCGCTGCGACTACTCCCGCCGACTCGCCGACATCGCCCGAAAGTACTCCCTTCCCCTGCCTTCCAAGGACGTGCGGGTGATGCAAAGGCAATGTCGGTTAGCCGTACTCACCGGAAGTTGATTAGGGTTGACGTGGCAACTTTCCGCGATTGAAGGGTTCTTTCAATGACTTCTTTCCTTGTATTCCTCCACGTGGCCGCAGCCATTCTATTGATCGGCCCAGTATGCGTATCCACCTCTAGCTTCCAGACCCAAATGGCCAAGGCAGCACAGGGTGACCACGCGGCGCTCGGCTCCGCTCGCGTCCTGCACAACATCACCAATACCTACGGCTACATCTCTGCCATCGTGCCTATCCTCGGCCTCGGCGTATTCCTTTCCGATATCAGCGCTTACAAGTCCGAAGTGAACTTCCACATCGCCATCTTGGTTGCCATCATCGCATGGTGCCTGCTCTTCTTCGTCATTCTGCCAAAGCAGAAGAAGGCGATGGCCGCCCTCGAGTCCACTGAATCCTTCGACTACGCGGCAGCTAAGAAGCCACTGTCCGCATTCGGCGGCGTATTCAACCTTCTGTGGATCATCTGCCTCATCCTGATGTACGTCAACTTCTAAGTGGCCTTCTAGAAAGCCATTTACTCCTCTGGGACAGTGCCTTCACTGTCCCTTTTCTCGTTTTCTAGCTCTTCCTTCAGCTTTTGCGCATCTTCGTGCGCATTTTCTCGACGCCGCCGCGTCGCCTGCGCCACAGTCTGGGCCCACCTCCGATTCTTCGGCGCGAGCGGCCCGCTGGCTTCGTCATAGACCCAAGTCGAATCTTCAAAGAGCCAGACGACGTCCCCGCTAATCGGGTCCTTGATATAAAACGCCCGCCCATCAGTCTTGATGTTGTGGTGATGTTGACACAGGCAGGTCAAGTTTGCCGCCGAAGTAGGTCCTCCGTCAGCGAAGTCATGCCGGTGGTCCATCTGGGAAGCCATCGCCGGCCGCGTACATCCGGGCCACCGGCAGGTTCCATCGAGCCCTTCCACAAAGGCGCGAATATGCGGCGGTGTGACGTAGTTTCCGCTTTCATCTTCTGCCGCCTTCTCCATGTCGCGCACGGTCGCGGCCCGCGATTGCATGTCATCGGCCACCTCCGGCGAAACCCAACCCAAGCTTTGGACGAAGGCGGGAGCATCCGGCAGATCGCAGCGGTACATATTGAGCACCACCTTCGCCTTGGCTTCGGCCTCGCCGGTGAGCAACTCGACCGCAGCCTGGGCCAAGGAAATGTCCTTCTCCGTGGCCACACCGCGAATATTTCGGTCGATGATTTCGGCAGTCTCTAAGCCCACGTCTAGGCACACTGCGGCCCACTCCCCGCCCGTAGGCTCGAGGTGATAGGACTCCTTGCGCCGTGGGTCGCGTGCGGCGATGGTCGGATCAAGGCGGACAATGAGCTCCCGAAGCTTTCGCCGCAGGTTGCGATGGGACGGCAATTTTTGGTTGGGGCGTTTGGGGGTGAGGTAGGTGGTTAATTCGGCGTCGATAAGCAGGCATTGTTCGGTGTCAATCTCTCCCAACTTGGAGAGAGTCTGGTCAATAGTGATTAAGCGGTCTAAATCTAAGTGATAGTGCTCTTCCTGCCGGGCTTTAAGGCGCGGCAGCTCCTGCAATCGCTCAAAGGCGAAAATGATATTTCTAATTCGGGACTGCCGTGTTCCGGTGAGATCCGACAGTGATTGGCTAATTATTTCGATATCGTCATCCGGGTCTGGATGTAGGCGCTTCCAGAGGAGGTATTCGGCCTTGCGAATGTCTGTTGCTGCTTGTGAGGTGGAATTTGCTGGATTGGTATTGGCAAAGTAGGGCGCATTCATGGACTTCCCCCGCAGAAGTTTCTCTAGAACATGTTTTCGCTTTCAGTATACAAAACCCTTCCGACACACTACCCCCGTTTATAGTAAAACTGCAGGTCAAAGGGCACGAAAAAATGGGCCTCCGAAGAGGCCCATTGAGTCGAAAATGCTAATCGCGCCAGCGTCCACCGCGCTTGCGTCCGCCGCCGTGATCACGGCGTGGCGGGCGGCCGGTGTCCTTTTGAATCTTGATCAGCTGGCCGGAAATGCGGGTATCCTTCAGGCGGTCCAGCACTGCCGGGTCGAGGTTCTTTGGCAGGTCAACCAGGGTGTGGCCCACCGCGATGGTGATGCGGCCGAAGTCCTTGGCAGACAGGCCACCCTCGTTGGCAATAGCACCGACGATGGCTCCTGGTCGCACATTTTGCCGCTTGCCGACGTCCAGTCGGTACGTCTCAAAGTCTCCGTCCGGCCGCTTGGGGCCACGGCCCTTGCCGCCGCCCTTGAAATCGCGCTTGCGATCGTCGCGGCGGTCGCGGTCACGCTTCGGCTTAGGAAGCGGCTTGTCTTCCATCAGGAAGTTCTTGCCACCCTGCAGCATGACGGCGAGGGCTGCAGCGATGTCATCCATGGCCGCGTTATTGTCCTCGGAGTACTTGCGCACCAAGGTGCGGAAGAAGTCCGCCTGCTTATTGTCCATGGAGTTGGTAATGGACTGCGCGAACTTTTCCTTGCGCTTTTCATTGACCTCATCGACGGACGGCAGTTCCATCTCTTCCAGACGGGCGTTGGTCACGCGCTCGATGGAGCGCAGCATGCGGCGCTCGCGCGGGGTGACGAACAGGATGGCTTCGCCGGAGCGGCCTGCGCGGCCGGTGCGGCCGATGCGGTGCACGTAGGACTCGGTATCGTTCGGGATATCGAAGTTGACCACGTGCGTGATGCGCTCAACGTCGAGGCCACGGGCGGCAACGTCGGTAGCCACGAGGATGTCTAGGCGGCCATCCTTGAGCTGATCAACGGTGCGCTCACGCTGCGCCTGCGCAATATCGCCGTTGATGGCGGCGGCGCTGAAACCGCGGTCACGCAGGGTCTCGGCCACTTCTTCGGTCTCGTGCTTGGTGCGGCAGAAGACGATGATGGCGTCGTAATTGATGACCTCGAGGATGCGGGTGAAGGCATCCATCTTTGCGCGGTGCGGAATGAGGAGGAAGCGCTGCGTGATGTTGTCATTGGTGCGGCGCTCGGACTTCACCGTGACCTCGGCGGGGTTGTCGAGGTACTGCTTAGACAGGCGTCGGATAGCGTTCGGCATGGTGGCCGAGAAAAGCGCCACCTGCTTGCGATCCGGGGTGTCCTCCAGGATGCGCTCGACGTCTTCTTGGAAGCCCATGTTCAGCATCTCATCGGCCTCATCGAGAACGAGGAACTGCAGCTGGGACAGGTCTAGCGAGCCCTTCTCCAGGTGGTCGATGACGCGCCCCGGGGTACCCACGATGACCTGCGCACCGCGGCGCAGACCGGATAGCTGAATGCCATAGGCTTGGCCACCGTAGATAGGCAGCACCTCGACGCCCTTGAGGGACTCAGCGAAGGACTGGAAGGAGTCCGCCACCTGCAGGGCCAGCTCGCGGGTTGGGGCGAGCACGAGTGCCTGCGGATGGCGGGCCTTGGTGTCAATCTGCGACAGAACCGGCAGCGCAAAGGCTGCGGTCTTGCCGGTACCGGTCTGGGCGAGGCCGACGACGTCGCGGCCTTCCATCAAGATCGGGATGGTTTCTTCCTGAATGGGGGACGGCTTGGTGAAGCCTACTTTCGCAACGGCCTCCAGAATTTTCTCTGGCAGGCCAAGATGCGCGAACCCCTGGGAGTTGTCGTTGGCTGAATCTTGGGACTCAGCGCCGGTGTCCTCAGAAGTATTCGCAGCCCTGGTGTCCTTGGTGACACCTTGCGAGTTGTCCTGAGATTCCGACTTATTAAAATCTTCCGGCTCGTTGACGCCGCCGGTGGCGTTATCGGTAATGCTCATTGCTTCACCAACCCTACGCGATTGCCGCCCCAAACTCCATATCCTAAGCGCCCGCGACGAAAGTGCGGTAGCTCAGTGGCATGCCCGGCCGGTAGGCCAAGTGCACGGCGCTGGGGGCGTCGAGCACATGCAGGTCCGCGGCGGCGCCCTCCACGATGGTGCCCTTCGCGGGGCGGCCCTGCGGGTCGAGGCCGTTGCCAACGTTGTGGCGGCGCAGGGCGGTCGCTCCGCCGGTGGTGGCGGCGTGGATGGCCTCATCGACGGAGAGGTGCTGCTGCAGGACCGCGGTGGTCACGCAGTAGTTCATCGAGGAGGTATAGGACGTGCCGGGGTTGAGGTTGGAGGCGATGGCGAGGGTGGCGCCGGCGTCGAGAAGCGCGCGGCCTGGGGCGAGCGGCTCGCGAGTCGACAGGTCACAGGCCGGCAGCATGGTGGCCACGGTATCGGAATTGGCCAGCAGCTCGACGTCCTCGTCGCTCAAGTGGTTGACGTGGTCTACCGAGGCGGCGCCCAGTTCGACGGCAAGGGCAACGCCTGGGCCCTCGCCCAGCTGGTTGCCGTGCACGCGCAGGCCAAGGCCCCACTTCTTACCGGCCTCCAGCACGCGGCGGGATTGTTCCTCGTTGAAGGCACCGCGCTCACAGAAGACGTCGATCCACTGCACGTAGGGAGCAACGCCCTCGAGCATGGGGCCAACGACCTCGTCAAGGTACTCCTCCGCGTCCGCTCCCGGCGGGACCAGGTGCGCGCCCAAGAAGGTCACGTCATCGACGTGGCGGGAGGCTACCTTGGCGGCCTCCACCTCGGACTCGGTATTTAGGCCGTAGCCCGTCTTGGTCTCGAAGGTGGTGGTGCCACCGCGGCGGCCGGCGGCCACGCGGTCCGCCACCAGCTTGTCCAGGCGGTCGGTGCCGGCCTGGCGGGTAGCGTCCATGGTCACGGCGATGCCGCCTGCCTCATAGGAACCGCCGGAGATGCGGGCCTCGAATTCGGCGGAGCGGTCACCGTCAAAGACCATGTGGGTGTGCGAATCTACCCAGCCGGGCAGGACGGCGCGGCCGCCCAAGTCCACCTTCTCGTCGGCGGCCGGTGCCTCGGAGGCTGGGCCGACCCAGGCGATGGTGCCGGATTGGGCGATAATGGCGGCGTCGTTAAGCGTGCCACGCTCGCTGACCGTACGGAGTTCTGAAATGCCGGTAAAAAGTGTGCTCATCTAGTCCCTTGCCTTGAATTCCATCGGAATGCGGACGCCGCGCTCGTCGGCGACCTCCTTCGCGCGAGTGTAGCCGGAATCGACGTGGCGGATAACGCCCATGCCCGGGTCATTGGTGAGCACCGCGCGCAGCTTGGCCGCGGCGAGCTCGGTGCCGTCTGCAACGGTAACCTGGCCGGCGTGGATGGAGCGGCCCATGCCCACGCCACCGCCGTGGTGGAGGGAAACCCAGGTAGCGCCGGAAGATACGGCGGTCATGGCATTGAGCAGCGGCCAGTCAGCCACGGCATCGGTGCCATCAAGCATGGCCTCGGTTTCGCGGTACGGGGAGGCCACGGAGCCAGAATCCAGGTGGTCACGGCCAATGACGATCGGCGCCTTGATCTTGCCCTCGCGCACGAGGTCGTTGAAAAGCAGGCCGGCCTTGTGGCGCTCGTTGTAGCCCAGCCAGCAAATGCGTGCCGGCAGACCCTCGAACTCGACGTACTCCTCAGCGGCATCGAGCCAATTGTGCAGGTGCTCGTTGTCCGGGAAGAGTTCCTTGAGGGCTTGGTCGGTGACCTTAATGTCCTCTGGGTCGCCGGAAAGCGCGGCCCAGCGGAAGGGGCCCAGGCCCTCGCAGAAGAGCGGGCGGATATAGGCCGGAACGAAGCCGGGGAACTCGAAGGCGCGCTGGTAGCCGGCCTTGCGGGCCTCATCGCGGATGGAGTTGCCGTAGTCAAAGACCTCGGCACCCTCATCCTGGAACTCGACCATGGCCTGGACCTGGGCAGCCATGGACTCGCGGGCCTTCTTGGTAAAGGTGGTCGGGTCCGCCTTGGCCTCGTTGTGCCAATCTTCCATGGTGATTTCAGAAGGAAGGTAGGACAGCGGGTCATGTGCGGAGGTCTGGTCCGTAACGATGTCCACGGTAAATTCCCCGGCGCGCTGGCGACGCAGAATCTCCGGGAAGACCTCGGCAGCGTTGCCTACCAGGCCGACAGACAGCGGCTTCTTGTTTTCCTTGGCGTCGAGGACCAGCTTGAGGGCCTCATCGAGGTCGGTGACAACCTCATCCAGGTAGCGCTTGTGCTGGCGGCGCTTCAGGCGGGTCTCGTCCACGTCCACGATGAGGCAGGCGCCGCCGTTAAGGGTGACGGACAGCGGCTGTGCGCCGCCCATGCCACCGCAGCCACCGGTCAGGGTGAAGGTGCCGGCCAGGCTGCCGCCGAAGCGCTTCTTGGCCACGGCCGCGAAGGTCTCGAAGGTGCCCTGCAGGATTCCCTGGGTGGCGATGTAGATCCAGGAGCCGGCCGTCATCTGGCCGTACATCATGAGGCCCTCGTCCTCGAGCTTGCGGAAGTGCTCCCAGTTAGCCCAGTCTCCCACGAGGTTGGAGTTAGCGATGAGCACGCGCGGTGCCCACTCGTTGGTCTTCCAGATGCCCACCGGCTTGCCGGACTGCACCAGCAAGGTCTCATCGGACTCGAGATCCTTGAGGGATTCTACGATGGCGTCAAAAGCTTCCCAGCTGCGTGCTGCACGGCCAGTGCCGCCATAGACTACGAGGTCCTCGGGGCGCTCAGCTACCTCGGGGTCGAGGTTATTCATGAGCATGCGCAGTGGCGCTTCGGTCTGCCAAGACTTGGCGGACAGTTCGGTTCCGCGCGGCGCGCGTACTTCGCGTGGTTGAGACATGGGCTTCCTTTCGTCGTGCTTTTTCGACGCCCTCCCAAGCCCCTAGGCCGGTATCCCGGGGCTGTCCCCGAGGACTTGTTCAGCGTCACATGTCACAAGGTACTGTGACCTAGACCTGTGCACCATGCCACACAAACCCAAACTGTCTCGTATATGAGACACCAGCGGAATGATCTACGATGGCCTGCATGCGCCGGTTCATCCCCCTCCTTTCCGTGGCCCTCCTCGCCGCCTGTTCCACCCCCGCCGAGGAACCGCAGCCACCCCACTTTGTAGCGCTGGGAGATTCCTACGCGGCCATGGGCTCGACCACGCTGCCACTGGATCCGCCCAATACCTGCGTACGCGCACAGGATTCCTACCCCGAGCTCGCGGCCAAGGAGATGGGCGCAGAGCTCACCAATGTTGCCTGCCAGGGCGCCAGTACCCTCGACGTGCTTTCCTCCGCCGGCGAGCACCCCGCCCAGGTGGATGCCCTGCGCGAGGACACCGACCTGGTGAGCCTATCCATCGGCGGCAATGACGCCAGCTTCGTGCGCCTTACCCAGTGCGCCACGGACGATATCTGCCAGGCGGAATCCGGCGCGCAGATTGACTTAGAAATCCGCGATCTGCCCCGCCGGCTCGACAAGGTCTACGAGGAGATTCACCGCCGCTCCCCTAATGCGAAGGTCCTTGCCACCGGCTACCTCCCCCTTATCAAGCACGGAGAGACCTGCCCCTACATAGAAAAAATCCCGGCCAGTGACCGGGAATGGTTGGCAGGCTCCATCGAGCGCATCAACCAGGCGGTGCGCGAGGCCGCCGAGCGCAATGGGGCTACTTACGTGCTTGCCGACGCCGCCCTAGACCACACCGCCTGCTCCCCCTCGCCGTGGGTGGACTTTACGGGCAAGGACACCAATTCCTTCCCCATGCACCCCACCCACGCAGGACAGGTGGCCATGGCCCAGGCGCTACGCGCTGCCCTCTAGCCCGGCGCGCGCGGCGTCATCGGAACCGGGGACACGCATCTCAAACCGCTCTGTGACCACGGTGTAGTCAAAGTAGCCCATGCGCGCGATGGGCTTAATCTTGAGGATGTCCAGCTTGCCGTCCTCGTCGATGACGGATTCATCGATGTGAATGGTCTTGACATCCGCCACCACGAGATCAATGGTGCCCACCTTGGAATTGCCTGGCACGCGCAAGGTCGTCTTGTACTGGCACTCGAACTTCACTGGCGATTCCTTCACCATGGGAATGCGGTGGTTGTCTGCATATTCCTTGGTCACGGAAAGGCGATCCCATTCGCTTTCGCCATACTCGAGTACCTGGGCCGACCTATTAACTTCCTCGCGCAAGTCATAGGTAGCCATATTCCATACGAACCAGCCGGTTTCCTCGGCGTTGAGGACCGTGTCCTTGCGTCGACCATCCGGGTACTGGTTAGCAGAGAACATCACCATGGGTGGATCGAAGGTGAGGTTTTGCCACTGGCTATAGGGAGCGATGTTTTCGCGACCTTGCCCGTCGACGCTAGAAAGCCAACCAATAGGTCGTGGCACCGTGCTCGCCTTAAAGGGCGAAAATGGCAAGGGGTTAGGTTCGGTCTGTGGATGCCAGGAAATGGTCGACATATTAATCACGCAGCTTTCCAGTAGCGTCCTCGACGGCGTCGATAAGAGCGCCTTCCTTGACTAGGCGTACAGTCTCCTCGATTTCCGGGGACAGGTAGCGATCGACGCCCGGGCCCTCCACAGTCTCGCGCAGCTTCTCAATCACCGCGCCGGTTCCCTTGGCCGGGGTGCCCTCGCGCATGTCGATGGCGCGGGCGGCGGTGAGGATCTCTACGGCGAGCACGCGCTGCAGGCCATCGACGGCCTTGCGCAGCTTGCGGGCGGCGGACCATCCCATGGATACATGGTCTTCCTGCATGGCCGAAGACGGAATGGAATCGGCCGAAGAAGGGGTGGCAAGGCGCTTCATTTCGCTCACGATGCCGGCCTGGGCGTACTGGGCGATCATGTGGCCTGAGTCGACACCGGGGTCGTCGGCAAGAAAGGCGTTTAGGCCGCGATTGCGCGCCGGGTCCAGGAAGCGGTCGGTGCGGCGCTCAGAAATGGAGGCCAAGTCCGCGGTGACAATAGCCAGGAAGTCGAGCGCATAGGCCACCGGCGCGCCGTGGAAGTTGCCATTGGAGACCACGCGGCCGTCCTTGGTTACCACCGGGTTATCCACGGCGGCGGCCAGCTCGCGCTCGGCCACCTGGGCGGTGTGGGCCAGGGTATCGCGGAATCCGCCCGCTACCTGCGGGGCGCAGCGCACGGAGTACGCATCCTGCACTTGGTTCTTCTTGAACTCCTCGAGCGCAGCCTCGAGGATCTCAGAGCCTTCGGCCACCTGGAGGATATTCGCCGCGGCATCGGCCTGGCCTGGGTGCGGGCGCAGCTGCTGCAGGTCATCGGCAAAGACCACGAGGGTACCCAGCAGGCCCTCCACGGTCATGGCGGTGGCAATATCGGCGGTCTTTGCGGCCGCGCGCAGGTCAGTAATGGCCAAGCAAAGCTGGCCAAGCATGCCATCGGTGCCGTTGATAAGCGCTAGGCCTTCCTTCTCGCGCAGCTGCAGCGGCTCGATGCCAGCTGCGGCCAAGGCTTCGCCCGCATCCTGCAGCTCGCCGTTCACGCGCACCTCACCTTCGCCCAACAGGGCCAGCGCACAGTGAGCAAGCGGCGCCAAATCGCCGGAGCAGCCCAGCGAGCCATACTCGCGCACCACCGGCACAATGCCGGCGTTAAGGGCCTTGGCATACGTTTCCACCACTACGGGGCGCACGCCGGTGCGGCCAGTGCACAAGGTGGACAGGCGCAGCAGCATCAGTGCGCGGATGACTTCTTCTTCCACTTCCGGGCCGGTGCCCGCAGCGTGCGAGCGCACCAAGGAAAGCTGCAGCTGTGCACGCATCTCCTCCGGAATGTGGCGGCGGGCAAGCGCACCAAAGCCGGTGGAAATGCCATAGACCGGGGTGGGATCCTGTGCCAGTTCTTCCACGCGCTCGCGGGTAGCTGCCACCTCTTCTAGGGCTTCTGGAGCAATCTCGACCTTCGCCCCATAGCGGGCAACGGCAACGACGTCCTCGATGCTCAGTGCGCCGACATTTACAGTCACGGTGGATGGGTAGGCGTTAGGCATGGCAAAAACTCCTTGGAGTAGGGATTAATAATCAAAAATGTGTCGCGCGACAACCCAACGCGATAGATGTATGCTACATCATATTTTCGCCATGCGAGGGCTCGGTCGTTAATCCGCCGCCTTCTTGCCATAAATGCGACGCGAAAGTTCTGCAGCCAAGAGCGCCAGCCGGTCAACCACCACGGCTTCCCTGGCAAGGTTCTCCTCGTTGATGGAAAACGTGACCGCCAACGCCGCCGACGGCCGGGCGAGGTGATCCTTGACTGCCACCGCAACCGTGGCCTGCCCCTTGGATACCTCTTCCCTCTCCTCCGCCCAACCGCGCGCACGCAAGGTGCCCACCTGCTTTTTATACGGAGCGAAATAGGCAGATGCCCCCTCATCCGAAAATGCAGCGCGCACTTCACTATCCGATTGAAAAGCCATCATGATCTTTCCGGAAGCAGTTTTATAGGCGGGCAATCGAACCCCCCTATCCGTCACCAGGGACACAGCGCCCGGCGCGCGAACCTCTTGCAGGTAGACAATTTCAGCACCAGACATGCGGGCGATGTGCCCGGAGCCAGCCACGAAAGTGGCAATGTCGCGCAGCTGGTTAGTCGCCAAGCGCACGAGGGGCTGCTGGGTCGAATAAGCCGAAGCCATGGAATATGCCGCGAGACCAAGTCCGTAGGTTTGATTTTCCTCAATATGCACTACGAATCCGGATTCCACCATTTCATTAAGCAAGTGATAGGTGGACGAGCGGGGAAGGTCCAGTTCAGTACGGATGCGACTGGCAGAGATTGGGACATCAATAGTGGAAAGCAGCCGCAAGATAGCGAGCACGTTTCTGGCCGCTGGAACATGAGGTTTAGCCACGGTCACCCGCCTCCACTATGGAAATAACTATTACTGTACAGAAATAACTTACTCCTTAACGGTCTCATATACAAGACTTTCCGCCCGATTCGACTAGTGCTTTCCCATTCCGCTCACCGTAGTCTAACTCACACAGAGTGTTACAGATTACATTCTGGCACCGAATGTGTTTTGCCTAACTTATCAGATTGGAGAACCCTATGCCCGGCCGCTACCCAGACGGAGACTTTTACGGATTCGAGCAGGACCTGCCCGCGGAAGAACTTGAGATTCTCCACAAGGTCCGCGATTGGACCCACGACAAGGTTCGCCCCATCGCCACCGACTACTGGAATCGCTGCGAATTCCCCCACGAGCTACTCCCCTCTATCCAAGAACTCGACATCATCAGCTTGGTTCGCCACCAGGGCCGCTCCCATCTGCTGGCTGGCTTAGTCACGGCGGAAATTCACCGCGCAGATGCCTCCGTCGGAACGTTTTTCAGTGGCCAGGATGGTCTGTTCACCGGTTCCATTGAGCTTCTCGCCTCCGAGGAGCAAAAGGAGCGATGGCTCCCAGACATCTACGCGGTAAAGAAAACCGGCGTCTTCGCCATAACCGAGCCGGATGCCGGTTCCGACGTCGCGCAAGATATGTCCACCACCGCCACGAAGGTCGACGGCGGGTGGGTCCTCAACGGTGCGAAACGTTGGATTGGTAACGCCACCTGGTCCGATTACGTCGTCGTTTGGGCTCGTGACCCTGAAGACAACCACGTCAAGGGGTTCCTCGTCGATACCTCCTGGGAAGGCTACAAAGCCACTCTCATGCGCAACCGCATTGCGCTTCGCGCTGTGCAAAATGCCGATATCACGCTTAACGACGTCTTTGTTCCAGATGATTACAAGCTGGCCCACGCCAATACTTTTAAAGACACCAACAAGGTGTTGAAGTCCGCTCGCTCCACAGTGGGCTGGCAAGCAGTAGGACTGCAAATGGGCGTGCTCGATACTGCCTTGGACTACACCGGCAAGCGTAATCAATTTGGAAAGCCGCTGGCGAGCTTCCAGATTAACCAGTCCAAACTTTCCACCATTTTGGGCAACCTCATCGCATCCGAATCCATGATGGCGGCCCTTACTCGCCTGGAGGCCCGGGGAGACACCCGCGGCGAGCACTCTGCACTAGCTAAGGCACACGTATCCAAGTTGATGCGCGAGTCCGCCGCACTTGGCCGCGAACTCCTCGGCGGAAACGGCATCATTTCTGACTACACCGCCGCCAAGCACTTCTGCGATGCCGAAGCAATCTACTCCTACGAAGGCACCTTCGATATCAACCAACTCGTCGCTGCCCGTTCCATCACCGGCATTTCCGCCTTTGTCTAAACCACTTCCCCGGAAAGGAGCTCCCCCATGGTCGATACCGGACACCCACACTCCCTCGAAGGCCTGCGCGTGCTGGATATGTCACGCGTGCTGGCAGGTCCCTTTTGCTCGATGATTCTGGCTGACTTAGGGGCCGAGGTCATCAAAATCGAAACCCCCTGGGGTGATGACTCCCGCAATTTTGGCCCAGATTTCAAAGGTGACTCCGCCTACTACCGGCTATTTAACCGGTCTAAGAAGGGCATCACCTTGAACCTCAAAGAAGAGGCAGACTTGAACACGTTGCGCGAGTTGGTGCAGCGTGCCGACGTACTGGTAGAAAACTTCCGCCCCGGCGTAATGGAAAAACTGGGCATTTCTCCAGAATCCCTTATGGAACTCAACCCGCAGCTCATCGTCACCAGCATCAGTGGCTTTGGCCAAAGCGGTTCTATGAGCAAGGCTCCTGCCTATGACCTTGTGGCACAAGCGATGAGCGGAATCATGTCTGTAACCGGCTGGCCAGGCGGGCGCCCCACCCGTGTAGGCATCAGTCTGGGCGATCTGATCCCCGGACTCTATGGTGCTATCGGCACGCTCGGCGCCTTGCAGGAGCGCCATCGCACCGGCCATGGACAGCACGTTGACGTCGCCATGTTTGATTCCTTGGTGTCCATCCTGGAATCGGTGGCCATGCGAGACCTGTATGAAGAAGAGGTACCCACGGCCGTTGGTAGCGACCACGCCATGACCGTCCCCTTCAGTACTTACCGTGTGGATGACGGTGAGGTGGTCATCGCCATCTTGAATGAGAAGCTCTTCGGATGCCTGACTCGCGCCTTGGGCTTGGAATACATGGTCGATGACCCCCGGTATAACTCCAATCCCGCCCGCAAGGAGCGCCGCGAGGAAGTCCGCTCCATTATTGAGGACGCCCTGCGGGGCAAGACCGTCGAGCAAGCGCTCGCCCTCTTCCAAGAACACGGGGTTCCCACCGCGCCGGTCCATTCCGTTGACGAAGCCCTGCACGGAGACGTAGGCACTGAACGCGAAGTTCTCTTTACCGAATCCGATGGATTTACTACCTTAAGCTCTCCCCTGCGTCTGACTGGCTCCCGCCAGCCGGAGCCAGCACCGCAACTAGGAGAGCACAACGCCCATATCCCCGAATGGCTCGCTGAGCCGGTGCGCGGATGATTCTGAAATGGAAACACCATGACTGACACCACAAATCCTCGCACTAAAACCTCCACCCCTCCAGTGAAAAACACCTGGCGATTCTTTGTATATAGCGGACTCGGCATCTTCGCCTTCTTCGTCCCCTTTCCCTTCGGCGGAGAAAACACCATCCTGCTAGATCACCTGGTGAGTTGGATTTCTGACACCCTAGGCGGCGGCTCCAAGTACGTAGTGCTGCTGCTCATCGTGGCCGGTGCCATCGCCCCCTTTGCCACGGGCACATGGAAGTCCTCTGCCGCACGCATGGTCTTCGCCTTCTTGAATATCTTGGCGGTGCTCATCACGGCCATGCTGGTGTTTAATTTCGGCCCCGCCTTTGTCTTTGAAGAAGACCTTGGTCCATTTCTCCTCAATAAACTAGTCATCCCCGTAGGCCTCTTAATCCCTGTGGGTGCCATTTTCCTCGCCCTACTGGTTGGATTCGGCCTCATGGAGTACATGGGCGTATGGGTACAGCCCATCATGCGGCCGCTGTACAAAACGCCTGGGCGCTCAGCTATTGATGCAGTGGCCTCCTTCGTCGGCAGCTACTCGCTAGGCCTGCTGGTAACCAACCGCGTGTATAAGGCCGGTGGATATACCGGGAAAGAAGCAGCCATCATCGCTGCTGGATTTTCTACCGCCTCCGCCACATTCATGGTGGTCATCGCCCGCGCCCTAGACCTTATGAGTGTGTGGGGAATGTATTTCGGAGCCACCCTTATCGTCACCTTCCTGGTGACAGTAATAATGGTGCGCATTCCACCCATCGCTACCATCCCGGAGGATTACTACCCCGGCGCGGAACCCAACCCGGAATCCGAGGTCGATGACAGCCGGGCACACACTGCCTGGGAAGAAGCCAAGGCAGTTCTCCGTGATTCGCCACCGCTCTGGAAGGTACTGTGGCACAACTTCCGCGATGGCCTGCTCATGACCATGCAGGTTCTACCAGGCATCATGTCCGTGGGCTTCCTTGGCTTGGTAGTGGCCTTCTACACCCCGTTCTTTACTTATTTTGGCTACCTGTTCTACCCAGTGCTGTGGATCTTGGGAGTACCGGATCCGGGCCTTGGCTCCGAAGCCCTCGCCATTGGCCTATCTGAGCTCTTCCTACCAGCCACCTTGGTTGCCGGCGCGGAATCCGATGTCCTGAGGCTTATCATCGCCATGGTGTCAGTCTCCCAGGTATTCTTCTTCTCCTCTATGGTGCCTTCCGTGCTGGCCACGGACATTCCACTGAGCATTAAGAACATCATCATTATCTGGTTCGAGCGCGTCATTTTGTCCACCATCATCGCCGCACCGTTTGCCTACGGCATCGCTGCACTGATGTAAATCCCCCTCTACCATTGAATACCATGAATACCGAAAAAGCTCCGCTATTTTCCTCCGTCCCCGAATGGTCCGGCCGCTCCGATGGCCCTGGCCCAGAGCATGCCCGTTGGCATAGCGTTATCAATCAGTCCACCGACTCCCCCGCCCCAGTAACCCTCCTGGGGTTTGCCTCCGATGAGGGCGTGCTGCGCAACGGCGGCCGCCAGGGTGCAGCCGCAGGCCCGGCCGCGCTGCGTTCCGCGCTCGGTTCCTTGGCGGTGCACCATGAGCATGCGCTTGCCGACGCCGGCACGATCACCACCCAGGCCGACGACCTCGACGGCGCCCACGACGCGCTCTCCGATAAAGTGCAGGAACTCGTCGAAGCCGGCACCCTCCCCATCGTTCTGGGCGGCGGGCACGAGACTGCCTTTGGCTCCCACCGCGGCCTCTACCGTGTGGTAGGCGCCACCACGATCATCAACCTAGACGCCCACTTCGATCTACGCCAGGCGGACCAAGCCACCTCCGGCACCCCGTTCAAGCAGATTTCGGAGCTCACCGACGACTTCGATTACACCGTGTTGGGCATTTCCCGCCCCAATAACACCGCAGTGCTTTTCGACGAAGCCGAGTCCCTCGGCGTGGCCATCACGCTGGACGAAGAGCTCGTTAACCTCTCCCCGACCGAGTGCGGCGAGCTTGCCGCCCGCGCCACCGAGGGCAAGGACAAGGTCCACCTATCCATCGACCTCGATGTCCTGCCAGCTTCTACCGCGCCGGGCGTATCCGCCCCGGCGTCGCTGGGCGTTAGCTATGAGCGCATCCGCGCCATGGCCGTAGCAATTGCACGGACGGGCAAGCTGGCCCTGGTGGACGTCGTCGAGCTCAATCCCACCTTTGACATAGATAACCGCACCGCCAAAGCGGCGGCGCGGCTTATCGATGACATCGTCACGGCCCACATCGGGGCCTAGCTCTTAAATCAAAACAGCAGGTGAGCAATCGGCGTGGCGATAAGAATGGTCAGCGCCACGCGCTCAAACCAAATGATGACCAGGTGAGTCAGCTTTACTGGAATCTTGGTAGCCAGGATGCACGGCACCAGCGCGGAGAAGAAAATGATGGCAGAGACTGCCACCACGCCGATGACGAACTTGAGCACCATGCTGTCGCTGTCTGCCACTGCGGTGGCGGGCAGGAACATTTCCGCAATGCCCATGGCTGCGCCCTTGCCCGCTTGGACCGGCTCCGGCAGCTGCACTACCCACGCGAACGGGTAGAACAGGTAGCCAATCCACTCGAAGATGGGTGTAAAGCGCGCCAGCAGCAGGCCAATGAGACCCACCGACATAATGGACGGCACGATCGCCGCCGCCATGCGAACACCATCGCGCAGGTTCTCCCAAATGGACTCCCACAACGACGGCGCGCGTTGCAGCGCCAGCATCGCCTCGCGCCACGCGTTCTTGATGCGCGAGCCCTCCACCGGCTTTTCCGGATCTGGGTGCGCGTCTGCAAAATACTCGTCCGGGATGGTCCGCAGCGGCGGAATACGCACGGTAATGGCGGTAACCACAAAGGTCACAATGAGCGTGACAATAAAGTAGGTGCCCCAGATATTCATCAGGTCAAGCTGCTTAGCCACGATGACCATGAAGGCCGCAGAGACCGTCGAAAAGCCGGTGGCAATAATCGCTGCCTCGCGGCCGGTATAACCGCCCTTTTGATAGACGCGGTCCGTCACCAAAATGCCCAGCGAATACGAGCCTACAAACGAGGCCACCGCGTCAATTGCTGAGCGCCCCGGCGTCTTCCACAGCGGCCGCATGATGGGCTGCATGAGCACGCCGACAAATTCCAGCAAACCAAAGCCAATGAGAAACGCGAGGAAAGCACCGCCAATCGGCACGATGAGGCCTACCGGAGTGGCAATGGAGTTCCACAAGAATGGCACCAGGTCCTCGTGACCGAGCACCCACGGCAGCGCGTCGATGACCATCAGGAACGAAACCACCGCGCCCACAATATTGAGCACCGCGAAGACTGCCTGCAACGCACTTTCCTTAAACGCCCCAGTGGTAAAGCTGCGCACCGTGCCATAGACGGCAAGCGCAAAGATAATCCACGGCACCGCCGCTGGAATCCCCTCGCGCACCATGGTGACCATGTGGTCCAAAGGAATGGAGCGCTTATCCTGATACGTCACCGGCAGGAAGAATACGAACGCGCCGATGGCGCTATATAAAAAGAGTTTCCACCGTCCCCCAGGCTGCGGGATTTCCCCGTCATGGCTCTGGTGCGAGGTGTAGACAGATTCGGTAGAAGTCACAGTAAAACCGTCTCCTCAAGCTTGCATACAAAAATCAAGCCCGCGTGACAGCCTTACGCGAACATTGGGGATATGTTATCTAAGTAACAGCTCACTGTCTAGATGTTTCCGAGATCCAAGGCACAATGGAGTTATGTCTAACCCCATACGCGTCGTTGGCGCCGTCTTCCACGACGGCGAGTGGTTCCTCGCCTGCCGCAAGAAACCAGGCAAACCACTGGAAGGCCATTGGGAATTTCCGGGTGGAAAGATCGAGCCTGGCGAAACCCCTGAGCAAGCTCTAGCTCGTGAAATTCGCGAGGAGCTCAACCTCATCGCCGAGGTCGGCCAGAAAGTGACGACAACAACCTATGAGTACGAATTTGCGACCATTGAGCTAACCACTTTCTATTGCACGCTTGTCGACGGCGACCTACGCCTGACCGATCACGACGCTACAAAATGGGTTACCTCCACAGAGGCCGCGCACCTGGCGTGGGCTCCCGCAGATATCCCAGCAGTAGAAGCTATTGCTTCTAGTCACAGCTAAGGAAAGAAAGAGTCTTCCTTTCGTATTTGCCTTCTGCCAGCATGCGGCGGATATCCTCCGCCAAACGCACTACCAATTGCGGATCGGATTCCGCCAATGCTGCGATTTCCTGCGTTGCCTTCCCTCCATTAGTCGTTTGTCCTTCATAGGAGGGACGCGCCGAGTAGAGATCAAAGTATTTTCGGCTCACGCCATTGACATTCCTAAATTTCGGACCTGGTTGGAACTCGTCTCCATACATGACTCCCCTAGCCAGTAGGTTGGAAACCCGAGATATTTCCTCCTTAGGTCCTGTAGCTGGCCATCCTAAACGGATTCCAATTTCGGCGACCAAAAGAATCTCATCACGTAACCACTTTGGACTTCTCAATCCGATCTCCAATCGACAGGGATATAGGTCTAGGCTGCAGGGATTGATCTTCTTAATTGAGATCAAAGAACTCTAGTGAATGCCATGCCTCAAAATCACTGAAGGGCAACACCGCCTGGAGAAAAATTACTTCGCCAATCCTTGAATCAGCCAATTTGCATTCCGAAGCCTTTAGAATTTGGTCATTATGAGTGCTAACCCTGACTCTTCCCTACCTTTCGGCGTTTACGAGACCCCTATTACGGCCCGAATCCGTGAACGCATGAACGAAACGT
This sequence comes from Corynebacterium tuberculostearicum, assembly GCF_032821615.1. Classification (GTDB taxonomy): domain Bacteria; phylum Actinomycetota; class Actinomycetes; order Mycobacteriales; family Mycobacteriaceae; genus Corynebacterium; species Corynebacterium tuberculostearicum_H. The sequence continues at coordinate 36,123 of NZ_JAVBIF010000003.1, read as the reverse complement.
TAAGCCAACATCCTGCTGCAGGATTCGGTATTGGAAGAAGCTCCGATGAAGAAGCTCATGGCCGCTATACCTCGGCGGTTTCACAACACATTGGTTCACTTCTAGAGCGACGGCTATACGGTTTGAAGTCACCCGAAGACCGGGTTGCCCTAATCAATAACATCGCGCTTCTACTGGGTGAAGATGAAGAGATTGATTCCGAAGAACTCCTCTACGCCGTATACAACTCCGGGTTGGCAGAGCCTCCTCTGCTTCCGGATGTGTCTCTCACCAAGAGTGCACTATTCACCAATGCCCAGGGAGAATCTAGTTTAACCAGCGAAATCGAGAGAGAAATCAAAACTGCTGATTCGGTTGATCTGCTCTGTGCGTTCATCAAGAACTCCGGCATCAGCGTTCTTGATAGACAACTCGAGTACCTTCGCGATAACGAGATCCCTTTCCGTCTACTCACTTCTACCTACTGCGGTGCGTCCGACGCAGCTGCGCTCGAGCGATTGGTTGAAAAGTATCAGGCCGAAGTAAAGATTTGCTATGAGCACAAATCCACTCGCCTTCATGCCAAAGCTTGGCTATTCCGCCGAAAGTCCGGATTCGATACTGCCTTTATCGGCAGTTCCAACCTTTCCCGATCTGCTCTCGTCGATGGTTGGGAGTGGAATGTCCGCGGGTCCAATACCGCGACTCCTGAAGTAATCGATAAGTTCATCAAGACTTTCGATAGCTACTGGCACGACAGTCATTTCAAGACCTTCGACCCAAATCGCGACATGGAGAGACTCGAGCGGTCTCTTCGCGTTGCCAAGGGTGGCGAAAACTCCGGAGCACTTCGCCAACTGGAGTTATCTGGCCTTGAGGTAACTCCTTACCCCTACCAAGAAGAAATGCTCGAGGCGCTACGCTCAGAGCGTGAGGTAAAAGATCGGCATAGGAACCTCCTGGTTGCTGCTACAGGAACAGGAAAGACAGTAGTTGCCGCATTGGATTACCGGAACCTATGCGAACAATGGAAGCGACGCCCTCGGCTGCTTTTCGTTGCACACCGGAAAGAAATTCTTCAACAAGCCCGCCGGACATTCCAGGAAGTGCTTAAAGACGCGGACTTTGGCGAGCTGCTAGTCGACGGCGCTCAGCCTCGCCGCTGGGACTATGTGTTCGCCAGCGTGCAATCTCTCAGCGCTTCCCGTTTACAAAACCTAAATAGCAAGCATTTTGATGTCGTAGTAATCGACGAGTTTCATCACGCACAGGCACCCACCTATAAAGCACTTTTGGACCACCTCCAGCCACAAGAGCTCCTGGGTTTAACGGCAACACCAGAACGTGGTGATGGCGAAAACGTCCAGAAATACTTTGACTATCGCGTAGCACATGAACTGCGTTTGTGGGATGCCTTGCGTCTACAGCTCTTAGTCCCTATGCATTACTACGGGATTGCCGATGGAACGGACCTTTCCTCATTGACTTGGAGCCGAGGAAAAAAGGACTACAACACCGAAGAGCTCTCCGAGTTCTACATCAAAGCGGGAGAAAAGCGCACCCGCTTCATTGTTAACGAGCTAAACCGACGCATCTTCGATCTCTCAGAAATGAAGGCTATCGGCTTTTGCGTCACGATTGCTCACGCAGAATATATGGCGCGCCAATTCCAGCAATTTGGAATCCCAGCGCGAGCGGTCACAAGCGATCTCACCGCGACCGATCGCGCTCAGGCCATTAAAGATCTGGAGACTGGCGACGTCAAAGTCCTGTTCTCTGTAGATATATTTAATGAGGGCGTTGATATTCCTGCTGTAAACACCCTTCTTTTGCTCCGCCCGACACAAAGCCCTGTGGTCTTTCTACAACAACTGGGTCGTGGTCTTCGTCTATCTCCGGGCAAGGACTCCTGCGTCATTCTCGATTTCATTGGACAGCAGCATGTCGATTTTGATTTTGAGAGAAAGTTCCATGCCTTAACCCGGAAGCGGGGTAAGCGCTTAGCTGAAGAAATTGAGCAGGGCTTTCCCACCGCCCCACCGGGTTCGCATATTCAATTCGATCAATCGACGACCGAGCAGGTTCTCCGCAACGTCAAGAAGATCTCGCGAAATTCCTTACGCAAAGTTCGTGCATTGCTCTCTGAAATTCGAACCACAAATCTCAAAGAGTTCCTTGAGGATTCTAACCTGCAACTAGAGGATATCTACCGCCCGTCGAAGTATTCGTGGACGCGGCTCCTTCGAGAAGAAGGCCTACTAGAGCAAAAAGCCGATGAGACCGAATCATTTCTACTTAATAGAATTCGAGTCTTCCTTCACGTCAACGATCCACACCGAATGGATGCCTATCTGCGCATCCTTTCCACCCCAAATCTTCACTACGCCGACATGGAGCCATCCGACCAGGCCTTCACCCGAATGCTCGTACTCGGATTCTGGGCGAACTCAAATTCTCCGCACCCTGGTTCCTATGACGCGGCCCTGACGATTTTGCGCCAGCATCCACAAGTTGCTTGGGAGTTGGAGCAGGTCATGCAACTGAGCAGTGACTCCTCGCGCATCGTTCCACAGCATAGCGATAGTTCAGTTTTGGAAACGCATGCGGATTACTCGTTGGCCGAACTCATTGGTGCTTTAGAGTCGGGAAGCCTTCAGCAACTTGCAAACCTGCCACGCGAAGGAGTGAAGTACTTTCCCGATATCAACACAGATCTCTTCTTGGTGACATTTCAAAAGGACGACCAGGTTAGTGCTTCGACAAATTACCGCGACTACCCAATTTCACCCGACCTTTTGCACTGGGAATCTCAATCAACAACAACTTTGAAATCGAAGGCGGCTAGGCGATACATCGGCCATCGGGAACGTGAAGGAAAAATACTTATTGCCTCGCGCTTTACTAAGAAGAACGAAGTCGGGACAGCGAGCGCATATACCTATCTAGGCGCGGTGGACTATGTATCCCACCATGGGGAAAAACCAATTCAATTTGAATGGAAGCTCCAAAGGTCGATGCCTAAGGCTCTGTATGCTGCGGGAAGAACGGTGGCCTAGAAATCCGTTCAGGGAATGGATACACCCGTTTTGCTGGTAGCAAGCACCACTCTCCCTATAGTGATTGAAAATCACACTCAATCAAGAGGGTGCTATGAGTCAAATCAGCGACTCGAGTGCCGTCCGACCTGCAGGGGAATGCACGGCAAAGGAATGACGAACCAGACAAGGGAGAAATGGACCTTAATTGGTCCGGGATATGTTGCCGCAGCGACTGGTGTCGGCGCAGCTGACTTAGTTGCCACCATGATTGCGGGCCAACGCTATGGCTACGCTCTCTTGTGGGCAGTCATAATCCGTACGATTATGAAAATTGTTCTAGTCGAAAGTGTTGGACGGTATAGCCTTGCTACCGGAAACACCATGTTCCATAGGTGGCGAGAAATGGGTCGGTAGACTTCCTGGTATTTTGCCCCCCTATTTCGAAATCAGACCCTTGAAACCCTAACCGCCTAGAATTAAACCAGTCCAACTTTCGGGGGCCAATTCAAGGCCTGGGTCCTTTTCGTATGCGTTAGGTAGAATGTCCAAACGCCCAGTGATGGAATTTATGTAAAGGAAACCTCATTCAATGTGCTGGTCAAACGGGATCACAGACGGAACCGTCTCGGGCGTTATATCTGGTCTTTTGGTTGCCTCTACTCTCGGTCTTATTGAACGGACCTCTCGCCCACGCTTAGAACTCCGACGCATTGATGACGAAACGGCGCTACTACCGAACAACGGGTTTCGCACGGTCGTTTTTGGGGACACTTTCGCGCTCGAAAAAGGTAGTTCCCTGATTTATCCCAAAGACGGTTTTCGGGGTCACATAAGCGAAATGAGGTGCGATGGGCGGGGAGAGATTGTTGTCGGTTGCGCAATCGGACTAGGTGAGTCTCTCTCTTTGACATACAAACCGGTGTGGCCCACTAATCCATTGCTCAAACGGTATTGGCGACGTATTCAAAATCAGGCCCAGCAAGCAGACGTTATGAAGGTACTTGAACGAACCAACAATCCTTGGTGGACGGTGCAGGGCTTTAAGTCCCGGCTGTCAAAAACGAGCCCTGGGAAGTTTGGGAAATCAACTAGATTGTGGCGCTGGAAACTCGCGCACCTTCCCCTAAAGCCCATGTAAAGGTAACTGGTGTGGGCCATGTCATCTTCTACTTCTTTTCGCAGTCGATGGAGTGCCCCTCTTTCCGAACGGCCACCAGTTCGACTGCGGTTGTTCCACTGACAGCTCCGGCGGGAGCGGGTGGAGGCGGTTAATGGCCGTTTCTTTCAAGTCCTCCAGGGCCGTCTCTACAGCCTTAGACATGGGGTAAGTCTCCGTTAGTAATTCATCAACATAGGGATTAGGGAGTATCTGTTTCGGTTCTCCCTCCGGCGCGTAGTACCTAGACTTGTCCGTCTCCATAGCCTGGCGGACGACCACGGCGTTAGAACGGACCACCGGATCCGCCAGTGACAACTCCAGCGTGAGGACGCGTGTAATGGCCTCATTCAGAAACCAGCGGGCGGTATCTATTTGGCCGTTAACCACCTCATAGTCCCCGGGCTCATCATCAACGAGTTGATCTATTTCTGACATGTACCCCAGGGCGGCTCCGTTGGCTTTAGCCTCCATTTTGCCCTGTAGGTTTGCCACCTCCGCCAGGAACGTGAGGACCGCCTGGCGTTGCACCGCCGCGCTATCTCTCACAACCTCATAACGCCACCGTTCTCCCTCCCCCTGGAGTTCCCGGCGGCGGATACGTTCATTACTTTTCGTGGTGATTACCACGCCCGTGAGAGTGGCCACGGGCACCATGAGAGTGAGGAACGGCTGGGAGGCGATAACGTCACCCAGCCAGGGCCATAAACCCCATTCCCAGAATTGCAACCGGTTCATAAACACACCATACGACACGGGCCGGACATGAGGGCTACCCGTCCTGGCCGTCCTGGGACACGGCGGTAGACGTTTAAGTTACCCATTAGGGGTAAATCAAGGCGGGGAGTCTACCAGGCGTTACACCCCTGGGATACACGTCCCCGACTTCAGGCCATAGCAATAAGTAGACCCTGCGCGAAAGAAGCCATGACCACGCCAGTTACTCGCGTTGTCCGGCTGCACCCCACTAATGGGTAACCGTGTCACCCCAGGCCCGAGCCTCATTCCCCTACCACTCTGCCCCTGGTGGTTACCTGTTTCACGCGGCCTAGCGGTTGGATATGTTGCAACTTTTCAAGTTTCCCATGGCTCCTTCATCTATGTACTGTCCATCGCCGGCGGAGTGGGCGGCACAATCACGCTTGCCGCTTATGGCTACTGGCTGCGAGAAAAGGAATGGTACACGCCAAAATGGATGCAGGTTATGCGCATGGACAATGCAGTGGCTTACGCAGTCACCGGAATTTTTGTCTTGGCCACACTGGCACTGGGCGCCGAACTCCTCTACAGCGCCAACGTCGCGGTCTCCGATAATGATCAGGGTCTCGTTGATATGGCGGACGTTCTCGAGGACCGCTACGGAACGTTCATGTCCAAGTTGTTCATCGTCGGGTTCTTCTCCGCCGCGTTCTCTTCCTGCCTTGGTGTTTGGAACGGTGTATCCCTGATGTTTGCTGACTACATCGGTCACCTCAAAAAGATCCCGCAAGGCGATCCCCGGACCAGTACTGGTGGAAAGTACTACCGCGCTTACCTCATCTGGCTGACCTTCCCACCAATGCTACTTCTACTCCTTGGAAAGCCAACCGGACTCATTATCGCTTACGGAGTCCTGGGCGCTTTGTTTATGCCGTTCTTAGGCCTTACGCTTTTAGTCCTGCTGAATACCAAACACACCCCAAAGCAATGGAGAAACGGTTGGATCGTCAACACCTTGATGGCGGTAATTTCCGTTGCCTTCGTTTATCTTTGCGTTTCCCAATTGGCTGAAATTCTCTAACCGAGAACTAGTACCTACTTCTCCTGCGGCACTCGCTTCGGCTTGTTCCCCACCCCGGCGTGCGGGTCGCGGCCGAATGCCCAGGCGATGATGCCGATGAAGGCGATGGCACCGCAGACGGTGAAGGCGAGGGGGAAGCCGGAGGCGTCGGCAAGCAGGCCAATGAGCATGGGGCCCAAGATTTGGCCGAAGTCTCCTGCCATCTGGAAGGTGGATAGCACCTTGCCGCCGGAGCGGTCATTGCCCACGATGTCTCCCACCGCGGCCTGTTGGGAGGGGTTGATAAGCCCGGAGGAGGCGCCGGCGAAGGCGGAAACGAGCAGGAGGAACCACACGCTGGTGGCCATACCCATGAGCACCATGAAGATGGCGGAGCCAAGGAGGCCGATGAGGATAAGTGGCTTGCGGCCGTGGATATCGGACCACTTGCCGGAGAACTGCAACACGATGGCGTTGCCGGCCGCAAAGACTGCGAGCGCCAAGCCGGAGGCGGCCGCGCCATTGTGGAAGATGGAGGCGGCAAAAAGCGGCAGGACAGATACGCGCACGCCCATGTTGATCCAGCTATGGGCAAAGTTGGAGGTCAGCACCGCGCGATAAGCGGTATCGCCCCAGGCCTCCTGCAGGCGCATGGGCGGCAGCTTATCCTTGCTGGCTTGTTTGTGGTTCACGCGAGGCATTTGCCACCAGACGACAAACGCGGCCAGCGCCACGCCCACGCCGTAGATGAAAAATGGCCAGCGGAACCCCAGGAAGGACAGGCTGGCACCAAGAACGGGGCCGGCGACGTTACCGAGCAGAAAGGCAGTGGCATAAGTGGCAGAGCACTTGCCGCGAATCGTCGGCGGGGACATGCGCACGATAAGGCCCATGGCGGAGACGGTGAACATGGTCGAGCCAATGCCGGCCAGGGCGCGCAGGGCCACGATGTGCCAATAGCTTTGCGCAATGGAGACTAGGCCCGTGGTCACCGCGACGGTCATGAGTCCGATGAGGTAGACGCGGCGCGAGCCGACGCGATCCACAAGCGATCCGGACATGGGCGCGAAGATAAGGCGCGAGGCGGCGAAGATGGAGACCACAAGGCCCGCGGCAGCCATGGAGACATCGAAGCTCACCACGAACTGCGGAAGCAGCGGGGCGATGAGGCCGTAGCCCAAAGCGATAATAAAGGCAGCCGTGACCATGACCCAGATTTCGCGCGGAATCTTGGGCGCTTCCTCGTGTTCTACTTCCCCACTGCGTGTATTCATCATATCGGCTGCAACTCTAATCCTTGGCGTCAGGGAAAGCCATTTGCGACTTATGTTCGAACATATGTTTGTTTTTGGTGGGGTTGTGTCCGCGTTGGGTTCTAGTGTGATGGCCATGCACAACGTACAAAAGAAGTTTCCCCAGCCCACCTCGATGAACCTGCCTCAGTCCGCTTCCGAGATTGCGGCGGACTTGCTCTACCACGAATATGACACCATCAATTCCATCGCCGCCATCATGCACCACCCGCGCTCCCTGGCGCGCCCTACTCCCACCTGGCGCCCACCGATAAAGCAACTGCCGACGCCCGCCGGTGGACCGGGCGGAGAGTATTGCATGAGCATCACCCGCCACCGCGTGGGCGCGCGCGTGAAGGCTCGCGTGCGCGGCTTTGGGCAAGACCGCATTCCTGCCTATCTGATCACCATCCGCATTACCGAGAACTTTGGTCAGCCGGTAGATCCCGCCGTGGCAGAAGGCTGGGTGCGCACGCTCGTGCCGGCAGAGATGGTAGGTGCAGTCCACGAGGTCTCCCGTGGCCCGAATGCCACTTATGTGTGGCTCGTGGATAGCTCCTATCAGCCGGTCCACTCCCCCGAGTCACTCTTCGCCGGCTTCAGCCAAGCCGCCTAAACGGTAGCTCGCTGCTTGGTTGACTGCGCAGAGGCGTCTGACTCTGCATGTGGGTCAGGCGCGTGGAGCACCTTCCTCATCACCTCGTGGTTGAAGGTCACCGTGTAGTGCCGGGCAATTACCTTTGGCATAAAGCGCAGGACCAAGCAGGCGATGAGGACGGTAAAGACCTTATCCAGAATGTCCGAGGTAAGGCCCTGCAAGATGATGGCCAGGCGCTCGTCTTGAAAAATCATCTCGTAGAACTTGGTGAGGTTTTGTGGCCCCTTGCGCGGGTGACCGTTGAAGGAAAAGATGAGCACGTACACGCTCATCACGCCGCAGCCGATGCCAATTCCGGAGCCGGAGAAAATGATCCAGGACAGCCTGTTGAATACCCCGCGGCGAGCCAGCAGGCCTACTGCGGCACCGATAAAGATACCTACGGGCGCAAAGGCGAGATTATAGGCAAAGTACGCTCCGCCCAATACGGTGGTGGTAAGCCCCGTGGCCATGCCGAGCACGGGACCGGCGATGATGGCGACGATGGCGGTGCCGACAGCATCGAAGAACATCGGCACCTGCGTGCGCACCGTCAACGAGCCCAACAGCAGGTTGATGGAGGCGCCGAAGATCGGATACAGGAGGATGCAGTTAGGCACCAGCCCATGCTGCGAGGTATATAGCAGCACCGCGGCCGCTAGGAGGAGAACCCAGACGCTGGCGGTCAGGTAGGACTCGAAAGTCATATTTACCGTGGAGTACACCCCAAAGACGGTGCAAAACCACGCGGCAAGCGAGAGTGCCACGGCTACTACAACAAGGACGTAGCGCCACGTGGTATCGCGGGTCATCGCCATGGTCTTCTCCTCCTCACAGAGCTAGGTTTAGGGCGGATTTCCAGCTGCAGGCTGGGGACGCCCTAAAGCCTAATTGGCGGCGCGCGAAAGTAGCAACACAAAAGGGCCCCTAAAACGGGAAAGGCCCAGCCCGGCCGCGGAAGGCGGCGGGGCTGGGCTATGGGGAGGCGGGGATTATTTTTCGTCGGCTGCGGGGGCGGCGGATTCGTCGTCCAGGTCGGCATCGTCGCCGTCGAAGAAGTCCTCGTCTTCGTCCTCGTCGTCTTCGCCGAAGATGTCGTAGACGTCAGGTTCTTCGTAGTCTTCGTCATCGAAGGAAACGAGCTGTGCTTCCCAGTCCAGGGCCTGCTCGGAGACGAGGCCTAGGACATCAAAGAGGCGATCGAAGTCGGTGTAGGTGCCAAGCTCAAGGGCCTCGGCGGGAACCTCCACGATGGGAACGTCATCGAACTCGGCGTTATCAAAGAGGGCGAGGCGGTCAGCCTCGTCGAGGTCCTCATCCTCTTCGTCCACTTCCCAGGCGAGGGCGACTGCCTCATCCTCCATGTCATCGAGATCGTCTTCGTCGAAGTCGAAGGCAAGGAAGCGCACGATGGCGGACGGGACACCGTCGATGGTTTCCACGAGCACGCGCAGCTCCGAGTCATTGGCCACTTCGGCCACGACGAGGTGCGGGTTGAGCTCATCTTGGGCGAATTCCAGTTCTGCGATGCGCTCATCGGTGCCCTCCAGCAGGTCCCGCAGGACGGTGACCACCTGATCGGTAGCGATGTGGCGGGAGACCGCCTCCACGGCATCGTCTACAGAGAAGGCGACAGAGACGAGGACTGCCTCGAATTCTTCATCGTCTTCATCAACATCCGCCGCGGCAATGTAGACGTTCGCGGCGGGAAGAAGCGGATCGATTTCAATAAATTGGATTTCCAGATCAGAGGTGATTGGAACGAACATGACGTCATCGTTGACGCGGGACTCGATGCCCTCGGCATCCAATGCAGAAGCAATATCTTCGAAAAAGCTCATGGTGGTTTAAAATCCATCCTTCGGAAGCAGAGGTTCCCACGGTAGGCAAGCCGCCGCCCGCGGTCACTGTGGAGTCTACCGTTATTCCCACCCGGATGGTTGGAAGCCCAAAGATCTCACCAGCTCCGGGCGCCCACTTCCCCACTCCAACATGTGGTATCCCTCCCAGGCTTGCCGCTTGAGCTCGTGGGGCGCGTGCTCAATATAGGCCTCGGCATCGAAGATCATGGTGGCGCGCTGAGTGGACCCGTAGCGTGGCCAACTCATCTCCGGGCGGCCGCCGTGGATAAAGGCGGACCAGTGTTGCTGCATGGTGGCGGTAAGTTCCTCCATCTCCGCGCGCGAGCCCCAATTGGTAAGGAAAGACGCGCGCGAGGAATAGGGGTCACCGAAGACATTGCCCAGCTCCATCGAATGCATGGCGCCCAGGCCGAGCCACTTGAGCACGGCAGAGGCGAAGTCGAAGCGGTACATCCACGTTGGCGCCACTTTTGCATGGGCGGTGGCGATGCGGGTGGAGGGTGCCCAAAAGAGGGCGTCGGCAAGCAGGTGCGCAAAGTCCTCCCGGGCCACCGCCCCGTCATAGGCGGCTACGACCTCGGGGGCGTGCTGGGGATCGAAGGAAGCCAGCAGGCGCAAGGCGGCGCGCTCGCGGGAGCTTTGGCGCTGGAAGAGGAATTTGCCAAAGCTAGCCTCGTCCGAGTTCGTGCCGATGAGCAGCGGAACCTGGTGCTGGTGCCCGTTTTCGAAGGCGGCGATGGGGTGTTCCGGAATGAGCTCATCATCCACCGTGGGCGCGTAGCAGGAATTGAGGTGAATGAGCTCGCCGGCCCGCCACATCATGGATTGGCCCGAGCGCACCAGATCGGCAAAGTTTTCCTGGCGCAGGTCCTCCACCGAGGTGCGCCGGGGCAAGGCCATGCGGTGCACCAGCTCGCGCGCCCACAAGGTGGACTGGGCGCGGGAATGGATCATGGCAATCGGCGGGGACTGGGCAATAGCGCGGTGGAAGAGGCCTTCCGCGGCCGGGCTCGTCATGAGGGTGAGCACCGCCGCGCCGCCGGCCGATTCGCCCATGAGGGTGACGGAATCAGGATCGCCGCCAAAGGCCGCGATATTGTCGCGCACCCATTGCAGCGCCAGGATCTGATCGGCCACCGCCGGGTTAGCGCTGCAGTCCCCGCCCAGGCTGCGCAGATCCAAATAGCCCAGGGAGTTGAGGCGGAAGTTAATGGATACGTAGACCACGTCCATGCGGGTGGCTAACTCAAAGCCGCGGAGCATAAGCATGTGGGACGAGCCCATAATGAAGCTGCCGCCGTGTAGGTAGACCACCACGGGAAGCTTCTCTTCAGTGCGCGGGCGCACGATGTCAAGGTGCAGACAGTCCTCGGAGCCGATAATGCGGTCGGTCCAGGAATACGTGGTCTGCGGGGCCGGTGGGCCGAACTGGCTGCAATCGCGCACGCCCTCCCAGGCCGGTGCGGGCTGCGGAGCGCGGAACCGGTTGTCCCCGGCGGTGGTATCACCAAACGGGATACCACGCCAAGTCAGCACCGGCCCGGCGCTAATGGGGCGATCGGTGCGCAGGTCCTCCTCTATAACGCCGCGCACCCACCCGGAGGTAGTGCGGACGGTGAGCTCATCTGCCAGGGCGTTTTGGGCCTCCTCGTGCGCGCGGCGGGCGCGTTCGTGGGCTTGCTCCGCTTTCAGGCGCGCCGCCGCGGAAGACTCCTCCAGAGGGAAACCCTCGGAGTCGCGGTTGTTCTCGTGCGGCGTAACCATACCCACTAGCTTAGGTCGCTTGCACGCCCTCGGCGATCTCGTTGCGGCGCGGCGGCGCATTAATAGAGCCTTTACTATGCTGGGCGCAGATAAGTTTTAGCGAAAGAGAAAGACACATGGGTTTATTTACTAAAGATAAAAAGGACCACTCCACCGAGGTCGACACCGTCGATACCTATGACATCGATCCGGAAGATACCAACCGCTTTACCTCTGCCCTACTCAATTCCCTGGACCGCGCAGTAGCCGTGCAGTCCGGTGTCATCATCAAGTACGTCGAGAACCTGAAGAAGCGCAATAAGGACGCGAGCCCGCAGCAGCTGCAGGAGCTCATTGACAAACACTTCCTCAATATCACCTCCGGCACGGGTGCGGCCGCGGGCGCTTCCGCTGCCATCCCAGGTGTTGGCTTGGTAACCGGCGCAGCTACCATCGCCGGCGAATCCGTGGTCTTTTTGGAGGCGACCGCGTGGTACATCTTGGCTTCGGCCTACCTGCATGGCGATGACATCAAGTCCCCCGAGCGCCGCCGCGCCCTTGTACTTTTGGTGCTGACCGGTTCGAAGGGCTCCGCTTTGGTGGATACCTTTGTGGGTGATCTCAATAGCGTGGCGGGCATGCGCTCGGCCGCTAGCCTGTCCCGTTTCTCCGGCCCGACGCTGTCTGGAATCAACGGCCGCCTGACCAAGCTTTTTACCAAGCAGATCACCAAGCGCCTGGAGTGGGCGTGGATCAGCAAGCTCATGCCCATGGGCATCGGCGCCGTGCTCGGCACTACCGCCAACCGCAAGCTGGCCAAGCAGGTCATCGAGCACGCCAGCGAGCAGCTTTCTCCCCTCACCCAAGCCTAGGGGTAGCCGGGAACCGATAAGTGGGGCAATTGATACCCCTAACATAGTGAGTTTAGGGGTATGACCCGTATCATGTAGGCAGACTCTTTGGCGAGTGACGCATGCGCTCGTGCAAAGGCCGCACTAAAGTCGAATAAACGACCATTTTAAAGCAGAGAAATGAGGCGAATACCTGCCGTGAGCACATCGAATATCTTCGGCCCCAATGCGTGGCTGATAGACGAGCAGTTCCAGCAGTACTCCAAGGACCCTAGCTCCGTAGATAAGGAGTGGCGCGACTACTTCGAAGCAAACGGCGCGCCCAAGTCTGAGGCACCTGCCAAGGAAGCCCCGAAGAAGCCGTCTAAGCCTGCCGCGAAGAAGACTGAGGGTACGACTACCGCCCGCAAGCAGGAGGCCCGCGAGACCAACGTGGATAAGTCCGTGGCCAAGGCGCAGGAAAAGTCCGCTAAGGCCAAGCAGTCCGTGAAGAAGTCCGAGTCCCCGCTCGACCGCATCGAAGACTACAAGGGCGGCGAGGAGCACCAGCTCAAGGGCATGTTCAAGGCCATTGCGAAGAACATGGAGGAATCCCTGGAGATTCCTACCGCTACCACCGTGCGCGATATGCCGGTCAAGCTCATGTGGGAAAACCGCTCCATGATCAATGACCACCTCAAGCGCACTCGCGGTGGCAAGATCTCCTTTACCCACATCATCGGCTACGCCATGGTTAAGGCCGTACAGCTGCACCCTGACATGAACGTGCGCTACGAGGAAAAGGATGGCAAGCCTTATGTCATCCAGCCGGAGCACATTAACCTGGGTCTGGCCATTGACCTGCCGCAGAAAGATGGCTCCCGCGCGTTGGTCGTCGCCGCCATCAAGGAGTGCGAGACCAAGTCCTTCTCCGAGTTTGTTGAGGCCTACGAGGACATCGTTACCCGTTCTCGCAAGAACAAGCTCACCATGGATGACTTCTCTGGTGTGACCATTAACCTCACCAACCCAGGCGGCATCGGCACCCGCCACTCCATCGCCCGCCTGACTAAGGGCGCCGGCTCCATCATCGGCGTGGGCTCTATGGATTACCCGGCCGAGTTCGCTGGCGCTTCCGCGGACCGCTTGGCAGACCTGGGCGTCGGCCGCCTGGTTACCCTGACCTCCACCTATGACCACCGCGTCATCCAGGGTGCAGAGTCCGGCGAGTTCTTGCGCACCATTGGCCAGCTGCTTGTCGACGGCGCCTTTTGGGACGACCTCTTCTCCTCCATGGGCGTGCCTTATGAGCCGTTCCGTTGGGCACAGGACGTGCCGAACTCCGGCGTGGACAAGAACACCCGCGTCATGCAGCTCATCGAGTCTTACCGCTCCCGCGGCCACCTGCTGGCCGATACCAACCCGCTGGGCTGGGTACAGCCGGGCCTGCCTAACCCGGACCACCGCGACCTCGACATCGCGACCCACGGCCTGACCATTTGGGATCTGGACCGCACCTTCAACGTCGGTGGCTTTGGTGGCAAGGAGCAGATGACCCTGCGCGAGGTGCTGTCCCGCCTGCGCGCCGCCTACACCTTGAAGGTCGGCTCCGAATACACCCACATCCTGGACCGCGATGAGCGCGGCTGGCTGCAGGACCGCCTGGAGGCGGGCATGCCGAAGCCGACCAACGCGGAGCAGAAGTACATCCTGCAGAAGGTCAATGCCGCAGAAGCATTCGAGAACTTCCTGCAGACCAAGTACGTGGGCCAGAAGCGCTTCTCCCTCGAGGGCGCCGAGACCCTCATCCCGCTGCTGGATTCCATCATTGATACCGCCGCCGGCCAGGATCTGGACGAGGTCGTCATCGGCATGCCGCACCGCGGCCGCCTAAACGTCCTTTTCAACATCGTGGGCAAGCCACTGGCCGATATCTTCGGCGAGTTCGACGGCAACTACAAGGGCGGCCAGCTCGGCGGCTCCGGTGACGTGAAGTACCACCTGGGTTCCGAGGGCCACCACCTGCAGATGTTTGGCGATGGCGAAATCAAGGTCACCCTTGCCGCCAACCCATCCCACCTCGAGGCCGTCGATCCGGTCATGGAGGGCATCGCCCGCGCTAAGCAGGACATCTTGGACAAGGGCCCAGAGGGCCACACCGTTGTTCCGGTCATGCTGCATGGTGATGCTTCCTTCACCGGCCTGGGCATTGTTCAGGAGACCATCAACCTGTCCCAGCTGCGCGGTTACACCAACGGCGGCACCGTCCACATCGTGGTCAACAACCAGGTGGGCTTCACCACCACCCCGGACTCCGGCCGCTCCACCCACTACGCCACCGACCTGGCCAAGGGCTTCGACTGCCCGGTCTTCCACGTCAACGGCGATGACCCAGAGGCAGTTGTCTGGGTTGGTCAGATGGCAGCCGAGTACCGCCGCCAGTTTGGCAAGGACGTCTTCATTGACCTCATGGTCTACCGCTTGCGCGGTCACAACGAGGCCGATGACCCGTCCATGACCCAGCCGGAGCTCTACTCCGTCATCGACGAGCACAAGGCAGTGCGCGAGCACTACACCAACGACCTCATCGGCCGTGGTGACCTCTCCGCCGAAGACGCCGAGGCAGCCGCACGCGACTTCCACGACCAGATGGAATCCGTCTTTGCTGAGCACAAGGAAGCTGGCAAGGCTCGCCCGAAGGAGCAGACCGGCATCACCTCCTCCCAGGAGCTCACCCGCGGCCTGGATACCTCCATTACCGCCGAGGAGCTCGCCGAGCTGGGCGCCGCTTATGGCAACCCACCAGAGGACTTCGAGTACCACAAGCGCGTGGGCAAGGTAGCCAAGGAGCGCGAGAAGTCCTCCCGTGAGGGCGGCATCGACTGGGGCTGGGGCGAGCTCATCGCCTTCGGTTCCCTGGCCGGCGAGGGCAAGGTTGTCCGCCTGGCTGGCGAGGATTCCCGTCGCGGTACCTTCACTCAGCGCCACGCCGTCACCTTCGACCCGCGCAACGGCAACGAGTACAACCCGATGCACGCCATCGCCACCTCCAAGGGCAACGGCGGCAAGTTCATGGTTTATAACTCCGCGCTGACCGAGTACGCCGGCATGGGCTTCGAGTACGGCTACACCGTGGGCAACCCAGACGCACTCGTGGCCTGGGAGGCACAGTTCGGTGACTTCGCCAACGGCGCCCAGACCATCATCGACGAATACATCTCCTCCGGTGAGGCCAAGTGGGGCCAGCTGTCCAGCCTGGTACTCCTCCTGCCACACGGCTACGAAGGCCAGGGCCCGGACCACTCCTCCGCCCGCATCGAGCGCTACCTGCAGCTGTGCGCTGAGGGTTCCATGACCGTGGCTCAGCCTTCCACCCCGGCTAACCACTTCCACCTGCTGCGCCGCCAGGCACTCGGTGAGATGAAGCGTCCGCTGGTCGTCTTCACCCCGAAGTCCATGCTGCGCAACAAGGCGGCCACCTCCGCTGTGGAAGACTTCACCGAGGTCAAGCGCTTCCAGTCCGTTATCAATGACCCGAACTTCGTTGATGTCAACGGCAAGAAGGTCGGCGATACCGACAAGGTCAAGACCATCATGCTAGTCTCCGGCAAGCTGTACTGGGATCTGGAGAAGAAGCGCGAGGCCGATGGCCGCGATGACATCGCCATCGTCCGCGTGGAGATGCTCCACCCGATTCCGTTCAACCGCCTGCGCGAAGCATTCGAGGCTTACCCGAATGCCACCCAGGTTCGCTTCGTTCAGGACGAGCCAGCCAACCAGGGCCCATGGCCGTTCTACAACGAGCACCTGCGCACCCTGATTCCGGATATGCCGGAGCTGGTTCGCGTTTCCCGCCGCGCACAGTCCTCGACTGCCACCGGTAACGCTAAGGTGCACCAGATTGAGCAGAAGAACCTGCTGGAAGAGGCCTTCGACATCTAGTCGCCTCTACCCCGTTTAAACCCCAGTGAGGACCTCCTCACTGGGGTTTATTCATGCCGACACCAGCATTAGTAAAGCTTCTGTTCTTGCTTCTACCGGAGCACTCCCTCGGCGTTCTTGCCCTCTCACGTCTTTTCTCATCTCCGATTCCTTCGCGCTCACCAGCGGAACACTATTGTCTTGGCGGTCGCTTTCCCATGAGCGCCAAGGGAGCGGGTTAAGAATTAGCGCGCTTACTCGATATGTCCAATCGTGTCGCGGATGCTTGTCACTCAAACCCGGGAGCAATGAAAAGCACTAGCGTCGGTATTCACGAGCCCAGAATGGTTCCATATCGAGTCACACGTGTCCTTGATCCTGTGGAGGTGTTGGTCCCATCAGGAGCTCCAAGTTGCCAACAAGCCCGGGAAACTCAAACAAACCTGCCAACGGTCAAATATTAAGAACCAGTGAGATTCGACCCGCCGGAAGAATCGGAGTCGCCTTCTTCATGGGCGATGTCGCCACCGGAGGAATTCATCCAGGAGCGTACGACCTTCTCCGCGCTGGAGTCGTCGTTTTCTACCTCTTCGACCATGTCAGAGAGGTCTTTTTGGGTAATGAACTTAGTCAGCGAGGCCACGGCCTGGCGCTCTTCGCGGTCGAAAAGATCGTCTTGATAGAGCACCACGAAATTCTCTGGCAACTCGGGCTCAGCCTCCTCGCAGCCGCTGGCGCCGGAAGGCTCGACCGTGGTGGTATCCGTGGGCAAGCTCGACATGAGCGCAATGTGGGTGCGGGCCAGGTAGTCCTCGCCGCCGGGCTCGGAGGCTTTCTGTGCCTTTTTGTAATCCTTAGAAATCGCCCGCGCCTCACCGGGATTGAGGATATTAAGGAACGCGCCGGTGCAGCCCACATAGAAATTGCCGCCCGGGTTCATGGAACGCCCACCCTTGGTCTCTTGGAAGATGTCTTCCTTCACAATGGACGCCTCGCGGCCCTGCCCCATCAGCTCCTGGCGGAAGATTTCCGCAAGGACAAGCTGGTCGGTCTCATTGGTATCCACCAAAATGCCAATGGGCTCGCTCTGGGGACTCTCGGCAAAGGGGTTGGTATCGAACTGGGAAGAGCAGCCGGAAAGCAGCGTTGCGGACAGCACCACACCGACAATGGTGCGGGCGGGACGGGCAAAGCTGCGCATAGCGATACTCTTCTCCTTTTAGTTAGCGGCGCGTGAGCGTCTAGCTGATTCTACACCGAGGGTGTGTTTACCTCCTGTTGCGGCGTGACTAAGATGGCAAGAGTTATGTCTAGCGTTATTACTGAATCCGCCGTACGCGAGGCACTCTCCCGCGTCGAAGACCCCGAAATCGGCCGCCCCATCACCGAGCTCAACATGGTGAAGTCCGTTACCGTCACTGGTAATGACGTAGCCGTGGAAATTTACCTCACCATCGCTGGCTGCCCCATGAAGTCCACCATCGAGTCCAATACCCGCGCCGCGGTAGAGGATATCGAGGGCGTTGGAAACGTCACGGTGACGATGGAAGCCATGAGCGATGAGCAGCGTCGCGAGCTCAAGAAGAAGCTCCGCGGCGGCCAGGCCGAGCCGGAAATCCCGTTTGCAAAGCCGGATTCCACCACTCGCGTTTTCGCGGTGGCCTCCGGCAAGGGCGGCGTGGGCAAATCCTCCATGACCGTCAACCTGGCTGCAGCGCTGGTCCAGAAGGGCCTCAAGGTTGGTATTGTGGACGCCGATATCTACGGCCACTCCGTCCCTAACCTCTTGGGCTGCACCGACGGGCCGACTGTGCTCGATGATGAGATGCTGCTGCCGCCGATTTCTCATGGCATTAAGCACATTTCCATCGGTCAGTTTGTGGAGGGTAATGCCCCGGTAGTCTGGCGCGGCCCCATGCTCCACCGCGCGCTACAGCAATTCCTGGCTGACGTTTTCTGGGGCGACCTCGACGTGCTGCTCTTGGATCTGCCTCCGGGCACTGGCGACGTCGCCTTGTCCGTAGCCCAGCTCATCCCGAATGCGGAGCTACTCATTGTCACCACCCCGCAGGCCGCGGCGGCCGAGGTGGCAGAGCGCGCCGGATCCATCTCCCAGCAGACCCGCCAGCGCGTGGCCGGCGTAATTGAAAACATGGGCGCCATGGTGATGCCGGATGGCTCCACCATGGATGTCTTTGGCTCTGGCGGCGGACAGATTGTGGCCGATCGCCTAGGCGTCATCTTGGGCCATGAGGTGCCACTGCTGGCCTCCGTGCCGTTGGATCCCACCCTGCGCAGCGGTGGCGATGCCGGCACACCGATTGTTCTCGATTCCCCCGAGTCCCCCGCCGCCCAACAGATCCAGGCAGTGGCCGATAAGCTGGCCATACGTTCTGATTCCCTGATGGGCAAAAACCTCAACTTGGGCGTGAACTAACGCCTTAGGTTACATCGCCCCACAAGCCGCCGCCGGTGGATTCTTCCCCACCACGTGGCGGCTTTCTCTCTGGCGCGGGCTGCTCCGTTGGCTGGGGCGCTTGAGGGCGTTGCTGAGGCTCTGGCTGCGGCTGCTCGGCATAGACCTGGGAGTAGTCGAAGCTCGGGCGGCGCTGCTGCTGCGGTTGAGGCTGCGGCTGTTCCTCCGGCTCCTGTGGCGCGGTAGCGGTCTTGACGTTTTCTGCCATTTTCTTGGGGTTGAAATCGTCCCAGGCGGAATCGTCGCCGTCGAAAAGCGCCTTGGTAATTGCGCCCTTCGGGCCGAGGCGCGTCCACTGGGCTGCTTGGGTGAGCGGGCCGCGGATATCATCGAATTCCGAGGTAATCGACCCCATCTCGCCATTGAGCTCCGCCTTGGCGTTATTGATGGCCTTGCGGGCCGCGTAAATGGCCGCGCGCACATCCTTGATCACCTCGGGCAGGCGCTCCGGGCCGATGACGATGATGCCCAAGAGCACGATGACGAAAATCTCGGGCCAACCAATGGAAGAAAACACGGTTAAATACTAGTCCCTCACTCTTAGCCGCGCTGATTGTGCTTGATTGCGCGAACCACCATTTCCACCTTGTCCAAGAAATCCTGCTGCGGCCGGTGCACGGGCGTTGTCGCATCCGGCCCGGGCGCAACCTCTTCGGTGGCAATGCCCGCGAGCTTTGCCAGCAGGGATTGCGGCGCCTTGACTTTAGCGGAATCCGCGCAGTGGCGAACCCACTCTGAGGCATGGCGCTGCTGGTGAACATCCGCCCGGCACTCGGCGCAGTGCACCAAGTGGATGCGCACGCGGTGCATGAATTTCGGCTCCATCTCCCCGTCTACGAAGGCAACGACAGCCTCTGGGCCAAGGTGCCCGATGGTATCGCTGCGCCGCGCCTTAGCTTTCGCCTTATCGCGGGCCTTGGCCTGGGCGGCATCGAATCCGCCGCGCACGCTCAGCGTGGACAAGGTTCGGCGTCCCCGCAGCGAGTCCATCGACACCCTCCTCCACTAGTTGCTTGGCCTTCAGTGACACGGAAAGTCCCCGCCGACGGCGGGGACTATGCAGTTTCTTTAGAGTTTAGCGCGCGATGGTTTAACGCGTGCGCAGCAGCATGCGGGTTTCCGCATTGGTTTGCGCTTCTTTTTCGAGTGCCGCACGCAGCTGCGAACGGCCGCGGTGGATGCGGGAGCGCACCGTACCCATCTTGACGCCGAGGGTCTCCGCAATCTCGTCATAGCTCATACCTACGACATCACATAGCACCACGGCCACGCGGAAATCGGGAGCCAGGCCATCGAGTGCGGACTGCAGCGCTGGGTCCAGGTTGGCCACGGTATAGGCCTGCTCCGGGGTCATATCCGTGCCGGGCACGCGCTCATAATCCTCCGGCAGGGCCTCCATACGGATCTTGGAGCGATGGCGGACCATGTCCAAGAAGAGGTTGGTGGTAATGCGGTGCAACCAGCCTTCAAACGTACCGGCCTGGTATTTATCCAGGGAGCGGAAGACGCGCATGAAGGTCTCCTGGGTGAGGTCTTCTGCATCGTGCTGATTACCGGAGAGGCGATACGCCAAGCGGTAGACGCCATCGGCATGCTCGGCCACCAGGTCACCCCAAGCGGGCATGTCGGCTTCACCGGCATCGAACGCCGCGGTACCGGTCAACTCCGCCTCAGGGGTGGCGGGCTGAAGGGATTCGGCATCGCGCTTCGTTGTTGTCATGCATGTCATCTTTCTATACTTCAAGGTGAAACTCCAGCCACAGTGCTGATAATTTCCTGTGAGTCCGTCACATTATCCCCACCCACCACAACCTCGCTGGCTAGGCGCGTTTTTGCCACATCGGCAGCCACTTTTCCCTATGGTTTATTACGTGACTACTACCGCATATGAAGCACTGCGTTCTTATATCGAGACCACCAGCGAGCCCTCCGCAGCCCTGCGTGGCGCGCGCGACCACGCCGATGAGTACGGTCTGCCGGTTCCAGATGAATCTACGGGCCAGCTGCTCACCACCCTGACGGCCGCCTCCGCCGGTTCCACCGAACGCCCCCAATCCGTGGCGATCACCCCGGCCGCCAATGTGGTGGGCCTCTACCTGCTTGCCGGCATGCCCGATAACGGCATCTTGACCTGCATCGACCCCGAGGCAGAGCACCAGCGTAGCGCCAAGACTGCCTTCCGCGAGGCGGGCTATGCGCCTTCGCGCGGCCGCTTCCTGCCGTCTCGCCCACTCGAGGTCATGGGCCGTCTGGCTAATGACGCCTACCAGGTCATCTACGCCGACGTCGCCGCGCTCGACCTGCCCGCCATTATCAAGGCAGCGTGGCCACTGCTGCAGCAGGGCGGCACCCTGGTCCTGGCTAATTCTTTGCTCGATGGCACGCTTGCCGACGTCTCCCGGACCGACCGCGACACCGCCGCCGCCCGCGAAGCAGACGAGTACCTGCGCGAGCTCGAGGGCGCGAGCGTGACCCGGTTGCCGCTGGGGTCCGGGCTCACCCTCGTAACGAAGCTCTAAACCCTCTGGTTTTTGCCGACGACGACCACGCCGCCGTCAGAAACCTTGAAGCGCTCCTCATCGCGCTCGCGGTCCACGCCGATAATTGCGCCATCGCTGACGACGACGTTCTTATCGAGGATCGCGCGGCGCACCACCGCACCTCGGCCGATGCGCACGCCCGGCAGGATGACCGATCCTTCGACCGTGGCGCCATCGGCCACGTGGACGTCAGACGCCAACACGGAATTGCGCACCGTGCCGCCAGAGACGATGCAGCCCGGCGCCACCATCGAGGACTGCGCGATGCCGTTTTGCACGAACTTCGCCGGCGGGAAATTGGAATCATCCGTGGAGTGAATCGGCCAATTCCGGTTATAGAGGTTGAAGATCGGGTGCACCGAAATCATGTCCATGTGCGCTTCATAGAAGGAATCGATGGTGCCCACATCGCGCCAGTAGCCGTGATCGCGCTCGGTAGATCCCGGCACCTCATTGGCCATGAAGTCATAGACATGCGCCTGCCCACGCTTCACAAAGTACGGAATGATATCGCCGCCCATATCGTGGGCAGAATCCTCGTTCTTTTCGTCCTCCAAGAGGGCGTCAATAAGCGCCTGCGCCGTAAAGACATAGTTGCCCATCGAGGCATAGCTCATATTCGGATCGTCCGGCGTGGCCGGTGGGTCCGCCGGCTTTTCCACGAACTCCGTGATGGTTCCCATGCCATCGGCCTGGATGCAGCCAAAGGCCGTCGCCTCCGAGCGCGGCACGCGAATGCCGGCCACCGAGCAATCCAGCCCCGTGGCAATGTGCTCTTCTACCATCTGCGCCGGATCCATGCGGTAGACGTGGTCCGCACCGAAGACGATGACGTAATCCGGATTCTCGTCATAGATGAGGTTCAGCGACTGCACAATGGCATCCGCGGAGCCGTTGTACCACCGCTTGCCGCGGCGCTGCTGGGCAGGCACCGAGGCAATGTACTGCGGCGTCGGCCCCGCCAAGTTCCACGCCTGGGAAATGTGGCGGTCCAGCGAGTGGGACTTGTACTGGGTCAGCACCGCAATCTTGAGGTAGCCGGCATTGACCAGATTGGACAGGACAAAGTCAATGAGGCGGTAGGAACCTCCGAAAGGCACGGCGGGTTTGGCGCGGTCTTCGGTCAGGGGAAAAAGGCGCTTTCCCTCGCCGCCGGCGAGGACGATGGCTAGGACATTTGGCAGGCTTCTCACGTTTTCAAACCTAACCGCTAATCCCACATTCCGCAGCAGATATAAGCACATTTTTACCCCCATCCCGTATTTCTGCACGCGGCACCAGAGATACGTATTCTGGGTGGGCATGAGAGCCGGAATCTTTTCCAAAGAATACCCGCCGGAAATCTACGGCGGAGCCGGAGTTCACGTAGCTGAACTCACCCGTTTTATGCGCGATATCATCGATGTCTCCGTGCACTGCATGGGCTCCCCGCGCGAAGAAAAGGACGTTTTTGTGCACGGCGTGGACCCCGCACTCGAGGGTGCCAATGGCGCGCTCAAGACCTTGTCCACTGGGCTGCGCATGGCCGATGCCGCCTCTGACATCGACATCGCCCATTCCCACACGTGGTACACGGGTCTCGCCGGCCACCTCTCCGCCCAGCTCTACGATATTCCGCACGTCGTCACCGCCCACTCGCTGGAGCCGCACCGCCCGTGGAAGCGCGAGCAGCTCGGCGGCGGCTACGACGTCTCCTCGTGGTCCGAGAAGAACGCCATGGAATATGCCGACGCCGTCATCGCCGTTTCTGCCGGCATGAAGGACTCCATCTTGGATGCCTACCCGCGGATCGACGCCTCCAAGGTCCACGTCGTCCTCAACGGCATCGACACCGAGCTATGGCAGCCACGAGAGGGAGATGTGTTGGACAAGCTGGGCGTCGATAAGCAACGCCCCATCGTTGCCTTCGTTGGCCGCATTACCCGACAAAAGGGCGTAAAGCACCTGCTGCAGGCGGCGCAGAAATTCGACCCGGATATCCAGCTGGTGCTGTGCGCCGGCGCGCCCGATACGCCCGAAATCGCGGCGGAGACCGAGGCGCTGGTGGAGGAACTGCGTGCCCAGCGCAATGGCATTTTCTGGGTCAAGGACATGCTCCCGCGCAACGAGGTCCAGCAGATTTACTCCGGTGCGGATGTGTTTGTTTGCCCGTCCATTTACGAGCCGCTCGGCATCGTCAACCTGGAAGCTATGGCCTGCGGCACGGCCGTTGTCGCCTCCAACGTTGGCGGCATTCCGGAGGTTGTGGTCGATGGCGAGACCGGTGTGCTGGTGCCTTACGACGCCGCCGCTACCGCCGCCTTCGAAGCCGACCTCGCCGCCGCCGTCAATGACGTCGCCGCCGATAAAGAGCGCGCCGCGGAATTTGGCCGCGCCGGCCGAGAGCGCGCCATCCGTGATTTCTCTTGGGCTACCATTGCCGCCCAGACCGTCGATATCTACCGCAGCCTGATTTAAGGAAGGATAGCCGTGACAACTCACCGCCCCGAACTGCATTTTGTCCCCGAAGACGGCGTCCTCGACGCCCCCGCTGGAATCCTGCGTGACGGCGATACCTGGCACCTGTTCCACCAGTACCGCCCCACCGCGGACTCCCCTGCCCGCTGGGGACACACCTACTCCGAAGAGTCTCCCTTTGACTGGTTGGACTGCGACGATGCCCTCGCCCCCGTTGGCGGCGAGCTCTCCCTGCGTGCCGGTTCCGTAGCCCAAGGCCCGGACGATATCCACCTCTACTTCACTTCGGTGACCGCCGCCGGAATCGCCGTTCACCTCGCCCGCTACGCTGACGTGGATGAGATCTGCGAAGTCTCCGATGACCCCCAGGCCCTCGACCCCAATGTCGTCCGTTTTGGCGAGGTCGTAGGCAATACCCGCAACTTTGATCACTTCCGCTCCCCCTCCGTGGTGCCCGATTGGGCCTCCGAGGACCGCGATGACGGCCACGACGGTTGGCTCATGCTCGCGCTCACCGGCCACTCCGACGCCCCGGTTCCCGTCATCCTCGAATCTGCCGATGGCGTGTCTTGGCGGCTGCGCGGCAGCCTCAAGTTCGACGGCGACCCTGGCTTCCTCGAAGGTGAGGTCCCCGCCACTTCGCCCATCCCACCGGTCGTCTCGCCGCGCTTGGTCCGCCTGCGCGATGAGGTCGACGGCAATATCTACGACGTCCTCTTCGTCACCCTAGAGCGCGGCGGCCGCGACGTCTCCGGCTACCTCGTCGGCCGGCTGGAGGGCACTACTTTTACCGTGGTCTCCGGCTTCCGCCGCGTAGACTTCGGCCACGACTTCTCCCGCCCGCGCAATACCAATACGACCACCGGCACTCTCACCCCAGAGCAGCGCTACGAGCGGGCCGTCATCGTCGGCCTCCTCAACGGCAACGGCCGCGGCGACGACGCCACCAAGCACGCTTCCTGGGAGGCCGAAGGCTGGGCCAATGCCCTGTCCCTGCCCCGCCGAGTCACCCTCGAGGGCGGCGTCCTCTACCAAGCCCCCGCCCCCGGCTTGCCCGATGCCGTCAAGCTCTCCGACTACGCCCGTTCCTGGACCGGCGTCATGGAAGTCCCTTCCGGTTCCTGCGTGACTGTCACGCTTCTCGACGGCGCCGGTGACCCCGCCGCCACCATCTGCCACTCCGGCGATGACATCAGCCTCGATCGCTCCATGAACAAGGCCTTCGACCACTGTTTCGCCGATTCCGAACCCGCCACCGCCACGCTTGCCGAAGGCGACTCCGATACCCTCACCATCATCCAAGACGGCTCCACGGTCGAGGTTTTCGTCGACGGCGGTCTCATCGCCATGGCCTCCCGCGTCTACTTCGAAGGCGGCTGCTCCGGCCTGCGGGTCGAGACCTCCGGCGATGCCGTCATCGAGCAGGACTGGCAGCGCTCCGGCTCCAAGCTTTAATCCTCCTGGCTCGCCCCTCCTCACCCAACCCGTCTCTCTCCGTCCCTCCCCCCGCCCTTCGCGCTCACCGGCGCGGCCGCCCACCGCGGTCCCGCCTCCCCTGGTGAGCGGCAAGAGCGGGGATTTCGTTTTCAATCCACATCGCTGGGCTGCGTCTCCCCTAGCTCCCTCACACGCGTCCTTCGCGCTCACGGGGAGAAGCTGGGGCGTCGGCAAGCGTGTGCCGGTGAGCGGCAAGGGCGAATACCTCCCCTCGCGCTCACGGGGAAACGAAAGAACCGCCCCACGCGCTGCCGGTGAGCGCGAAGGGCGGTGGAGGTGGCTGCGGCCGGCCGGGAGCTAGACGGCGCGGAGGCGGTCCAAGCGGGCGCGGGCGGTGACCGTGAGCGTCGGGGGCAGTGCGCCCATGCGCTCGGCGAGTTCGCCGGCGCTGATGTGGCGCGCGGACGGGCTCATGCCCACCTGGGCGGCGACGGAGGCCTTATCAAGCTCGATGGGGAACGAGATATCGACCGGGTCGGCCGCCTGCTCGAGGTAGCCCTCGGCCTGCTCATACATGCGCTCGACCTTGCCTTCTTCCACGCCGAGGATGCCGAGCGGCTCGCGCAGCTCATCCAGGTGTCCGGCGCCGGGGGTCAAGACGATGACCTGGCCGCCTGGGGCGAGCACGCGCTGGAATTCGGCGGGATTGCGCGGGGCGAAGACGACGGAGATTGCGTCGACGGACTCATCCCGGAGGGGCAGGCGCTCCCACACATCGGCCACGACGGCGCCGACGCGCGGGTGGCACTTAGCCAAGTGCTTCGCGGCGTGCGGGGAAATGTCGAGGCCGACGCCACGGGCCTCCGCGATGGAGTCCAGGGTGTGGGCCAGGTAGTAGCCGGTGCCGGCGCCCACCTCGAGGAGGGAGGCGGGCTTGGACTCGGCCAGGGAGGCGGAATCCAGTGCGTCCTGGACGGCCCCGGTTACGGCCTCAACGAAGGGCGCGAAGTGGCCCATGGCCAAATAGGTCTCGCGGGCGTTGACCATATCCATGTCATCGCCCTTGTGCTTGAGTCCAGCGCCGGCGGCCAAGGTGACGTAGCCCTGCTTGGCCACATCATAAGAGTGGCCGGATTCCGAAACGAGGCGAGAGAAATCATCGGCACCAGAAAGCGCGGTGCCATCGTTGGGATCGGCCAGAATGTCGACGATATGAGAAAGCATGTGCCTAGACTAGCTAGAAACCTCGGTCAACAGGGAACCGAGCTCGGCGGCCTCGTCCTTGCTCAGCTCGATGACGATGCGCCCGCCGCCATCGGAGGGGATGCGCATGACGATTTTGCGGGACTCCTCTACTGCTTCCATTTCTCCGCCCGTGGTGCGCGGCTTCATTGCTGCCATAGTGAGTCTCCTTTAGTTAACTTCTTTTCCTTCCAGCTTAGACCTTTTCTGCGCGGAAGATAGTTGTTCCTCCAGTTGCGCGAGGAGATCGTCTACCTGGTCCTGGCGGTATCCACGAGGAACTACCTCGAATTTCACCTGGTCAAGGCGGCCTTCGCGGAGGGCGGCGCGGTTATTTTCGCGCACCTTCTGCGGCTCGTCGAGCGGGTGCATGACCTCGCCGCGGCCAAAGATGGAGCCCCACACCCAGGTGCCGATGACGGTCAGGGCGATGAGGACAAGGAGGAGCATAATCCAAGACAGCATGGCTTAAACCTTACCTTTTAGCGGCGGGCGTTGAGCAACGGGAGCGATGACCCCGGCGCGGGCGAGCAGCGTGCGAGCGACTACCTCGGCCATCGGCGCCAGCTCGTGCAGCGGCCGGTTGCGGTGTACCCGCGTGCCCAGGTCTACCTGTGCGATTGTGCCCCGCTTGCCGACGTCCACCATTAGCCCCGCTTCCACCCCATACCCCTCCACAAAGGGCAGTTCTAGGGCGGTGGCGCGGCGCAGGGCGTATTCGCCGCCGAGGGGCTGATCGATGTGGGCGAGCTCGGGAAAGAACTGCTTGATGAGCGGCTTGGCGGTCAGTTCGGTCACGCGGCCACCGCCGGTGGGCTGGCCGTTGAGGCTGCGGCGGTAGCGGGCTTTGACCATCTCCACCGCTGAGTCGGCGAAGGGCGCGGCCAAGGCCGAGACCATGCCGGGTGCAGCGGATTCGAGGTCGGCGTCGACAAAGACGACGATGTCTCCCTTCGCCGCGGCAACCCCGCGCCAGAGGGATTCGCCCTTACCGGGGCGCGGTCCCTCCGGGAGGATATCGCGCCAATTGCGCACGTCCGCTCCGGCGGCGGCAGCTCGGGAGGCGGTGGCGTCGGTGGAGTCGGCGTCGATGACGAGCACTTCCAGGGGGTCATCGGCGAGGCAGGCGCGCACGACGTCCGCGACGGTGCCCTCCTCGTTGAGCGCTGGAATGATTACGGAGACGCTCATGCAAGGCCTCGCGTGGTTGCTAGCGGGGCCACCTTGCCCTGGATGGCGGCGGTCATGCGGATGACATCGGCGGTCTCGGCCACCTCGTGGACGCGGAAGGCGGCCACGCCGCGGGCGGCGGACCACGCCGTGGCGGCCAGGGTGCCGGCCACGCGCTCGCCTACCCCGCGGTCGAGCGTCTCGCCCACGAAGTCCTTATTCGATAGAGCCATGAGTACCGGCCAGCCGGTGGCCACGACCTCGTCGATACGCCGCAGGAGCTCGAGCCCGTGGAAGGTGTTCTTGCCAAAGTCATGCGTGGGATCGATGAAGGTCAGTTCCTCCGGGCAGCCGAGGGAGGCGGCGCGCTCGGCCAGTTGGGTGGTTTCCGCGATGACATCGGCCACCACGTCGTCGAAGTGGACGCGATGCGGCCTGGTGCGAGGGGTGATGCCGCCGGTGTGCGAACACACGTAGCCCACACGGTGGTGGCCGGCGACCTCGATGAGCTCGGGATCCCAACCGGCCCAGGTATCATTGACCAGGCCGGCGCCGGCTGCGATGGCGACCTCTGCCACCTCGCTGCGCCAAGTATCGACGGAGATGAGCACGTCCGGGTGGCGCTCGTGTACCTTCTCGATGGTCGGCACCACGCGGTCGATTTCCTCCGCCGCGTCCACGGCCTTGCCGGGGCCAGCCTTCACGCCGCCAATATCGACGATTGACGCACCGGCCGCAATCACCTCATCGCAGCGGCGCAGCGCTGGGTCAAGGTCAAAGGTTGCGCCGTTGTCATAGAAGGAATCCGGGGTGCGATTGACAATCGCCATCACACGCGCGAGGCTCAACGCGGCTCCCTGATGCGCTTATCGCTCATGACTTGGTGGCGCTGGATGATGTGGGCGAGGGCTTCATCGGGGTCGTCGGTAAGCAGGAAAAGCTCCCGGTCGCCTTCGTTGATATAGCCGCTGGCCGCGAGCGTGTTGTCCATCCATTCCAGCAGGCCGGACCAGTACTCGGTGCCCATGAGCACGATGGGGTAATTGGTCACCTTGCCGGTCTGCACCATGCACATGACCTCGAAGAACTCATCCATCGTGCCCATGCCGCCAGGCAGGCAAATGAAGGCCTGGGAGTACTTCAAGAACATCGTCTTGCGGGCGAAGAAGTAGCGGAAATTCAGGCCCAGGTCGACGTACTCGTTGAGGCCCTGCTCGTGGGGCAGCTCGATGCCCAGGCCCACGGAGAGCCCGCCGGCCTCATGGGCGCCGCGGTTGGCTGCCTCCATGATGCCGGGGCCGCCGCCGGTGATGACGGCATAGGAGTGCTCGGCCAGCTTGCGGCCAACCTCGACGCCCAACTGGTAGCTCGCATCCTCCGGCGTGGTGCGCGCGGAGCCGAAGACGGTAACGGCCTTCGGCAGCTTGGAAAGCGCATCGAAGCCAGCGACGAACTCGCCTTGGATGCGCAGGACGCGCCACGGATCAGCATGCTGCCACTCATGGTCCGCGCCGGACTCCAAGAGCCGCTGATCAAAGGTGGAGGCCTGCTCGCCTTCGGTGCGCAGCAACATCGGGCCGCGCAGGGTGCGCATCTGCTCAGGGGTCATGGTCTATCCCTTCAGGTAGTTCAAGAGGGCGGTGGATACTTCGGTGATCTGCGCGGTAGGAACCTGCTCGTCCTTCTTATGCGCAAACCCAGGGTCACCAGCGCCAAAGTTTACGGCCGGGGTGCCCATTTCAGAGAAGCGGGCAACGTCGGTCCAGCCGTACTTGGCGCGAACGTTGCCCCCGACGGCGTCGATAAGCGCCTTGGCCGCCGGCTGGCCCAAACCGGGCTGGGCGGCCGGTGCAATGTCATCGATCTCGATGGTGACGTCTTCTTCCTCGCCGATGATGGACTTCATATAGTCCAGCGCCTCGTCGCTCGTGCGGTCCGGCGCAAAGCGGAAGTTCACAAACATCCATGCCTCATCCGGCAGCGTATTGGTGGCCACGCCGGACTCGAGGTGGACGATGTTGAGGCCCTCGCGGTAGGTGCAGCCATCGATGGTGACATCGCGGGACTCATAGGCGGCGATGCGGCTCATGATGGGCGCGAGCTTGTGTGCTGCGTTGGAGCCGAGCCAGGCGCGGGCTGAGTGCGCACGAGTGCCATGGGCGGTCACGCGCAGGCGGATGGAGCCCTGGCAGCCGGCCTCCACCATGGCGCCGGAGGGCTCGCCTAGCAGCGCGAAATCGCCCTCGAGCCACTCCGGGTGGTCCTTTTGCAGGTGGCCCAAGCCATTAAATTCAGTGGCTACTTCTTCGCCCTCGTAGGCGATGACGGTGAGGTCATGCTTAAGCTCGTCCGCTTCGTGCAGCTGGGCAAAAGCATTGAGGTAGACGGCCATACCGGACTTCATATCCACGGTGCCACAGCCCCACATAATCTCTACCCCGTCTTCAGAGGTCTCCATGTGATGCGGTACATTTTCTGCCAACGGAACGGTATCAATGTGGCCGGCGAGCACCACGCGGGAATCCAACCCGCGGTTCGTGCGGGCGCACACGGTATTGCCGTAGCGGGCAACCTCGACGTCCAATCCGCGCAGCGCTTCTTCGATGGCGTCTGCGATGGCCTCCTCATGGTGGGAGGGGCTCGGAATATCTACGAGCGCCTTGGTTAGTTCGATGGGGTCTGCATATAGATCTATAGTCACAAAGCGCCATGCTAGCGCTCCGCGCAGCTCACCGCATTGTGTAAAGTTCACTTCACTGCAAATAATTCGTCCTCCCTAAGGTGATAACAATGGCCGAAGCCACTCAATTGAAATCCCGTCATCTCACGATGATGGGCCTTGGCTCCGCCGTGGGCGCCGGTCTCTTCCTCGGCGTGGGCCTCGGCATCCAGATTTCCGGCACCTCCGTGCTCATCTCCTATGCCGTAGCCGGCGCGCTCATCGCACTGGTGATGTGGATGCTCGGTGAGATGGCCGCCGCCCGCCCCTCTTTGGGGTCATTTTCCACCTACGCCGGCCAGGCCTATGGCCACTGGGCGCGCTTTACCATGGGGTGGATTTTCTGGTTCATGCTGATCATGGTCATGGGTGCCGAAATCACCGGCGCGGCCGCCATCATTTCCAACTGGTTCGATATTGCCCCGTGGATTCCAGCGCTTATTGCCGTGGCCTTCTTCGCGGTGGTCAACTTCGCGGCCGTGGGCGGTTTTGGTGAGTTCGAGTTCTGGTTCGCCATCATCAAGGTCGGCGTCATCGTCGCCTTCCTCGTCATCGGCGCGCTCATGGCGCTGGGCATCCTGCCGGGCATGGATGTCTCCTTGGCCGGTACCAATTTCACCGAGAACTTCCTGCCCAATGGCATTCCTGGCTTCGCCGCCGGATTGCTGGCCGTCGCCTTTGCCTTTGGCGGCATCGAGCTGGTGACCATCGCGGCGGCAGAGTCCGAGGATCCGGCGCACAACGTAGCCACCGCGGTGCGCGCCATCATCGTGCGCATCATGATTTTCTACATCGGCTCCATCGTGGTGATCACCATGGCGTTGCCATTTAGCTCCATCCAGGACGCCGATGTCGCGGCCGATTCCCCCTTCACCCTGGTGCTCGCGGCCGCCAAGATTCCTTTTGCGGCCGGCTTCATGGAGGCGATTATCGCCCTAGCACTGTTGTCTGCCTTCAACGCGCAGATTTACGCCACCTCCCGCTTGGTCTTCGATATGGCCAAAGACCACTGCGCCCCGGGATTCTTCCTGAAGCAAAATCGTGCCGGCTCCCCCATCAACGCCGTCATCTTGTCCATGGTCTTCGCCTTCGCTTCGGTGGGCCTGCAGTTCTGGAACCCGCCAGGGCTTCTGGCCTTCCTCTTCAACGCGGTCGGAGGGTGCCTGCTGGTCATCTGGTCCTTCATCGTAGCTTCCTTTATCAAGTTGCACCCCGTCCTGCGCGATAATGGCGAGCTGACCGAGATCCACGTACCCGGATTCCCCTGGCTTCCGTGGGTTACGGCCGCCGCCCTGGCCGGACTGACCCTGCTGATGCTCTTTGATCCGGCCGCGCGCAACCAGGTCATCTCGGTGCTCATCCTGGCCGCGGTGCTCGTCATCTTGTCTTTCGTGCTTCCCACCGGCCAGCGCGCGGAGGCGCGGAAGTAGTTGCTAAGCTAGCGGGCATGACTTCTGCATCCGCACGCGGCCTAGCAACCATTACCCATGACGGCACCGTCTTGGACGTATGGTTCCCGGCCGTATACACCGATAAGAACGTAGAGACCACCGAGACTAAGCGCTTGGAGGAGGTCCCCCAGCAGTTCTCCGCGCTGGCAGGCCCAGACGAGGAGCGTGGCGTAGCCCGCGTCGCCGTTGAGACCTCCATCAAGGATCTGGATGACGCCCCCGTCGATACCTACGATGCTTACCTGCGCCTGCACCTCCTCTCCCACCGCGCGGTCAAGCCGCACGGCCTGAATATGGACGGCATCTTCGGCCACCTCAACAACGTGGTCTGGACCAACTACGGTCCGTGCGCTGTGTCCGATTTCCAGATGGTGCGCGGACGCCTGGCCTCCCGCGGCCCGGTCGTTGTCTACTCCGTGGACAAGTTCCCCCGCATGGTGGACTACGTTGTGCCGTCCGGCGTCCGCATCGGTGACGCAGACCGCGTGCGCCTGGGCGCCCACCTGGCTGAGGGCACCACCGTCATGCACGAGGGCTTCGTCAACTTCAACGCCGGCACCCTCGGCGCCTCCATGGTGGAGGGCCGCATTTCCGCGGGCGTCGTCGTGGGCGATGGCTCCGATATCGGCGGCGGCGCGTCCATCATGGGCACCCTGTCCGGCGGCGGCAAGGAGGTCATCTCCATTGGCGAGCGCTGCCTCCTCGGCGCCAACTCCGGCATTGGCATTTCGCTTGGCGACGACGCCGTGGTCGAAGCCGGCCTCTACGTCACCGCCGGCACCAAGGTAACCGTCTTTGGCAAGGTCGCGGAAGCACTGGGCGTTGATAATGGCGAGAACGTCAAGGGTTCCCAGCTCTCCGGTGCCTCCGGCATGCTGCTGCGCCGCAACTCCGTCTCCGGTGCGGTTGAGGCCGTGGAGTGGAAGGCCGAGGCCGTCGCGCTTAACGACGAGCTGCACAAGAATTAATACCCCCGATTCCTATAGCTCAATCGGGCAAAATAAGATGGAGGGGTGACTGATAACTCCTCCACCCTCGGTTCTGGCCTGAAGGTCCGCCACCTGACGATGATGGGGCTAGGCTCCACCATCGGTGCCGGACTCTTCTTGGGCACCGGCGTCGGCATCTCCGCCGCCGGCCCCGCCGTGCTCCTCGCCTACGTCATCGCAGGCTTTCTGGCCATTTTGGTGATGCAGATGCTGGGCGAGATGGGCACCGTTATCCCCGCCTCCGGCTCCTTTTCCGAATACGCCGAACACGGCATCGGCCGCTGGGCGGGCTTTACCCAGGGCTGGATTTATTGGCTAGCCACCGTCGCCGTGCTGGGCGCCGAAATCACCGGCGCGGCCGGCTTCATCGGCTCTTGGTTCAACGTCTCGCCGTGGATTCCCGCCGCCATCTGCGTGGCCCTCTTCGGCATCGTCAACCTGCTGCGCGTTCGCAGCTTCGGCGAATTCGAGTACTGGTTCGCCCTCATTAAGGTCGTTGTCATCGTGGCCTTTCTCATCATCGGCGCGCTGCTCATCCTGGGCCTCCTGCCCGGCCATTCCTTCATCGGCACCTCCGTCTTCCTTGAGGACGGCTTCATGCCCAATGGCCTCGGCGGCGTCGCGGCTGGCCTGTTGGCCGTAGCCTTCGCCTTCGGCGGCATCGAGGTGGTTGCCATCGCTTCTGCCGAATCCGAAGATCCCGAAAAATCCCTAGTCAACGCCGTGCGTTCCACCATCTTGCGCATCTCCGTGTTCTACTTGGGCTCCGTCCTCGTCATCACGTTCCTCCTGCCCTATTCCATCTTGGGCGGCGCCTCCACGGCCGCGGAATCTCCTTTCACCATGGTCCTCGAGCGCGCCGGCATCCCGGGCGCGGCCGGCATCATGGAGGTCGTCATCGTCCTCGCGCTGCTCTCCGCCTTCAACTCGCAGATTTACGCCTCCTCCCGCATGATGCATTCCCTAGCCTCCCGCGGCGAGGCCCCGCGCATCTTCACTACCACCAATAAGGACGGCGTTCCCACCACCGCCATCGGCCTGTCCGTCCTCCTCTCGGCCGTCATGGTCGCGCTCAACTACGCCGACACCGGCTGGCTCCTTACTTTCATGCTCAACGCCGCCGGCGCCTCCCTGCTCATCGTCTGGGTCTTCATCGCCGTCAGCCAGCTGCGCCTGCGCCGCCAGCTCGAGGCCCTCCATCCCCTCCCCATCCGCATGTGGGCCTTCCCCTACCTCACCTGGTTCGCCCTCGCCCTCTTTGCGGCCATCGCGGTGCTCATGCTTACCGACGCCACCGCCCGCACCCAACTCCTCTCCGCCGCCGCCATGTTCGTGGTGCTCGCCATCGCCGGCGTTATCAATTCCAAGGTTCGCGGCATCAACCCGACCTCGACGCTGCCCCTCACCTAGCCCCTTATCCCAGAGGCTCACCTCGCCCCTCCGTCCTCCCTCGGCCACTCCCGCCCTTCGCGCTCACCGGCACGAGGCGGGGTCTCTCTTTTTCGTCACCTGGTGAGCGCCTAGGGCGAGCTCTGCCCACGCCCCTCCCGCCGCGCTCACGGGGAGCACAAATCAGGGCCAACCGAGGCCGTCGGTGAGCGCGAAGGGAAGTTATCCACAGCTATCCGGACCACGCAGCGGAAAATCGCCCCCAAACCCAGTGTTATCCACAGGATGCCGCGACGCGCATAGCTCCAGCCCAACACGACCGCTTAGGTTAAGCCCTATGGGGGAATGGACTACCGCGGAACTGCGCGGGCAAGGTTTGAGCAAGGATGCGATTCGTCGCAAGGTTCGCGAGGGGAAGCTCTTTCGCGTGCACAGGGGGATTTATACCGATGAATGGACGCCCTGGGCGATGGCGCGGGCGCTGGCGCATGGGCTCAGCCGCATCCATTTCACGGGAAAGACAGCGCAGGAGATTTACCTCGGCCGGCAGCTGACGTTTCCTCTGGAAGCGGAGGGACCGCGCACCTTAAAAGGGAAGAACTTTCGCGTTTCGCACTCGCGACTTCAAGCCACGCACAATGTCAACGGCCTTCCGGTGGTGCAACCGTTGTGGGCCGCGCGAAGGATTTCGCGTGCGTGCAGGCCTCTTCTGGAAGAACATTACCGAGGAAAACACGGCCCCGGCCGTCTAGAAACGGACCGTCGGCGAATGCGGCGCGTCCCAAGGAGTCTAAAAGAGACGATCCGGCACGCCGCGATTGGAGCGGATAGCCCACCGGAGCGCACTTTAAGCAGAAAGCTGCGCACTGAAGGAATTTTCCCAGAACACAATGCTCTCATCGCGGGGTATCGCTTTGATCTCAGGATTGGAAAGCTCCTTGTGGAAGTCGATGGCTGGGAATACCACAAACACAGCGAGGCATTTCAAGCTGACCGTTCCAAGCAAAACGCGGCCGTCGCCCACGGATATACGGTTTTGCGCTTTACTGCCGACGACATCAAATACCACCTCAGCGAAGCCATCCTGCTTATCAAAGCCACTCTTGAGGTGCTAAAAGGCCGCAACCCTGAGCTTCCGACCTCAGCAGCTCAGCCCTACTGGAAGTGGCATCTATGTGTGAAACATTTGCTTTAATGGCAATTATCCTTTACATTAGGACATGTAAGCAAGACACAGAGTAAAGGAGTCCAGATGGCCGACCACCCCAACATGGTCCGCAAATGGCGCCGCTGGCTCGAATTATCACAAGCCGAACTCGCTGAAAAAGCCGGCGTCTCCCGCCAGACCATCGCCAATATCGAACGGGGCAATTACTCCCCTTCCGTGCACCTCGCACTGGACATTTGCCACGAACTAGGTAAATCCGTCGAAGAAATCTTTGGAGCCGAACAACATGATTAACGCCATTGCCAACTACTCCCTCAATGAAATCGAGCGCGCCACTCGCGATGAATTCGAACGCGACACGCTCTATAAAGCCTGCGCAATTGGCATCACTCTCATCCCATTCCTCGAGCTCGTCGTCGCCGCAATCCTCGCCTGGGTCCTCCCCGGCCGAATGAGCATGCTGTGCTTCCTCGCGCTCGTACCATCCATCCTCGGCAATTCCATCGGCACCGCGTGGATGCGCCAACGCGTCGCCACCCCACCAGTGGGCCGAAATTGGACCGCAATGGCCGTCTACTTCATCCCGCTCATTGCCATGTTCGCCGGCATTGCCTATAACGCCTACGCGCCTGCCGACGGCCACAGCCCCGCCTCTTACCTCCTCGGCACCGCCGTCGGTGTTATCGCCGTCCTCATCCTCACCCCCTTCATTCGTCGCCGCCAGCACCGTCGCGACCAGGCTCGCCTCGATGCCGAGCTCGAAGACTAATCCCCCTCCCGCCCCTTCCATCCACCCGCCCTTCGCGCTCACCGCGGACGCCCGGCGCGCGCGTCGTGCTCTCCCGGTTCTCGACTGGGGACTTACCGC
>NZ_JAVBIF010000002.1:0-195554 GCF_032821615.1 Corynebacterium tuberculostearicum | reverse complement strand
CCCCGCGCGACCTGCCTCGGGAGGACGCCCCGGTTCCCTCGCCGCCGACCGAGCGGCCTTCGCCATCGGCCGCGGCGCCGGCGCCTGAGTCTGCGCCTAGTTCGCGTCCTGCCCCGGCTCCCGCGCCCCAGCAGCGGCCCGCGCCAGCGCCCGCACCGGCACCCCGCCCGCAACCAGCGGCGCCGGCCCCACGCCCACCTGCGCGGGACAAAAGCGGCCTGCCGAACCTCAATATTCCGCCGCACGAAGTCCGCGGGCGCATCGAGGACGCGGTGCCTGATATGCCGGCAGTGCCCGCTATGCCTGCGCCCGCACCGCCACCTGCGCCGCCGCTGCCACCCGCGCCGCGGATTCCGGGCCTCTAACTCACCGCTTTCAGCCCCACGATGCCGCCGATGATCATGGCGAGGAAAAACACCTTCCACACCGTGGCGGCCTCGTGTCCGGCCGCGAAGGAATAAATAACCGCCACCGATGCGCCAACGCCCGCCCACACCGCATAGGCCGTGCCTACCGGGATGCTGCGCATCGCCCACGCCAGCCCGCCCATGGAAATCGCGCAGGCCACGAGGAAAATAAGCGAGGGCCACAAACGCGTAAAACCTGCGGACTTATCCAACGCCGCCGCCCACACGGCCTCGAATGCGCCGGAGAAAATCAAGATGAACCACGCCATAACTGCTTCCTGGCCGTCTTGTCGCGTTGCCGGGTACGGCTCCCTCGTCCGGGGCTCGCGCAAGACGCGGCGAACCTGCACCCAATGATGGCACACTGGGAAAGCATGAGGATTGCATTTCTTGGAACTGGCCGCATGGGAACCGAACTAGCCCGCCGCCTGCTCACTGAGCAAGACGGCATCGAATTGACCGTCTGGAACCGCACCGCCGAGCGCGCCCAGCCGCTGGTGGAGGAAGGCGCCGAGCTTGCCGCCTCACCCACCGAGGCCGTAGCGAACGCCGAGGTCATCATCACCTCGCTCTTCGGGCCGGACGATGTCCGCGAGGTCGTCGTCGAGCCGCAGCTCATCCCCGCCGGCGTGACGTGGATCGACACCACCACCGTCTCGCCCAACGATGCCCGCGAATTCGCCGCCGCCGTGGACACCTACGTCCACGCCCCGGTCGTCGGCACGCTCGGCCCGGCCCGCGAGGGCAAGCTCGGCGTCTATGTGGGCACGCCTGACGACGCCCGCCGCGAGCAAGCCATGTCCCTCGCCGAGTCCTGGGCGGGAGAAGACAAGCTCATCGGAGTGGAGGCGGCGGCCACGGCGGCCATCGGAAAGCTGCTGGCGAACCTCGCGCTCGCCGTCACCGCCGAGGGCCTGCTCGAAGCCCTGCAACTCGGCGAGTCCGAGGGCCTAGACTCCGAGGTGGTGCTGCAGATGCTCGATGTCACCGGCCTGTCCTTCATCGCCAATATGAAGGCGCCGTTTATCACCGGCGAGCGCAATACCGACCCGGGCGATTTCACCGTCGACGCCCTAGCCAAGGACGCCAAGCTCATGGAGATGACCTCCACCAAGCCGCTGCCCGCCCTGACCGCCGCCATCGGCCGCTTCGAGGAAATGCAGGCCATGGGCCACGGCGATCAGGACTTCTCCTCCATCTTCGTCTTCCGCAATAAGGGCTAGTTATCCACAGGCCCGCCGGGCGTGCGGGCCGAAATTCGCCCTTTGGGCCCTAGTTATCCACAAGTTCGCGCGCTCGCCCTCGCGCGGGTTGCGCGCCGTGGCTTAGGCTGCGGGGCATGACAGCTCTTCAGACTTATCTTGCGGCCCTGGCGCCTGGCATCGATATCGTTGCCGGGTGCGCCGGCATGTCTGAAGACCAGCTGCGCGCCGCAGGGGCACCCAATAAGACGGCCCGCACTTTGCTCACGCTTGCCGACGCCCTCTTTGCCCCCACCTCCTTTACCCGCCAGCAACGCCAGGCGGTTGCCGCCGCCCGCGACCGCGCCCACCCGCTGCCCACGCTGGAGGTAATCGAGCGCTACGCATCCCGCGCTAAGACCAAGCGCGATGCCTGGCGCCTGCGCGTGGAGCTGTGCCGCACCGCCGCCGATACCGATGAGATGGAAAAGCTGGCGCGCAAAAAGCTGCGCGAGCTCAATCCCCCGACCCCGCCGCGCCCCGGCGTGCGTATCCGCCGCCGTAAAGACGCGCCGTGGACCCTCGCGATTACCGGGCCTTCCTCACTCATCGCGGACTTGGAATCCAGCCTGGACGAGAACGCGCCGCTCGATTCCGTTGCGGAGCTCTTCTCCCCTTCCGGCGCCGCCCCAGCCACCCGTCCAACCATTACGACCAACGCGATCATCACGCTCGACGAGCTTGACCGCATCATCGATGGCGACGGCGAGGAAATCACCATCCAGCTCACCAACGGCGCCCGCCTCACCGGCGCGGAACTTGTCTCGCGCACGCTGGCAGAGCGCGGGCTTATCACCCTCGTTCACCCCTTCGAGGGCGCGGTCAACCTCTACCGGACGGAGCGCATGGCCAGCGAGAAGCAGCGGCTCATGGCCGCCGCGGAAAATCCGGTATGCCCGTGGGCGGAATGCAACTATCCGGCGGATAAATGCCAGGTGCACCACTTGCAGGCGTGGCGGCACGGCGGCGATACCAATATGGCAAACCTGGCGACCTGTTGTCCGTACCACAACGGCGTCAACGACGATGACCCTAATGCCCCACCGGTGCGCGGGCGCCTCGTTCGGCGCCGAGGCCGCGTGGTGTGGCAGCCGCCCTGGGCAGATACCGCGCCAGCACCGCCACCGGCCCACTAGCCCCTAAACCGCCAGGCAGCAGGATGCCCTGCTGCCGCATTGGCATGCCCGCAGCTAGCGAGCCCCGCAGCTAGCGAGCGATGCGGGCCGCGGCAGCGCGGGCATCCGCGATGACATTGGGTACGCCAACCCCGCCGGCCCAAGCGCCGGTGGCATCGATGCCCGGCGTCGCCGCGAGGGCGCCGCGCGCGCCGGCCACGGTTTCCAGGTGGCCGGCATCAAAGCGCGGGAGGCCGCCGAACCAGCGCTGGGTGAAAATCTCGGCAACGCCCGCGGCGCGGCCGTCGAAGCCGGTGAGGCGCTGGAGGTCGTCGAGGGCATAGTCAACGAGGTCGTCCTCCTCGGCGCGGACGATGGCGTCGTCGCCAAAGCGGCCGAAGGAGGCGCGCACCAAGGCACCGCCGCGCTCGGCCAGGTGCGGCCACTTGCGAGAGGACAGCGTGAAGGCCTTGGCGTGCACGTCGTCTTGGTCCGTAGCCACGAGGATGCCAGAGTTCTGCGGCAATGCGTTGCCGGCCGGGTCCGTGTCAGACTCGAACTTCAGGCCCACGACTGCCGACGCCGCCAGCTTCACGCTCTTCAACCGCTCCGCCGCCCCCGGGGATACCTTGGGCAACAGGCGCGCTGCAGTCGGGGCCGGGGTGGCGACCAGCACACGGTCGAAGGCGGCGGTGTCGCCGGGTGCGCCGGCCAAGCGGAATTTCTCGCCCTCGCGAGTGATGCCGGAGATGAAGGTATCAAGGTAAATCTTGGCGCGGGATTTATCGGCCAGCGTCTCGTAGAGTTCTGCGTAGCCGCCGCGGAAGGTCTGAAAGACGGGTCCGCCGCTGCTCGGCTTGGCCGCGCGGGCTTCTTCCAGCGAGCGGACCGCGGCCGAGAGGGTGACTGGGCCGCGCGCGGAGAGTGCGTCGAGCGTCTCGGCCAGCGCCGGGATGGTCGCGCGCACACCCAGATCGTCGGCCGAACAGGAGTACACGCCGCCGAGCAGGGCGGAGATAACGTGGTCGACGAGGTCGTCGCCAAACTGCTGGCGCACCAGGCGGCCGACGGAGACGTCGCTGCCGGCCGTCCACTCGAAAGGCTCCTCGTTATCGATGCGGCGGGCGGTCTCAGCCGAGACCAGGTGTGCGACCGGCTCCGAGTGCGAAGGAATGCCCATCATCCCGCCGCGCGGCAGCGGCTTAAGCTCGCCGGAATACACCAGCGAATGCAGGCCGGAGGGCTCGACCAAGCTCCCGCCCAGGCCGAGGGATTCGATGAATTCCACGGCGTCGTGGCGGCGGGCGAGGAAGGCCTCGGCGCCCATGTCGGTGGGGCCGTCATTAAACGGCACGGAGTACAGCTTGCCTCCGATACGGCCGGCGGCCTCGAAAACCTCAACGTCGTGGTCGCGCAGCTCGTAGGCGGCCGTCAAGCCCGCCAGGCCAGCACCAATAATCGCAATACGCATTTAGCCCTCCTCGTGGATGATGGATACGGCGCGGGTGATGGCCTCCGCGTCGGTAGTTGGCAAGACCCCGTGGCCGAGGTTCCAGATATGGCCGTCGATATCGCCGCGCTCGCGGGCCCGATCGACCTCGCCGCGGATGGTGCGCACGGCCTGGCGCACGGCGTCGTCGCCGGCAAAAAGCATGGCCGGGTCGAGGTTGCCCTGCAACACGCGGGCGCTTACGCGCTCGGCCGCGGCGTCCATGGGCACGCGATAATCGACGCCCATAACTTCCGACCCCGCCTCCGACATGGCCGGCAAGAGCTCGCCGGTGCCGACGCCGAAATGGATGCGCGGGATAGTCACGCCGGCCAGGATTTCCCGGGAGTACGGCAGCACGAATTCGCGGTAGTCACGCTCGTTGAGGTAGCCGGCCCAGGAATCGAAAAGCTGCATGGCATCAATGCCGGCGTCGACCTGCACCTGCAGGAAGCGGGTGATGGTCGGAACTAGGCGGCGCATGAGCATGTGCCAGGTCTCCGGCTCGGCGTGCATGAGGGCCTTGGTGCGCTCGTGGTTCTTGGATGGCCCGCCCTCAACAAGGTAGCTGGCCAGCGTGAACGGCGCGCCAACAAAGCCAATGAGCGCTTGGGTTTCGCTAAGCTCGGCCAGGATGCGGGCGATGCCCTCGGTGACCTCGGGGACGTCGGCTTCTAGCAGCGGCAGCTTGCCGACGTCCTCCCTACTCCTCACCGCCTGCTCCATCACCGGCCCACGACCGGGCACGATATCGACCTTGACGCCCGCCGCCTTGAGCGGGACGACGATATCGGAGAACAAAATGGCGGCGTCGACGTCGTGGCGGCGCACCGGCTGGAGGGTAATTTCTGCCAGCAGTTCCGGCATGAAGCAGGAATCGAGCATGCTAATCCCCTCGCGGGCGGCGCGGTACTCCGGCAGCGAGCGGCCGGCCTGGCGCATGAACCAGACTGGGGGCCGGGAGGGGGTGCGGCCGAGGGCGGCGTCGATAAGCGGGGCACGATTGAGTCGAGACATGCCCCAATTATGAATCAAAAGTTGGAGTGGGGGCTAATTAGCCACGCAAGCTGCGGTCCTTGATGAAGCGATTGGACTGTGGCTGGAAAAGCAGCGCGAGGGCGACAATCAAGGTGATGGGGATAATCAGCAGCCCGAGCCCGCCGATTCCGAGTGCGAGGGCGGCGATATTGGTAAAAAGCGCGAACGCGATGACCACGGTAATGATGCGGCGCGCCCACTTGGACCCGCCGGCCAGCTGCGCTGCGAAGAGCGCAAGCAGGATGGCGCCGACGGCATTGGTCACCGCGACAAACAGGCGATTGGAATGGAGGTACTCCGCGACCTGCGCATTCTGCGGCTCTGCTTGTGGCCCGCCCGAGCCGAAGATGCCCACCATACCGCTCACCAGCATAATCACGGCGCTGACGACGAGCACCCAATATGCCCAGCGCAGCGGCCGCGGCCACGCGTCGAGGCTCTCCTTGGCGGAGGTGTTTCGGGCCGCGCGGTTATAGTCGCGGGGCCCGGGCCGCTCGGTGTTATTCATCGCTTATCCTCCTGATCAGACCGGCCGACGCGGTCGGTGCGGTTGGTGCGATCGCGCTTGCCGACGTCGCGTTTGCCGCGCTGGTCGTCCTTGGAGCGCTTGCGCTCTTCTTCGGCGCGCTTCTTCTCGCGCTGCGCTTGCTCGAGTTCCTTTTCCAGCTCGCGCATTTGCTCGAGTTCGCCGGTGTAGTCCAAGGTTTCGGTCCGCACGGAGAAAATCAGGCCGAGGACCGCCGCGACGCCGACAAGGATCTGCACCATGCCATCGGCGGCAAAGAGCCAATCGGGCACGTCCGCGCCGGCCGGGGTGACCATGAAGGCCAGCAGGATGCGGAATCCGAAGTACAGCGAGAAGGCGAACCACACGCGGCGCGAGGTGCCGGCCCGCTTGCTGCGGTTTGCAAGGGACCGCAACAGGAAGGCCAGCAGCACGATAATCGCAAGCGAAACGGCCGCCGAAAGGGCGACGGAGCCGTAGGCGGCGGTGCGGAGGAAGGCGTCGGAAAGCTGGGCTTCATCCACGCCGGCCGGTGCGGATTTGGCCATCTCCTTGGCCTGCGACATGAGTACGTCGTGGTTGAGCAGCGTGAGCACCACGTTGAGCACCTGGTGCACGGCCTCGCCGCATAGCGCACCCAGCCACAGCCACAGCATGTACGTCACGGACTCCGGCCGCTGCTGCTTCCGCGGCGGGCGTTGCGCGCGAGGGGCAGGGGCGGGCGACGGGGGCGTAGCAGTCACAGGGGTCCTTTACTTGAGAAGGCGGGCGGCTTCGGTAGCGAAGTAGGTCAGAATCTGGCCGGCGCCGGCGCGCTTGAATGCGGTCAGCGACTCGAGCATGATGGACTCGCCATCGATCCACCCGTTGGCGGCCGCGGCCTTGACCATCGCGTACTCACCGGAGACCTGGTAGACCGCGACCGGCACGGGGGAAGTCTCCGCCACGGCCGAGAGCACGTCCAAGTAGGGCAGACCGGGCTTGACCATGACGAAGTCCGCACCCTCTTCGATGTCGAGCT
Source organism: Corynebacterium tuberculostearicum (assembly GCF_032821615.1). Taxonomy (GTDB): domain Bacteria; phylum Actinomycetota; class Actinomycetes; order Mycobacteriales; family Mycobacteriaceae; genus Corynebacterium; species Corynebacterium tuberculostearicum_H. Next base: position 188,738 of record NZ_JAVBIF010000002.1, on the reverse strand, counting down.
CGGCTTCAAGCAGGGATTCGCGGAAGTTGCGCGGGTCCTGCTGATAGGTGCGGCGGTCGCCTTCCAGGGAGGAACCGACGGCATCGCGGAACGGGCCGAAGAAGGCGGAGGCGTACTTGGCGGAATAGGCCATGATGGCCACGTCCTCGTGGCCGGCCTCGTCGAGATCGGCGCGGATGGCGGCAACTTGGCCGTCCATCATGCCGGACGGGGAGACGATTTGGGCGCCGGCGCGGGCTTGGGAGCGAGCCATGTCTTGGTAGAGCTTGACGGAGGCGTCGTTAAGCACGCGGCCCTTGTCATCCAGCACGCCGCAGTGGCCGTGGGAGGTGAACTCGTCGAGGCAGGTATCGGCCATAACGATGAGGTCGTCGCCGAATTCCTCGTGCAGGCAGGAAATGCCGCGGTTCAAAATGCCTTGCGGGTCCCAGGCGACGGAGCCGGTGTCGTCCTTGTCCTCATCGAGCGGCACACCGAAAAGGTCGATGCACGGCACGCCGGCTTCCAACGCCTCCTCGGCCGCGCGGCGCAGGGAGTCGAAGGTGTGCTGGTAGACGCCCGGCATGGAGGGAATCTCGCGCGGGGCGTCGAGTCCGTCCACGATGAACATGGGCAGAATCAGGTCCGAGGGGCGGACCTCGGTTTCGGCCACAAGGTTGCGCATCTGCGGGGTGGTGCGCAGGCGGCGTGGGCGGCGGGCTGGGAAGGTGCTCATTGGGTACTCCTTAGAGCGAGACTAAAACTTATGCCTTGTCGACCTTAGTAGCCTTCTTGCGCGAACGGCGTTTCTTGCGCGGCGCGGGCAGGTTTCCGGCGGCGCGGAGGGCGGCCACGTGGTCTGCGAGGGCGTCGACAAGCGAGGGCACGTCCGCAACTTCGGGCACGACATCGACGCGCAGGCCCATCTCTTCCGCGGCCGCTCTTGCCGACGGCCCGATACACGCAATGATCGTCCGCTGGTGCGGTTTGCCCGCAATGCCCACCAGATTGCGCACGGTGGACCCGGAGGTGAAGGCGACGGCGTCGAAGCCGCCCGTCTTGATCATGTCGCGGATTTCGGCCGAAGGCGGGGCGGCGCGGACGGTGCGGTAGGCCACGACGTCATCGACTTCCCAGTCGAGGGCCTTGAGCCCGTCAACCAGGGTGTCGGCCGCGATATCGGCGCGCGGGAGCAGGACGCGGCCGACGGCGTCGATGTCTTCTACGAAGTTGGGGAAGACATCGAGCAGGCCCTCGGCGTTCTGCTTCTTCTTGTGTGGCAGAAGCTCCGGAACCATGCCCTTGGCGCGGATGGCGGCCGCAGTCTTCGTGCCCACGGCCGCGAGGTGGACGCCGGCGAAATCGCGGGCGTCGAGGCCGAGCTGAGCAATCTTCTCCCACACCGCGGTCACGGCGTTGACGGAGGTAAAGACGATCCACTTATAGCGGCCCTCGACGATGCCCTTGATGGCGCGGTCCATCTGCGCCGGATTGCGCGGCGGCTCGATGGAGATGGTGGGCACGTTTTGTGGGATAGCGCCGTAGCCGGCCAGGCGCGCGGACATCGGGCCGGCCTGCTCCTTGGTGCGCGGGACGAGCACGCGCCAGCCGTAAAGCGGGCGGTTTTCCCACCAGGAGTACTTGGTGCGGTCGTCGATGCTGCGGCCGAGGGTGACCACGAGCGGGCCGGTGAGGTCCGCGTCGAGCTTGCCCATGGTGCCCAGCGTGGTCTCATAGGTGCGCTGCAGGCGGGTGGTGCCGTGGACGGTGACAAATGCCTCGGTCTCGGCCGGCATGCCGCGCTGCTGCAACTCGTCGGAGATGACCGGCAGGTCCTCCTTGGTGGCCTGCAGGACGATGGGCTGGGTGGCATTGGCCAGCGCGTCCCAATCGGCGCCGTCGGTTACGTCGGCCTCGGTGTAGGTCGAGCCGAGCGCAATGCCGGCAAAGGACGGCACGGTAGATGGCAGGGACATGCCCGGCACTACCTGAAATTCCAGGCCGGCAGACGCCACGGCGTTAATCTCGGCCTTGATGGACTCGCGGTGCAGCGGGTTGCCGGTGACCAGGCGGATCACATCCTCGCCATCGGCCTCGACCAAGCACTCGCGCAGCTGGCCGACGATATCTGCGGCCGGCTCGTACAGCACCGCGGCCGTCGGCGGTGCGGGGCGCGGCGGTTTGCGGCGCGCGCCCTTGGCTTTGGCATCGGCGCACATTTGGGCGTATTCGGCCTCGGCGGCGTCGAGAAGCTCTTGTGGAACGGGCAGCGCGGCGGCGACGGCATCGCGCACGCCCTGCATGACCTGCGGATCGGTCACGGCGATGGCACTATTTGCCAGAACCTCGCGGGCGCGGACGGTCAGCAGGTCGGGATTACCTGGACCAGCGCCCACAAAGACGATCTTGCCCAATTGGGTGTCTGGCGCGGCATTGCTCATAAAGTTCTTTTCTAAAATCGGGCGCGCGGCACCGCGCACGGACATGATCGCATGCGGTGTGGTTCCCCGCGCCGGCGGTGGGTGACACGGTCTTAACGGCCAAAATCCCAGGCCTTGCGTCCTGGGATGCCCTTAAAGGGGGCCGGATCATTGCGGGACAATGATCTGTGGTATCTACACCTTAAATTATTAGCGCCTAAAGGCGAAATTACTTGCCCAGCAGCTCGGCCGCGCCACCGGCGAAAAGCTCGTCCGAGATGCGCGCGCCAAGATCGGCGGCTTCGGCCGCGGAGCCGGAGGCGGTGGCGGTGAGCTGGCGGGATCCGTCGAGCGCGAAGACGCCGCCGCGCACGGTGAGCTGGTCGCCGTCCCAGCGCGAGGTGGCGGCCACCGGCGCGGTGCAGCCGGCCTCGAGGCGGGCCAACACGGCGCGCTCACCAGCAGCGGCGGCCGAGGCGCGGTCGTCGACAATGGCGTCTAGCGCCGCGGCGGCCTCGGTGCCGGCCACGGCCTCGATGGCGAGTGCGCCTTGGGCCGGCGCCGGCATGAAGACGGAGGGTTCGAAGATTTCGGTGGCGCGGTCTGCGTAGCCGCCGCGCAGCAGGCCGGCGTAGGCCAGCAGAACGGCGTCGAGCTCGCCGTCGGTGACCTTGGACATGCGGGTATCGATGTTGCCGCGCAGCGGGCGAATCTCCAGGTCCGGGCGGAGGGCGGCGAGCTGGGAGATGCGGCGCGGGGCGGAGGTGCCCACGCGCGCGCCCTGCGGCAGCTGCGCCAGGCTCAGGCCATCGCGGGCGACGAGCGCCTCGCGGGAATCCTGGCGCTGCGGCACGACGAGGCGGAAGCGATCATCGGGCGCGGTGGGCAGGTCCTTAAACGAGTGCACGGCGATATCGCACTCGCCGGCATACAGCGCCTCGCGCAGCGCCTGGGTAAATACGCCGACGCCGATGCGCTCGACCGGCGCCATATTGACGTCGCCGGCGGTGGTGACGATGTGGAGTTGGGAGTCAAAGCCGGCGTCGATAAGCCAATCGCGCACATGGCCGGCCTGGGTGGTGGCGAGCTTGGAGCCGCGGGTACCAATCTGAAACATCTAGGCCTCCTTAGTCATGGTGGGCAGTTCATTGACGGCCACGGACACCCCGGAGCCTTCCAGCTGCAGGCCAAAGAGCTCCTGCAGGGCGCTTTCGCTGCTGACACTGCTTTCCGACGCCGCCAGCTTCTTCGCCCTAACCGTCGGTTCATGCAGCAGTTTATCGGCCACGCGCTTGAGCGCGCGCTGCACGTCCTCGAGCTGCTTGCCCGCGAGCTCGGGATGCTTGTGCTGCAGGCGCGCGGCCTCGCACTCGACGAGATCGGCCGCGCGGCGGTGCAGGGCGCTTACGGCCGGGGCGACGTCGCGCACGCGCTGGGCCGAGGTATAGGCCGCCAGCTCTTCGTCGACGATGTGGCGGGCCTGCGCGTGCGGGCTGGTGCCGGCCGCGACATCGGTATCGGCGGCCGAAAGAGACTTGCTCAGGCGCTCGATATTGACCAAGTCCACGCCCTCGGCCGCGGCGGCGGCATCGTCGATATCGCGCGGCAGGGAGAGATCGATGAGCATGAGTTCGCGGCCGGCGGGGAGGTCGGCGGCCTCGATGGTGAAGTTATCGGCGCCGGTGGCGGAGATGGCCAGGTCGACGTCGGAAAGCGCGGCGGCGCGCTCGGAAAAGTCCACGACGCGGGTGGAAACGCCGGCTTCCTCGGCGTGGCTGGCCAGGCGCTCGGCGCGCTCGCGGGTGCGGTTGGCCAGCACCAGCTCTTTGACGCCCAGCCGGCCGGCGTGGGTGGCGGCGAGGGACGCCATGGCGCCCGCACCAAGGATCAGCGCAGTCTTGCCGGTCAGGTCCCCGGCGTCGAGGCGCTGCAGGGCCTGGTCGAAGGCGAAGGACACCATGGAGGCGCCGGCCTCGTCGATATCGGTCTCGGAGTGCACGCGCTTGCCCGCCCGCAGCGCGGCCTGCGCCAGTGCGTGGATGCGCGGGCCGACCGTGCCCTGCTCGGAGGCGGACTGGTAGGCGCTGCGCACCTGGCCGATGATCTGCTGCTCGCCCACCACCATCGAATCCAGGCCGGAGGTCACGGACATGAGGTGCTCGGCCGCGGCGTCGGCATAGCGCACGTAGAGGTAGTTGCGCAGCTCTTGCTCGCCCACGCCCGAAACCTGGGTGAGCACGCGCACGACTTCCTGCACGCCAGCGTGGAAGGAGTTGGTGACGGTGTAGACCTCCATGCGGTTGCAGGTGGAGATAATCATGGCCTCTGAAAGTGGCTCGGCCGCCACGAGTTGCCCGCAGGCGGAATCCTGGACCGCACTATCCATGCTCAGCTTTTCCAGCAGCGCCACCGGCGCCGACTGGTGGGACATGCCCACGACGAGCACGCTCATGCACAACACTCCTCAACCCTTTGATTGATTTTAATCCTCCAAAAGACTACCCGTCGGTGTCGCGGATCCCGAATCAACCAGCCAGCTCGGCCGCTAACTCCTCGTTGTCTACTTCCCAGCAAGCAAACTCTTCGCCGTCGATGACCACAACGGGCACGCGGTCACCGAACTCCATGGCCAGCTCCGCGTCCTCATCCACGTTACGCACAGCAAGCTCCGCGCCTGCCTGCTTGACGACGGGGGTGATCTGCTCCCTCACGCGCGCGCAAGAACCGCAGGTGGTGCGCACCATGAGCTCGACGAGATGCTGGGACATTTTCTCCTCACAAGGACGGCGGCGGTCGAAACCATTACTATGGACACGTTAGTCCACCCCGCATTTGCGAAAGCTGTTTGTCCCACTCGTGTCCGCTACCACTCCCCCAGGGTTCCCCGAATCCCCCCGCGACTTCTTGGCCAATTGGACCGCCTCGCGCGGTAACCTGCGCAATTTCTTGGAGACCCAGGCGCTCGCCCCGTTGGACGAGGAATCGCAGCGCACCGCCGGTGAAGCCGCGGCCGCCGCGGCGCTGGAGGAATTCGGGCTGGAGTTGGAGGACTTTGCTTCCGGCGTGGATTCGGTCACCGGCTCCTATGACGCGGCCGGTGCGCAGCGCATCACCGCCCAGGACCCAGACGTACCGGTGGATGTGGGCGCGGCAGCGTTTTTCGACGTCGACAACACCCTCATCCAAGGCTCGTCCCTCGTGGAATTCGCCTTTGGCTTGGCGCGCAAGCGCTACTTCCGGCTTTCTGAAATCCTGCCGATTGCGTGGAAGCAGCTCAAGTTCCGCGTCTCCGGCAGCGAAAATGCCAAGGACGTGGCCGTGGGCCGCGCGCAGGCGCTGGAGTTTGTCAAAGGCCGCAGCGTCGACGAGCTGGTGGATTTGTGCGAGGAGATCGTGGACGCCTCGCTGGCCCGCCGCGCCTACCCCGGCACCACGCAGCTGGCGGAGATGCACCTAGCCGCCGGCCAGCAAGTGTGGCTGGTCACCGCCACGCCGGTCCAGCTGGCGCAGGTGCTCGCCCGGCGCTTCGGGTTTACGGGCGCGCTCGGCACCGTCGCGGAGGTCAAGGACGGCAAGTTCACCGGACGGCTGGTCGGCGATATCCTCCACGGGCCCGGCAAAAAGCACGCCGTGGCCGCGCTCGCGACCATCGAAGGTCTCGACCTCTCGCGCTGCACCGCGTATTCGGACTCCGCCAACGACGTGCCCATGCTGTCCATGGTCGGCACCGCCGTGGCCATTAACCCAGACCGCAAGCTGCGCGATATCGCTGGCGACCGCGGCTGGCTCGTGCGCGACTATCGCTCCGTGCGCCGCGCCATCCGCACCTATGGCCTCCCTGCGCTGGCCACCGCCGCCTTTTCCTATGGCGGCTGGCGCTACTACCGGCGGTAGCCAGGGCGGTAGAGGGCGCAGGGGGACCTTGATTTCTAGCGGTCGTGGAAACACCTGACATGGGTTAGGTGATTGTGTGGAGTCGAAATGGGTTCCGGATTCTGCTGTTGTGGCGCGGTTTGCGTCGTTGGTTCGGGCTGGTAGTTCAATACGGGCGGCTGCTGGGGTGGTTTGTTTACCAGAGTCGGTAGCTTATCGGCTGGCTGGTGAGTTGGACTTGCCGCGCAAGCGCTGTAGGCGTATTAGCTCGGCTGACAGTCAGGAAATAGCTCGGTTGTGGCTGGAAGGTGTGGCACCGATGGATATTGCGCGCCAGCTTTCTATAGGCTCTTCTCCGGTATATCGCATCGGTATTGAGCTTGGTTTGTGGAAGCGCAATCCACATGGCCGCAAAGCTGCGGCAACAACTCGCCGGTGTAGTTATCTGCAACTGCGTGTAAATGCTTTAGGGCGCAAAGATGCCGCTTTAGCCTGTGGCATTCATCCGCGTGATGCTGCTGATATGGACAAAGGTGTCATCAAGCTTTCTGCGGGGCGTGTGCCTTTTGTCCCGGCTGGCCCGGATGTGGCGCTGTATAACAGGCTTATGCAGGTACTCGAGTACGTTGATGGTCGCCAAGCAGTTCCAGTCCAGGTTATTCCGCAAGAGCGTATCGATAGGCGTATTTCTTCGCGCTATCTATCGATAGAAGAGCGCGAGCTCATCTTTGATCTTGACCGGCAAGGCAAAGGTGTACGCGAGATAGCTCGGCGTCTTCAGCGCTCTGCTGGAACTATCAGCAAGGAACTTAAACGCAACCGGGATGAATTTGGGGTGTATCTTCCCACGCATGCGCACCGTAAATCGGTGTTGCGTAGGTTTAGACCGAAAAAGCGCAAGATTGATGCCAATCCACGCTTGCGCACGGTGATCTGGGAAATGGTAAAAGATAGGTACTCGCCAGAGCAGATTTCTGGGAGGTTGCGCAGTCGCTATCCCGGTGATGAGACTATGTACGTGTGTCCTGAAACGATTTATCAATCTCTGTATTTCCAGGCTAAAGGCGAGTTGAAAAAAGAAATCGCTGCTGCACTGCGTCGCGGTCACGCCCAACGTCGACCTCGTGGCACGCGCAGCGCCCGCAAGCGGTTTGTTGACCCTATAGTGATGATTTCCGACCGGCCAGCAGAAGTAGACGACCGAGCCGTACCAGGTCATTGGGAAGGCGACCTCATCTTAGGCGCAGGTAATAAGTCTGCAATTGGCACGCTAGTAGAGCGAACCACGCGCTATGTCATCTTGCTGCATCTACCTAATGGGCATAATGCTACCGAAGTAAATGCAGCACTTACTAAAGCGATTGCTACCTTGCCAGACCATCTCAAAGGATCACTTACCTGGGACCAGGGAAGTGAAATGGCCTGCCATAAGGCCTTTTCTGTAGCTACAAACTGTCCCGTGTTCTTCTGCGATCCTGGTTCGCCGTGGCAGCGAGGCACCAATGAAAACACCAATGGACTACTAAGGCAGTACTTCACTAAAGGAACAGACCTAAGCGTCCATAGTGCAGCCGACCTAGAATTCGTCGCCATGCAACTCAACCGCCGCCCCCGCAAAACCCTGGGCTTTCAAACACCAGCCGAGAAAATGGCCGCACTGATAAACTCAACCGAAACATAAGACGTGTTTCCACGACCACTAGAATCCGCCGACGTCGGCAAGCATGCAAAAACCCTCCGCACAATGGCGGAGGGCAAGAAGCGGGCTGGGGTTTACTTGCCCAGCTTACGGCGCTGCACGCGGGTGCGGCGCAGCATCTTGCGGTGCTTCTTCTTGGACATGCGCTTGCGGCGCTTCTTAATGACGGAACCCATGGAGTCCTCACTTTCGTGTAGTACGTACTGTCAAACTTGTCAGCGCTAAAACGGCGAAGGTGCACTCTTGCCGCCGTGGCCACACGGACCGCGGGCCACATCAGCGAGCCGACACGAATGCACACCATCTTACCCAGCACCCAGCCCGTGACCAAAAAGGGCCCGCGACAACAACAGCGAGAAACAACAGCGCCCACCACCGCTGACCACTAGGGCCAACAGAGGTGGGCGCTGTCTGTGCGGCGCGAGCCTAGGCTCCGTAGACGGAAGCCTCCAGGTACTCGTTGACGGCAGACTCGTGAACGCGGAAGGAGCGTCCGACGCGAACAGCCGGCATTTCGCCTGCGTGAACCAAACGGTAGACGGTCATCTTGGAGACGCGCATAATCTCGGCGACCTCCGCGATCGTCAGAAAGGTTCCCTTTTCTTCATTTGCCATATATATCTAACCCTTCAGCTCGTTACGCGCTGTAGGCTTCCCCTCCCACAGGACTTCACGCACGTGCTTGCCCTAGCCTATCGTGAAACATGTGACTAATGCGACCCAAGTGCCAAATTTTTTCACAGCATTCATTAGGGTTTCCCCTAAAAGCGCTGCTTAACACCCGCCCCAACACTCCCGGGTGGGTACACCCCCACCACGGGGAGGTCGCACACGGCGGCGCTAGCCGAGCTCCTTGGCCTTATCGGAGCAGGCCTCTGCCGCGCGGTAGAACGCGCCGCGCAAGCCGGACTCCTCCAGTTCGCGCACGGCGGCCGCGGTGGTGCCACCCGGCGAGGTTACGCCAGCGCGCAGCTGGGTGGCCGAGCGGCCGGAGCTAGCCAGCATCTCACCCGAGCCGGCTGCGGCCTGGGCGGCAAGCTTCTCGGCGACGTCGCGGGGTAGGCCGAGCTGCACGCCGGCATCGACAAGCGCCTCTGCCACGAGGAAGAAATAAGCCGGGGAGGAGCCCGCCAGCGCGGTGGCGGCATCGATATTCTTCTCCGGAATGACCGCCACCTCGCCCACGGCCTCTAGCAGCTCGCGCACGCCGTCCATCTGGGCGTCGCTCACGTGCTCACCGGCCGCACAGGTGCACATGCCGCGACGCACCAACATGGGGGTATTAGGCATAACGCGCACCACCGGCACGCCTTCGCCCGCCGCACCCTGCAGCTGCTCTAACGTCAGGCCCGCGGCCATGGACACCACAACGGCATCCTTGGCCGGTTCAAGGCCTTCGAGCAGATCCAGGATGGCGTAGGGCTTCACACACGCGAAGATATAATCCGCGCCGTCTACCGCCGCCGCATTATCGCTGGTGGTGGCGACGCCATAAGTCTCTTTGAGTTCCTGGCTGCGTGATTCGGTGCGGTTGGTGACCGTGATATCCGAGCCCGCAAAGCCCGATGCTACGAGTCCCGAGGTCAAAGCCTCACCGATTTGTCCGCCGCCTAAAATTGCAATCTTTGTCATAGCCTCCACCATGCCAAAAATGCGGAACCCCGGCTACCACGTGGGGTAACCGGGGCGTCGACAAGCGGGGGCTTAGAGCATAACCAACAGCAGCGGGCCGAAGGTCAGGATTAGGCCGGTAAAGCCGGCCAGGAACATGGAGAATCCATCGCGCGCGGTGCGCAGGGCGTGCGTCACGCCCACCATAATCGCGGTGACGCACAACGCGAGGATGGCGACGATCACGCGCGGGAAGCTATCCCACAGAATCTCAAAGCCCTTGAAGATGACAATCGCCAGCAGGATGCCCGCGACAATCATCAGCAGGATGGAAACTGGGTTGAGCTTCTCGTGCTCTTCCTCGATCCACTCTTCGTCGTCCTCGACCTTGGGCAGGTTGCCGGTTTCCTCGGCATCCTTAGCGACGCCCGCCTTCTTCGACGCCGGCACCGCCGCCGCAGCGGCCGCTCCAGCGCCAGCTGCCGCAGCTCCCGCTCCGGCCACCTTCGCGCCCTTGTCGGCCTTCGGCTTTTCGGCAACGGGCTTCGCGGCAGCTGCCTCAGCCCCGGCAGGCTTGGCGGCAGCAGTCTTGGCATCCTCCTCCTTCGCCTTACCCACGCGCTGGATTACCGCGGTGTCATCCGCAGAAGGCTGATTCTTCTTCGGCGCCTCCTGTGCCGCAGCGGCAGCAGACTTGGCTGCGGGCTTGTCCGCGGATTTAGGAGCAGCCTTTGGTGCTGCCTCTGCGGCGGTCTTTGGTGCAGCCTTGGGTGCAGCCTTCGGCGCGGCAGGCTGAGCGGCGGTCGTGGCTGCGGACTGAGAATTTGGCTTGTCGGTGGACTTCTTTGCGGCGTCGGCATCGGTCGCGTCGGCAGCCTTGGGGGCGCGGATGACGGGAGCGTCCTCGTCGATGGAGACGGAGGTGTGCTTGGCCTCTGCAGGCGAAGCCTTGACCTTCTTGAGGTTGCCGGTTAGCTCGGCAACGGAGATGCCGCCTTCATCCAAGCTGCGGCGGTGGCGGCGCGAACGCTTGTCATCCTTGCCGCCCTTCTCGCCGCGGGCCTTTTTATCGCGAGCCAGCAGCTCTGCCACGGTCAACTTGTTCTTGTCAGCCATGATCTCTTCCTATTCCAATCCCTTGTCGGTCCGGCGCAAAATGACGCCCTCACGCAGCGCCCACGGGCAGATTTCCAGCTTCTCGATGTCCAAGGCTCGCATGGATGCCTCGGCCACCAGAGCGCCGGCAACGATTTGGTGCGATCGGTTAGAACTTACACCTTCTAGGTCCGCTCTGTCTGCCGCAGTCATGCGAGAGATGAAGGAAATTAACTGGCGCAGACCCGGTGCAGTCAACGTGCGCTTGACGTATGGGCCGGCAGACGAGGGTGCGGCACCGGTCAGGCGGGCCAGCGTACGGAAGGTTTTGGAGGTACCCACGGCAAGGCCAGCGGGGCCCATGGCCTTCATCTGCTGGGCGGCGTCTTCAAGCTCTGCATCAATGAAATCGCGCAGCGCGCTTACCTTTTTCTTCTCTGGCGGGTCGGTGTCGAACCAATTATGGGTCAACCGGCCAGCACCCAGGTCGAGGGAGAAGGCAAGGTCGGGGTGCTCGTCGGTACCGGTGGACAGCTCTAGCGAGCCGCCGCCGATGTCCAGGTTGGTAATACGGCCGGCGGACCAGCCATACCAGCGACGGGCAGCGAGGAAGGTCAGCTGGGCTTCTTCCACGCCGGAGAGGATCTGCAGGCGTACGCCGGTCTGCTTTTCCACCTCATCGAGCACGGCCTCGGAATTGGGCGCGGAGCGCACCGCCGAGGTAGCAAAGGCGATAAATTCCGCGCAGCCCAGCTTATCGCCCAGCTCGCTCGCCTCCGCTACGGCGCTGACCAGCTTCTTTACACCCTTTTCATGGATGTTGCCCTTCTTGTCCAGCTGTTCTACCAGCCGGAGCGGGGTCTTCCAATCGCTCATCGGAGTGGGCCGTCCGCCCGTCGCGGCATCGACCGCAACGAGGTGGACGGTATTGCTTCCGACGTCTAATACACCTAATCGCACACTAATAGCGTAGTAGGTCTACCGTGGTTAGGTGTGAATCGCCCAAAATCTGACACGGTATACCTAGGTTTTCCCGCGAGCTCGCCCGCGGCGGCGTCGATAAGAGCGGGCCGCGAAGAGGCCCCCGATTTCCCGCGGGAGTGGTTTGAATTTACCAACCCGAACGACCCACACCACGTCTTCTCCATCGACCTGACATGGGTGGAATCGCACTACAGCTGCCAATTTGGGACGTCGGCATGCCGGGGCATCGATAAGAGCCAGCCCGAGGTGGGCTGCTGCGTGCATGGCGCCTATATGGCCGATGAGGAAGACCGCGACCAGCTTTATGACGCCGTCTCGCGCATGCCCGCCAAATATTGGCAGCTGCGCCCAGCGGGGGTAGATGAGTTCCTCGCGCAGGACGCTACGGACGAGTTGGAGCCATGGCTGGAGTGGGACGAGCTCGACGGCGAGGACGGCGAATCGGAACCGGCGCTGAAGACCCCCATTGTGGATGGCGCGTGCATTTTTGCCAACCGCACCGGCTGGGCTACGGGCACGGGCTGCGCGCTGCACCAGTGGGCTGTCGATACCGGCGAGGAGCTCACGGTGGTAAAACCCGAGGTGTGTTGGCAGCTACCGCTGCGCCGCTACGAGGATTATGAAGAGCGCCCGGATGGACAGGAGATTTTGCGCACCCAGATTGGCGAGTATGACCGCCGCGGTTGGGGCAATGGCGGTGAGGATTTCGATTGGTATTGTTCGGCCGATGCTGCCTGCCATGCCAACCCGCTGCCGATGTGGCAGTCGCACGAGGACGAGCTGGTAGCGCTCATGGGCCGAGAGTCTTATGAGATTCTGGCCGCGCACTGCAAGGCCCGCGCCGCGGCGGCCGAGCACGGCGTCCAGCTCACGCAGCATCCGGCCAGCGTAAAGGCCGGGAGCCTACAGGCAGAAAACCAACGGGCGGAGAGCTAGAGCTCGAACTTATAGCCCAGACCGCGCACCGTAACCAAGTGTTTCGGACGGGAGGGCTGTTCCTCAATCTTGGAGCGCAGGCGCTTGACGTGGACATCGAGCGTCTTGGTGTCGCCAACATAATCGGCGCCCCAGATGCGGTCAATGAGCTGGCCGCGGGTAAGTACGCGGCCGGCGTTGCGCAGCAGGTACTCCAGGAGGTCGAATTCCTTGAGGGGCATGGAAACCGGCTCGCCCGCCACGGTAACGGTGTGGCGCTCCACGTCCATCTTGACGCGGCCGCCCTCGAGGAGCTGCTCGGTTACTTCTTCCTCCGCCTCGGTATCGGCACCGGCGCCGGAATCGTGGCCGCGGCGCAGCACCGCGCGGATGCGGGCGATGAGCTCGCGGGAGGAATAAGGCTTGGTCACGTAATCATCGGCGCCGAGCTCGAGGCCGACGACCTTGTCGATCTCGGAATCGCGCGCGGTCACCATGATGACCGGCACGGACGAGGTGGTGCGCAGCTGCTTGCATACCTCGGTGCCGGACATGCCGGGCAGCATGAGGTCTAGAAGGACGATATCGATGTCGTTAGCGGCAAACTTTTCCAACGCGGTGGGGCCATCGTGCGCGATGATCGGCTCGAAGCCCTCCTTGCGAAGGAGAAATGCCAGCGGATCTGCCAGCGACTCTTCATCTTCAACGATGAGGATGGTGGTCATTGTGCTTTATCCTTTCGACGTGCTGCAACGCGTGCTACTGCCCGCGGGAGCCCAGGCGCCGCCGCAGTGACGGCATCCTTTTTCTCATTATCCTTCATGCCAGCATCCTGCGCTGGCTTTTCTTCCCTGTAGATAGGCAACTCAATAGTGAATGTAGAACCCGTACCGGGCCGGGACCACAGTTTGATGTTGCCGCCGTGGTTGGCCACCACGTGTTTAACAATTGCTAATCCTAGGCCAGTGCCTCCGGTCTGCCGCGACCGGGCTTGGTCTACGCGGAAGAAGCGCTCGAAGACGCGCTTTTGATCATCCGGTGCGATGCCGATGCCGCGGTCCGTGACGCGGATGAGCACGACCCCGCCATCCACCACTTTTTGGGAGACGGACACCGGCATTTTCTCCGGCGAATAGTTAATTGCGTTGGAGACGAGGTTAGACAGGGCGGTAACCAACAGGGACCTATCTCCTTTGACCTGCACGCCTGCGGAAGCGCCGCGGTTGAGTTCGATGGAGCGAGCCTCCGCAGCCAGTTGGTTGCGCGAGAGCGCTTCCTCGATGAGGTCATCGACGGCCAACGGTTCCATCTCCGGCAGCGCCTCGGCGCCTTGCAGCTTGGACAAGGAAATAAGCTCGCTGACCATATCGGCCATGCGGTTGGCTTCCTTGTAAACCTTGTTGCCAAAGTACTCCACGGTTTCCTGGTCACCGGGGTCTTGGAGCAGGGCCTCGGCCAACAGGGCAATGCCGCCGACGGGGGTCTTGAGCTCATGGGAGACGTTTGCCACGAAGTCGCGGCGGGCGGATTCCATGCGGACGTTTTCGCTCTCATCGGTGCCGTAAATGATGACAAAGCGGCCGTCGTTAAGCGTCAGCGGCTTAATGACCGCCTTGAACTGGGTGACGCGGTGGCCCGTGCGGCGCTTGGGAATGGCCAGGTCGACGGTGCGGGTCTCCTTGTCTTCAAAGACCTCCTGCGCGGTCTGCCACACCTCTGGGTTCACGGCGCGATCATGGACCAGGGACATCTCATGGGCGGCCGGATTGGACATGACGATTTCTTGGTTGCGGTCCAGCACCGCCAGGGCCGTCGGTGAGCCCTGCACGGCCAAGTGCAGCACCTGGCTGACCGTCGTGACCTGGTTGGCCTCGGCATCGGTGGCTTGGCGGTAGCGCGCAATGCGCCCGCGCAACCAGGAAATCACCGGCAGCGCCAATCCGCAGGCCACCACGCCGGCGGCAAAGGAAAGAATCAATTCCACGTGTCTACCCTATCCACCACAAAGTCCCCAGGGAATACTCCCCGGGGACTTTAGCGCAGTTTCTTACTTACCGCCCTGCGCAGCAACGGCGGCGGCGCCGGCAGCGGCGGCTTCCGGATCCAGGTAAGTGCCACCTGGGTTTACCACGGAGCCGTCCTCGGTGATCTCATAGACCAGCGGGATGCCGGTCGGAATATTCAGGCCGGCAATATCGTCATCAGAGATATTGTCCAGGTGCTTGACCAGTGCGCGCAGGGAGTTGCCGTGAGCGGCGATAAGTACGGTCTCGCCCTTCTTAGCGCGTGGGAGGATTTCTTCCTCGAAGTACGGCACGAAGCGGGCGACGACGTCCTTCAGGCACTCGGTCTGCGGGACCTTGTCCAGGTCCGCGTAGCGCGGGTCATCGGCCTGGGAGTACTCGGAGTCATCGGCCAGCTCCGGCGGGCGCGTGTCATAGGAGCGGCGCCATGCCATGAACTTTTCCTCGCCGTACTCTTCCTTGGTCTCGGCCTTGTTCAGGCCCTGCAGGGCGCCGTAGTGGCGCTCGTTGAGGCGCCAGTCGCGCACCACTGGAATCCAGTGGCGGTCGGCGGCGTTAAGAGCGATGTTCGCGGTGCGGATAGCACGGCGCAGAAGAGAGGTATAGAGTACATCGGGCAGAACGCCTTCCTGCGCGAGCAGCTCACCGCCGCGCTTGGCTTCCGCCTCGCCCTTTTCGGTCAGATCTACATCGACCCAGCCAGTGAACTGGTTGGACTCGTTCCACTTGGATTGGCCATGGCGAAGAAGAATCAGCTTTCCGTTAGTCATGCCTCCAGCATGCCATGAAATTATTACCGGCGTCGGGGTTTAATCCCCAATCGCCCGCCGTTGATGGCAATCCGGGACCTCGATGCGGCTGGCCTCGTCATAGATTTCTGCGAGCGCGGCGGCGGAGCTGGCCCAACTAAAGCGCGCGGCGTGGGCGACGGCGGCTTCGCCCATGGCGATGCGCATGGGGTCGTCGTCAAGCAGGCGGGCTAGAGCATCGGCCCAGTCGGATGGGTCATGCGAGTGCACCAGCAGGCCGGTCTCCCCTTCGGCCACGGCGATGGGCAGCCCGCCAACGGCCGCGGCCACCACCGGCGTGCCAGAAGCCTGGGCCTCCAGCGACACTAGGCCGAAGGACTCGTTATAGCTAGGCACCGCCACGATATCGGCCGCGCGGTAGACCCCCACCAGCTCCTCTGGCGGGCGGGCGCCCAAAAAGCGCACGCGCTTATCGACGCCCAACTCACGCGCCAACTCCCTATAGGCCTCCGGCGCCGTATTGGCCCCCGATGGTCCGCCACAGATGACCACGCGCAGGTTGCGGGTCGGTTCGCGGCGGAAGAGCTCGGCCGTGGCGCGGATGAGGACCTCTGGGCCCTTGAATTTTTGCAGGCGCCCCACAAAGGCCACCACCTTGGTGTGCAGTGGAATGCCCAGCTCGCGGCGGGAGCGCTCGGTATTGCGGTCCGTGCCAGGGGTAAAAAGCTCGACGTCGGCGCCGGGCGAGACCACGCGAATGATGTCGCACTCGGCGTCGTAGTGCTCGGCCAAGTCGCGGGCCTCTTGCTCGGTATTGACCACGAGCAGGTCCGCGTTATCCACTAGTTGCTGCTCACAGATGCGCCGGGCCTCGGACTCCAAGGTGTCATCCGCGGTCCGGGAGGCGTTCTTCACCGCGGCGAGGGTATGAGCCGTGTGGATGAGCGGGATGCCCCAGAGATCCCGCAGTAGCCAGCCCACCTGGCCGGAGAGCCAGTAATGGGAGTGGATGAGGTCATATTTTTTGCCCTGCCATTTGGCAAATTGCACCATGCCGCCGGCGAAGGCGGCCAGCTGGGTCGGCAGATCCTCTTTATCCAGGCCCTCGTACGGCCCGGCGACGATATTAATGACGCGCAGGTGGGGCTCAACCTCCAAGATTTCGCCCTGGCTAGGCCGAGTGGCACGGGTATAGACGTCCACCTCGATTCCCCGGCGAGCCAATTGGCGCGCACTATTGAGGACGTAGACGTTCATGCCGCCGGCGTCCCCTGAGCCGGGCTGTTCAATCGGCGAGGTATGCATAGAGATCATGGCGATGCGCATGGCGCTCAATTCTACCGGCGCTATACTGGCCCCTGCCAGAAACCTACGCCACCGAAAGGTAAAGTTTTGTCCGCATACGAATCACAGGCTTGGCTCCAGTATTACCCGGAATGGACACCGCACCACCTCGAGTACGGCGACACCACGTTGCTGGATATTTACGACAACAACCTTGAGGTCAACGCCGATAAACCGGCCACCTACTTCTTCGGACGCACCCAAACGTATGCGGAGCTGGACCGGCAGGTTCGCGCTGCGGCCGCTGGCTTGAAAGCCTTCGGTGTGCGCCCCGGTGACCGCGTCGCCATCGTGGCGCCAAACTCGCCACAGTACATCGCGGCGTTCTACGCTATCTTGAAGCTGGGCGCCCAGGTGGTGCTGCACAACCCGCTCTACACCGCCCACGAGCTGGAAGGGCTCTTCCAGGATCACGGCGCGCGCATCGCCATTGCCTGGGACAAGGCGGCCCCCACCCTGGAAAAGCTGCGGGCGACTACCAACCTGGAAACGGTCGTGTCCATCAACATGATCAACGCCATGCCTACCTTGCAGCGCGCCGCCCTACGCCTGCCCATCCCGCCGCTGAAGTCCAAGCGCGAGCAGCTATCGTCCCCGGCGCCCAATACCGTGCCGTGGGAGACTCTGGTGGGCAATGCCATCGGCGGCGACGGCAGCGATATCACCACGCCGGAGGACGTGGACAAGGACACCATCGCGCTCATCATGTACACCTCCGGCACCACCGGAAAACCCAAGGGCGCCATGCTCTCACACGGCAACCTGTTTTCTAACATCATGCAGGGCAAGGCCTGGGTACCGGGTCTGGGCGATAAGCCGGAGCGTATGCTGGCCGCCCTCCCCTTCTTCCACGCCTATGGCCTAACTATGAACGTCACCCTTGCGCAGTTCATCGGCGGCGAGCTAGTCATCCTGCCCAAGCCAGATATGTCGCTCATCATGCAGCTGATGAAGAAGCACACCCCGACCTGGGTACCGGGCGTGCCGACGCTCTACGAGCGCATCGTGAAGGCCGCCGAGGATCAGGAAATCCCCATCAAGGGTGTGCGCGCGGCCTTCTCCGGCGCGTCTACCCTGCCTTCGGACACGGTTAACAAGTGGGAGAACTACACCGGCGGCCTCTTGGTGGAGGGCTATGGCCTCACCGAGTGCTCGCCGATTATCGTGGGCAACCCAATGAGCACCGACCGCCGCCCGGGCTACGTGGGCATTCCGTTCCCGGATACCGAGGTGCGCATTGCCAACCCGGATAATCTCGATGAAACCCAGCCCGATGGCGTAGAGGGCGAGGTGCTGGCCCGCGGCCCGCAGATCTTCAAGGGCTATCTCAACAATGAAGAGGCCACCGAGGCCGCCTTCCACGGCGAGTGGTTCCGCACCGGTGACATGGGCATCATGGAAGAAGACGGCTTTATCCGCCTGGTCAGCCGCATCAAGGAAATCATCATCACCGGCGGCTTCAACGTCTACCCCGGCGAGGTGGAAGAAATCCTGCGCGAGCACCCGAGCATCGATGACGTCGCCGTGGTCGGCCGCCCGCGCGAGGACGGCTCCGAGGACGTCGTGGCCTGCCTCGACCTCGCCGATGGCGCCGCCCTGGATCCGGAGGGACTCAAGGACTACTGCCGCGAGCGCCTGACCCGCTACAAGGTTCCGCGCACCTTCTACCACTTTGAGGAGCTGGCCAAGGACCAGATGGGCAAGATCCGCCGCCGCGAGGTCCAAGCGGACCTCATCCGCCGTCTCGAGGCCGAACAAAACTAACATGTTCCGCCTCATCGATAGCCCCCTCGGACCCCTGCGCTTGCAGGCGAGCCCGCGGGGGCTTTCCCGCGTGGAATTCACCGCAGCCGGCACCCCGCAGGAGGAGGTAAGCAGTGCGGAAGAAGGGGACGTCGGAAAGCGCAGCACAGACGTGCTCGACGCCGCCCAGACGCAGCTCGCGGAGTATTTCGCCCGCCGGCGCCGCGCCTTCGAGTTGCCCCTAGACCCGCCTGCGACGACCGACTTCCGCGCCGCAGTGCATGCGCAGTTGGCGGGAATTGGCTACGGGGAGACGGTCACCTACCGCGACGTCGCTAAGTTACTCGGCCGCCCCGGCGCGACGCGGGCCGTGGGCAGTGCGTGCGGCGCCAATCCCCTACTCATCGTGCGGCCGTGCCACCGTGTGCTGCGCAGCGATGGCGGGCTCGGCGGCTACGCGGGTGGTCTGGAAGCCAAACGTTTTTTGCTGACATTAGAAGAACACTAGAGGGATTCCTCAAACTTGGGATATGCTATCCCTTCAGAAATAGTTTCTGTAGCCAAACGAAAGGGTTTTCGCGTGTCCGCTTCCACCTCCCGAGCCTGGCTCGAGCACTACAGCGACTGGACCCCACACACGCTGGACTACGGCGATAAAACCATCGTCGACTACTACCGCACTAACCTGCGGGCCAACGCCAATAAATCCGCCACCTACTTCTTCGGCCGCACGCACACCTACGCGGAGCTCGATAGCCAGGTGCGCGCCGCCGCGGCCGGACTCAAGGCCTTTGGCATTCGCCCGGGCGATAAGGTAGCCATCGTCCTGCCCAACTGCCCCCAGCACGTCGTCGCCTTTTATGCGGTCCAGCTACTTGGCGCCACCGTGGTCGAGCACAACCCGCTTTATACTGCCCCGGAATTTGAGGGGCTACTCAAAGACCACGGCGCGCGCGTGGCAATCTCCTGGGATAAAACCGCCTCCACGCTGGAAAGACTACGCTCGACCACCCCGCTGGAGACCATCGTCTCCGTCAACATGGTCGATGCCATGCCACCGATCAAGCGCCTCGCGCTGCGCCTGCCCATCCCGCCGCTGGCCGCCAAGCGCGAGCAGCTGACCAGTCCCGCGCCCAACACCGTGGAATGGTCCACGCTCATCGGCGCGGCCATTGGCGGCGATGGCTCAGACCTCGACTTCCCCGAGATCTCCCAGGACGATATCGCGCTCATCCTCTACACCTCCGGCACCACCGGCAAGCCCAAGGGCGCGCTATTGTCCCACGGCAATCTCATTGCCAATGCCATCCAAGGCAAGGCCTGGGTGCCGCAGATGGGCAAACAACAAGAGCGCTTCCTCGCAGCGCTACCCATCTTCCACGCCTATGGCATGACCACGCTGTGTATTTTCAGCATCTACCTGGGAGCCGAGCTCATCCTGCTTCCCTCCCCGCAGATGCCGCTCATCCTGGACGTCATAAAGAAGCGCACGCCTACCTGGCTGCCGGGTGTGCCCACCCTCTATCAGAAGATCATGGACGCGGCCGAAGAAAAAGACGTTGACTTAAGCGGCATTCGCAACGCCTTTTCTGGCGCCGCCACGCTGCCCGTGGAGATTGTGGAGCGCTGGGAGGCCATGACCGGCGGCCGGCTCGTGGAAGGCTTCGGCATGACGGAAACCTCCCCGGTCCTTACCGCCAACCCCATGAATGGCAAGCACCGCCCCGGCTATGTGGGTGTGCCCTTCCCGGATACGGAGGTGCGCATTGCCAACCCTGAGAATCTGGATGAAACCCAACCCGACGGCCAACCGGGCGAGATGCTCGCGCGCGGCCCGCAGATTTTCCAGGGGTATTTTGGCAATGCCGCCGCTACCGAAAAGACCTTCCACAATGGTTGGTTCCGCACCGGCGATATGGCGCTCATGGAACCGGATGGCTATATCAAGCTGGTCAGCCGCATCAAAGAAATCATCATCACCGGCGGCTTCAACGTCTACCCCGCCGAGGTGGAAGAGGCGATTGCCCAGCATCCCGACGTCGTGGATGTCGCCGCCGTGGGCCGCCCGCGCCAGGATGGCTCCGAGGATGTCGTCGGCTGCGTCACCCTGCGCGATGGCGCCGTGCTTGATCCAGAAGGCCTGAAGGAATTCTGCCGCGAGCGCCTGACCCGCTATAAGGTGCCGCGCACCTTCTACCACTTCGAAGATCTGGCGCGCGACCTCCTGGGCAAAATCCGCCGCCACCAGGTGCGCAAGGACCTACTCGAGCTGCTGGGAGCAAAGGCCTAAACTTAGCGGCTATGGCTGATATTCATTACGGCGCTACCTTGACGGATTTCCTCGCGACGGCCGTCGCCAGGTTTCCGCAGCGCCCCGCCACCTATTTCGCTGGCCACACGCTAACCTATAGCGAGCTCGATGCCCAGGTGGCGGCCGCGGCCGGCGCCTTGCGCGAGATGGGAGTGCGTCCCGGCGACCGGGTGGCACTCCTGCTCCCCAATTGCCCGCAGCACGTGGTGGCATTCTTCGCCATCCTGCGCCTAGGCGCGGTGGTGGTAGAGCATAATCCGCGCTATACCGCGCACGAGCTCACCCCGCTGCTCGCCCACCATGGCGCCCGCGTGGCCATTGCATGGGAGGACATTGCCCCCACCGTCTCCGCGCAGGTAGAGACCACCATTTCCGTTTCCCTGAGCGCACCGCTTCCGCTAAACGGCACCCCGGTGGAGCCGTACCCGGCCACGCTTGCCGACGCCGCCCTTATCCTCTACACCTCCGGCACCACCGCCCGCCCCAAGGGCGTGGTCTTAACCCACGGCAACCTCGCGGCCAACTGCCTGCAGCTGGAAACCCAAGCCCCGCTGCGCCCCGGCCATGAGCGCTTCTTGGCCGCGCTGCCCATGTTCCATTCCTATGGCCTGACGATGAGCGTGCTGCTCGCGGTGCGCTGTGCGGCCGAGATCATCCTGCTGCCTGCCCCACACACCGACGCGGTGACCAAGGTGCTAGCCACGCGCCGCCCCACCTGGATGCCGGGCGTGCCCACCATCTACGAGCGCGCCATGGCGGCCACTCCCGCGGCCCCAGCCACCGCCGCTTCTGACGCACCCGCGGACCTCGGCGGGGTACGCTACTCCATCTCGGGCGCGGCTTCCCTCCCCTCGCGCATCATCGAGCCATGGGAGGCGCGCACCGGCGGCATGCTGGTGGAAGGCTATGGGCTTACGGAGACCTCGCCCGTACTGACTATCAACCCCCTCGATGAGACCCGGCGCGCCGGCACCATCGGCCTGCCGCTGCCGGATACGCAGCTGCGCATCGGCGATCCTCACGACCTCAGCCGCACCCAGCCGGATGGCGAGCCCGGCGAGATCCTCGCCCGCGGCCCGCAAGTCTTTAGCGGCTACCTTGCCGACGCCCCCGCCACCGCCGCCGCCTTCCATGGAGGCTGGTTCCGCACCGGAGACATGGGCGTTCGCGAGCCCGATGGCCATATCAGGTTGGTGGGCCGCATCAAGGAAATCATCATCACCGGTGGCTTCAATGTCTATCCCGGCGAGGTTGAGGAGGCCTTAACCTCCCACCCTGACATCGCCCAGGCCGCGGTCGTAGGTGTTCCTCGCTCCGATGGTTCAGAAGATGTCGCCGCTTGCGCGGTGCTTGCCCCCGGCGCGCAGCTCAATGAGCCCGCCTTGCGCGACCATTGCCGCGGGTTGTTGGCGCGCTATAAGGTCCCGCAACGATTTTTTGCCATGGATAAGCTCGCGGGAGATCAGCTGGGCAAGCTGCGCCGCCGCGATGTCCAGCGCGATCTCCTCGCCCTGCTCAGCCAGGGCTAGCCTTCTTCCTGCTCTTCCCGGCGCACCGCCTGTCGATAGATGCGCTCGGAACGTTCCTCAAGGTCGTGCTGGGCGCGGGCTTGGGATTTAGCGGCGGCGTCGGAACGCGGCGGGGCCTGAATATGCCGCGCAGCGTGCAGGCCCAATTGCAGCTCCTTTGCGCGCAGGATCTCCGCATCGAGCTTGATACCCAGGATGAGCATCGTATTAGATAGCCACACGGCCATGAATACGGCCATGATGAGGCTGAAGGCGCCGTAGACGCTGGCTCCGGCAAAGCGCTGGGTATACAGCGCAAATGCTCCCCACACCACGACATTGGTACTCAGCGCCACAACGGAGCCTAGGGTTATCCATCGAAAGCGCGCCGGCCGCACGTTCGGGGAAAAGTGATACAAGATGGCGATCAAGCTCAGCACGATCACCACGGTGAGCGGGAAGCGCAGCCAATTCCACACCGGCATGAAGATCCCACCCAAAAAGTCCGCGGTGCCCTGCATCTCCAACTTGCCCGCGAGCGGATCGATAACGCCGCTCACGATGGTATCGCGCAGCAGGTTAGCAAAGAGGACGATGACCGCACCGATGACGAGGACGATGGTCAGCCCCCACATCAACGCCCAGGTGCGGATGATTCCGCGGCCCTCTACTCGCCCATAGACGGTATTGGCCGTGCGCGAGAAGGCGCGCACATAGGCCGAGGCCGCAAAGAGCGAAATCAGCACGGATACCACCAGCGCGAAGGTGCCTTGCGCCGTGGAACCAATGATGGAGCCAACCAATTTCTCGGCCTGCTCCGTCATGGAACTGGGCACGTAGTCCGCAATGAATTGAGAGGTTAATTCGTGCACCTCGGCACGCCGCGAGGAGAAAATGAGCGTGGCGATGGAATAGGCGGCCAGCACCGTAGGGGCAAAGGCCATGAGCGTGAAGTACGTCATTGTGGCCGCACGGTCCATCAAGGCATCGTGGAAGAAATCAGCCCACACGCGGCGCACCACCAGCCCCCAGCTTTCCCTACGCAAGCGGTTACCGCGGGCCAGGGGATCTACTTCCTCGGTATGGCCCGCAATCTTGACCACGGTGGGCGCGGTGCTCGGCACGATCTTATCCGCCCCTTCGTAGACGGATTCGCTCACCGGAATAGCCGCGGCGTTCGACGGAGTCCCGGCAGGCGGGTGGCCGGCAGGCTGCTCGCCAGCGGGCTGCTTGCCGTCAGGCTGTACGGCAGAAGGCAAGTCCCCAGGGGTGCGTGCGGCGCCGGGGGCCTCGGCGGCGTCGTCGAGAGTGCTCATATTATCCCAGCGTATGCGGTAAAGAATCTATTTCAGGAAGTGACACTCAGCCGTGATTACACTGGGGAAGCATGACTGACCAGAATGAAAAGAAGCTCAACGTTAAGTCCTTCGAACTCGACCACCGCCTAGTCAGCGCGCCATATATCCGCGTGGCCGACCGCACGGATTTGGGCGGCGGCGTCGAAATCATCAAGTACGACCTGCGTTTCTGCCAGCCTAACCAGGATCACCTGGACACCAAGGCGCTGCATTCGGTGGAGCACATGATGGCAAACTTCATGCGCAATTACACCGATAAGCTCATCGGTTTCGCCCCGATGGGCTGCCGCACCGGCTTCTACGCCATCACCAACGGCATGGAGCAGGACGAGCTGCTGCGCGCGGTGGAAGGCGCGCTCAACGATATTCTTAACGCTACCGAGGTACCGGCCGCCAATGAAGAGCAGTGCGGTTGGGGTGCGCACCACAGCTTGGAGGGCGCGCAGGAGGCGGCCCGCGCATTCCTGGGCGCTAAGGATGAGTGGCTCCAGGTCATGGCGGCCTAAGCGAGTCGCCGGCGCGCTAGGCGCCGAACTGAAAAAGCAGCCACGATAGACCCGAAAACCGCGTGGTTAAGGTCGCTATCGTGGCTGCTTTGTAGGTTTTATGCCCCAGAGACTCGGAGCGAAAGCGCGGTCGCGCGCTACTCGTCGAGGGAGAGGCCGATCCACACCGGTTCGGGCACGAGTTCCACGCCGAAGGTTTCGTGGACGCCGTCGCGGATGGTGCGGGCGAGGTTCACAATATCGGCGGCCGTGGCCTCGCCGCGGTTGGTCAGCGCCAGCGTGTGCTTCGTCGAGAGCGTGGCCCTGCCGGAGCCCGGATAGCCCTTGGCAAACCCGGCGCGGTCAATGAGCCAGGCGGCGGAGAGCTTTTCCCGGCCGGTCTCGGCAGAGGGGTGGCGGGGCATGGAGTCTGCGGTGGCGTCGCCAAGCGAGGTACGGACCTTGGCCTGGACGGCGTCGGCAAGAGCGGAGTCCACCACCGGGTTGGTAAAGAAAGAGCCGGCGGACCAGGTGTCATGGTCGGTGGGGTCGAGCACCATGCCCTTGCCGCGGCGGAGCTTGAGGACTTCCTCGCGGACCTCGGCCACGGGGCGGCGCTCGCCCGGATTCTGGGTGAGCTGGCCAAAGCGCAGCGGGCGGGAAAGGCCCTCAGTATCGAGCTGCAGCTCCACTTCAAGGACCACGGCGCGGCCGGTGAATTTCAGGTTGGAATAGCGATACGCTAGCTCCAGATCGGAGGCGGGGACCCACTCATCGCTATCGGTGCGGCGGTTATAAAGGCGCACGCGGGTAAGGACCTCAGAGATTTCCGCGCCATAGGCACCCACGTTTTGCACCGGGACCGCGCCCACGGTGCCGGGGATGCCGGAGAGGCACTCGATGCCACCCAAGCCGAGCTGCACGGAGCGAGCCACCACGTCATCCCAGACGGCGCCCGCCTGTGCGCGCACCATTCCGGTCTCGGTATCCATAGAGACCTCGTCGAAATCGAGGATGACCGCGACGAGATCCACTGCGCCATCGGCCACCAAGAGGTTCGATCCGCCGCCAACGACGATGAATTTCACTTCGGCGTGATCAAGGGCACGCACCACGGCAACGGCGGCCTCCGGCTGCGAGCAGCGCAGTGCGGCCTGCGGTTTTCCGCCTACACGCAGCGTAGTCAGGTCCGCGAAGGTGGCGGCGGGGTCCAGTTCTACGCCGTCGATCGCTGTGAGCTGTTGCGTCAAAGATTTATCAAGCACGCCTACCAAGGTAGTCTGTTAGGCATGTCAACCCGTAGTGAAAACACCGTAACCATCAATCAGCCCATCGAAAAGGTCCACAAGGCGCTGCTCACCAAGGAATACTGGGAGTACATCGTGGCCAACCTCTCCCCCGAGGCGGGCCAGGTGCACGACTTCAGCGATAACGTAGCCACCCTCTTCGAGGTTCTGCCGACCACCCTGCTGCCAGAGGCAGTGCGCGCCATGGTCTCCCAGGACCTGAAGGTCAAGCGCGTGGTTACCGTGGGCGAGCTCAACGGTGAGGCTGCTGACGTTAACTACACCGCGGACGTCAAGGGCACCCCGGTTGATTTCAAGGGCGATATCTCCCTGGCCGGCGAAGGCGAAATGACCAAGCTGTCCTACGTCAACGAGATTTCCGTCAACATTCCGATGATGGGCGCCGCCATCGAGCCGAAGGTGGGCGAGTCCCTGGGCGAGCTCTTCGATAATGAGGGCAAGCTGACCGAACAGTGGATTTCTGAGAACGCCTAAGTTCTTAAGCCCCAATATCTATGGCCGACCACGCACATAATCTGCGCGCCAGCGCAGCTGCGGGTCGGCCTTTTGGCGTTATTACCCGCGGCACCACCAACCACAACCGGCTGCGGCGCTGCGATAGGTGGATGCTCGCGCACCCGGAGATTTCCGCGCTGCTGCGGCATGTGGATACGCCGCTGGCGCTCGATGTGGGCTACGGGGCCTCGCATGCGACCACCGTGGAGTGGGCGGGGTGGCTGCGCCGGGCGAATCCGCAGGTAGACGTGCGCGGGTTGGAGATCCACCCGGACCGGGTGCTGCCGCCACGCGATGGCGTGCGCTTCGAGCTGGGCGGTTTTGAGCTGGCAGGCTACCGGCCGCAGCTGGTGCGCGCGTTTAATGTGCTGCGCCAATATGACGTGGACCAGGTGGAAGAGGCCTGGCAGACGGTGTGTTCCCGGCTTGCCCCGGGCGGCTTCTTTGTGGAGGGCACCTGCGATGAGCTCGGCCGGCGCGCAGCCTGGTTGCTACTCGATGCCCATGGTCCGCGGACGCTCACCCTGGCGTGGGACCCGTTTGACGTGGCGCGCCCTTCCGATATTGCCGAGCGCCTGCCCAAAATCCTTATCCACCGCAACGTGCCCGGCGAGCCCATCCACGAGCTGCTTCAGGCCGCCGACGAGGCTTGGGACCGCGCGGCCGGCTGGGCGCCTTACGGCCCGCGCGTGCGCTGGCGTAGAGCACGCGCCATGCTTGCCGACGCCCCCTTCAACATCCACCCCGTCCGCCGGCGCCTGCGCGATAATGTGCTCACTGTGGACTGGGAATCGGTGGCGCCGCAAGGTTAAAAATGTCCTGCTAACTTCGCCGCAGACTTTGCCCCGCGCCGTCTCATGCGCCACACTGGTACGCATGGCTTCGAAGAAATCGGCGGGTTCACTCGCCTGGAAAATCATCATTGGCATCCTCGTAGCACTCCTCGTGCTCATCCTGCTGGCCGAGTTCGGCCTGCGCTGGTTCATCGGCCACCAGATGACCTCGCAGTTCAACGAGGCCGCTGAGCAAGAGGGCATCCAGGTCAAAGAGGACCCCTCCGTCAGCTTCGGCGGCAGCCCACTCCTGCTGGGGTTGTTTAAGGGCTCCATTTCCCAGATGGATATGACCACGCCGTCCACCCTGCAAATCGACGGCACTGAGATCAAGGGCCAGCCTGCCTCCGAGATCCACGTGGAAGACATGAGCACGGACCAGGACAACCCGGTGGCCGGCAAGCTGCGCGCTTCTACCACCGTGCCGGATGACTACCTGCTGGCCTCCTTCCAGAAGGGCATTTCCGAGCAGGCCGGCAGCGACAAGGTAGGCAATATGGTAGTCACGGAGATTACCGCCAATGAGCAGGACCATGTGCTGGACGTGAAGTTCGCCGGCGGCCTGGCCAACCTCTCGCTGGAGCCCACTGCCCACGATGGAAAGCTCGATATCCGCGCCACCGAGGCCGCCATCTTCGGCCTCGAGCTGCCGGACCAGGCCACCGAAGCCATCTCCTCCGCGCTGCAAAACGGCATGTCGGATCAGTTCGTGGGCTCGGACATGAACGTCGATTCCGTAGAGGTGCTCGATGGCGAGCTCAAGCTCACCATCACCGGCACCGATGTTCCGATGAACGACATGGACAAGCTGGCCGGTGGCGGCGAGGGCACCGCCGGCAATGGTGGGTCTAACAATGGCGCGCCGCAGCAGGACGCGCAGAAGGAAGCCGCCTAAACCAAAGCGGCGGGAAATTCGAGGACCGGAAGCATGGCAGCAGCCAACGCCGGTCCTTTTTTCATACCTTCTTCACCGGCACCGGATTCCGCGCGGTCCGCGCCTGCGGCCGCGGAGCTGCGCACAATGAGGCGCTGGTAGCCGGCTTGGTGGGCGGCGATGAGGGTGGCGTCGGCAAGCGGGGCGTCTGGGACGATGAGGCCCAAGCGGGCCGGATCCGGGCAGGCCTCGCGGATGGCGATGAGCTCGGAGAGCACGGCATTGGCATCCGTCACGGTCTCATCAAGGCTGACCCACACCTCGCTGGCGCCCGACTGGATGGCCAAGCGCGCCTCAGAGGCCTTGATGAGCGTGTGATGGCGGCCGGTGGGATAGCCGGCGACGGAGATGATATCGGCCGCGCCGGCCCCCGCGGCAATGGAAACATGGTGCGGGGAGACCACGACGGTGTTATCGGCGGCGCGGTCCTTGACCGTCGCGGCCGGGGCAGCAAGCAGGTTAAGCATTAGTAGCTGTAATCGCCGTTGATGATGGCCTTGAGCTGCGGGCGCACATCAAACCAGTACACGCCGGTAATGACCGTGCCGATCCAGGAAAGGAATGGCATGCCGGTGGCCATCGCTACGGCCGAGCCCGCCAGCAGGCCAACCCACACCCACTTGCCCTGACGGTCGCCGGCGCGGAAGGCATCCTCGCGCGTGGCGGCGGCAAGCACCGCACCGACGATGGCGGTCAGGGTGAGGATTCGGAAGATGTAGCCGTCTAGATTCCAGGCAAGTTCATAAAGGAAATACATGCAGATTAATTCTGTGGGTCGTCGGTGTCGATTACTTCGCCATCGATAATATTATCGCCCTGCGAAGGAGCCGAATTCTGGCCGGGGCGCGGCGCATTCTTCTTTTCCGCGCGGCGGGCCTGGGCGGAATTATAGGCGTCCATAACGCCCCCACGGGTCTCTTGGTAGGCGGTAGTGAACTTGCCCTTGGCATCAGCGAAAGACGCGGACTCGCGGGTGCCATCGGCGGCCTTCTTCAAGGAAGCACCAAATTCCTTCGCGGTGGTGGTGGCCTTGTCCACCAGGCCGTCCTTGCCGGTGGCGCCGTAGGGGCTGTGTGCTTGAGCGTGCTGGGTGCGCTCTTCTTGCAGGCGGCCGCCGAAGTCCTTGGCTACCTCAAAAGCAGCGCTGCCGGCATCCTTCAGGGAATCAAAAATCTTCTTATTATCGCTCATTGCTCATTACTCCTTTTGTCTAAGCACCAAAGATAAGGTGGTTGATCGCGAATATCACCAATCCTGCCAGGGAACCGACGATAGTGCCGTTCAAACGAATAAACTGCAGGTCTTTGCCCACCATGAGCTCGATATTGTGGGAAGCTTCCTCCGCATCCCAGCGCTTGATGGTCTCGGGGATAATCGCAATGATTTCCGGGGCGAATTTCTCCACCGCGTAGCGCGCGGCCTTATCCACGAGCGCATTGGCCTGGGCCAGGAATTCGGAGTCCTCGAGCAGGCGGTGCGCCAGCTCCTTTACCTTGGCCGTAATCT
Source organism: Corynebacterium tuberculostearicum (assembly GCF_032821615.1). Taxonomy (GTDB): domain Bacteria; phylum Actinomycetota; class Actinomycetes; order Mycobacteriales; family Mycobacteriaceae; genus Corynebacterium; species Corynebacterium tuberculostearicum_H. The sequence goes on along the minus strand of NZ_JAVBIF010000002.1, from coordinate 159,565 downwards.
TCTGGCGCAGGAAGGACTCCGGGTCATTGAGCTGGTCAATGAGCGTGGTGGATACCGTGCGCCACATGGCCGCCGGTGCCTGCTGGGCTTGGTCGGAGGCGAGCATCTCTTGCTTGATGCCCTCAATGCGCCCGCGCATGTCCGCATCCCACTGCAGATCCGAGGCCAGCTTGGACAGGTTGCGGCGAATGGCCAGGCGGGCCTCGTGGTTGCCGTTGCGGCGCACCTCATCGGCGAATTCCACGAGCTCGGTATAGACCTTCTCCCCCACCATCTCGCGGGCAAAGCGCGGCGCCCATCCCGGCATGCGCTCGTCGATTGCGGTGACCACGGTGGGCTCCATGCTCAGAATCTTGCCGTGCGCCCACTCAATGAGGTCGTCTTCCAGCGGACGAGCCTTGCCGTCAGCAATATAGCCCTCCAGCAACCTGCCGAGCGGCGGGCCCCACTCTGGCTCGGCCAGGCGGTCCATGACTTGGGTGCGGATGAAATGCTCTGCTTCTTCGGGGTCCAAATCTGCGACTACGCTGGCGGCACGCTGACCAATCCACGCGGAGACCTCCTCCGCCTTGCCGGGCTCCACGCCCTGGCGCGCCAGCCATAGCGGCAGCTCCGCCTCCCGCACCTTGGCGCTAAGCGCATCTGCGGTAAGGAAGTTCTCCTCCACGAAGTCACTTAAGGCATCGCCCACGCGGTCCTTATTATTCGGAATCAGCGCCGTATGCGGGATGGGCAGCCCCAACGGCCGGCGAAATAACGCGGTTACCGCAAACCAGTCCGCCAGGCCACCTACCATGCCGGCCTCCGCTGCGGCACGCACGTAGCCCACCCACACTGGAGCCCCGCTTTCCGACGCCTGCCACCACGAACACCCCAAAAAGATCACCGCGGCACCAATCAGGAACGACAGCGCAATCGCCTTCCACCGGCGCAGGTCCGCACGCCGGGCCTCCTGATTGCCAGCCTGCGGCACGGGAGCAGCACCCGACGATGCCGTTGCCGTAGCCGTTTCGAGGCTGTCGTCCGCGCGGTGCGTCATGAGTTCTCCTTGGGGTTGTGAAGGTGTATTCGGGCTTCGGCCATTAAGACTAGTGCGTGCTTAAAAGCACTCGACCTCTGCCTTCAGTAATTAAGTTTGTGGACGCCAAAGAATCTGAACAGAAGGGCCCCGGTTTTCTGTTAGATGAAGATAAACACCCACCAGCACAAATACTTACTTCGTTTGTCTAAGCAGGCGGTCTTAATGGGGTTGACCAGGTCGCTTCCGAGGCTAAGGATAAGCTCTTCGATGCTGCCGAGGGTATGAAGGATAAGGCCAACAAGGTTATCGGCGGCCTGAAGGACGACTAATCCTCGGCCTCCTCGTCTCTGTCTCTGCACATCGCTGCGCTGACACTCTGCTGGCGCAGCGAATTTATTGATCAAGACTACGTTCGCATCACGAAACGCGGTGACGTGTCCGAGCAGCAGAAGGCTATCCCCCTCGAAAGCGATTGTTGGATAGAGCCCAACCGTAGTGTCATAACCACATCCCCAATTCCAACTTTCCCGGAAGCAGCGTCAGAGGCTTTTAATGCCCAGAAGTACGCAAAGTAAAAATCCGCCCAGGTTCACCCAGAGACACGCATTATCATGTCGATTTGCCCCTTGCTTTCATCTTCTCTAGGGAAACCAGCAGCTAAAACCACAAAATCAGAACATATGCTTTAGCATATGTTCTGATTTATGGCGGGCTCGGCGAGTGCGCTGATTTACCCTCACCTTGCGTTGTTTACACGTTTTCAATGCTCATTATAAAGAAGGGTTCAAACGGAATTCGTGTAGGCGCAATCAAGGGCTATAAAATATCGCATTCCTTGCATCCAAACCTGTACATCCAGAGAATTGCCTTGGATTGGCGGTAACAGGTACTAGATATGCGTTAGTAAGATTAGCGCGCGTTAATGTCGCTCCACGAAGGTCTGACTCGCTAAGAATTGCGTTCGTAAAATCTGCGTCGGTGAAATCTGCCGATTTCAAGTTAGCCCATGCCACCATGGAGCCGCGGAACGAGCATCCTTTGCATATGCTTCCTTCGAGATTGATATCCGTCAGATCATAGTTGGACATATCTTTTCCGGAAATGTCTTTACCAGCGAGTCCCGTGACCCACGTTTGGGGCATTGCTCTATACATCTTTTACGTGGTCCGATCTGTTTCGATTGCGGAACTGGCCTATGGCCAACAATATAAATGCGTTTAAAAATACGTTTACTAGAGACAACAAATCGATGTAACCATGACCTAACCCTAGAAATCCTGATAGACCTAGGACAAACGCTAGACAGGTGCTTAAAGAGGCTGCAATAAAAACCCATTTAGCGGTGGTTGTTCTGTACCTGTATAACGCGCACCAAATAATTAGGGTGATTCCAATTAAAACAAGAACTTTGCTATTTTCCATGTCTACTCACGGTGAAAAGCGAAACTGTATTTCTTGTCTCTAGCATCGAGTTGCATACGGGGGTGCTGTTGCAAAGTTGGGTGGAGAACCGCGAACACTCCTTTCTTCGTCGCCTGGCCAGCATTATGGCCCAGCCTGCTTAGATATTCTGGAAGATGTTGTTGAGGTATTTCACCTGCCGGTGTTCCACTGTTGGCGGGCAGATTCCCTCTGACTTCAACTCGGCGATTGCCCTGGCTAGTGAGGGTGCTTTATCGGTGTTGATCACTCTGGGATACCCGGCTGACGCATTGGATCTGAGGGCCTTGGCCAGGAAACGCTTCGCTGCAGCCACGTTCCGCTTCGGAGAGAGGTAAAAGTCCAGGGTCTGACCACCGGCGGTGATCGCCCGATAGAGATAGCACCACCTGCCACCGACCCGGATATAGGTCTCATCCACCCGCCAGGAACTGGCCTGCCAATCAGGTACCTGCCGGTACCACCGTGTTTGCTTGTCCAGCTCAGGGGCGTATTTCTGGACCCAGCGGTAGATCGTGGTGTGATCGACCGGCACGCCCCGCTCGGTCATCATTTCCTCCAGATCGCGGTAGCTCACCCCGTAGCGGCAGTACCACCGCACTGCCCACAGAATGATGTCACGGGGGAAATGACGACCGGAGAAGATACCCATGGCTGTGATTATTTCACGTCGCTCTTCCTACTGCCCCAACTTTGCAACAGCACCCACTGATCCGCCTTCGTTCAACTACGAACGCGGGGAGCACCTCTCGATCGCGATCTGGGGGGGCGTTGAAGCAACGGTATGGAGGGAGGCGTCGGCAAGCGCTGCTTAAAGCAACGCTATGCTGGCGTCTTCTTGGGTCTTTGGCGGAGGATATGTAACAACCCCCGCCTCCCTGCATGGCGTGCATGCTGTGGGGAGCGGGGGTTGTTGGTGCTTGGCTTAAGAGCGAATACTAGTTAGCGCGGCCGGTTTCCTTGCGGTACTTGCGGTAGTAGCGGCGGCCGTAGTGGACGGTGCCGAATGCGGCGATTGCCACAGCCACCAGAGCGATAATGCCGATGATGATGGTCAGGGAGTAGTTGCCCTCACCGGCAGTGCCGATGGGGTTGTCCCACACGCCAAGGCCCCAGATGAGGATGCCGGCGGCCGGGAGGCAAGACAGGATTAGACCCATGCCCACCCAGGTGGAGGTGCGCAGAAGGGAAGAGTGAGGAGCACCGAAGGATACTGGATCGTAGCCCTCAATGTAGGTGTCCTGAATCTTGCCGGAGAACTCCGGGTAGGTCTCGCTGGCGTAGTCAGCGACTGCGTGGGTGTTATCGCTCATGGCGGAGTCTTTCTGTCTTTCTCTCGTTCCTAGTATTCCTACGGAATAACCTTAGCTTAGTCGTCCTTGCCACGGAAAGCAGCACGTGCACGTTCGCGGGTAACCGCAGAAACTGCGGTCAGCGGAACGCCGGCCGGACAAACATCAGCGCACTCACCGTAGAGGGAGCAGTGGCCGAAGTTGGCCTCCAGGTCGTCGACCATGTTGCGGGCACGGCGGCCACGCTCTTCCTTGCCCAGCGGCATGAGGGAGAGGTGCACCAGCTTTGCGCCGGTAAACAGGTGAGCCGCACCGTTCGGGCAGGCAGCGACGCAGGCACCGCAGCCGATGCAGGCAGCGTGGTCCAGCGAGTACTCGGAGGTCTCATGGTTGATGTGCATGGTATCCGCATCCGGGGCGGTGCCAGCATCCATGGAAACGTAGCCACCCTGCTCCATCACGTGATCCAGTGCCGCACGGTCCACGATCATGTCCTTAATGACCGGGTAGGCAGCGGAACGGAAGGGCTCCAGCTTGATGGTCTGGCCATCAGTGAAGTTGAACAGGCGCTGCTGGCAGGCCGGGGTGTTTTGACCAGGGCCGTGTGGACGGCCGTTGACGGTCAGACCACAGGTACCACAGATGCCCTCACGGCAGTCAGAGGCGAAGGCGAAGGGCTCTTCGCCGCGCTCAATGTAGCCCTCGTTGACGTGGTCCAGCAGCTCCAGGATGGACATCTGCTCAGAGGCGTCATCCACCTGGACGGTCTCGAAGTGGCCTTCTTGGGTCGGTCCGGCTTGACGCCAGATCTCAAGTGTCAGTTTCATTACTTGTAGTTCCTTGTCATCAGCGGGATCGAATCAAAGTACAGCGGCTCGGCGTGGCGGATGAACTCGTTCTTATTTGCGCCCGGCTCCCATGCGGAAACGAAGCACCAGTTCTCATCGTCGCGTTCTGCCTCGCCGTCCTCGGTGAGGTGGTCCTCGCGGAAGTGAGCACCACAGGACTCATCGCGGTCCAGAGCGTCAACACACATGAGCTCGCCCAAGTCCAGGTAGTCGGCAACGCGCAGGCCGTACTCCAGCACCTGGTTCATGTCGTTGGACTCACCCGGAATGCGGACGTTAGCCCAGAAGTCCTCGCGCAGCTCGCGGATCTTGGTGATCGCGGTCTTGAGGTCCTCGACGTTACGGGAGACGCCGCAGCCGTGGTAGAGGATATCGCCCAGCTGGCGGTGGTAGTAGGACGGACCGTGCGGGTTCTCACCGCGCACGCCCATGAGGCGGTCGATGCGCTCCTGGGACTGTGCCAGGGTTGCCTGTGCCTCTGGGGAATCCTCGGCCAGCTTCTCCTCGTTGAGGTGGTCGGCCAAGTAGTTCGGGATGGTAAACGGCAAGGTGAACCAGCCATCGACGGAAGCCGAAAGCAGGGAGTTAGCACCCAGGCGGTTAGCACCGTGGTAGGTCCAGGAGCACTCACCGGCGGCAAAGAGGCCGTCGATAGAGGTCATCTCGTTGAAGTCGGTCCACAGGCCACCCATGGTGAAGTGGCAGGTCGGGGCGATGCGCATCGGGGTCTCATAAGCAGACTCGCCGATGGCTTCTTCGTACATCTCGATGAGGTTGGAGTAGCGCTCGCGGATCTTGTCCTTGCCCAGGCGCTCGATGGCGTCGCGGAAGTCCAGGTACACCGAGTTATGCAGCGGGCCAACGCCCAGGCCGGCGTTGATCTGCTGGGAGATGGCACGGGAAGCAACGTCGCGCGGAACCAGGTTGCCGAATGCCGGGTAGCGGCGTTCCAAGAAGTAGTCGCGCTCTTCTTCCGGAATGGTATTCGGGTCGCGGTCGTCGCCCTCCTTCTTCGGGGACCAAATGCGGCCGTCGTTACGCAGGGACTCCGACATCAGGATGGTCTTGGACTGCCAATCGGAGTTGACCGGCAGGCCCGTCGGGTGGAACTGCACGAAGGCCGGGGAAGCCAGGTAAGCACCGCTGTCGTACGCACGCATCATGGCGCTGGCATTGGAGTTCTTTGCCAGGGTGGACATGTGGTAGACGTTGCCGTAGCCGCCGGTACCCAGCACAACTGCGTGGCCGGTGAAGGCCTTGAGCTCACCGGTAATCAGGTTGCGGGTAACGATGCCGCCGGCACGCTTCTTACCGTTGTCGTTGTAGACGATGATGTCCTGCAGGTCGTTGTGAGCGAAGAGCTCCACGTTGCCCAGGCCGATCTGGCGGTACAGCGCCGAAGTGGTGGACAGCTGCAGCTGCTGACCTGTTTGGCCACGGGTGTAGTAGGTACGGGAGACCTGCACGCCACCGAAGGAACGGGTAGCCAGGGTGCCGCCGTACTCGCGAGCGAATGGGGCGCCGATGGCGTTCATGTGGTCGATGACGCGGACGGACTCGTTTGCCAGGCGCCAGCAGTCGGACTCGCGGCAGCGGTAGTCGCCGCCCTTCACGGTGTCCTTGGTGTGGCGGTAGGCGGAGTCATTGTCCACCTTCTTGGCACGGGAGGCGTTGACGCCACCCTGCGCGGCAATGGAGTGCGCGCGGCGCGGGGAATCGTGGTAGGTGAATACCTTTACCTTGTAGCCCAGCTCGCCCAGTGCGGCCGCAGCGGAACCAGCGGACAGGCCGGTACCAACCACGAGAACCTCAAACTTGCGGCGGTTCAGCGGGGAGACCAGCTGCATGTGGTCCTTTTGGTGGGACCACATATCCTTCATCGGCACGCCGTGCGGCTCGTGGGATTCCAGGATGTTGCCGGCAGATACGCCCGGAACGATGGACTGTGGGTGCGAGAACTTAGGGTGCTCGCGCTTGAGTTCAGTATTAGTCATGGGTTTCTAACTCCTTTAGCTGACCAAGCCCAGGGCAACGGACAAAGGCATAACGATGTTGCCGATGCAGACAACGGCCGGGATGACGTACGCCAGGATCAGGAAGGTCTGACGCCACTTCGCACCGGTGATACCCAGGTCAGAGGCGGCAAGGCGAATGCCGTGGGTGAGGTGCAGGAACAGGAAGCACATGGCAATCACGTACACGATGGTGACCGGCCAGCGGCTGAAGGTAGCAATCATGTTGGCCTTCACCGCACCCTCTGCGAAGTCACCTGGGGCGATGGGCTGCACGCCCATGGTCAGGTCCAGCAGGTGGAAGATGATGAACAGCAGCAAAACCAGGCCGGAGACCAGCATGGTCTTGGTGGCGAAGGAATCTAGGCCACCCATAAGGTTGCTGCGGCTGAACTTGCCGCGGGAAGCCTTGGAGCGGGCAGTCAAAGCGATCGCACCGTAGATATGGGCAAGGATGGCAACCAGCAGGACGGCGCGGATGATCCACAATGCGCCCTCGTGCGGGAACAGTGGCTCGCCCATGGAGCGCAGGAATGCGCCGTATTCATCCAGCGCCTCTTCGCCGCCGTGCGCCGGCAAGTACAACTTCAGGTTGCCGGCCATGTGGCCAACAACGAAGAGGGCGAAAAGCAGGCCAGTGACGGCCATGATGAGCTTCAGAACCCAGGAGGGCACTCCCGGCTTCTGGCGGATTGGTTCGTTAGTGATGTGGCCGTGAGCTACTGCCTCACGGTCCGGATTTCTTAAAGTCATGACACCTCCATTGTCGCCCTCACTTTAACTGGGCTTAACCGCTGGTTACTAGTCAATTCCTGCAGCGTTTCACCTAACGGTACGGCGGTACGGTTAAAGTCAGAATTCTTTTAGGTAAGGGTTGCCTTAGAAGGCTCGGGGCAAAACGTCACTACCTTGGCTGCTCGGAATTCCGCAATATTGACGTTGCGTAATTCCCTCCGCAGTTGTGAACTTGGTCACCCGGTGTTACTAGAGTGACCGCCTTACCCCTTTATGTGTCAAACTTTCGCATGAAACCCACATGTAGCCCACAGGCGGGTGAACATTCTTCACAAGATCTTTGCGATTAAGGTGCACACCCGCAGGCCAGCCAGTAACCTTGCCGGCATGAGTAAGACGTATGTGGGATCTCGCCTTCGCCAGCTTCGCCGTGAGCGCGATCTCAGTCAGGCCTCCCTTGCTGCGACGCTGGGGCTCTCCGCCAGCTACGTCAATCAGATCGAGCACGACGTTCGGCCACTTACCGTTCCGGTCCTCCTTCGCATCACCGAGGTCTTCGGAGTTGACGCCACCTTCTTCTCCCGCGACGATGACTCGCGCCTCCTCGCGGAGATCCAGGACGTCATCCAAGACAAGGAGCTCTGCCCCTCCCCCGTCGAGCTGCAGGAGCTCTCCGAGCTGGTCTATAACCACCCCACCGTCGCCCGCACGCTGGTGGATGTCCACCGCCGCTACCGCAATGTGCGCGATAAGCTCTCACTCGCCACCGATACCCGCCGCACCACCGAGGCCACCCAGGCACTGTCCATGCCACACGATGAGGTGCGCGATTTCTTCTATGCCCGCCAAAACTACTTGGACAACCTGGACCACCATGCAGAGCAGCTTGCCGACGCCCTCTCGGTCACCCACTTCGGCATCCGCGACACCGAACACGCCCTGGCCCAACGCCTGCGCGATCGGCACAACGTAGATATCCACATCACTTCCCAGATGGATGGCACGCTGCACAGCTTCGACCGCGAGACCGGCGAGTTCCGGCTCGCGTCGCGCCTGAGCGAAGGCCAGCGCGCCTTCCGCATGGCCGCGGAGCTGGGCTTCCTCGAGGCCGGGGACGATATCGCCTCCCTAGTGGAGGAGGAGCCGTTTACCTCGGATGCTTCGCGCAACCTCGCGCAGCGCGGCTTGGCCAGCTACTTCGCCGCCGCCACCGTAATGCCCTATGCACTGATGCATTCCGAAGCCGAGCGCTCTGGCTACGACGTGGAATACCTCTGCCAGGTCTTCGGCGTGGGCTATGAATCCGTGGCCTCCCGCCTGTCCACCCTGCAGCGCGATAACCTCCGCGGCATTCCTTTTACCTTCGTCCGTGTCGACCGCGCCGGAAACATGTCCAAGCGCCAATCCGCCACCGGCGTGCACTTTTCCAATAATGGCGGCACCTGCCCACTGTGGAATGTTTACGAGACCTTCACCCAGCCGGGCATCATTTCCCGCCAGTTGGCCCAAATGCCCGATGGCCGCAATTACCTGTGGATTTCCCGCGCGGTACAGCACCACCAGGGGCGTTTTGGCGATACCAATAAGCTCTTCGCCATCGGCCTAGGCTGCGAGGCCCGCCACGCCGACCGCACCGTCTACGCCGAGGGCCTCGATCTCACCGATCTCTCCACCGCCACCCCCATCGGCTCCGGCTGCCGCACGTGCCCGCGCGAGAACTGCGCGCAGCGCGCCTTTCCACCCATCAACGAGGTCATCAACGTCGATGCCCACCGCTCCGCCGTGGCACCGTACTAACGCGCTGCCACCCAGGTGGAATGCACATAAAAAAGCGGCACCGCGGTCCGCCTCCCTCCGACGAGGGGGGCGAACGGTGCGGTGCCGCTGGCGTCGCACTCAAAGGCGACGTCGGCAAACAGCCCTGCTTAGAGGTTAATCATGTGGCCGCCGATACCCTCGGCTGCTTCCTTCATGGCCTCAGAGAGGGTCGGGTGGGTGTGAACGTTGCGTCCGATTTCCTCAGCGGTGAGGTCGAAGCGCTGCGCCAGGGTCAGCTCCGGCAGCAGCTCGGATACGTTGGAGCCCACCATGTGGCCGCCGATGAGCTCGCCGTACTCGCCGTCCGCGATGAGCTTGACAAAGCCCGCGGTCTCATTGAGGCCGGCAGCCTTGCCGTTAGCGGAGAACGGGAAGGTAGCGACCTTAATGTCGCGGTCAGCGAACTTCTCCTTGGCGGCCTCTTCGGTGTAGCCGAAGGAAGCGACCTGCGGGTTGCAGAAGGTAGCGCGCGGCATGTTCATGTAGTCGCCCAAAAGCTGGGTCTCCACGCCGGCGATGGTCTCTGCGGCGACAACGCCCTGGGCCTCAGCAACGTGGGCGAGCTGCAGCTTCGCGGTAACGTCACCGATGGCATAGATGTGGTCCACGTTGGTGCGCATAGTGTCATCGATGGCGATGGCGCCGCGCTCGGTGAGCTCAACGCCGGTGTTCTCCAAGCCGAAGCCCTCGGTGCGCGGGGCGAAGCCGATGGAGATCATGGCACGGTCCACGGTGAGGGTGTCCTGCTTGGAGCCGTCCTTAGACTCGACCTCAACGGTGACATTGTCGCCGTTGTCCTTGACGGAGGTGGTCTTGTAACCGGTCAGCAGCTTAACGCCGAGCTTCTTGTACTCCTTGGCAATGGCCTTGGAGACGTCCTTGTCCTCGTTCGGCAGGACGCGGTCCATGAACTCCACGATGGTGACGTCCACGCCATAGTTGGACAGAACATAAGCGAATTCCATGCCGATGGCGCCGGCGCCGACGATGACCATGGACTTCGGGGCCTCATCGTTGAGGATCTGCTCCTCGTAGGAGACGATGTTGCCGCCGAGTTCTACGCCCGGCAGGGACTTGACCACGGAGCCGGTAGCGATGATGCAGTCATCGAAGGTGACGGTCTTGCCCTTGTCATCACCATCGGTGATTTCGATGGTCTTATCGTCCTTGAAGGAGCCAAGGCCGTTGATCTCGGTGATCTTGTTCTTCTTCATCAGGTAATGGACACCCTTGACGATGCCCGCGGAAACCTTGCGGGAACGCTTGTGGGCAACACCGAAGTCGAAGGAGACATCGCCGGAAATGCCGAAGTCCTTGGCCTCATGGTTGAAGGTGTGGGCAACCTCAGCGTTCTTCAGCAGCGCCTTGGAAGGGATGCAGCCTACGTTGAGGCAGACACCGCCCCAGTACTGCTTCTCGATTACGGCAACTTTCTTACCAAGCTGAGCTGCACGGATGGCGGCCACGTAGCCGCCAGGGCCCGCGCCGAGTACTACTACGTCATAATGTTCATTAGTCACGCCCTTTAGGATACGTAACTTTCCCCTCCATGTCGCGCATTGGGTCACACTCTTGTGCCCGAGTACCCCACGCTTCGGGGGTAAAACACGCAAAGGCCCTGCACGGTGGCGTCGGCAAGCGCGCGACGCCCCCACGCAGGGCTATGGAATCGGTGTTTTAGAACAGGCCGAGAGCCAGTGCAGCGGTGGAGGACATGGAAGAACCGGTATGCAGGAACTGGCCCAGAACTTCGTTGATGGCCACGAGGATGGAATCGAAAACGTTCATTATGCTTCTTTCTGTGTTTTTACTTGCCTAGAGCGAGGGATGGGTCCGCGGTTGGGGACCGCATTATTCACACGTTTAGTACTAGCGGAGATTGTAGCGCCACCGTTACATACGCGCCGCGTTCAGAATTATGGCACACAAACCACATGCGTCACAGGTTTTGCTACATTAAAAGGGCTATAAAGGCATAGAGTCTTGCTAACACTCCCGCTATGCGGAACGATACCTACTGAGAAGATTCTCTTAATTCGAGGAAGCTAAAAAATATGCATACTTTGCGCTCTATCGGCTCCAGCGTCGCAGGCATCGCCATCGCGGCAGGAGTCCTCTCCGCCCCTATCGCCTCCGCCGTCGAGCCGGCCGAGATCCAGGGCGACGCCACCCCGTCCACCATTCGCGAGGTTAACCTCACCGACTCGGCGGATGCGGAAAACATCAACTACGCCATCACCACCGAAGGTGAAAACCGCGTGGTGGATATTGCCAAGCTGAAAGATAAGGACAAGTGGAAGGGCTATGCCTTCGGCCACAAGAGCGGCCAGGGCAAGCACTACGGCAACCACGTTAAGGCCCTGACCGCCACCTCCGCCGCCATGGGCGGCCGCGAGGTTCCGCTGGCGGTCATCACCCCGGACGGCAACTTTGATAAGAAGCGCCCCACCCTGTACCTGCTCAACGGCGCCGGCGGTGCCGAGCAGGGCATGGACTGGCTGACCGCCACCGCCAACCACGACATCGACCCTAAGGCCGAGGGCATGCAGGACATGGTGGACTTCTACACGTCCAAGGACGTCAACGTGGTCATCCCGCAGGCCGGCGCCTTCTCCTACTACACCGACTGGGTATCCTCCCCGAATAGCGGCTATCTCAAGGGCCCGCAGAAGTGGGAAACCTTCCTCACCAAGGAGCTGCCGGGCGCATTGGAAGACCACATCGGCGGCAATGGCAAGCGCGCGATTGCCGGCATGTCCATGTCCGCTACCTCCTCTCTACTACTGGCGGAGCACAACCCGGGCTTCTACAACGCCGTGGGCTCCTTCTCTGGCTGCGCTTCCACCTCTCGCCCGCTGCCGCGCCTGTACACCCAGCTGACTGTCAACCGCGGCGGTGGCTCGGCCGATCAGATGTGGGGCGCTATGGGCAGCGAGTACAACGTGTACAACGATGCCTTGGTGAACGCTAATCCGAATAACCTGGGCAAGTCCGAGACTTATGTTTCGGTCAACTCCGGCCTGGGCGGCGCCAACGACTGGGGTGTTCCGGGCTCTTCCACCCTCATCGTTGAGGGCGGCGTCATCGAGGCCGCGATGAACTCCTGCACCCATGACCTCAAGGCCAAGATGGACTCCCAGGGCATGAAGGCGGACTGGAACTTCCGCAATACCGGCACCCACTCCTGGCCGGGCTGGCGCAATGATCTCTTCACCTCCTGGGCCACCTTCGAGCGTGGCTTTGCTAAGGACGCCGCAGAAGCACCGGCCGAGCCGGAGGTAAAGCCCAACGAGCTTTCCATCGATGCGCCGCAGGCCGAGGAAGATGCGCAGGTTAAGGACGCCCCGAGCGCCGCTGACCAGTCCCCGGACAAGGACTTTGTCGAGGGCAAGGGCGCAGAGGGTGCAGAGGCTGCTGGAGCCGCAGAGGCTGCCGGCGCCGCGGAATAAGTAGCGCAGAAGTATAATCAGCGAGTTCATAACTACAGGAAAGAAGCACTATGAAGCGTCTTAGCTCCATCCTTGCCGCCACCGCCGTGTGTGCAGGCTTGGCTTGCGCCCCGCTAGCGGGCGCCGCACAGCTCACCCCGCAGCAGGTAGCGGGCAACGCCGCCCAGTCCACCCTGGCCCCACTAGAGGTCACCCCGGAGCTGGAGCAGCTGACCTGGTACCAGAAGTACAAGGACGATCCGCGCGTCGAAAAGCTGCAGGCCACCTCCCCTGCCATGAACGGCCGCAAGATTCCGCTGGCCGTCATTCGCGCGACGGACGAGAACCGCCCGACCATCTACCTGCTCAACGGTGCAGGCGGCGCGGAGCAGGACATGGACTGGCTGAAGCTTTCTGACGCCGTCGATTTCTACCACTCCAAGAACGTCAACGTGGTTATCCCGCAGGCCGGTGCTTTCTCCTACTACACCGACTGGGTATCCGAGCCGAACTCTAAGTACCTCAAGGGCCCGCAGAAGTGGGAAACCTTCCTTACCAAGGAACTGCCGGGCGCCATCGAGGGCCACATCAAGGCCGATAACCACCGCGCTATTGCGGGCATGTCCATGTCCGCCACCTCCTCCCTGCTGCTGGCGGAGCACAACCAGGGCTTCTACGACGCCGTCGGTTCCTACGCCGGCTGCGCAGCCACCGCTTACCCGGTAGAGCACAAGGCCGTTGAGCTCACCGTTAACCGCGGCGGCGCTACCGCGGAGCAGATGTGGGGCCCGTTCGGCTCCGCCACGAACCGCTATAACGACGCAATGATGAACCATGAGAAGCTGCGTGGCACGGAGCTGTACATCTCTTCCGGTTCCGGGTTGGCCGGAGAAACCGATACGTATTCTTACTATACGAATCAGGGAGCTAACCCTGCTGCCGCTGCTGTGGGCTCCGCTCGGCTGCAGGTCGAAGGTGGCGCCATCGAGGCTGGCGTGAACTACTGCACCCACAACTTCAAGGCCAAGCTGGACCAGGCTGGCATCCCGGCAACCTACAACTTCCGCAATACCGGCACCCACTCCTGGCCGCACTGGATTGCGGACCTCAAGGATTCTTGGCCGGTCTTCGAGCGCGCTTTCAATAAATAAGCTCGTTTCTTTCCGCGGCTAAAAGGGCGGTAGGCTTGCAGCATTATGAAGTTGCTTCCTACCGCCCTTTCGCGTGCCCACACTGATCCTTATACCGGCGTGGATTTTAACCTCGGCTTTGAGGTTTCCCACTACACGCTGGATCTGACCTACCGCGTGGAGCCCAACCTGCTCCACGGCGAGGCTACTTTGGCCATCCGAACCGATGAAGATCTGGCGTCCCTGACCCTGGATCTGGGCGGGGCGATGGTGGCTCGGCGCGTGACCGCAAAGGGTGCGCCGCGGGTGGCTAAATTCCGCCAGTCCTCCGGCAAGCTGCGCCTGCGCTTTGCTGAGGAGATTGCCGCTGGTACGGAGTTTGAGCTGGTCATTCGCTATGGCGGCAGCCCGCGGCCGATCCGCACCACCTGGGGCGAGATTGGCTGGGAAGAAACCGAGTCCGGTTCGCTGGTGGCCAGCCAGCCCAATGGCGCGCCGAGCTGGTTCCCCTGCGACGATACGCCTTCTGCCAAGGCGCTTTATGACATCATCATTACGGCCGATGATCCCTTTATCGTGGTATCTAATGGTGACCTTGTCTCCCGCCGGGCGGGCGGTTCCACCACGCGCTGGCACTACCGCACCCGCGAGCCCATGGCCACCTATCTGGCGACGGTGCAGGTAGGAGAGTTCTCTACTTTTGATTTGGGGCCTTCCACGCGTGCTTGGGCGCCGGCCGCGCTGCGCGAGCGCGTGCTGAATGAATTTGCCCAGCAGCAGGAAATGGTGGACTTCTTCTCTTCCCTCTATGGCCCGTATCCATTTGCGGATTATCAGGTGGTCATCACGGAAGATGAGCTGGAGATTCCACTGGAGGCGCAGGGCCTCTCCATCTTTGGCTCCAATCATATTAAGGGCGATCATGCCTTTGAGCGTCTTATTGCGCATGAGCTTTCCCACCAGTGGTTTGGCAATTCCGTGGGCCTGGGCGAGTGGAAGGATATCTGGCTCAACGAGGGCTTTGCCTGCTACAGCGAGTGGCTATGGGGCGAGCACAAGGGCGAGACCACCGCGCGCGAGGCGGCACGTTCCCACTACAACGTCCTGGGACGCAAGGCGCAGAACCTCACCGTTTCCGATCCGGGTGCGCGCGATATGTTCGATGACCGCGTGTATAAGCGCGGCGCCTTGACCGTGCACGCCATTCACCGCTTGCTTGGCGACGCCTTCTTTACCACCCTCCGCAGCTACCTCACCGAACACCAACACTCGGTAGTAGAGCCTTCCATGCTGCTGGATGACTTCCGCGCCGCCGCTCCTGACGCCGCGCTTTTCGACGCCACCGTAGACGCCTGGCTTAACCAGAAGGCCCTTCCTCCCTTCCCGAATTAGTGGTTTTGGCCCCGCTTTGCGGGGTTTTGACTGCGTTTGTTTGGGGAATGTCTAATCTATTGACCAATCCCTTCTTTCCTGTTGACGGGGTGTTTTATCTGGGTAAGATAGAACATGTAAACGAAAAGGAAGGGAGGGATCATGCATACCACCAAGCACGCGGAGATAGACTCCGCCATCGCACAGGTTGCCACTGGGCTGACCCAGCTGCGCAGCCTCATGCAGGATCCTTCCGATCTGTCCTTCGAGCTTCTTCATTCGCATTTCGAACACTTGGAGCGGGCGCTAGGCAATAAGTCCACCATCGACGCCGCCTTCGCTTTCATCGCGGAGCGGGATGACGCCGGCCGCCGCGTTGGTTCTTCCAAGGCCAAGGACTACCTGACCACGCGTCTAGGCCTTACCGATGCCGAGGCCGCCGCCCGTCTCCGCAATGGACGCAACCTCTTCGCACCCATCCCCGATCCGGAGCCGGCTCCCCCTGCGGACCCCGATGCCGACGAAGCCGCACGCGCCCAAGCCGAAGAAGAAGCTCGCCGCCGCGCTGACCGCGAGCGCCGCGAGGAAGAGAAGCGCCGCAAGAAGCTCTTTGAGGAAGAGCCTATCCCCGAGCGCATCCTTAACCTCATCGAAAACGAGCTGCGCAGCCTCAGCAAGTACGCCATCCCCGGCCCGAGCGAACTGCGCAATCAGGCTCTCGAGCAGGCCAAGCGTCGTTCCTTCGATTCCCTGCGCGAGTGGCTGCGCAAGGCCATCCGCAAAGCGAATAAGCACGCTCTCAACCCTGCCGGCGAGCCCGATCCGCACGCCGCTACCCGCAAACGCCGCTTTAGCATCTCCCGCCAAGATGCTGACGGCGGCGTGCACATCTCCGGCTACCTCGATGCCTCCGCAGCCGCCATCCTCGCCAGCGCCTTCGCGCCCGCAAAGAATAAGGGCAGCGCGGACCTCAGCCCCGAGGACGATACCCGCACCTATGCCCAACGCATGGCGGACCATTTGACCGCTGCGCTATCGAACTATCTGTCCGCCACCCAAAAGAACTCCGACGGTCTCGGCTCCTTCTTCGTCGCCACCACCTTGGAAGAGCTGGAAGCGATGGGCGGAGATACCCGCTTCGCCACCAGCACCGGCATCGAGCTCACCCCGCTCGACCTCCTCCGCCTCGGCGGCGCGCGGCACGATTTCTTCTGCGCTGTGGACGACAAGGGCTTCCCCCTCGAGCTTGGCCGCACCAAGCGCACCGCGTCCCTCTGGCAGAAGCTCGCTCTCGCAGCCTCCGAACTCGTCTGCACGCACCCAGAATGCAACCGCCCGTGGCAGGACTGCGACGTCCACCACCTCCAGGCCTGGTCTCACGGTGGCGCCACCGACCTCAAAAACCTCACTCTGTTGTGCCGCCGGCACCACGTGGACAATAACGATTACCGCGATGGCCGCAACGGAATGGGACACGCCGAACGAGACCCCAACACCGGCCGGGTAGGATACCGAGCTGCCCACACCAACGGCTTATCGCCCACCGTGGAGGTCAACGACCACCCCGCCGCGGAACAAGCCCCGGCCCGCAGGCTCACTGATCCGCCTTCGCCACCGCCGTCGCCCCCCGGGCGCGGCCTGACCGGGGCCCGCGGCCTGCCACAGCCGCGCGCCCGACTGCCCTACACTGGATAACCATGCAAACGATGCTCGTCACTGGCGGCGCCGGTTTTATCGGCGCCAATTTCGTGCGCCTAATATGCCAGGCGCGCCCCGATACCCGCGTTACGGTGCTCGATAAACTCACCTACGCCGGAAACCGCGCCAACCTCGCCGGCCTCGATATTGACCTCGTGGAGGGGGATATCGCCGATCCCGCCACCGTAGAACCGCTCGTCGCCGCTGCCGATGTAGTGGTTCATTTTGCCGCCGAGTCCCATAACGATAATTCTTTGCGCGACCCCTCGCCCTTCATCCACACGAACCTCGTAGGCACCTTCACCCTTCTGGAGGCCTGCCGGAAGCACGATACCCGCCTCCATCATGTCTCCACTGACGAGGTTTTCGGCGACCTGGAAATCGGGGCAGACACCAAGTTTACTGAGGACACCGCCTACGCTCCCTCCAGCCCGTACTCAGCCACCAAGGCGGGGTCTGACCACCTCGTGCGAGCATGGGTGCGTTCCTTCGGGCTGCGCGCGACCATCTCGAACTGCTCCAATAATTACGGGCCTTACCAGCACATCGAGAAGTTCATTCCCCGCCAGATCACCAATATCTTCTCCGGTCACACGCCAAAGCTCTATGGCACGGGCGAGCAGGTGCGCGATTGGATCCACGTCGATGATCACAACGAAGCGGTGCTCGCCATCCTCGAGCGAGGCCGCATCGGCGAGACCTACAATATCGGCGCGGACCAGGAAGATATTAATAATAAGCAGGTCATTGAGCTGATCTGCGAAATCATGGGCCACACCCGCAATGGGCGCGCGCTCTATGAGCACGTGGCGGACCGCCCCGGCCACGACCAACGTTATGCCATGGACGCCGCCAAGCTGCGTCGCGAGCTGGGATGGACCCCGCGGTTCACGGATATCCGCGCCGGTCTCGAAGACACCATCGCGTGGTATCGCGATAACGAAGGCTGGTGGAAGCCCGAGAAAGAAAACGTGGAAGCCCGCTACAAGCAGCAAGGACAGTAGATATGCGTATTACCGAAACCGCCATCCCGGGGCTGCTCATCATCGACCTCGACGTGCACGGCGATAACCGCGGCTGGTTCAAGGAGAATTGGCAACGCGAAAAATTCACCGGCCTCGCGCCAGAGCTCGCGAGCTTCCAGCCGGTGCAGAACAATATCTCTTTCAACCACGCCGGTGCTACGCGCGGCCTGCACGCTGAGCCGTGGGACAAGCTCGTCTCGGTGGCGCAGGGAAAAATCTTCGGCGCGTGGTGCGATTTACGCGAGGGTTCGGAGAGCTTTGGCAAGGTCGTTACCCACGAGGTGGGGCCGGAGACTGCGGTGTTTGTCCCGCGGGGCGTCGCCAATGGCTTTCAGGCACTGGAGGAAACCTCCTACTGCTACCTGGTGAATGAGCACTGGTCGGCCGAGGCTCGCTATGCCGCGGTGAACCTCAACATCGTCGACTGGCCGCTGGAGCCCACCGAGATTTCGGAGAAGGACACGCAGCACCCCGCTCTTGAAGACGTGAGCCCGATGCCCGCCCGGCGCATCCTCGTCACGGGCGCGAACGGGCAGCTGGGGCGGGCGCTCAAACGCCTGCTTGCCGACGCCGAATTGTGCACCCACGCCGACTTCGACATCACCGACCCACCAGAGCGGAATTGGAAGCAGTACTCCGCCATCATCAATTGCGCGGCGTATAACGACGTCAACGGTGCCGAAAACGACCGCGCCGCCGCCTGGGCCGTCAATGCGGAAGCGCCCGCACGGCTGGCGCGCATCGCCGCGGAGAACCAACTCACGCTGGTGCATGTGTCGAGCGACTACATCTTCGACGGCACTAACGAGGTCCACACCGAGGAGGAGCTGCCGTCGCCGCTGAGTGCGTATGGGGCGTCAAAAGCCGCGGGCGATACCGCCGCGCAGACCGCGCCGCAGCACTACGTCATCCGTACTTCCTGGGTCTTTGGCGATGGCGAGAATTTCATGTCCACCATGCGCCGGCTGGCCAATAAGGGCGTGGAGCCGAAGGTCATCCATGACCAGCGCGGGCGGCCCACGTTTGCTGAGGACTTGGCCAAGGGCATCGTCCACCTGCTCAATTCCGACGCGGACTACGGCGTGTATAACCTCTCCAACTCGGGCGATACCGTGGGCCGCGATGAGATTGCCATGGCCGTGTTCATCGGGCTCGGCCACGACCCGGCCGAGGTCACTCCGGTAAGCACCGAGCAGTACCGCGAAATCGCGGGCCCCGAGGCGCCGCGCCCCAAGGAGTCGACGCTTGCGCTAGATAAAATCGAGGCTACAGGCTTCAAGCCGCAGAATTGGCGCGCGGCCCTTGCCCTGTACTTGGCGCTGTACCCGGAGGATTAAATGAAAGGCATCATCCTGGCCGGCGGTTCCGGCACGCGGCTCTACCCGATTACCAAGGGCATCTCGAAGCAGCTCATGCCCATTTATGACAAGCCGATGATTTATTACCCGCTGACCACGCTCATTCAAGCGGGTATTCGGGAAATCCTTATCATTACCACCCCAGAGGATGCGGGCGCCTTCCAGCGCCTCTTTGGCGATGGATCGCAGCTCGGACTCATGATCGATTATGCGGTCCAACCGCGGCCGGAGGGGCTCGCGCAGGCCTTCTTGATTGGCGAGGAGTTTATTGGAGACGACAGCGTCGCGCTGGTGCTCGGCGATAATATCTTCCACGGCTTCGGCGGCGAGCTCGCCCACTGCCAAGATCCGGAGGGCGGCATCATCTTCGCCTACGAGGTCTCGGATCCACAGCGCTATGGTGTCGTGGAATTCGACGCCGCAGGCCATGCGCTCAGCATCGAGGAAAAGCCGGAAGTGCCGCGGTCGAACCACGCGGTGGTGGGCTTGTACTTTTATGACAACTCCGTCGTGGAGATAGCCAAGGGCATCGAACCCAGCGGCCGCGGTGAACTGGAGATCACGGCGGTAAACGAGGAGTACCTGCGCCGCGGCGAGCTCAATGTCCAGCGCCTGCACCGCGGCAGCGTGTGGCTCGATACGGGAACGGTGGACTCGATGAGCGAGGCCTCCGCCTACGTCGAGGTGATGCAAAAACGCACCGGCATCGTTATCGGCTCACCAGAAGTGGCCGCCTTCGACGCCGGCTTCATCGACCGCGCCCAGCTAGAAAAACTCGCCGAGCCGTTACTCAAGTCCGGCTACGGCGAGTACCTGAGGGCGTACTAGAGGCTAGTAGCCGCGCTCGATGTATTCGTCGATGCGCGCAGCCTCCGCGCCCACCGTGGTGGCATCGCCATGCCCTGGCAGGACCTTGGTGTCCTCCGGCAGGGTGAAGACGACGTTCTTCAGCGACTCGATGATCACATCGAAGTCGGAGTACTTGCGGCCGGTGGCGCCGGGGCCGCCGTTGAAGAGCGTATCGCCCGACAGCAGCGTCTCGCCCACATGCAGCACCACGCAGCCCGGCGAGTGTCCCGGGGTGTGGTAGACCGTAATCTTCTCGCCGCCAATATCGAACTGACCGCGGTCCGCCAATGGCGTGTGCGGAGCATCGCCATTGGACTCCTGCCACAGCATGTCATCGTCTGGGTGCAGGTAGACCTCGGTATCGAAGCGCTTGGCGGCCTCGGGAGCGAGCTCGCAGTGGTCGTTGTGCGCGTGGGTGAGCAAAATGCCTTCCACGCGGCGGTCACCAACGAGCTCTGCTACCGCATCGAGATCGTGGGAGGGATCCACCACGTACACGCTGGAGTCATCGCCCACGACGTAGACGTTATTGTCCACGTCCCACTCGCCGCCGTCGAGGCGGAACTTGCCAGAAGTAACCGTGCTATCGATACGCATTAGAACTCCACCACCGAACGCAGAACCTTGCCGGACTTCATGGTGGCGAAGGCCTGCTCGACGTCGTCAAGCGCAATGTACTCGGTGACGAACTTGTCCAGCGGGAAGTTGCCGGCCTTGGACAGCGCTACGTAAGCGGGGAAATCGCGCTCCGGCAGGCAATCGCCGTACCACGCAGGCTTGATGGAACCACCGCGGCCGTAGAGGTCGATGGCCGGAATGTCCACGTGGTCGGTGAGGTTCGGCACGCCCACCA
The DNA here is from genome assembly GCF_032821615.1 of Corynebacterium tuberculostearicum. Classification (GTDB taxonomy): domain Bacteria; phylum Actinomycetota; class Actinomycetes; order Mycobacteriales; family Mycobacteriaceae; genus Corynebacterium; species Corynebacterium tuberculostearicum_H. The sequence goes on along the minus strand of NZ_JAVBIF010000002.1, from coordinate 138,687 downwards.
TGACCATGCGGCCGGCGTGGTCGCGAGAGTAGAAGGCCTGGCGCCAGGTGGGCTGGATGCCCACGGCGTCGATGGAGACATCGGTGCCGAAGCCGCCGGTGAGCTCGCGGACGGCGTCGATGACTTCCTGTTCCGAGAGGTCCTTGGAGCAGATGGTGTCGGTCGCGCCGAATTCGCGGGCGGTCTCCAGCTTGGACTCGTCGATATCCACGGCAATGATCTTCGCCGCGCTCGCCAGCTTGGCGCCCGCAATGGCTGCCATGCCGACGCCGCCGCAGCCGAAGACAGCGACGGACTCGCCGAGCTGGATATCGCCGGTATTCACGGCCGCGCCGAGGCCCGCCATGATGCCGCAGCCCAACAAGCCTGCAGCGGCTGGGTCAGTGTCTTCCACCTTGGTGCACTGGCCCTCGTGGACCAGGGTCTTTTCCGCGAAGGAACCGATGCCCAGCGCAGGAGTGAGCTCGGTGCCGTCCTCGAGGGTCATCTTCTTCGAGGCGTTGTGGGTATTGAAGCAGTACTTTGGCTCGCCCTTCTTGCAAGCGCGGCACTCGCCGCATACGGCGCGCCAATTCAAAATGACGAAGTCGCCCTCCTCCACGTGGGTGACCGCAGAACCTACGGTCTCCACCACGCCTGCGGCCTCGTGGCCGAGCAGGAACGGGAAGGCGTCTTCAATATCGCCATCGCGGTAAGCAAGGTCGGTGTGGCATACGCCGCAGGCCTGCACGCGCACGATGACGTCGTTAGGGCCGGGGTCGGGGACAACAATATTGACGGTTTCGACTTCCGCGCCCTTGGAGCGGGCAATAACAGCTTTTACAGTCATGCGCCCGAGCGTACCAGTATTTTCAAAATCGGCGCATTATTGAAAATTCTTTTTAAGAGCGGGCAATGACGTTGGCCGCATGCTCGTGGCCGCGCTGGTTCATGTGGATGGGAAGGTTGCCATCGCCAGCGCTAAAGTCCACCAGACCAGCCCACATGCGCTGATTTGCATCGGCACACATGCCGTTATTGCGGGTGGAAGGTTTCATATCCAAGAACTGCACGCCGGTGCGCGCCGCCAGATCCACTTGCATCCACTGTGCCTTATTCTCAAAGTCCTGAATACCCGGCAGGAACGTGGAATCAGCCGGGCGCGGGCCGAAGTGGAAGAGGCAGTAATAAGGGCCGGTGCCGATGGTGGGGTATCCCACGATCTGAACGCGAGCGTTCGGGGCCGCGCGCTTGATGCGCTCGATCTGCGGGGCGGTGCGGTCCGCGAACTGCTTGCGAATCTGCGGCAGGCTCATATCGCGGTGGTTGTAAGTGTCATTAAAGCCAGTGGTGATAACCACGCGGTTAGTGGCTGGGCTCAGCGCGCCGGTACGGATGGCCGCATCCACCTGCTGAGAAACCTGCGGACCCTTGGACATGGACACGGCACCGGAGCAGGAGAAATCCCGCACCGGAAGGCGCAGCTTGGCGCCGGCGCGCTTGGCGTAGTTATTGGAGGTAGGGCAATCAACGCCCACACCCTTAGAGGGATCGAAACGGTGAGCAAAGTAGGAGCCGGCGTCTGGATCCGCAAGGACGGAATCGCCGAAGGCTACCAGGTTGCGCTCCGCGGCGGTGGCCTGCGGCGCGACCGCCACGCCTACGACGGCCAGCGCGGAAGCCACCACGGAGAGGACTTTGAGCTGCAGAGATTTCATGAGATCCTTTTCTAGAAACACCAGTAACTTCTGGTAACTGTAGTCACTTCTGTAACATATTTCGAGTTGGCGGCAACACCGCGCGCCTCTCTCACGATATCGTCCATGGTTACCTTTTTGTTATCTTCGCTTATTTGGAGCTACCCCAACCGTGAATTTTTCTGATTTCACATTCCACGCAGCAGCCCTCGGCCGGTTCGTGCCGGCGCTTTATAACGCCGGACTCATCAGCCACCAAGGCGGCGCGAAGGCCCAGCTCAGTTTGCTACCTAACCTGGCCCGCTACCGCTTCACCACCGCACGTGAAATTGAGCAGGGCTACCTCACCTGCCCAGAGCGCCTAGCGCTTATCGACGACGACGGCACCCTCACCTACCGCCAGCTGCGCACCCACACGCAGGGCTTCGCTCGCTACCTCCGCTCGCTGGACCTACCCGAGATTCGCCTCGGCGTCATGGCGCGCAACGGCCGCGGCATCATCATCCCGCTCGGCGCCAAGGGATATGTGGGCGCTTCTATTTACCTGCTCAACGTGGGCTCCTCCCCGGAGCAGCTGGCCGGCTGCATTGAGGAAAACGGCATCAATGTGCTCGTCGTGGATGATGAATTCATCGACCGCGTGGACACCGATATCCCGGTCATCATCGCGCACGATACCGGGGCAAGCGAGCTGCCGAAATTGGACAAGATTGTGAAGAATCCACCGGCCGTGGAGCTGCCGCGCTTCCCCAAGCACGGCCCGATTGTGCTCATGTCCTCCGGCACCACCGGCATTCCGAAGGGCATTGTGCGGCCGGAGCCGACCCTGCCGGTGGTGCTGGCCTCCATCGTGGATACGATTCCGTGGCGCGCCGACCAGCGCCTGCAGCTCACTGCCTCCATTTTTCACACCTGGGGCTGGGCCTGCATCAATATCGCGCTGGGCCTGCGCAATACCATCGTCACCCGCCGCGTATTCGACGCGGAGCAGGTGCTTGACGATGCCCAGCGCTACCGCCTCGATGGCATGATCTCCTCCCCCATCTTCTTTAAGCGCTTGGTGGAGCAGGACCCAACCGGTGAGTTCGATGCCTCGAGCCTGAAATTCATCGCCTCGGCCGGCAATGCGCTAACCCCGGAGGTGGTCAAGGAGACCAATGCGCGCTTCGGCGCCATCCTCTGCAACGTGTACGGTTCCACCGAGCTCGCGCTCGCGACGACCGCCACCATGGACCAGGTGGCCGCCAACCCCACCATCGCCGGACGCGTAGCCTCCGGCACGAAGCTGCGCATCCTCGATAAGGAAGGCCACCCGGTGCCGCGCGGCGAGGTGGGCGAGATTTACCTGACCAACTCCACCGCCATGACCGGATATACCAATCCCAACCTGCGCCTCAATAAGATCGACGGGCTCATCTCCATCGGTGACCTGGGCTATATCGACGAGCATGATTTCTTGCACGTGGTCGGCCGCGCCGATGACATGATCATCGTCGGCGGCGAAAACGTCCACCCACAGTCCGTCACCGAGATCCTCGAGGCCATGCCCGGCATCCACGAGGTTCATGCTGGCGGCGTAGAGGATAACGAGACCTTCCAGCGCATCGCCGTGTGGGCGGTGCCTACTGCCGACGCCGCAGGAAAGGCCCTTACCGCCGACGCCATCCGCGAGTGGGTCCGCACCAAGCTTGCCGATCACTCCGTGCCGCGCGATGTACACTTCATGGACAAGCTCCCGCGCAACGCCACGGGCAAGGTGGTGCCGCGCCTGCTGCGCGGCAACAGCTAGCTGCGCTCGACGGTGGCCGCGACCTGGCCCAGCTCGGTACGGCCCTCGCGCGCTACCTCCACTGCGCGCACCTGCTTCGCGGTGGGGCACACGACCGGAGTAATGAGGTTCGCGCCGCGCTCGCGCAGCGCCTTTGCGTCCACCCCGATAATCGGCGTGCCGGCACGCACGGCATCGCCCTTCTTCGCCAGCGCCGTAAATCCCTCACCCTGGAACTCCACCGTGTCGATGCCGATGTGAATCAGCAGGTCCAGGCCGTCGCGCGTCTTCATGCCGAAGGCGTGGCGGGTCTTGAAGATCATCGTGATGGTGCCGTCTACCGGGGCGCAGACGTCGAAAGCATCGACGGCATCAGGCATCACGGCGAAGCCTTCGCCCACCATGCCCTGCGCAAAGGACGCATCCGGGACCTGGGAGAGCTCGACGACGTCTCCGGCGAACGGGACACGCACGTCAACGTCCGTCTCACCGCTGACACTCTGAGCGGACGCGGCACCGGCGCTGGCCGGCACGCTGGCTGCGACCCCCGCGGCTCCAGCCGCGCTCGCTGCACCAGTCGTGGCCAGGGCCGGGGAGCCGTGGCGCAGCTGGTGGCTGACCTCGTCATACATGAATTGCACGGCCGGGCCCACGATGACCTGGACACTCTTCTCCGAGGGGTGGATAACACCGGAGACGGCGGCGCGTTTGATCAGGGCGTCGCGAACAAGCGCGCGCTCTTTCACCCCCACGCGCAGGCGCGTGGTGCAGTAGTCCAGTGAGTCAATGTTGTCCTTGCCGCCGAGACCCTCGATGATGCGCGCGGCATCACGAGCAGTCTTGTCATCGCCGGCGGCGGAATCCTCCATGGGGTCAACTACCGCATCGTCCTCACCACGGCCCGGGGTCTTGAGGTTGAGCCAGCCGATGAGGAAGTAGAAGATGACGAAGTATAGGGCGAAGAAGCCCACACCCATAACCAGCAGCATATACCACTTATTAGCCAGCGGGTTCTGGGAGGAGAGCAGCATGTCCACGAAACCGGCAGAGAAGCCGAAGCCGGCAGTCCACTCCATGGCGGAAGCGATGAAGACGGACAGGCCCATAAGCAGCGCGTGCACCACGTAGAGCAGCGGGGCGACGAACATGAAGGAGAACTCCAGCGGCTCGGTCACGCCGGTGAAGAAGGAGGCCAAAGCACCTGCGGCCATGAGCGAGCCGACGACCTTGCGCTTGTTTTCATCCGCGCGCAGGTACATGGCAAGGGCCGCTCCCGGCAGGCCGAACATCATGACTGGGAAGAAGCCCGCCTGGTAGCGGCCGACGACGCCGTCGACTGTGCACTGACCGTTGGCCCACATACCCGGGCAATCAGCGGCGGAGGTGGCGGCCGCGGCTGCCTCGATGGTCTTCTGGCCGGCCTGGAAGTTGCCGATGTCATTGATACCGATGACATCGAACCAGAAGACGGAGTTCAGAGCATGGTGCAGGCCGGTCGGGATGAGCAGGCGGTTGGCCACGCCGTAGATGCCGGCGCCCGCCGCGCCCAATCCCTGGATGGAGGTGCCGAAGTTAAAGAGCGCGTTGTAGATGAACGGCCACACGAAGTAGAGGATGCCGGAAATCACCATAGCGATGACGGCGGTAAGAATCGGCACGAGGCGTCGTCCTGAGAAGAAGGCCAAAAAGTCCGGCAGCTTGGTGCCGTGGAAGCGGTTATATACCCAGGCCGCCATGACGCCGGCGAGGATGCCGAAGAGGACGTTGCCGCCGCCCACGGCATTCCAGCCCTCCGAGGCCCATTCCAGGGCCTCATCGCCGGTCAGCGCGGTGGGGTCTTCGATGCCGCGGTAGCCGGCCACGGCCTCCGGGCCGAGCAATTTCATAAACGTGGCGAAGGCCAGGAAACCAGAGAGTGCCGCGGCACCGTTGGAATCCTTGGCCAGACCGAAGGCAATGGCGATGGCGAAGATCCAGCCCAGGTTGGACAGCACCGCGTCGCCAGAGCTGATCAGTAGCTGGGCGGCGAGGTTATCCGGGCCAGCCGCGCTGGAGATCCAGTATCCAACACCACTGAGGATCGCCGCGACGGGCAGCACCGCCACAGCGCCCATGAGGGCTTTTCCGAGCCGCTGCAGCGGCCCCATGACATCGACTTTCATGCGAGGAGTCCTTTCACACTAGTAAGGAATGAGATGGAGTTTTTAGAAGAAGAGTGGGCGGTGCGGACGGTGCTTGTCCGCGAAAACGTAGTACTCGCGGTCCTCCAACTGGGAGGCGGCAGCTTCATCAATGATCACCGTGGCGCGCTGGTGCCACTGCAAGATCGACGCTGGGCAGTGCGCGGAGAGCGGACCCTCCACCATGGCGTGGACCGCGCTAGCCTTGTTGCTGCCGGTGGCCAACAAGAGTAGGTGGCGGGCCTCGCTGATGGTGCCCAATCCTTGGGTTAGCACGTGGCGCGGGACTTCATCTTCATTGTCGAAGAAGCGGGCATTGTCCTGCACGGTTTGCGGGTGCAGAGTCTTGATGCGGGTGCGTGATTGCAGGGAGCTCGACGGCTCGTTGAAGCCGACGTGCCCGTTGGCCCCGATGCCCAGCAGCTGGATGTCTACGCCGTCGGCATCACGGATGGCCTTGTCATAGGTGGCCGCGGCGGTGGCGGGGTCATCGCAGTCACCAGCGGGACTTTTTACCAGGTCATCGTCGAAATCCACGTGGCTGGTAAATTCGCGGCGGATGGTGGAATAGTAGGACTGCTCGTGTGAGCGGTCCAGCCCGATGTATTCATCAAGCAGGAATGCGCGGCTGCGGGCAAAGCTCACCTCGCCGCGCTCATGGCGCGTAATGAGCTCCTTGTACATTGCTACCGGGGTCGACCCCGTGGCCAGGCCCAGTGTGGCGCCGGCGTTGGCGTAGTGCGCGAAGATGTCAGCGGCCTCCACGGCCACTTCGGCCGGCGTGGGGCGGATGAGGATTTCCATGAGATGCCTTCCTGTGTGTCTAAGAAAGTGGGATGTCCGCGCCGTCGACGAGGACGCGGACCGGCTCCAGCTGTGCGTTGAGGCCCACGAGGTGGGCGCGCGCACCCGGCGCGATGCGTCCCAGGTTCTCCTGCCCCAGCACCCCGGCCGCAGTGGTGGAGGTAAAACGCACGGCCTCGCCCAGACTATGGCGGGCGGCAAAACGCTGAAACTGCTGGGCCAGGGTGGACGTGCCGCCGGCGATGGCACCGCTTTCCACTCGGGCCACTCCCCCGCTGACGGTGACGGGGAGCGAGCCCAGCTCATAGTCACCGTCGGCCATGCCAGCCGCCGCCATGGCATCCGTCACCGCGAAGGCGCGGTGGCTGTGCGCCATGTCCACGGTGCCGTCGACAAGATGCACGCCATCGGCGATGAGCTCGACGGACACATCCCCCGCCTTCGCCGCGGTGAGCAGGGCGGCCACCGTGCCCGGTGCGCGGTGGTGGATGGCGGGCATGGCGTTGAACAGGTGCGTTCCGGTCACGGTCACGCCGAGCTCCTTGGCCTGGGCAATGACGCCCAACGTGGTGTCATAATCGGCCTCGGTGTGGCCCAGGCTGGCGATGATGTTGTGCTCCGCGCAGACCGCGAGTAGTTCCTCGGCGTTCGCGGTCTCCGGGGCAAAGGTGATGGAACGCAGGTAGCCACCGGCAGCCTCAATCACTGCGCGGAAGAAATCCGGGTCCCCAGGCACGATGCGGGAGGGATCCTGCGCACCGCACTTGGCCGCCGCGATGAAGGGGCCCTCCATATGGATGCCGGCAATCTCGCCTTCCTCGACCAGCTGCGCGAGCAGCTCTGCCCGTGCGCACAGCTCATTTTGGGTACCGGAAACCAAGCTAGCCAGCAGCGTCGTCGTGCCGTGCGCACGGTGAAAGCGGGCGGCGGCCAGGCACTGCTCGTAGTCGCCATTGGGGAATCCCCCGCCGTTGCCACCGTGGTTGTGCAGGTCTACGAAACCGGGCACCCACAGCAGCACATCTGGGTCGCCGGCGCGCCAGGCTGCTTCGGCCGCTGAGACGTCGCCAAGCACTAAGCCCTCAATATTGTCCCCGAACGTGATGCTCCCGGCGCGCAGCTCGAAGTTCTCATCAATGTAGAGGCCCTCGACGTGGCCTTGAATCCCTGTTCCCACTGGCTGCATAGTTCATCCACTTCTTTGTGTCTGGGGCAGACACGTCACCCGCTCGGTTGATAACTACGTTGCAATTTATCAGGATGCGGCGCACTTGTGAACTGTGATGCCTTCTGAGCTGTGTGTGAAAAGCGATGACTTTTGTCATGTGAATCGCTGACATACGCCTCTACCGGCAGGCATTGCCCCACGGAAAGGTTGAAGTCATGAACACAGCAGAATCAGCCATCGAAATACATGACCTCTACCGGCAGTACAACGACTTCACCGCGGTGAACGGGATAAACCTGTGCGTTGCACGCGGAGAAGCCTTCGGGCTGTTGGGCACGAATGGCGCGGGCAAGACCTCCACGCTGGAAGTGATGGAGGGCCTTGCCGCGCCTTCGGCCGGTACCGTGCGCGTACTGGGACACGACCCCATAACCGAGCGCGCCACGGTGCGGCCCCACACCGGCATCATGCTGCAGTCGGGTGGTTTGCCGCAGGCACTCACTGTGCAGGAAACGCTCACCATGTGGGCAGGTACCTGCTCGGCGCCAGTGCAGAGCCACGCTGTGCTTGGCAAAGTCCATCTGGACCACCGCCGCGACGTCACCGTCGGGGCCTTGTCCGGTGGCGAAAAGAGACGGCTGGATCTTGCCTGCGCACTGGTGGGTAACCCGCAGATCCTCTTCCTTGACGAGCCCACTACTGGCCTGGACCCGGAGTCGCGACGCCACGTATGGGACCTGCTGCGCCGCCTCAAAGCTAAGGGCGTGACCATCGTTGTGACCACACACTACTTGGAAGAGGCGGAAGAACTCTGCGACCGCATCGCGATTATGCACCAGGGCCGTATCAGCGTGGAAGGCACAATGTCTGAACTGGCGTCGAGTGCTGCCTCCGAGATTGCGTTCTCACCGTCTCCCCCATCGGCACCGCTCCCCCAGCTGCCCGGCACCACCATTCACCGCGCTGATGACACGGTCACTATCACCACCTCGCGCCTACAGGAGGACACGCACGCGTTGCTGACATGGGCGCACGACCACGGAATAACGCTGAATAACTTCACCGCGCGGCCTGCCCGCCTCGAGCAGGTATTCCACTCCATTGCCACTAGCTAGCTCACACCGAAAAGGAAGAACTCAATGACATCCTCGACATCCTCACAGACTGCACACCCCACAGCGCACTCGGAGACTGCGACTCCGAAAGCATCCTCGCTACGGCGCTTACGCGCCTTAAGCCGCGCCGAACTGCGGCAGTTCACCCGAAACCCACTACTCGTCATCATGGCATTGCTCTTCCCAGCGGCCCTACCTCTCTTCGTGTGGATTGTCGGCGATCAATCCATAGGCTCCACGGATTCCGCATCAGAGATTTTCGTTCTTCTGGCGCTGGGCTTCGGCATCTTCTATCCGTCACTGTCGATGACGGTGACTCGTCGTGACGAAGAGGTGCTCAAACGACTGCGTACCGGTGAATCCCGCGACTGGGAGATCCTCACAGCCATTGCCCTTCCACTTGCCGCGACCATGCTGCTGCTGTCCATTCTCATGGTGACGGGGCTGTCCACCATGTCCATGTTCCTGCCTCTCGACCCACCCGTTCCGCACGTGTGGCCTGTCAACGCGCTACTCATGGCACTGGCGATGGTGTTCGGAATAGTATGCTCCCATGCGGTAGCGATGCTGACCAGCAGCTTTACAGCCAACGCCGAGAATGCTCAGATCACCTCGATGCCGGTGCTGATGCTGCTTATGTTTTCGCAGTCCTCTCTGCGTAGCGGGCTGCCCGATGCACTTGGCCAGGTCCTCGACGCCACACCTTTTGCCCTGGCGGTCGACATTGTGCGCGCTGGCTGGATTGGGGACGGCTCCTTCGCCTCCGTCTTCGCAGACTCATCCACTGACCTGATTAAGCTCGCCGCGTGGACGGTGGTCCTAGTGTGGGCAGCGCACAAGTACATGCGCTGGGACACTCACCGCTAAGAGCGCTCATTACACTTAGACACCACTATGGCACCTGCGAAACCCACTAATATCCGCACGGCCGGCTTTGGCTGGCGGAAAATGGAACCTTCCTCCAAGTTCCTGGCAGTCAACAGATGGTCACTCATCGGCCTGCCCTGGCTCGCGGCGCTCGCACTCATCTCGCTGTTTCTGTCCCGGGCAGGGATCGGAGTCAACGCGCTGTGGATGGCAGCAGCTGTCACTGTGGTCTCCTGTGCCGCCGGTTCCGGTGCACTGCACACGAACCGACAGCTTCGCCTCACGCCGCATCCCCGCGGTTCGTGGTGGATGCGATGGGGGCTTATCGGTCACGGTGGCGCGCTGGCTGCATGTGCCCTCGCGCTCAGCATCGGACCGCGGTCCTGGGAGACAGTCGCACTGCTGGCCACCGGAATACTCTATTCCACCCTGCTCACCGCCTACTTACCTTTCCTCCCTCACGGCTTCGTGCTCACGATAGTCTCCCTCGTTGTCACCGCCGGGGCAGCCTCAGCGCTTCTCTCCTTAGGCACCGCTGGGTACGTGCTTACATACGGGGTGCTGTTTTCCGGAGCGGTATTCTTCACCATGTGGTTTTCGCGCACCATGATTGAAACCGAGCGTTCGCGCCGCCTGGAATCACAGTTGTCTGCAGCCGAGGAACGGCTTCGGCTCTCCCAGGACCTGCACGACACCATGGGCCAGCATCTCGCGGCGCTGGCCATCAAGACACAGCTCGCCCAAGCGCTCGCCGCGCGCGACGATCCCCGCGTGCATGAGGAACTCGCGCAGCTGTATCAGCTCACCCAGACCGCTGCCTCCGATATGCGCCACGTGGTCAACACCTACCGCACACCGGACCTGGGTGCCGAGCTGACCAGCGCACAGACTGTCCTTACTGCCGCAGGCGCGGAAGTCACTGTCCTAGGCTCCGGCGAGGACATCCCGCCTGGGCTGCGTGATACCGCCGCGTGGTTCCTCCGCGAGGCCGCCACAAACGTTCTGCGTCACTCCCAGGCCACACGGGTCAGCATCGCATTGGGCCCCACGGGGGTTACTGTGTCCAACAACCAACCACAATCCTCCTCCCAGCCGGGCACGGGCTTGGAAGGCCTGCGCCGCCGCGCAGCCGCACACGGCGGATACCTCGTTGTGGAACAGACCTCAAAGACCTTCACGGTCTCACTTAAGGTGGATGCATGATCACGGTTGCTTTGCTGGATGATGAAGCTCTCGTTGCCAACTCTCTTGCCACACTGATTGGCCTCGAAGAGGACATTGATGTCGTCCACGTCGCCTACTCCGCAGTGGACTTTCTGGCGTGGTGGAATAATACCGCCGCGCTTCCCGACGTCGTCGTGACCGACCTCCAACTCAGCCACACACGCAACAACGATGATGAATTCGACGGCATTGCTGTGGCAGAGCGCATCGCCGCCCGCGTCGTTGTCGTCACCAGCCACGCACGCCCCGCTATGGTCAAACGCGCCCTCGCAGCCGGGGTCCTGGGAATTCTGCCAAAGACCGCCTCGGCAGAAGACTTCGCCGCCGCCATCCGCGCAGCGCACGCCGGAAAGCGCCACGTAGACCACGACTTGGCGGCCGCAACCATCGCCGCCGGGGACTCACCGCTCACCGAGCGCGAAGCAGAGGTCCTAGCCTTGGCCGGGCGTGGCCGCTCCATCGAGGCCATCGCGGAAGCGGCCCATCTCGCCCCGGGCACAACCCGCAATTACATCTCTTCCGCCATGACAAAGACTGGAGCGGAAAATCGCTTCGAGGCCTATACCATCGCCAACGAGCGCGGCTGGCTGTAACTGCGTGGCGTATTGAGCGCTACCAGCCGCTGTAGCCCACGCGGTCCCAGCGCGCGTTGCTCACCAACTCGCCAGCACCCGCCGTCCCCGTGCCTCGGAACACGTCTTGGGCGTCAGGATCATCAGCGAGGATGAAGCGGAACCACGCGGTGGCATAACCGTCCCCGAACTCTAAAACGTCCTTGTGGTCCGCACCAAGGCGGCGAGCAATGACCGCCGGACCACCAGCTGATTCAAAGCTCTCCTCTAGGTCTGACCACGGGCTGACAAACCAGCGGTCTGAACGGCCATCACTCGTCATCAGGAAAAGCGGTTCCTCTACGTCGGCGGTGTTGTAGTCCCATCCATTGGACCGCGCCACATTGTGGGACGCCGGGCTCACCGCATACACAGCTGCTACCTCCACGTGGGCCGCAGCGTTGATAGCGCCCGCACCGCCCTGGGAGTGCCCGAAAATGCCGACCCGTGATCGATCCACTCGGGGATCCAGTTCCGGCAATCGCTCAACTAAGTGCACGACATTCTCCGCTGTTCCGGTGTGGGGAGTCTCATCACCGACGACCACGAAGCCCCAACTGGCTAGGTGCTCCGCCACGGGCAGGTAGCTGCTCAACGGCGTGTTCGTGCCATTGGCCATGACCACCGCCGGAAACGGTCCCGCGCCAGTCGGTGCCGCGATGGTCACGTCGCCGTCACGCCGGACGCCAACCTCGTGTGGCCCCTCGCCCGCAAACGATGCTTCCAGCGGGCCACCTGCCTCAGCGCTGTATCCGGCAGCCACGCCGTCATCACCGGTCACGCTATCTGCGTCTACCCACTGCATGAACCCCACAAACCCGACAAACGCCACCACAATCACGGCCACCACGGCAATCATGCCCACCACAAGCTTCTTCATGCCCTACATTGTGTTTCCCCACCAGCGCGAAAGACACTAGCGCTAGCACTACTTTTTCCTGTACCCAGTGCACTACCTGTCTCCGCCTGAAGGAAACAGGTTAGACTAGAGGTTTACCAAAGTGATGTCGCAATTCATCAGAAAGATCGCTTCCTGCCCCACCAATCAACTGGAGCTATTCTCATGGCCCACTTCACTGCACGCCAGCTCAATCGCTTCATGGGATTCTGGCCGCCTTTCTTGGGCGCTGGCATAAAGATAAAGGAATTTGCTGATGATGGCACCCGCGTCGTTGTTAGCCACACACCAAACCTGCTGACCAAGAACGCCATGGGCGTTGCCTTCGGCGGCACGCTCTCCGCCATGACGGATCCGTTCTTCATGCTCGCTTCCATGCACCGCTTGGGCAAGGAGTACCGCATCTGGGATGCCGCTGGTGAGATTAAGTACCTCAAGCCTGGCCGCGGCACGGTCACCGCCGATATGCGTATCCCCGAGGAGACCTACGCACTCATCGAAGAAAAGACGGCCAACGGCGAGAAGTACCTGCATTGGTTCGACGTGGACATCATGGATGAGGAAGGCGATATCGTGGGTTAAGGGTCAAAAAGTGTGTCCGGAATCGCGGATTTTCACGGATTGACCTGTAGGTTTCCGGAAAGTATATGCTCCGGAAGCATATATCTAGCCCCCGACGGGAAATCCTCGGTGTGGCAGCCGTGATGTGCTATGCGCGGCGTGGTGTGGTGTCGCAATGTCGAAGAACCAACCACGCTGCCACTGCGGCGGTGAAATGAAACGCAACGGCACCACCAGCAAAGGCACCACCAGATGGCGCTGCAAACAATGCGGCGCCTCCAGCGTCAAACGTCGAAACGACATCACCAACGCGGCAGTGTTCACCCAGTTCATCGAGCATTGCACCACCGCAATATCACTCGACGACCTAGCCAAACGAAACGGTGTTAGCCGCGCCACCATGAAGCGGCGCTTCAAGTGGTGCTGGCTCGTTGATGTGCCTGACCCCACCGCCGGCCACCACAAGCGGATCTACGACCAGGTATTTCTCGATGGCACCTACACCGCCGGTGGCTGCCTGATCGTCGCGGCGACCATCGACCACGTGATCGCCTGGCACTGGTGCAAACACGAAACCACCCGCGACTACCAACTGCTGCTTGAACGCATCGAAGCCCCACTCATCGCCGTCATCGACGGCGGCCAAGGCGCATACAGCGCAATCAAAAAGTGCTGGCCGACTACGAAAATTCAACGCTGCCTCGTCCACGCCCAACGCGTGGTCCGCCGCTACACCACCACCAACCCACGCACCGATGCCGGGCGCACCATCTACCGACTTGCGCTGAAACTGACCCGGATCACCACACTGGATGAAGCCGCCGCGTGGGGTGTGCAACTGCACGAGTTTTCAACGATCTACCGGGAATGGATGAACGAGAAAACCATGATCAAAGACCCCAAAACAGGTGCATGGACCCGCGTGTGGACCCACCACAACGTGCGCAAGGCCTACAACAGCCTCAACCATCTTTGGCGGTCCGAGATGCTGTTTGTCTACCTCAACCCGCCAGCAGGAGTCCTTGCGCCCGAGCGGATCAAATCCACCACCAACAGCTTAGAAGGCGGCATCAACGCCCAGCTCAAACTGCTCGCCAGAACCCACCGCGGCAGATCAGGCGAACGACAACGCCGCATGCTGGATTGGTGGCTCTACTTAAAAACGGAACTGCCTGACGATCCAGTACGAATCGCCAGGCAGTCCGACTGGGGCCAGGGCCAACTCGCCAAAGTATCCACCCTGACCCAAACCGAGAACCAAGCCGACCACGAAACAGGACGCCCAGCCCTCTACGACAACGCTATCGACACCGACTACACCCACTCAATCGGCATTCAAAAAGGCCAAATCTAACCCCCGCGACACGCCGAGCCAGACACACATTTTGACCCTTAACCCGATATCGTCGCTCATGTGCGCCGGCAGGTGTATTACCGACGCAAGCAAAAATAATCCCCCGTAACCATTTGCACTAGTCACGGGGGATTTGATGTGGAGCCGCCTGCGAGAATCGAACTCGCGACCTTTTCATTACGAGTGAAATGCTCTACCGACTGAGCTAAGGCGGCGCGCTGCTCGGCATGCGCCAGTGCAGCAAGAGAAAGTTTAACCTAGGGGCGCCGCGGAATAGAAATCGGGCCCCACCTACAGGCACGCGCGGCGCAGGCGGCCCACCAACCCATCGAAGGCAATCTGCGTGCCGACGTTTTGGGTGAGCTGCTCGCGGCACAACGTAATGGCCGCTTGGCACTCCAGCAGGCCTTCTTCGCTCACGCGCTGCGCGATCTCACCAGAAAGTCCAGCGAAATCCGGGTGGGTGAGATCCACCTGCGCGCCCACCTTCTGCATGAGCGCATCGCGGTAGACGCCAGAGAGATCAACAAGCACCAGGTCCAGGTTGTCGATCACGCGGCGCTTCGCCCGCTTTTTGTGCTGGTCCTGCAGATCCTTGATGGCGGAGCGGGCGTCGCGCTGCGCCTTGGCCGCGCCCTTGCCCTTCGCGCCGACGCCGAGGGTCTGTTCCAGCTTCGCCAGCTCGGCCTCTTCCTGGTCCTTATGCGACTCCTTCGCCTCCGAGTCCACCAGCTTCAGCAGCGAGGTCACCGCCTGGAAGCCTTGGGAGCCGTGGAAGACGTCCTCTGCCAAGTTGATGGCCACCGCGCGGCGTTTTTGCACCGCCGGATCGTTGACCAGGCGCCGCGCCCGGCCGACGTGGCGGAGGGAGGTGAGGGCGGCCAAGTGGGCGTCGTGATCCGAGGCGCCCTCGCTGACCAACTGGGAGGTAATGCTCTCCACCGACGGGGAGGGAATGTAGAGGTGGCGGCAGCGCGAGCGGAGGGTCTGGGAGAAGTCCTCGGGGGCGTCGGAAGGCGCGCACATGATAATCACGGTGCGCGCCGGCGGCTCCTCCACCGTCTTGAGCAGGGCATTCGCACCGTTATTGTTCAGGCGGTCAGCGTTATTGAAGATCACCACGCGCCAGGGCGCCACCGTGGGCAGGCTCGCCGCGCGGCCGATGACCTCGCGCACCGTATCCACGGGAATGATGACCTCCTGTGGATCCACGAGGACTAGATCGGTGTGCTGTTTGGTCTCCAGCACCGCGCGGCAGGCCTCGCACCGGCCGCAGCCCGGTTCCTGCGGATCCGTGCACATGAGTGCGGCCGCAAAATCGATGGCGGCCAAGGAACGGCCGGAGCCCGGCGGGCCGGTAAATAGCCAGGAATGGCTCATCGCCCGCGGGTCTGCCCCCGGCATCCCCCGAGCTGCCCGGGCGGCGCCCAGGATAGTGCGGGCCACACCTGGGGTATCTGCCAATCTTTGCGCAACGCTTCCGGTATTCACTCGCCCTAGCCTACTGGTCTTACTAAAGTATGAAAGCATGAACAGACTACTGCGCGGCGCACGATGGCTCATGGGTACCCAATGGCCGGTCTACGCCGCCTTAGTCCTTGGTGCGAACCTCATCGGTGCCATCGCGATCATGACCTTCGTCCTCTATTTCTTACCGATGCCGGAAATTAAGGACTTTGCCGCCGAGCTGCCCAGCCTGATGGGCGTCGCCGCGGTGTACCTCATCTTTGCCGTGGTCATCGGCATCGCCGTCACCCTGCTGCTTTTCCGCCCGGTGCTGGACTGGCAGCGGAACCCGGACGAGCACGATCCGAATATGGTGCGCAACCTAGTGCTGCGCATCCCCGTCTACCAATCCGTGGTGGCGGCCGCGGTGTGGCTCATCGGCATCATCCTGGCCGTGGTGATTTCCGGCCGGGAATCCGCCAGCCTCGGGCTCGTCGTGGGCGTATCCGCCACCCTGGCCGGCCTCGTGGTGGTTATCTTGACCTACCTGCAGGCAGAGCGCCTGGTGCGCCCGGTGGCCGCCCAAGCCGTGGCGCGCCGCTTCGAGGATGCCACCCTGGAGCCGCCCATCAAGTACCGCCTCATTTCAACCTGGCTGATGACCTCCGGCGTACCACTAGTGGGCATCTTGCTCGTGCTCATCGCCCAGCGCACCGGGCTCTTCTCCGGCACCGCAGGAGACCTGGTTCCCGCCATCACGGCCCTGGCACTTACCGCTCTGGCCACCGGGTTTATCGGTACTAGCTTCGCGGTGATGAGCGTGGTGGACCCGATCGTGGAGCTGCAGGACGCCATTAACCGGGTGCGCCGTGGCGAGAACGATGCAGAGGTCGATATCTATGACGGTTCCGAGCTGGGCGTACTGCAGGCCGGCTTCAACGAGATGATGCGCGGTCTGCGCGAGCGCCAGCGCGTGCGCGATATCTTCGGCCGCTACGTCGGCGCCGAGGTGGCGCAGCGCGCCCTAGAGGAGCGCCCCGAGTTGGGCGGCGAGGACCGCAAGGTCGCTGTGCTCTTCATTGACGTCATCGGTTCTACTACCTTCGCCGTCAACCACTCCCCCGAGGAAGTAGTGGAGGAGCTCAATAAGTTCTTCGAGCACGTCGTCGAGGTGGTGCACCGCAATAAAGGCATCATTAACAAGTTCCAAGGCGATGCCGCGCTGGCTGTCTTTGGCGCGCCGCTCAATGTTTATGATTCCGCCTCCATGGCGCTGCAGGCCGCCCGCGAGCTGCGCGGCGAGTTGCGCGGGCTGGAGCTGCAAGCGGGCATCGGCGTGGCGGCGGGGCACGTCGTCGCCGGGCATATCGGCGGCGCGGATCGCTTCGAATACACCGTCATTGGTGACGCCGTGAACGAGGCTGCGCGCCTGACCGAGCTGGCCAAGGACACCCCGGGCCAGGTTCTTACCAACGCCGCCACGCTCAAGACCGCTAACGAGGCCGAGCAGGCCCGCTGGACTATGATGAAATCCATTGAGCTGCGCGGTCGTCACCGCATGACCCAGCTGGCTCGCCCTATCCGCGCTACCCTGGCAGAACGTTCCGAGGTATAACGAGGTTTTTAAGTGAGCTCAGCTTCCCGGCCCCGCATGATCGTGCCCGATGTGGCGCGCGGCATGGCCCTTCTAGGCATCGCCATGGCCAATATGACCACGGCATGGATCATCACCACCGACCGGCCGGGCAGCTATTTCGGCGGCATCATTGATGGCAGCGCGTGGGATAAGGCGGCCGTCGTCTTCGGTGCCTTCTTTGTCCACAACCGCGGCCTGCCCATGTTTTCTACCCTGCTCGGCTTTGGCGTGGGGCTCATTGCGATGAGTCTGTGGCGGCGCGGGTTTCCGGTGCGGGCGGCGCGCTGGGTCATCGCCAAGCGCTATGCCTTCTTGGCGCTCATGGGCGCAGTGCACTTGGTGCTGCTGTTTTGGGGCGACATTATGTTCTTCTATGGCGTGGCGGGAATTATCATCGCCTTCCTGCTGCGCAAACGGGATTCTACCCTCCTGCGCGTTGCCTATATCCTATTCGCGCTGTGCGCGCTGGGCGGGGTGGTGGCCTTCATTTCCGGCGCTGTGGATCCCAGCGGCGTAGTGTCCACAGAGGGCATTGGCACCATTGAGTCCTACCCCGATTTGCTGCTCAGCCAGCTTATTACCCTTGGCAGCCAGGCTGTTGCCACGCCGATCATTGTGCTGATGTACCTGCCCGTCATGCTGGTGGGCTTTGTGTGGGCGCGCCAGAGCGTGCTTGCCGACGTCCCCTCTCACCGCCCCACCCTCCTGCGCTGGGTCGCCATTGCGGTGGCCATTACCGTCGTAATCGGTAGCTTGTGGTCTTTGAGCACGCTGGGGGTCATCGGGCAGCGCTGGGCCAATGCGGCCAATAATGCCAACGCTTTCATCGGCGTCTTTACCGGGCCTGGCATCCTGGCCGGGCTCGCGCTGCTGCTGCAGCCGGTGCAGGAGCGGCTTTCAGCCGGCGCGCCGCTGCCCGCAGTGCTGTGGCCCTTTGCGGCGCTGGGCAAGCGCTCCATGAGCGGCTACGTAGGGCAGTCCATTCTCTTTTTCTTCCTCGTGCACCCATTCACGCTGAACTTCGGCCACGATCTGGGCGCCTTCGGCCAGGCCGCGCTGGCATTCGCGGTGTGGCTGGTCACGCTTATCGGGGCCTGCGTGCTGGAAGCCTTCGACCTCCGTGGGCCGTTCGAGGCGGTGCACCGCCGGCTGTCCTATGGTCCGACGATGCAGCCGCAGCTACCGCGTGCGGCACAGGCCATCAATGAGCAGCAGGTGGCCAACAACTAGGGCGCCCGCCTCGGCCGCGCCCACTAGGCGCGCCCCCTGCTTCCGCTTACCGCTATGTTGCTGCGCGAGCGCCGCGCGCAGGGCCGTCAGCCCCTCGGCCGCAACGAGCAGGTTGGCGCCGTGGCTCATGCCTTTGCCGGCCTCGGTGCGCAGCGCTGGATCTCCCGCCAAAGCCGAGGTCGTGAGCACGGCCGCGCCGCCCACCGCGACCGCAGCGGCCGTCGGCTGTGTGCGAGTGGCGGCAACGCCCGCGCCCCATGCGGCCGCGCGCAGGCCCCAGCCCAGGGCATCATTGCGCGCGCCGCGGCGATAGAGGCTCCACGCATAGGCGGCGTGGTTCGCTGTTACGGCCGCCACGCCAAGCGCCGAAGGACGGGTGAGCCGGCGGGCCTTTTCCACCTGGCCAATGGCTCCGGCTACAACTCCGGCGCCTACGGCGGGCTCTTCGCGAACCGAGGCCAAAACCTGCGGCCGCGCGCTGATATCGGTGACGGCGCGCCACAGGGCCGCGGCGCCTTCTTGGGTGCGGGCAAGAAAATCCTTCATGCCCGCCACCTTACGCGGTTACTTCTTGCGCGAGCCGGCCTTTACCACGTTCTTCGTACCGGGCGAAGGCTTCTTAGTCGCCTTCTTGCCGGCCTTCTTCGTGGACTTTTTGGTGGCCTTCTTGGTTGCCTTCTTCTTCGTCGTCTTCTTAGAGGACTTCTTGGTGGACTTCTTCTTGGTCTCGCCGGAAGCTTCCTTGGCGCGGCGCTCGGAAAGGAGTTCGTTCGCGCGGGCGTCGGTAAGCTGCTCCGGGTCATCGCCGCGGCGCAGGGAGGCATTCGTGGTGCCGTCGGTGACATAGGGGCCGAAGCGGCCGTCCTTGACGGTCATGGGCTTGCCGGAGACGTCGTTATCGCCCAGCTGCTTAATCGGCGGCTGGGCCGCTGCGCGGCCGCGACGCTTCGGCTCGGCGTAGATGCGGCGGGCCTCGTCCAAGGTAACGGTGAAGATCTGCTCTTCCTTAGCCAGCGAGCGCGAATCGGTCCCCTTCTTCAGATACGGGCCATAGCGGCCGTTCTGCGCGGTGATCATCACGCCGTCGTCCTCGCCCACCTCGCGCGGCAGGGAAAGCAGCTTGAGGGCCTCCTCCAAAGTCACGGTGGAGGGTTCCATGGAGCTAAACAGCGAGGCCGTACCCGGCTTGAGCTTGTTCTCGATGTACTCCTTGACGCGCTTTTCCTTCTGCTTCGCGGCCGTCTTGGTTTCCCAGTTCTTGGCACGCTTGCCTTCCGCGGCGCGTTGCTTGTCTTCCTCGGCGCGCTCCTTAGCGACGACCTCCTCGGCCTCACCCTCGGCCTTCTCCCGCTCATCCTCGCGGACAACCTCGGTGACATAGGGGCCGAAGCGGCCTTCCTTGGCCACGATCATGCGGCCGTTTTCTGGGTTCTCGCCCAGCTCGCGGCCGCCCTGCGGGGTGGCGAAAAGCTTTTCCGCCAGCTCCTCGTTCAGGCCATCCGGGGTGACGGTTTCGGACAGGTTAGCACGCTGATACTCGATGCTGCCGTCGTCGTTGGTGCCAACGGCGCGCTCGATATACGGGCCGTAGCGGCCGACGCGGACGAAAACGTCGCGGCCCTCGGTGTCGGTGTAAAGGCGCAGGGAGTTGACCTTGCGGGCGTCGATGGCTTCCAGGTTGACGTCGATAAGCGACTTCAAGCCGCCGTGACGGGCAATGGAAGCCGCTTTTTGTTCGTTGGCCTCGGCGTTGCCAAAATAGAAGCCATTAAGCCAAGCAGTGCCGTCCTCGATACCGGTGGCAATCTGGTCTAGCTCGTCTTCCATGGAAGAGGTGAAGTCATAGTCCACCAGCTCGGTGAAGTTTTCCTCCAATAGGCCCACGACGGCGAAGGCAACCCAGGATGGCACCAGCGCATTGCCGCGCGAGACCACATAGCCGCGGTCCTGGATGGTCTTGATGATGGACGCGTAGGTGGACGGGCGGCCGATGCCCAGGTCCTCCATCTTCTTGACCAGGCTGGCCTCGGTATAGCGCGCCGGCGGGTTGGTGGAGTGGCCCTCGGCGGAGACCTCCTTGGCGGTCAGGCCGCGGCCCTCCTCCAAGTGTGGCAGGCGGGTCTCGCCCTTCTTGTCACCCTTGGCGTCGTCCGCGCCGTAGGCCTTCAGGAAGCCGGGGAAGGTAATGGTGCGGCCGGTGGCGGAAAATTCCACGTCATAGCTGCCCTTATCCGTGGCGGCGGTGCCGGCCACGGTGACCTTCATGGAGGTTCCCTTGGCATCGGCCATCTGGGAGGCGACGGTGCGCTTCCAAATCAGGTCATAGAGCTTAAACTCCTCCGCATCCAACTGGCCGGAGAGCTGGCCCGGGGTGGCGAAGGACTCGCCGGCCGGGCGGATGGCCTCGTGGGCCTCCTGGGAGTTTTTCACCTTGCGGTCATATACGCGCGGGGAATCAGAGACGTACTCTGCGCCATAGATGCTGGTAGCGGAATTGCGCGCAGCAGACAGGCCCTGCTTGGAGAGCGAGGTGGAGTCCGTACGCATATAAGTAATGTGGCCGTTTTCGTACAGTCGCTGCGCAATGCGCATGGTGCGCTCAGAGGTAAAGTGCAGGCGGCGGCCGGCCTCCTGCTGCAGCGTAGAGGTCATAAACGGCGCATAGGGTTTGCGCGTATAGGGCTTGTGTTCGACCCCAGCGACCTGCATATCCGCACCGCGCAGCGCGGTTTCTAGCGCCTTAGCCTGTGGCTCGGTGATGACGATGACGTCTTTGCTCTTGACGTTTCCGCGGTCATCAAAGTCGCGGCCCAAGGCCACGCGCTTGCTATTGACGGCCGTGAGGCGGGCGTCGAAAGTAGCGGGGTTGTCCGCGTCCGCAGCGCCGGTATCTAGCGTGGCGGCCAGATCCCAGTAGTCGGCCGGGATGAACGCCATGCGCTCGCGCTCGCGCTCGACGATGACGCGGGTGGCCACCGACTGCACGCGGCCGGCAGAAAGCCGCGGCATGACCTTCTTCCACAGCACCGGGGAAACCTCGTAGCCGTAGAGGCGGTCGAGGATGCGGCGAGTTTCCTGGGCGTCGATAAGGTTGTAATCCAGATCGCGGGTATTATCCGCGGCCTCCAGGATCGCGGACTTGGTGATCTCGTTAAAGACCATGCGGCGCACCGGAACCTTGGGCTTGAGCACCTCGAGCAGGTGCCAGGCGATGGCCTCGCCCTCGCGGTCAGGGTCTGTTGCGAGGTAGAGCTGGTCACACTGCTTCAGCTTGGACTTGAGGTCCGCGACCTTCTTCTTTTTATCGGGGCTCACCACATACAGCGGAGCGAAGTCATCCTCCGGGTTCACGCCGAGGCGCGCCCAGGATTCCTTCTTATACTTAGCCGGCACGTCCGCAGCGCCACGGGGAAGATCGCGGATATGGCCCACGGAGGCCTCCACGATGTAGTTATCTCCGAGGTAAGGCTGAATCTTCTTCGCCTTCGTCGCCGACTCGACGATCACCAAGGTCTTTCCCGGCCCGGCTGCTTCTGCCACTTCGACTTCATCCCTTTCGATGATGCGAACAATAAGGTATGCACGCTTTCAGCAATCGCCCCTAGCGTACACAGTTGATCTGCGTTTCCTTTCTCGCACCATATACGCGGTTCTGCCAAAAGGCCGTTTTCAGGGGCACTATGTACCCCCACGGAACGGGTCTATACTGGCCTACTTAGAACGCCCAGTAGCTGTGAAAGCATTGTGGGGCACGATAGCACACCCAAGACGACGCCCGCGGAGGATTCATGGTTGACACCATCACTATGTGGATCGAAACCGTCATGTCCACAGAGTGGATCTACCCGCTGGTCGGCGTGCTGATCTTCGGTGACTGCTTCTTCCCCGTGCTGCCTTCTGAAATCCCGCTCAATATGGCCGGCGCCTGGTCCGGCTCCCAGGGCTTTCCGCACCTGCCCACCATGTTTTTCGTGGCGCTCATTGCCGCCATGATGGGCGATAATCTCTGTTTCCTGCTGGGCACGCGCTTCATGCCCCTGCTTCAGCGCGTACCTAAGGGATCGAAGGCCTACGAGGGGCTCAAGTGGGTCAAGCGCAATATGCGTCGCGGCGGCGGTGCGGCCATTATTATTGCCCGCTTCATTCCTTCAGCGCGCCTATTTATGACCATCCTGCTGGGGTCGATGCGCTTCCCGTGGCTCGTCTTTGTCTTCTTCGACACCATCGGCGTCGCGCTCTGGGCGGCCGAAGCGCTCGCCATTGGCTACCTGGGCGGCATGGCCTTTTCCAATTCGCCCGTGCTGGCCGTGGTGGTCAGCATCATCGCCGCCGTCATCATCGGCGTGGGCCTGCAGAAACTGCAGAATAAGTTCACCGAGTGGTGGGATACCCGCCGCGGCTACGCCGAAACGCCATAGCGGGAAGGCCTGAGCAGAAAGGCCTGAGCGAGGGAGCCGGCCGCCTAGATGACGGACACGGACTGGGCCTGTTCGCCCTTCGGTCCGGAGCCTACCTCGAAGGTGACCTGCTGGTTTTCTTCTAGGGTGCGAAAGCCGCTGCCCTGGATCTCGGAGTAGTGGACGAAGATATCGCCTTCGCCGTCCGCGCGCTCGATGAAGCCGTAGCCCTTTTCAGAGTTAAACCACTTAACGGTTCCTTGTGCCATGGTGTGCAGTCCTTTTCTTGATTAGCGGTGCGGCGATTCCGCGCCGAGGGGTTCGGTAAATGCGTCCTTTAGCAGTACCTTAAAGTGTAAACACCGCACCAAGACATCATTGGCCTCATATCAGTGTGACACGTTCCACGCCAAAGCGATAGGCCTAACTCACGAGGGGGTAAAAATTGGCTCACCCGGAAACGGATAATCCCCTGGGAGAAGAGCTGCTCGAGTTCATCCAGCGCCGCCTCGATAAGTCCACTCTCACATTTCACACCACCCTGCCGCCGCAGCGCGCGCAGTATGCCGAGTGGCCCAAATGGGTGCTGCCGGAATTGAAGGAGAAGCTGGTCGAAGGGGGCGTCGGCAAGCTGTATAGCCACCAAGCAGAGCTGGCGCAGGCGGCCTGGGCCGGCGAGGATGCGGTGATTTCTACCGGTACGTCCTCGGGTAAGTCCCTGGGCTATCAGCTGCCCATTCTGAGCCGGCTGGCGCAGGAGCCGACCGCCTGCGCGCTGTATCTCACCCCCACCAAGGCGCTGGGATCTGACCAGCTGCAGGCGGTGCTCGAGCTGTGCCGGGGCATTCCGGCGCTCAAGGGCGTGGTGCCCTCGCCTTATGACGGCGATACGCCGCAGGAATCCCGCGCGGGCGTGCGCGATCATTCGCGGTTCATTTTCTCCAACCCGGATATGGTGCATATGTCGCTGCTGGCGGCGCACGCGCGGTGGGCGCGGCTGCTGCGGCACCTGGAGTTCATTGTCATCGATGAATGCCATTCCTACCGGGGCGTTTTTGGCGCGAACGTGGCGCTGGTGCTGCGGCGACTGCTGCGCCTGTGCGCGCACTATGGCTCGCGGCCGACGGTTATTTATGCCTCGGCCACTATGAAGGACCCGGGCCGGCATGCGCAGCGCCTTACCGGCCGGCCCGCCCGCGCGATTACGGAGGACACCGCCCCCACCGGCGCGCGCACCGTGGCGCTATGGGAGCCGGGCTTTATCGAGGGGGCCGAGGGCGAGCACGGGGCGCCGGTGCGCCGCGCCGCCACCACCGAGGCGGCCGAGATGATGGCCTCCTTCATCGCCGAGGGCGCGCGCACCATGACCTTTGTGCGTTCGCGCCGCTCGGCCGAGGTGGTGGCCATGCGCGCGGCCGAGGTGCTCTCCGGTAGCCTCGGCCGCCCCGATTTTGCCCAGCGCATCGCCGCCTACCGCGCCGGTTACCTGGCCGAGGACCGCCGCAAGTTGGAGCGCGCGCTTGACGACGCCTCCTTGCTCGGCGTCGCCACCACCTCCGCCCTCGAGCTGGGCATCGACGTCGGTGGGCTCGATGCCGTGGTCACGGCAGGCTTCCCGGGGACCGTCGCGAGCTTTTGGCAGCAGGCCGGGCGCGCCGGCCGCCGGGGGCAAGGCTCGCTCGTGGTGCTCATTGCCCGCGATGAGCCGATGGATACCTACCTGGTCCACCATCCTGAGGCCCTGCTGGGCCGGCCGGTGGAGGCCAGCGTTTTCAACCCGGCCAATCCGTATATCCTCTTCGGCCACGTCTATTGCGCCGCGGTGGAAAAGCCGCTGAATGATGCCACGATTGCCGCCTGGGGCGCGCAAGACGTGGTTCACCAGCTGGCCGAATCTGGCTTGCTGCGCCGCCGCGCGCGCGGCTGGTTCGCCGTGCCCATCCCCGCCCATGCGCCGGAAGAGCTCTCCCCGGAGACGGCGCATACCGCGGTGTCGCTGCGCGGCGGCGCGGGCGAAGAAGTCATGATTGTGGATTCCTCCGACGGCCGCCTGCTCGGCACCATCGACGCCGCCCGCGCTACCAGCCAAGTCCACCCCGGCGCGGTGTACCTGCACCAGGGCGAAAGCTTTGTCATTGAGGAGCTCGTCTTAAGCGATTACCTGGCGCTGGCCCGGCCCGAGGCCCCGGACTATTCCACGACTCCGCGCTCCACCACGGATATCCGCATCCTGCGCGAGGCCGATAACCTAGTCAATTACTCCCCAGGGCTGTGGGTGGCGGACGTGGAGGTGGAGGTCACCGACCGCGTCACCGGCTACCAGGTGCGGCTTGCCGACGGCACCATTGGCGATGACATCCCTCTCGATCTCCCCGAACAACGCCTAGTCACCCGGGCGGTGGCCTATACCATCGATCCGATGGCGCTTTCCGCCATGGGTGTGACGGCCTCCGATACGCCCGGCACCCTACACGCGGCCGAGCACGCCGCCATTGGCCTGCTGCCGCTTATCGCCACCTGCGACCGCTGGGATATCGGCGGCGTGTCCACCGCATTGCACCCCGATACGCAGCTGCCCACCGTCTTTGTCTACGACGGCCACCCCGGCGGCGCCGGTTTTGCCGAGGAGGGCTTCCGCCGCTTCCCCGAATGGATCGCGGCCACCTTCGAGGCGGTGCGCTCCTGCCCGTGCGAATCCGGTTGCCCGTCGTGCGTGCAATCGCCGAAGTGCGGCAACGGAAATAATCCGCTCAGCAAGGAAGGCGCCATCAAGCTACTGGGTGCGCTGGTCACCATGACGCAGGGCTAGCCGCAGCTTAAGCGGTTCTGCCTTTTTCTTCATTTACTCGCTGCGCCCGCGCGTATTCATAGTCGGCGCTGCGCTGCAATAGCTCCTCACGCCGATGAGGAAACCGCTCCAATATTATGCGCTGAATTTCCGCCGCTGCACGTGCGCGAGTGCGCCGCACTTCCGGATTCGGCTCATAAAAAGGCGAGCCTTGCGGATGCCTCATGGAGCATCGCCTCTTTCTTCTTTCGGGGCAGATTTGTCGAGCTCACCCTCTCTAAACTCTTGGGCAAAGTCCCACAGCGTGTTGATAAAAGGGGAATCTCCTTCAACGTCCGATAATAATCCCAGAATTGTGGGGAGAAAATACCATCCAGTAATTCTTTCGGCGGTATTCCCGCCAAGCGATAAAGCCTGCTACGGCTGCCACTGCGGTGGGGATAAGGCGCACTACTGCTTCTTGCCAGGTCATACCGGCCCGGCCTTCGCTTGAGTGGACCGTCCACGGACCGTGGCGGTGACGATGACGTCGCGGCCGGATTCGGTGCAGGTTTCTAAGGTGGCGTCGTTAAGCGCGGCGGTATCGCGCGCGGCGGTGCAAGCATCTTCACCCGTAGCGAGGGCCCAGGCACCGGCAACCGCCGCGAGGTCGGCCGCCACCTGAGCCTCGTGTCGCGCGGCCACGCGCGAGCCCACTGCCGCCACGATAAGCAGCAGGCTCACGATGGCGACGATGATACCGGCCGCGGCAATGGTGGCATAGCCTTCCTCGCCGCAGCGCCTCGGCCTACTCATTTCCGCCCACCTCGGCCGGAAATACCGCCTCGGAGCGCATGGTGCCGACGGGGGCATCGACGCTTACCGACGCCCTCACCAACCCACCGCTTTCTTCCACGCTGACCTGGGCATCCTCGCGCGGGGGATGGTATTCGACGCCGATGGCGTGCGAACGCGCGGCCGCGCCCGCCATGTCCACCGCGGCGATATAGGATGCCAGCGTGGCAATGGCACCCACGATTCCCGCCGCGACCAAGACCAGGGAGCTTAAAGCCAAGGCGGCCTCGATGGTCACGGAGCCATCGTCATCAAATACCCTGTGCATCTTTCCTCCTTTCTGCCGGCAGGCTGGGCCCGCCGGCCGCGGTTAAAGAGCGTCGCTAGCTCGGGGTATTCGAGAGGGCGTCGGTAATGATGCCCTCAATAGCATCGACCACCCCGCCGCCGTTGATGACCATGTAGAGCACCCCGGCAAGCGCGGCGGCCGCCAGAGATCCCATGGCATATTCGATGGTGCTCATCCCCTCGTCATTGCGGATGAGCTGGGAATACTTATTAAGTGCGTGCATGATTAGTGTCCTTTCACATGAGGTTTAGAGAAGTTGTGCGCCCAAACTGATGACTACGGGCGCAAGGCCTAGAACGATGAATGCTGGCAGGAAGCACACCGCCAGCGGGAGGGCAATGAATACTCCTGCGCGCTCCGCCTGCGCCGTGGCGTGGGCGGATGCTTCCGCGCGCAAAGAAGTACAGATTCGGTGGCATCCGGCCGCGATGGTGGCGCCGGATTGGCCCGACATGATGACAAGCTGCGCTAAGTCCTCCAGCCCCGCATGGCCCTTCATGTGGCCCCACGCGGACTGCGCGGGAACGCCCACGCCGAGCAGCGCGGCGACGGTCTCCCACAGTTCCTTGGTCTGAGCATCCGCGGTGCGGGCCACCGCGGTGGTGGCGCCGTGCACGGATAGCCCTGCGGCCAGGCATGCTGCGAAAAGTTCGACGTCGCCAGCTACTGCCAGTGGGTCCAGCGGTGCGGCGGGCTTGAGCTTGCTTATCAGTCCCCCGCGCGCGGTCGGGCCATCGCGCGGGGTCTTGGCGGTGGTCTCGGTTGCGCTGGCAGGTGCCAAGCGGGCGGCATGCGGCGGCAGGCCGATAAGGGCGGCGAGGGCGATAAAGATGAGCGGGGTCATGCGGCCGCCTTCCGGATAATGACGCGCGACCAGGCGAATCCGCCGCAGGCCAGCGCCACACCCACCACGAGGAGAATACCGCCTAATCCGCCGCCTAAAAGGAAGCCGAGGGAGTTGGCACCCATGGCCCCGCCCATGGCGATGCCGGCTATGGGCAGGCACGCGAGCACCGTGGCGGTGGCTTGGGGGCCTTGCAGGCTAGCGGCGGTGGATTGCTGGTGGCGTCGGGAAGCGTCGAGGCGGCTTTGGGCTTGGTCGAGCAAGCTGGCCACCGCAATGCCGTGGTAAGTGGACAGCTCTAATAAGTGACCTAAGCGGTGAAGTTCTGGCAGGGCCTTGCCGCTCTGCGCATCTATCAGCGCCATGTGCGGCGGCGCACCGCGCGCGGCGAGAGCGGCCGTGGACTCTAGTGCTGCGGATACCTCGCGCGGGGTGGTAGCTGGCAGGGATTCCACGCCACGGGCGAGCGCCCCAGCTAGCGTTGCCCCCGCACGCAGGTCCGCGGTGACGACGCCCAGGTAGGCGGCCAGTCCCTCGCGGCCGCGCCGCTCTGCCCGCGCGGCCACTAGGTCTTTGACGTACCAGGACACGCACCACGCGATAATGGCGGCGGCGATGGCGATGCTGATGCGGCCCACTGAGTAGAAGACCAGGCTGCCGCAAAAGACTGCACCTAGGATAACCACGGAGCTGGTCTGTGCCCGGCGCGTGGCCAAGACCAGGCGGCCGGCACTCGAGGGCGCGGGTATAAGCAGCGCAGCGGCAAGGATGAGGTAACTAAGCACGGCTGGCCTCCCCGGCCTGTTCTCCCAGCAGCTGCGCGGAGAATTCCGCGAAGCCGTCCGCCGGGCCATCTTCGGCGCTCCAGATGATGCGCGGGGTCACTGGGTTTCCCTCGAGCAGGCCGATATGGGCGAGGCGGCGGCCCTGCGGGGTGCGCTCCATGGTCAGCACCATGTGCACAGCCGCCGCCAATTGCGAGTGCAGCGCCGCCCGGTCCAAGCCGCCGAGGGCGGCGAGAGCCTCCATGCGGGCTGGTACTTCAAAGAGAGAATTGGCGTGCAGCGTGCCGGCGCCGCCGTCGTGGCCGGTGTTGAGCGCGGCGAGGAGATCCACCACCTCGCGGCCGCGGATTTCGCCCACCACGATGCGGTCCGGCCGCATGCGCAGCGCTTGGCGCAGCAGTTGTGACATCGTGACCTCGCCGCTTCCCTCCGCGTTGGCCCGGCGCGAGACCACACTGACGCAATGCGGGTGGTGTGGGCAGAGCTCGGCGGTGTCCTCGATGACGAGGATGCGTTCGCGCTCGGAGACGGTTCCCAAAAGCGCGGAGAGCAGGGTGGTTTTGCCGGAACCAGTGCCGCCAATGACGAGGAAGGAAATCCGCTTGTCTACCACGGCGCGCAGCAGTGCCGCGATGTCTTCTGGCAGCGTGCCATTGTCTACCAGCTGGGGCAGGGTTGTCTGCGCTTGGCGCAATACGCGCAAGCTCAGGCAAGTCCCGGCAACCGCGGGTGGGCTCAGCAGTGCGTGGACGCGCAACACGACACCATCGGGGCGAGTGACGCGGCCATCGGCAAAGGGCTGCGCATCATCGAGGCGCGTGCCTGAGGCTGCCGCAAGCCGGCTGGCCAACTGGCGGACCTCGGCATCGTCGCGGAAGGTGATATCGGTGCGCTCAAGGCCTTCGCCGCGGTCCATGAATACCGCGTGTGGCCCGTTGACTACGACGTCTGTAACGCCCTCGCGCCCCAGCACCGCATCGAGCGGGCCCATCCCGGTGGCGTCTTGGCGCAGGCGGCGCAGCAGGTCGAGCACCGCGACGTCACTAATCACGCCGGCTTCTGCGCGAATGCGCCGGGCCAGGGCTGCCGCATCATTCACCAAGTTGGGCTCGGCGGCGATGATGCGCTGCATCTTTTCTAGCGTTTCTTGTGCTGCTGTGTGTTCGCTCATGCGCCGACCTCCTCGAGAACCGCGCGGGCGGCCTTACGCAAGGGTGCGGGGAGGCGCTGCGGCAGGCCGCCGATTTCTACCGCGCGGGTGAGGCCCCGGAGCGTCGGCAATTCTGCCAGCACCGTGCCGTGGACGATGCGTTCTACTTCCGCCGCGCTTAACGACGCCCACTGGCGTTGCCGCAGCACCACCACGCACCTGCGCCGCGCGGCATCGAGACGCGCCAGGAGCTGCGCGGCCGACGCGGCCGATCGCACCTCCGCGGCCACCACGATGACCACGTGGGTACAGGCATCCGGGATGGTCTCCGGGGTGCAATCCACCACGCATATCCCTTCGCCCGCCTGGGCCGCGCCTACCACCCGCGCGAGCAGATCCTTTTCTAGGCGGAAGGGATCCGCGACGGTGCTGCGCGCGGCGGAGAGCACCGCTACCCCATCAGGCGTGGATGGCAGCGCGCGGTAGAGATCAGCGGCATCGATGCTGCCATCGCCCACGGTAAGCTCCGGCCAGCGCGCCCCCGGTTCCGCTTCTACGCCGAGCAGGAGGTCGAGGCCGCCGGAGTATGGGTGGGCGTCGATAAGCAGTGCGCGACCGTCGACTGCGCTCTGGGTGCGGGCCAACGCGGCCGCAAAGGTAGAAGCGCCCACCCCACCGCTCGCACCAACCACAGCGATGGTCGCACTGTCCGGCCGCGCTTCCTGCGGCGCGCCCGCCGCGGCAATGCTCGCCAGCAGCTCCTTAACCTGGGCGGGGATGATAAAGGCGCTCTCCGCGTGGCAGGCGAGCGCCGCCTCATAATCAATCGGCCCGGGGTCCGCGGCCAGGAAAAGCACCGGCGCAGGCGCGGTGTGGGTGCGCTGCGCTGCTGCCACCACGCGGGCCATCAAGGAATCAACCAGCACCGCATAAGCGCCGGGCAGGCTGCGTGGGATATCGCGGGGATCGGTTACGGTCAGCACATCGTGGCTGGTCGCAGCCGCGGCGTGAACGGCCTCGGCGCGCAGCGCTTCGTCACCAATGGCGACGACGATGACGGCGGAATCAGGGTGTAGTGCGTTCATGCCTCATAGCCTGAAGCATTCGCGCCACCGCAGCGAGGCTCCGGCGGCAGTGCTGTGGATAACCCGCCAGAAGTCACCATGTGGACCTAGTTTGGTTGTCGTTTCAACCAAAAATCTGTGGATAACCCGCTCCGCACGGCGGTAGATATAGGTGACGGCCCGCGCATCGGGGGGGGGTGTGCGCGCGGGCCGTCAGTAACCCGGCCTCGGGGGGGTGAGCCGGGGCAGGCCGCACAGTATATCGGGGCCTTGCACGCATTATTATGACATGTTCGCCACCCAATCACAACAGCTAACAGCAGATTTCCACGGCCACGGCGCTGACCTGCACCGAATGCATGTTCACTCAGCGCCACCCCCACGCGGGTTCCCAATCCCACATTAGTGGCATACAAATCACCGTTAACATCAGTCACTTCTACACCAGCAAGCGCTTAGGGCAGCTACACTCGGCAGCACATCATGACTACTTCCCGCGAGCCCCGTCATCCCCGCCGCGCCGACACCACCCGCGCTGGCGGCGACCCCGCACGCACCGCGGCGTTTTTCGATCTGGACAAGACCATCATCGCCACCTCCTCGGCCTATGCGTTTGGTCGCGAATTCCTCCACAACGGGCTCATCTCGCCGGCCGAAGCACTGCAGCTATCACTTGCTAAGGCCACCTATATGTTTTCTGGTCTAACCAGCGAAGGCATGGATTCCACCCGCGACCAGCTCACCGCACTGGTCACGGGCTGGTCCGTGGACGAGGTGCGCGCCATCGCCCGCGAGACCATGCACCACGTGGTCACGCCCTCCATTTATGCCGAGGCCCGCGAACTCATCCGCGCCCACCGCTCCGCTGGCCACCACGTGGTCATCGTCTCTGCCTCCGCGGCCGTGCTGGTGGACATCATCGCAGAGGAACTCGGCGTCGAGCACGTCATCGCCACCGAATTGGCAGAGGAAAACGGGCGCTTTACCGGGGAGGTGCTCTTCTATTGCAAGGGTCCCACTAAAGCAGAGGCACTGGAGCGGACCGCAGCGGCAGAAAACCTCGACCTTCATGCCAGCTACGCCTACTCGGATTCCGCGACGGATATCCCGATGCTGGAAAAGGTAGGCCACCCCGTCGCCGTCAACCCGGACAAGCAGCTAAAGCGCCACGCCCTCGCCCACCACTGGGAGATCCGCTCCTTTAAGGACCCGGTGCCGCTCCTGCCTGCGCCGACCGCCAAGGAAATTGGAATCGGCGCCTCCGTTCTGGCAGGTACCGCGGCAGTTATCGGCGCTGGCCTGTGGCTCGCCCAGCACCCGGGCCGCCCCGGCCCGCCCAAGCGGGGCCCACGGCGAGCCTCCTAGGCCGCGCGGGCAATCGCGTCGGCTTCTTTGCCGCCGGCGGTCCAGGCGGCGAGGTGGGTTAAGAGGGCGTCGGCAAGCGCGGTGCGGTAATTGCCCACCGCTGCGGCATACTCGGCGCGGTGGCGGGTGTAGTAGACCTCGGGCACGGCGAAACCGCGCGGGTCAAAGCCCGTATGCACCGCGGCGAGGCGGGAGGCAACGCGGGCGACGAGGCCACTGCGAGGGCCAAAGAACTCGCCGGCGGCAATCTCGGCATGGACCACGCTCGGCAGCAAGAGATCGAAGGCAGGACCGCCACCCTGCGCGATGAGCCGGCCCAGCCCTTGCAAGCGCGCACTCTCGCCGGCCGGAATGCCGGTACCGCCGGCCGCGACATCGATGCGGGCCAGCACCTGCAGCGGTGCCCGGGCAAAGGAGCGCACCGTGGCATCTAAGAGTTCCGGGGCGGCCACGGAATAGGCGCTAACAGCGCTGGCCAGCGGCCCTTCTTCCATATCTTCCGGTCCCGGATGTGGGGGGATGGCGTGGCCGTCCAGCGCCACGCTGGCACGGGCGCCGCGCATGAGGGACTCCGCAGAGATAACCTCAAACTTGCGCAATCCTGCAGGTCGGCGGTGTGCGCGGGCGATGGCAGCGGCGGCCTTTTCTGCACCTTCTTTCACCCCCGGCAGGCGAAACAGCGGGGATAACGCGTCATTTTCTGACATATCCATTAGGATAGCCGTGGAAGTCCCTAAGTATGCGTGGCACCATGGGATAATAGTGATTCCATTATTATTGGGGACATTACAAGGTTTAGATAAACGCGAGGAGAATTAATCGTGAGCAACGACGGACTTTTTACCGACGGTACTGATCAATTTGCACCGAAGGTGAACTCTATCCCTTTGAGTGACGTGGATACGTCCTCGTCCGAGACCTCGGTAGGCCAGCTGGTCTCCAACGCCACCGAGCAGATGTCCCAGCTCGTGCGCTCCGAGGTGGAGCTAGCCAAGACCGAGCTGGCAGAGTCCGCTAAGAAGGGCGGCATCGGTGCAGGCCTCTTCGGCGGCGCAGGCACCATCGCACTGTATAGCTCCTTCTTCTTTTTCTTCTTCCTGGCCGAGCTTCTCGCCGTCTGGCTGGACCGCTGGGCAGCGTTCCTGATCGTTTTCTTGATCATGATCGTCCTCGCCGGCATTCTGGCCTTCGTTGGCCTGAAGAACGTCAAGCAGGTCAAGGCCCCACAGAAGACCATTGACTCCACCAAGGAGCTCAAGAACCTGGTTCCGGGCAAGGCACAGAAGTCCCTGGACCGTAAGAACACCCACGGCCTCTACACCTAAACCGGCAGGCGCCACGCGTACGTGCACCCCTCTATCCGCCCTAGCTAGCCTGGGGCGGGTTTTGTGTACTTCCTCCCCTTTTTCTCTACCGTTTCTGCCCCAACTATAGAAAGGCGGCACCATGGCCTTCGCACCCCTGCCTCCCTCAACGGTGGAGCTCGATGGACCTTATGCGCATGAGTTCGTCCACACCCGCGGCATCCGCCTGCACGTCGCCACGGCGGGCGATAGCACGCAGCCACTCGTGGTGCTCATCCACGGCGCTTTTGGCGGGTGGTTCGACTATCAGGACGTCATAGCGCCGCTTGCCCAACGTGGCTTCCACGTCGCGGCCGTGGATATGCGGGGCTTTGGCATGTCCGATAAGCCGCCCATTGATGCGGGGCAGGATATCCGCACCTTGGTGGGCGATATTAGCGGGCTCATTCAGGCCTTGGGCCATGACGATGCCTTTGTGGTGGGCGCCGATACGGGTGGCGCCGTGGCATGGTGTTTGGCCGCAGAACGCCCTGAGCGGGTGCGCGGCCTGGCCTCCATTTCCGCCGCCCACCCGGTAGATCTGCGCCGCGCGATTGCCGCCCGGCCGTGGGATTTTGGCTGGATTAACCTGCGCTCGCTGCTGTGCCGCCTGCCGCGCGTTACCCGCGCCCAGAACCTACTACTTAGCCCGCGCGCCTACCGCAAAGAGCTGGAGCTGGATACGGGGCCTTTGCTTGCCGACGCCACCCTAGACCGCATCCTCGATCTCCGCCTGCGCGCCTCCCGCATCGGCAGCGTCCGCCGTGGAATCTTGTGGAACCACCGCATGCGCACCGCCGTGGTTCCCTTGACCTGGGTGGAACTAGCAGTAGAGCGCCCCGTGCTCTTCATCCACGCCCAGCAGCGACTGTGGAACCCCGTGGTCCGCCGCGCCGCCTCGCGCGCCCGCCGCGGATTTACCACCACGACCATCCCCGGCGCGAAGAACCTTCCGCACCTGGAAGCACCGGCGGATTTCGTTTCCACGCTAGCGGCCTGGCTACAAGAACACTGCTAGTGCGCCACGCACTCCCCGGTATCAACCGGGTGGGTAAGCTGCGTGATGTCTCCGATCTGGGCGTTGACTTCATCGGCGGTTAAGGCATAGCCCGTCTCGGAATCATCCACCGAGGCACCGAAGACCACGCCGAGAACCTCGCCGGCCGTGTTAACCAGCGGCCCGCCGGAATTTCCTTGTTGAATCTTGCCGCGCACGGTGTAGGAATCGCGCTCCACATTCCCGTGCGAATAGATATCCGGGCCGGAAATGGTGATGCGATCGCGCACGCGCGCCATCTCGGCGTCGAAAGGCCCGGAGTGCGGGAAGCCCATGACCATGGCATCATCGCCCGTTTGGGCCGGGGTCTGGGCCCACGGCAGCGGATCGATGCCCAGGTCGCGCGAGTGCAGCACCGCCACATCCACATCCGGGTTGTAGTAGACCACGGTCGCGTCCTTGAGGCCCACCTTGGTATCCAAACGCACGGTCTGTGTGCCGGCTACTACGTGGGCATTGGTGATCACGTAGTCATCGGCCGCCACGAAGCCGGAACCCATGAGGCGGCGGGAGCACTCTTCGGCGTCGCCAAGCACGTGAATGATAGACGGCCGCATACGCAGCAAGAGATCCGGATCCTCCACGTCTGGGTCCGGCTCTTCTACTTCCTCGGTGCTCATCGAGTTTTGCCACGGCGAGACTAGCGGCGGCAGGCCGGACTCATTGAGCATCGCCGCCACGCCATTGGGCAGCGCCGCTACCCGCGCTGGCGCGGCCGAATTAAGGTTGCTCAAGATGCGGGAATCGCGCAGGCCCTCACCAGCCGCACCGCCTAGGTTGGTGGCCACGGGGATAGAAATGAGCCATATAACCACCAAGGCGGCAAAGGCTTGAAAAACCGCGCCCACGGCGGAATCGAGGCGCTGCGTCTTGCGCGCCTTCATGCGATCGCGCACGCTGCCGCCCAACGAGGATCCGATGAGCTGCCCGATGCCCACAAAAAGCACCAGGATTCCCACCAATAGCAGCAAGCGCAACGAGGGCTGATCCACCAAGCGCAAAGCGGCCGGGGCCACGGCAATGCCTAGCACTACCCCAGCGCCCACACCAATGGAGGCCAATATCGCCGCGAGTGCGCCATTGCGCCACCCGCTCAGGAGCGCTATGAGGACGGCGACCACGATCAGGCCGTCAACGATGAGCGCAGGAGTCATGGCTATGGGTTCTTTCTATCTGGGGTTTAAGACGTATACGTACCGCGGCACCAGCGGTTAGGACATCTTCTCATTATTGCGGGAGTTTATGAGGGAGTCACGCAGGTCCATGACCGAATTGTTATCCCATGGAACGGTCCACTCGGCGTGCTGCAATAGTGCCGAGAGCACGCCGGCGGTAAAGCCCCAAATGACGTAACCATTGGCGTGAAATGCTGGTCCTTGCCATTTTCTAAAGCCCACCATGAAGCGGTTGCGCGGATCGACCAGCTCCCGGATAGGCACGAGAAACACGTCATCGGTTTCATCGGGGCTGGCGGGATAGACCTCCCCCGGCTGGGTCCAATGCGCCAAAATGGGGCTCACCGGATTGCCGGTGGCGCGGATATGCAGCTGCTCCCACTGCTCCAGCGGGGTCACGGAGTTGCGCTGCAGGTCCGTTTCCTCCCAGGCTTCCCGCAGCGCGGTATCCACCAGGGAAGTATCCGCGGGATCCCGGCGGCCGCCGGGAAAGGCAATCTGGCCCGAGTGCGAGCGCATGGACGGCGATCGATGGGTGAGCAAGATGCTGGCCTCCTCCGCGCTCTCGCCGCTCAGCAGCATGAGCACGGCTGCTTCCCGCTTGACCGGCACCTGCACATTGGTGCCGTTGAGGGACGAAGCCTGGCGGTTGCCAATGAGCTCTTGCACCTGGCTGGGGTCTACCCCCAGCGCCGGCTTGAGCCATTCTGGCGTGCGCTCGGGAAGGAGTTGACTCATGCCGCAATCGCCTCCTCCACGGCCTTTTCAATCTCTGCCGCGGAGCTAAACGGCTGCGCAAATTGCTTGCGCACCTCACCGTCCTTGAGTACCACCGTCACCGGCACCACGCCCGGCAGGCCCAGCTCACCGGCAAACTTATTATCCGAATCCTGGAAGCTCGGCAGCTCGACGCCCAAGTCATTCAAGAAAGCTGCACCGTTTCCCGCGTTCTTATCCGCGTGCACGCCCACGACCTGCCAGTCCGGATGTGCTTCCGCCACGTCCTGCAGGTAGGGAAGTTCCGCGCGGCACGGCTCGCACCACCACGCCCACACGTTAACCACGGCTACGCCCTCATCGGCAGGCTTTCCGGTGGCCGCACCGCCCAAGCACCCCAGCTCTACTCCTGCCACGGTGCCGGCCGGACAGTCCGGGCGCTGCGGGACTTCTTGCTGGGGAGCCTCGCTTGGCGACGCCTCCTCGGATCCGTCCCCACCCCGCAACTGCGAGACCC
This sequence comes from Corynebacterium tuberculostearicum, assembly GCF_032821615.1. Taxonomy (GTDB): domain Bacteria; phylum Actinomycetota; class Actinomycetes; order Mycobacteriales; family Mycobacteriaceae; genus Corynebacterium; species Corynebacterium tuberculostearicum_H. The sequence continues at coordinate 101,824 of NZ_JAVBIF010000002.1, read as the reverse complement.
CCACGACCGCAATAACGGCAATGAGGATCGCGGCAATCACCGTGCCAAGGACGTAGTTCTTCATACCGTTAGCCTAGCGCCCACGAGCGGCTGGACACATATCCCGCAGAACGCATGCATCGCACTCCGGCGTGCGCGCATAACATACCTGGCGCCCGTGGAAGATGACACGGTGTGAAAACATCGTCCACTCTTCTTCCGGCACGAGCTTAGCGATGTCCCGCTCAATCTTGACCGGAGTCTTCTCCCCCGTCAGCCCAAGCCGCTGCATGAGGCGGCCGAAGTGCGTATCCACGGTCAGCCCGGGGATCCCGAAGGCATTTCCGAGCACCACCAGTGCGGTCTTGCGACCAACACCGGGTAGGCTGGTCAGTTCCTTGACCGTGCGCGGGACCTCGCCTTGAAAATCTGCCACCAACTTCTCCCCAATACCCACAAGGTGCCCCGCCTTGGCGCGCTGAAAGCCCAACGGCCGCAGGATTCTCTCCAAGTCGGAGCGCTGCGCGGAAGCATAATCCGCCGCCTCGGGGTAGCGGGCAAAGAGTTCAGGGGTCACCGAATTCACGCGTTCATCCGTGCATTGTGCGGAAAGAACGGTGGCAATGAGCAGCTGCAGCGGGGAGTCATAATCCAAGGCACACCGTGCATCCGGATACTCCTGCGCCAAACGCCGATTTACCTCCGGTGCGCGCAGCTCCGGCGCGCTGGCCGCTGACAGTGCTGAATTCATGGGGTTTAGCTTAGTAGACTAGGAAAACATGATTTCACTCGTGATTCTGGTACCACTTGCCATCGCCCTTTTCGCCCTCCTGATGGAAAAGCTCGAGGCAGTCGTTTTTGCTGACTAGGCCGCAAAACTGCTGGCCTGAACCGTGCACTAGCACGAGTAGAGTTTCTATAGTGTGACAAAATTTCACTGAAGTACCAAAAGTGACCAATTACACTGTAAGATGAAACGCGTTACACAGTGACCCCGCTTGTTCCGCATTGTCGAGTGCATGAAAGACCGCACCCAGATGTGGCGCAGGCTCATCTATGGACTTTCGTAGTCGACATCCAAGGAGTAAAACGTGGAAGGCGTACAGGACATCCTCTCCCGCGCCGGAATCTTCCAAGGCGTTGATCCCGTTGCAGTGCAGCACCTAATCGAGCAGATGGAGACCGTGCGCTACCCGCGCGGAACCACCATCTTCGACGAAGGCGAGCCCGGTGATCGCTTGTACATCATCACCTCGGGCAAGATTAAACTCGCCCGCCACGCCCCGGATGGCCGCGAAAACCTCCTGACCGTCATGGGCCCATCCGATATGTTTGGCGAGCTGTCCATCTTCGATCCGGGCCCGCGCACCTCCTCCGCCGTGTGTGTGACCGAGGTTCAGGCCGCCACCATGAACTCCGAGCTGCTCAAGAAGTGGGTTGGTGACCACCCCGAAATCGCCCAGCAGCTGCTGCGCGTGTTGGCACGCCGCCTGCGCCGCACCAACGCCAACCTGGCTGACCTCATCTTCACCGACGTTCCGGGCCGCGTGGCAAAGACCTTGCTGCAGCTGGCTAACCGCTTCGGTGTTCAGGAAGGCAGCGCCCTGCGCGTAAACCACGACCTCACCCAGGAAGAGATTGCCCAGCTGGTGGGCGCTTCCCGTGAGACCGTCAACAAGGCGCTGGCCACCTTCGCACACCGCGGTTGGATCCGCCTCGAGGGCAAGTCCGTGCTCATCGTCGATACCGAGCACCTCGCCCGCCGCGCTCGCTAAGACCGCGCCAGCCCGCTACCCCGCTCCGGCGGGGTTTCGCTGGTTTTACCCCCTTTTAACCAGTTCCGCACCGCACTTGTGGCCACGGTACGCTCCACTCCGCACCGCCTGCGGGCCCCACCGCGGCCATACGTCGGCACTGCGCGCCTCCTGCCTCAGCCCACAGCACAATTAAGCCCCTCTTCCCACCAAAGAGGAAGAGGGGCAAACTGAGATAGGCTTATTTAGCCTCGCCGTCCAAGTACTTCAGCGCGGTGCGCGTGGACTGCTCCGCAGCGTGGCGCAGCACTGGGTCCACATCGTCATACATCTCGTTGACCAGGGTATTCAAATCCACATCATCGCCTAGGCGGGAGCGAATCTCTTTAATCTGGTCAAGACGGTAGTGGCGGCGGTCAATGTACTTGCGGGCCACCTGAGAGGTGTCATCCAAGTCCGGACCGTGCCCTGGGAACAGCGCAATATCCTTGCCGCGCTCTTCCAAGGTGTCGAGGGTGTGCAGGTAATCGGCCAAGTTACCGTCCGTCTCCGAAAGGAGAACGGTGTGGCGGCCGGCGATGGTGTCACCAGAGATAATGCCTTCGAGGCGGGAATTTCCTACCTCCTCGCTCCACACAAAGAAGCAGGTGGAATCCGCAGTATGGCCTGGGGTGTGCACGACCTCGAGACTTGGGGTGATGCCATCGAGGGAGATGTGCTCGCCGTCCTGAAGGGCCTCGGCACCATTGCAGTAGCTCGGATCGAAGGCGCGGATGGGGGCGCCGGTCATCTGCCGCAAGCGTTGTGCGCCCGAAGCGTGGTCATCATGGCGGTGGGTAATCAAAATCAAAGCCACCTCACCTGCGTTGCGGTGCACAACGTTGAGATGGCCTTCATCCTCGGGACCCGGATCTACGACGATCGCCCGAGAGTCTTCAGCGGCGCGAATAATCCACGTATTCGTACCCTCAAGGGCGGTGTAGCTGGGGTTATCACAAAGGACTACGCCAACGGATTGGCTGACGGGACGCAATTGACTATATGCGGGGTGCTCCATAGTTACTAGCCTATCCGATCAAGCAGTAATTTCTACGATTAGTTCGATTTCTACCGGGGCGTTTTTAGGCAACGCGGCCACGCCCACGGCGGAGCGAGCATGCTTTCCAGCATCCCCAAAGACCTCACCGATGAAATCGGAGGCACCATTGATTACTGCCGGTTGCTCCTCATAGGACGGATCGGAGGCCACAAACCCTACGATCTTTACCACGCGGGAGATATTGTCCAGGCCAACTTCGTCATCGATAGCGGCAAGCGCATTCAGCGCCGCGATGCGTGCCTGTTCCTGGGCTTGTTCCGTGGTGACTTCGGCGCCAACCTTGCCGGTGAGCGGCAGGGCGCCTTCCACGAGGGGAAGCTGGCCAGAGGTCCAGACCTGATCACCCACGCGCACGGCCGGCACATAGGACGCTAGCGGCTTGGCGACGCCCGGTAGCTCATACCCCAGCTCCCGCAAGCGAGCATGAAAGCCCATTTACTCTGCCACCTCGCGCTTGAAGTAGGCCACGACGTTTTCCGGGTTAGGACCCGGGGTGACGGTGACCAGTTCCCAGCCATCTTCACCCCAAGAATCGAGGATCTGCTTGGTGGCGTGGGTAAGAACAGGTGCGGTTGCGTATTCCCATTTAGTCATGGGCCCATTCTAACTATTAAATACGCCCCACGCCGTCTAAATTCCTAAATCCCGACGAGCTCGCCACCTTGGGCCAAGTAGTGAGCCCAATCCGTGATGTGGGGGTTCTTGCGCAGCAGGGCTCGGCGCTGGCGCTCGGTCAGCCCGCCCCATACACCGAACTCGACGCGGTTATCCAGGGCGTCGGCGCGGCATTCGGTCAGTACCGGGCAGTGGCGGCAAATGACGGCCGCCTTGCGCTGTTCCGCACCGCGAACGAAGAGGGCATCCGGGTCGCCCTTGCGGCATTTGGCCTGGGTGACCCACTCACCACGCTCGGGATTTCGGGCTGTATTAGACATTCCAGCAGTCTTCACACGAACGGTCATGGGTGAGTGTGCTCCTTCCCAGACGGAATACTATGTAACGCATCTAAGTCTATTCATCCGGGTCGAAGATTGTCTAACACGTCACACTTTAGGGGGTGCGAGTGATCTTCCACCTACCAAGGGCGACCACGTAGGGTATGGGGCGTGACTGTCATCAAATCTTTGGCCAAGATAGCCCTGTCTACGGTCTTGGTAGGCGCGCTCATCGCCCTGGCTCTTGCCCCCTTCGCGGGCATTTCCGGCGTGGCGATTGCCCGTACTAACGAAACCATGCAATCTGACCTGCAAGATCTGACTGCCGGCAATATCCCAGGCGTCACCACGATCAAAGACGCCAAGGGCACGGACATGGCCTATGTCTTCAGCCAGCGCCGCCACCCGGTGGAGAGCAAGAAGATTTCTAAGGCCATGAAAAATGCCATCGTCTCCATTGAGGACGAGCGCTTTTATGATCACGAAGGCGTGGACTTCCAAGGCAATTTCCGCGCGCTGTGGACAAACCTGACGTCGGGCGGCGTCTCCCAGGGCGCCTCCACCATCGATCAGCAGTACGTGAAGAACTACCTCTTGCTGGTCTCTGCCACCACCGATGAAGAACGCGCCGCGGCCACCGAACAATCCGCGGCCCGCAAGCTGCGCGAGATGCGCATGGCCACCAAGATGGACGAGGAATTGGAAAAGGATGACATCCTCACCAACTACCTCAACCTGGTCTCTTTTGGTAACCATGCCTATGGCGTCGAGGCGGCGGCCCGCACCTACTTTGGCACGCATGCTTCCGAGCTCACGGTGCCGCAGGCAGCGATGCTGGCCGGCATGGTCCAATCCTCTGAGCGCCTCAATCCCTATACCAATGCCGAGGAAGTGACCGAGCGGCGCAACCTCGTCCTGCAATCCATGGCGGATAACGGCTATATCAAGCAACAGGAAGCGGATAAGTATAAGGGGGAGAAGCTGGGCGTCGGCAAGAAGCCCAATACGCTAGCCAATGGCTGCATCGGCGCCGGCGACCGCGGTTTCTTCTGTGATTATGTGCTGAAATACCTGGATAAGAAGGGCATTAGCGAGGAGCAGCTGGCGCGCGGTGGCTACACCATCAAGACCACCCTGGACCCAACGGTGCAGGATAAGGCCCTCGAGTCCGTCCAAAGCCATACCAATCCTGATGCCCCGGGCGTGGCTGAAGTCATGAACGTCATCAAGCCCGGCAGGTCGGACCGCAAGGTACTGGCCATGGTCTCCTCGCGCGATTACGGCCTGGACCTTGATAAGAATGAGACCATCCTGCCGCAGCCCTACTCCTTGGTGGGCAACGGCGCAGGTTCCGTCTTTAAGGTCTTTACCGCCGCGGCCGCGCTCGAAGCGGGCTATGGCATCAAAAACACCGTGGATGTGCCCACCCGCTACGAGGCGGAGGGCCTAGGCCATGGTGGCGCCGCCGGCTGCCCAGCGAACCGCTACTGCGTGGAAAACGCTGGTGCCTATAAGGCCACTATGACGCTGCAGGAAGCGCTGGCGCACTCCCCCAATACGCCGTTTATCAAGCTCACGGAGCAGGTAGGCGTGGCACCCATCGTCGATATGGCCGTGCGTTTGGGCCTGCGCTCCTACGAGGACAAGGGCAGCTTTGATAAAGACACCTCGATTGCCCAGCACACCAAGGAGGCCAACTCCGGCTCCTTCACCTTGGGCCCGGACCAGGTCAACCCGCTGGAGCTTTCCAATGTGGGTGCCACGCTGGCCGCGGATGGCAAGTGGTGCGAGCCCAACCCCATCTCCCAGGTCACGGATAAGGAAGGCAACGAGGTCTACCTCAAGGAAACCCCGTGTGAGCAGGCCGTTGATAAGGACGTAGCCCGCGCGATGAGCAATGCCTTGTCTGAGGACGCCAAGCAAGGCACCGCCAAGGATGCCGCCCAAGCGGCCGGTTACTCCAGCCCAATCGCGGCCAAGACCGGTACCACCGAGTCCAACCAGTCCTCCGCATTCTTGGGATTCAACGAGGGTATTTCCGCCGCGCCGTATATCTATAACGATGGCACCTCCACCGTCCCGCTATGTACCGGGCCGGTGCGCCAGTGCGCGGGTTGGGGCAACCTCTACGGCGGCTTGGAGCCGGCGCAGACCTTCTTCAGCATGGCTACGCAGCTGCCGATAGCGACCAAGGCCGGGCTGCCGAATTACAACAAGAAGTACGACAACGGCACCACGGCCGATAAGACCCTTGATAGCCTGCGCGGCAAGTCCGAGGCCGAGGCCCGCCAGACCTTGGAGTCCAAGGGCTACGTGGTCAAGACCTCCCGGGTCATTGGCGGAAATGTTCCTTATGGCCGCGTGGTTCGCGCGATTACCGGCAAGGACGGCAAGAAGAAGGGCGCGGAGATTACGCTGCAGCTTTCCGACGGCGCCGGGGCCTCCCAATCCCCCTCCTCCGGCGTGGCCGACGCCAACTCCACCGGCGCACAAAATAGCACCGGCGGCGGTAATGCCGACGGTGCTACGAGCCCGAGCCGCTCGACTGGCGGCACAGGCGGCGGAACGGGCAACGGCGGCGGGTTCTCGCCGGAAGACTTTGGCATCCGCCAAGAGGACATCGATAACTTTGCCAACGACGTCCGCAGTCTGCTCGGCCGCTAAGCCTCGCCGGTTGCGGTCTGGCCGCTTTAGCTCAGCTGGGACTTGACCTCAGCGGACAGGCGCTTGCCATCCGCCTGGCCGGCGGCCTTGGCATTGGCCACCTTCATTACTGCACCCATCTGCTTCATGGTGGGTGCTTCGCCGTTTTCGGCCTCAACCTCTGCGATTGATTCCTCCACTAGGGCCTTAAGCTCGGACTCGTCCAGCTGGCGGGGTTGGTAGGCCTCGAAGAAGGGGACGTCGGCAAGCTCGGCTTCCGCCAGCTCCGGACGGCCGTTTTCCTCATAGACCTCGGCGGACTCGCGGCGCTTTTTGATTTCACGCGCAATCACCTTGAGGATATCGGCGTCCTCCAGCTCATGCCGGGAGCCATTAGTCTCCTCGGCCTGGATGGCAGCCAGCAAGGCGCGGATGGCGCTGGTGCGCTGCTTCTCCTTGGCCTTCATTGCGGTTTTCAGATCTGCACGGATGGTTTGCTTTAGCTCGCTCATGCCTATCAATGTACGCCAGGTAGTGTGGTAGCCGTGAAACTTTTACGTATTCTTGGCGGCCTCACCGCTGCCGGCCTGGGCGCCGCGGCATGGGGCTATAGCGAACTGACCAAATTCGAGCTCAAGGAATATACGCTCCCCCTCCTACCCAAGGGCACGCTGCGCGGTAAGCCGGAATTTCGGCTGCTGCATCTGTCCGATCTGCATATGATCCCCGGCCAGGAGACCAAGATTGCCTGGGTTTCTGCCCTCGACGCCCTAGAGCCGGACCTCGTGGTCAACACTGGCGATAATCTCTCCGATCAGCAAGCCGTTCCCGATACGTTGCGCGCTCTCGGCCCTTTGCTGGCCCGCCCCGGACTCTTCGTCTTCGGCACCAATGATTACTGGGCACCGCAGCCAGTCAATCCCTTCAAGTACCTGCTGGGCAAAAAGCGCGAGCCCTCCTATGTGGACTTGCCGTGGCGCGGTATGCGCGCCGCCTTCTTGGAGCACGGCTGGCGCGATGCCAACCAGGCCCGGCATGAATTCAAGGTGGGCAATGTCCGCCTTGCCGTCGCCGGCGTGGACGATCCGCACCACGATCTGGATGACTACTCCGAAATCGCCGGACCGCCCAACGAGGACGCCGACTTGTCCCTGGCGCTTCTCCACGCCCCCGAGCCCCGCGTACTGGAAAAGTTTGCGGACGATGGCTACCAACTTTCCCTGTCCGGCCACACCCACGGCGGCCAGATCTGCCTGCCCGGCTCCCGCGCACTGGTTACCAATTGCGGCATCGACCGCGACCGCGTGCAGGGCCTCCACGACTTCGGCCCGATGAAGATGCATGTTTCCAATGGTCTGGGCACCTCCAAATTCGCCCCGGTACGCATCTTCTGCCGCCCTTCCGCCACTCTGCTGAAAATCACCGAGGTGGACTAAACCCAGCCACCTGCCGTTTTGTTGATTATGCTCAGCTTGCGTTAAAGTATCCAGGTACCGCTTTTCAAGGCGGAACGCCGGGATATGGCGCAGGTTGGTAGCGCGCTTCGTTCGGGACGAAGAGGTCGCAGGTTCAAATCCTGTTATCCCGACCATTGTGAAGTCTCGAGACATCGTTCCTATGATGTCTCGAGATTTTTCGGTTTTTGTTGTGCCTTGGATGGGGGTTAAGGGTCAAAAAGGGGATGCGGAAGAAATCCTGAAGGGTTTCCGCATCCCCCTAAATGACACTCACATTTCTTGGTCTGGGTTGAACTAAACAAAGCAAAGACTAAAAGCTTAGCTTTACAATCTCAGTTCTCTTGCCTCATCATCAGTTCAAAGTGTTGAACTTGGTTTGCTGCTACGAAGATCTTCCGGAAAACCTCCACCAACGCCTTGGCGTCCGTCCCATCGAACGAATAATCAATTTGCCACGGTACGCTATGGGAACCATCATTCATCCAGGACAGAAGTGACTCTGCAGCCAGCGCTTCACCAGCATTCATTCCAGCCGTAAAATCTGTTTTCATTCCTCCAGTAAGCGTAAAGTAATTCTCCAGAATTCGTCGCATCGAATTTTGCAAGGAGTGTGATGCCATCTCATTTTGACTAGCCGCAACACGAACTTCTGTCCAAAGCTGTTCATAGGCAGAATGTATTGGGTTAGAATCAAATTGTCTTTGTGTGCTCTTTCCTTCCGAGGTTTTAGAAAGAACATAGAAGGTACGCTTCGCGGACTTTTCTCTACGCGGAGGCACAAAGGCTAATTCTTTGAAAAAGTAGGCATTGTGAGTCGAAAAAACAATTTGCTCTAGCAAAGAAGCCGGATCCTCTACAGTTTCCTGAAGTCTACGGCACAGTAAGCTTACAGCAAATAAAGTGGTCGAATCCAGACTAGAAATTGGATCATCGATTATCGCGATGATCTTATCCCTTTCTGAATAGTTTCGAGCTCTCTTTTCTACTGAATGATAGAAGTACAAAAAGGAAATGAATGTCTTCTCTCCCTCACTCAGACTCTCGTTTTCCGCTCTTGACCCGTCCTCGCGTATCACACAGTATTGATCAACACCATTCAGTTTTTTCAGGCTAAAGCTCCGAAGGTTCAGATCCCTGAGAGTCGCGTTGATCTCTTCAACTACCGGTTCCGATGAAGTCACTTTGCTCAGTAGCTGCCGGCGCTCTTCCTCAAGATCTGCTAGCTCTTCATTGGTAGAGTCAATGCGCGCCGAAAGGTTCATTTGAGCTTTCTTCGGTCCTGCCAAAGCACTATCTCTCTTGATAAGTGCTTCTTTGACTTTATGGTGGATAAAGTGTGACCAGAAATCCTCTATAAGGGATTGCTTTGCTTTCTTCCGATCACTGATCGATTCGTTATACCAGCGAATCCGTTCGTTTAGAGAATCCAGATCATCACTACACTGATCTAGCACGCTAAAGTCAAAATCTAGAGAAATGACTGTCTGGAGACTCAGTAGTTTCTCTTTCACCTTCCGCTGTAATCTCACGAATTCCAGCTGCAGTTTGCCAAGTGAATTCTGGAGTTGAGTAGTTTCAAAGCCCTCAAGACCACTCACTTTCTCTTTGAGAGTCTCACACTCTTCTTCAGCTCGTTTCAAGCGATCGCCTAAAGATTCGAGACAATTCTCCGCTTTTTCATAGTCTCGACTAATCAGCAGTTCGAGGTTCTTCTTCAATTCCGCGGATAAACTCTGCTGACATAGTGGGCAAATTTCTGACTCTGATTCATTAAGATGCTGAACACCTTCTCTGACCCAAAGATCGATATCCAGCCGAGTCACGTACTCACTCAAAGGATTGTCTTCATTTAGTCGGTATTCCTTTTTAGCTACCTGATTTTCCTCCTCACTAAACTGAAAAAAGAGGGCAACTTGACTGCTAACCTCTGGTATACGAGGGTTCTCACGATCTAACGATTTTATGCGGGTCTCAAAATCCAAATCTTGGGGCTCCTCATACTTGGAAGCTTTCGTTAGCTCGTATCGACGCAAGCATTCTTTCTCAAGAAGCTCCTTCCGCTTAAAACCTTTGAAACAAAGATCTGACGCACCTGGATATGCCCTTTCGTACGACTTTGCTAGGGCCCAAACACTTTCTCTGAAATTATTCTTGATCTGATGGATTTCGTCTTGTTTAACCTGTCGAACCTCCCCCCAGTTTTCCAGCAATCCCCTCTTCCTATGAATTTCACCGCTATCCCCTTCAAGTTCCGAAAGCCGCTTCTGCACGTCTTCTGAAGCGTCTCGTATTTGAAATACGCCCTCCAGGTTTTCGCGCTGAATCAAATCCCTTATGTACCTCTGATCGAAAAGGTAGGCCAACACCCCATTCGCATCTGCTTGCCCTTTCAGTTTTCGGGCGATTGAAGACTTTCCGGTTCCATTCACCCCAAAAATGAAGGTCTCAGTCTGCAATTCCATAACATCGGCATCATGACTAAAGCAGGCAAGCTCCGAGAGCTTTACTTCATTCAACTGAATACTCATACGTTTCACCTCGGTCAATAAGAACGTTGTTTTGCTGAATATAAGAATAGATCCATCCCCAAGTGCTTGTTTGAGATTTTCTCTATTTAAGTAGCTACGGAGACCTGACTCCTGAAGTGTGCCAGGTTTGGTTCCTGCCCCAGCGAAGAAAGGATTAGACACTATTCCTAGAATGTATTCCATCGAGCTCAAGGAGAAGGCGGTCCATTAGACCATCGAAATGGTCCGCTAGGAGTCCTGCTCACTGCAACGCACTTATATAGGGGTCGACGAACTCCTTGAGGTATCTCCCCACACGTTGCGGGCTTGGTACCGCGACAGCGAGTCAGTGCGAGATAATGCTGACGCGTCAGGCGGCATAGCAATGGAAAAGAACTCAAGTGCCTGCGCCGAAAACCGCGAGCTGAAACGAGCAAACGGTATTCTTGAGACTTCTTCGGCTTATAGCAGCGAATCTCAACCGACTCACGACCAAATGAGCTCTTACATCGACGCGTACAAAATCAGTTTAGGGTCGAGACCATCTGTCAATTCATGAACAGGCAGATCGTGATTTCATCACTTCACGCAGCAGCCGAAAGGCCACCGCTCGCGTGCCCAGTGCGAGAGCTTTAATCAATAGCCTCCTCATCCCAGAAATTCACCGTGTACATGCGTGGAATGTAGCACGTGGTCAACCGTGAAGGCTTTCATATTGGCTGCGACAAGCCCGCACGTCTCATGAAGCTAGCAGGTGTTTCCGGCCGCAAACGTGGGCGTACCCCAGTGAGAATTATTAACCTGAAGACACGGGATCATCGCCCAGACGTAATACAGCGAAACTTCCGTATACAAGCACCAGGCAGGCTTTCGGTTGCCGACAACTTCGTTCGCCCCCCTTTCGGGATTCGCCTACACAACGTTTGTTGTGGGATGTCTTCAGTCGGAAAATCGTCGGTGTTACCACACGCTCTACGATGCCGCACCGATGCGCCGCCCGTGGAAGCGTTAGAGCATGTATTAACCACTGCGGGGCGAATCCGTGAAAATCAGCTGATCCACCACAGCGATCGAGACAGCCAGTACGTGTCACTGAAGTATTCCACGGCTCTGGCTGAATTCGGAGTCCAGCCGCGTGTAGAAACGGTCGACGATTCTGATGACAGCACTTTAGCTGAGATAGTCAAGGACCACTACAAAGCTGAACTTATTCACGCCCAAGGCCCGTGGACTTCAGTGGGAGAAGCCGAACTTGCTGCCTTGCGGTGGGTGCATTGATGCAATACAAAGCATATCCACGCAGTCTTGGACTAAACCACCCCCACAGGAAATAGAAACCGAGTACCGCCTCGCCCAACCCATCAACACAGGGTTGTAAAACAAGCGGTACTACACCCAAAACGATTCACAGGGTCTTGAGCGAAAATAAACCCTGAACGATTTACGAAACCTTATTCAAGTTCGATTTATATAGGTCTATCAGTACTTTTCCTGAAACCAGACACACTTCCCGCTACTTTACTCCTACCCACATATGGGAAACGACGCGGTGCCCCTACAGCGCCGCGTCGTCCCTATTCCCTATCACTCACAACGGATTGGAGAAACCGTTCGCCTACCCCCTAAGTAGGCTTTGTGAGCAAGACCAACTGTAGCACTCGCACAATGCAAACGGTAGCGCGAATCAAGATTCCCAGTTTCCACCAATATTTCTTTTTCTTAGGTGTGCTTTTTCAGACCTAATGAACCGTAGGTTTGAATTTTCCTGTGGATGGAGCCCACCACTTTGCACTCAGCCCAATGAGAGTGATGGCGAGCAATATCGCAACGCCGGTCCACAGGATGGCCGGCTCGCCTTCGTTGCCCGCCGTTGTGACGGCCGCGGTAGTCCAATTCAACGGCAAAAGATTAGAAACAATCTGCCAAACCTTAGAAACACCGGCAATTGCCGCGGATTTCCACAGCCATCCCACCAGCGCGGTCTGGCCGATGCCAAACAGCGCCGCGAGGATGCTGCCGGCAGTAATACCGCATAGCCCGAGTAGGCCGCGGGTGATGGCCGCCATGGACAGCGCGCCTAGAAGGAGCGCCGCGCCGGCCCACACCGCCGCCACAGGGGTAAATCCGGTGGCAAGCACAAAGAGGAGGATTTCCCCGATGGCAACCGCGGCCAGCGTGCCGCCGAAGACCGTCAACCATGGGCGGAACCCCACCTGCCAGGCCACACCGGACGCGGCGCCTGCGAGCAGGACCAAAGCAGAGACCAGCATCGCCACAATAGGGCTGAGCAGATGTGCCGGGCCGTCGGTCGCGGTATGCACCGGCGGCAGGGCACGCTGAATTTCACCCACATTGGTCTGGTTTTGGGCCGCCATGGTGGAGAGCTTGCCGGCGCCGTCGTCAAGCTTGTCCACGCCCTCCTGCGCCTCACCAACGCGCTTGTTCAGCTCCGCAATTCCCTCGTTGAGCTCCTGCGCACCGGATACGGCCTGGTTCACGCCATCGTGATAGGCATAGCCGTTGACCGCCAGTTGATTGGATAGATCGCGCGAGCCGTCCTTGAGCTTCTTGAGCTGATCGGTCACCGAATTATCCAGGCGGAAATTATTCACCTGCGCACGGAGATCGCCCAGCTGCGAGCGAATTTCCTTCGCTTCCTTGGACTTATTTCCTTCCAGGTCGCGCATCGTGCCGTCGATGGCCTGCAGAATCTGCCCTTGGACGGCACCGAGGCCCACCACCTGGTCCACGGCACCGCCGACACCATTGGCCAGCTCCGTTGCACCGCCACCGAGTGTATTAGTTCCGGACTGCAGCTGATTGAGGCCGGCTACCAGTTCTTGGGAGCCCGTCGCCAGCTTGTCGACGCCCCCTCCGAGCTCATCCGCCCCCTTATTCAGCTCTCCCGTGCCGTCGTCAAGCTGCGTGGCACCCGATTTAAGCATGCTCGCCTGCGCCTGCGCGCGGCTGGCCGCCTCGGCGGCTTCCTTCACCTCTGGCGAGGCGGAATTTTCCCGCGGCGCTCCAAATGGCTGCGCGGCGCTTGACCAGGTGTGGGCGGGTTCCCACTGCGCAAGGCCCGCCACAGCAGCGCCGATAATGAGCGGCAGGGCGAGCAGGAGGATCAAGAGGACACTGCGCCACCGGGAGGGGGACGCAGCGTCTGGAGAGGCAAGGCGTGAGGTCATGATACTGAACCTATCCTTGCAGGTCACTCCCCTGTTGCAGGCGCGCCGAGCACCCCCGCAATGGCTGTTCCTCTACGATATATGGCATGTCCCACAATTATTCCCTAGCCCCTTCCCGCTACCTCGCCGCTGCGGTCATCGCACCGCTGTGTTTCAGCCTTGTTGCCTGCTCCAACGATGCCGATACTTCCGCAGAACCGGAGTTCTCCGACGCCACCGCCGCTAGCTCCTCGGCCGAAGAGACCTCGTCCGAAGAAACCACGAGCGAGCCCGCTACCTCGGAAGCCGCAGACACCGCCACCGAGACCGCGGCGGCCGAGCCCACTTCTGCGGAGGCAGCTCCCGCTGAGGACACCGCGGAATCCGGCAACGCAGAAAGCGAAGCCCCGGCCGCCGTACCCGCCGATACCGGCCGCGGCGATTGCTCCCCAGAAGCGCTGCAACCCGCAGCTCCCACCATGACCAACATCCGAGTCAATAACTGCGATGGCCAGTGGGCCCACTTTGGCAAAGACAGCACAGACTGGACTGCTTGGGCGCGCTACGAGGGCGGCCAGTGGGTAGCCATTGAATCCATTGGCGAGGCAACCTCCGGAATGGCCGCCCCGTGCTACGACGTGGATAAGTGGGCCGCCGAGGGCGCTCCCGCCTTTGTTACGGAAAAGATGCGCCGCTGCGACTAGCCGCACAGCAAGAAACCGCCCCCGTACCGAGCAGTAATGCAACTTGGTACGGGGGCGGCGCCGTTAGCGCACAAGCGCTGCCGGGAAAAGATTACTTCTTCTCGGCGTAGACCTCGCGCACGCGCTGGCCAAGGGCTGGGTGCACGTTGGTCCAGTATTCGTAGACGCGCTGCTCGGTCTCCTCGGATACACCAGCCATCGCGTTGGTGATATTGGTGACCAGGCGCTCCTTGGCGGCATCGTCATAGACGTTCTCGTACAGGTCGCGCGCCTGCACAAAGTCATCGTCCTCGGCGTGGCTAACATACGGTGCACGCACCAAGTCGCTGCCGTGGGACTCCGGATTGATGTAGAGCTCCGCCGCGGTGGTGGTCTCGAGCTGGGAGCGGTCGTTTACAGCGGCGTCGTCAAGCACGCCCGTACCCTTCTCATGGCGGTTGGGCGAGTAGACCGGATCCTCCGGAGCATTGAAGAGGAACTGCATGCTGCCCTCGTGCTCGTAGGTATTGACTTCGTCCACGTTCTGCGGCTGGTTAACCGGCAGCTGCTTGTAATTCGCGCCGATGCGGTAACGCTGCTGGTCAGCATAAGCAAAGGCGCGAGCCTGCAGCATCTTGTCTGGGGATAGGCCAACGCCCGGCACAATATTGGAAGGATCGAGCGCCACCTGCTCAATCTGGGCAAAGAAGTTGCGCGGGTTGCGGTTGAGCACAAAGTAGCCCACATCGTGCAGCGGGTAGTCCTTCTTGGACCAGACCTTGGTCAGGTCGAAGGGGTTGAAGCGGTAATTCTCCGCCTCATCCAGCGGCATGATCTGCACCTTGACGTCCCAGATCGGGTAGTTGCCCTCTTCGATGGCGTTGTAGAGATCCTCGCGGTGGCAATCCGGGTTCTGGCCGGCGGTGGTAGTGGCCTCCTCATCGGTGAAGTTCTCCACGCCCTGGCGGGACTTGAAGTGATACTTGACCCAGAAAGCCTCGCCTTCTTCATTGACCCACTGGAAGGTATGGGAGCCGTAGCCATTCTGGTGGCGGGTGGACTTCGGGGTGCCGCGGTCACCCATCAGATAGGTGACCTGGTGTGCAGACTCCGGGTTGCGGGTCCAGAAATCCCACTGCATATCGGCATCGCGCAGGCCATTGGTACCCAAGCGCTTCTGGGAGTGGATGAAGTCTGGGAACTTTTGACCATCGCGAACGAAGAAGACCGGGGTGTTATTGCCCACGATGTCGAGGTTGCCCTCCTCAGTGTAGAAACGCAGGGCAAAGCCGTGCACATCGCGCCAGGTATCCGGGGAGCCCTGCTCGCCGGCCACAGTGGAAAAACGGCCCATCATCGGGGTGACGGTGCCCTTCTGGAAGACCTTGGCCTTGGTGTAGGCAGACACATCTTCCGTGATGTGCAGCTCGCCAAAGGCGCCGTGGCCCTTAGCGTGCGGCGTGCGCTCCGGCACGCGCTCGCGGTTGAAGTGCGCGAGCTTTTCAATGAGGTGGATATCATTGAGCGCCACCGGGCCCTGCTGGCCGGCGGTCACCGAGGTGTTCTCGGACGGCACCGGCTGGCCCGAGGGGCGGGTGGTATTTCCCTTGCCAGCGGGGCGCTGGCCCTTGTTCAGGATGTCATCAGCGGTGAAATCAGTCATTTATGCCTCCTGGCAATTCGGGGTCAGTTGACTCCAGTGTGGCAAAACTTTGCACGGTTGTCAGGGCTCGCCAAAGAGAGTAAGGGGTGCTGGTAGATTCATTCAGGTGACTCACCACTCCGCAGCAGACGACGCCCGCGTCACCGACCTCGCCCTTCGGGCCGGTCGCGGCGACCGCGCGGCGCTGACGGAGTTTATCAAGGCCACCCAGGATGATGTGTGGCGCTTGCTGGCGCACCTGGGCGGGCCCGAGGGTGCTGACGATCTCACCCAGGAGACCTATCTGCGTGTCATCAGCGCCCTGCCGCGTTTCGCCGCCCGTTCCTCCGCGCGCACGTGGCTACTCTCCCTGGCCCGGCGCGTGTGGGTGGATAATATTCGCCACGATATGGCCCGGCCGCGAAAGTCTGCCACGGAGTACGAAGACGCGATGGGCGCGGCGCCGGAAGAATCCGCGGCGTGGAGCGAGTGGATCGACGCCCGTACGCTTATCGACGCCCTCCCTGCCGACCGCCGCGAAGCCCTCATTCTTACCCAGGTACTGGGCTATACCTATGAGGAGGCGGCCAAGATTGCCGGCGTGCGCGTGGGCACCATCCGCTCCCGTGTGGCGCGCGCCCGCAAAGATCTCATCGCGGGGACAGGATAATACCCCCAATTAGCCCCCTGCGATTGCGGAGTTAATTTCACTCCCAAATTGTTACGCTCTGGCTTGAACATATGGCGATGAAAACTAGACTTCAAGTAGTTGAACTTTTGGTATGGAGATGCCTATGCGTAAGACCTTAATCAGCCTCACCGGCCCCGCCTTCGTTGCTGCAGTGGCTTACGTCGACCCCGGCAACGTAGCCGCCAACATCAGCGCCGGCTCCCACTACGGCTACCTCCTGGTGTGGGTACTCGTCGTGGCCAACCTCATGGCCATGTTCATCCAGTACCACTCCGCCAAACTGGGCCTAGTCACCCACCGCTCCCTGCCGGAAATCATGGGCGAGCGTCTCTCCCGCCGCGCGCGCCTAGGCATGTGGGCCCAGGCCGAGCTCATCGCCGCGGCCACCGACCTCGCCGAAGTCATCGGCGGCGCCATTGCCCTGCAACTCCTCTTCAACCTCCCCCTGTTCGCGGGCGCGCTCATCATCGGCGCGGTCTCCATCATTCTCCTCATCTTCCAGAAGAAGAACCAGTGGTTCGAGGGGCTTGTCATCGGCCTGCTCCTGGTCATCTGCATCGGCTTCCTTGCCGGCCTCGCCATCGCCCCGCCCGACCCCGCCGACGTGGCCGGCGGCCTCATCCCCCGCCTAGAGGGCAAGGACAGCATCCTGCTGGCCGCCTCCATGTTGGGCGCCACCGTCATGCCGCACGCCATTTACCTACACTCCTCCCTGACCAAGCAGCGCTACCCCGACCTGGAAATCCCCCACGTGCTGGCCGGCACCCGCGCGGACATCGCCGTGGCGCTGTCCATCGCCGGGCTCGTCAACGTGGGCCTGCTGGTCCTGGCGGGCTCGGCCCTCTACGGCGTGGACGGCACAGAGACCATCTCCGGGGCCCACACGGCGATTGCCAGCCACCTCGGCCCGCTGGCCGGCGTTCTCTTCGCCATCGGCCTGCTGGCCAGCGGCCTCGCCTCGACGTCAGTGGGCGCCTACGCCGGCTCCGAAATCATGGACGGCCTGCTTCACATCAAGGTCCCCCTACTAGTCCGCCGCCTGGTCACGCTCATCCCGGCGCTGGTCATCATCGGCTGCGGGGTCGACCCCACTATGGCACTGGTGGTCAGCCAGGCACTTCTTTCCCTGGGCATCCCCTTCGCCATCATCCCGCTTTTCCGCTATGCCGGCTCCCGGGACGTCATGGGTGAGTTCGCCGCGAAACCCTGGTCTATGGCCGTGGGCTGGACGCTTGCCGCGCTGGTCATCGCACTCAATCTCGCCCTCGTGCTCCTGCCGCTGCTCTAGGCCGCCTACAATCAGCAGCCATGATTGAAGTAGCAGCCGTCGTCATCCGCAACCCACAAGGCCACGTGCTTACCGTGCGCAAGAAGTCCTCCACCAAGTACCAACTGCCCGGCGGCAAGCCCGAGGCGGGCGAGGCGCTTGTCGACGCCGCCCTGCGCGAAGTTGCCGAAGAAGTAGGCCTCACCCTCGACGCCGAGAGCCTCAACAAACTCGGCACCTTCGACGCTCCCGCCGCCAACGAACCGGGCGAGGTCGTCGTCGGCACCATCTTCACCTACACCCGCACCGTCACCGCCGACGAACCCCATGCCGCCGCCGAAATCGGCGACACCGCCTGGGTCAACCCAGCAGCCCCCGACCGCGAGCTTGCACACCTGCTGCGCGACCGCGTCTTCCCCACGCTGGCCTAGCGCCAACTGTCAACACTTCGGCGTCATTGACCTCGAAACCATCAAGAGCTACCCTTTTGAACATGTTCACTGAACACGTTCACTCATCGCGCTCGGCCGCCAAAGCTGGCACCGTCAGCAAGGTCCTAGCCACCGCCTACGAACTCTTCCTCACTCAGGGCTACGCCACCACCAGCATCCGGACTATCGCATCCGAAGCTGGCGTTAGCGTGGGAACCGTCATGGGAGTCGGCGACAAACAAACGCTGCTCATCCGCACCATTGGCCAACACATTTCAGAACTCCACGATGACATCCGGGGACAATCCGATAGCCTTCTCGATGTCCTGAGACCTTTCCTCCAGATGTTTACCGGCCACGAAGAGCTCTCCCGCGCCTTTGGCGCAGCACTCATCCAACAAGGCAATCAAGGCGAAGCGCTCACCGCACTCAAAACGCTCCTGACCGATGAAATCACCCTGCGACTCGGCACCAGGCTCAGCAGCGCCGATGCGGCCGAGTACGCCGACCTGCTGTACAACGTCTACCTCGGCTTACTCATCGGCTGGGCCGCCGGAATCTACGACACCGAGCACCTCACATCCCAAGCCGCCTCATCGATCGAACGCCTCAACACCGCATTCGGAGTAACCCAATGATCCTAGAATCTTCCCCAGCCTGGCCCTCCCTTCTACTAGCAGCCATTCTGCTTGGCGACGCCGCCCTCTCCCTCAAACCAGTCCCCTTCATCGAAGCCTGCCTCAGCGGCGTCAAACTCCCCAAGGACTGGTGGTGGGCGCTCATTGTCATCAAGTGCCTCGCCGCCGTAGGACTCATTGCCGGCCTCTGGTTCCCCGGCGTAGGAATCACAGCCATGATTGGAGTCATCGCCTATTTCTGCGCGGCCGCAGCAGCCCATGTCCGCGCCCACTTCCTCGGTAGCGCATTCTGGATCAACTGCTTAGGCATGCTCGCATTCTCCATCGGAGTACTGATCCTGACGCTCGCACTGAATTAAGACACCAGTCAACCTTTCACGGCTTCCTGAAGGCAGATACATCATTGCACCTCTTGAATGATGACTTGATGCTTTCTACCCTAAAGGTATGCGCACGACGATAAACCTCCCGCCGAAACTCCTTGAAGAAACGAAGGTCCAAGCCAAAGCCAACAATGTCACTTTGAGCTCATACGTCGAAGAGGCGGTCCGCGCTGCCCTCAAGAAGGAAGCCCGCATCAGTACCGAAGACACCCCCGTTAACCTGCCCTCCTTCGATTGCGGCGGACCGGCTCTAGTTGATCTCAGCAACAAAGAAGCTGTGTGGGCGGTACTCGATGATCATTCCTGATGTCAACATTCTCGTTTATGCCTTCCACTCCGCTGCACCGCAACATAAACCCGCTCAACAATGGCTAAGTAGTGCTCTAAATCGGCATGAAACAATTGGACTCCTGGATGTTGTGGCAACGGTTACCTTTCGCCCCACGGGTCCCAAAATTTGGCACTTAGCTGCACTTTGCGTACTACGGCCGGGGTGAACGAGACCACAGTTGTGGCGATTCTTGCCCGAAATACCTGTCCGATGTGTGGTTTATTAGATGTGAACACACGTGATAAATCGACCGTCGATCCGGGCCCGCGCGATACCAATGGCGGGCCCGGCGCGTGTGAGTAAGAGAGTTTCTCCCTTTCATGTTAAAACGCGCAATCGGAATTTCCATGGCGTTTATCGGCGTCGTCGTGGGCGCAGGCTTCGCCTCCGGCCAGGAGGCCATGCAGTACTTTGTGGCCTTTGGTAACTGGGGCCTGTGGGGTATCGCCCTAGCCGCTGGTTTGATGATGATCACCGGCATCTCCATCCTGCAGCTCGGCTCGTATTTCCAAGCCGAGGAGCACACCGCTGTCTACGACAAGGTCGCATCGCCATTTACCGCCAAGATTTTGGACTGGTCCACCCTGGTGACCTTGTTCGCCATCGGCTTCGTCATGTTTGCCGGCGGTGGTGCGAATATCAACCAGCAGTTCCCGTCCATCCCCGTGTGGGTGGGCGCCACCGCCATGCTGATTTTGGTGCTGCTCGTCGGCCTGATGGATGTCGACCGCGTAACCGCGGTCATCGGTACCATCACCCCATTCATCATCATCTTTGTGGTGATTGCCACCGGCTATACCATCTTGACTGCAGACGTTGATTTCTCTGCCATGAATGACTGGACGGTCAACAATGTTGATACCTCGCTGCCTAACTGGTGGCTAGCCGCACTGAACTACACCGGCCTGAACGTGATGACGGCAGTATCCATGTCCATCGTTATTGGCGGTAACTTCCTGGATAACCGTGCAGTCGGCATCGGTGGCCTCATTGGCGGCCTGCTCTACCTAATCCTGTTGGCCCTGCTGGTCTTTGCGCTCTTCTTCGAGGCCGAGACCGTCAACGGCCAGGATATGCCGGTGCTAAGCCTGATTACCAGCATCCACCCGGTACTCGGCGTACTGATGACCTTTGTCATTTATGGCATGGTCTTTAATACCGCCATCGGCATGTTCTACGCGCTGGGCAAGCGCTTGACCCGCAATAACCCCAAGCGCTTCTACCCGGTTTATGCCGGCGCCTGCATCATCGGCTTCATCTTGTCCTTCGTGGGCTTCCAGGCCTTGGTCAGCAACGTCTACCCGATCCTGGGCTACCTCGGACTGCTGATGATCGTGGTGATGGTCTTCAACCGCATCAAGAACGGCAGCAAGCTCTCAGATGAGTCCGACCGCCGCATGCGCGCACACGAGCTGGTGTCCCGCCGCCTGGACCCGCGCAAGCGCTTTACCAAGAAGAACGAGCGCGAGCTGCGCAAGCTGGCTGCAGCATCCAATATGGAAACCACCGAGTTTGTCACCAATATCGCAGAAGAGATCCACGAGGAGCTCGAAAATGATGAGGATATTGAGTACGACCGCGAAGATCCGGAGCCGTCCGTGACCTACGTGCAGCACACCAAGCCGGAGGTTCCGTCGTCCACTAGCGACCTCGACTTTGGCAAGAAGGGTACTGGTGCCGACTCCGGCACTGGCACCGCCAAGCCGGTTTCTGAGGACTAGCTCCCTCGTCCACGGCTAATAAACCAAAAGCTCGGCGCCCTCCTTCCCTTGCTATGGGGAAAGGAGGGCGCCGAGCTTTGTAGTGCAACAGGTGGCGAAGCGGCGCTTGTTTAAACGAGCAGCTCTGCAATCTGGATGGTGTTGAGAGCAGCGCCCTTGCGCAGGTTATCGCCGGCCACGACGAGTACCAGGCCCTTGTTATCGTCCACCGTTTGGTCCTGGCGGATGCGGCCGACCAAGGACTCGTCGATGCCGGTGGCGGCGAGCGGAGTGGGGACGTCGGCAAGCGTAACGCCCGGAGCGCCACCCAAAAGCTCGGTGGCCTGCTCTGGGGTGATGGGCTTATCGAACTCGGCGTGAATGGTCAGGGTGTGGCCGGTGAAGACCGGGATGCGCACGCAGGTGCCCGCTACCTTCAGCTCCGGAATATCCAGGATCTTGCGGGATTCGTTGCGCAGCTTTTGTTCCTCATCGGTTTCCAGGGAGCCGTCATCGACGAGGTTGCCGGCCATCGGCAGGGCGTTATAGGCGATAGGTGCCACGTACGGGCCAAAGTCTTCGTCATTAAGCGCGGAACCATCGTGAACCAAGCCCACATTGTGCTCGCCAACGGAATAGACCTGTGCGGCCAGCGCCTGCACGCCAGCCAGACCGGAGCCGGACACCGCCTGGTAGGAGGACACGTGGAGCTTATTCAGGCCAGCGGCATCGTGGAGGACCTTCAGCACCGGCATGGCCGCCATGGTGGTGCAGTTCGGGTTTGCGATGATGCCCTTCGGGGTGTTCTTGGCTGCCTCGGGGTTGACCTCGGAAACGATGAGGGGAACCTCTGGGTCCTTGCGATAAGCCGAGGAATTATCCACCACGGTCGCGCCGGCCGCGGCGAATACCGGGGCCCACTGCTTAGAGGTGGAGCCGCCGGCGGAGAACAAGGCAATATCGACGTCGGCAACGGATTGCTCGGTGACCTCAGCGAGGTCTTCTACGGTAATCTGCTCGCCGCGAAATTCCAGCTCGGTGCCCGCGGAGCGAGACGAGGCGAAAAAGCGCACCTTATCCGCCGGGAAATTGCGTTCTTCCAAGATGGAGCGCATAACGCGGCCGACCTGGCCGGTAGCGCCTACGACTGCAACAGTGGTCATGACTTAAAAATCCTCTGTAGTTGCTTTTTGGGTATTTAACGTCCGGTTCCAGCATAAACCGTGGCTTCTTCTTCGCCACCGAGCTGGAACTTATCGTGCAGCGCACGAGCGGCCTTGTCTAGGTCAGCCTCGCGGGTGAGCACGGAGATGCGGATTTCGGAGGTGGAGATGAGCTCCATATTGACGTCGACGTCGCGCAGGGCCTCGGTGAACTCGGCGGTCACGCCTGGGTGGGACTTCATGCCGGCGCCAACGAGGGAGACCTTGCCCACCTGGTCGTCGTAAAGCACATTGGCCCAGCCGCCCTCGGACTTCAGCTCGGTCAACAGCTCCATGGCGCGTGGGCCGTCGGCACGCGGGCAGGTGAAGGTGATATCGGTGGTGCCATCCTCCAGGGAGGAGACGTTTTGCAAGACCATGTCGATATTGATCTCTGCATCGGCAATGACGCGGAAGACCTTCGCGGCCTCCCCCGGGCGGTCCGGGATGCCCAGGACAGTGACCTTTGCCTCGGACTTATCGGTTGCTACACCAGTGAGTACTGCTTCTTCCACAGGAATATCCTCCATCGATCCGGTCACTAGGGTGCCGGGGTCATTTGAATAAGACGAGCGAACTCGCAACGGTACATTGAACGCGCGGGCGTACTCCACGCTGCGCAGAACCAAAATCTTGGAACCTACCGCGGCCATCTCCAGCATCTCCTCAAAGGAGAGCTTGTCTAGCTTCTGCGCGTCCGGGACGATGCGCGGGTCTGCGGTATACACGCCATCGACATCGGAGTAAATCTCGCACACGTCCGCATTCAGCGCGGCCGCTAGCGCCACCGCGGTGGTATCGGAACCGCCGCGGCCCAGCGTGGTGACATCGCGCGATTCCTTATTAACTCCCTGGAATCCGGCGACGATGCAGATCTTGCCCTCATCCAGCGCTTCAGTCAGGCGGCCCGGAGTGACATCCACGATGCGGGCATTGCCGTGGCGCTCGGTGGTAAGCACGCCGGCCTGGGAGCCGGTAAAAGACTGGGCATGGGCACCCAAGGATTCCACGGCCATGGCCACCAGCGCATTGGAGATGCGCTCGCCCGCGGTCAGCAGCATGTCCATTTCGCGCCGTGGTGGCACGGGGTTGACCTGGGCGGCAAGGTCGAGCAGCTCATCGGTGGTATCGCCCATGGCGGAGCACACCACGACGACGTCGTTGCCCTGCTTCTTGGTGGCCACGATGCGCTCCGCAACGGCGCGAATGCGGTCTGCGGATTCGAGGGATGAACCGCCATATTTTTGCACGATCAGGGCCACGGTAAGGATGCCGCCTTTCGTCTTTCAAGGCACCCCTGGCGCGCGTCTGCACACCGCCAGAAATACCTGTCGGTCACTAGTCAAATACCCATGCTACCCCGCAGGGGTCTAGTCCTCATCATAATTCCTAGACAATGCTTGCTTTTTATTCACACGCCCCGAGCATAAAGCGCGCCATGCGCCGGCCGCCCCCATAGAGGAAAACGCGCGCCCCGCAGCGGAGAATATGCATATAACAGGAATCTTTACTACCGTTGAGCGGGTGTTAAGCAACCTCCTCGCCATCTTTTTCGCGCTCGCATCCGCGCTGACGGTTGCTTGGGGCACGGTCATCCGCCACCGCATCGCCCTCGACGCCGATGATTCGGTCATGCGCGCCGCCATGTCTAACCCCTTGTGGTGGGTGGGCACCGCGGCCGCAATTGGCGCCTACGGCCTGCAGGTTATCGCGCTCGGCTTCGGTACCTTGCTGGTGGTCCAGCCCATCTTGGTGCTGTCCTTGATGTTTACCCTGCCGCTATCGGCGTGGTACTCCGGCCGCAAGATGCCCTTCCACGAAGTTTTCTGGTCCATTGCGCTGACCATCGCGGTGGGCATCATGGTCATCTACGGCCGGCCGGTTGCCGGCAATCCCCGCCCCGAATGGAGCGACTGGTGGCCGGCGCTCCTTGTGGGGTTGGCCACCCTCGCAATCCTCGGCGCTTCGGCCGCAAAGCTACCAGATCAGCGCCCCTTAGCATTGGGCACGGCCTGCGGCGTTATCTATGGCTTCGTCGCCCTGCTCTCGAAGGCTGTGGTGGATATTTTCACCCACGAAGGCCTCACCACACTATTAGCCAGCTGGCAGTTCTACGGCCTCATCGGCCTCGCGCTCACCGGCACGGTGGTCCAGCAATATTCCTTCAACGCCGGCCCCCTGGCCCATTCCCTGCCGGCCATGACCATCTTTGAACCCATCGTGGCCTTCGGCTTGGGATACATGGTTCTGGGAGAGAAATTCCTCATCGATACGGCCGTCGGTTGGGCAATTATGCTCATCGCCCTGACCGTCATGGTGCTGTCCACCATCGTGCTCTCCCGCAGCCCGGTGAGCCAGCGCGGCTAAATGGCCCACTCAAATACGCCGAGCATATAGGCCGAAAACCACGCGCCAAACAGGGCCCAGGCAATAACCGCCACGCTTGCCGACGCCCCCTTTTTCACCCACGGCAACAACACGATCACCGCCGGCAGGAGCAGCCGGGGCCGCGAGTGCATGATGCCATCAGAAAGCAACACGTTGGCCATGAGAACGGCGGAAAATAGCCAGGCCGCCAGCGGCAGGCGGCGCCACGCTAGCACCAGGCATACCGGAGCAGCGATCATTACGCCGGCGCTGAGCAGGTAGCCGCCATTGGTGGCCCCGGTGAGTGTCTCCCACAGCCAAATGGCCGTGGCTTTGCCGCCATCGAAGCCGGAATTCCAATGTTCCTTCTGAATGCCAAAGTAGCCGCCGACATCTTTCAAGTGGCTGCTCGACCACCACAAATAGCCCACCAGCGGCACGACCGAAAACGCCACCGCGGCCCAGGCTCGCCAGTCCTTTCGGGCCCGCAGCAGCACCATAAGCCCAAAGACCGCAACGAGGTCCACCGCGGTAAGGCGCACGAGCCCGGCCACAAAGATATACGCCGCGGCGGCCCACCAGCGCTCGCCCACCAGCGCCACCACCGCCCAGATAGCCAGTGCCCCGAAAAGCGCCTCGGTATACGGCATAGAAAACACGATGGACATCGGCGCGCTAGTTACCACTACGGCGCTGAGTACCTGGGCCCACTTCCCCATGCCCATCTGCGCGGCCAGGGTCATCACCCCGGCGGCCAGCGCGATGCTAAAGAGCACGTTGAGCGCGATGGCAGTGCCGGCCTCGCCGGTTCCCAGGATGCCGCTCACCGCACGCACCAGGAAGGGAAAGCCCGGGAAGAAGGCCATGGTCGTCTCATGGACCGGCCCATCCGTTGAGATATCCGCGCCGAAGTACCCGCCGCGGGCGATTTCTACGTAGTGCTTGGCGTCCCACTTATTAAGCAGGCCCCAGAGCTTATCGTCCTGCACGGCGGCCACGGCCGCGAGCACGCCCACGCGCAGTGCGGCGCCGATGAGCGCAACGAGCGCGGCAGGCGCCCACAAGGAGCGCAGTAAGGACGGTGAGGTGGGTGCGGCATGGCGGGCTGTAGACACGAAAGGCATAGTACCGTACCGCCGCCGTGTCTCATTGAATGAAATCTCTTGTCACATAGTGAGAGAGCCTGTAGTGTGACCGATATGACACAGCGGATTGACCTACTCCTTATCTGCCGCGGCGGGATTTCGGCCTAAGCACTGGCCAGCGCCCCGTCGCGGAGTCCGGCTGCCCAAGCCCAGCTGGCCGTCTCCCCATAGACACCACAGACAAGGAAACCGCACCATGTCCCCCACTGACTCTTTTATCAGCGCCCCTCGCGATATCACCACCCCCAACGGCCCACGCCGCGAGGGACAGCCCGCGTGGAATAAGCAGCGCGGCTCCGCCATGCCCCACGAGCGCTACCAGCCCTTCGCCGTCGAGGCGGAAGACATCGACCTGCCGGACCGCACGTGGCCCAGCAAGAAAATCACGCACGCCCCACAGTGGTGCGCGGTGGATCTGCGCGATGGCAACCAAGCGCTCATTGATCCCATGAGCCCAGAGCGCAAGCACCGCATGTTCGACCTGCTGGTCAAGATGGGCTACAAGGAAATCGAGGTCGGCTTCCCGTCCGCCTCCCAAACGGATTTCAGCTTCGTCCGCGAAATCATCGAGGGCAATAGGATTCCCGATGACGTCACCATCCAGGTCCTAGTCCAGGCCCGCGAGCACCTGATCCGCCGCACCTTTGAGGCCTGCGAGGGCGCCAAGAACGTCATCGTGCACTTTTATAACTCCACCTCGAAGCTGCAGCGCCGAGTGGTCTTCCGCAAGGACAAGCCCGCCATCAAGAAGCTGGCTACCGACGCCGCCGCACTCATCAAATCCATCGCCGCGGACTACCCAGACACCACGTGGCGCTGGGAGTACTCCCCCGAATCTTTTACCGGCACCGAGCTGGACTTCGCCCGCGAGGTTTGCGATGAGGTAGTAGAGATCATGGACCCCTCCCCGGATAATCCGATGATCATCAACCTGCCCTCCACCGTGGAGATGATTTCACCCAATGTCTACGCCGATTCCATCGAGTGGATGCACCGCAACCTGGCCCGCCGCGAGGACATCTTGCTCTCGCTGCACCCGCACAATGACCGCGGCGAGGGAATCGCCGCTGCCGAGCTGGGCTTCATGGCCGGCGCGGACCGCATCGAGGGCTGCCTGTTTGGCAACGGCGAGCGCACCGGCAACGTCGATCTCATCACCCTGGGCCTGAACATGCTCACCCAGGGCGTGGACCCACAGATTGACTTCTCCGATCTGCTGCAGATCCGCGAGACCGTCGAATACTGCAACCAGCTGCGCGTGCCGGAGCGCCACCCCTATGGCGGCGAGTTGGTCTTTACCGCCTTTTCCGGTTCCCACCAGGACGCCATCAACAAGGGCTTGGATGCGCTGGCGGCCACCATCCGCCCCGGCGCGAACAATACCGAGGTCTCGTGGGAAGAACTGCGCGAGGCCATCTGGGAGGTTCCCTACCTGCCCATCGATCCGAAGGACGTGGGCCGCGACTACCAGGCGGTCATCCGCGTCAACTCCCAGTCCGGCAAGGGCGGCGTTGCCTACATCATGAAGACCGACCACGGCATCAATATGCCGCGCGCCATGCAAGCGGAGTTTTCCACCGTGGTGCAGGAAATCACTGACTCCGAGGGCGGCGAGGTCAATTCCAAGAATATGTGGGATATCTTCGCCACCGAATTCCTGGACCGCGAGACCCCGCTGGCCGTGGAGGCCTTCCACATGGACAACTCCCCGACCACCGACGGTGACGTCGCCGTGACCGCCACGGTGGCCTTCCGAGGAGAAAAGTCCACCGTCTCCGGCACCGGCAATGGCCCCATCGCGGCGTATGCCAACGCGCTGGAATCCCTGGGTATCGACTTCGAGGTCATGGAATACTCCCAGCAGTCCCGCTCCGCTGGCGACGACGCCGAGGCCGCCTGCTATATCGCTGCCGACGTCAACCAGAGCAAGGTGTGGGGTGCCGGCATCGCCGGATCCACCACGCGGGCTTCCATTAACGCGATTAACTCCGCCGTCAATCGCGCCTTGGCCTAAGCCTGCTCGCCGGCACTGCACACCAGTGCCGGACCTCGGCGTGGTAGAAGGGTGGGTATGCCTTCTTCTACCTACCTCATTCCGCACCGCGGCCTGGGCGCCGTGCAGGCCCTGCCCGTCTATGGTGCGCAGACGAAGGAAAACCAGGAGTTCACCGTCACCTTGGCACCCCGCCAGGACGGTGGTCTGGAGGTGCGCACCGACTCCCCCATCGGGCACATCACCAGCGCAGACCGCGCCGAGTACCCCGAGATAGATCTGCTCTTTCGCGCCGGGCTCACCCCTGCAGCCACGGCCGCGCGGCAGCCCGATGGATCCCTGTCCTTGCTATTGCCCCGGCCGGGCCTCTGCCTGCCGGCCAATAACCCGCCGGCCGGACCGTGGACGATGCTGGGCTATGCCCCGCCCATCAATATCACCGACCTGCCCGCGGATTTGGATATTCCCGCCCACGCGCGCATGCACGTGTTGGTGACGCTTTCGCCCAGCACCACCGGATCCGGCGCCGATGCTTATTTGGGCCCGCAGTGGGTGGGGCGGCTGGATGGGGTGGACGTCGCCAAGCAGGGCACAACCCTGGCCCATGCCTACCATGCGCCGCGCAGCACCGGCCGCGTGCTCAGCATCTATGCGGGTGCGCCGCTGCCGGATTCAAAGGAAGCCTCGCTTGCCGACGCCACCCCTACCTCCCCCGCCGCCACCGAAACCTTCGAAACCACGAGCTTCCGCGCCGTGAACGTCAATGACGCCGCACCGCGCCGCCGGCAGTGGTGGCCCACCCTCATTGCCCTACTGGTAATTGCAGCGCTTATCGCCGTACTTATTTTTATTCTCTAGAAACTTTTCGGCAGGATAACACCCCTTTCTCGTCGGGTTGGGAAATTGGAAATCGCCCCTAGAGACGCTTAGAATGCAAATTAACTATTGTTTTGCATGGAAAGGCCCCAATGACTTCGCTGGATTCCGCCACCTACGTGGTCCCTGACCACGGTTTTGGCGTGATCCATAAGCTGCCTATTGCGGATGTGTCGCCGGAGATTTTCAGCGACTTGCTCGAGTCCACCGCCGCGGAAAACGGTTACCTTTCCGCGGAGCTCGGCCCCCGCACCGCCGAGGAAGGCTTCGCGGTTCGGATCGGTGACTCCCTTGTGGGCCACCTCAGCGCCGCCGATTCCCAGGCCTATGCCCTCTTTGACTGGATTCTCAGCGCCGGCCTGCACCCGCGCGCCACCGCCCATGTGAGCATGACGGATGCCGCTGGGGAAGAATGGCCCACGCTCAACCTGCTGCTGCCGGCGCCGCACCTGTGCATTCCCGCCAATAACCCGCCGGCGCAGCGCTGGACCATGCTGCCCGGCGAGACCACCGCCACGATGACGGATTTTTCCAAGGCCGTCACCGCCTTTCCGCAAACCGACGAGCACTACCTCGTTTCTTTGCGCACCCGCGGTTTCCTGCGCCGCAATACCGTCGACGTCTATATCAATAGCACCTTCTTGGGCTCCCTTCCCCGGGAGGCCGCCCGCGAGATCGCCCCTGCCGTGCTCGACTGCACCAAGACCGGCCGCCTCGCCATTGCCCACGGTTACTTCCACTACAACGCCGATGACCGCCCCGCGCCACCGTCTACGCACACAACGCCGCCAATAGGCACCACGCCGGCCTAATTTTGGGTGTCGTCGCCGGTGGCACCGCCGTCATGTCCGCCGCTACCGCAGCCCGCGCTCAGGCCGCATCCACTGTGCCCGGCGGCCCCGCTGCCGGTGCCTCTACCGCCGGCACCTCCGCAACCGGCGGTTTCAGCGTCGCCTCTGCCGCCGGCGCATCCGGTGCCGTGACCTCGAACCTGCTGGCCGCAGCCGGCGTCGCCGTGCTCGTTGGTGGCGGTGCCACCGTGGCCACCAACCTGCTGAGCGACGACGAAGCCCTTTCGGACACCAACGCGCATTCCACCGCGCCCGCTCCGGAAGACAACCATTCCTCCCTCGATTCTTCCCACTTCGACGGCAATGGTCCCAAGCGCCCCGCGCACCCCGCCACGCCGCGCATCCACGACGCCGGCCCCACCAGCGGTACCTCGGCTCAGCCCCCGCTTGCCGACGCCCCCTCTTCTCCAGCACCGCACCACCACACCTCCCCTTCGCAGACCACGAAAAAGACCAGCGCGACGCACTCTCCTCACGCTGACCGTGCCCAGACCCACGCCCCTGCCTCCGACAACCGACGTGGCCACCACAGCGAACCCCGCGACAGCCACCACGGCGACAATTCCCACGCGATTTCTCGCGCCGCCTCCGCCGCCGCTGCTGCCGCCAGTGCCGCAGCCGACAACGTCGACTCAGCCCGAACCTCAGCCCCGGCACCGGTACCGGCAACGCCTCAAACCACGTCTGCCTCGACGCCATCCTCCAGCTCTGAACCCGCACCCCAGGTAGCGGCCAAGGCGCCGACCGCAACTTCCTCGTCCTCCCAGTCTGCAGAGCCTTCCCAGACCACGGAGTCCACGAAGAGCACGACATCTGCAGAGCCGTCCTCTAAGGCATCCTCGCCTGCCGAACCGTCCGATCTGCCGACCTCAAGCACGTCTACCTCGGAAAAGACAACTTCCGAGAAAACGACGGCTGAAACCACCACCGCAGCCTCGACGGAAAAGCAGACCGCAGAGCCTTCCCAGACCACCGAGTCCACGAAGAGCACGACATCTGCAGAGCCGTCCTCTAAGGCATCCTCGCCTGCCGAACCGTCCGATCTGCCGACCTCAAGCACGTCTACCTCGGAAAAGACAACTTCCAAGAAAACGACAGCTGAAACTACCACCGCAGCCTCGACGGAAAAGCAGACCGCAGAGCCTTCCAGCTCCGCCACCAGTTCTGCCACGAGCGAGCCAACGTCTGAGCCGACCCAGGCTGCAGACTCGTCTACGTCTACCTCTACCTCTGCGTCCTCTACGTCCACTTCGGCACAGCCCGAGCCCGAATCTTCAGAGCCTGCGTCCTCGGATTCAAAGCCCTCGGAGTCGACCGCACCTACCACGACGTCTCCGTTGCTGACCTCGGAGTCCGAGCCTGAGCCTAAGCCGGTGCCGGTTACCACCGCGCCAAGCACCACTATCGCAGGTTCCGAGCTCGAGCCGACGCCAGAGCCGGAGACTACTGCTCCTACGACGACGATCCCTGGCTCAGAAATCGACCCCACCCCCGAACCAGAGATCACTGTAGAGCTCGAACCGGAGGTGCCGCTGGTACCGTCCGAGCCGGAAGAGCCGGAAGAACCGGAGAAACCGGCAGAGCCAGCAGAGCCCGCAGAGCCGGAAGCACCGGGGCGCCCTGAGGAGTCCGAGGAGCCAACGACCCCGCCGAAGGTCATTGTCATCGACTTGGAAAAATAAGCAGCGCGCCCTGTCCCCCTGCGCGAAATGCAGGATACTACACTGAGTTTAATGAACAACACACCTGGCCCCTCCCCGCAGCACACGCCGGCGCCGGCCCCAGCGCCGTCGCCCGCGACCGTGGCTTCGCGCCACGCGGCCAGGTCCACAGCGCCCAAACCGGGCGCAGAACAGCGACGCGCTAGGCCGCGCCGCGCGGTGCGGCCGTCCGGTGAACCAGACGCCGCAAAACCCAAGCCAAAACCGAAGCCGAAGCCGCACCCACCTGCCCGTCACGAGCGGCCTGCCACGCCGGAAGCGGCTAACAAGAAGCCGCAGCAGCCGCAGCAGGCCGACTCATCCACCGATGCGGCCGACTACCCCTACGTGGCGCTGACCCTACAGACCACCGGCATCCATCCCAGCACCGGGCGCATCGTGACTATCGACGCCGTTGCTTTCAACGACGCCGGCGAACAAGGCCAGCTCTTCCACGCCGTCCTCAAGCCCGATATCGACGCCGGGCCGCGCCACCTCCACGGGCTGAGCACCACCGATATTGAGCAGGCACCGGCTTTTGGCAAGATCCTTAAATCGCTGGACAAGCTTATCGACGGCCGCACGCTCATCGTCCACGATCTCCCCTATACCTGGGGCTTTCTCGTCGCCGAGGCCCGCCGCGCCATGATGGCCGCCGCGCGCCAAAACCGTGCGCGCAACCGCGGCCGCAATAAGGGCCGCCGGCGCCGCCAAAAGGTCGGGCACGTCCCCACGCCGGTTCGCATTATCGATACCTTGGCCACCTCCTATGCGCAGCAGGTGCGGGCAAATGATGTGCGGCTGGGGGGCGTCGCCAAGCAGAGCGGCCTAGACGCCACGCCGCAGGCTTCGGTGGAGCGCGCCGCCCGCCCCGAGCCGGAGACTTCGCGCGAGGACACCGAGCTGCTCATCGCGCTCTACCGCAAGCAAGAAGGCGGCACGGTGCGCAGCTATGCACCGGAGGACGTGCGCGCCGATCGCTTCGGCCTGCAACGCTCCCACGTGCGTGTCGACGCCGCCGAGGCCCCCGTCCAGCACCACAACCCCGGCAAGTACGAGCCGGGCAAGGAGCTGCGCCGCGGCATGGAAATCGTCGTCGCACCGGAAATCCTCGAGGACCCGGACACCATCATCGCCGCGCTCATGCGCGAGGAGCTCAATTATTCGGAAAAGCTTACCCGTGAGTCCTCGCTGGTGGTCTGCAATGTCACCACGGATCTGGTGGGAAAGCCCATGCATGCCCATCGCAAGGGCATCCCGCTTATGTCGGACGCCGCGTTTCTTGACGCCCTCACGCGCATCGAAGACGCCGAGCCCGAACCCGAATCCGCTAAGCCTGCGCCGCGCGCCCAACGCTCGCCGCAGCACAACAAAAAGGGCGGCGGGAAGAACAACAAGCGGCGCCGGCGCCGCGGCGGCCGCGGTGGTCGCGGCAGAGGCCGACGAAATTCTGGCGGCTCGGCGGCGAAAAAGAACGACTAAGCCGCCCGCCCGACTACCCTAGGGGACATGAGTTTTAGAGTCCCGGGTGCGCTGAAGAAGTTGCGCACCACCACCGCCACTACCGCCGCGAAGCTGGCCACCACCGCTTCCCGCGCCACCGGCCGTGGCGCCGGCGGAATGATCGGTGGTCTAATCGCCAATGCCATTGACCCTTCCATCATGACCAACCTGGGCGGTGGGCGCCCGGCCGTGCTAGTTACCGGCACCAACGGCAAGTCCACCACCACCCGCATGTTGGCCGCCGCGGTCCGCGCCGAGCACACCGTAGCCACCAACGACGGCGGCGACAACATGGACGCCGGCATCATCTCCGCGCTCATGGCCGGCAAAGACGCCTCGCACCTAGTCCTCGAGGTAGACGAGCTCCACGTGCCCCACGTGGCCGATAACCTCAACCCGCAGGCGCTGGTTCTGCTCAACCTCACCCGCGACCAGCTGGACCGCGTGGGCGAAATCAACAAGATTGAGCGCGCCCTGCGCGGCGCCGTGGAGGCTCACCCGGACATGCTCGTCATCGCCAATTGCGACGACGTGCTCATGACCTCCGTGGCCTATGACGCCAAGAATGTCATTTGGGTCTCGGCCGGCGCCGGCTGGCTCGGCGATTCCGTCACCTGCCCGCGCACCGGCGGGCACGTCGTGCGCACCGAGGATGACTGGTACGCCGTTAAGCCGCTTGCCGACGGCCGCGAGTTCCGCCGGCCGCAGCCTACCTGGGGCGTCGATAAGCATGGCATCATCACCCCGACCGCCAAGCGCCCGCTGAACCTGGCGCTGCCCGGCCGCGCGAACCGGGGCAACGCCGCCCAAGCCATCGCCGCGGCCGTGCAGGGCTTCGGTGTGGACCTCGATAAGGCCATTGCGGCCGCCGAGGGCATCGACGACGTCGCCGGCCGCTACTCCACCATCCACTGGAAGGGCCGCGAAATTCGCCTGCTGCTGGCCAAGAACCCGGCCGGCTGGCAAGAAGCCCTGTCCATGGTGGACCGCAGCGCCGATGGCCTGGTCATCGCCACCAACGGCCAGGTGGCCGATGGCATCGACATGTCCTGGCTGTGGGACGTGAAATTCGAAGGCTTCAATGGCTTAAGCGTCAAGGCCGCCGGCGAGCGCGGCACCGACCTGGCCGTGCGCCTGGTCTACGCCGATATTTCCCACGAGCTCATCCCGGACCCGATGGACGCGCTCGCCGCCTGCCCGGAGGGCCGCATCGAGGTCCTCGCCAACTACACCGCCTTCCGCGATTTGAAGAAGGCGCTTTCCAAGGAGGCCACCAATGCTTAATATCGGCCTAGTGCTTCCCGACGTCCTCGGCACCTATGGCGACGACGGCAACGCCCTCGTCCTGCGCCAGCGCGCCCGCATGCGCGGCTTCGAGGCGGAGATTCACCCCATCCGCTTGGACGAACCCGTGCCCGAGACACTGGATATCTACACCCTCGGCGGCGGCGAAGATACCGCGCAGATCCTGGCCGCGGACCACCTCATTTCCGATGGCGGCCTTACCCGCGCCGCTAACGCCGGCCGCCCGATTTTTGCCATTTGCGCCGGCCTGCAGGTCCTGGGCGAATCCTTCCGCGCCTCCGGCCGCATCGTCGACGGCGTCGGGCTGCTCGATGCCACCACGGCCGGCATGCAGGACCGCGCCATCGGCGAGGTAGCCTCCGAGCCCACCCGCGCCGGTGTCACCGCTGACCTCACCGAGCCGCTGACCGGTTTTGAAAACCACCTAGGCGCCACCATCCTCGGCCCCTCCGCGCAGCCGCTCGGCACGCTCACCCGCGGCAATGGCAATGCCGACCAGGCCGCCACCGCCGATCTGAGCGACGGCTCCGCCCAGCGCACCTACGAAGGCGCCGTCCAAGACAGCGTCATCGCCACCTATATGCACGGCCCGGCGCTGGCCCGAAACCCGCAGCTGGCGGATCTCCTCCTCGCCCAGGCCATGGGCGTGGCCCTCGCGGACCTCGAGCCGATTGAGATCCCGGCCGTCGACCGCCTGCGCGTCGAACGTTTCAACGCCTCCGAGCCCCCGCGCTCCCAAAGATAGGCCCACACCTGTGGATAACTTCGCCCGGCGGCCCCACAACCCCCAAGTTATCCACAGGCTCGGCCTCTTCCCCTTGTAGCGGCTTGCCCCCACCCATAGGCTGCGGGGCATGACGCTATTGGAGCAGCTGGGCGACATCGCAAAGCGCGGCGTGGACCTTCTCGAAGAGGCCCACGCCGCCTCCAGCCTGCCCCTGCCCGCGGACCAAGCGCGCACCGTGCGCCGCACCGCCGCGGCCTTCCTCTCACCCACCAGCCACTCGCGCTACCAATCCCGCGCCCTGGCCGCCGCGCGCCGCAACCAGCACAGCCTGGAGACCCTCGCGCTCATCGCCCGCCGCTCGCGCGGCATTTCTGACCCCACCAAACGCTGGCAATTTCGCGAGAAGCTATGCGCCACCGCCGGCACCACCGCGCAAGTCTCGCGCGCGGCCACTCGGCTGCTGCGCGAAATCAACCCGCCGCCCGAGCGCGAAGACGGCGGCCGCCGCATCATGCACGGCGAGAAAACCACCCTGAGTTTCACCGGCCCCGCCGCGCAGATGGCCGATATCTGGGCCGCCGCCAAATCCGACCCGCTGGCCTGGCTCACCGGTTCCCGCGCCGCCGCGCCCGCGACCGTGACCACCAATGTCATCATCGAGCTGCCGGATTACCTGAAAATCCTGGCCGGCGACGGCGACGACATCCGCCTCGCCATGACCAACGGCGCGACTATCACCGGCGCCGAACTCGTCCGCCGCACCCTAGCCGGCGCCGGCCTTTTCACGCTCATCCACCCCGAGCGCGGCCCCGTCAACCTCTACCGCACCCGGCAGGCCTCCGCGAAGCAGCGCCGCATGCTCGAGGCCGAAGGCGCCCGCTGCGCCTGGCCCGCTTGCCGACGCCCCGCCTCCGAATGCCAAGCCCACCACCTCTTCGAATACTCCCGCGGCGGCCTCACCCACCCTGAAAACATGACGCTGCTCTGCCCGTATCACAACTCCATTAACGGCCTGCCGGGCCGCGGACGCATGGCCCGCGTCAACGGCCGAATCGCCTGGCTTCCGCCCGCCAGCCGGCACAACGCTTCGCCAAGCAGCATGCATAGCGGCCACAGCGGTTTACACAGCAGCGCAGATAACGGGACGGCAAGCAAAGCACACGGGCCGCCAGTGTTCACCGGCCGCGGGCGAACCGGGCCCACGGCCGCCGTGCCTTAGTCCGCGCTCGCGCGCTCACCCGCGCTAAATGGTCAGGCGGCCAGAAAGCGCGCGGGACAAGGTGAGCTCGTCCACGAACTCCAGATCGCCTCCGAGCGGCATGCCGGAGGCCAATCTGGTGATCTTCAAATCAGGGAAGTCGCGCAGCAACCGCACCAGGTATGCGGCGGTGGCCTCGCCCTCCGTATTGGGGTCGGTGGCGAGGATGACTTCGTGGATGGTGGGGGTGGCGTCGTAAAGCGGGGCTTCAGGGGTGGAATCCGCCAGCTCGCGATCCGGCAGCACGCCACCCAGGCGCTGTAGCAGCGTGGAAATATTCAAATCGCGCGGGCCCACATTCGCCAGTGGATCTAGCGCGCCACCCAAGACGTGGTAGCGGCCCTCATACTCGCCGGTGCGCTCGATGACCTGGATATCCTTCGGCTCTTCCACCACGCAAATGGTCGAGGCGTCGCGCTGCGAGTTAATGCAGATGCGGCAGACATCCTCGCGGGAAATATTGCAGCAGATGCGGCAGAAAGTCACGCCATCGCGCACCGCACCCAATGCGTTCTGCAGCCGCTCGATGTCCTCAGGCTCCATGTGCAAAACGTGAAACGCGATGCGCTGCGCCGACTTCGGGCCGATGCCCGGCAGGCGCGAAAACTCGTCGATGAGGTCTTGCAGAGGTCCTTCAAACATCAATTACTCCCAAAATCAGCAAAAGGCCGCGGCCCCAACTCGGGGCAACGGCCTTTTATCGTATCGCGCGGGCTACTGGTTGCCGCCGAAGACATCCTCAAAAGACGGGCCGCCCTGGCCACCCATGCCCTGGGACAGCGGGCCAATCTTCTCCTGTGCCAGGCGGCCGGCCGCAGCGTGGGCCTCCTTGAACGCGCCCATGACCAGATCCTGCAGGGTATCAACGTCCTCTGGGTCCACGACGGACTTATCGATCTGCAGGTCCACGAGCTCGGCGCCGCCGGTCATGGTCACTTTAACCAGGCCGTTGCCTGCCTGGCCCTCGACGTTGGTGGCGAGGATTTCTTCCTGCGCCTTCTGCAGGTCCGCCTGCACCTGCGCGGCCTGCGCGATGAGGTCGTTCATGTCATTTGCCTGCTGCATTGGGTCTTGGTCAGCCATGTCGTTTCCTTTCTAATTCAACTGTAAATTTCGCTACCGCCCGAGTGTACCGTGCTTGCCGGTTAGGCACGCCGTGCGCCCAGCTCGCGCTCCAGCAGCTCCATAGCTACCTCGGTAGCGCTGCGATGATCCATCTCGCCGGTAGACTGCGCAGCCTCCATCATGTCCCGCTCTTCGTCGTCGCGGGTATAGGCCGGGGGCTCCTCGGGCGGAGCGCCAAAGTCCGGCTCAGGCTCGGGCGGAAGCGGCACGCCATTGCTGAACTGCGATTCATCGCGTTGCTTGGCCGCCTGCGTCGCCCGTGCGATGCGCGAGCGCCACCCGGGCGCGCTTTCCGGCTTACTCTCCGCCTCCTGGTCGTCGGCCGGCTCGCGCGCCGGCTGATTCGGCGTCCACGCTTCCTTGCGCTGTGGCGGCCGCGGGGCATCGAAACCGGCGGTCTTCGGGTCGGTGCCCACCACGCAGTTCACGGCCACATCGCGCTGGAACTCCTCCTTGAGCACCTCCACTATGACGGCGTTGTTCGCGGGCGCA
The DNA here is from genome assembly GCF_032821615.1 of Corynebacterium tuberculostearicum. Lineage (GTDB taxonomy): Bacteria > Actinomycetota > Actinomycetes > Mycobacteriales > Mycobacteriaceae > Corynebacterium > Corynebacterium tuberculostearicum_H. The sequence continues at coordinate 63,973 of NZ_JAVBIF010000002.1, read as the reverse complement.
TTGATGCGCTCGGCCAGCGCACCGGTGGTGTGTCCCAGCGTCAGGGTGCCATCGCGGAAGCCAAGCACGTGGGCTTCGGCCAGCATGATTTCGGCCACCTTATTCCGCTTTCCGACGCTCCCCCTCAACGCCACCCATTTCTCCCTCACGGCCTCTGCGAAGTCACCCGCCGGCTCCTCCGCCGCCTGCGATTGCGCGGCAGGTTCCGGCGCAGTTTCCGTGGCGGATTGCTCCGCGCGGGCCGGCACAGGCTTCTCCAGTGGCTCGCGACGCTCCTGCTGGGCCGGTGCCGGCTGCGGCGTTTGCTGCGCGGGCGCTTCTGCTTGCGGGATTTGCCGCTCACGCTGCCACGGGTCCCCAGCCTCTTGCTGCTGTTCCTGCTTTGCCGGCTGTTTTGCCACAGCCGCTTCGTCCCGTTGCGGTTGCGGCTCTTGGTCCTGAGGCTTCTGCGTGCGTTGCGGCTCTGCGGCCTCCGGCTGCTCAGGTTGCGCCTTCGGCTGCGCGTCCGGCAGCGATTCCGGTTGGGACGGGGCCTGCGGCTGCGGCTGCGGCTGAGCGGCCGGTGCAGAGGTTAGAGCAGAAGACGGGGCAGAAGCCTGCTGCTCCTGGGACTTGGCGCGGCGGCGAGCGATGATGGCAGCAGCGGCGGACTGGGGGTCTTGGGCACCGGCGACGGCAGAGTTGGCCGCGGGAGCACCGCCCGGGGTCGCAGGGCCAGCCGGCGCGGGCGAGACCGCGGCAGCATTGGCAGCAGGGGCGGGGGCGGGAGCGGAAACCGCTGCAGGTGCAGGCGCGGCAGCAGCCGGACCGGTGGACCCGATAAGCAGGTGCGCGCACATAATTTCCAGCAGCAGGCGCGGCGAGGTCGCGCCTGTGAGGTCACTGATGCGGTCGTTGACCGTGGAGGCCAGGTAGGTCAGCTGCGGGCCGGAAAAGCGCTGCGCCTGGGCGGTGAGCACGGAAGCGCGGTCGGTGGGCGCGGAGACGAGGCCAGCATCGATGGCGCCGGGCACGGCCTGCAGGATCATCAAATCGCGCAAACGGTCGAGCAAATCGACGGCGAAGCGGCGCGGGTCGTGGCCGGCCTCGATGACGTGGTCGACCATCGCGAAGAGGCCGGGTTTGTCCTGGTTGGCGAGGGTTTCGATGGCGTCGTCAAGCAGCGAGACATCGGTGACGCCCAACAGCGGCCGGGCAAGGTCGTAGGTCAGGCCATCGGGCCCGGCACCGGCCAGCAGCTGGTCCAGCAAGGACAAAGTATCGCGCGGGGAACCGCCGCCCGCCTCAATGACCATGGGGTACACGGCGTCCTCGACCTGCACGCCCTCGGACTCGACGGTGCGCTGCAGCAGGCCCTTCATGGCCGGCGGGGTCAGCAGCCGGAAGGGATAGTGGTGGGTACGCGAGCGAATGGTGCCGATGATTTTCTCCGGCTCCGTGGTCGCGAAGATGAAAATGACGTGCTCGGGCGGCTCCTCCACCACCTTGAGCAGCGCGTTCGCACCGGAGGGCGAAATCATATGCGCCTCGTCAATAATGAAGATGCGGTAGCGCGATTCGGCCGGCGCGTAGTAGGCGCGGTCGCGCAGCTCGCGCATGTCCTCCACGCCGTTGTGCGAGGCAGCGTCGAGCTCCGTCACGTCCAGGTTGCCAGGGCCGCCGGGGGCGAGGGAGACGCAGGAATCGCACTTGCCACACGGCGTCGAGGTCGGCCCGTGCTCGCAGTTGAGCGAGCGGGCCATAATCCGCGCCGAGGAGGTCTTGCCGCAGCCGCGCGGGCCGGAAAAGAGGTAGGCGTGGTTGATGCGCCCTGCATCAAGGGCGGCGGATAGCGGCGTGGTGACCTGCTCTTGGCCCACGACCTCCGCGAACGTTGCTGGACGATATTTCCGGTATAAAGCCACGGTTAGCCAGTTTACCGGCTAACCCTCGCGCGACCAGTCCAGCAGGTCAATGCCCTGCTCTGCCACCGCCGCCTGCAGCTTGCCGACGCCCTCTTCTACCCCAAACGCATATTCCGAATCCGTCAGCATGACCAGCTGCAAGATGAGGGTCAGGCGGCCCTCTTCGCGAAACTGCGGGGTCTGCCCGCCCCACAGGTACGGCGCGATGAACAGGCCGTGGTGCACGGTGATATCAGGGACATCGAGGATGGACGGCAGCATCACGCCCGGCTGCGCCGGCAACAGGCCGTCGGCCTTTTCGAAGGTGTCAGCCGCGGCGTTGATGGCGGCGGCCACCTCGGGCTGCCCGGTGCGCGCCACCGTGAGCAGCTCGCAGCGCACATCGGTGCCGTCGTCCTGGCTTTGCAGGCCGGTGTCGGTGGTGTTGAAGGTGGTGGTGAGGGCGAGCGATTGGGCGTCGGCAAGCGAGGCAAGGCCTAGCCGGCGCTCATCGACGTAGCGGAACTCCAGCGGCGCCGGGATAAGCTCGCTCAGCCACAGGGCAGACTCGTCGGCGTTGATTTTAGGCCCCCAGCTTCTCCACGGCGGCGAGCAGGACGCAGGTGGCAACGCCGTCCATCGCGGTTTCGACCTCTTCCTGCGGCGGCAGGGTTGGGGCGAGGCGGATATTGCGGTCATTGTCGTCCTGGCCATAAGGGAAGGCGGAGCCGGCCTGGGTGAGGAGGATGCCTGCATCGCGCGCGAGCTCCCAGACGCGGTTGGCGGTGCCGTCGACGACGTCGAGGGAGATGAAGTAGCCGCCCTTCGGGTTGGTCCACTGCGCCACCTCGTACTCGCCGAGGCGCTTTTCTAGGATGCGCAGCACGGCATCGAACTTGGGCTTAATCAGCGCGGCGTGGCGGCGCATCACGGCGCGCACGCCCTCGGCGGAGCCGAAGAACTCGTGGTGCGCCAGCTGGTTAATCTTATTGGGGCCGATGCCGCGGATGCCCGCGTGCTCTAGGTACCACTCGAGGTTGTCCTCCGAGGTGCCGAAGAAGCCCACGCCCGCGCCCGCGAAGGTGATCTTCGAGGTAGAGGACATGGCCCAGAAGCGGTTCGGGTTGCCTTCTTCCGCAGCGATATCCAGAATCGGCAGGATTTCCGGGAAGTCCTCGGTCAGGGTGTGCACCGCGTAGGCGTTATCCCACACGATGCGGAAATCCGGTGCGCCGGCCTCCATGCGGGCGAGGCGGCGGGCCTTGTCTTCAGAAATCACGGCGCCGGTGGGGTTAGCGAACATCGGCACTACCCACATGCCCTTGACTGCCGGATCCGCCACCAGCTTTTCGACGGCCTCTACATCCGGCCCGTCCTCCTCCATTGGCACCGTAACCAGCTCGAAGCCGAACTGCTCCGTGATGGCAAAATGACGGTCGTAGCCCGGCACCGGGCAAATCCACTTGAGCTTTTCTTCCTTGCTCCACGGCTTCGCGGAATCATTGGTGCCGAAGAGAAACGCCCAAGAAATCAGGTCGAACATGATGTTCAGCGAGGACGAGTCTGCGGCAACCAGCAGCTCTGGGTCCATGTTGGTCAGCTTGCCCCAGATATCGCGCAGTTCTTTGATGCCCTTTTGGTTGCCGTAGTTACGCAGGTCGTTTCCGGCCGCATCGGTGTAGTGGCCCAGGCCGGGCAGCGCCAGCAAATCATTGGAGAGGTCCAGCTGTGCCTTGGCCGGCTTTCCGCGGGTCAGGTCCAATTTCAGGCCCTTAGACTTAAGGTCCTCGTAGTCCTTACGGACTTGGGCGGCGAGCTCCGCGAGTTCGGACGATTCCAAAGTAAGAAGCGACATGCGTATGTCTACCTTCCATGTATAGGGCGACTTTTAGCCCCCAATAGTAACGCACGCCATACAAAAAGGGGACCCCGCGCACCCGCCAGAGCCTCCTGACCCTTGCTGCATTCCTGCCCTGGGGGAGTTCAGAGGATGGACGCCACGCGGAATCCTGTCCCATACTTTAACGCCCGCGCGCCGGTTTAGCCAAATGGGCCTCCGGTCGCACGGGCTACCACCGCCCACCGGCGCGCAACCCAAGGACCATCCGACACAAACGGCATTAGATCGCCAGAAATAGGCCCTGACCTGGCGATTGGTAAAATAATTGCCACGGCTGCTAATGTTTCTTCTCGGAGGATTCGACTAGCGGCCTATGTCACACGCCTGGAACGCGTGCGGGGTTCACGCCCCTCGTGGGTTCAAATCCCACATCCTCCGCCAAGGGAAATCCCGGCTCCTGCTTCACCGCACGGAGCCGGGATTTTTATTATGCACAGTCGCTCGGCCGCACTGGCCGCTAATCGATGACCGGCGGCTCGTAGCCATCCGCCTTCAGCCACTCGACGTGCGGCGGCGTATTCATCCCCCACTCGGTGCGCGCCCAGAGGAAAGCCTGGGAGACCTCGGCCTCGGAATAGCCCCCATCGCGCAGGTATTGCCGGAAGCCATTCGGGCCTGGGTCCTTGATCCAGAGCCAGACGTAGTCGTCGAGGGAGTCGTCGGCAAGCAGGCCCTCCAGCCCGGCCGGGACATATTCGCGCTCGGCGCGCACGCGGTCCGCTAGGTCCTGGTCGAGGAAGTCGTAGAGGTAATCCAGCGCGTCCTCAAGCTGCGCATAATCGAAGGGATCCATGCCGCCCAGCCTAGTGGCGCTTGGCGCCTAGAACCATGCGGTCAATCTCCTCGAGCACCTCGTCCACAATGGCCGGGTTATAAGCCCGATCGCCGCGCATGCGTAGCAGCTCCTCCTGCGCCGCCGCCAAAGCGGTCCGGCGGGCCTCCAGAGCCACGTGGCGGGCCTGCCAGGCGCGCTGCTTGCGGGAGTCATCGGAAACATCCTCGCCATCGCCGAGCCGGTCCTCAAACCACTGAATCACGTTGGCGGAAATTTCGGGGTCGACCTTTTCGGCGTCGGCAGTAATGTGGCCGTCGGGCCGGAAGTGTGACAAGGCCTCGATGCTGGCCGCACGCGCGCGGCTCACCACGGCGGCGCGCATCTTATCGCTGGCAATCTGGGAGGCCTCCGTGAGGTCGAGGCGCTCCATCAGCCACGGCAAGAGCAGGCCGGGCACCACCATAGTGACCAGCAGCACGGTCAGCGCGATGACTGCGAGCTCGTGGTGGAAGCTGAACACGCCGGCCGGGATGGACAAAACCAGCGCCAGGGTGACGAGGCCGCGCATGCCGGACCACGTCATCAGCAGCACCTCCTGCAGGCGCAGCGGCGCCACGCGCGGGCGGCCGCGGGAGACGTTGATGCGGTAATAGATGTACATCCACACCAAGCGGACGACGAAGGCCACAAGGGACAAGATGACGCCCACCACCACGGAGTGCCACAGGTCCGAACCCACTTCCCCAATGGCGGTACTGACTGTCAGGCCAATGAGCCCGAAGGCCACGCCGGTAAAAAGCAACTCAACGGTCTCCCAAAAAGACTGGCCGGACAGGCGGTCCTCGGCCTGGATATCGGCACGGGAATTAAGCTCCACGGCCGCGATGACCACGGCGATAACGCCGGAGGCGCCGAGTTCTTCCGAGATGAGGTAGACCGCAAACGGCGTCACCCAGGTCAACGCGTTGCGCGCGGTGACGTCGTGAACGTGGGTAATAAACAGCGCCACCAGCCGGCCGACGCCCCAGCCGAGGCCGCCCGCGACGAATGCGGAGTAGAAGAAGTTGAGCACGCCGCCGCCGAAGGAGAGCTCATCGCCTTGGGTCACGGCCGTCAGCGCGAGATTGAAGGCGACGATAGAGGCGGCGTCGTTAAACAAGCCCTCGGTCTGCAGGGTGGTGATGATGCGGCGCGGAATGCCGGCGGGCTCGGCCACGGCATCGACGGCGACGGGATCCGGTGGGGCGATGGCCGCACCGATAAGGATGGCCGCGGCCAGGCTGATGCCGGGCAGGAAGGCATAGGCCGTAAAACCTACGGCCAGCGTGGTAGCGACCACCAGCAGCACGGACAGGCTCAAGATGGTCACCCATTGCTCGCGGATAACACCCCACGAGGTGCGCCGGGCCAGCGCCCACAGCAGCGGCGGCAGGAAGATGGGCAGGATGAGCTCGGTGGGCGGCTCGAACTGGGGCAGGCCGGGCACGAAGACCGCGCAGGCGGTAATAATCGTCAGCAGGGCCGGCCACGGCAGCCCAATCTTGTCACCGATGGCGACGACGAACACGGTCAGCAGCATGAGCCCAATGAGCACCAGTAGAACTTCCATGGGCCCAGATTTTACCCCCGCCAGATATAAGGCTCAGGGCTGAGTCGATCGGGCGCGAATTGCGCGAGCAACTCCGCGGCACTGTGAGCCTCGTACCCCAGCGAGGCCGCCAGCTGCTTGACGACGTCCCCCTCCTCCCCCATCTCCCGCATGGTCACCGCCCCATCGCGCTTGGCCAGGCGCTCGCCGGATGCATTGAGCACGAGCGGGACGTGGATATACTCCGGCGGTTCGATGCCGAGCAGCGAGGCGAGGTAGGCCTGGCGCGGCGCGGAGGAGAGCAGATCATCACCGCGGACCACTTGGTCGATGCCTTGGTAGGCATCGTCGACGACGACGGCCAAGTTATAGGCCCAGCCGGTGTCTTGGCCGCCGCGGCGCAGGATGAAATCATCGACGTCGCCTGTATAGGTGCCGTGGAGGGCGTCGTGGATGGTGAATGTGGGGACGTCGGCAAGCAGGCGAAGGGCGGGCTGGCGATTCTGGGCCGCAAGCTCGGCGCGCTTGGCCGCACGCTGGTCCTCGGTGAGGTTGCGGCAGGTGCCCGGGTACTGGCCGGGAATGGCGTGCGGGGCGCGGGAGGCCTCACGGATATCCTTGCGGGAGCAATAGCACTCGTAGGTGGGCAGCTGGGCCAGGGCCTGCTCATAGGCGGCGTCGCGATCGTGCTGGTAGATGACCTCGCCGTCCCAGTCCAGCCCGAGCGCGCGCAGATCCGCGAGCTGGCGCTCGGCCGACTCCTGAGAGGAGCGCTGCTTATCGATGTCCTCCACGCGCACCACAAAGCGCCTGCCCGTCGAGCGGGCAAAAAGCCACGCCAGCAGCGCCGTGCGGAGGTTGCCGAAGTGCAGATCGCCCGAGGGGCTCGGCGCGTAGCGGCCGGCGCCGGTGGTCGCGGAATTCATGCCCATAGTCTACGGACTGGCACAATGGCGGGCATGGAAAAAACGAACGGCGCTGAAGTGCGCTTCATTCCCGTCCGCTCTACTCTCTACCCCTGGCTGGTCACCGTGTTTGTGGTGACCTTCCTGATTTCTAATATCAACGCCACCAAAGGCGTCCAGCTCGGCCCGCTGGTGACCGACGGTGCCTTCTTTCTCTTCCCACTGGCCTATATCGTCGGCGACGTGCTCTCCGAGTGCTATGGCTTTAAATCCACCCGGCGCGCGGTCTACATCGGCTTCGCGATGGCCATCTTGGCGGCCGTGTGCTTCTATATCGCCATCTGGCTGCCGGCGGCCGACTTCTACGAGGGCCAAGAGGCCTTCGCCGCCACGCTCGGCCTGATGCCGCAGATCCTGGCCGCCTCGCTGGCCGGCTACCTAGTGGGCCAGCTCCTCAACGCCTGGACGCTGACCGCGATGAAGAAGCGCTCCGGCGAAAAGGGCCTCTTTGCGCGCCTCATCGCCTCCACCGTGGTGGGCGAATTCGGCGATACGCTGTTGTTTTGCGCCATCGCCGCGCCGGTCATCGGCGTGGACACCGTGGGCGGGTTTATTAACTACGTCATCGTGGGCTTCGTGTGGAAGACCCTGATGGAGGCCGTCATGCTGCCGGTGACGGCCGCGGTCATCAAATGGGTGAAAAAGCGCGAGGATTACTTGCCGGCATAGTAGCGGCCGAGGAATTCATCGCGGTAGGCCTCGTAGTAGCCGCCGTCGATGGCGGCGCGGATATTATCCACCAGCCGAATCATGAATTCCACGTTGTGGATGGTGCACAGCGTGCCGGCAAGGAATTCCTTCGCCTTGAGCAAGTGGTGCAGGTAGGCGCGGGAGTAATTCTCGGATACGTAGCCGCCGAATTCCTCGTCGACGCCGGCAAAATCCCGCTTGAAGCGCGCATTGGTGAGGTTCATGCGGCCGTCAAGGGTGTAGACGCCGCCGCGGCGCGCCAAGCGGGTGGGCGCCACGCAGTCGAAGGTATCGGCGCCGGCCTCGACGGCGGTGAAGATATCGTCCGGCTCGGAGATGCCGAGCAGGTGGCGCGGCTTGTCCTCGGGTAGCTCATCGCAGACCCATCCGACAATGGTGCCCAGGTTTTCCTTCTCCAGCGCGCCGCCTATGCCGAAGCCGCCAAAGCCGCGCTTGCCGTCCTCACGGGCGGCGCGGTCGAGGTCGAGCAGGCCGCGGGTGGCCTGGCGGCGCAGGTCCTCGTACTGCGCGCCTTGAACAACGCCCCACAGCGACTGCTTCGGGCGGTGGGCGCGCTCGCGGGTCAGGCGATCGTGCTCATCTAGGCAGCGCTTGGCCCAGCGGTGCGTGCGCGCGACCGATTCTTCCTGGTAAGTACGCGTATCAACGAGCGTGGTCAGCTCGTCGAAGGCAAACATGATGTCTGCGCCCAGCCCGTGCTGGATCTGCATGGATTTCTCGGGGGTAAAGCGGTGTTTGGAGCCGTCGATAACGGATTTAAAATCCACGCCGTCCTCGTCCACCTGCGCCATGCGTTCCTTTTTAGCGGCGCGGATGTCCTTTTCGCTGAGATCCGCAATGTCCATCGCAAGGACCTTTTTGAAGCCTACGCCCAGCGACATGACCTGGAATCCGCCGGAGTCGGTGTAGGTCGGGCCATGCCAATTTTCAAACTCGGCCACGCCGCCGGCCTCGTCCACGATGTCGTGGCCCGGCTGCAGATAGAGATGGTACGCATTCGACAAGATGGCCTGCGCACCGGTGGCACGAATCTGCTCCGGGGTAAGCGTCTTCACCGTGGCTTTGGTGGCCACCGGGATGAAAGCCGGGGTCTGGATATCACCGTGCGGGGTGTGGATGACACCGCTGCGGCCGTGCTTGCCGGGGCCTTCGGGCAGGCGCTTGCCGACGTCGAAACTCAAGTCCATGATTATTCTTCTTCCTTGTGTGCAGAGCTAGGGGTGGGGGCCGGGGTGGCGTGTTTAGCTTCCCATTCTTCTTCCAGGGCGGTGCCTTCGATATCCAGGGTGGGCAGAATCTTCGCCAACCACTTCGGCATCCACCACGTCGCGCGGCCCATGAGGAACATGGTGGCGGGGACGAGGGTCATGCGAATAAAGAAGGCGTCGAAAAGCACGCCGGCTGCCAAGGCAAAGCCGAAAATCTGGATGAAGGGCAACGGCTGGTTAATAAAGGCCACGAAGACCGAAATCATAATGATGGCCGCGGCCGTGACCACGCGGGCGCCCTGGGTAAAGCCGGTGATGGTGGCCTCGTCGACGGCGCTATATCGCCCGCCGGTGCCCTCCGGGTGGCGAGAAATGTGCTCGCGCATGCGGGTGACGAGGAAGACCTGGTAATCCATCGCGAGGCCGAAGGTCACGCCGATGAGGAAGATGGGCATGAAGGAAATCAGCGGGCCCGGCGCGGGAACCAGGTTCCACAGGCCTTCCTGCCAAACCAGCACGGTCAGGCCGAAGGCGCCGCCGACGGACAGCAGGAAGCCCAGGCCCGCAACCAGCGGCACCAGGATGGAGCGGAAGACCAACAGCAGTAGCACAATGGCTAGGCCCACGACGATGGCCAGGTACGGCGCCATGGCTTCCTCGAGGCGCTCGGTGATATCGAGCTGCACGGCGGTCAGGCCGGTCAGGCCGATGTCAGTACCGGTGGCGTCTTCGATCTCGCTGGTGGCCGAGCGCAGCGCGTGCGCGACGTTGACCGTCGCGGCGTCCGTCGGCGCGGTTTCTGGGGTGACCATGATCTGCGCGGCGCGCTGGTCCTTACTCAGGCCGACGATCTGCGCGTGCTTCACGCCGCCCAGCCCCTTGAGCTGGTCCGCGGTGTATAGGAAGGACGCGAGCGCAGCCTTATCCTCCGGCGAGGAATTGTCCGCAGCGTCTGCGGAGGTGTCTACTATCTCGGCGGCCGGGGCAATCTCCGGCTCGGCCTCGGCCGCGGGCTGGTCCGGCTGCGACTGCTCAGGGGCTGCGTCCTCCGCGTCTGGTGCGGGGGCTGGTTCGGGCTGGGATTGGGCGTCGACAAGCGGGGCGAGGGCGCCGGCCTCCGCGTTGACCGTGTGGGCATCGACCACAGCGAGGAAGGGGCCGTTGACGCCGGGGCCGAAGCCCTCGGACATGATGTCGGCGGCCTTGCGCTGGGTGGTATCGGGATTGGAGGTGGTATCGGCCGGAAGGGCGAGTTCCATGTGGAGCACCGGCGCGGTCATAGCGCCCAAGGAGAGCACAACCAGCGCCATGGCCAGGCCGGGGACCTTCTGGACTAGGCGCACCCAGCGGTTGCCCATGGTGGGCCCGCGGCGGCGCTTGCCCTTGCAGGTCGGGTTGCCGGCCACGCCGGGGATGCGGCCGTTGAAGGCCTTATCACCCAGCAGACCAAGCATCGCGGGGATGAGCGTAAGCGAGACCAACACGGCGATGGCGACGGTGCCGGCGGCGGCCAAGCCCATGGCCGTCAAGAAGCCGATGCGCGCAATGAGGAGCGCAAAAAGCGCGGTAAAGACCGTCGCGCCGGCAAAGACCACGGAGGAGCCGGCGGTTCCCACCGCCATGCCTGCGGCATCGGGCCCGTCCATGCGGCGGCGCTCGGCGCGGTAGCGCGAAAGGATAAACAGCGCATAGTCAATGCCCACGGCTAAGCCAATCATGATGGCCAGGACCGGGGTCATATTGTTGAGCTCAATCCAGTGGGTGGCAATGAGCATGCCCAGCGCGCCTAGTCCCACGCCAATGACGGCGGACACCAAAGGCATGCCCGAGGCCACCAGGGAGCCGAAGGTAAAGATGAGCACGATAAAGGCAACGCCCAGGCCGATGATCTCAGAGGTGGAATTGACCGCGATTTCATCGCCAAAGCCGGCACCATTGCCCTCTACGGTGAGGCCGCGGTCGCGGGCAATATTCATTGCCTCGGTAACGGTGTCTTTATCGGCCTGCTCCACGCTATAGGGCGACTCGGCGTCGAAATTAAAGGTGGTATAGGCAATGGTCTCGTCATCATTGACCATGGCGAGGTTATCCGCGTCAGCGCGGGCAGATGCTTCCGGCAATCCCATGTCCGTGAACTGGTGGATCACTTGGTCCTGCAGGCGAGGCGAGACCTCAAGCGGGTTGCCAAAGCGCGTGGTATCGCCCATCTCCAGGTTGTCCTCGAGGTAGGAGATGGTGGCGTCGATGGCCTCGCGGTTGGCGGGATCAGAAAGCTTCTGGCCGTCTGGGGCCTTGAAGACCACGTTGACCGAGGGCGAGTTTGCAGGGTTTCCGCCCTCTGGGAAGAGGTCCATGGTCTTGTAGGTGGCATCGATGGACGGGGTTCCCTTGATGGAGAACTCGCTCGTCATCGGTTTCATCAGCAAGGCGGCGGCACCGCCGACGGCGGCGAGCAGCAGCAGCCATGCCACGATGACCTTCCACTTATGGAGGAAAGACCAGCGCCCAAGACGATAAAGCAGTTTAGCCACGGGTAGATGTACCTTCGCATTCGCGTGGGGGACGGGTTGAACTTTGCCCTAGTGTAGTGGCCATACCCTCTAATCCCCTATCGCGAAGCCACCTGCGTCCCAGTTTTCACAGCTGGCGGCCAGCCAGCCTCCTCCCCCCACGCCCGGAGCCGGATCGGGCGAAAGAAAATCCCGGCCTGCGCAAACAGACCGGGATCTCGGTGCGGTGGCGGCGGTGTCCGAAGTCGCGACATTGTTAACAAATGAATAGCGCCAACGGGCCTGACCCCCGGAAAGTAAACACGTCGGGGGTCAGGCCCGGCCGCTGTTAACGAGCTCATCAACACGCTGCGTTCGCATCGTTCACTGCTGTTGGATCTCCGGATTGCGGTTCTCGAGCACTTGTACTGACGCGAGCTCAACACCAACGACTTGTGATCGCTCATTTCCCTTGACGAGTTACAAGAGTCGCTCGAGCACAAGATCGGTTTCCCGCAGTGGAACCATGCGTTCGACGTTAGGTGAGGCAACAATTTCGTACGTTCTCGCTGGCCGTCCTCCATGGAGCGGGACGTGGGCCTGGAGAAAAGCGGCCTAGAAGTACTCGTTCATGTAGTCGCGAGAACCCAGGCCGATCGCGTCAAAGCACTCTGCCATCTTGACTTCTTCTTCAAAGTACTCAAGTTCGTCACCCTCGGCGCCCCCAGCTCGCTCTTCCTCGAGTTCCTCGCGAGCATCAGCAAGCGCGTACGGTTGCCATACGGAAAGCCCCAGTTTCTCGAAAGCATAAGCCTCTGGAGCTCGCTCATCGTCAAGCCGAGCCCCGTCGTTGAGCCCCTTCAACAGCTCGGCGCACTCGATCGCGTTCATGTGGGAGAGGTTATGGCCTTCCCATTCCACCGTGACACCGTCTTTTTCAGGGTTGGTGGCAATCTCGATGAATTCGACACCGTTGTCACCGAAATGAACCTGAATATTTGATTGGGAGTAGTACAAGGTGCTTTCGCTCCGGTGGTTCTCCGGTTCCCCGAGAACCGCTACCACCTGCTCAGCACTGTCACCGAAACGAATCATGCCTTCGCCATACGGTGAAGCGAACTGAGCACCTTCATGCGAGATCAACGTTATTGAAGAAGTCATCAGTACCTCCAAGAATTGCCGACTAGGCTCCGCGAGCCTGAACTAATTGGTTTGCTAAGAATAAAGGCGAGTTGAGTGAAGCGCAACACATAGTTTTTGACCGCAAACAGCCGGCAAGCCAACACGTGCGGATGCACCTTCACCAGCTCCGAGTACAGAAACGCGTCGCCCGGGTCATACATGTCCACCAGCGTCGAGTACGACTTGGACATGCTTTACGCCGCCCCCGCCTCCACCGTGCCCGCTGTCTGAATTCATGACATATTTGACAGTCTGTGCCTGAGGGAATCGTCGTGATGCTTGACAGATCAGCCGCGACATATTTGACGCTTAGGGCTACCTTACCGTGTCGGGTGATGCTTGACTGGTGAGTCGGGACATGTTTGACACTACGAATAGTCCCCACCGCAATATGGCCATAGTCAAAGCTGTACGCCATCAATACTGCAGCCCGGTGGCGTCGATACAAAGCGAGGCCACGCAGCACCTAAGGCACCTTTTAGAGTCTGAGAGGGGTGGGCTCCGGCCGCCAATCGTAAGTGCTCATTGCGGCGACTTGGCGCTGCTGCTCGGAACGATGAGTGCTTGAAAGGTTCGTCTGATCGAAGAAACCGGCACCCCAGAACAAAAAGCAACTGAGATGCCGGTTTGTCAACGATGTCGCGACTCATCTGTCAAACATGTCGCGACTCATGACAAGTGCGGTGGCGGCGGGATTTGAACCCGCGGTTGGGGGTTACCCAACAATCGCTTTCGAGGCGATCACCTTCGGCCGCTCGGACACGCCACCGCGTTCCAGATTACGGGAGTAGGCCCGAGCGACAAAATCGCTGCGCCGGCGGGGTGCCAGCGCAGCGAGATGCGGAAACGAGGGACGAGGATTAGTCGTCCTTCAGGCCACCGATAACCTCGTTGGCCTTGTCCTTGATGCCTTCAGCGGCGTCAGACAGCTTGTCCTTAGCCTCGGAGGTGACCTGGTCGGCCTTGCCCTCGTTAGCTACGTCCTTGTTGTCGGTAGCTTCGCCGTAGGCTTCCTTTGCCTTGCCTACGAGGCCATCCTTCTTGTTTTCCAAATCGCCCATAATCACTCCTTTGAGTAGACAGTTGTTGTATGACCACCAGTGTACGCACGTTTAGCGCAGGCCGTCGAAGAAGTTTCGGAGCAACCCAGCGCACTCGCCTTCGAGGACGCCGCCGCGGACCTGCGGGGTAAAGGGGGCGGTGGGGGCACGGAGGACATCGATAAGCGAGCCGCACGCGCCCGTCTTGGGCTCAAAGGCGCCGAAGACCACGGAAGACACCCGCGCGGCCTGCAGCGCACCGGCACACATGGCGCATGGTTCTAGGGTGACAACGAGTTCGCAGCCGGAAAGCCGCCAGCCATCGCCGTGCACGCGGACGGCCTGGCGAATGGCCTCGACCTCGGCGTGGGCGGTGGGGTCCGCAAGCTCTTCGCGGCGGTTGACGCCGGTGGCAAGTTCGGTTCCGGCGGCGTCGTACAGTACCGCACCCACGGGGACGTCGCCGGCCGGCGCATGCTTGGCGACGTCGAGGGCGCGGCGCATCCGAGCCTCCGCGCGCAGCAAGGGCTCAGGCGTTATCAATGACGTCTTCCAACTCATCGCCAAAGCCGAGCTCGCCGGCGATGCGCAGCAACATATCGGAAGGCCAGTCCTCATCATTGTCAATGATGTAGCCCACCTGGTCCTCGGATAGACCAAGGTCGGCGAAGATATCGAAATCCCCCTCGCCATAAGGATCGGCCTCTTCGGGGTCCACATCCGGGATTTCATGATCGTTGATATCCATGAAATCGGCGGCGAAGTCATCGTCCACGCCGTAGGTGGCATCCGAGATGAGCATCTTTACCCCGCCCGGCACTGGGCGCACGGCAATAAAATAGGCATCCTCCACGCACAGCAGCGCGAACGCAGCGCCCTCGGAACGCAGGCTGCGCACCGCATTGATGGAGGCCTGCGGATCCTCAAAGTCATCGTTGAAGCTGCGCACCAGCCATTGGCCCGCGTTGCGGGCGACGGTTACTGCGAAGGAGTAATTTTCGTTGCTCATACCTCGTGAGATTAGTCGTGTTGTGCCACAATTGTCATCGTGAGTTCTCAAGATGTTCAACGCCCTATCTGCATTATTGGCCTCGGCCTCATCGGCGGCTCTTTGCTGCGCGATCTCGCCGGATACAATCACCCCGTTTTTGGCTACAACCACTCCACTTCTGGCGCCCGCACTGCAGTAAAGCAGGGTTTTGACGTCACCGATGATCTTCCGACGATTTTGACCCGCGCGGAGACGGAGAACGCGCTCATTGTCATAGCCGTGCCTATGAACGCGGTGGGCGAGGTGCTCGACGCCATTCAGGAGCACGCGCCGAGCTGCGGCATTACGGACGTCGTTTCCGTTAAGACGGCCGTACGCCAGCAGGTACTGGAGCGCGGAATGGAGTCGCGCTACGTGGGCGGCCACCCGATGGCGGGCACGTCCAAGTCCGGTTGGGATAACTCGCAGAAGGACCTGTTCCGCCGCGCGGCGTGGGGCATTACCTATGACTACGCCGCCGAGTGTGAGGCGCGCGGGGAAAAGATTCCGAAGCAGTGGATTGAGACCTTCACCGAGGTCGTGCGCATGACCCAGATGGTGCACGCAGAGGCGGTTCCTATCCGCGTGGCTAATCACGATGCCGCGGTGGCGCGCATTTCCCACCTGCCGCACGTCTTTGCGGAGATCCTCGCCGTGGTGGGCGATAACGGCGGAATCCTGGCACAGTCCCTGTCTGCCGGTTCTTTCAAGGACGCTACCCGCGTGGCCGGCACGCACCCAGAGCTGGTGCAGCAGATGTGCGAGACCAATGCGCCGGCGTTGGTGGAAGCATTGGACGAAGCCTTGGACTTGCTGCGCGATGCCCGCGAGAAGCTCGACTCCCCCGAACCTTCCATCGCTGAGCTTTCCGACGCCGGCTATCGCGCCCGCACCCGCATCGATGCCCGCTCCGGCGCGCGCAAGGAATCGGTCTCCCCGATCAAGATTTCTTCCCGCCCGGTGCTGCGCCTGCATCCAGGCGGCCCGAAGTGGGTAGCACAGCTGCGCCAGTCCGAGTCCTTGGGCGGGCGCATCGAGATTTTCTAGTCCTCACGGCCGCGGTTGCGCAGGCGGGGAATCCGCGCCAGCACCACCGCAGCGATCAGGCCGATGGCGGCTATGCCCACATAGAGCCCCGCACGATCTGCACTGGTCTGCGGGGTTTTCGGCGGTTTGGGAGTGGTTTCCGCGGTGAGAATCGCTTCCTTATCGCGTCCGCTCACTACTCCCTCGATCCAGTCCTTGGTGCCGGCCAGCGTGGTGATTGCCGCGCTTGGCGAGGGCAAGTCCGGATCCCCGTTCGCGGTGCCCGCCGTGGCGAGTCCGGCGAGCTTACCGTCTACGAAGAAAGG
The DNA here is from genome assembly GCF_032821615.1 of Corynebacterium tuberculostearicum. GTDB lineage: Bacteria > Actinomycetota > Actinomycetes > Mycobacteriales > Mycobacteriaceae > Corynebacterium > Corynebacterium tuberculostearicum_H. The sequence goes on along the minus strand of NZ_JAVBIF010000002.1, from coordinate 47,850 downwards.
ACCGCCGGAGTCGCCGCCCTGCATGCCGGCCCGGTCGGTGGAGTGTACGTCGAGGATGGCGCTTTCAATTAGTGGCATCGGGCCATCTGGCGCCCCACCCGGCATCGCCTCGCTGGCTGGCACGCTTTCCGTACCCTCCGGCATTTTAAGTCCCGGCATGGCCTCGGCCGCGGGAATGCTTTCTCCGCCAGCGGCGTCCTCGGCGCCATCCTCGGCCGCGTCTGCGGCGCCTGGTTCGGTGGAGCTAGCGGGGCCAGCAGGGCCGGCGCCGAGGAGCTCAGCCACTTCCATCTCCGCCTGCGGCAGCTGGCCGCGGCGCGCCATGGAGGAACTGCTGCTCCAGCCGTAAAGCGTGCCGCGCTGGCCAGGTTCTGGAACTTGGGTGGAAATCTCTGCGGGTTTTGTATCGGTGACGGGGGTGGTGAGGTGGAGAAGGGCGGCGTCGGAAAGCGGGGATAGCGCCCACGAATCGGCGTCGTAGGTGGTGCCATTGATGCGGGCCTGGGTGCCCTCGTTATTGACGGACTCGAGGCAGTGGCGGGCGGTGAGCACCCACTGGGCGGCCACGAGGGTGCCGGTGCAATCGCCGAAGCTGCCCACGCGTCCTATCTTGAGTTGGGCGACGGTACGGGCTTCCGGGGAGTCCGGAGCTGGTTCGCCGTGTTCGAGTGCAGTGGCCGGGGCGGCAGTCAGTGCCACGATGCTGGCGGCGAGCAAGGCAGGGAAGATTTTGTGCTGCATGATTAGTCCTTCTTTCCGGCAGGAACGGCGATGGCGATAACTTTGGCGACGGCCCATTCGGCCGGCCCCTTCCCTATCAGGCGGCGCCATAGGCTCGCGAAGACGAGGAAGAGGGCGATGAACGCGCAGGCCCAGCCGGTATTGTGGAGGGAGACGTGGCTCTGCCAGTAGTAAGCGGTGAGCACATGCAGGATGTAGATGCTCAGCGACATTGCCCCCAGCGCAGCAAAGGGATACGCCAGCTTAGGCACTGCTCGACCGATAAGCAGGCATAAGTGCAGGACGATGGCGGCGACGGCGATGGATAGGACAATCTCTCCCAGCACGCCGGTGTGGCCGGTAAAGCGCAGCCAGCCAGGCATGTCCGGGGCAAAGCGGAAGTAAAAGCCGGCAGCGGCGACCACGGCGGCGATGCCAGTGGACACCCACTGGGCAGCGGCACGGGAGCTGCGGATATAGACCTCATAGAGCAGCATGCCAGCGAGGAAATAGGCGCAATAGGCCAGCAGCGGATAGACCTGCGGAAGGGTCAGCGGCGCATATTTTATGATCGCGGCGGCGGTGGCAGTGGCGAGGAGCAGGAGCTTCCACCACCAGCGCAGCGGCGGGACCCAGGACACCAGGATCATCGTGATGCCGATGACCACGAGGACGATCTGAATCTCGCCGCCCACGGGCAGCAGGGCGAGGCCGATAAGCGTAATTATGCAGCCGCGAGCGATGATGCGCAGGAACGTCGTCGCCGTGAAATCGCGGGACATAAGCATCAACGTGACGCCGGCTAGAACGGCGAAAAGCGCAGCGGGCAGGCCATTTAAAATGACCTTGGTATGCCACACCAAGGAGGCCATATGCAGAACTATCATGCCGATAATCGCAAGTGAACGGGCTATATCGAGCCCTACAATGCGCGAGGGTGCTAACACCTAGCGTTCTCCTTCAAGACGGAGGGGAACGCGTCGCCGCACTCCCCTTGTTAATAAAGACTTTCTTTTTCTACTAAGTCTGTCTGGAAGGTTGCTGCGAATATTTTATACTTGTCCTGCATTTTATAAGTGGATTGCGTGAGACTTGTGCCTGACTTATGCGGGTGCCGTGAGGAGCGGCGTGGTGCGGACCTAGTCGCGGAAGGAACTATCGCGGCGCTTGCGCGAACGAGAAGGATCGGCGGCCAGTTTTAGGAGCGGGGTTGCAGCGACCCCAATGCCTAGGCCAACCAGGAAGAGCCAGAAAATGCCGGACCCCAGCCATAGCATGAGGCCAAGGATGACACCGGCGATGAGGCCGGAGACGAGGGCGGAAGACTTCATAGATCGAGACCTGGGTGGGACGGGCTGAGATACAAGAAAAGCCGCCCGAAGGCGGCTGATTTTGTGCGCCCGGAGGGATTCGAACCCCCAACCTTCTGATCCGTAGTCAGATGCTCTATCCGTTGAGCTACGGGCGCAGACCGTTGGTAAGCAGTGCGTGTGCTCTGCTGTGCAACGAGAATTTACTATACCCACGGTACGGAAAACTAACAAATCGCCTGTTCACCCGGTGTTTACCTGGCTGGAATGAGGGCGGTTAGGATCGGTTTTCCCGCTATCTAAAAATTCAGCCAGCACAGTAACGGATGTAGCCATTCCCTAATGACGCTGGTGCTCTTTAGGGAATGGCTACGGACTCCGCTCTGGAACTAGATGGACAGGCCGAAGATTGGCACTGCCAGCAAGTACACCGTCAGGGTGATGAGGACGATGCCGATGATATTGAGACCAAGGCCACCCTTGATCATCTCGCCAATCTTGACGTAGCCAGAGCCATAGGCAATGGCGTTCGGCGGGGTGGCAACTGGGAGCATGAATGCGCAGGTTGCCGCGAGGGCCACCGGAATGGTGAGGAGAAGGACGTTGATATCGCCATCGGCAGTAAGCCCCACACCCACGGCGACGCCACCCATAATCGGAATAAACGTAGCCGCCGTCGCCGTATTGGAGGTGATCTCCGTCAGGAAGAGCACCAGCGCAGCCACGGCAGAGACGATGAGGACAACGGGCAGGACGCTAAGCCCCTTGGCCATTTCACCAATCCACAGGGACAGGCCGGAGGAATTAAAGACCGAGGACAGCGACAGGCCACCGCCGAAGAGCAGGAGGACGTCCCACGGCATTTCATTGGCCGTCTTCCAGTCCAGCAAACGGATGCGGCGCTGGTTATCCGCGGGGAGGATAAAGAGCAGGATGCCGGCGGCAATGCCCACGATGGCATCGTCGTAGTTCTCAAATTCCTTGAGCACCAGCGGCAGGGTAACCCAGGCTGCGGCGGCGAGGATGAAGATGATGCCGGTCATGATTTGGGGGCGGGTCCAGGGGCCGAGGGCTTCAATTTCGTCGTTGATAAGCTCGCGGCCGCCTGGAATATCCTTCATCTCCGGCTTGAAAACGGTGATGAGCAGTGCCCAGGCAATCAGCAAGAAGATTGCTGCAAGCGGCACACCGACCGCCATCCACCGCCCGAAGCCAAGGGTAACGCCCCAGGTATCGGCCATATATGCGTTGAGGAAGGCATTCGGCGGGGTGCCGATGAGCGTACCCAGCGAACCGATGGAGGCGGAATACGCGATACCCAGCATCAGTGCCGTGGCAAACTTCTTCTGTTTATCCCAGCCGCCTACAGTTTCCGCGGTCAGTGCCAGCACCGAGGTGCCGATCGGCAGCATCACCACTGCCGTAGCGGTATTAGATACCCACATGGACAAAAAGCCGGTGGCCAGCATGAATCCCAAGATCAGGCGCTTGGGCGAGGTACCGATGATCTTCACCACGTACAGCGCTAGGCGGCGGTGCAAATTCCAGCGCTGCAGGGCAAGCGCAATAAGGAAGCCACCCATGAACAAGAAAATGGTGGCGGACGCGTATGGGGCACCCACCTCTTTAATCGTGCCCACACCGGCGAGCGGGAAGATGACCAGCGGCAGCAGCGCGGTGGCGGCGAGCGGAATGGCCTCAGTCATCCACCACACGCCCATCAAGATGGTTACGGCAGCGACGGTGCGAATGGCGCTGAGCGTGTACTCGGCTTCCGGATCTGCACCCGCAGAGCCCTGTACGGTCTCGATCGCATTCGAGGGAAAGATAAAGAAGACCAGTACGGCCAAACCCAAGCCGATGAAAAGGCCGATGAACTGGCGGCGCCACTCGCTGCGCGGCGCCCCGGGGGCCTCGTCACCTTCGGTGTGGGCGGTAGATTCGTGAGTATGCGGGGTGGTCATACCGCGCGCTCCTTCACATAGAGGGGATTGTGCTGTGGGTTATGCTCCGTATTTCCCAGTTTATTAGCTAGGCCGAGGCAGCAGACCGAAAGTTATCCAGTTCACTGCGAAGCATGCACTGACCATACAAAACATGTGACGCAGAAACCATATCCCGCCACACGCAAGCACCCCCGCACCCCCATAGAGCACACATCGCACCTGCCCGAAACCGGAAATGTCCCCACCACTTCCCCACCCCCGAACCGCAGGGAGGCGTGCTAGATGCCCAGCACGGTTTTGGCAATCAGGAAGTAGATAATCAGGCCCGTGGCATCACAGAAGGTAGAGATGAAGGGGTTGGAAAAGACCGCCGGATCGGCGCCGATGGTCTTAGCCACGATGGGCATAAGCCCGCCGACGGTCGCGGAAATGGAACAGATCAAAAACAGCGTCGAGCCGATGACGAGGCCGATACTTAGGCCATAGACCAGGGTGGCCAGCGCCAGGCCAGCGAGTCCCAGCACGGCGCCGAGCAGCATGCCGACGCGCAGCTCGCGCCACATGACGGCGAGGAGGTCGCGCGTGCGGACGTCGCCCAGCGCCAAGGCACGCGTCACCGTGGTAGCCGCCTGGTTGCCGGTATTTCCACCGGTGCCGGTCAGCAGCGGAATAAAGAGGGACAGGACCACGGCCTTGGCCAATGTGTCTTCAAAGGAATCGAGTACCTGCACCGTCAGCAGCGCAGAGACGGCCAGCACGAGCAGCCACACGATGCGCGAACGCACCAGCTTGAGCAGCGGCGTGGACAGGTACGGCTGCTGGAGGGCCTCGGTACCGCCGGCGCGAGCGGAGTCCTCGCTATCTTCTTCCTCCACGATATCGGTAGCATCATCCCACGTCAGCAGGCCGACAAGGCGGTGCGACTCATCCACAACGGGCAGCGCCAGCATATCCAACGGCAGGAACCAGCGCGCGGTTTCCTCCGCATCATCGCCGGCCTGAGCAAAGACGGGTTCCTGCATAATATCGGCCATGGTGAGAGCGGCATCGGCAGTAAAAATCTCGCGCAGACTGACCACGCCCACCAAGCGCCGATCCTCGCGCGTAATGGGCACGGTATAAATGGTCTCTAGCTCGTGCGCGATTTCCCGCAGCTTGTACAGGGCATCCCGCACGCTCATCTCTGGGTGGATGACGGGAACCTCGGGCGACATGCGGCGGCCCACCGAGCCCTTGTCATAGCCCAGCACCACGCCCGTGACATCGCGCTTTGATTGGGTCAGCGAGCGCAGCAGGCGGTCCGCAATTTCCGCAGGCAGCTCGTCCAACAAGGCCACGCGATCTTCCGGGTCGAGCTCATCAAAGAACTCATAAACATCGGCATTGCCCAGTTCATCGATGATATCCGCCTGGTGCTTGGCATCGAGGGCATCAAAGACGGCGATCGACTTTTGGCGCGGCAACAGGCGCAGGGCCAGCGCCGCGCGGATGGCATTTTGCCGCTCGACGACGGCGATAAGATCCTGCAGCGGCACCCTACCCAAAAGTTCTTGCAGGCGCGGGGCCTTCTGTGGATCGATGGCGTCTTCTTGCTTCAGCCACGCTTCGACGATATCGCTAGCCTGCTCGGTGGTCTCCGCCATCGCGCTGCCCCTGCCTTTCTTTCCTCTGGGATTGAGCTCCCTGAGTATTAATTACAGCCCATTTAGACTACGCCATACTGCAGGGAATGCCGCTAGCTGGCAACCTGCCGGTGACCGGTTACCTCAAGGTGCGGCGTATCCCCGTCCAGCGTGAGGTTTCCGGTGAATTCTTGGGTAGCGCAGCAGGCTGGGTCATCGTCAGCATAGGCACGCCAGGTAACGGTGACCGTGTCTTTGGTCCACTGCAGCTGCTGGATATGCCCGCGCGCTGGTGGCATTCCCTCGCGCTCCCAATCATCCACCTTGGTGATGTAGTTCAGATCGTTGTCATAGATAAGCAGGTTATCCGGCCATCCCGTACCGCCCTGATTACAGACGTAGGTAATGACGGCTTCGTCCCTGCCATCGCCGTTGATATCCGCGTAGGCGCCCTTTGGCGTATCGTCCTGATTCAGCTTCAGGCCCGCCGCGGCGACGTCAAAGAGCATCCCGGTCTTAAGATGCTGTGGCAGCTGGCCGCCTTCCAAGTTGCCCGCTTGGTTATTGCACAACGCCGGAACCCACAGGGAATCGAGGGCCTCTACCGGGATGATTTTATTTTCCCCGCCGCCCTCGGCGTCCTTGTCTGCATCGTTTTCATCTTTATCCGCTGCGGCTTTGGTGGTGGTTTCTTCTGCCGGGGAGTCCGTGGCCGAGGACTGAGACTCGGCCTCTGTTTCAGACGCGGCCGCCGCAGAGGAGCTCGGGGCAGTGCCGGTGAAATTCGGCTTATCCGCGGCCTCGGTGGAGTCAGTGGAATTGGAACAGCCGCTCAAGGCGGCAACGGCGGTCACCGCGAGGACGGCAAGAGGGAGAGATAGGGGTTTAGACATAGGCATAATATACAGCGCTGCGGCTTCCCGAGCTGGGCGAAAACCTAGGAGAAAAGCCCCCAGAGCGCGAAGGCAGCCAGCAGGGACACGAGCCCCGCGGTGCTCGCAAGGATGATGGCGTGAGGGAGGGAACGGTGGGTGGACAAGGCGGCGTCGACAAGCGAGGCACGCTGCCACACCGCCAAGGCCAATGCCAATACGCCCGCAGCGATAAAGACCAACGGCAAGAAGACGTGCACGCTTACCGCCCGCATAACCCCCAGCACCACCAAAGACAACGCCAAAAGGGTGCGCTGCCACGATAGGCGGGTGCGTTCGGGCTGCAGGCCGGGATCAAAAAGTGGGCTAGCCAAGGAATTCGCCTACTACGAGCGCACCCGCGACCACCACGATCGCCACGACGAGCACCGGGATGGCAAAGCTAAAGGGCAACGGGCGTTCCTCGCGCATCGCGCGTTCGGACTGCTTCCAGTGCACCCATGCCACCAGCGGCAGAATAATAGCGACGACCAGCATGAATACCGACACCGCAGAGCGCAATTCGGCCGGCAGGGGAACGTCAAAGGCCTCGAGCGCCACGCCGCCAGCAATCAACGCCAAGGAGGTGCGGATCCAAGCCAAGAACGTGCGCTCATTAGCGAGCGTGAAACGCGGATCAGGGTCGGTGCCAACCGCAAACACCGAGCGGGGAAACCTCGAGTCACTCATGTCCACCACCTTATATTCATTTTCGGTTTGAGTCCCAATAAAGGCGCACTGCGCAGCATCCTCCCGTATTCTCAACAGTGCAGGCCAGCCCCTACGCGAAGGAGCACCTCGCTATGTACCTGCCCCAAAGCCCCCTGCAATTCGATACCTCGCCGGGCCTGCGCTTCGCGCGTGCCGCCCGCATCGCGGGCGTACACAAACCACACCCACACCCCAAGCGCTCGGCCCTGCGTGAGGCCATTGCCGCCGCCGGTCCGGCGCCCGGACGCAATGCCTCCCTATCCCTCTTTATGGTCGTAGGGATGGTCTTCGGGCTAACTGGCATCCTCACCTCCGCTTTTCCTCTGGTGCTGCTGGCTGCCCGTGCGCCCCTTATTGGATTCTCCTTGCTCGGGATAATCCTTTGTGCAGCTATCTGGGGTATCCGCCGCGCATTGTCGTACCGCAAGCGAATCCAGCAGGCCTGGGATAATAACTGGCTAGTCTTCTACCCGGCCCTAGTAGGAAACCTGGTCAAACGCGGTTCCGAAACCAGCAACGGCAAGACCACCTATATGTACAGCACCTGCCTCATGGTGCTGCGCCCCGATGGCGGCACCGACATAGTAGAAGGCCTGAGCGCCACGGGCCTGCCGAGTCCCGCTCAATTGGAAAGCTCCGGCACCTGCCTAGCTGGCCACCCGGATGAGCTACGCGTGGATTTTGAACATAATAATGGCTGGACCCTCTACGCGGTGATAGACGGCGCCCCGATCGATTCCGGCACCATCGGCCATGGCTTAACCCACGAACAGATTGCCGCCGCCCTTACCGTAGCTGAACGCGACTGGGTGCCCCGCTTCATGAATTAAGGAGCACCACCAGGCACCACATCTAAGTTCACCGCCTGCACGCCGCGAGGTTATAGTCGGGCCCATGATTGAAGTTGCTGCCGTAGTTTTCCGCAATTCCTTGGGGCATGTTCTCACCGTACGCAAGGAATCCTCCACCAAGTTCCAGTTACCTGGAGGCAAGCTTGAGGCTGGCGAAACCCCCGCACAGGCCGCAGCCCGCGAGGTCGCAGAGGAAATCGGTGTGGAGGTCCGTCTCCCGGAGCTTTCCCCGCTCGGAACCTTCGACGCGCCGGCCGCCAACGAACCCGGAGAAACCGTGCGCGGACGCATCTTTACCTATCCGCGCCCCGTCCTTGCCCGCGCTGCCGCAGAAATTGCCGAAATCGCGTGGGTAGACCCGACCAACCCGGATCGCGAGCTCGCCCATCTCTTGCGTGACGAGGTCTTTCCTGCCCTAGAATCCTAAGGCCCCGCTTAGTCTCTTGGGAATTTCCTATTGCGGCTCTTAAGAGGGCAACCTAGAGTTATTTTCATCAGAATTGAGTGATGAAAGGACTGACCCCCATGCCGCAGCAATCCACACCGGGACCTATCGTGACGATTACTTTCCTCGCCCTAGGAGTCATTAGCTCTGTTATCGCCATTCTCATGGTGCCTGCCCTCTTCCACGAGGTCACTTCCCTACGCGCTGCGGCTTTTACCGGAAGCTTCATCTTCGGCGTTGGCATGCTCACGCTCTTCCGCCGCTGCGCCAAGTACCAGCGCAAATAGCAGATTTCTCCGCTGCACGGAGCCGACGAGAATAGAAAACGCGAATTAAAAAATCCCGAGCGCGCTCGCTCGGGATTAAATGGCGGAGATGAGAGGATTCGAACCTCCGGACCCCAGAAGGGTCAACTCCTTAGCAGGGAGCCCCATTCGGCCGCTCTGGCACATCTCCACGGTTCTCAAGGAACCTCGTTTGAGAATACCTGCCTGCCCCGCTGCTGCCAAACTAGCCCCCTGCTTTCACGCCCGCAGCAAAGACGCAGGCCCTAAAGTGGGAGGCATGATTCGCCCAGACCTGAAAGCCATCCCCGCCTACGCCGCCGGCGCGCGCAACGATGACGCGCTCAAGCTCTCCTCCAACGAGGCCGCGCACCCGCCGCTGCCGGAGGCGGCCGCGGCCATGGCGGAGGCCGTGACGAAGGCTAACCGTTACCCGGATATTGCGGCCACCGCGCTGCGCGAGGACCTCGCCGCGCACCTAGGTGTGGATCCCGAGCAGGTAGCGGTGGGCACCGGCTCGTCCGCGCTGTGCCAACAGTTGGTAGAAATTGCCGCCACCCCTGGTGAAGAGGTCCTCTTCCCGTGGCGCTCCTTCGAGGCCTACCCCATCTTCGCCCAGGTAGTCGGCGCCCACCCCATCCCGGTTCCGCTAGGTGCAGACCAGCGCGTGGATCTGCCGGCAATGGCGCACAAGATTACGGACAAGACCCGGCTTATCTTCGTGTGCAATCCCAATAACCCGTCCGGCACCACGGTGACCAAGGAGGAGTTCGCCGCTTTCATGGATGCCGTGCCTGCCGACGTCCTCGTTGCCCTCGACGAGGCCTATATCGAATACAACCGCGCCACCAACATTCCGCTGGGTACGGAGCTAGTGGGCACCTATCCCAACCTGGTGTGCCTGCGCACCTTCTCAAAGGCTTATGGCCTGGCCGGGGTGCGCATCGGTTATGCCTTTGGCCCGGAAAATATTATTGAGGCCCTCAATAAGGTGGCCATCCCCTTCTCCGCCAGCACCGTGGCGCAGGTTGGTGCCCGCGCGGCACTGGCGGCGCAGGATTCGCTGCGGGAGCGCACCGATGAGGTCGTCGGCCAGCGCGAGCGCCTAGAAGAAGCCTTGCAGGACTGGGGAGTGCCACATTCCGAGGCAAACCATGTCTGGCTGCCGGCCGCGAATCTGGCCCGCCTTGGTACCCCGCAGGAAGTGGCCGCTCGCCTGGCCGAACGCGGCGTGCTCGTGCGCGCGTTTAGCGAAGGCATACGCATTACCGTGACCACCGAAGAAGAAACCGACACCCTGCTGCAGGCGTGGAACGCAACCATAGGAGGCTAAATGCGCTCACTCATCAACTTTGCCCTGAATGTCTTTGCCATCGCGGTGGCGCTGTGGGCGGTAGTTGCCGTCATTCCCGGCATCACCATCACCCCAGCAGAGACCGGCAACTTCATCGCCATCGCCATCGTCTTCATCATTATTAATGCCGTGGTCATGCCGGTCCTGCGCGTCCTCGGCGCGCCGCTGACCTGCCTGACGCTCGGACTTTTCTCCCTCGTCATCAACGGCGCCGCGCTCATCATCGTGGAGTGGACGCTCAATTCCCTGGACCTGGGAATCGGCCACCTCGTCATCGACTCCTGGGGCGCCGCGATCATCGGCGCCATCGTGCTGTCCATAGTCAGCAGCGTCATCAACTTCTTTACTAGCCCGCTGCGGCAGCGCGACTAGCCGCCCGCAAACGGCGGCAGGACGTCCACCCGGGTAACACCAGCCAGCGGGGAATCCATGGCGGTGTTCCCGGCGCCGTCGATAAGAAAGCTACAGCGCCCCAAGACCTCTTTCAGGCTCATGCCGGCCTCGGTGGTGCCGGTATGCTCCTCGCTCAGCTGCGCCACCAGATCACCCAAGGTGGCGGGGGCTTCTACCTGCTCAGAAGCCACGCCCGCAGCGGCGCGGGCGGCGGCGAAATAGTGAACGGTCAACATGCCCTCTACTATGCCCCGCACGCCCATGCCATGTCGAGACCGCGGGTAAACTAGCCGCCATGCGCACACCCGAGACTCACGCGCGCGAGGTCGCAGCGGCCCTGCCCGCACGCCAAGCCACCACCGTGTCCCTCACCCAGGCGCAGGATATGGTTCTAGCTGCAGACATACACGCCGGCTTCCCCTCCCCTCGCTTTGATAACTCCCAGATGGATGGCTACGCCCTCCCGCAGTGCGCGGCCGGGACCTACCCGGTGGGCCCCACCATCGCGGCCGGCACGGAGCCCGCCCAGGTACTCGACGGCCCGCTTGCCAGCGCCTGCCCCATCATGACCGGCGCCAAGGTGCCGGATGGAACTGCAGCAATCGTGCCCATCGAGCGCTGCGAACCACAAGAATTCCTCTCCCCGGGCGGCCGCATCACCGTGCCAAAGACGTCGCCAGGCCAATTCATCCGCCGCACCGGCTCGGACCTGGAAGAAAGCGCCCTCCTCGCCGCCCGCGGCGATAAGCTCACGCCGGTGCGCTTGGCCGCCCTCGCTTCCCAAGGAATCGACGAGGTAGAGGTCTACCGCCCCGCCCGCATCCTCATCTGCACCGGCGGCGCGGAAATCGGCCACGGCAGCGCCGCCATTCCGGATGCCAATGCGCCACTCTTAACGGCAATGGCCCGCCGCGCCGGCATCGACGTCGCGGGCTATATCACTACCGACGATGACCCGCAGGCCCTAGAACTAGCCTTCACAGAAGCCATCGCGCAGCACCGCCCGGACGCCATCATTACCTCAGGCGGAATCTCCGCCGGGAAATTTGAAGTAGTCCGCCAGGTGCTCGATGGCTGGTTCGGCCATGTGGACCAGCAACCCGGTGGCCCGCAGGGCATCGCCACTTTCCACAACACCCCAGTGATCTGCTTGCCCGGAAACCCCATTTCCACGTTGGTAAGTTTCCGCCTCTTCGTCGCGCCTGCGCTCGGCTGGGCACCAGAGCCTTTCCACGTCCCCCTGGCCGCGGGCATCGAGGGCCTCCCGCACAAGGACCAATTTCGCCGCGGGCGCGTCGATTCCCACGCCCATATCCTCGGTGGTGCCAGCTCCCACCTGCTCGCCCAAGCGGCAGACGCCACCCATCTCATCCGCATCCCTGCCGGTCAACGCCTTGAAGAAGGCCAGGAAGTGGAGGTTTACCCACTATGAGCGCACAGCGCACCGCCATCGTCATCGTCGCCTCTACTCGCGCCGCCGCGGGCATCTACGACGATCGCTCCGGCCCCATCGCGGTGGATTTCTTGCGCCGCAAGGGCTTTGACTGTCCCGACGCACGCATCGTCCCCGATGCCGAAATCGCCGCCGCCGTTGCCGCCGCCTTCGCCGAAAAGCCCGCGGTCATCCTGACCTCCGGCGGCACCGGGCTGACGCACGATGACCGCACGGTAGAGGCCGTCGCCCCACATATCACCCGCGAGCTGCCCGGCATAGCGGTGGCCTTCTGGCAGAAGGGATTGGAAAGCGTACCCACCGCGGTAGCCTCCCGCGCCATCGCCGGCGTCAATGACTCCACCTTTGCCATGACGCTTCCCGGTTCCACCGGCGGGGTAAAAGACGGCTGCGCGGTTTTGGAAGAATTAATCGTTCCGATCGTCGATATGTTAGAAGGAAAACATGAGCACTGATCCCTCCTATGTGGCCGAGCAAACCGGTTGCACCATTGGCACGCTTCTGAGCGATCAACCCCTTGAATCCCTCCTTGCCGCTGCCAAGGAAGAGGCCGCCACTGCCGCCATGGGTGCCGTCGTCACTTTTGAGGGCATCGTCCGCGATCACGATGGCGGCCGGCCGAATGTCACCCTTCTTTCCTATAGCGCCCACCCATCCGCGCCGGAGAAGCTGCAGGAAGTCACCGATTCTGTCGCGGCTAACCACCCAGTGCGCCTCTGGGCCGCCCACCGCACGGGGGACCTCAAGGTCGGTGACCTGGCCTTTGCCGTAGTAGCGGCCGCTGCGCACCGCGGCGATGCCTTCCGTGCCGCCGAGGAATGCGCCGATCGCGTCAAGGCGGAGGTCCCCATCTGGAAGGAACAAAGCCACGGCGATGGCTCCACCAATTGGGTGGGCCTGGAATGAGCATCCGCTATGCCCGCCAGGAAGCGCTCTGGGGCGAGGACGGTCAGCGCAAGCTCAGCGATGCCCACGTAGCGGTTATCGGTGCCGGCGGCTTGGGCTCCCCGGCCCTGCTCTACCTCGCCGGCGCGGGTGTGGGCCGCATTTCGCTTTTCGACGACGACGTGGTCTCCCCCTCCAACCTGCACCGCCAAGTCATCCACACCACCGCCACCATCGGTACACCGAAGACGGATTCCGCCGCGGCCGCCGTCCGCGCGCTCAATCCAGAGGTGGGCATCACCTGCCACGGCCGCCTCGAATCGGCGACGGCCCTAAAACAATTGCGCGGCTGCGATCTCATCCTCGACGGCACCGATAATTTCGACGCCCGCTACCTCAGCTCCTGGACCGCCCACGAGCTCGGCATCCCGCACGTATGGGCCTCCATCCTCGGCTTCGATGCACAGCTCAGCGTTTTCTGGTCCGGCCACGGCCCCGTCTACGAGGATGTCTTTCCTACAGCTCCCGCACCCGGCGAGGTTCCCTCCTGCTCGCAGGCCGGAGTCCTCGGCCCAGTGGTCGGCGTTGTCGGGTCAGCCATGGCGCTCGAAGCCCTCAAACTCATCACCGGCGTAGGCACCCCACTCATCGGCACGCTCGGCTACTTCGACGCCCTATCGGGTACCTGGGAATACATTCCCCTCCGGTCCACCGGCGCACAACCCACCCAGCCTGCCGACGCCCCCGAGGTCCGCGAGGTTCCCCCACACGCCCCCCTTATCGACGTCCGCACCTCCCCCGAGCGTGCCCAATCCGCCATCCCCAATTCCACGCACTTTGAGCTCGACCGCATCCTCGCCGGCGAAGATCCCCACATCGAACCAGATGCTGCGGCCGTTATCTACTGCGCCAGCGGCATCCGCTCCGCTCAGGCCGTCGATGTCCTCCGCAAGCGCGGCTTCCCCTACGTCGTGTCCTTGCGCGGCGGCATCAATTCCTGGCTCGAGCAGCACTAGCCAATTGCTCCGTGAAAGGACCGCTGCCTAACGGTCGATTTTGGTCTTATGCTCCTTATTTCGCGCAAAAAGGAACCATACAAGCGGCCCCAGGAATGGGTAAGCAAATGCTGCCATCACCAGCAATACCTTGACGCCTACGCTATATCCCGAACGGATGATGGAAATGAGCGAGGCCACCCAAAAGACCAACAAGGCGATGACGATGACGGCTCCTAGCCCGCTCCACAGCCAGTCATACGATGCCGGTATCTGGTCCTCGGCCAAGTAGGAAATGTAATTTGTCATAATCGCCTCAAGGTTAACGGTGTTTGCAAGTCCGTAACTCAAGGTAGGAGCTCAATGTAAACGCTTTATGGCTCCTGACTTAATCTTCACTGTCTCCCGGCGCATCCGTCCCAAAACGTGAGTAGGCACCCTACCGAATCGGTAGGGTGCCTCAATACTGCACTCCCTCACTCAGAAGCTATAAGCTTCTATGCTCCTTTAACTTAGAAAGGAAGCTTAGGCAGCTGCGGAAGCTGCGGCAGCTCCAGGTTCAGCTGCTTGCCCAGGAACGGGAAGATAGCAGCGATTGCGCCCAGCACGCCAACTACGATGCCAGCGATGCCCAGCGGGGACAGCTTGGAGGAGCTGTCGTTGTCCTTAGGATCCTGCTTCGGGGTCTCGGTCTCTGCCGGAGCCGGGGTGTCTTCCTGGTTCTTGTTGTTGATAGCTGCGATGAGCTGCTCCAGCAGCTCCTGCTGCTTAGCGGACTCCTCAGCGCGCTTCTCTTCCTGCTCCTTCTGAGCCTCGTCCTGTGCGGTCTCCTTCAGCTGCTGAGCGATGATCTTGTCATCCTCGTTGGAAACCTTCTTGACAGCCTCTTCCCAGTCACGCTCAGAGTCGATGGCCTCGTATGCCTTACGCTGTGCATCTTCCTTCATGGCGTCGTAGACCTTCTCTTCGCCTTCCTTTGCCAGGGAGCCGTCGAAGTTATCCAGGTCGCCGTTCCAGCCCTTCAGAGCCTTGACATCAGCACTCTTCAGGCGAGCGGTGGTGTCGTCAATAGCTACGTTCAGGATGCCCTTAGGACCACCGGTGATGAGTTCAGCGTAAGCGGTACGCAGGGTCTTGGTCTGACCGTCGATGACAACGTTCTTGTTCTCCGGGGACTCACGCAGCTCAATCTCGCGGGTGGAGACAGCGAAGCGAGCCTCGAGAGCGCGCAGAACGCGAACCTGAGCGAATGCACGGTTCAGGAAGCCCTGGCGAACCAGAACGTCGGACTTCTGAGCCTCGCGGGAAGCATCCTTAGCAGCTGCAACAGCCTCGTCGTAAGCAGCCTGAGCTGCCTCTACCTTGCCCAGCTCATCCTTGGTGGTGGAGATCAGGGTCTCCAGCAGACCGATGTAGTCGCGCGGAATGAAGTCGCCTGCTGCCTGGTCTGCGTCACGCTCACCAGCGTGGTCGTATGCGCCTTCGTAGGTCTTGAGTGCTGCCTTGAGGTCAGCAATGGAACCGGTTGCCGGAACCTGCAGGTCCGGCTGGCCGCCCTGCTGACCCTCAGCGTTAGCAGCCTGTACGGCCGGAGCGATAGCGGAAACAGCAGCAGCCTCAGCAGCGTTCAGTGCAGCCTTCTTGGAGTCTGCGTTGTCCCAAGCCTTATTAGCCGCCTCGTCCTTCTCCAGTGCGTAAGCAACGGAAGCACGTGCGTCCTGGACGTTCTGCTCAGCCTGTGCCAGCTGCTGACCAGCCTTCTCAGCCTCGCGCTTCAGGTTCTGGAAAGCAGCCTCTTCGGACGGGTCGAGTCCGTCGGTAGCTGCCTGTGCAGCGTTGTGGTACAGGTCGTACCACTGGTTGTGGTTCACGATGTAGTTCGCAGTAGCGTCGGTCTTGTTCAGCAGGTCACGCTCGGAAACGTTGTTAGCAACTACACCCTTAGCAGCGGAGTTGTCAGCCTCGTTGAAGCCGCCACCGATGGTGTTAGAAACAGCGTTGTCTTCTGCGAAAGCAGGAACAGCCAGACCGGAGATACCGGTAGCAACTGCAACAGCGCCGGCGAGAGCGGCGGTACGAACACGGTTCTTGAACATATTTTCCCCTAAAGAGAGTTGAGTTTGGGTCAGTGAGAATTATCTTTCGATAACCGTCGTGTAGGGCGACGCGAGCGATGTTCCGACGAATGAACTTCTCATTCTCAACATTTAGTGCAGCTTTTGTCGCTGGAAATGACACTATCCAACAAGCAAGCTCGCTTCCAGCCCAATCCAATCGCGTTGGCAGGTAATTTTCAGGCAATCCGGACGGAGAATCCTCCATTTGTGCTGGTCACTACACACAGATTTGGAAGCCCCTGGAAAATTTGGAACCACCGTCCGTGTGACAATTGTGAATATTGAGACGCAGTTTTACCCCCATACGGGGAGTGTATAATTTATTTCTTTCTATGCATTTTCTCGACCATCCACAGCTAGATGCCCCTCCCGGGAAAGCACTTCAGACTACCCAGACCAGCCACATAGGCCACTACTACAGATCTGTATGCAGGCCCTTTATTCCTCTTCTATCTAATATTGGCTTAAGGGCTACTTAACTTACCCTCTATTTAAGTTGCATATTTGCATACTCTATAGCGCAAACTATGCACTTAATTGCACGTTCACCAGCACCAATGTACCTAGTGGTGCAGGCTTTGATTTGACATATAATCTCACAGGACTCTTAGGTGGCCCTTTCTCTTTCTAATACTGAATAGACAAACGTATTAAAGAACTAATACATGCCGTCGAATGGGGATTCTAATACCGCATATCCGACAGCGAGTTTGACTGTTGACGGCTCAACTACCGGGCTAGAATTTACGTAATAGAAATTCCCATTTGGTAGCGCTATGGCATCGTCACTGCATTAAGCCGGCACGCAATAGAAAAAGCGCAGTCCCTAGCCATCACTGACTAGGGACTGCGCCTGCGGCGGAGACGGCGGGATTTGAACCCGCGGAGGTATTACCTCGCCGGTTTTCAAGACCGGTGCATTCGGCCGCTCTGCCACGTCTCCATGATGTTCTTCGAAAACACCCATCGTGCCTACGAAGCAACTTGGTCAGTGTACTAAATAGATAGCCCGGTTTCCCAAAAAGCCACCTGCAGTGCTGAATGTCCCCGCAGGATGCTCCGAATTTCGTGGCACAGGACACACCAGGTTCGTTAGATTGGATCCATGACTACAACACACATGAAGGCCATCGTTCAGACCGACCCGCAGGATCGTCGGTCCTTAGAGCTCCACGAAGTCGATGTCCCGCAGCTGCGTCCAGGCGAAGTGCTTGTGAAGGTGCAGGCAGCAGGCGTTAACCGCGGCGATATCCTGCAGACGATGGGTGCCTATCCGCCACCACCGGGGGCGTCGGAAATCTTGGGCTTAGAAGCAGCAGGCACCATCGCCGATGCCGGAGATACGAACTGGGAGGTAGGCACCGAGGTGGGCTGCCTGCTTGCCGGTGGTGGCTACGCCGAATACGTCGCGGTTCCGCAGGGCCAGCTGCTTCCCGTGCCTAAGGGTTTGAGCGTCGAGGAAACTGCAGCAGTGGTTGAGGTCGGGTGCACCGTGTGGTCCAACCTGGGCATTGAGGCAGGCCTTCACGAGGGCCAGCGCGTCCTCATCCATGGCGGAGGCGGCGGCATTGGCACTTTTGCCATTCAGGTAGCCAAGGCCCTCGGCGCAGAGGTGGCGGTGACGGCCGGGTCACAGGAGAAGTTGGAGCGTTGCCGCGAGCTAGGCGCCGATATTCTCATCAACTATAAGGAGCACGACTTCGTAGAAGAGTTGAAGGGAAGCTGCGATGTCATTTTGGACATCATCGGCGCGAAATATCTGGAAAAGAATATGAAGTGCCTGGCCAAGGACGGCAAGCTCATCATCATTGGCATGCAGGGTGGCACCAAGGCGGAAATCAACTTGGGCGCCATGCTGCCCAAGCGCCTGACCGTCCAGGGCACGACGCTGCGCGCCCGCGACTTAGAAGACAAGGCACAGATTGTGGCGGGCACGGTAGAAAATGTGTGGCCCATGTTGGAAGACGGCCGCGTAAAGCACGCGCTGCACGCCACTTACCCGCTTGCCGACGCCGCCCAGGCCCACACCGCCCTAGACAGCGGCGAGGTCACCGGCACCTTGGTTCTTACCGTTTAAGCCAGCGAGGCTACGACGCGGATGAGATGCTCAACGTCGTGATAGGTGTTGAAGGGGCCGAGCGCAACAGTAACGGCACCGCCAATTTCTTCCACGCCCATCTCCGTGAGCAACGGGGTCTGCGGGGCAAGCGTGGTAACAAGGCCGTTATCAAAGAGGCGCTTGTGCACGGTCTCGGCCGGAACACCCTTTACTGCGAAGGTGAGGCGCGGCAGGCGATCGTCGGAGGCGCCTGCGGCAGCCTCCCCGGTCACGCCAAGAATATGCACGGCGGGCAGGGTGCTCAAGAAGGAATAGAGGTCAGCGCGCAGATCCTCCAAGTAGACGCTGAGCGCATCCATGGAGGTGCGCAGGCGCTTGCGGCGCGAGCCGCTCTCCCCACCGGCGAGGGCGGCAAGATGGTCCACGAGCGGTCCGACACCGCCGGCCAAGCCAGAGGAAATGGGTGTTTCCAGCTTGCGAGAACCCTTGCCGGTATGCACCGGATCGAGGGCGTCGAGGCGGCGGAACATGCGGGTATCGCGGAAGACAAGCGCCGCTAGCTGCGGTCCGCCCAGCAATCCCAGGTCGAGGCCTAAGATATCGGCGCCGAGATCATCGAAGTTGATGGGGCGGTAGGGAGCGATCGCAGAGACGTCGAGAAGCGTCCAGGCGCGGGAGCGCTCATGGACGGTGTCAATGATCTCAGCGGCCGGGGATACCGTACCCAAAAGCTCGTGCGCGGCGGAGAAGGCAACGAGGCGCGTGGAGCCATCGACCAGCTCGGCAAATTGGAAACCTGGCAGCTCACCCGTACCCAAGTCTGGCTGGGCCCAACGGGTTTCTGCCTTGACCTCAGAAAACGCCGAGTACAAAGACGGCGGATCCAGCTTGGAGAGCACCACCGAGGAATTGCTGCCCAATAGCGGACGGGCCGTCTGCGCCAAGGACTGGTACAACACGGGCAAGGACGGGCCAAGCACTACGCGGTCTGCCTTGGACCCGGTCAGATCCGCTACAGCCATGCGTGCGGCGGTGTAATTACCATCGCCTTCCAAACGGCCCGGCGCGGGCGTGGCGGAGTGGGCGCCGCCTGGGCCCTCCTGGGTGGCCACTGCGGTGGACATCCGGAAGGATCGCGCCACGCCGGAGGCGACGCGCTCAGAAATTTGGGGCACCGCGTGCGCGTTGAGGTAGGTCCAACCATCAGATAGCCCGGTGTATAAACCGCGCACACTGAATACGTCGTAGTGTGCCGAAGCTCCTGCTGGCATTACGGTCCCCTTCTTTATCGCGCTAGGCATCGCCACACAGTGGCGGTCGGTTCCCTACTGTATACGCGTTTGGCCCAAGTTTCCCAAATTTGAATTTTCGCTGGATATCGCTGTTTTCGCAGGCTGGCGGCGTGTAGTTCCCGTTTGCCCAGCCCGCGCGCTAGGGTGTTGAGCGTGCAAGATAACAATCAACTGCGCGCTGATATCGCCCGCATGACCTCCCAGCCAGACGGCGAGGCCACCCCAGCGTCCCAGTCCGAGACCCTCAAGGCCGCCTTCGCGGACCTGGTGCAGGGTGCACAGCAGCGCGAGCTGTGGTTCAAACTGGGCATTCAAGATATTAAGCAGCGCTACCGCCGCTCTGTCCTGGGCCCGTTTTGGATCACCATCGCCACCGGCGTGATGGCCCTCGCCTTGGGCCTGTTGTATTCCATGCTCTTCCAGATTCCCGTCGCGGAGTTCCTCCCCCACGTCACCGTGGGCCTTATTATGTGGACCTTCATTTCGGGCTGCATCAAAGAAGGCTCCACGGTCTTCATTGACAACGAGGGCTTGATTAAACAGCTCCCAGCCCCGCTGTCGGTGCACGTTTACCGCTTGGTGTGGCGCCAGACGCTGTTTTTGGGCCATAACCTCATCATCTGGTTGCTGCTTATCCTTATCTTCCCGCGCAACTTGGGATGGGAGTTCTTCCTCTTCCTCCCCGGCTTGGCCTTGTTGCTGGTCAACGGCGTGTGGGTCACGATGTTCTTTGGCATCATCGCTACCCGCTTCCGTGACGTCGCTCCGCTGCTTGAAGCACTGACCCAGCTGCTGTTCTACGTCACCCCGATTGTGTGGATGACCAATACCTTGAAGGACCAGGGCGGTGCGGTGTCCAGCCGCGCCCGCATCGCGGAAATCAACCCGCTCTACCACTACCTGGAAATCGTCCGTGCGCCCATGATCGGTGAGCCGGTGGCCGCCTACCACTGGTGGATCGTTATTGGCTGCACCGTTCTTGGCCTGCTCATCGCCGGCTTGGTCATGCGCAAGTGGCGCTTCCGCGTCAGCTACTGGGTTTAAGCCCACGCCCTGCACTTCCTGAGATTCCTCGAAAGGATACAGACTGATGGTCTCGATTGATACGTATAACGCGTGCGTGGACTTTCCCATCTTTGATGCCAAATCCCGCTCGCTCAAGAAGGCCATGCTTTCTTCCGCCGGCGGCGTCATTGGCAAAAATGCCCAGAACACCGTCGTGGTGGAGGCGCTGAAGGATATTAACCTGCACCTGCGCGAGGGCGACCGCGTGGGTTTGGTGGGCCATAACGGCGCCGGCAAGTCCACCTTGCTGCGCCTTTTGTCTGGCATTTATGAACCCACCCGTGGTTCTGCCGATGTGCGCGGCCGCGTGGCCCCCGTCTTTGATTTGGGCGTAGGCATGGACCCGGAGGTCTCTGGCTACGACAACATCATTATCCGTGGCCTCTTTTTGGGCCAGTCCATCAAGCAGATGAAGAAAAAGATGGATGAGATTGCGGAGTTTTCTGAACTCGGCGATTATCTCTCCATGCCGCTGCGCACCTATTCCACCGGTATGCGCGTGCGCTTGGCGCTCGGCGTAGTGACGTCCATTGAGCCGGAAATCCTGCTGTTGGATGAGGGCATCGGCGCCGTCGACGCCGCTTTCATGGCCAAGGCCCGTGTACGCCTACAAGAGCTGGTGAAGCGCTCCGGCATCCTGGTCTTTGCTTCCCACTCCAATGACTTTTTGGCGCAGCTGTGTAATACCGCGCTATGGATCGACCATGGCGAGATCCGCTCGGTGGGCGAGGTTTCCGAGGTCGTCGGCGAATACGAAGGCCCTGAGGTGGGCGAGTATGTGCGCGACCTGCGCGAGCGTTTTGAAAATGAGGACACCAGCGGCAACTAGCTGAGCATATGCAGCAGCTGCTCGCCCACTCCGGTTACCTCCAGCTGCAAGCCATCCGGCCGGTGATACTCCGCGGCGCTAAGGCGCGCGCTGACCACCGGCCGGTTAATTTTTTCTGGGCCGGCAGGCTCTTCCTTTTTCTCGGTGCTTATGCGGTAGCCCATCTTCTCACTCACCCGGGCCGAGGCAAGATTGGTCTCTATCCAACAAGTACGCAGCGAATGCGCATCGAGGTGGGTAAAGGAAAACTCGACCACCGCTTGGCGGATAAGCGTGCCATAGCCTTGGCCTTGGAAGCGGCGCAGTACCCATGATGCGGTCTGCACTTCCCGCGCGGCCGCAAAGTTTTCGGCCGATAGGTCCACCACCCCCACCAATTCTTGGGTCTTTGCGTCGCGGGCAATGAAATCCAGGGTCCAATTATTGGCGCGCAGCTGCGCTCGGTGCTCCCACCGGTGCTGCGCCATGGCAGCGGGAGTATTCCGCTTTTCATCAAAGAGCCAGGGAAAGGCG
The DNA here is from genome assembly GCF_032821615.1 of Corynebacterium tuberculostearicum. Lineage (GTDB taxonomy): Bacteria > Actinomycetota > Actinomycetes > Mycobacteriales > Mycobacteriaceae > Corynebacterium > Corynebacterium tuberculostearicum_H. The sequence goes on along the minus strand of NZ_JAVBIF010000002.1, from coordinate 26,095 downwards.
TGCTCGGGAATGTCGGTGCCATAGATATCTGCCGCACCTACCGTGGCCACGCACGCGATGTCTTCATCGCGCATGACGCGCAGGTCGACTCCACGGCCAGTATCATCGCTGGCCCGAATGGTCACCGCAAAAGGCGGCCAGATATTTTCCATACATTTCACAGTATCCACAAAGCTGCGGCCATATCTAGTTTTCGCTTCACCCGCACGGAGTGTTTCTGCGTTGGTCCCCCTACCCCGGTGGCAAGATGGAACCCATGACTGCCACCCTGACTTCCACCGGTTCCACCGCCGCCGTCATTGTTACCCATCAGCGCGCCGAGCTATTGCGGGCTTCGCTTGAACAGGTAGTCCACCAAACCCACCCCGTGCAGTGGGTAGTCGTGGTGGATAATGGCGCGGAAGATGCGGTGCGCGAACTCGTCGAATCCATGGCGGGTGACCGGGGTGTCTACGTGCCTTCGGAAACCAACCTGGGCGGCGCCGGTGGCTTTGCGCTAGGTTTTCTCACCGCGCTGTCTTTGGGCGCCGATGCCGTGTGGTGCGCCGATGATGACGGCCGCCCTGCCGATCACGCGGTACTAGCGGAGCTGTATCGAGTGGCAGAAGCCAACCGCCTGCATGAGGTCTCCCCGGCGGTATGCAATATTGACGATCCCGGCCGCCTGGCCTTCCCCCTGCGCCAGGGGCTGGTATGGCGCCGCCGGATGGACGAGCTGGAGGGCGATTTCCTGCCCGGCATCGCCTCGCTTTTTAACGGCGCGCTGATTTCCGCCGCGGCCATGGAGATCATTGGCGTTCCGGACTACCGGCTGTTTATCCGCGGCGATGAGGTGGAATACCACCGCCGGCTGGTTAATTCCGGGCTCTCCTTCGGCACGGCGCTGACCACCAGCTACCTGCACCCGGACGGATCGGATGAGTTCAAGCCCATCCTGGGTGGCAAAATGCATACCCAGTACCCAGAAGGTGAGTTCAAGCGCTTTTTCACCTACCGCAATCGCGGCTACCTGCTGTGGCAGCGCGGCATGCGCAAGCTACTGCCGCAGGAATTTGCCCGTTTTGGCTGGTTCTTCTTGGTCCAGCGCCACGACCCAGCCGGCTTTATCGAATGGCTAAAACTCCACAACCGCGGGCGCCAAGAAGATTTCCGCCGCCCTAACCGGGGCTAGGACGGATCCTGCTTGGCGACGACCCTGACTCCCGCCTTCCTAAAAATAATCCAGCGTTGCACCGCAAAGTTCACCACGGTGGCGGTGCCCTGCGAGATGGCAAAGGCCACCACGAGGGAGAAGGTGGAGTTCCACTCCCAGCGGACGTCGAAAAGCTCAAAGAGGAACTTATAGGCCACCATATTGACCACGAAGGTCACCCCGTAAGTGGCAAGTACCCCGGCGAAGCGCACCGCGGTGGCTTTGGCCTGGAAGGTCCAGCGGCGATTGAGCAGATAGGCCGCCCAGGTACCGACGATAAAGCCCACCGCCCGCGCCGGATCGGCACTCAGCAGGCTGAAGCCGATCTGCAGGAACCAGGTTAAGGAGACGTCGATTAGCGCGGCAAGTGCCCCCGTCACCGCGAACTTGGCGCTTTGCGCGCGCAGGCTGGTCGAGCGCGAAGCCCGCTGGGCCGCGCCGCGCCACGTCCGTGGGGAGGCTGCTGCCATCTATTTTTCCTTAAAGATAAAGGCCCTTTGAATGGCAAAGTTGGTCACCGTGGCCACGCCTTGGGCGATGACGAAGGCGATGGTGTCTTTCACCGCTCCCTCAAAGCCGAGGGCCATAAGTGGCTCATTGAGCACCCAGTACAGGAAGTTTTGGACCGCAAAGGTAGAGGCGTACAAGATGCCCACGGTCGCGGCCGTGCGGCCAGATACCTTCGCCCCAAAGGTCCACCGCGCATTGGCTAGGTAGGCAGCGATGGTGCCAAAGACCCAACCGATGGCCTTGGCGGCGGAACGGTGCAGCCCCAGATAGGTCAATAGCAGCGTGAGACCATAGTCAATGGCGGCGGTAAATACGCCCACGGAAATGAAACGCACCAGCTGGGTGTGCAGCGAGGTGGACGAGGGCTTTACTTTTACGGCGTCGTCAGCGGAATTAGTCACGAGTGAGTAGCCTACCCGCGCAAGAGCGCTCGGTACATGTCCAACCGATCCACCGGCGCGGCGGATTCGGCGCCATAGGCGCCTATCCCGGCCAATTGCTGCAACGACGCCGCACACAGTTCCCGCACGTCGGCACCGGAGAGCGCCGTGCCATCGTCATTGACCCAGCCGAGCGCATCCATGGTGGTCTCCACGACGGAATCGGTCAGCTCCGCGCCACCCATGCAGGATAGGGCAAGCGCCATGGACCAAAAGGCGTCTTTGCCTTCATGGGTCACCTCCCGCGGCAAGCTGGCGAGCACGCGGGAAGTATGCGGTGTGAGGTCGGTTTCCCTGCCTAGGTCCATCGCTTGCAGCAGTGGGACGAAGTCATAGAGTTTGGTGCGCTCAATCAAATCGCGCACGGGGGACGATACCGCGGAAAAGACTTCATCGGTAACCTCTTGGCCGGTCAATTCACGGTTCACGCTGGTCAGCTCAAAGGGCTGGAAGAGCGAGCCCGAGCCGCCTACGCACAGCGCCTCTGGGGTGCCATTATCGCGGGGATAGATCTCGGCTACTACCAGCTCGAAGTCCCACAGTCCCCAAGCGAAGTCGATTTGATCGCCCTCGCGCCAGAGGAATTCGGAGGCCTGGCGCTCCGGATCGATGCGCGGGCCACGGGCCTCGGTGTGTTCATAAAAGTGCCAGGGAGATTCCTCCTCCGGCAGGCCAAAGCAGATGCGCAGTACGCGGTGCAGCTCGGTGAAGGTCAGGGCATCGCTAAAACCAATCTGGCGGTGCACCTCGCCATCGGCGCGAATATTCGCGGCTTGGCAAATGATGGTGAGGGGCTCGCGCTTGAGGGATACCACGCTATCGGCGCGTTTGGCCCGCGCCTGTGCGATATCGGTGACCCCTGCGTTCATGAGCCCCACCATACGCAAATTTTAGGAAGCTAGTTTTGCAATATCGCGAGCTTCCAGCTCACTAATAAGGAACGTCAGCGCCGCGCCTATGGCACCCAAGAGGGTCCACGGACGCTTGGCACCGCGCTTGCGCAGGAACTTCACCATGCGGCGGGAAAGGGCAACGTTCATCCAGCCGCCCAGGATGAGCAGCAGCACCACTGCGGCAAAAATGGCCCACGGCTTGAGGCCTTGATCGTCACTATCCTGCGGCGAGCGCGGCTCATCGCCGTCCTGCTCGGCGTGCGCGTTGGTATAGGCCACTAGGGCGCTAAAGCCAAAGAAAGACAAGGTATACGCGGTGATCAAACCGCCCTTGGACTTGATCCAATCCGGATAGGAGGTCGCGATGCCCACGGCGGCGGCCTGGGTGATGCGGCCAGCCAGAGTGTCATCGAGGGCGTAGTTGTCTTGGCGCTGATCGTGCGTCTCACGGTTGTTGGTCATAGCGACTACTTTAAGCGGCGGTAAGCTAATGCGCATGTACTCGGAAAAGACAAAGCATATGACGCCGGCGCAGCAGGCAGCGCAGGACGGGCGCGCAGAGGATGATAAGCGCAACGGCCACTTCGAGGCCACGGAGCATACCGATGTGCCGTTGAACCCTTTCATGACGCGGCTTATGGCAGAGGAGTTGCCCATGCTGGATTCCTCCTCCCGCGCTCGCGTCTATGGGCTTTTGCGGGAGTACGACGGCCCGATTATTGAATCCCAGGAGGAACTGCCGGAGGAGATCCGCGCGCTCATGGATCTGTAAACGGTCACATTCGGGCAGTACAAGCGTCCGTTTTGTTCCGAATATCACTCGCGCCACTCCAGCCACCCTCCTGTGAGCTAGGTAGGCTAGAGAAGCGACATAAATCCGTCGAGCAAAGAGTAAGAGATGGAATTACATACTACTGAAAAGTCCCTGCACGGCTGGGGCCGCACCGCCCCGACGACCGCCCACGTTCTCGCCACCGAAGACGTGGACGTCATCAAGAAGGCCGTGGCCCAGGTTGCAGAAGATAACTCGGATAAGCCCGCCCACCTGCGCCGCGGCGTCATCGCCCGCGGTATGGGCCGCTCCTACGGTGACCCCGCCCAAAATGGCGGCGGCCTGGTCATAGACATGCAAAAACTCAATAAGATCCACTCCATCGACCCGGAGTCCGCTCTGGTGGACGTCGATGGTGGTGTCACCCTAGACCAGCTGATGAAGGCTGCCTTGCCGTATGGCCTGTGGGTTCCGGTATTGCCGGGTACCCGCCAGGTCACCATCGGTGGCGCAATCGGCCCGGATATCCACGGCAAGAACCACCACTCCGCCGGTTCCTTTGGTGACCACGTGGTCTCCATGGAGCTGCTCGTGGCCGATGGCCGCGTGCTGCACCTGACCCCGGAGGGCTCCGCGGATGACCCGAGCGGCGACCTCTTCTGGGCCACCGTTGGCGGCATGGGCCTGACCGGCATCATCTTGCGCGCCACCATCCGCATGACCAAGACGGAAACCGCCTACTTCATCGCGGATACGGACCGCACCGATAACTTGGATGAGACCATCGCGTTCCACTCCGATGGTTCTGAGCACAACTACACTTATTCTTCCGCCTGGTTCGATGTCATTTCCCCAGAACCAAAGCTGGGTCGCTCCACCATTTCCCGCGGTTCGCTGGCCACCTTGGCACAGCTGGAAGAGCTCGCCCCGAAGCTGGCCAAGGATCCACTGAAGTTCAATGCGCCGCAGCTGATGACGGTGCCGGATATCTTCCCGTCCTGGACCATGAATAAGCTCTCCCTCTCCGCCGTGGGCTTGGCATACTACACCATGGGTGCACCGGCGAAGAACCAGGTCAAGAACCTGACGCAGTTCTACCAGCCGCTGGATCTCATCGGCGAGTGGAACCGCGGCTACGGTTCCAAGGGCTTCCTGCAGTACCAGTTCGTGGTACCGACCGAGGCTGTGGAGCCGTTCAAGGAGATCATCCGCGATATGCAGCGCTCCGGCCACTACTCCGCCCTCAACGTGTTCAAGCTCTTCGGTGAAGGCAACCGCGCGCCGCTGTCCTACCCAATGCCGGGCTGGAACGTCTGCGTGGACTTCCCCATCCGTCCGGGCCTGGGCAAGTTCCTGGATGACCTGGACCGCCGCGTGATGGAATTCGGCGGCCGCCTCTACCTGGCCAAGGAATCCCGCACCTCCGCGGAGAACTTCCACAAGATGTACCCGGGCATGGAAGGCTGGCTGAAGACCCGCAACGAGATCGACCCGACCGGCGTCTTTGCCTCCGATATGTCCCGCCGCCTCGAGCTGCACTAATCACTGGAAATAACACCTTGAAGGAGATTTACTGACCATGCTTAATGCAGTAGGCCAAGCACAACACATCCTGCTTCTGGGCGGCACCTCCGAGATCGGCCTCGGCGTCGTCTCCGAGTTCCTGCAGCGCGGCCCGGCCAAGGTCACCCTGGCCGCCCGCCCGGAGTCCCCACGCATCGCCCAGGCCAAGGATGACCTGGAATCCCGTGGCGCTGACGTAGAGGTCCTGGACTTCGATGCCACCGACTTCGATTCCCACCCGGACGTTATTAATAAGGCCTGGGCCCGCGGCGACGTCGACGTGGCCATCGTTGCCTTCGGCACCCTGGGTGACCAGGAAGAGCTGTGGCAGAACCACGACAAGGCCGTTGCCTCCGCACAGACCAACTACACCGCACCGGTGTCCGTAGGCGTGCTCTTGGGCGAGAAGTTCAAGCACCAGGGCCACGGCACCATCATCGCTATGTCCTCCGTGGCAGGCATGCGCGTGCGCCGTTCCAACTTTGTCTACGGCGCCTCCAAGGCCGGCGTGGACGGCTTCTACATCAACCTGGGCGAGGCCCTACGCGGCACCGGCGCCAACGTGCTGGTTGTGCGCCCAGGCCAGGTGCGCACCAAGATGTCCGCCGAGGCTGGCGACGCCCCACTGACCGTCAACGTCTCCGACGTTGCCGAGGCCACCGTCAAGGCCGTGCTCGAGGGCAAGCAGTCCATCTTCGTACACCCGCTATTTGAGTACGTTTCTTTGGCATTCAAGTTCATCCCGCAGGCCATCTTCCGCAAGCTGCCGTTCTAAACGCCGCAGCTTTCCGCGTAGGCGTAACCGCCCCGCCCCCGCTCTACCTCTCGCCGCACCCAGTGGCGAGGGAGGTGACGGGGGCGGTGGTGTATCAGGGGGATGCCGCCAAGCAAGTGCTGTCCTGCCCGCGCCAAATCTGGGCTGTGGGGCTTGGGTATGCGAAACTAATGGGCATGACAAGCACCGCTGTACCCGCCCAGTCAACGCCCGTGAGCGAGGATAACCGCACCGAAGCCTACCGCGCCGATGCGCTGACCCCTCGCGCGACCTTGCTGGGTATTGTGCTGGCCGCCCTGGCCGGTGGCGTGGTAACGCTGCTGGGCTGGTTTGCCTTCAAGACGGTCTCGCTGCCGTCCTTTAATACCTCCATGGTCACCCGCGCGTTGACCACGGTGGGAGTGGTACTCACGCTGGCCCTGGCCGGCGGGCTGTGCGTGTGGTGGCTCTATGACCACTACAAGGAGTCCTTTACCCGGCCGCGCTGGCGGTCCTGGCTGACCTACGCGGTCACCTATCTCTCCCCGGCGCTGTTGACCCTGGCTGCCGTGGGCCTGCCGCTGTCCGCCTCCCGCTTGTGGCTCGATGGCGTGCAGGTAGACCAGGCCTTCCGCACCCAGTTCCTCACCCGCTCCGTGGATGAGATGGGCTATGCGGACATGAACTACCAGGACATGCCGTCCTTCTATCCGATTGGCTGGTTCTGGTTGGGCGGCCGCTTGGGTGCGCTCATGGGAATTCCGGGCTGGGAGGTCTACCAGCCCTGGGCGCTCATCTCCATTGCCGTGGCCGGATGTATTTTGGTGCCCATCTGGCAACGCCTGACCAGTTCCCTGCCGGTCGCCACCGCCATCGCCCTGGTGACCACCGCAATTACGCTCACCATCGCGGCCGAGGAGCCCTATTCCGCGGTCATTGCCATGGGGCTGCCCGCCATTGCGGTACTGAGCGCCCGCGCCTTCCGCGGCTCCTGGCTGGCCACCCTGGGAATAACGCTCTACCTGGGAATTTCCGCTACGTTCTATACCCTTTTCACCGGTGCCGCAGCACTTACAGTAGTCAGCCTCATCGCGCTATTTACCGCGCTCTATGAGCATACGTGGCGCCCCATCCTGCGGCTGGTGATCATGGCGGTAGGCTCCATTGCCATCGCGCTCATCGCCTGGGGACCCTACGTATGGTCGGTCATGCACTCACCGGTGCCACTGCAGACCACCGCGCAGCACTACCTGCCGGAGGAAGGCACGCAAATTCCAGTGCCTTTCTTGTCTTTCAGCATTGTGGGCTTCCTCTGCCTCATGGGCCTTATTTACATCGTCATCCGCCTCAATGACGTGGAGGTACGCGCGCTGGGCATCTCCCTCCTTGGCACCTACCTGTGGACCGTGGTGTCTATGGTGGCAACGCTGGCCGGCACCACGCTGCTTAGCTTCCGCCTCGAGGTGATTGTGGTGCTCCTCTTTGCCACCGCAGGCATCCTGGCCCTGGCAGAGATTCGCCTACTCGGCGTGCACCGCCTCTACCCGGCGCGTTTCTCCCACACCACCAATAAGCAGATCACCGCGGTCTTTGGCATCATCTTGGCCCTGGCCGGCGTCTTCTATGCGCAGCAGATCCCGGAGGCCAACGAGGACGCCATCGATCACGCCTATAGCGATACCGATGGCTATGGCGAGCGCGCGGACCGCTTCACCAGCGATTCCGCCCACTACTACCTGGATATCCACAACTTCATTCAGGACCAGGGCTATACGCCGGATGAGACGGTGGTGCTTACGGATGAAAAGACCTTCATGTCTTATTACCCCTACTGGGGCTTTAACGCCTTTACCAGCCACTACGCCAATCCCTTGGGCGAGTTCAGCACCCGCAACGAGCAGATTGAAACTTGGGCCAATGATTCCTGGGATATGCAGCCGGATGAGTTCCGCAAGGCCTTGGATTCTGCTCCCTGGCGCAGCCCGGAAGTCATGATTTTCCGCGGCGACCTGGAAAACAAGGACGATGGCTTCAAGTTCCACCTGGCAGAAGATATCTATCCCAACCAGCCGAATATTCGCTACCGCGCGGTCTTCTTCAATGCCGACGTTTTTGATAAGGGCTGGAAGTTGCAGCAAACCGGCCCCTTTGTAACAGCCGTTCGCACCAAGTAAGTTCACCCACACTTCCCGCCCGCGGCAGGGTGTGCCCGCGGGCCGAGGGGGTTATCTGACGTAAACTAATCGCCGTGTCAGATAGCCTCACTACGAATACCACCCAAGCGCGACCTGCCGCTGACGGCTCCCGCTTCACCGCCGCCCCTGCGGGCCTGCGGTGGACCGCAATCATTGCCGGGCTGATTGGTTTCCTGTGTTTTGTAGCGACCCCGCTACTGCCGGTGACCCAAACCCAGTCCTCTTATGATTGGCCGCAGCATGATTCCGTGCAGTCCATCAACGCGCCGCTCATTTCCGTCGCCCCGGAGGACCTAAAGGCCAGCATCCCCATCTCCGCAGTCGATGAGCTGCGCGAGGGCCAGTCGATGGTCTACGGCACCGTCCCGCCGGAGTCCAAGAAGGCCTCCAACCGCGGCCTTTTCGTCCGCGTGAATGACGAGGGCCTGTCCGTTGTGTCCTTGGATGAGGTGCTGCTTACCCTCAACGCCAAAGAGGTAGCCAAGCTCCCCAAGGACGCCAAGATTGAAATTTCCGCTACGGGCGATGGCACCTCCGTGAGCGTGGGCGAGCATGAAAAGACCACCGAGGAGGATCTGCGCCCGCAGGTCACCGGCGTCTATACCGAAATCGACGATAAGGCTGACGTGCAAGCCCTGCTTGACGACGGCCTCAATGTCCACGTCGATATCAACTCCCGCTTTACCTCGTCCCCGACGTTGCTCAAGACCATTGCCATGTGGCTGGGCATCGCCATGGTGGTCGTGTCCCTGTTCTGCCTGTGGCGCATCGACCGCCTCGATGGCCGCCGCTTCGGCTTCATGCCCGAGACGTGGAAGAAGGTACGCCCGCTCGATGGCGTGGTCGCCGCCATTTTGGGATTCTGGTACATCCTCGGCGCCAATACCTCCGATGATGGCTTCATCTTCTCCATGAGCCGCGTCTTCGATCACGCGACCTACATGGCCAATTACTACCGCTGGTACGGCGTGCCGGAGGCGCCCTTTGGCGCTCCTTACTATGACTTGGTTGCCGTACTCTCCCAGATTTCTACCGCCTCGGTCTTCGTGCGCCTGCCGGGCCTGATTTCCGGGCTCATTATCTGGTTTATCCTCTCCCGCGAGATGCTGCCGCGCTTTGGCCAGCTTGTCGACGGCCGCCGGGTCGCCCACTGGACCGCAGCGCTGATGTTCCTGGCCTTCTGGCTGCCGTATAACAACGGCACTCGCCCGGAGCCCATCGTGGCGCTCGGCGTGATGTTTACCTGGGCTTCCTTCGAGCGCGCCATTGCCACCCGCCGCCTGCTTCCCGCGGCCGTGGGCACCATCGCCGCAACCATCACTCTGGCCGCCGGCCCCACCGGCCTTTTTGCCGTGGGCGTCTTCCTGGTCAGCCTGCCGCACCTCTTCCGCGCCATGGCCGAGCGCGTGCCATCCATGGGCGGTGGCGCCCTGGGCTGGCTTTCGCTCATTGCGCCGTTCCTGAGCGCTGGCACCGCCATCATGGTCGCCGCCTTTGGTGACCAAACGCTCTCCACCGTGCTGGAATCCACCCGCGTGCGCTCCGAGGTCGGCCCCTCCCTGCCGTGGTACGCCGAGTACGCGCGCTACTCCACCCTCTTCCAGGAATCCGTGGATGGCTCGCTGACCCGCCGCTTCGCGGTCTTCACCATGCTCTTCTGCCTGGTGCTCATCGTGGCGGCCTTTATCAAGAACCGTCGCGTCGTTGGTGCTGCCGTCGGCCCGACCCAGCGCCTGCTCATCATCGTGGCGCTGTCCATGTTCTTCCTCATGTTCACCCCCACCAAGTGGACCCACCACTTTGGCATCTACGCCGGCGTGGCCGGTGTCATCGCCGCCCTCGGTGCTGTGGTGCTCTCCCAGTTTGCGCTGCGTTCGCCGCGCGCTCGCACCTTCGCCATCGCCGCGGTGGTCTTCTTGCTCGCCATCTCCTTCGCCGGCTGGAACGCGTGGTGGTACGTATCCTCCTTTGGCATTCCATGGTGGGATCGCACGGTGCAGCTCAAGGCCATCGAGGCTAATAAGGTGCTGCTCGCCATCGCCCTCATCATCTTCGCCATCGGCGTGGTGCAGTCCCTGCGCCATAGCTACCGCAAGTCCCAGGCGGAAGAGGCTGGCGCGCTCGCTGAGTTTGAAAAGAATGCCGCCGCCAAGGTCTCGCGTTCGGCCGGCATCATGTCCGCGCCCATCGCCGTGGCCTGCGCCATCGTGGTAGCGCTTTCTTGTGCTTCCTTTGCCAAGGCCACCGTCTCCCAGGCGGATTCCTACTCCGTGGGCAAGGGCAACCTGGCTTCCCTGCGCGGCAATACCTGCGCGCTAGCGGATCAGACCATGGTGGAGACCAATACCAATGATTCCTTCCTGACCCCGGTGGATGGCGACTTGGGCGATTCCCTGGTGGATGAGGACGAAACCCACACTGGTTTCGATCCGAACTTCATCCCCGAATCCATCGAGCCGGAAAACCAGAACTCCGCCTCCGTGGGTGCCATCGCCGATGGCTCCAGCGATTCCTCCTCCGATAGCGCCGAGACCGCTACCTCCGGCGCGGATGCTGAATCCGGCGGCGCGAGCGGTTCCGCCGATTCCCAGGAGTCGAAGGAAAAGAAGGAAAAGAAGTCCAAGGAAACCACCAATACCTCTGAGGGCGGCGTGCGCGGCACCCAGGGCGTCAATGGTTCCACCATGCACCTGCCGTTCAACCTGGATTACACCAAGGTGCCGGTGCTCGGTTCCTATAACGAAGACCAAGACTCCACCTCTGAGGTGACCACTAAGTGGTACAACCTGCCAGAGGTCAAGGACAATACCCCGGTTCTCGCCGTATCTGCAGCCGGCAATATCTACCACCACGATGTCAACGGGGTAGAGCAGGAAGGCATGAAGCTTAGCCTCGAGTACGGCACCATCGATGACTCCGGCAAGGTCACCAACACCGGCGAGGAAGAACTCTCCGCCGTCGGCGCCACGCCCAAGTGGCGCAACCTGCGCCTACCGCTGGATAAGTTGCCAAAGGATGCCAACGTGGTGCGCCTGGTAGCAACGGATGATTCCACCGATGAGGATGACTGGCTGGCCTTTACTCCGCCGCGCGTCCCAGAGCTGGACACCATCAATAACCAGTTCTCCAAGGACACCCCGGCGCTATTGGACTGGGCCGTAGCCCTACAGTTCCCGTGCCAGCGCACCTTTGACCACTTTGCCGGCGTCACGGAAATCCCGGAGTATCGCATCCTGCCGGACTCCTCGGCACAGACCTCGCTGACGGACTTCCAATCCTTCTCTGGTGGTGGTGCCATGTCCACCGCGGAGGCGGTCAACTACTCCTATGAGATCCCGAGCTACCTCAATAATGATTGGGCCCGCGACTGGGGTGCCATTGAAAAGTACGAACTGCGTACCGATTCACAGGGCAATGCCCCAGTGCCAGCCGAGATTGATTATGAGGACGTTACCCGTTCCGGACTGTGGAAAGACTCCGAGATGAAGATTCGCCCCGAGGGCGAGGAGTAACCTCCCCAGCGGCCGCGCCCCGATCCCGCTTCGGGGCGCGCAGGCGCCGCACGATCCAATCACCTACGAAAAAGAGCAATAGCGAAGCGCCAAAGAGAGGCGCGGTGATTGAGTAGGCCACCACCCCCGCCAGCACGGCGGGGGTAATTTTTAGCTCGGGCAGGCTGCGGCGCGGTTTCTTCCACCACATCCACAGGCCCGCAATGCTCACCACGAGCAGGCCGAGGGCGAGCACCGCCAATGCAACCTGGCTATAGATTCCAAAAAGCGTACCCATGTGCAGCTGGATGAGCCACGAAGTAAGCTGCGCGGCAAGCGGCCAATCGGCCGAATTGATGCGGTCGATGACCTCCCCGTTCGGAGTAACCGCCACGGCGTCGCTGCGTAATTTGAAGGCCGCACGAGCCTCCCGCACGCCCCACGCATCGCCGGGCTTTTCCGGCGGAGTCATTTCCAGCACTCCGGTCAAACCCTGGCTACGGGCGGTCGATTCTGCAGTTTGAGCTCCGGCGAGTTCTGCGGCACCGTGGTGTCCCGTATGCCCGGCGTGACCCGCGTGCCCGGCGTGGTTGGCATGCTCCCCCGCCCCAGTACTAGCCCCCGCTTCTGCAACGGAGGTCGCCACGGACGGTTCCTTCCAATTAAGTTCCTCCCGCACCTTGCCAATACCTGTGCCCGCCACCAGCGACCATGTCAGGCCGGTAACGGTAAGAAAGAGGAAGCCCGGCAACAACCAGGCACCCACGCGGGCGTGCAACGCCAGTACCGTGGAGCGCTTCTTCTTATTCCTTTGTTTACGCTTGAGCCACAGGTAGAGACCGAGGATGCTCAGCGCCCCGAGCCACGAGGCCGCAAGTTCGGCATAGAGGCGGCCAGGCTCGCCCAACCATAGGGTGCGGTGGCCATTAGAGGCCCACGTACGGAAAGGCAGCGCCCGCGAGCCGCCATATTGTTGTAGTTCGCCAGTGATGTGCAGGTCCACCGGGTCTACAAAGACAGCGTGGGTATAGCTGGAATTGGGGGCGGTGGGGTCGTCGAAAAGCACGCGGGTGGTCTCTTGCGGGTCTTCGGAAGGCTCAACCCGAACCACCGTCCCATCCGGGTGCTGGCGCTGGGCGGCGGCAATCTGTTCATCAAGGCTGCGCGGGCTGCCTTGCGCGGTGGCTGTCACCTCATCGTGGTAAATCCACGGTTCAAAGGTGGGCGCCAAGGCATAGAGAAACCCGCTTAACGCTGCGACGATGAGAAAGGGCGCAATGATTACGCCGGCGAATTTATGCAGGCGCGATAGCGCGCCATGAGTGGATATGGTCATGCGGAACTAGTCGCGATCCTATTGAAACTAGTTCCCTTTTAGCATGGAACCTCCAGGCAATTGTTATTTTTCTAGCTCTCTTGCCAGGAACGCGGCCGCATCCCGCACGCGCTGACGGGCAACCGCCGGGGTAGACACGCGGTGGGTGGAAACATAATCGCGTGCCACGGCGCCGGGCACAGAAACACGCGCAGCAATCTCATCCTCGGTCGCGGTCTGGACGAAAATATCCGGGCAGAGCTTAGAAAGGTCCGCCGGAATTGCATAGCCGGCACGGAGGTCCTCCGGCAGATTTTCCAGGGCGCCGAAATCGGGGAAGGTGAGCAGGAGGGCGTCGGCAGGCGCAAGCGCCGCCAATGCCGCGCCGGAAGAATATCCCCAAGTGGTGACGCTGGAAGCACCCTGCTTGCGGGCATAGTCGATGGCGTGCTGCACGGCAGTGACCATCTCCGCCACGGTGTGTTCGGGGGCAAGCGGATAGTCCACATCGATGATGGTGGTGCCAGATAGCTGCGCGGCGGCTGCTACCTCGGGGCGCCATTGCATCTCTAGTGCCTGGCCAGCACCGCGCCACCAGCCGCCCGAGTGGAGCGACACCGCCCAGCGGCCGGTGGGCTGTGTGGGCCGAAAAATAGCGCCCACCCCGGATTCCTCTACAGTAATGCCATCCGTGTACGCAGTTCCCGGCAGCGCATGGTCCACCGCAGTGCCGAGCACCATCATTGCCGCATGGGTAATGCGATCCGGCAAAAGCGCGCAATACTGATCCGCCTCGGGGGAGCCACCCCCAGCCCACGGTGGGCGGAAATCCGGGGTGTCATAGTGGGCGTCGATATAGGCAACGAGCTGCTCGAGCTGTTCCTTCTCCCCCATCTGGCGGTCTTGACCGCCGATGTGCCACTCTTGGCCGGGCTCCAGCGGGCGGTGCGGATCCTGGTTAGCATCTGCGTTAGTCATGCCACCGAGCCTACGCGCACCGCCTACCGGCGGAAAGGTCTACCAAATGGTGACGCGATCCTCCGGCGCAATGTACATGGCAGAATCCTCTGCCACGTCAAAGGCCTCGTAGAACTCCGCAATATTGGCCGCAATGAGGTTGCAGCGGAACTCCGCCGGCGAGTGCGGGTCAATGGCTAGGTACTGCGTAGCCATCTCCGGACGGATGGCGGTGCGCCATACGCGGGCCCAGGACAGGAAGAAGCGCTGCAGGCCATTGTAGGTGTGCTCAGCCAGCTCTGGCTCAGCACCGTCTACCTCGAACTTTTCCTCCTTGCCCTGCAGGTCGATGCCTTTATCGGCGCAGTAGTTCTTAAAAGCCACCACGGCGATACCCAAGCCACCCAGGTCACCAATGTTCTCGCCCAGGGTAAAGCTGCCGTTCACCCCAGTAGATTCGATGCCGGCCTCCTTGAGCACCGTCGGTACCTGGCCATTGAACTGCTCCACCAGCTTGGCGGTGAGCTTTTCAAAGGCGGCGCGATCCTCATCGGACCACCAGGAGTTCAGGTTGCCCTGACCATCAAACTGCGAGCCTTGGTCATCAAAGCCGTGGCCAATTTCGTGGCCGATGACAGCACCGATGGCGCCGAAGTTTTCTGCGGCATCGGCCTTCGGGTTATAGAACGGCGGGCGCAGGATTGCCGCCGGGAAGGTGATGTCATTGACCACTGGGTTATAAAAGGCGTTGACCGTTTGCGGGGTAGTCACCCATTCATCGCGATCGGCCGGCTTGCCAATCTTGGCCAGCTCAAAGTCATGAGAAAAGGCGGAGCCGGCACGCGCATTGGCCAGCAGGTCCCCGCCCTTGCCGGAGACCTCGAGGCCGGAATAATCGCGCCAGGAATCCGGGAAGCCAATCTTGGCCTTGAACTGGGAAAGTTTCTCCAAGGCACGCTCACGGGTGGCCGGGGTCATCCACTCCAGCTGAGAGATGCGCTCGCGGTAGGCAGCAATGAGGTAGGCCACCAGCTCATCCATCTCGCGCTTGGAGGAAGCCGGGAAGTGCTTATCCACGAATACCTGGCCAATCTCTTCGCCCACGAGGGACTCAGCCAGGCCTACCGCGCGCTTCCACCGGTCGCGCTGCTGGGTGGCGCCGGAGAGCTTGGTGCCGTAGAACTCAAAGTTCTTCGCGCCTACTTCCTCCGGCAGCATGGCCGCGCGGGAGCGCAGGATGTGCCAGGTGGCCCACAGCTGCCAATCGGCCATGCGCTCGGAGGTAAAAAGGCTCTCGAAGTGCTCGAGGTAGGACGGCATCATATTGACTACGCGGTGCTCCGGCAGGTTGCCGCCGGAGAGCACGGCGCGAGCCATGGTGGGCAGCTCACCAAACTCACACGGGTTATAGGTCTTGACCGCATCGCGGGTAGAGACCACATCCCAATGGCCAGCGGCAAGTTCCTTTTCCAGGCCCACGATGCGCTGGGCGGCTACCTCGGCGCCCAGGCCGAAAAGGCGGGCTGGGTCGAGGAACTCCAGCATCTCTGCCACATGCTTTTCATAGGCGGCCAGCGTTTCGGCGTGGGCTTCCTCACGGTAATAGGCTTCATCCGGCAGGCCCAGGCCGGATTGAATGACATAGGCAATGGCGTCCTCGGAACCAGAGTCCTTGGATACCCAAAAGGTCACCGGGGAGCCCACACCGGTGCGCTCGAGTTCACCCAGGCGTTGCGCTAATTCCTCTGGGTCGGCCGCGCTCAAGCGGTCCAGATCCGCATCCAATGGAGCCATGCCGGCCGCATTGACTCCCTCGATGTCCATAAAGGAGGCATAGAGCTTGCCCGGTCGGCCGGTGTCCTTTTCCACGATTTCGTGGACGAGTTCTTCGGCTTCGTCGCGCAGCGCGTGAAAGGTGCCGTCCACGCCGCGGTCATCGGGAATAACGTGGCTTTCCAGCCAGGGTCCATTGACTAGTTGATAAAGATCTTTCATGCTTGCCACTCTAGGGCAAAGCGACAAGATAAGGTGTGGTCCATGAATTTTTATCGCTTTCCTCCAGCGCATCCGCGGCGCCTTTTCTGCGCCGTCATTGCGTTCGTGGCGGTGGTTCTTGCCCTGCCCATGATCGTGCAGGCGGCGCTGGGGGATTCTTCCCCAGACGTCGAGCAGGTCACCCTGGCCGAGCCCAGCCAGGACTGGGAGATTGACGTTCCCGATCTTTATTGCGAGCGCGACTATGAATCCCTCGCCAGCATCGGCTGGAACTGCGGCGATGTCAGCGTACAAGCCACCCTTACCGAGGATGCCAAAGACGATGCCACCACCTTGCGCCGCATGGTTCGCGCCCTCGCCATGGCTCCCCTGCCGGCCGATGCCCCTACCTTCGACGGCACCAACGGAGCGCTCCTGCTTGCCGACGCCCCCTCCTCCACCGCCGCCCTCTCCCTCGACGGCACCGGCGAGGACGAAAACAAGGATTGGGTGGTTACCGTGACCGGCAAGGGTGAGCAAGCCCGCGCCACCGCCTCTCGCATTTGGCATGCCTTCGGCCAAAAGGATCTACCCGCTGCGGCCGATGCAGAATTCGCTGACTTCTCCGGGGAGTTGATGTTCTAGATGTCTAAGCTCTTTCGCACCACGCTGTGGATCCTATCCGGCATCGGACTCATCGCCTTCTTTTTCCAGACGCTAAGCACATTTTTGATTTCTCCCCTGATGGGCCTGCTCAGCCTGCTCATCGCCGCCATACTCGTGGCGCTGGTCATCTACCTGCTGCAACGCAGCCCCATGTGGGCCCGCCCGGCGCGCCTATGGGCCACGCTGGCTTTCCTTTGGGGCGGCGGAGTAGCCGTTGCCTTGGCGCTTATCAGCGCTGGGCCGGTCATGCAGCTCGCCATTGGCTCCGGCTGGGTCGACGCCATGATGTCGTGGAGCGGTGCCTATCCGGAAGAAATTTCTAAGGCCACCGGCGTGATCTTCGTGCTCATGTCCTTCCGCCAGCTCAACCGCCCATGGCATGGCTGGATGGTGGGCGCAGTGGTGGGCCTTGGCTTCGAGGCCTGCGAAAATATCCTCTACGGCGCCATGGGCGCCACCATGCATCCTGATAGCGATATCCAGGGGCTTTTTGAAATGTGGGGGCTGCGCCTTATCGCCGGCCCTGGCCTACACGTATTGCTCACCGCGCTGGCCGGCTGGGGCATCGGCTGGGCGCTCTATGCCGCCGCCAAACCCGGGTGGTGGCGCATCGGAGTCTTCCTCGGCGCCCTAGCCGCCTCATTCACCCTGCACTTTTGCTGGAATTACCTGCACGATTCCGAGGCGGCCTCGATCATCCAAGCCGTTGTCATGGCGCTTATTCTTTACCCCACCAGCGTGTGGCTTGTACTGCGTGGCAATAAGCTCGCCAAGGCTGACGAGAGCTACAGCCACAGCACCACCGAAGACGCGCTAGCCTTCGTGCGCTAAAGCCACCGACCACTGTGCAAAACAAGCACGTTTCGCCCTTTTCACCCCCCGTGAGAGACGAAACGTGCTTATTTTGTCAGTGCTACGCACCAGCTTCTACCAGCAGCACTCCCCCGACAATCAGCACCACGCCCAGGGATTTTAGCCAGGTAAACGGCTCCTTAAACAGGAGGTATGAGGCGATGGCGGTAAGCGCAACGCCGGTAGCCGCCCAGATGCCATAGGCCACGCCCAGGTCCATGCCGGCCTTGAGCACGAGCGCCAAGAAACCATAGGCGCTGACATAACACAGGGCGACGAGCACAACCCAGAAGCGACGGCCGGTCACCGCGGACATGCGCAGGCACAACGTGCCGGTGACCTCAATGGCGGTGGCGAGGAAAAGCAGGAACCAGATCATTGCGGTGCCACCTCCACCGTGCGGTTTTCATCCTCGTGCGGTTTCGCGCCCATTTCCACGCAGAATACGCCGGCCATAATGAGCGCGATGCCAGCGAGTTTTACTGCACCGAGCGGCTCGCCAAAGAGCGCGGCGGAAAGCAGAGCAGTGGAAATAACTCCACCAGATGCCCAGAGACCATAGGCCACGCCCACGTTGACACCTTCTTGCATCACGCGGTGCAGCAGCACGAAAGCAAGGATGAAGCAAAAAGCGGCCACGCCATAGATCCAAAAATGATCCACGGCGAATTTCAGGGCGACGGTGCCCACGACTTCGCTGGCAATCGCAAGAAAGAGAATGACCCAGGCCCTCACCCCATCAGCTCCTGTAATTCGCGGGCGTCGATTCCGTGCTCGTGCATTTTAACGCGGCCGTTGGCGTGCGCGATGGCCTCGCGATCCCAGAACTCCGCGGCGCGGGCGGGATCGTGGGAGGCGCCATCGGCGCGGACCACGCGCCACCATGCAGCACCGCCGCCGTGGCGCTTTAACACGGTGCCGACGTTGCGCGCACCGCAGCCGGCCACCTTGGCCACCTCGCCATAGGAGGTGACATTGCCGGGTGGGACTACAGCAACGACCGCCAATACGCGCTTGACCAGTGGCGACTCACTCATCGCAATTATTGCGGGTCGAGGCCGAGCACATCATCCGATTCGGTCGGTTCCTCTTCGGGGGCGTCTTCGACCTCGGCGAGGGTGATGGTTGCACCGGTGGAATCGGCTAAAAGGCACATGCGGCCGAAGGGCGAATCCCACGGTTCGCGGATAACCTCGCCACCCAGTTCCACGGCCTTCTTCGCAGCGGCGTCGATATCGCGCACGCCCAAATAGGTCTGCCAGAAGCTCGGGACCTGCGGCGGGAACTGCCCCTCGGCGTTCCACAGGCCGGCAAACGGTGCACCGTCTTCTTCCGCGGTGGCATAGATGAAGTTCTCATCCTCGGACTGCATGGCGCGGATCTCCCAGTTGAATAGCTCGCCATAAAAATCCATCGCGCTCTGGAAGCCCGAGGTAGCGGTGAGCTCGTGCCAGACCGGGGTGCCGGGCTCGCCGGCGGCCACGAAGTGCTCTGGGCCGGCAGGTTGGATGAGGCCGAACATGCCCCCGGCGGCGTCGACAAGCAGGGCCATGTGCCCCAGCTGCACCTGCTGCGGCTCCACCAGGATGCGCCCGCCTAGGCTCTCGGCGCGCTGGCAATCGCCCGCAATGTCCTTGGAGAGGAAGTAGGTCACCCAGGTATCCGGCATGGGTGCCTCTTCCGGCTGCGGGATAAGCCCGGCGATGGGCAGGCCCTGCAGGCGCGCCATCTGATAGGGCTTTTCCTCTGCGGACTCGGCGGAAATCTCCCAGCCCAGCACCTGCTCGTAGAAGTGTGCGGACTTGCGCGGATCCGAGGTGGTCAGGTCAATCCAGTAGGGCATGCCCACTTCAGCTTCGAATGCTGGCATCTACATATTCCTCCACTTTTCCGGATCAAAGTCATCGTCGGCCGTGGCTTCATCAAAGTAATCATCGTCATCGTCCGGCTCGCCCACGCGCGCGCAGGCATCCTCGATGCACACCTCATCGCCTGGGTGGAGCGTGGCGCCCCGGCGCGTTTCGGGTTCGCCATTGACCGTGACCACGCCTTCTGCGATGAGCTCTTTGGCCTCGCCGCCGGTAGCCACCAAGCTGGCCAGCTTGATGAACTGGCCCAGTTTGATGGAGTCGCCGTTGATAGGAATGTCTAGCATGCCGCCCAGCTTACCCAGCCCGCGCGCCGCGCTGGCTACGGGTGGGCGATATGGAAGAAATCCAGGACCGTATCGGTGGTCCACTCCGCTTTCACCAAACCGGAATGGTCCGTGGCCCCACCGTTCCACGTGTGCGTGCCGCCGTGGATGGTGTACTGCTCGGTGCGCGCATCACATACCCGCCAGGTGAAGTGCTCCACTGCTTCTTTCCGACGCCTCTGTGGAAACGGATTGCACCCATTCTCTTTCGCAATCCCGCGCAGCGATTGTTTGACCGAGTGGTAGTGCGCTCCGTGTTGGCGCCCACCGCCATATTTCATCAGCACATCCTCGGTGCCGTGGATATCCAGGTAATCGGTGGGCTCGCTGGCGCAGTCTTTTTCCACGCGGTCATATTTTGCCGCCGAGACCGTGGCCACCGCATCGAATAGGCCCGGCCGCTTGCAGGTCACCGCGCGGGCGAATCCGCCGCCATTGGAAAAGCCCACGCCATAGGTGGTGTCCGTGGCGGGATAATGGCGCCGGACGAAATCAATCGTGTCATCCACGTACTTGAGGTCATCTTCCAAGCTGGTTACCGCATAGGGTGCCGGTGCCCACGCCTTGCCCGCGCCTTGGACGAACACCGTGATGGCATCGCCCTGGGAGAGATCGGTGCCTTTGAACATATTGCCGGCATCCATCTCATAGCCGTGCATAGCCACGACCACGGGCAAGCGATGGTGCTTGTCGGCATTAAACGGCACATGCACCACAAAACTGCGGTTATTTTGCAGGTTAATGATCTGGTAGCGTCCATTGGCCGTTGTGCCTTGGTCCGGCAGCGTGGTGATATAGCCGTCGGCCGCGCCGTGCGATTCATTCGGCACGCTTCCCGGCAACGGCGGCTCGTCCTCGCACCCGGCCATGAGCCCGGCGGCCGCGCATAGCCCAGCGCACAGGGCCAATGTCTTCTTGCCGACCTTAATCACTAGCGCGCAGCTTCACCGCCGTGCCGGTAGCCGTGACCATCAGCATGTCATTCGACGTCCCCATGGGCGAATAATCAAAGGCGATGCCCACCACGCCATCGGCCCCGAGCTCCTGCCCGCGGCGCCACAGCTCATCGAGCGCCGCCTCACGCGCCTTGATGGCCTCGCTTTCGTACCCGGCGGAGCGCCCACCAGTGATATTGCGGAGGGATGCCCCAAAATCTTTGAGCATATTAATACCGATGACCGTTTCCCCGGCAATAATGCGGATATAATCCGTAATCTCATAGCCATCAACGGTATTGGTAGTGGTAAAAATCATGGCCCCAGATTACATGGCTATAAGTCCACGCACTCCCTCAAAAAGGATGATGACACCCAGCAGAAGGAAGACCACGCCGCTGACAATATCCACCCAGGCGGAGTTCTTAGCCATCCACTTCGATACCGCGCGGGTGCTCAAGGCCACGCCGACAAAAAGCACGAGGCTTTCCAGAATCAATACGGCACCCACCATGAGATTGGCGCCGATGCCCATGCCGGGATCGATGAAATTGGCAAAGATGGCGCCAAAGAAGATGACCACCTTGGGGTTCGAAAGATCGCAGATAAATCCCATGCGATAGGCAGTGCCCGCCTTGATGATGCCGTCCGGTGTAAACCCGCGCGGCTGCGGGGCGCGGGTTTCGGTGCCCACGACGGTTGCGGGCGCGCGACGCTCCTTGATGCCACCGGTAATGGCGGTATAGGCCATCCACAGCAGGTAACAACCACCGAGAACCTGCAGCGCCACGAGGATCCCAGGATGCGCAGAAATCAGCGCGGACAGCCCCGCCAAGGAGGCCACGGTCCAAATGGTAAGGCCGGTGGTACTACCAAGCGCCGCCCATACGGCTGCACGCGTAGAACGCGCACCTAAGCGAATGATTTGCACTACGTCTGGGCCCGGCGAGGCCATCGCCGCGAACCACACGCCCATCAAGGTCACGAGGGCGCTAATAGCCACCTAACACCTCCATACTCGCATGCCATTGGATCAACGCATGCCACTATAAGGACGCTCTCACCTGCAGCGAAACAGGTAAGTTCTGTGATTTAGGTAGCTCCTATATCAACTCTTTTATAGAAATCCGCCACCTGCACTAACCAAAGAGCTCGATGATGCCCTCCACGGCCATAACGAGTCCCAGCACCGCAAAAATGAAACCGGAAACGATATCGATGGCCGCGGAATGATGCGCAATCCAGCGCGAAGCCGCGCGCACAATGAGCGCAAAGGTAGAAAACCACGTCACAGACATCGCCAAGAGGATCACCGCTACCGCAACAGTCCACGTGGGCGACATATCGGGGCGAATAAACTGCGCGAAAACCGCGCCGAAGAACACGAGTGCTTTCGGATTGGACAGGTTCGTAACCACCCCGAGCTTATAGGCGCGCCACCCAGTCATGTCATCAATGCTGCCGGCCGCAATGGCCTGTTCCGTGTAATTCTCAGTGCCCACCACCACGGTGGGTACGCGGCGGACTTAAAACCGGAACGAATCGAAGACACGCTCATAGGGACAAAAGCCCCCCAATGAGTTGCAGCGCACCCAACACACTAGGCCGTGCAGTGATCACCGCGGAGCGCCAGCCAAGGATGCTGTCACCCAAAACTCTGTGCCGCTGCACACCCCAACGCACACATCAACCCGGCGCGGGTCGCCCGCGGGGTCACACGGATGACTTGAACCAAGTGGAGTTCCGTTTCAATAACTAGTGAGATTCGTTGATGATTCTCGTCGAGTGTTGAGTCAGGACTAGTGCCCGGCGCTTTTGCAAGGGGCCTACCCGCGTAGTTGTACATCGTCCGTCGTGCGCCGCTCCGCGGTGGGGAGGAGCCCGATGGGGCGCGGGACTATGCCCATCGAGACGTAGGTCGTGTCCGCCTCGGGGTGATGCGCCGCTAGTTCGGCTCGCTTCCACGACAGAACGAGGAGCCGGCGCGACGATCGACGTGGACGACGGCTCCGCCCAAGGGGACTGCTGTACGATCAGGCAACAACTTCAAATTCGTGCCACTAGGCGCCCCCGAACTGTATAGAGTGACGCCTACCGGGAGGGAGATTCGAGTGTCGGAAAGCGGACCAGAGAAGAGACTGAAGTTCTTCGGCCTCAGCGACTACGGAACCTTCTGGCAGGCCGACCGCCTCCTAGAGCTCGTCCGTGAATTCGATGCTACTCGTGGCGATCAAGGCATAAACGACATCGTTGAGTTGCATCATCTCGCGTTGTTCCTAGAACACAAAGTTCTCCCGAAGGACCTGGCCGAAGCAGAGCGAGACGCGCCTCTGGCGCACGTCCCCGAGATCCGGGAAGTCATCGGCAGGTTTTTCGGCAAAGTGACTGACGCCACCTTCTCAACGCTCGTTCAGGACGTTGACTTTCAGTACCGCACAGACGTCCTCGATCTCCTCGGAAAAAACAAGGTCTTCGAGCGCTGCACTGACTCGATCGTGCTTGCTGCACTTCAAGAGCAGAGTTTCCACCCGCACGATCTGCTCTCATGCCAGGCACTCGTGCGTGCCTACGACCAGGAGATTCGGGCCCTGCTACTCGATGAGCCGCGCAATGCTGAGCTGCTTGCGCGGAAGTTCCTCCAGTCCGAGGGGCGGGATCCAATCCATCTTCCGAAGAGCTTCACTCCCGCGGATCAGCGTGGCCTGTTTGACCGCTACCTCGATGAGGAAGAGCCCAACCTCAACTTCGTCAAGCTGATCGCATCCGCACGAGCTGACAAGAACACCGGCGTCGATGCACGACTGAAGCTAAAGGCTCGTCGCAAGGCAGATGCGCTCACGAAGAAGATGTTCGAGTCCACGGAGGGGATCAAGACCGGCTGCGAAGTGGGCATCTCGGCCGATCAGGTCGAAGAGGTCGTCCAGTCTTTGGACGGCATGGTTGGCAAGTACTCCTACAGTCGAACCTGGCTCACGGAGAACCTCGACTACCCGACTATCCTGAATAACTTTGTTCACCTGTTCCAGTTCGCCAACGACCACATGCTCCTGGAACTCCCTTCCTACGGAGCGCAACTTGGCGTCTTCGAGCGGTTCATGGGTACGCCGGGCAAGGGCGACTACCGGACGGGGGCGGTGTTCAGGCTCAAGGATCAGGCGTCCTTGCTCCAGACCTTGATGTACGAGCGCTTCCTCAGCTCCGAAGGTATAGAGCTCGAGTCGGTCATCGCTTGGTTCTTCACGGACTACCTTGAGCAGGAGTTCGGTGCCAAGGGGCTGAAGTACCGCGCCTCCAGCCCGACCGCTACCTACCTTGAGAAGAGCCGCCATCTGTTCTCAGAGATGGAGAGCGTCCTCAAGCAGTTCACGCTGCATGTCGACTACGGCGAGGTTGACCCGGAGCTGTTGACAATCACATCGGAGCAGCTTTCCTACGGCGACATCCCGAGTCAGGTTGTGGATAAGTACGCCTACGTTGCCAACAACGCGGACATCCAAGGAATTCAGCACCTGCTCTTCTCGGACCAATCCGGATTGGTGCACATCAGCAGCGATCTGGAGGCAGAGAGCTTCCTCCACTTGGTCATCGCCAATGACATCGCCTACGACCAGTTCCACGAGTACCAACAGCGCAACATCGACTTCCTGGTCGAGAAGGGCATCCTGACCGGAGATCGTGACCGAATTGCGTTTGCAAGCGCGCCACAATTGCATGTGCTCAAGGAACTCTGGGAGTACGAGGTGACGAGCTGTCTCCATCATTCGGCGGCCGGCCAGAAAGCCATTGACGAGATGGTGAGCGCCGGATGGCTGGCGCATCGATCAACGCTGCTCAGCGCCGCGGAGGTCAGCTACTTCAACTACTTCCTTAACGATAAGGAGTTCAGCAACGGACCTAGCCTGCGCAACCGCTACCTCCATGGATCACAGGCAGACGGTGACGACGACCGCGTTCACCGCCACACGTATCTAACAGCGCTCCGCCTACTCGTTGCGCTGGTCATCAAGATCAACGATGACTTCTGCCTGACGGATAACGCCGTGCTCGCGAAGGAATAGGGGCCGACCGCTGGCATGTCGAGCCCTCTTCAGATCCCTAGTATGTGGCGTCTCAGCCGGGTTCCCTGCCGGCGTGATGGCGCGGTACCTCCTTCGTGGCGTCCTGCAGGCTGACCCACGTCGAGGGTGAGCCTGTGTCCCCTGATCAGTGGCGAGCACTGACCGTGGGGAGGGGGAGCACGTGAACCCCGTGTTCAGATGTACCTATGTGCCGGAACTCGGTGGAGTTTAGATTCAACGTGTGATCGACCGCCGATTATCGGGCACGCTGGACTTCAGTTCATCTGTGGTCGAGCGGCCCAGGCGTCGACATTGCATTGCTGCTCGGTGTGGTCGCCCGCAGCCCGAGCGAGTGTCTCGCTCCGGCTGCGATCGCTGTGATGCCGGTCCATGACTGGACATCGCACTGGCCGAACTGGTTGTCGCCCGTTCCGAAGACCCTTCCGGTCTGGCTCAGTGCGAGCGTATGGACGGAGCCGGCCGCCACTGAGGTGATGCTTCTCCACGATGACACCTCGCACTGGCCTCTGCTGTCGTCGCTGACGGCGACGACGGTGCCGTCTTCGTGTAAGCCGACGGTGTGCAGGTAGCCGGCAAAGACCCCGGACACGTGTGTCCACCGGGCGACGTCGGTCTGCCCTCGCTGATTGTTGCCAGTTGCGAGGGCTGTGCCGTCGCGTCGAACTGCGATTGTGTGCCAGTCGCCGCATCCGATCTCAGTTGACCATGATCTCGCTGTAGATTGTCCTACGTGGGGGGGTGTTCCTATATAGGTTGTCAACCTAGCGGGTGGAGAAATTGGGGGCGGATTCTCTCTGCGGGGTTGTTTGGTCGTGTTGTTTTCGGGCATGGCTGCTAGCCGACTGGGATTTTACCCGGTCGGCTATCTTTACTCTTAGTGTCTAGGCGGCTAGGTCTTCCTGTGATGGTGTGGGATCGTGGTAGTGCTCGTGGTTGCGCATCATGGCGTAGAGGACGTTGAGTCGTCTGCGGGCTAGTGCTACTACTGCGGCGTTATGTCTCTTGCCTTCACGGCGCTTTCGTTCATAGAATTGCCGGGAACGCTCGTGGAATCTGATCGATGCAAAAGATGATTGCCATAGGGCGTTCTTTAATTTTTTATTGCCGGCTCGGTTCAGTGAGTTCGACATGATCGAGGTCCCGGACTGATTCGTTCGGGGCGATAAACCAGCGTAAGAGGCTAGGTGCCCAGCTGACGGAAAGTCGGACATATCGCCCGCGGTCATGAGAATTTGTGCTGCCGTCTTTGGTCCGATTCCTGGCATGGATAGCAGGATTTGAGTGTGGGGGATGTCGTTGATGAGCTCGATGAC
>NZ_JAVBIF010000001.1:0-584810 GCF_032821615.1 Corynebacterium tuberculostearicum | reverse complement strand
GCAGACGGCACTCCTGGTGCAACCTTCTAGCCCCCGATGACTTCGAGGCGCTTAATTCAGCTACACTGACCCAAGCAGCATAGCTAACCCCCGACGTGTCTACTTTCCGGGGGCCAGGCCCGTATTTGAATGAGGACGCAGATCCATGGATCAGGACTGTACGTGCAATTAATGTTGTTGTTAACGGCTACGAAAACTCGGGTGGGAGGAATAATGCGTCACCCTACAGTGAAGCGACAGCAGATCACATAAAGATGAAGCAGGCATTCGCTTCTCAGGGGTATGGGAAATCGCAGAAACTCTTGAACTGCACAGATTTGGTAGCGGAATATTTCGATGGCTTCCAGGGCGGAGAAATGTACAGCCGGTTCAATCGGTCCGTGCATCATAATGTGGTGAGACAAATTGAGCTCGCATTAGCTCAAGACAGAGATGAGCGTCAGAATGCAGTTGAAACCTTTGAAATTGCTATTCGGGCTGCAATTGCGGTCGGTGCAGCGGCTTTTAGCCTTCAAGAGTTTAGACACTGCAGCGGTGTCGATGTCGACCCGATCCATGCTTTAAGAGATGTCTTTGAGGATTGGACCTCTTATCTCGACCACCTGGGCAAACAGGGATTTGTTGCCTAGCTCCGTCAGCTCGCATGTAACTCGTCATGATGCTCCTATAGAGCTGCTATTGACTCTAAAGGGGGTGGTAGGGCATAATCTTTAGCAGGAGCAGCCCTACATCATGTACAGCTGCTCGACCCTCACCGAGGCTACTGGCAGGTGAGGGTCATTTTATTGTGAATTCCAGTTCGGCTTCGGGAATGCTTGCTTCGGAGTTACCTTTAGAATTTCGCAATGCTCTTCCAAGTATTTCTGGTATAGAAATGTGCTTTGCCCTCCGTGGGTAAAAGTGCGCCTGTATGTAAAAGCGACGAGGTCCGGTATCCAAAGGCAAGTTTCATCGGCAGGGCTAATCCATGCCAAACTGATTCCAGAGTGCAGTGACTTTTTCTTGCGCATGCGCTTGAGGGTATTTCTGTCTTTATCGTTATCTGACTGAGAGTGGCGTGCTTCGAAAATTATGCCTTTCAGAGAAGGCTCATTCTTGGTGAGTGCAGTAATGAGCAGTTCAAGGCAATCTTGACGAGCATGCTCAATATCCTGATTTCGTTGCAGTGGTCGAAGGCAGGCTATATATTGCAAATCCTCAAAGTCATCGCATAACTTGAGCATTTCTTCGACTTTCTTCCGGCCATCACAACTGCGCATCGATTCGGTCGTATGCCAATAGTTCGACTGTGCAGTCTCCCTGAGGAGGCTCCGAGTGTTACTAAGGTGTTCGAATTTGATGGCCGTGCCGACCAGGATATAGAAAGATTCTGAAAAGTCCTCCTCTGGTGCAACGTAGCTTTCGTCGATGAAGGCAATGATGTCATCAGGTTTTGAGCGTTGGAAAATACGTAATAGGGAAGGGTGAATCCGGTCTGGCAAAGGCCTCTCCAAATGAAAGATTGAATTATATGTTCGAATACTACTTAAGCATATGTATCAGGGGCAGACAATGTTTAGAGCTAGTTTGTGTAACGGTTCCGAGCTCAATTATGCGACAGCCGCGCCATTCGGTTTCCGGGCGTGATTTTAAACGTTAGATCAATCTAATTTGTGGTGGATGGCGTCGCTCGCGTGTGTGAAAGGGATTCGCTCTTGCTCAATTCGCAGCCTGCCCTCGGTGAAGAGTAGACGGTAGGCTTCCTGCTCTTCGGTGGTGAGGTGGGTGAGCGTGGCTGAACCGTCGCCTGGGTCGGGGACAGCGAGGTGCTTAAACGCAGTTACGGTAGCAGTATCCATGAGCAGAGATGCGGTGTGGGGGAAGCGGGCGCGCACGGCGTTGAGGATGCTGAAGCCCGCAGCGTCGAGATCACCCCAGTAGGTGATTTCAGATTGGTGGAGCCAGTTGAGGGCGTGGAGCTGATGCGCTGCGGTGCCGGAACCTAAGACAGCAATGGTGGGCGGAGCGGCGTCCGAAAGCACAGGTAAAGCCAGAAAAGTTTGTTTATTTTCCACGATGAGCACTCGCGGTGGCCTGGTGGGGAAAAGGGATGCGGCGTGGGAGAGTGGAATCTCGAGGTCGGACACTGCCGGGACGTGGTTGAGATAGCGCAAGCGAATACGGGCGTCGCTGCGGCGCAGTCCTAGTTCCGCGATGCCGAAAGGAGAAAGCAGGGTTAGCAGCAGGCGCCGGTGGGACCCGATCCACTTGCCATCAACGCCCTCTACGGGGACGGCGCGTTCCCACTCACCCGAATCGGGATGGGTGAGCAACCAGTTCAAACACGGTCTCAAGCAATGCAGGTCGTAGGCGCTTAAGTCTTTCCACTGCTTGTAAGCACGGTGAACGGTGTGAGCGAAGTCAGGGTGCTCGGGGAAAATCGAGGCGATCTTTTGAGCTCTTTGAACCGCATGCGAGTATGTTGTGGCCATGCCTGCTGCGGAAGCGATGCGTTCAGGTCCATCAATTACCACGCGTACAGGCACGGAATTGGTGCCCAGCCCAGTACGCGACCAATTGCGGGACTCGTAGATAACCTCTTCCTGGTGCGGCCAGCGCTGCCAGGCGCGGATGAATTCTTGGGTCATTGGTAAATCGCGTTTGGCGGTGGCTGCCGTCGGTGGATGTAGCGGCCAGTCCAAACGGAGGGAATCCGGCGAAGATAGCGCCTCCGCAAAGTGGTTGCGCAAGAGCTTTGCCGCATGTGCTTGTAGGTCTTTAGGAATCCGCATTGGGGTCCTCCTGGGGATACGAGGCGGCGTCGATAAGTGAATAGCCTGTGCGTGCCTGTGGACGGCCATGAATGATGGGCTCGTCGTAGTTGACCACGATTGTGCCGTCGACGTAGGGCGATAATGTTTGAATCAGCTTGAATGGCGTTGCCAAAATCATGTGGAAACCAAACGATTCAAACACAGACATTGCCGTGCGGGTAAAGGCTGGATCTGCGCGGTCAAAAGCTTCGTCCAAAATGATGGAACCATAGGTGGGAACATCCTGATCCGGCTCCGCTAGCCGGAAACGCAGGGCCGCAGCCAGGCAGAAGAAAACTAGCTTTTGTGCCTGGCCACCAGAGAGGGAAGCAGAATCCTGATAAGTATTGGCGGTTGTTCCATCGGGGTAGCATTCGCGGCCGATGAAGCTTACGTGTTTTCGGGTATCAAGAACCAGGTTGCGCCAACGAATATCTTCCGGTTGGGTTGAACCCAAACGGCTGAGAATTTTATCCAAAGCATGGTAGCGCCGCAACGCCGCTTCCGGCTCATCTGCGCTGATCTCGGCCAGGCTATGCGAAGTCGCGGAATCTAGATCTCGCTGGAAATCCTGTACTACCTGGCCGCGAGCGTCTTTCACATCAATTCGCAAGATACGGTCGCCATTAAAGGGCGAGCGCTCCAGCGACTTATTGATAAATTCCATACGCAGCTCGATATCGCTGCGAGCGTGGCGCAACGAAGAAGCAAGGTGAGACAGATTTTGCACCGTTGTTCCGTTGAGTAGTTCCAAGAACTGAGCACGGAAATCGGCAAGGCGATCGGCCCGAAGGAACTTCAACTTTTCAATGCCCTCACCGGCAAAGTTTGCCTGTGGCTGTAAATCCGCAGATTCCGCTGGCCACTGAGACAAGTATTTGTGGAGAACGGAGACAATCTTGGCATTTATCTCCTCGATGTTTCGTGCAGCCGCGCGGGATGTATCGTGCAGGCTGTTTTGTACTGCATCGCGCCGGGAATCGATGTCATCGATGGAAAGCTTGCGCTTTCCGTTGTGGAGGGCCTCTTTGACCTCCTTGGCTATAGCTTCGTCAGCGATGGTAGGTACGGTGCCGATGTTCTGGCGACGCTGTGTGGAGCGCTGGAGATCGCCCTCAATGCTTCCAAGGTGCTTTTGAGATTGCTTAAGGCGGGCACGGGCTGCAGCTAGCCTATCCTTTGCTCGATTATGCGCGGCATGTAGGGCTTTCGCCTCGGGTGACGAGGCAAGAGAATCATATTGCCGTTGCAGATCTCGTTTGCGAGTTTCTGCAGATGCGGTATCAATATCCTGAAACTTAGTCTCTAACACCAGTTTCGCTTTATCGCGTTGAGTGCGCAGGATATCCATTTTTCGGTTTAAGTCTTGAACTAGCTTGGCGGTGGCACTGGCATGGGCTTTTGCTTTATCGAGTTGCGTGCGCAGCAGCTCAATCTTGGCGTCATTGGTAGAGCCCACCCGGTACCAGCTGGTGCCGGAAAAACGCCTGCGGTCGTCTTTAATAAAGCGGGTAGACCCATCTTTATCCTTAGGGCGGCTTTCTAAGCCATCGCGAGTAACAGCTGGGGTCTTAGTTACCTGTTCGAGCGCCGCGACTGAACTGACACATTCGTAGTTAAATCGGCGTGAAATATGATGGCGGACCCACGGTGCCATAGGGTGGTCTTGGAAATCCAGCTTGTGAATGAGTTGTTGTGGGCTACGCGCAGTTGCTGGTGCGGGTGCAAACTCAGGGATGGTTCGGTATTCGAGCCGGGTCCCCACGTCCCGAGAATTGACCCACTGATTAATCGCTTTCTGTGCGCTTTCCGGAACCAGCAGGGTAGCAGCAAACCCGTGAAGAAGCTTTTGGAGGACCGGCTCCCATTCCGTCTGTTGCGGACTAATATCCATGAGCTCACCAGCAAACGGAAGTTCTGACTCGGCGTACCCCGTATCGTGAGCGAGCTGGGACCGTAGCTCTACCAATGCTTTGTCTATGTTGGTGTTTCGCGAACCGAAAGAAGCGAGTTCGCTTTTCAGAGTGGCAAACGTTGTCGCGGCGTCGCGAGCAGCTACTCCAGCCTCTTGCTGCTGATTGATGAGCTTGGCAGAGTCAGATTCGAAGTCCGCGATGCGCAGCTTCGCATTAGCCTGAAGTTCCGCAAAGCCATGCGGATTGAACTCATAATTGTCGGTCCACCGGCCGGCGGCAGTGGCCAAGCGCCGGAATTCTTTGGAGCGGTGCTCGATTTCTTTTTCAGCAGTCTCCATTTTTGCGCTTAGGGCATCGAGCTCGCCGGCACTAAGTTGAGACACAGCCACTGCTGCTAACCGCTCCGTCTCGTCGAGGTGTTTGACCTCGTCCTCGAGAGACTCGGCATCTGATTGAGCCTCAGCCAACTGCGCGTTTAGCGCTCTGATTTGATAGTCCAATTCCTCAGCCACCATGCGAGCTCGGACCGCTGGTAGCGCTTCACTCATGGCCTCGGCCTTGTGCTTGGCAGATTCTGCAACATCTCGCTGCGCATGCAGACGAGGAAGGGGAGCGAGTGTGTCAATCTGTGCTTTGACATCCTCCACCCGCAGGTAAGCTTGGCGGAGGTCCTCGAATTGCTCCACAGCTTCATCGGCTCGCTCGAAAGTAGAGGGCTTGTCCAGCATGTAGCCTCGGAAGAGCTGATCCAGGCTGGATAGGGACTTAGCGGATTGAGTGCGGTGCAGGAGCACCTGGCCTAGTTCGCTTTTGATCCCAAGGCGCTTACGAAAGCGATCTGCGAACGTACTATACGTCTGTGTGAAAGATGCCCCTGGTCCCTTATATAAAGCTTTAATCTTGCGGGTATCTAGGCTCCGCGTGAGCAGGGAACTCAGCTTATCGATGTCCTCATCTCCCTGCACCACTCCGTAGAGTTTCTTAACCTGGCTCACGGAATTTTCACCGCCATTGAGGCGGAAAATAGCAATGAGGGTATGCTGCTTTCCAGCTCCGTTATCGTAGGTCAGGGCCACAATTGAATTCGTTGCGCCCGTTCGCAGGTACTCGGGAGCAATCTCACCCGTCTGTGTATTTTCCTGTTGCCGCCATGCACCACGCACATAGGATACGAGATTGCGACCATCATGCCGCCCAAGGTCCTGTTGCGATGCCGCGTTAAATTTCAGATCTTTCTGCGGTACTAACACCGCCGACATTGCATCCAATAAGGTAGATTTGCCGGAACCGGATCCGCCGGTGATTAGGAAACCCTTTCTAGCTACGGGGATGGAAAAGTATCCGTGAAATGTGCCCCAGTTAATTAATTGGATGCGGCTTATCCGGTATTGGCCTTGGTAAATTTTAGTCATTCGAATCATCCTCTTGGCCATTTCCTGTCTCCGCTAGGCGGGCGTACTCGTCCCGGATGGCGGTAACTGTGGCGGAATCGAAAAGCTGGCGCAATACGGGGGAAACCTCAAACCGGCCTTCAGTCTCAGTAGCGCTTAACAGTGAATATTCATTGCGGATGCGTTTGATTGCTGCATTGAAGCGATTATTGAATCCGGCCTCGTCTCGGTTATCAACCGCGCGGACGTACCCGATTCCCTCTCGCAGGTCTTCCACGTCCACGATTACACGTTCGCCAGGTAGCGCCAGCCCCAGTTCTTGGCGCAGGTTTAACAAGATGGCTGTGTCGATGTGCTTGAGCTTATCCGTGCGCAGCACCTGCGGAATAGCTAACGTTTCTTCTTCCACCATTCGGGTGAAGGCGAATCCTTCTGCTTCATCGATAACGAGCTCGAGAAATAACTCGTGCAGTCTAGCCCGCAGGTTTTCTTCGTCTGAAATAATCGCAGCCCACAAGACAGGTTCCTTCTGTGCTCGAATAAGTGGTCCTTTTAGCAGCTGTACCAACGCGCGGCGTGAGTTATACGTCAGCGTTCCTTTATCGCTATTCCAAAGCGGCGGTTCATGCTCGGAATCGACGCGGTGATTAAGTGCAGCGGTCACGATAGCTCCTCAATGGTGGTGCGGTCGAAATACATAGTGGGAATGAAGGCGGCGCGTGTTGCGCCGTTTTCTTCGGTCCAAAAGACCTTCTCCGTGGAATTTCTCAAGTCAGGCAGGGGGTGCTGATCCGCAATGTGCACCAAGCCCACTACACTAGCTAAGCCTTGCGTGGCAGGGTAGGCCTGCAATACTTGGCCAATGGTGCACGGGCCCGCCTTATCGACGGCCTTTCGAATCATCTCGTGCAACTCTTCAAAGTCAATCTCTGATTCGCGCACTAGCTCGAGTAATGCTTCTGCGTTTTCCTCGCCTGGCTGGAACGCCTCAGGTGATTCCTCTACTACCTCTCGACCTGGGTTGGCTAAGCGAATGCGTGAAACGGAGTGGATGGACATACCGATGCGCTGCAGCGGCGTCTCCATTCGGTGAAAGGCCTTGAGCTCAGAGTTCTGCGCAGCATCAATGGCCATACCGCGCGCCTCTCTTAGGAGCTCAATCATGCGCCTGTCTTCTGCGAATTGCTCTGAGGAAACGTAGTTGCGCAAGCTACGCGCCAAGCCAGTCATCGTCTGGTTGACATCGAAACTCGTGTCTTCCATATCGCGGAAAAGATTTCGCAGGTGCTGCCGCATTTCTGGCGCCAGCTCCTGGCCGGTATCGCTTTCTAAAACTTCTTTTATCCACTGGTCCAACCATGCACTGCGTTCCCTATCCATAAGAAGGGAATAGAATCCGCGGAAACTGCGTCCAGCCTCAGATTCAGCAATATGGTCCACGCCGGTGAAGATCTCTTCGAGCACATCGCCGCGGTATCCCTCTGGGTCTAATAACTGCCGGCGTAGTTGATGATTGAGGGCCTCAAGTTCGTGGCGCACTCGGGCGAAATCGCTCGGTACCGCCGTTGCCATATTAAGCACGTCTTGTACACGTTCTTCTGTCTCTGCTGAGGTTAAGGATTCGAACTGTCCTAAACGTGCCTTTTCAATTTCCTGGTCAATGCGGTTCCGTTCTGCCTCGAGACTGGCAACGCGACTGGCGATGTCCTTATTCGTGTCCCTTGCTAACCGTTGTAGGGCCGAGCTAATGGATTCCACCCGTGATGCTGTGACGGCAGATACCGGTGACTCCCACCGCTCGATGGCCTCTAGAGCAGAAAGTGCGTCTTCGCTTGGTTCCAACGTTTCGCCGTGTGAACTTTTACCTGATTTTCTCACCAACCATCCTGCTTTTACCCAGTCAGTGCAATAACTCTGGGGCGTACGGGGCATGGCAAAATCGTTGGCAATAACCTCAAAATCAGTGACCATCAACTCGTATACCTCCGCCGCTGGCCGTGCTCGGGTACCGCGGGGGAAGTACTCTGCGATCAGCGCCAAAATTACCGGCGCGTTATCAGCCGCAAGCAGTCGTACCGCCGCAGAATTGTGCATTAACCGTCGCAGTGAGAGGGCCCTAGCTTCAACAGACATGACTCGATTTTGACAGCTGTGGCGGACATGTGCAGTGGTGTCTGGTTCATTTATTCGATTTTTGGGTTTTCGAGTAGGGGTGTAAAGAGGATCCGTGCGCGACATGTGGCAGAATTCGCCGTGCCGGTGACAGGTCATTTAGCCCGTCCGAACCGTCGACGATGTGGACAACTCCAATGAAGTACCGGGAATTGGTTTTTCACCGACGCCAAAGACGGAGCAGAGTCAGGGTATTGCGTGATGTAGGATTCGCCTGATTTTCGTTTGTAAAAGATGATGAAACCAGTCATACTTCCGCTTTCTCAAAGTGCGGATTAATTTATCTAAGCAAGCCCAATGATTTTGAGTTTCCCGCAGATAGTGTCGGCTGTATTCAAGACTCCGTTATTTCAAGGTTGGCAGTAAATTGTGAAAAGAAACCCCTCACCACAGCAATGCTGTAGCGAGGGGCTAGAGGCTAGACGCCAGGATTAGTCCTGTGCAACACCAACGTTGACCTCGATGTTGCCGCGGGTGGCTTTGGAGTAAGGGCACATCTGGTGGGCGGCGTCGGCAAGCTCTTGTGCCTTGTCGTCCCCAATGCTTGGATTGGTGACCTCGAGATTGACGCAGAGGTAGAAGCCCTCACTGCAGCTGCTTACGTCCTTTGGTTGGTCATAGTGAAATCTGGATCGGAATTCTTGACTATTACGCGCTCGCCTCGGTCTGCTCCGATGGAGAGTGTTTTGGCGGGAGCACTGCGGGTTCGTTGCCTAACAGGGGCGAAGGCCGCGCTTGGCGATGTCCCCGCCTCAATCGTCTCCTGTGCCGGAGCCACCGTTATGGCTGCCCTCGATACGGCCTGTCCCTCCATGGACTCGTTGAAGGAAAAGCGGGTCCTAGTCGTGGGCTTAGGCATGCTCGGTCTCCTTGCAGTGGAGGCCGCTTTGCGCGCGGGCGCTGCCGTCACCGCGACGGATCCCAACTCTCATCGGCGCAGGTACGCTGCTCAGCTGGGTGCCTGCATCTCCGGTTTTAGTGACTTCGATCCCGCTTTAGATATTGTTGAGAACTTCGACGTCGCGCTGGAATTCTCCAGCTCGCCCAAGGTGTTATCACCTGTTTGAAGCCTCTCGACATTAATGGCGTGGCCGTACTCGCCGGTTCCGTTGCGGACAGCCCTGCTATCGACTTGGACCCCGAATGGATTGTCCGCGGCTGGCGCACTGTTACCGGCGTGCATAACTACGAGCCGCATCACCTTGAGCAGGCCGTCGACTTACTTGCCGGCTCCCGCATTGACTGGCAATCTGTCACCGATGGCCCTATCACCCTCTCCCAAGTTCCCGAGGCATTTCACCGTTCGGCAGGGGAGGGGATGCGGAGGGTGGTTGACCTTAGCGAGTCATAAATCGCAGGAGAGCAGCGCCTTAGCTTTGTAGGCAACGTATTTCTTCCGCGACGCTAGCTCCGCCGATTTCGTCCACTGTGCTTGGGAATCCGCCGCGAAGCGCGGCGTGGCACTCGCCCTCTATGCCACCTGAACCTGAATTGCCACGTTTCTCGCTGGGGAGAGTACTAGGAAGAATTAGCGGGGCTAAGATATGGACAGAGAAACCCTATTTATTAAAAATCGACGATTTTATAAAATAGCCATCCACTCTGGGGATCTTATTGCTAAAAACCCGCGTTTTTATCAATAAGGATCCGCAGCGGTGACTACAGGAGTGGAATGCACAGCAGCGCGAAGGGGCACGGCGTGTTGGGCACCAGGTGTTAAGGATTAGATGTACTACGACTGCTAGGTTGGCCCCTTTCTCATTATCAGCATTGAGAACTCGACAAGAAGGGCAGTATCTCTCACTACGAGTGTTGCTATTCAATGTCTAGAAACTCACGGGCTTCTTCCGTGAGTGCAAAAGAGAGCGGCTTGTGTGACCGCTCTTCCAAGAGCCCTTCCTTAACTAGACGTTTCGTATCGGCACGGACGGTTTGCTTACTTTTATCCAAGTAGGTCGCTAGAGTGTCGAGATCGAGTCCTAAGAGAGGGCCAAAAAGCGCGGCTTGTCCCATTATGAAGAGGATATTAAGTCGGCGATCCTCTTTGGAAGTTCCAGGCCCATTTCGCAGTTCTTGAATTCGGCCTTCGAGTTTCTCGAGGGCGAACTTTTTTCGCTCAAGTGAGTTTAATAGAGATTCTTGCGCCGAGCTCAACATCTCTAGGAGCGCAATGACAAAAAACGTTGCCTCGCCACGATTGAGAGGCTCTTCGGTGACCGTGAAGGACTTGTAGTATTTTTGCCGGTCTTTCGAGAGCTCTCGAGAAAGAGACATCGCGGTGGGTACAGAAAGTATTTCTCGCAGCTTCAAGCCCATGAGAAACCGGCCGAGACGGCCATTGCCATCATAAAATGGATGCGTGTGCTCGAACATAAAATGCCCTGCTAGGGCATTAATGAGGCCGTTTGAAGTAGACGCTTGACACGC
Source organism: Corynebacterium tuberculostearicum (assembly GCF_032821615.1). Lineage (GTDB taxonomy): Bacteria > Actinomycetota > Actinomycetes > Mycobacteriales > Mycobacteriaceae > Corynebacterium > Corynebacterium tuberculostearicum_H. The sequence continues at coordinate 574,112 of NZ_JAVBIF010000001.1, read as the reverse complement.
CAGGAACTGTTGGAGCCTGGTTCGAATATCTTGCTCGTTGTGAGCCTCGGACGTGAATTGGGTGCTGCCGCCAAAGATGTGGACAACGCCATTTCGAAACAGCTCACCGTCGATACCATTCTCAGCATCGATTTCTCCTTTGAGGAGAGAATCGTAGAGCGCGCGAATATCTTCAAGCTGAGTGGGAAAGCTGACCTCACTTCCATCGAGTCCGGTAAGCGAAGAATATAGCGCTGACATTTCCTCGAAGCGCTTGGTGGAAGTAGAATCCGCCTTGGATAAAGCTTCCGCGATTTCTTTCTTTGTGGAATGAACGCCTTCAATCTCGTTCGAAGATTGAATTTCTTCAATCAAGAGTTGAAAAATGTAGTGGCGCGTCGCAGCTTTAGGTAACAGGGACCATAACCGGGAAATAATAACTTCTCGGCGCCATACCTGTTCACACAAGGAGTGGAGCCGAGTGGTAACAACAACAAAGAGGTCTTTTCCGCGCACCTGATAGTCCCAACAGATTGTACTCGGACTCTGCAGCCTAAGAGCGTGAGCCTCGTCGACGGAGGATTGTCCGTGTGAAGACTGATGGAAAATAGACTTTAAAGAGTGATAAGAGTGTGCCATCGAGGTTCCTTCTATTTGTTAAAAACGCGCCTTTTTATAATTTAGCTCCACCCTACGGCGGGCTTATTGATGAAACGGCGCGTTTTTATCAATAAAGTTCTGGACTGGCCGCCGCGCCGAGCCGTCTTCCAGAGCAGAAGACCAATCTGAGAGGTTGCACAAGGCATAAAAATACCCACGCGGCGCTGAAAGTAGCGCGGCGTGGGCTGGGGGAGCGGACTAGAAACTAGTCCTGTGCAACACCAACGTTGACTTCGATGTTGCCGCGGGTGGCCTTGGAGTAAGGGCACATCTGGTGAGCGGCGTCGGCAAGCTCCTGTGCCTTGTCGTCCTCAACGCCTGGGATGGTGACCTCGAGGTCCACGCCGAGGAAGAAGCCCTCGTCGTTCTTGCCCAGGGAAACGCGGGCACCGACGGTGGAGTTCTCCACGTCTACGCCCTTGTCCTTGGCCACTGCCTTCAGTGCGGAGTGGTAGCAAGCGGCGTAACCGGCAGCGAAGAGCTGCTCCGGGTTAGCGCCCTCACCGCTGCCGCCCATCTCCTTTGGGGCGGTCATGGTGAAGTCCAGATCGGAATCCTTGACTACAGAGCGGCCGTCGCGGCCCGCGCCGGTGGAGAGTGCTTCGGTGGTGTAAACGGCGTCCATGATGACTCCTTTTCTATTGGGTCTTTGTACGTCCGCCGATTGTACGCAAGAACGCTAGTCTTCGACGACGCTGACGGTGACCTCGATATTGCCGCGGGTGGCGTTGGAGTAGGGGCAGACCTGGTGGGCGGCGTCGGCAAGCTGCTGCGCAGTGGCACGGTCCTGGGCGGGGATGGATACCTCCAGCTCTACTGCCAGCTGGAAGCCTTCGCCCTGCTTATCGATGCCCACTCGTGCCCCCACGGCCGAATCTCCCAGCTCGACCTTCTGGCTGCGCGCCACGGCCTGCAGCGCGGAGTGGAAGCACGCGGCATAGCCGGCGGCAAAGAGCTGCTCCGGGTTAGCACCCTCGCCGCTGCCGCCCATCTCCTTGGGGATGGCCAGGGCAAAGTCCAGGTCCGAGCCCTTGATGGCGGCGTGGCCGTTGCGGCCTGCTCCGGTGGCGAGGGCCTCGGCGGTGTACATGGCGTCCATGATTGCTCCTTTCAGTAGGTGCTCGAAACGGTTTTGATTGTACACAATTAAATCGGATGCAATGTTTTGCTGACGTCTATACTTTTGGCCATGAATGACGCGCCCACTGATCGCCTCGCCCTGGATAGTCAGCTGTGCTTTGCGCTCTACCGCGCCAATAGGGCAGTGGTGCGCTCCTACCGCCCGCTGTTGGCGGAGCTCGGCCTGACCTATCCGCAGTACCTGGTCATGTTGGCGCTGTGGGAGGCAGATGAGCCGGTGCCGCTGAAATTCATCGACTCCCGCCTGGGCCTGGATAGTGGCACGCTCACGCCGCTGCTCAAGCGCTTGGAAAAGCAGGGCTATGTGGAGCGTTGGCGCGACCCGAACGATGAACGGCGCACCCTCGCTGCCCTGACTGCCGACGGCGCCTCCCTCCGCACCCGTGCCGAATGCATCCCCGAAGCCATGGCCGCGGCCTATAAGGAGGTAGGCCTCGACCTTGCCGAGTTCAAGAAATCGCTGGACATCCTCGCCGGCGTGCCCGTGGACGTGGAGCTGCCGTGGCCTTCTGAGGATGACTTTGTAGGTTAAAGTGTGGCCTTCATATAGCAGATGAGGACGGCTATACTGGCTTAAGAATTTTGGCTCTTTACACGTAAAAATTGTTTCGCACTATGAGAGGAGGGGCCATGGCTACAGCAGTAGACGTCGCGCAGGTTATCTACAACAAACTGGGGTGGGTCGATGCGTGGAAGCTGGAGAAGCTTACGTATTACTGCCAAGCGTGGAGCCTGGGCTGGTACGGGCGACCTCTTGTCTCGAATGAATTTCAGGCGTGGAAGGACGGTCCGGTTGAACCCGACCTCTATCGCGAGAATAAATATCAACGCTCCGAGAAATCCTCCACGGTGTTACCGGGAGCTGATGTAGAGGCAATAGGGGAGGAAGCCGAAAAGATCATCGATGCTGTGATTGCCTTTTATGGTGATAAGACATCCAACGAACTGATTGAACTTACGCACTCGGAACGTCCATGGATTGTCGCTCGTGGTCAGATGGGCCCCGAGGCGAATGCTAACGAGCCGATTTCGCAGCTGGAAATGAAAAAATACTATGCCTTGCAGGAAGCACGTGGAGCTGAGGGGCCGACGCGGCCTATGCTTTCGGTGCAGCATCTTTCCGGCAGTGACCTCCAGCAGCGCTTGCAAGCTTCAGTAGAACGCTGGAAGGGCGCTCTTGAGATTCTTGCAACCCGATGAATGAGTACTGCCTTCCGGTGGAAGACGTGGTTCGACTGAACCGTCAACTTATCGGTCGGGATGGCAACCTCCTCGATCGGTCGAAACTTGAGTCAGCGTTGGCCACCCCTTTACAAACCTTCGGCGGAGAGTACTTGCACCCATCTGCACTGGATAGGGCTGCAGCGTTGTTGCACTATCTGGCAAAAGCGCATGCATTCGTTGACGGCAATAAGCGAATCGCCTGGGTATGTGCCTCCACCTACCTAGAAATCGAAGGCTTTGGGCTGGGGCCAATCCCCGATGAAGAAATTGTGGAGCTCGTTGAAACCGTGGCCGCTGCGCGCGATAAGAAGGAAGGCTTCATTGCAGAATGGTTTGCTGAACGGTTGATCTAGTTCGGTCTGGTTAGTTTCTTGGCTAGCGGTTAGTTCGTGGTGGCCACGCGCTTGGTCCACACGCTCCTATCCGCGGTTTCAAACGAGGCACTCACCGTTCTATCGCTGGGCTTTTCGCAGGTGAGCACTCGCTGGTCGCTGCCCATGCGGCAATCCAGGTTATAGGACTGCTTGGTCACCGGGCTGCTGGCGGTGATATCTGCGTGGTATACCGCCGTCACCGTGGGATCTTTCGAACGCATGGTGTAGCTAGCCTGCATCGCGGCATCGAAGACCGCGGCGGCGAATTCGCATGAAGTCAGATCGCCGGCGTCGATGGAATCGCCCGATGACGATGTGCCGCAGTAGCCGCCAATCTGGCCCGCGTTGATGTTGTGGTTGCCGCCGGCCGGCGGTGCGGGCTGCTCCGGTTCGGCCTGTTTGGTGACTGTCTCGGTGCGGCGTTGTTTCGTTTCCTTTTCCGGGCTGGATTCTTTTTCGGCTTTGCCCGCAGCGGAGCTATTGTCCTGTGCGGTGGAGAAGGCCGGCTCATTCGCCGGCGCGGAGTTGTTATCGGAATCGGAGCCGGAGCCGCAGGCGCTTACGGTGAGGCCAGCGGCGAGAAGGATGGACGCTAAGGGGAATAAGGAAGGGCGCTGCATAGGGGATACTGTAGCGCCCTTTGGGGTGTGGCGCGGGGCTAGTGGTCTACGCGGGTGGGTGGAACCGGCGCGCCCTCAGGTGGTAGCACCTTGGGATACTTCTTGGCGGTGCCGGAAGAAGTGGCAGCCGCGGTTGCGCCCTCGGTGGTACCGGCGGTGCTAGTAGGGGAAGGACGGTGCGGGGAGGGGTCCCAGTGGGCGTCGACAAGCGTGCGCTGGCATACCCAGCCCAAGGCCAAGATGGCCAGCGCGATAAGGGCAATGAAGAAAAGCCCCAGAGCGCCATCGGCGTGGATGGACCAACCCAGCAGCAGGCCGAGCCAGCCAAAGTCAGCATCGCCGAAAGTGGTATTCGCCGAGCCGAAGGAGCCCAGGACGCTGAGGAGGAATGCCGGCAGGAAGGTAATGATGAGGCCGTTGACAAAGGCGCCGAGTGCCGCGCCGCGGCGTCCACCGGTGGCATTGCCGTAGACGCCGGCCGCGCCGCCGGTAAAGAAGTGTGGCACGAGGCCCGGCAGAATCAGGGCCACGCCAAAGGCTGGGTTGAGCCAGGTGGAAAGCACGGCAAGGCCCACCAGTCCGCCCACGAAGGAAGAGATGAAGCCGATGAGGACTGCATTCTGGGCATAGGGGAAGACGATGGGCGCATCCAGTGCGGGAATCGCGCCGGGCACGACCTTGGCCGCAATGCCCTGGAACGCGGGCACGAGCTCGCCCAAAATGGTGCGTACGCCAAAGAGGATAACGGCCACAGCCACGCCGAACTGGAGGCCTTGGGTGACGGACTGCATCAAGAAATTGCCCACATTGGTGGCACCATCAGGGAAGGCGGTAAAGGCTTCCTCCGAACCGGCGCGGGCAATGAATAGCACGGCGAGCACAACGTACATCAGCGCCATGGAGAGCGCGGTTGCCACCATAGAATCGCGCAAAAAGCGCAGGCCTTCCGGTAGCTTTAGGTCTTCAGTAGAGGGCGACATCTTCTTTCCCTTGCCGCCCACCAGCTTGCCGACGCCGCCCGCAGCCAAGTACCCCATAGTGCCGAAGTGTCCGATGGCAACGGAGTCATCGCCGGTAATCCGGCGGGTAAACGGGTGCGCGATAGCCGGCAGCGAGACCATGAGAATGCCGAGCAGGGCCGCGCCAAAGGCGATGACGATCCAGGACGAGTACCCGGCAGGGGCGAGCACCATAGTGAGAAGCGTGGCCATGAATAGGACGTGGTGGCCGGTGAGGAATACGTAGCTCATGGGCGTGAAGCGGGCGAGGAGTAGGGAGACCACAAAGCCGAGGATCATAATCCAGGCGACCTGGCTGCCGAACTGGTCTTGGGCAATGCCTACGATTGCCTCATTGGTGGGAACCACGCCTTGCGCGCCGGTAGCGCCCGTAATCATGGCGCCGAGCGGCTCCAGCGAATCGGTGACGAGACCGGCGCCGGCACCGATGAGCAAGAACCCAAGCGTGGCCTTGATGGCGCCGCCAATGGTTTTGCCGGTGCCGCGCCCCATCGCGGCCAAGCCGACCGCGGTGATGATGCCGATGAGGAATGCCGGTACGGAGAGGATCTCATTGACAAGGAAGTTTGCTATAGCAAGAAGAAAATCCATGAGGATGCTCCTTAGATGTCATAGAGCTCGCGCAGAGCCCCATCGATTTCAGACATAGAGGTGAAGTCTTGAATGACGTAGACGGGAACGCCGACATCGCCAAGCGTTGCCGCAATCTCGCCGGAGGTGAGCAGGAAATCCGCCTCGCTCGCCCGACCCTTGGCGGAGATGGTGTCCGTGGCTTCAACATTCAGGTACGGTCCCCAGCCCCATTCATCGAGAACCTGCTCGAGCGTGTTCTTAAGGAATAGCGAGGTTCCCAGGCCGTTGCCGCACACCGTGAGGATCTTTCCCTTGGACGCGACAGAATCTGCGGCCGTGTGCTTTGTTTCCTGGGACGCGGGCGCCGCTTTCGGATCGGCCGCTGGCTGCTTCTTGCTCGAAGTCGATGCGGTGAGAACCGCGCGCAGTTCCTCTTCGGATTCTGCCCGATTGAGCTCGGCGCGCTTGGTGGCAAGCAGCTTTGCCAGTTGTTTCATCGCCTGCAGATGCTCGGAGTCATTGCGCGCTGCGAAAGCTACGACCAGGTCGACGGGATCGTTAGAGTCATGGCCGAATTTCACCGGCTCATCTAGGCGTACCCACGACAGGGAAGTTTCCTTCACCGCCTCCGAAGGGCGCGCGTGCGCAAAGGCGAATCCCGGCGCCACCACGATATAGGGGCCCGTTTCCTCCACGGAGTGCATCATTGCCTCGGTGTAATCCGCGGTGATCGTGTCTGCTTCTTCCAGCAGCGAGCCCGCCAGCCGGATGGCCTGCCTCCAGTTATCCGCGGCGCCGTGCAGCTCCACCGCGCCGGGCACCAAAAGGGAATCTAGTGTCGCCATGTGTATCTCCCATCACAAAAATAGTGACATCGGGGTGAATGTCACTGATGATTCTATGCTGTGGAGAAATCGGAGGTAAAAGCAGGGGTAACGTTTGCACAGGCTTAAACCCGAACCGCCTCGAGTTGAGTGGGATTGAGGCTGGGCAACCACTTCCACCTCGGAACTGGAGCTAGATGGAATGAGTGTCTTTCTCGTTTTTCTTAGGTAGCTCCGGGCTCGAGTCTTCGTCCTTTGGCGCGGGATCCATCGGGGTAGATTCCTCCAGCTTATAAGTCTGCGAGCCCACTTCTTCCTCGCCGTATTTTTCCCTGGCTACCAGTTCTACTGGAGTGGTGAGGTCATCAAGCTCGAAGGCGGCGGAGCTCTTGACCGTGCCGCCCTTCTTGATCTTGTCCAACATGTTGTCAGTATCGATGTATTCGCTAAAACCGGTTTTGAGCTCATTGACGGAGTTCTCGTCGTTATCCTGGATTGCGGTGAACATGGAGGAGAAATCCGCTGTGCGCAGCTCTTTGTCGGTCTTATTGGTCATCTCGTAGTCAAATACGATGATGGGCTTATCGCCAATCCGGTTTCCAGGGGAGCCCGGATCGATAACGTGGTGTCCGGTGATCTTGACCGTAGCGGTGGGCAGCTCCAGAATGTTGTCTTTGAAAGAGCGGGTGGCATCGGTGTTTTGGAGCTCATTTTTGGTTTCGGGCTCGTCGCTAATCTTCTTTAACGCGACGTCCAGTGGGACACTTTCCGTCTTGAACTTGAATTTAAGCTGATCGTCTTCGAGCTTGAAGTCTAGGTTGTCCGGCATCATGTCATCGGATACGGGATCCACGCCGCCGGCGTCTTTCTTGGAAGCTACCGTCTCGCCCTTGGCTGCCTTGGCGGCGTCAAAGGTTCCAATCCATAGTGGCTCATTATTGCCGGAGCCGTAATCCCACTCCACGGTGATCACATCATCGGTCACGCTGGCGGTGAAGGTAGATGTGTGCTCACCTTCGCCTATTTTTTGTTCCCACGTGCCAATGACGGCTTTCGCGTCTTTGGTAGAACCTTGGCTGTTAGAGGAGTTTTCGTCGGAGTTAGTGGAGGAGGCCTGGTCCGAGTCGGCGGAGCAGGCGGAGAGGGTTAGGGCAGCGGCGATAAGGAAAGAGGCTGTGATGTGGCGCATAATTTACTTATACCGGATGGGGCTGCACTGCGCTGGGCAAATTGGTCTTTAGCCTCGGATTGGCTACTCTTTTGAGAGCGGATCTTCGCCCTAGCGGTGTGTGATCCGCGTGGGGCTATAGCTCAGTCGGTTAGAGCTACGGACTCATAATCCGTTGGTCCCGGGTTCGAGCCCCGGTGGCCCCACGGTGAGAGGGAGGCGTCGGCAAGCAAGGCCGGCGCCTTTTCTGGTGCCTGGCTGCGCATATGGGTGTGCTAATTGCGCGGTGGCGGGTGGTGAAGTCTAATAACCATATGGTTGAAGTGGATCCGCTCATTGAATCTCTCTACCGCTGGTCCGATATCAGCGGCGTGCTGCTGATGGGAATCATCGGCGGCACTATGGCGCGCAAGCGCGGCTATGACATCATCGGCTTTTTCTTCATCGCGATGTTTTCTTCCCTGGGCGGCGGCATGGTGCGCGATGTCCTTATTAACCGCGGCACGGTGGCGGCCATGAGCCAGCCGGAGTACCTCTACCTGGCCTTTGCTGGTGCGCTCATTGCCCGCTTTGTCTACTTCAAGGGCAAGACCTGGGATTATCTGCAAGCGCATGGCGACGCCGTCGTGTCCGGCCTCTGGGCCGCCACCGGCGCAGTTAAGGCAATTACCTATGGGCTGCCGCTTATCCCGTGCATCATGATGGGCGTGTTTACCGCCACCGGCGGATCCATGATTCGTGACATCGTCATGGGGCGCGAGCCTAGCATCTTTGGCGATAACCAGCCGACGGTCATCCCGGCCGTGGCCTGCGCAATCATCGTCTTGGTGGGCCACCACTATGACATGATGGCCGTGGGCATGATTATCGGGCCGCTGGTTTCCATCTTCTTGGCGCTGCTGGGCATTTGGGCCGGCTGGCGCGTGCCGGCCTACCAGGAGTGGGCGCCGATTAATCACACCGCGGCGCAGGTGAAGGTGCTGGCGAAGAAGGCGGAGAATAAGAGCCGCGCGGTGGGCCGCCGCTTGGAGCCGCACCGCGTGCGCTCGTGGCGCCACCGCCAGATGGAGGCCGCACTGCAGCGCCGCATCGAAAAGGAAGTGCGCTCCGGCAAACGCCGCAAGGAGGCCGCGGCGGAGGCCAGCGAGTTTATGCAGTCGTTTGAATCGGACGTCGATCAGCTCAGTGCCCAGACCGCGGAGTCCGAGAACACCGACTTTGGTATGGACCTGAGCGGTGACTCCTACGAGGCAGAAGAGCAGGCCTCCCATGAGGAATCGCAGCGCCTGCTGGATTCCATCTTGGAAGATGACAAGCTTACTGATGAACTCATTGACCGCCTCATGAAGCGTTATAACTCCCGCGACTAGGCCTGTGGGTTCGGCGCGGTGGTTTAGCGCGGCGGCCTAGCTCGCGGCGGCCTAGCGGGAAACGGCCTAGCGCCCCACCGCGCCGCAGACCTGCGGATCCGTGATGTAGCCCTGTTCGCAGCCATATTGGGTCTGGATTTCTCCGGAGCTCTTATTCCGGTTGCCATTGGCGTCATTGCCATAGCCGCACAGGTAGGCCGGGCAATCCGCGCTCGGGCCGCCGTTATTGGCTTGGCCCTGCTGTGGTGCCTGTTGCTGTGGCGCCGGCTGGACCGGTGGCTGGTTATTGGATTCCTTGCACAGTCCGGCAAACTCCACCCAGGTGCCGTCCGCGCACTGGTACCCCGCGGTATTGGCCTGCTGCTGGTTATTCGTCGCCGGCTCCGGAGTCTGCGTGCGTGGCTCGCGCTCCTGCGGAGTTTCGGTCGTGGTTTCTTCCGTGGTCGATTCCTCGGTGCTTGTTTCGGTGGTGCTGGTCTCGGAGGCAGTCTCCGTCACGGTTTCCTTCACCGTGGAGATGGTGGTGGCGGTGTCGTCGCTGCCGCCGCAGCCAGTGGTAAAGAGGGCAAGGGAAAAGAAGGGGATAAGGAATGATTTCTTCATGCCCCACAGAGTAGCCAAGCCCGGCCGAGCCCGCAGGAGTTTGCGCAGGGCATAGGGGGTGCGCGTCGGAAGGAGCGGGGTTTGCATGGTTGCTGGCAGTCAACTGGCATCTAGTTTTCAGGCACGCGGCTTAATCTAGAGGCATGAATCTGAAGTATTACTTCTACGAGCTGTGGAGCCTCTTTGTTGACCACGGCTTACCGCTTATCGCGCTATTGCTGATAGGCATTTTGATCCCGCGCATCGGCAGGCTGGCCATCCGCATCATGGAGCGCGGCCTCGATGAAGACGAAGAAGCCACCAAGGCGCGCCTGGCACTGACCGGAGCGCTGGTCTACATCGTGCAGGCAGCAGCGTACTTCCTCATCATTTGGGCCGCGTTGACCAATCTCGGCGTGCCCGCGGTAGGTGCGGCAGTGCCGGCGACGATAGTCTCGGCCGCCGTGGGCTTTGGCGCCCAGTCCATCATTGCGGACTTTCTCTCTGGCTTCTTCATCCTTTCGGAAAAGCAATTTGGCGTGGGCGACTACGTCAGCTTTGATGGCGTGACTGACGTGGAAGGAACCGTGGTGATGCTGACCCTGCGCACTACCAAGGTGCGCACACCCACCGGCGAGCTGGTCACCGTGCCCAATAGCTCGGCCGGCGCGGTCACCAATTACTCCCAGGAGTGGTCGCGCGCCGTGGTCAACTTTGACGTGCCGGTGCAAGAAGGCGAGACCCTGCCAGAAATCACGCGCCGGGTGCGCACGATTTCCGAGCAAGCCATCCAGGAACCGTCCATCGCCGTAGACGTCAATGGCGAGCTCGAGGTGCTGCCGGCCACCCAGTTGGTTGCCCCGCAGGCCGCCGGACAGTCGTGGCATGTGACCTACCGCGTGTTGGTTACCGTAAACCCCGCCCGCCAGTGGGCGGTGGAGCGTGCCATTCGCTCCGCGCTGCTTTCCGAGTTCTGGGATCACTACAACGTGGCCGACTTGGACGAAATCCAGCGCCCGCTTCTTCCGGCAGGCGACAATCCAGCGGCACAAGAGTCCGTCAAGGATGCCTCCGCGGCAGGGGAGGGCTCGCGCCCCGATTCCCGGCCAGAACACCAGTCACCCGAGGCGGATGGCCCGAAAAGCGATGGCCCCGGAAAGCCCGCGCTGCCGGATGAGGAGGACCAGGAGCCCGAGCCCACCCAGGGCATCTGGCGCGCGCTGGAGACCAATACCAAGTTCCAGAAGATCGCCACCATTGGCGGCCGTGTCCGCGCCTCTACCACGGGCCTCATCCTGGCTCTGCTCGTCGTCGGCGCCCTGGCCCTGGCCTCAAGCAATCCCGAAAACGGCGATGCGGGCTGGCTTTCGCCCGAGCACTGGCGCGATAGCGGCGCGGCGGCCTCTTCCTCGCAGCTTTCCGACGCTCCCTCCACCAACCCCACCCCCGAATCCACCGAGACCGGCACGCAGTACGAACCGGCGGAGGACAGCACTGCTCCCACAGAGACCGCCAACCCGCAAGGCTCTAATGGCGCTGGCGCGACCGATTCGCCTGCCGGCGGCGGTAGCGGCGGCGGTCAGGAAACTGACGCTACCGGCAATGCCTCGCCCGCGCCGAGCGCCGCCAACGGCGCAGATAACGCCGGTGCTGGCTCGGACAACGGCTCCGGCAACGCCTCTAATGCAGGCGGAGATGCCGGCTCCGGCACCCAAGCGTCCGGAACCGCCGGTAGCACCGGCCAAGAGATCCCAGCAGAGCCGCGCTAGTAGGGCTGGCCTTCTACAGTAAGTCGGTCCGTCCAGCGCTCATTATTGGGCGAGGTAAAGCTGGCATACACGCTGGTGTCATCGTCCTTTTGGCAATGGTGAAATAGTGCAGCCCGGCTGCGCGTTGCACTGGGCATGACTTCACTTTTCGAACCACTGGAACTTGGCCGATTCAAGCTAGATAACCGCGTCACCATGGCGGCGCTGACCCGCCAGCGTGCAGGCGAAAGCGGTGTACCTACCGAGCTGCACCAGAAGTACTACTCGCAGCGCGCCACGGCTGGTCTGGTGGTTACGGAGGGAACTTTCCCGGCGTGGACCAACCGCGCATTCCCGGGCCAGGCAGGCATTGCCACCGATGAGCAGGCAGAAGGCTGGCGCGCCGTCGCAGACCGCGTGCACGAGGAAGGCGGCACCCTGTTCATGCAGATCATGCATGGCGGCCGCACGAGCCACCCGGACCTGATTGACGGTGCGAACCCGGAGGCGCCGAGCGCCTTTGACTGGGGCGGAACCGTGCGTGGCTTCGCTGGCAAGATGGATGCGCCGGTGCCGCGCGAGCTGAAGAAGGAAGAGCTGCCGCGCATCGTGGATGAATTCCGCCAGGGCGCGCGCCGGGCTATTGATGCTGGTGTCGACGGCGTGGAGATCCACGGCGCCAACGGCTACCTGCTGCATGAGTTCATGGCGCCGTCTGCCAATAAGCGCGAAGATGAATTCGGCGGCAGCCCGGAAAATCGCTGGCGCCTGCCAGAGATGGTCATTCGCGCTGTGGTGGAGGAGATTGGTGCCGACCGCGTGGGCGTGCGTTTCTCCCCGGCACACAACGTGCAGGGCGTCATCGAAGACGATCAGGAAGACATGCTGGCCACCTACGGCGGGCTTCTCGACGCCCTGGCACCGCTGAACCTGGCCTACGTATCCCTGCTGCATGGCGAGCCGGACAGCGAGCTCATCGCCACGCTGGCGCAGAAGGCACGCGCAAACGGCGTGACCAAGGTGCTCATGAATGATGGCTTCCCCACGATGACCTCCAAGGAGGATGCCCAGCGCGAAATCGAGCTGGATTACGTGGATGCCGCAGTAGTAGGCCGCGAGCTCATCGCCAACCCGGACCTGGTGCGCCGCTGGCGCGAGGGCCTTGAGCTTAACGAGCCGGACCAGGATACGTTCTACCTGGGCGGCGAGCGCGGATACATCGACTATGAGTATGCCGCGGACTAGGGAAGAATCCGCGGCACCAAAGGGGGCCCGAGAGGCGGGCGAGTGATAGGTAGTGAAATTCCCCAGAGAGGGTCTTTCACTATCTCTATCGAAGGTGTACTACTCGTTCGTTAACATCGAGTACCTGTCATGTGACAGAACTTACAACTATTTGCTGTAGCCCTCGCCCGGGCGCCAGGTCATGGTCACGGCCTCGCGCACCGGGGACTTGGCAGTGAGCAGGTTATCCACGCGCAACCAGTGCATTTCCGCCGAATCCGGGCGCACGGTGACAAAGCTGTAGCCGTGGTGGTCCAAATCCACGTGGCGGGTATGTGGGTTGGCGCCCATCAGGTAGCGCTCGGCCAACTTGGACAGCTCATTGCCCTCCGGCAGCTTCAGCTGCTCGTTCACGTTGGGCGCAGACACGGAGGCGCAGACCATTTCGGCGCCGAAGATGCGGCCATCCTTGCTGATATTATGCGCCCACTCGGAGTGGATATCGCCGGTGACAAAGAGGGTGTGGGAGTCGTGCTTTGAGAGGGCGTCGATAAGCAAGCGGCGCTCCGCCGAGTAGCCATCCCACTGGTCGCCGTTGACCGGAATGCCGGTGATATTGGAAGACAGCGAGGAAGAGACCGGCTTGGTCTTGTCATCTTGTTGCAGGGTAGCCAGGTTCATAGGGGAGAACATGACGGAATTGCCCAGCATATTCCACTTGGCAGAAGAGGTCTCGATCTTATTGAGCAGCCAGTTGTACTGCTCGGAGCCAAGCATCGTGCGGCCCTCTGCAGCCATCTTGCGCGGGCCAAAGCGCACCTGCTCATCGCGGTAGGTGCGCAGGTCCATCATGGTCAGCTCCACCAGATCGCCGAAGGTCAGACTGCGGTAGAGGTGGCCCTGCTCGGATGGGTTGGTCGCGCGCACCGGCATCCATTCGAAGTAGGCCTGCATCGCGGCCTTGCGGCGGTCCAGGAAGGCTCCTTCCTCGCCTTCGGTGTGGTTCTCGGCGCCCTCGCGCCAGTTATCGTTGGCCACCTCGTGGTCATCCCACACCACGACCCACGGCAGCGCGGCGTGTGCGGCCTGCAGGTTCTCATCGGTGTGGTAGCGGCCGAAGCGGATGCGGTAATCCTCCAGCGAGATAATCTCGTGCGCCGGGTGGTGCAGGCGCACCGGGCCATAGCCGGAGTATTCGCGCTGCGGATACTCGTAGATATAGTCGCCCAAGAAAATCATGTAATCCAGCTGGTCCGCGCGGCCGCGTTGGGCAATATCGCCATAGGCATTGAAGAAGCCGGACTCCCAGTTAGCGCAGCTAGCCACACCGAAGGTGAGCTCCTCCGGGGAGGCGCTCAGCGCCGGGGCGGTCTTGGTGCGGCCGACGGGCGAGTACTTTTCCTGTGCCTTAAAACGGAAGAAGTACACGGTCTCCGGCTCCAGGCCGTGCGGGTCCACGTGCACGGTGTGGTCCTGGTTGGCATCGGTGGTCACTTCGCCCCGCTTGACGACGTCCCCAAACCCCTCATCCTTGGCAATTTCCCACTCCACTCGGGTGGCCTCGCCCAGTCCGGATCCCGGCATGGCATCGGCATCCGGGGTCACGCGGGTCCACAAGATGACCGAATCCGGAATCGGGTCACCCGAGGCCACACCGTGGAGGAAGGGTCGCTCGCCCAGCTTCGGCTCCACCATGTGCTGCTCCACGCGCGGCGAGAGGCTGCTTTGGGCATTGGCGGCTGCACCGGACAGAGCGATGGCGGCACCGGCGGTACCGGTGGATTGCAGGAAGCGGCGGCGGTTAACTGCGCTGCCCGTGTTCTTAGAATTATTAGACATGGTTGAAAGTTTTCTCATGTCTAGTGGGTGTGCAACCGTTTCCTGTCCGATTCCATAAAATGTTCTTGTTGTTTTAACCGGTGGTTTACTTGGGCGGCCTCCTGTGGAGCTGACGCGTCTGGCGGTTGGGCGGTTTCGAGGGGCTTTCGCCGGCTTCTGTGGCTTAGGTCCATTCTGATCGGGCTGATTTGAGGCCTATAGGGCTGAATTGAGGGGTCCATTCGCTCAGATCGGCCCGATCACCTTGGACCTAAGGTGTGCGGAACCCAGTAGACCTAAGGAGTGACCGGCTCGAAAAGGCGCGCCCAAAGCGGTCCATTCCTTCCGAATGCGGCTCAGTAGGCTAGAGAGTATGAGTGAATTTAGCCAAATTAGCCAGTGGCCCGCGGATACGGTGGCCGGAGCCTTGCTGCACCGCGGCGAAGTGCAAGAAACGGTGGGGGATACCGCCCGCGAGTTCCCGGTGGCATCGGTGACCAAGCTGGTCGCAGCCTACGGCGTGATGCTGGCCGTGGAAGAAGGAGCCGTGGAGCTTGAGCAGCCAGCCGGCCCGGAAGGCTCCACGCTCGAGCACCTGCTTGCGCATGCCTCTGGGATTTCCTTTGATTCCCGGGAGTCGCAAAAGCCGGTGGGCGAGCGCCGCATCTACTCCTCGGCCGGTTATGAGTGGGCCGCGGATACCGTGGCCGAAGCCACGGGCATGGACTTTGCCGAGTACCTGCGTGAAGGCATATTGGCCCCGCTGGGCATGGAGTCCACCCGGCTCGAAGGCTCGGCCGGCCACGGTTTGGTCTCCACGGTGGAGGACCTCGCGGCCTTCGCTGCGGAAGTTCAAGACCCACAGATTTTGCACCCCTCCACCGTGGCCGATATGCGCCGCGTACACTTCGGCGGCCTGCGTGGCATCGTTCCGGGCTACGGCAGCTTCAAAGACTGCACCTGGGGTCTGGGCTTTGAAATCCGCGGCGACAAGGATCACTGGATGGGCGCCCTGCCTGCCGACGCCGTCGGCCACTTCGGCATGTCCGGCACCTACCTCTGGGTCGCCGGCGACTATGCCATGGTCGCGCTCACAAACCGCGACTTTGGCGAATGGTGCAAGCCGCTCTGGCACGATATGAATACCGCCATCTGGAACTCTTTATAATCCGCCCGCTGTGGCGGAGCGAGCGCCTTCCGCTGAGGGGAGCTGTGTGGTGGAAGGCTCCCCCGTGGGGCGGGGAGAAGTCGGGGAATTTCGTGCGAGAAGGGGCCATCCTGCGCGGGAAACCGGTGCGAGCGCACGGGCGGCGGTTGCGTGGGGGCCTAGTAGCGCGTTCCCGTGCGTGAGCAGGGCTTCTGTTGCCCGCCGTCAAGGAAGGCAAGAATTTTCTCAGCAAACTCCAAATTTCACATTTGTAACATTGGTTTCACCTGCAACTTTAGCCCCAGTCTGTACCTAGGGTTGAGGTTTAGCGAATGGGGGTTGAAGTGAAAGTTGAGGGTTGTAGGGAGGGGTGTGGCGCAGGAAAATTGTGAGCAGACGCATCAGACAGTTCGTTGGGGAAGACGAAGCTCGTCTTGCATCGCGCCGGGCCGGCAGGCCTCGTGCGGTGGTGATCTATGTCGAGGGAGAATCGGCTATGAATACGTGCGTTAACCCTGCGCCGGTTGAACAGCCGGCCTCCACCTCCACGTGGCCCTCCGTCAACGGCGGCGCCACCGTGGTCACTGGTGTGCTTAAGATTTCCGGGATGCCGCGCAAGCTGCGCTCGGAGATTGAACACGCCATGGATCGGTGCATCCGTACCGAGTCGGAATTTATCATTCCGGGCGATGACCCACTGACCGCTCAGTGGTGCACTCGTTGGTTCCGGGATGGGCTTTCCGTAGCGGCGCTTGCCCAAGGCGGGAGCGCCTGCGCCAACGCGGGCAGCGGTATCGGCTGCCACCAGGTGCTTACCGGCACCCGCGAGGAGCTGGACGCGCTTGATTGCGTCGTGCGCTACCTCGCGCAGCGCCACGGCTTTAGTGCTGCCGTGCGCCTGCCGTAGAAGGCACGAAAGGGGTTGGACCAGCTGCTGCTGGCCAACCCCTTTCTTTCTGTCGCCGGATGGTGCGATTAGGAAAGAACTATTCTGCTTCCGCGAAAGGATCCAGGATCTTGTCTGGCAGCTCGGCCACGGACTTCAGCACGGCCGACGGGCGGTATGGGTAGCGGGAAATCTCGTGGTCATCGGAAATGCCGGAGCGCACCAGTACCGTGCGCATGCCGGCCTCAAGGCCCGCCTTCACGTCTGTATCCATGCGGTCACCAATCATAACCGTGTGCTCCGAGTGGGCGCCGATAGTATTCAGCGCAGAACGCATCATGACCGGGTTAGGCTTGCCCACGTAATAAGGCTCGCGGTTGGTGGCGGCGGTAATGAGCGCAGCTACGGCGCCGGTAGCCGGAAGCACGCCCGTGGGGGCGGGGCCGGTGACATCCGGGTTGGTGGCAATAAAACGCGCACCATCGCGGATGAGGTTAATGGCGGTGGTAATCGCCTCAAAGGAGTAAGTGCGGGTCTCGCCAAGTACAACGAAGTCCGGGTCATCGTTGGTGAGGATCCAGCCCGCCTCGTGCATGGCGGTGGTCAGGCCGGATTCGCCCACTACGTAGGCCTTGCTGGAGCTTACCTGGCTGGAAAGGAAGTTCGCGGTAGCGGTAGCGGAGGTCCAGATGCGCTCTGCAGGGATATCCAGGCCGGTATTGCGCAGGCGTGCAGATAGGTCCCGCGGGGTTGACATGGAGTTATTGGTCAACACCATGTACTCGATGTCATTGTCTTTGAGTGCCTGGATAAATTTATCGGCGCCAGGGATCATCTCACCTTCTTTGATGAGCACGCCGTCCATGTCTGATAGATAAGAAATCATTGGTGATCCTCCACATACTCGGCGATATCGCCGATGGTTTCGCTGTTGAGCATCGTCTCCTCAGAAAAACGCACCTGGAAGGCCTCTTCCGCGCGAACGGTAAGCTCCACCAGATCGAGCGACTCCACGCCGATATCCTTCAGGCGGGTCTCGCGGCCCAGGTCCTCCTCGGTCCCGGTGACCTTGCGGATAAGTGCGATAAGCTGGCCGAGAGTATCGCGCTCCGGCTCCTTGTCCGGCGCACTCGCATTGAACTTTGCCTGCAATTGGGCACTGAGGTCGTTTGCCATGCCCACCAGTCTAGTATTGATCCCGTTATGGCATTGAGAAAACGTTCTTCCGTTGTGGCGCGTAGTTGGCTCAAGCGCCTGCGCCCCTCGCACCGCGCCGAGCTAGAAAAGCTCTATGGCGGATTGCATGATCCCTCTACCGAGCCGGGGCTTACCCACATCAGCGCGTCTGGCACCGTGGACCACGGTGGCCTAGACATCGCCTGGTACGAAGTTGGCCAAGAGGATGCCCCGGTGACGGTGGTCTTCATCCACGGCTATTGCCTGTCTTCAGAGGCCTATTATGACCAGGCCAATTACCTGCGCGACCGCAATGCCCGCGCACTGTTGGTGGACCTGCGTGGGCATGGGCAATCCTCCACGGTCGCCCCAGAAGAGTGCACCATTGATGCGGCTGCCGACGACGTCCTAGCCGTCATCCGCGAGCGCGCTCCCCACGGCAATCTGGTCATCGTGGGCCATTCCCTGGGCGGCATGGTTGCCTTGAACCTCATCCGCCGTGCGCCGGCCGAGGTGTATGAGCGCATCAAGGGCGCGTTGCTGATTTCTACCTCTATGCGTCGCTTTGCGGCCAAGGGCGTGGCCCAGATTTTGCAGTCCAAGTCCCTGCACGCGCTCTACCGCCTGTGCCTGCGCCTGCCCGGGCGCGTCGATAGTGCCCGCTTTGAAGTTGCCCGCTTTATCGCCCCGCTTTTTGCCGTGACCCTAGCCGGCTTTCCCCAGATGGAGAAGCTGCAGTTCCACGTTGCCATGCTTCTCGATACCCCTTTGGCCTCCTACTCCGGCTTCTTCGATGACCTTTTGGATCACGCCGAGTATGGTGCCGCAGAACGGCTGGCAAAACTCCACGGTGAGGTAGTGGTGGGCACCGCCGATATCGTGACCCCGCGGTCGCAATCCGAAGTGCTCTGTGAGAATTGGCCCGCCGCGAGCCTGCAAACGGTGGAAGGCTCCGGGCACATGGTGATTCTTGAAGACCCTGAGGCCATCTCCGCGGCGCTCGGCCGCGTCCTCGACGCGATATAGGCAGGCCGCTCGATAGAGCCATTCTTGAGGCATGCAAAAAGGCGCCGCGGCGGGAAGCCGGCGGCGCCTTACTTGCAACGCAGTGGTGCGGGTTTAGCCCGCACCAGTGCGGGGATTAGTCCTCGATGTGGGTGGTAGCGGTGGGATCATCCAGCTTGAGATCCTTGGCTGCCTTCTCCACAACGGAGCGCTCAATCTTGCCCTCGCGAGCCAGGCCATCGAGTACGGCGACGACGATGGACTCGGCATCGATGTTGAAGTAGCGGCGTGCGCCCTCGCGAGTATCGGAGAAGCCGAAGCCATCCGCACCCAAGGTGATGTAGGTACCTGGGACGTACGGACGGATCTGCTCCTGCAGCTCGGTGGTGAAGTCAGAGACGCCAACGAACGGACCCTCGTAGCCCTTGAGCTGGGAGGTGGCAAATGCCTCGGTCGGCTCCTCGCCCTTGCGCAGGGCCTCCTTGTTGCGGCGGGCACCGTCGCGGGCCAGCTCGTTCCAGGAGGTGACGGAGAAGATGGAGGCCTTGACATCGAAGTCGTCGGCAAGCAGCTGCTGCGCGCGCAACGCCTCGTGCACGCCCACACCGGAAGCCAAGATATTGGCAGCAATGGATCCGCCCTCAGCGGTGTTGAAGTGGTAGATGCCCTTGTGCAGGCCCTCCACGTCCAAGTCCTCCGGCTCGGCCGGCTGGTGCACCGGCTCGTTGTAGACGGTGAGGTAGTACATGATGGCCTCGTTGTCCTCGCCGTACATGCGCTCAATACCGCGGGAGACCAGGTGCGCAACCTCGTAGCCAAAGGCCGGGTCATAGGAAACTACAGCCGGGTTGGTAGCGGCCAGGACAGGGGAGTGGCCGTCCATGTGCTGCAGACCCTCACCGGTCAGGGTGGTGCGGCCGGCGGTAGCACCGATAATGAAGCCGCGGCCCATCTGGTCACCAGCTGCCCAGAAGGCATCGCCGGTGCGCTGGAAACCGAACATCGAGTAGAAGATGTACAGCGGAATCATGGCCTCGCCCTGGGTGGCGTAGGACGTAGCTGCCGCGGTGAAGGAGGCGGCGGCACCGGCCTCAGAAATGCCCTCGTGCATGATCTGGCCGTCGGTGGCCTCGCGGTAAGAAAGCATCAAGTCGTGGTCAACCGGCACGTAGTTCTGGCCGCGCGGGTTCCAAATCTTCATGGTGGGGAACCAGGAGTCCATACCAAAGGTACGAGCCTCGTCCGGAATGATCGGCACGACGCGCTTGCCCAGCTCCTTGTTGCGCATGATCTCCTTGAAGGTGCGCACCAGGGCCATGGTGGTAGCTACTTCCTGCTTGCCGGAGCCCTTGCGCACGGAGCGCAGCTTATCCAGCGCAGGTGCCTCAAGCGGGGTGAAGTCCTCACGGCGCTCCGGCAGGAAGCCGCCGAGCTCTTTACGACGCTCCAGCATGTACTTGATCTCCGGGGAATCCTTGCCCGGGTGGTAGTACGGCGGCAGGTACGGATCCTTCTCCAGCTCCTCATCGGAGAACGGAATCTCCTGCTTATCGCGGAAGCGCTTCAGATCATCCAGGGTCAGCTTCTTCATCTGGTGGGTGGCGTTGCGGCCCTCGAAGTTGTGGCCCAGGCCATAGCCCTTAATGGTGTGCGCCAGGATGACGGTTGGCTTGCCGGTGCCCTTGTTCTCCAGCGCACGGGCGTAGGCGGCGTAGACCTTGCGGTAATCGTGGCCGCCGCGGCGCAGTGCCCAAATCTCATCATCGGACATGTCTTCTACCAGCTTGGCCGTGCGCTCATCGCGGCCGAAGAAGTGCTCGCGCACATAGGCGCCGTCGTTGGCCTTGAAGGTCTGGTAGTCACCATCGGAGGTGGTGTTCATGACGTTGACCAGGGCACCCTCGGTGTCCTTTTCCAGCAGCTTATCCCAGCCGCGGCCCCAAATAACCTTGATGACCTCCCAGCCGGCGCCGCGGAAGAAGGACTCCAGCTCCTGGATGATCTGGGTATTGCCGCGAACCGGGCCGTCAAGGCGCTGCAGGTTGCAGTTGACCACGAAGGTGAGGTTATCCAGCTCGTAGAGGGATGCGATCTGCAGCAGACCGCGGGATTCTGGCTCGTCCATCTCGCCATCGCCCAAGAAAGCCCAGACGTGCTGGTTGGAGGTGTCCTTGATGCCGCGGGTCTCCAGGTACTTATTAAAGCGTGCCTGGTAGATAGCGTTAATCGGGCCCAAGCCCATGGACACGGTGGGGAATTCCCAGAACCATGGCATCAGGCGCGGGTGCGGGTAGGACGGCAGGCCCTCGCCCTCACCGCGGGAGACCTCTTGGCGGAAGCTATCAAGATCCTTTTCGGTTAGGCGGCCTTCCATGTATGCGCGCGCGTACATGCCCGGGGAAGCGTGGCCCTGGAAGAAGACCTGGTCGCCGCCCGAAGGATCGTCCTTGCCCTTGAAGAAGTGGTTTAGGCCGACCTCATACAGCGGGGCAGCGCCTGCGTAGGTGGAGATGTGGCCGCCCACACCAATGCCCGGGCGCTGTGCGCGGTGCACCATGATGGCTGCGTTCCAGCGGATCCAGCGGCGGTAGCGCTTTTCCAGCTCCTCATCACCTGGGAACTCCGGCTCCATGGTGGTGGGGATGGTGTTGACGAAGTCCGTAGACGTCAACGATGGCATCTCAACGCGCTTCGCAGTGGCGCGCTCGAGCAGGCGCAGCATCAGGTAGCGGGCGCGCTCCGGATCGGAGTGGTCCAGCAGACCATCGAGGGAGTCCATCCACTCGCGGGTCTCTTCTGGATCATTATCGTGAAGATACGATGCAACGCCGTCGCGGATGAGGGGGAAGTTGGAGTCGCCCTGGTGGGCGTCCTTCTCGGCCATTTAAACCTCCTATTTAAGGGTCTGCACAGTTTGCTTACTAGGATACGCGCTCACAGATCCACAGTCGTTGTGAAGTCCGACTTAAGGGGACGTGCGGTACGTTACATCGCCATAACCAGTATCTTTGTAAATTTCGGTGGGGTAAAAGAGGGTAGTTTGCTAACTCTGTGGAGCCAGCTGCGCTGGCGGCAGGGCCTGCAAAATGGGGGGAATTGCGGCCCTTAGGCGGGTAAAAGGGGCCGGTGGGCGTTAAAATACTTCTATTAAGCCGCGATTTACCCGCAGGATGCGGGCGATACGCGGACCAGACATTCACTAAATTAGGAAGGAAATGCATAGTGGCTGACGCTGCAGTCAAGCTCGGAATCAAGGAAGGGCAGATCGCCCTGGAGCTTGGTTGGGACGAGGATTGCGATACCGCAATCTCTGAATCGATCGAGGCCGTGCTCGGCGACGACTTCTTGGAAGAAGAAAATGACGAGCTGTGCGATGTAGTCCTTCTTTGGTGGCGCGAAGAAGATGGCGATCTTGTGGATGGACTGGTTGACGCGAGCCGCCCGCTGGCTGAAAACGGCGCGGTTTGGCTACTTACCCCAGGTGCGGGCAAGCCAGGCACCGTTGAGCCTGGGCTTATCTCTGAGTCCGCTCAGCTGGCAGGCCTAGTGCAGACCAAGGCGGAGCGCCTAGGCGAGTGGCAAGGCTCTTGCTTGGTGCAGCGCGGATACACGAAGAAGTAGGGCTTTACCTGCCGATTTGTGTTGCTCGAGCAACCTGCGCTACTGTTCTTTACAGCGCAAGAGCGCATGCGGCTTTAGCTCAGCTGGAAGAGCAATTGGTTTACACCCAATAGGTCGGGGGTTCGATCCCCTCAGGCCGCACAACACAGACCGCCTCTCGGATAGATTTCCGGGAGGCGGTCATTTTCGTATGCGCGGGCAGGGTGGGATATGGGGATATGCGACAAAATGTGTGTCTTTTTGTGTTGCCCCGTGTCTGGCTCGGCGTGTCGCGCGGGGGTTAGATTTGGCCTTTCTGGATGCCGATTGAGTGGGTGTAGTCGGTGTCGATAGCGTTGTCGTTGAGGGCTGGTTGTCCGGTTTCGTGGTCGGCTTTGTTCTCGTTGTGGGTTATGTCTGTGACTTTGGCGAGTTGGTCATTACCCCAGTTGCACTGCTTGGCGATTTCAACGGGATCGTCAGGCAGTTGCGTTTTTGAGTAGAGCCACCATTCCAGCATCTTGCGTTGTTGTTCTCCTGACCTACCTCGATGCATTCGTGCGAGCAGCTTCAGCTGGGAGTTCACCTAGAGCAAACCAAGGCGTTGATCATAGCCAATGTCATCGACGCCGACACCGCCACTCCGGCAGGCAAGGAGATTGCAGCCTAAAGACTAACCACACTCAGGCCCGTGCCGGACCCGATCCCTGTTAACAGATCACCGACGATTCAACGTGTCGAAGTGGCGAACCACAAAATCGAGGCGGCTTGGGCAGCGAGGATGAATCCCACGATGCCAATGATCCAAGCAGTAGTGCTCTGCGCGTTCCTCATGAGCCAGTTGTTTAGGCGAATCAACGGTTTTTCGATCGCGGAGCGGGCCACTATTCGGATGCAAGTGAGTAAGAGGGCCGGAAGGATCATTACGAAGCAATAGCCCAGCAAGAGCAGCAAATTGCTGGGGAATCCGGGACCCTCGGCCGTGATGATGCCGATACCCGCGAGGTAGGGCAGCATGGTTGCGGCTTCGAAGAATACGGCGACGAGGGCCAATCCGATGAGCGAGCCGGTGGTGCTCGAAGAGGATTTTCCGCTCATGACCTGCGAACGCCACCTCAATATTCGGTTATCCCCACGTGCTGCTCGCTCCGCAGCGCGTGCTCGAGCTTTCTCGGTGTCCATGAAATGGCTTATTACCAGCAATGCAATCCCTGTGATGAGCTGCACATACCGAAAGCTCGCGGACTCGAACAGATGACTATAAGAGCCAAGTAGCGACGTAGCCCCAAACAGCAATGCCACGCCCAGTGCGAAATAAGAGCCTGCCACAACACTCAGAAAGAGCAGGAGCCTACCGATCCGCAAGCGTCCAGGTGCCGTTAACAAGCCGAGAGGGATCAGGAGGGTGCCGAAGCTGGTCGAATCGATGAGGGCTAGGACGACGAGGCTGCCGATGGTCGCGATCATCACGGGCCTTTCTGAGTAGCACGACTGTGTTAGATGAGACTTTAACACAGTCGTGCTAAAGTTTTTTTGTGGCGCCAAGACTCGACATCGAAGAAAGAAAAAAGCAGCTCGCTGAGGCCGTATGGCAGATCATTCTGGAGCGCGGCATTTCGGCCGTCTCTGTAAGGAACGTGGCTGAGCAGGCGGGAATCGTTGTTGGCTCACTGCGGCATGTGTTTCCCACCCGCGCCGAGTTGATGAAGTTCTCGGCTGAGCTAATGGTGCAGCGCGCAACAGAACGGGTGCTTTCCGTTCCCCCCAGTGATGAGCCGCAGCAATATGCGCTTGAGATTGTGAGGCAGCTGTTGCCATTAGAGGCGGACTCGCGCGCTGAATTTGAGGTCAACCTCGCACTCGCAACCGAAGTGCCAGCGCTTCCAGAGCTGGCCTCTATTCGGGACGAAGCCCACCAGAAACTCCATGGAGTGGCACTGCGCTTAGTCGAATTGGTGTCTGGTCATTCTCGCGGGTCGGAAGAAGTTGAGGTGAGTGCGCAACGGTTGCATGCGCTGATCGACGGTCTTGCATTCCACTTGCTGCACCGTCCCGTGGAGGACGATCCGCAGTGGGCCCTCGACATCATTCGCGCTGAATTAACAGCCATCCCCAAAAGTGTGTCCGGTCGGCGTGTCGTCGGACGGTCTTTTTGTTAGCGTCCGACCCAACCTTTTCTGATTCCTATGTTGTGTTGGTAGTCGGTTCCGATACCGTTGTCGTAAAGGGCTGGTCGTCCGGTTTCGTGGTCGGCTTTGTTCTCGTTGTGGGTTATGACTGTGACTTTGGCGAGTTGGTCATTACCCCAGTTGCACTGCTTGGCGATTTCAACGGGATCGTCAGGCAGTTGCGTTTTTGAGTAGAGCCACCATTCCAGCATCTTGCGTTGCCGTTCTCCTGACCTACCTCGATGCATTCGTGCGAGCAGCTTCAGCTGGGAGTTGATACCGCCTTCCAAGCTGTTGGTGGTCGCTACCCACAATTCGGGCTCAATGGCCTCCGGTGGTGGTTGAAGAAATCCGAATAGGTAGTCGTCGTTGGCGAGATGTTTGAGCGAGTTAAATGCTTGGCGAACTCGGATGTGCGTGAACTCCCATTGTGTGCCCGTTGGGTCGCGCTGTTTGGGTAGCTTCGTCTTCTCATTGAGAAATGTGCGATACACCTGCCCAAACTCATGCAGCAGGGTGCCCCATTCCCGTGCCTTGTTGAGGTCTTTGATCTTGGTCAGTCGCAGCGCAAGGCGGTATAACGCCGTGCCCGCATCCGTCCTAGGCCGTGAGGTGAGATAGCGCCGAACAACGCGTTGGGCATGAACTAGGCAGCGTTGAATCATGGTGTTTGGCCACAGGGCTTTTATTGCTGACCAGGCTCCTAATCCGCCGTCGAGTACTACACATAGTAGTGGTTGTAGCTTTGAGAGCAGTCTTTTGTAGGCCTTCGTGGATTCTGTCTTACACCAGTGCCAGCACAGTACATGGGTGCGTGATGCTGCAGTGAGTAGGCATCCGCCATTGGCGTAGGTTCCGTCGATGAAGACTTGGTCGTAGATGCGGTTCTTATCTGGGGTGTTGGGAATATCGATAAGCCAGAACGGTTCGAATTTGCGGTTTAGAGTCCATCGGCTGCATCCGCGGGCTTCGGCAAGTTGGCTCAACGTGTGGTTGCCACTCGTATAGGAGATGAAGGCCTTGAAGTCGGCGATGTGGGTAAGGTCTGTTCGCTTTTTGGTGGTGGAAGTACCGCAGTTGCGGCTGATGCAGCGCCATCTAGTAGTGCCTTTTGTTGTTGTGCCGTTTTTCTTCATTTGCCCTGTACAAACCGGGCATCGTGGTCGATTCTTAGACATGAAGACGAATCAAACCGCACGTGCTAGCACAAGTACGGTTCAAAACCCGGGATTGGTCGAAATCCACCCCGATATATTGCCTGCCGGAATATACACGCAGCTTTTAGCAATTGTGACCAGCAGACTTCAAGAAGATCAGACACACTTTTTGCTACTTAGCCCCTAATGAGCGCGGCTGCTTCTCAGGATGTGACTAAGTACTAAGGCCCTTCGGTCACGGCTGCGCGATGTCGGTTTAGTAGCGCTCTCGGCGGCGCTTGTTTAGCTTGGCGTAGTGATCCGGCTTCGAGTCGCCGTAGCGGGAACGATTGCGGCGGCTGGCGGCGTGCGAGGAGGACGCGGCGGGAACGGCTGCAGCGTTTTCTGTGGTGCCTTCTGCCGCGTCATCTGCGGCGATGTGGCCGTCATGCTGAGAGCGGTTAGGAGAAGGGGCTTCTGCGGGCACGGAGTCCGCACTGGGGGCGCCGGCGGGCTCGGATGGGGTTGAGGCATCGGCGTCGAGGGCGGCGAGGGCCTCTTCCTCTTCGCGCAGGCGGCGGCGCTCACGGATTTCGGACCATACGAAGTAGCCCAAGCCCAGCGGGGCCATGATGCCGAAGGCAATCCATTGGTAGCCGTAGGAGAGGTGGTTGCCGCGGTCGAGCTGCGGGATAGGCATGGCGTTGAGCACGCCGGGCTGGTCGGCGGAGAGTTGGATGTAGTCGTGGGCCAAGGGGGCGTCGATAAGCGAGGCAATCTGCTCCGTATGGATGGAGTAGACCTGCTGGTAGCCCTCCCGTTTAATGGGGGCGGACTGGTGCTGAGCCTCATCGGCGCGGATCATTCCGGTCAAAGTCGTTTCGCCAGAAGGGGCGGCGGGAATATCCGGCACGGCGTTGGCCTCGCCGGCCTTGACCCAGCCGCGGTTAACCAGGATGGTCAGGCCGGAATCGGTGCGGAAGGGAACCAGAGATTGGTAGGACGGACCGGAATCGACCGGGCGCAGGCGCAGCAGCACCTCATCCTGCGGCAGGTAATGGCCGTGCAGGGTGGCGCGGGACCACTCATCGTCCTTGATAGCGCCGTTGCCATCCACGAGGTCTTCCACCGGCTTAGGGTCAGCCTCATAGGCGTGGGTGATGAGCTCGTTGCGTTCCACAATGTCATCGTCCTTGCCCAGCTGCCACGGGGCGAGGACGGTAAAAGCGAGGTAGGAAAAGGCCACGACGAACAGCAGCAGTAGAACCCAACCCGGCTTAAGGAACGTCTTTAGCATGGGGCCTAGTTTAGTCGTGGTTAGCGCGAATCCAATCCAGCAGGCCAGGCACGGCGGCCTCGATATTCTTGCGCGTGGTCTCGAAATCCGCTGTGGAACCGTAATAGGGGTCTGCCACGTCCGCGTCCTCCGGGGAGTTGGGGTCGAAGCTGCGCATCAGGCGAATCTTGTCGGGGTCGATGCCGTGCTCAATGAGGGCCTCGCGGTGGCCCTTGTCCATGGCAATGAAGAGATCAGCGTCCATGTGCTCGGCGCCTAGCTTGGCCGCGCGGTGGGAACCGACATCGTGGCCGCCGCGGCGCAGCTCGGCAATCGCGCGCTCGTCCGCGCCCTGGCCCACATGCCAGCCGCCCAGACCGCAGGAATCTACGGTGGCGACGAGGTCTAGCATGTCCTTTTCCATTTCATCGCGCACGATGATTTCTGCCATGGGGGAGCGGCAGATATTTCCGGTGCAGACAAAGACGAGGTAAAGGCCGGAGCGGGTATCGGATTCGGTCATGCGGAAAACCCCTTCGCGCGAATAGTACTGTGGTGCGGAAGATAGGATATAGCAGTAGTAACTATTCCATGAAACGAGCATAAAGGAGCACCTCTATGTCCGCTGTGAGCGTGGGCGATGTCCGCCGCGTACTCGATGAGGCCTACCCGCCGCACTTGGCGGAAAAGTGGGATGCCGTGGGGCTTATCTGCGGCGATCCGGCCGCGGAGGTAAAGCGGGTGGCCTTTGCTTTGGACTGCACCCAGGCGGTGGCCGAGCGCGCGGTGGAGCTTGGCGCGGACATGCTCGTGGTCCACCACCCGTTGCTTTTGAGCGGGGTGGAATCCGTGGCGGCCGATACGCCCAAGGGCAAGGTAGTGCACACGCTGGTCAGCAATGGCGTCGCACTCTTTGCGGCCCACACCAACGCGGATAAGGCGCGGCCGGGCGTCAACGACAAGCTCGCGGAGCTGGTAGGCATCAATCCCGGCCGGCCCATCGTGCCGGAGCCCCAGGGCGTGGATAAGTGGGGCGTGCACGTGCCGGTCGCCGCGGCCGAGGAGGTAAAGCGGGCGCTTTTCGACGCCGGCGCGGGCCACATCGGCGCCTACTCTCACTGCTCCTTCGATATCGCCGGCACGGGCCAATTCCAGCCGGAGGAGGGCGCTGACCCCACCGAGGGTGAGATCGGTGCGCTGCACCGCGGCGAGGAAATCCGCGTCGAGTTTGTCGCCCCAGCCGCACTTCGCTCCTCTTTGCTGAAGGCCCTGCACACCGCCCACCCTTATGAGGTGCCGGCCTATGACATCACGGAAACTGCCGGCCACCAGGACCTGGACAAGGCGCTTGGCCTCGGACGCGTGGGAGAACTGCCGCAGGAGATGACCCTCCGCGAGTTCACCCAGCAGGTGGCCAACGCCCTGCCGGAGACCGCCTGGGGCATCCGTGCCGCCGGCGATCCGGACCAAAAGGTGCGCACCGTGGCCGTGTCTTCCGGTTCGGGAGATTCTTTCCTCTCCGCGGCCGCGAAGCTAGGCGTGGACGTGTATGTTACCTCGGATCTGCGCCACCACCCGGTGGATGAGCACCTGCGCGCCGGCGGCCCCGCCGTCATCGATACCGCCCACTGGGCCAGCGAATTTCCGTGGACGGCCCAGGCGCGCGATATCGTAGAGAATGCTTTAGAACTGGATACGGAAATTATTAGCCTGCGCACCGACCCGTGGACTATCTCTGCGCACCCAAAGGAGTCATAAGTGAAACTATCGCAAGAACTACAGCCGGTACTGCTGGAGCTGGCCAACCTGGAACGCTCGCAGGGCCATGGTGCTGAGAAGGAAATCCCGGAACAAGCCGAGTATGACAAGGCTAAGGAGGAGCACAAGCGCCTGCTGGATGCCTCCGGTTCTGCGCAGATGGCCGTCGATGACATGGAGACCGAAATCCTGCGCATCCAGGCCGATGAGCGCAAGCTGCGCCAGCGCGAGCGCGATGATAAGCGCCAGCTCGGCGCCGCAGTGGATCCAGAAACGCGCAAGGACCTAGAGCACGACCTCTACGCTGCCAAGTCCCGCATCGCAGATCTCATGAGCGAGCTGCAGGAGGCGCATAACGAGGTGCACGCGCTGCGTTCCAATTTGGATGTCCACGGTGCGCGCGTTTCTGATTCCGAGCGCAAGCTGGAAAAGCTGCGCCGTGCGGCCGAGGCGGCTAAGGAAGCGGCCGCCAATCAAGAAGATCCGGCCGTGCGCATCGGTGAGCTGCGCGATCAGCTGCCCGCTGGAGTGCTCAGCGAGTACGATACCCAGCGCGAGGAAAATGGCGTAGGTGCCGCCCAGTTCAAGGCCAACCGCGCCTGCGGCGGCTGCTTCATCGTCTTGCCGCCGGCCGAGCAAAACGCTGTGCGCAACGCTCCGGCCGATGAGCTGCCGCAGTGTGGCGATTGCGGCTCCTACCTGGTGCGCCTGGTCTAATGAAGGTCATCATCTACGCCGATGGCGGCTCCCGCGGCAACCCCGGGGTAGCCGGTTCCGGCACCGTTATCTATGACGGCAGCGGGCAGCGCATCCTGCGCGAAATTGTCTACGTGGTAGGCACCAAGTCCACCAATAACGTCGCTGAGTACAACGGCCTGCTGCGCGGCCTTGAAGCCGCCGCCGAGATGGGCGCTACCGAGGTGGAATTCCACATGGATTCCAAGCTGGTGGTGGAACAAATCAACGGCCGCTGGAAGATTAAGCACCCCGATATGCAGAAGCTGGCCCTGCGCGCCCGCGAATACATCAACGGCTTTTCTTCTTTCAGCCTGGATTGGGTGCCGCGCGCCAAGAATAAGGTGGCAGACGCCCTGTCCAATGACGCCATGGATGCCGCGGCCGCCGGGCACCCGGAAGGCATCGTTGCTAGCGAAGAAGCCGCCGAGCCAGCCCCGGCCGGTGAGCAAGACACCACCGCGCCGCACCCCACCGATTGGCTGGGGGACCGCGGTCCTACCACCCGCTTTATCTTGCTGCGCCACGGGCAGACGGAGATGTCGGCCGCCAAGCAGTACTCCGGCCGTGCCAATCCGGGCCTTACCGAGCTTGGCCAAAAGCAGGCGCTCGCCGCGGCGCAAGCGCTTGCCGATGCCGACTTTGACGCCATCGTCTGCTCGCCCCTGCGCCGCTGCCAAGAGACCGCGGCGGCCGTGGCCAATGGCCGCGATATCGAGGTAGAGACCGTCGAAGGCCTCATCGAGGTGGACTTCGGCGCGTGGGAAGGCAAGACCGCGGCCGAGGCCCACCAGCGCGATCCGGAACTCCACGAGGAGTGGCTGCATGATGCGAGCGTCGCCTGTCCGGGCGGCGAATCGCTGCAGGCGGTCAACCGCCGCGTGCGCACCACCCGCAAGGAGCTCCAAGAGCGCTTTGCGGGCAAGACCGTGCTGGTGGTCAGCCACGTCAACCCGATTAAGTCCTTCATCCGCCAAGCCCTCGATGCGGGCCCTGCCACCTTTGGGCACCTCTTCCTAGACCTGGCTGCCATTTCGCGGGTGGAATTCTGGGAAGGCGGCTCTATGGTGCACGGATTTAACGATGTGGGCCACCTGGCGGGCCTGCGCTAGAATAAGGAACGCGAATGAGCCGGCCGGGTGATCGCGTCGCTTCAAACGGGCAGCCACGTGCTGCCGCGTGGGCGCCGAGGAAAGTCCGGACTCCACAGAGCACGGTGGTTGCTAACGGCAACCCGGGGAAACCCGCGGGCAAGTGCAACAGAAAGTAGACCGCCTTGTGCCTCCACTTGGTTTCGGCCACGTTGGAGCCACAAGGTAAGGGTGAAACGGTGCGTTAAGAGCGCACCAGCACCGTCAGTGATGGCGGTGGCTGGGTAAACCCCACCGGGAGCAAGGCATCACGGCCCCGCCACGTTGCGGGGCCCGATCAGGCGTTTTAAGGCTGCTCGCTCGAGCCTGAAGGTAGCTGCTGGAACCAACTGGCAACGGTTGGTCTAGATGGATGTTCACCGCGCGGTGCTCCTTGGGGAGTGTCGCGGTTAGACAGAATCCGGCTTATAGGCCGACTCATTCGCCCTACTACGTTTATGGTGGTGGGCATGAAGCTCTACGCCGCCCCGCTCGATTTCCGCGCCATTGCCGCAGAATTTTCGGTAGCCACCGATTTTCCGGCCGAGGTCACCGCCCAGGCCGCCCGCGCGCAGGACCGCTACGCCGACTCGCGCCGCGACGCCCGCGATATTCCCTTCGTGACCCTGGATCCCGCCGGCTCCATGGACTTGGATCAAGCGGTCTACATCGAAGAACACGAGGGCGGATACCGCGTCTTTTATGCCATCGCGGACGTTGCTGCTTTCATTGAGCCCGGCAGCGAGCTGGAACGCGAATCCTTCCGCCGCGGCCAGACCATCTATCTTCCCGATGAACCCGCGCGCCTGCACCCGCCGGAGCTTTCCGAGGACCGAGCCTCGCTGCTGCCCGGCACCGATAAGCCGGCCGTGTTGTGGACCTTTGACTTGGATGGCAACGGCGAGGTGGAGTCCTTCCACGTCGAGCGCGCGCTCATTTACTCCCAGGCCCGCCTGGATTATGAAGGCGCACACGCGGATCTGGCGGCCGATACGCTCCACCCATCCATTGCGCTGCTGCCGGTGGTCGGCCGGCTGCGCCAGGAATCTTCCCTGCGCCGTGAGGCCATTTCCTTGCGCCTGCCCTCCCAGCGCGTGGTGGAAAATGACGATGGCACCTTTGAGCTCATCATCGAGCCACGCTATGAGGTCATGGACTATAACTCCGAAATTTCCCTGTTGGCCGGCATGTGCGCTGGGCGCCTCATGCAGGAAGCTGGCGTGGGCTTCTTGCGCACCCTGCCCGCGGCTGAACCGGAGCACGAGCGCCAATTTCGCGCCGAGGCGCAGGCCCTAGGCTTTGCGCTTGGCGACGCCCCCATTCCCCAATTCCTCCTCACCATCGATGCTGATTCCCCGCGCGGCATGGCCGTCATGCGCGAGGCCCAGAGCTTGCTGAGGGGCGCCGACTATGCCTGGCTAGGCGAGCAGGAGGCGCAGGTACACGCCGGTATCGGTGGTTACTATGCCCACGTCACCGCGCCGCTGCGGCGCCTTTCCGATAGGTTCGCCACGGAGGTATGCCTCGCCCTGTGCGGCGGTTATGAGGTTCCCGAGTGGGTAACAGGCAGCGCCACGGAGGTCATCGGGGCGATGCGTTCGACCTCGCAGCTCGCCTCCCAAGTGGATAAGGCCTGCCTGAATCTGACTGAGGCCACCGTGCTGCGCCCTTGGCTCGGTACCAATTTCTCAGCCACTGTGGTCCGCGCCGATCCGAAGCGGGACAAGGCACGGATTTTCGTACCGGAGCCACCCGTCTTCGCCCAATGCGTGGGCGCACCGGAAACCGGCAGTGAGACCACCGTTTCGCTGGTGACGGCGGATACCGATTCGCGCGAGGTTCTTTTTGCGTGGCCGGCTGACTAGCCGGCAAGGCTCCTAGCTTTCGCCGCGGGCGGCCTCGCCTGGCTGCAGCTCGACGACGAGCAGGCCATCTTCTGCAAGGTCAGCTGCAAAATTGTGCGCGTTTTTCGCCGGCACATAAGCGATGACCGCGTTCGAGGTGCCGGCATGCGCCGAGCGACCCGCTACGGCACCGCGAACCGTGACCAGCTCGGCGAGCTTTTCTGCCGAATCCAAGCCGTAGATATTGGCCAAGGAAGACTGCGACTGCAACAGGATAGGGAAGAGCTCCGCGCCGCGGTGCGAGCGCAGGCAGCGCGCAAACTTCTCTACGCGCTCAGTTTCTTCCTCATAAAAGGCCATCCACTCCGTGGCGGCGCTGATGCTCGGGCGGCCTTCCTCGCCGTAGACCTTGTGCACGGCCTTTAGCCAGTCGAGAACGCGCTGTTGGGCGTCGGGAAGCAAGCGCAGCGAATCGGTGCCAAAGGAGTGGCACGCATCATCGATAAAGCGCTGGCGCTGGCGGATATCGGCGATGGTCCTTTCCTCCTGCGCGGAAAAATCCTCCGGCACCGCTACCGCAAAGGCGGACATCTCGCGGCCCACCACGTGCGGGGCGTGGGTGACAGAACCATCGGCGTAGTCCATAATGCACACGCCCTCACCAGTGCTGCGCAGTGCTGCGCTGTGGCGTGCGCGCAGCGGCGGCCGCGCTGCGAAGGTAGAAACGGCCTGGGTGCATACATCCGCCACCCGGGCCCTTAGCGGCGCATCGAGGTCCGCATCCGCTCCCATGAGCGCTAGTGCCACCGCGACGTCCGCGGCGGCGTCCGCACCCAGACCCGCGCCTTCCGGAATATCCGTGGCAATGGTGATATCCGCACCCGCCGTCTCCCGGGAAAGCAACTGACGATTAATCATCGTGTGGACAATGCCACCCACGCGGGCCGCCAACCCACCTTGTGGTGCCGGCGGAATAACAGGCTGGCCTTCCGCATCCGTGGTGGGCTGTTGCGCCGTTGCCAGCTCTGCAAGCGCCTGCAGGCTAATCGAGTCATGAGCAGTCTCGCCCTGAGCTGGGTGGAAATGTACGGCCACCACGCCGTCGGTGCGCGGGCCTACCGCCGCTGCAGCGCGCAACTTTCCCACACACATGGCGACAATGCCGCCGAAGTGATCAATATGTTCACCGATGAGGGACCACGTTGCCGGCGCGCTGGCGGTATGCGTTGGAGCGCTGCCCGTGAGTTCGGTATGTGCTCGGGCGGCGCGCTCGGCTACGGGCTCTGCAGGCGTTGACCACAGTGGCATGGGTGCTAAAGCTCCTTTTCCAGGTTCTGGGACCAGTAGTCTTCGTTGCCCCACACACGCGGCGGTGCGTTTAAAGCAACGAACGCCCGCCACCAATGTGCGCGGTGGCGGGGAATACGACATGGATTCGTATAAAAGAATTGTGCTGCCCCACATTCTAGCGGGCATCAATGGGACAGCGTGGGTAGTGTGGGCACAAACCATATCAGCGGCAGCACTTAGCCGGTGCCGCTGATGCAACAACTGAGAGGATAGTTTCATGAGCGATGCAGACCAGAAGTGGTTCTTTGATCCCACCACTAAGGAAGTCAGCCAAGGCAAGACCTCTGGCTGGGAAAATCGGATGGGCCCGTATGACACCCGCGAAGAGGCAGAAAACGCCATCGGAATCGCGCAAGCCCGCAATGATGCGGCAGACGCCGCAGACGAAGAAGATGACTGGAAGTAAATAACTCCCAGCCAACTCTTTCTAAGCCGTGTTTCCCAGCACCTGCCCGGGAAGCGCGGCTACTTTAGTTTCTTGCGCAGCGGCTTAAACGCGGCCTTGATGTCTTTGAAAGACTCGGCGTAATCATCGAGAGCCTTTAGGCCAATGGTTCGCTCGCGCTGGTAGAGCAGGCCATAGCCAAAGGTATTCTCCCCACGACGGCGAGCGGACTCTGCCAACTCGAGCAGCTTATCGCGCGAGGTCACGGAATCCTGGAAGTCACCGAGCACCGACTGCATCTGCTTGCAGGCCTTGTAGAGGCGCTTGGTCTTGAGGCTGGTGGCAGAACCAGCTGCTTCAGCCGCATAGCGCAGCTTCTTTGCTGCCTTGCGCATATCGTGGAAATAATCCTCGCGCTCGTGCAGGGACAGTTCCTGGTTATCCCAGTTCTCCACGGCCTTTTTATGGCGCTTGACCAGCTTGTTATAGGCCTTTTCAAGGTGCTGCGCCATCACGGTATCCATGTCGGCGGACTTGTCCTTGGACTTCTTTTTCTCCGGCTTCTTTGCGGCCTTGTCTGCAGCAGGTGCGCTGTCCTCGCTGGATTCGGCAGGAGTAGCGGCGTCCTCTTCCGCAGAGGACTGCTCCTCCGGCTGCTCCGCCTCACTTGCTGCCGGGGCGGAATCCTGTTGCTTATCGGCCGTTGGCGGGTCTGCGAGCAGGCGATCAAGAGACTCCAGCAGCTCAAGGTAGCGCTCGGAATCCAGGGCTGCGATAACGCGGCGGTGCGCGCGGCGGTAGGCGTTGCCCATATCCTGTGCAATGTGCTCGCGGGTGGAGTCATCCAAGGTGTCAGAATCTTCGGACTCCAGCAGCTTCTGCCAGCGTTCTTCCACAACTTCCGCATCGCGAGCAACGCCCAAGATGCCGGCAAGTTCCTTGAGATCGGCTTCAATCTTGTCGATTTCTGGGCCGACAACGATGCCATGGAAGGTCTGCAGGTGGCTGCGCAGTTCGCGGGTGGCTACGCGCATCTGGTGAACCGAATCCCACTCATCGCGGCGCACGCGAGGGTCATAATCAACTAGCTTGTCGCGGTTGGCTTGGAGTGCGGTGATGACGGCCGCGGCAGGGGAGTCTGGGTCCACATCCGGCGATACCAGGGCTGGAGGCAGCGGGGCATTGGCGTAGGAATCGCCCAAAGCAGACTTCAGCTTGGACGGGGAGGAAGAAACGCGCGCACCGGCACCGATAAGCAGGGAAGTGGCACGGCGAATGAATTGCGTACCTTCCTCAGTGCCAGGAAGCTCACCGGCGAGCTCTACTTCCCACTCGCGCCACGACTGCTGCTGGCCACCTGGAAGGAAGGAAAAGGCGGTGACGTGGTCATCGCAGAATTCTGCTACCGGCTTATTATCGGCATCCGCTAGGACCATCTCGGTGCGCTTGTTGTCTACCTGCGCAATCGGGGTGAGTTCGTTGTGGCGGATAATGGAGCGAACCTGGTGGAGAAGCTCCTCCGGTACTTCGTAGCGGCCATCGACAGGTTCACCCAGCTCGGCATGGATTTCGGTGCGGCCAGCCTCGCTAGGAATCTTGATATGCCAGCCATCATCATTGCCACCGGTACGGCGGCGGAGGGTGACCTTTGCGTGGGTGAGGCGGAGGTCTTCGGTGTCGTAGTAGATGGCAGAAAGCGCGTGGTGGCGCGTGTCTGCAACGTGGTCAACTCCCTCGAGGCGGGTCAGTTCAGGGAGCTGAGTGGACTCGGCTACGGAGAATTTCGCTTCAACTTCGAGAAAAGACTGTGTAGACATTCACGTACCTTTTACTTTCTAGACCAAATAAATCTCACCGGTGATCCTACCCGTTAAGCACTCGTTGCGGTGCCACTCCTCGCCCCCGTTCGCTAGCAGGGAACGGGAAGGAAGAACGGTGTTGAACAGGGGAAAATTACTGCGTAATTTCTGGAACCGAACCGATCCCGGAAGCATCGCCGCCTAAGTGAGATTTATCGGCAGCGGCAATGCCATCGTTGATGCCGTGCATGCTGTTCATGGAAAGCGACATTTCCGTCAGGTTGGGGAAGAGACGATTGCGGGTATCGATGGCGTGATCGGTGCGCGCCTGTAGCGCCGGAAGGGTTTGGGTAGCTACAGTCTCTGCGTGGTGTGAGCAGTACTGAGACTCCCGCAGGTTTTCTGCAATGCCGTCCTCATTTGCTTGGGTGAGCAATTCACCGATGCGGGCGGCATAAGAGAGCCGGAAACTACGGCGATAGGCAGCGGTAGAGCCCGTAGCGCGGGCAATTTCTGCGCCGTCACCATTGCGCATGAACCAATCGCATTGACGGTTGAGGGAGGCAAAAAGGTCGGCGCAATGGGCGGCGTCGGCAGGGGCGCCAATCACACAGGCCAAGCCCTTGTCATGAATAAGGAGAGTAGTGCATCCATTGGCGTCAGAGATAGTGCTTAATAGGGAAGCCTGGTGCTTGATATACGGCGGGTGGATGTGCACGCGGTGGGAAATAAGATCAGGTAGCTCGGAGGTAAGGAGATCCTCGATGCGATACTTCTGCTGCAGGGACTGCGCCTTAGAAATGAGAACCTCGGCCTCATCCTCAAAGCTGGTAGATTCCGCTTTTCGCAAAAGGCCTAGTACCTTTTCGCGGATCTTGCGCTGCTTATCGCTAAGCCCATCCTCCCGCAAGGATTCGCCGGAGGCTAAAAGCTCCGTATCGCGAAGCCTTGGCAAGTGGATGAGCTCTTTCATAATGGCGCGCAACTTATCGCGCGGAATGAAATTCTCCTGCGGAGGGGCCATCTGGAGCCATGCTTTGCGCAGCGCAGGGGAGGTAATTCGTGCCGGTACATGGGGGCTCGCACGGTAAATAATGGGGTAGGCGTGCGGACCTAAGACGTGTTCTAGGTCCGCCGGCGCCCAACCTTGTTGTGCGGCGGTGATGAGGCGTTCGATTACGTGAGCAGAAAGGTCATCGCAGTGGGTGGTCATAAAGTTTCGTCCTTTAAGAGGTGTACGTGTGTTCGCTTGCCCACTTAGCAAAGCATGCGCTGACGCTGGATCCTGCCGGAAAAGCCCCCGCTAGCCACCCCCTGGATACTCTTGCGACCTGCACATTTCGCCCTGGAAAAATTGTCGCATGAACTGCACATCCCTCGGGGGAGAGCCGGTAAGGTCTAAAGCATGAATAGCCAACACGAATTTGTCTTGCGCACCGTTGAGGAACGCGATATCCGCTTTATCCGCCTGTGGTTTACGGATATTCTGGGCGCCCTCAAATCCGTGGTCATGAGCCCGTCCGAGCTGGAATCGGCCTTTGAAGAAGGTGTTGGCTTTGATGGTTCTTCCGTAGAGGGCTTTTCTCGCATCTCTGAGTCTGACACCATTGCCCTGCCAGATCCCTCCACCTTTCAGATTCTGCCCTTTGATATGGATGAGCCGGACCTGCAATCGGCCCGCATGTTTTGCGATATCGCACAGCCAGACGGCCAGCCCTCCATGGTGGACCCGCGCCATATCCTGCGCCGCCAGGTCACCGAGGCCGCCAACGATGGATTTACCTGTATGGCTTCGCCAGAAATCGAGTTCTATCTCCTCGAGCGCGGCCGCGAACTCACCGACTTGGTGCCCACGGATAACGGCGGTTACTTCGACCAAGCAACGCACGATACCGCCCCGCTTTTCCGCAGGAAGGCAATGCTAGCGCTGGAATCGCTGGGAATTGCCACGGAGTTTAGCCACCACGAAACCGCGCCGGGCCAGCAAGAAATTGATCTGCGCCATGCGGACGTGCTCACCATGGCCGATAACATCATGACCTTCCGGCACGTGATCAAGCAGGTGGCCACCAACTCCAACGTGCGCGCCACCTTCATGCCTAAGCCCTTCGAACATTTACCGGGCTCAGGCATGCACACCCACTTGAGCCTTTTTGAAGGCCAATCCAATGCTTTCCACGATCCGGATGATGAATTCTCTTTGTCCCAGACCGGCCGCCAGTTCATCGCCGGCATCTTGGAGCACTCCACGGAGATGTCCGCGATTGTGAATCAGTGGACCAATTCTTATAAGCGCCTAATGTTCGGCAACGAGGCGCCGGGCGCAGCCACCTGGGGAGTATCGAATCGCTCCGCGCTGGTCCGCGTTCCCACCTACCGGCTTACCAAGGAAGAATCGCGCCGGGTAGAAATCCGCTCCATTGATGCCTCGATGAACCCCTACCTGGGATATGCGGTGCTATTGGCAGCAGGCCTGCGAGGCATCCGCGAGGGCTACGAGCTCGATGATCCGGCCGAGGACGATGTCCACCAGCTCACCCGCCGCGAGCGCCGCGCGATGGGCTATAAGGATCTACCCACCAGCCTGGATCAGGCCTTGCGCGAGTTTGAAAAATCCGAGTTCATGGCAGAAGTCTTGGGCGAGCACGTCTTTGAGTTCTTCCTGCGCTCCAAGTGGGATGAGTGGCATCACTATCAGAGCCAAATCACCACCTTTGAGCTGCGCAATAACCTGAACTTCTAGGAGAGAAATGCGTCCTGCTGCTGTGCCTTCACCGGCCACACTAGGTCTTACCCGCCCGCATGCTGCGCAGGATATTGAGCAGCTGGGGTGGAAGAATCCGGAATCAGCCGATCTGTTGTGGACCCTCGCTGCCGTGGGTGACCCAGACCTGGCTCTCAATAATCTGATCCGTATCTATGAACAAGCCCCAGAGCTAGATGATGCCGTGCGGTCCAATGAAACCTTGCGCGTGCGCCTCTTCGCACTACTGGGGGCGTCGACCGCCTTTGGCGATCATCTCGCGGCGCACCCTGAACTGTGGCGAGAATTAGAAAAACCCCTTCCGCAGTCCGAAGAGATGCTGCAAAGCTTGCTCGGTGCCGTCGACGCCGAGCCCGCAGACTTTGCGGATGACATTGACCTTCCCGATCCAGCGCGCGAGGACTTGAGCGCGGCGGGCACTTACCGTGCCGGCGAGGGGGAGCATAAGCAGGCGCTGCGCACGACCTACCGCACTTTGATGATGCGCATTGCCGCCTGCGATGTGGCGGGCACTTTTCATTCGCGCAAGGGCCAGACCAAGCTGCAGCCGGAGGTAGGGTTCCGCCAGATTACGGCGCTGACTACCGCGCTTGCCGACGCCGCCTTAACCGCCTCCCTTGCCTGCGCCGTGCGCACCATTTACGGCGATGACCCCTTGGATGCACAGCTGGCTGTCATGGCGATGGGCAAGTGTGGCGCAGGAGAGCTGAACTATATTTCCGATGTGGACGTCATTTTCGTCGGCAGCGAGGCAACCCCTAGGGCCACGCGGCTGGCGGCGGAGTTTAATCGCATTGGATCCACCACCTTTTTCGAGGTGGATGCGAACCTGCGCCCCGAGGGAAAGTCGGGCGCATTGGTGCGCACTTTGGAATCTCACGTGGCCTACTACAAGCGGTGGGCGGAGACGTGGGAATTCCAGGCGCTCCTTAAAGCGCGCGCTATGACCGGCTACCTCCCGCTAGGCCAGGACTATTTGGACCAGATCCGACCGATGGTGTGGACGGCGTCGCAGCGCGAGTCCTTTGTTGAGGACGTACAGGCCATGCGCCGCCGCGTGCTGGCCAATGTTCCCGAGGAGCTCAAGCACCGCGAACTCAAGTTGGGCGTGGGCGGCCTGCGCGATATCGAATTTGCTGTCCAGCTCCTGCAGTTGGTCCATGGTCGCTCCGATGAGACGCTGCGGGCGCTTTCCACGGTGGAGGCGCTGGAGGCGCTGATTTCAGCGGGGTACGTCGGCCGCGAGGACGGCACCCAGCTCATTGAAGCCTATGAGTTTCTGCGCCTGCTTGAGCACCGCCTGCAATTGGAGCGCTTCCGCCGCACGCACACGCTGCCGGAAAAGGACGATGAAGAGGGGATGAAGTGGCTGGCGCGCATCGCCGGCTTTTATCCGCAGGGCACCAAGTCGGCGGCCGAGCGCATGCTGTCGCACCTGCGCCGGATCCGCCTGCGGATCTCCGAGCTGCACTCGCGCCTGTTCTACCGGCCGCTGCTTAATTCCGTGGTCACCATGTCCGCCGATGAGCTCAAGCTTTCGCCGGAGGCCGCCAAGCTGCAGCTGGCCGCGTTGGGCTATAACCACCCCGAGCGCGCATTCGAGCACCTGACTTCCTTGGCAGCGGGAACCTCCCGCAAGGCACGCATTCAGGCAATCTTGCTGCCTACCTTGATGGAATGGCTCGCCGATACCGCAGACCCCGATATGGGCCTGTTGAACTATCGCAAGCTCTCGGAGGCCGCGAACGATAGGTCGTGGTTCTTGCGCATGCTGCGCGATGAAGGAATTGTGGGCCAACGGCTCATGCACATCCTGGGTACCTCGCCGTTTACCTCTGATCTAATTATTAGCGCGCCGGATTCGGTCAAGCAGCTTTCCGACGGCGCCACTGGCCCCAAACTGCTAGAAACCAAACCCGAACAGGTTTCCAAGGCGCTGGTCAATTCCAGCAAGCGCCACGCCGACCCGGATAAAGCGGTGGCGGTGGCGCGTTCGTTGCGCCGAGTGGAGTTGGCCCGCATCGCCAGTGCGGATTTGCTGGGCTTCATGCCGGTCAAGCAGGTGTGCCATGAGCTATCCACAATTTGGGATGCCGTCCTTGAGGCTGCACTTCGCGCCGAGGTGCGCGCGTGGCGCCTTGCCAACGAAGACGCAGAGCCGCCAGCGCGCATCGCCGTCATTGGCATGGGCCGCTTGGGAGGCATGGAGCTGGGCTTTGGCTCAGATGCGGATGTGCTCGTCGTAGCAGAACCTAGCGAACCGGCCGATGACTCTGGCGCGGAAGGGGAGGCCGTGAAGTGGGCTATCGGGATCGTCGATAAGCTCCGGCGCCGCCTGTCTAAGCCTTCGGGCGACCCGCCGCTGGACGTCGATTTGGGCCTGCGCCCAGAGGGCCGCTCCGGTGCGGTGGCGCGCACCATCTCCTCCTATGAGCGCTACTACCGCGAGTGGGGCGAGTCTTGGGAGCTGCAGGCATTGTTGCGCGCGGCCTTCGTGGCTGGCGATAGGGAAGTAGGCGAGCGATTTATGTCCATGGTCGATAGCTTCCGCTACCCAGAAGGCGGTGCCAGCGCCTCGACCATTCGCGATATCCGGCGCATGAAGGCGCGCGTGGACAATGAGCGCCTCCCGCGCGGCGCGGACCGCAATACTCATACCAAGCTGGGGCGCGGTGCGCTCTCAGATATTGAATGGACTGTGCAGCTCCTGACCATGATGCATGCCCACGAGTATGCCCAACTGCACGATCCGTCCACACTGCGCGTGCTCGATGCCTTGGAGGAAACCGCAATCCTGTCTGCCGAGCAAGTCTCGGACCTGCGCGAGGCCTGGCTTATGGCTACCGACGCCCGCAATGCACTGGTGCTCGTGCG
Source organism: Corynebacterium tuberculostearicum (assembly GCF_032821615.1). GTDB lineage: Bacteria > Actinomycetota > Actinomycetes > Mycobacteriales > Mycobacteriaceae > Corynebacterium > Corynebacterium tuberculostearicum_H. The sequence goes on along the minus strand of NZ_JAVBIF010000001.1, from coordinate 532,756 downwards.
CGGCAAGCGCGTGGACCAGTTGCCCGGGCCCGGCCCGCAGCTGGCCCAGGTAGCCGGTGCCGCTGGCTGGCCGCCGGAGGAGAACCAAGAGTTTCTAGAAAACTATCTGAAACTTACCCGCCATGCCCGGAAAGTTGTAGATGAGGTCTTCTGGGGCGAGGAGGAATCCTTCGAGCATTCTTAGAGTTAGCCTTGAAAGTCCCCGATGTGCGCATTGTGGCCTTACTTTTTGCACTTTCGGACTCTAAAGTGGGATGGGAATAGGAAAGGACTGGCTAGTTATGTCTTTTAAGCTGCAACTCGATGTGGACAATGCCACGGTGGGCGAACTATCCGCGCTGCTTTCCGCAGCGCGTGCCGCGGGCGTGCGCGACGGTGACGCTCTCCACCTTGATGGCACCACCTTGACCATCGAGGTCTCCACGCCGCGGGAGGAAAAGCCAGTGCCGCCGCGGCCAGAATCAGCACCGCACAATTCTCGCCAGGCACCTCGCTCGTGGGGGCGCGCCGACCGCATAGGAGAGGCCACCATCCGCTCCATCATCGACGCCCTCAATGATCGCGGCGAGAACCCTCGCGGCAATGACTACGGTTCCTTCGGCGATGGCGCTGGTTACCATGGCTAAAATCAGCGGAGTGTATCGACATAAGCTCATCTACCTGTGGGCCTTTGTAGCCGTGGCCGTCATCGTGGCTATCGCTGTCGGGGTGTGGGCTACCAATCGCGATAATCCCCCCAAGGGGACGAAGACGGTGGGCGAGGCCGTGGCTGGTGGCGTGGTTCAGGAAGACATGCCCGCACAGGTCAATGGTGACATCAAGGCCGATGATTCCACCGACGCCAACCGCGTGACCTCCCTGGCGAAGGCGCTGGGCATCCCGCTCAATTCCGTCCCGCGGGATATTACCCAGACGGAAAACGGCAAATCCGATGTGCGCGTCTACCTCGAGCGCGAGCTCAACAGTGCGGTGGAGTCTGGTGACATCAGCGAATCAGATGAAAAGGCAGTCCTCGTAGCATTTGAGCGAGGCCTTGTGATGCCGGCCAGCGATGGCATTGTGGCCGAGAGCTATCCAGCAAACTAGCCCTTTATTTCCTCGCGAACTGGGCGCGAAAATTCAGGCAACCCGCAGCTAGGCGGCATGGCCTTGGCAGTAACTCTTCCTAAGGTAAAACATCACAAATTGGTAACGGGCAGGGTGCTCGGTGCCGAAGCCTCTGGAGGAGACTATGACTTTCAAGACCACGCTGTCGACCGCGGCGGGAGTACTCGCCGCCATTGCCATCCCCATCACCGGCGGGGTAGGGGTGGCTTATGCCGTCAATACCGTGCCGGCCGATACCATCGCCCAATCGGTTCCGGCCGGCGATTTGGGTGACCACCTGAAAAACTTTGGCGCGGCGGCAGCGCAGGAAGATGCGCTGCGCGTACTCGATGAACTGAATTAACCTAGGGCCTATGCTGGTTGATGCCCTAAGCCTGAAGTTTAAGCCCGAGGACTACCGCGCCGAGCTGCCCGTCTTCGACTACTTAGTTGATTTGGGCAGCTTCAAGCTGCGAAGCCCCGTCACCGTCTTTGTCGGTGAAAATGGCATTGGCAAATCGAGCTTGCTCGCTGGCGTAGCTAGTGATTTGGGCTGTTCACCTGCGGGCGGCCGCATGGATGACCCAGATGAAATCGTTCCTCGCAGTCCCATTCGCTGCGATACGGAGGAAGTGATCCAGCGTGCCTACTTCTTGCGCGCCGAAAAGCACGAGTACTTGATTGGACGTGGGGATTCAGCGGCCGAACGTGGCGGCCGTTCGACTCTTTCTCAAAACGTGGATTTGTCCCGCCGCTCGCACGGACAATCCGTCTTCGACCTGCTTTACGAGCACATCAATGGCCAAGGCGTGTACATCCTTGATGAGCCAGAGTCTGGGCTGTCCGTTATCCGGCAACTGGCCCTTGTAGGGGAAATTGCCCTAGCAGTTGACCGCGGCGCACAGGTCATTATTGCCACGCACTCGCCGATTCTTCTGGCCTGCCCTGGTGCGGACATTGTGGAGCTCAACGATACTGGCTTTGAACGCATCGCCTTCGACGAAGCGGAAGCCGTGGCGGCTACCCGGGAGCTTTTGGCGGACCCTGAGGGGACAATTCGCTTTATTCTCAACCCGGAGTAATCAGTCGAGGGCTGCTAGGCAACCTCCACGATGGTGACAGAAGGCCCGTCCTCGCCGGCGCGGCGGCGAAGGAAGTGGGTGATGATCACACCAATCATGCCTACTACCCAGACGGCTAGCACCGCAGCCGCGGCGGCAGTGAAATCCGGCATGGAGTAATCAGGGGCGTCGGAGGAGTGGTCCAAGACCATGCCGAAGAGCTGCGCACCCAACATGCCGGAGGTAAACCCGCCCATATTGCCTAGGCCCGTAGCGGTGGCCACCACGGAGCGGTCCATGCGCTCACGCACGATATCGAAGCCATAGTTGGCCGTTGGCGTGCAGAGCGCAGTAATGAAGGACACCACCAAAATTGCGGCCAAACCGCTGTCGGTGCCAAAGGCAAAGAAAAGCAACCACGCAAGTACGTGAACCGCGACAAACCCGAGGCTAAGCCACGGGCGGACATGCTGCGCGCGGGAGGAAATCTTGCCGTGCAAGGGGCCAACGAAGACCAAAAATACCGCCAGCAAGGTGAGCACCAGGCTGGACTTGGCCTTGGACATCTCCATGCCTTGGGTCATCATGGGCATGCCCCACAGCATGACAAAGACGATGAGCGGGAGCATGCCAATGTAGTGGATGAAGTAAGCCTGCCAGGCCACTGGGGAACGGAATACCGTTTTCAAGCGGGCCGGGATGCTGGTGGCCTGCGAGTTGGGTGGTTCCTTCTCCGTGGGGATAATCCCTAACTTCTCTGGTGAGTCTGCCACCGCCACGATGGCGGCGATTGCTACCAGGATGCCCACCGCGCCAAGGGTAACGAAGGCAGCGGTCCATCCGGCCGCACCCAGCAACCACAGGAAGGGAACCGCGGAAATGAACTGACCCATTTGCCCCAGCGAGGACGTCACCTGGGTGAACATGGGTGTGCGGTGCAGTGGGAACCAATAAGGCAGGATGCGCATCACGGAGAGAAACGCTGTGGCATCGCCTGCGCCGATGAGCACGCGCGCGGCAATGGCTACGCCATAGCTGGTGGTAAAGCCCAGGACGACCTGGCCAATGCCCATAATGACCGCGCCGACCACGAGGAGGAGGCGTGGGCCAAATTTATCGATCAAGATGCCGGTGGGGATTTGGGCTAGGGCATACACGCCCAACTGCACAGAGGTAAAGACCGCGATACGGCCGGCATCGACATCGAAGCGCTCAATGGCATCCAAACCGGCCACACCAAAAGAGGTACGGCCGGTAATCGCTACGAGGTAGACCGCCATGGCGGCTACCCAAATGCTTAAAGCCTGAGTGGTAATGACTTCTCTGGGATTCGGCTGCGACATGGCTGATACCTTACGCCTTAACTACTAAGATTCTTTTGTGTGAAGTACATTTCGACCCGCGATACCGCCCGTCAGCCCGCATCTTTTACAGATATTCTCCTCGGCGGGCTTGCCCCCGATGGCGGTTTATACCTGCCGGAGAGCTACCCACAGCTAGATACCGCCACTTTAAATTCATGGCGCACGCTCTTAGCAGACAAAGGCTACGCGGCACTTGCGGCCGAGGTACTTAAGCTTTTCATTGACGATATTCCAGCGCAAGACATCGAGGCCATCGCCGCGCGCGCCTATACCAGCCCTAAGTTCGTGGACCCGGAAATCGTTCCCGTCACCGAATTAGGCGAGGGCCTTTTCATCGGCCATCTATCCGAAGGGCCAACTGCAGCATTTAAGGACATGGCCATGCAGCTTTTGGGTGAGCTCTTTGAATATGAGCTCGCCCGCCGCGGCGAGACCCTCAATATTCTGGGCGCTACTTCCGGCGATACGGGGTCCTCTGCAGAGTATGCGATGCGCGGGCGCCATGGCATTCGCGTCTTTATGCTCACCCCAGCCGGCCGGATGACGGCCTTCCAACAGGCGCAGATGTTTGGGCTGGATGACCCGAATATCTTCAACATCGCTCTCGATGGCGTCTTCGATGATTGCCAGGATGTGGTCAAGGCGGTATCGGGAGATGCTGATTTTAAGGCCGCCTACCGCATCGGCGCGGTCAATTCCATTAACTGGGCACGGCTGATGGCCCAGGTGGTCTACTACATCTCCTGCTGGCTCAAGGTCACCGAAACCGCCGATCAGAAGGTTTCCTTTAGTGTTCCCACCGGTAACTTTGGCGATATCTGCGCCGGCCACATCGCCCGCCAGATGGGCCTTCCCATTGATCGCCTCATCGTGGCCACCAATGAGAACGACGTACTGGATGAGTTCTTCCGCACCGGCAACTATCGGCCGCGCCCAGCCGCAGAGACCATGGCTACCTCGTCGCCGTCCATGGATATCTCCCGTGCCTCGAATTTTGAGCGCTTTGCGTTTGACTTGCTCGGCCGCGATGCAGCCGAAACCGCGGAGCTTTTCGGCACTAAGGTGAAAGAGGGCGGCTTTAGCCTCGACCAGGAGAAGATTGCCACTGCCCGCGAAGACTATGGTTTCCTGTCTGGTTCTTCCAGCCATGCCGATCGCCTAGCCACCATCAAGGACGTGCACGAGCGCTTTGATTACCTGGCGGATCCGCACACGGCCGACGGCATCAAGGTGGCCCGCGGCGCACAGCGCGAGGGCGTAGAAACGCCAATCGTGTGTCTAGAGACTGCGCTGCCGGTGAAGTTTGCTGAGACCATCACGGAAGCCATCGGCTCTGCCCCTGAGCCGCCCGAGCGCTTTGCCGGCATCCTCGATACTGAGCGGCACGTCAAGGACTTGCCTAATGATGCCGCGGCGGTCAAGGATTACATCACCACGTCGATTCAGAAAACGGAGGTTTAGACCATGGCCCTAGAAAATTTTGCCGGCCCGGAACACTACACCGAGTTTGATCCGGAAAAGTTCATCCGCGATCTCAAAGCCCAGGCGGAGATGGATGCGGAAGAAGATAATAAGGACAACGCCGGGGATGCGGACGCGGAAAGCAACTAGCGTCTTTGTAGCGTGCACGGCCGCGTTTCTTGCGGCCTGCAGCCCGGTGCGGGGTGGGGAAGAGCCAAGTTTCTCCGCCCTGTCTTCTAAAAACCTCATTCCCAATGAGTCCTATTCCCCGGCCACGGCGCCGCTCGCTCCGGGCACCGCCTTGGATCTCTCCGGCGATGAACCGCAGCCGGGTGCCTACTTCAACTACCAGTCTTGCACCGCGGCGTGGTCATTTACGCTTGCCGACGCCCGCACGATCGCCGTCACCGCTTCCCATTGCGGCAAACCCGGCGATAAGGTCTGGGCCGGCACTGCCGACGGCGACTTTAGCTACCCCGCCGAGCCTATCGGCGAGGTCATCTACTCTGATTTTTATGCCGAAGACAGCCACGACCTCGACGTGGCCTTTATCGAGATCACCGGCAGCGCTGACTACTACGTCCCCGGAGCGGTAGACAATAGCGTCGCCACGTCCTTGGCTCACCTGCCGCTTCATGTGTGCAAGCTTGGCCGCGTGACTGATGAGACCTGCGGCACGCTTATCCATGGTGCGGCGATGGCGCAGCTGAACTCGGGGGGACTCCAGCGGGATTCGATCGCCGCTAGGGCGCGCGTATGCAGTACCAATGGTGACTCCGGTGGTCCGGTGTATGGCGAAGTAGAAGGAAAACAAACCATCGTGGGCGTGGTCTCCGGAACGACACAGCGCCTCGAAGAAGGCCACACCTGCGAGACCACGCAGACAGACATGGAGCTGTCTTTCACGTTGGCCACCGATATTCAGGTTCTAGCTAAAGAGGTCTTGGGACCCATGGCCTAAGTGCGCCGCACTGGTCTACGCTAGGTGGCATGCCGACTCCAGATTTTATTGTTCAGCTGCGCGAAAAGATTGGCCATGATCAGATCTTTGTGCCAGCCTGCAGCGCCATCATCATTCGCGATGTGCCGGCAGACGCCGCGCTGTGGGAAGTCCCCTCCGTACTGCTAGTAAAGCGTTCCGATAACGGTACGTGGACCCCGGTGGAAGGAATCTGCGAGCCAGGCGAGGAAATTACTACCACCGCGCTGCGAGAAATCAAAGAGGAAGTCGGTCTCGATGCCAAGGTGGAAGCGCTATTAGGCGTGGGGCAGTCCGGACCAGTGACCTACCCCAACGGCGATGAGTGCACCTTCATGGGAACCGCACTGCGCGTATCAGTAGCGGATGGCGCAGAGCCGGTCATCAGCGATGAAGAAAATACCGAGGCTGGGTGGTTCTCCGTGGCAAAGCTTCCCGATAGCGTTTCGCGCCGCCACCGCCTCATGATTGCCGACGCCGTAGCCCAAATGAAACATCCCCGCGGCTTTGCCCCGCGCATGGGCTGGATGAAGCGCAGCGAACGACCGGGGCTCTAGGGCTAGTCTTCTGCGGCGTCGGCAAGCAGCCCGCACAACTGCTGCGGATTCTGGGCGGCGATGAGTTCTTGTGCAATGCCAGCGCGCGCATCGGCCGTGTCGTCCTTGCTGCCGCAGGAAATCACGGTATCGCTGATAGTAAGCAAAAGCTTTCCGCGCCGGGCTAGGTCATAAAAGAGCGGGCAGTCTTGCGCGCCCCAGCGCCATGCAGTGGCGTAGAAGTCCCGCGCGCCTGAGCCAAGCCAGGACGTCTCCAAGAGCAGGTGGCCGCGGCGCAGGTAGATGCCGTCTCGCTGCAGGCTGGCGAGTACGTCTCTCACCGCAGCCAGGTTGGCGCGATCCCAAGCGATGAAGGTGATGGGGGAGCAGCTAAGCATCAGCGGCGCCGGCGACAGTTACCATCTGCGCGGCCGCCGGAGTAGGCGCGCACGGAATTCTCGCCGCCTTCGGGCCCCAAGTCATCGATGCCCCAGGAATCCTCCGCATAGATTGCGTATTCCCTGCTCCAGTGCTCGCGTCGCGGTCGCGCCTCACGCGTACGGCGGCGTGTGCGGCGCTTGCCTCGTTCGAAGCTGGCGTCTCGCATAGTGGCTGCGCCTCCTTGCTACCTTTAGGGCCCAGTCTTAATGAGTGGCTCTTCAGGGCCGGTTTCCTTCTTTCCTTCCCACACCCAGCTGAGGAAGCGGGTGGAGCACAGCATCCAGTGTGCGGTGAGGAGGACGGGGATGGTGAGCGCAATGGCGTCGATAAGCTCGGAGCCATTGACCAATGCCAGCTGGTGGCCGCCCATGCTCACGGTTCCCGGCGGGAACGTGCAAGACCACCACGCCGGGGAGTACGGAACCCACCGAGCCACATTGGGATAGAAGGTAAACATCGCGTAGATGGACAGTGGAATGGCGATGATAAGGGCCGTAACGCCGTAATAGATGGACACCGTGCCGGGGAAGAGAATCTGCATTGCCGTGGTGGACTGGCCCACCACGCCTAGCGGGACCCATGCGGTGGCTGATTTGGCGCCGGTGAAATCCACCTTGCCGTGCCATGCCGCCCAGTACACGCGGGCGAAGGTGGGCACCGCCGTCACCAGGGACATGAAGAAAAATACCGTACCCATCACGTGGTAGAGCGGGCCGTAATCATTAGCCAGCCAACCGGAAACGGAAGCCGAAATCATAGGGCCGACCAGCGGCAGGCCCCAGGTGAACTTCGGCTCGCCATGAAAGCGCGTGAGCTGGATAGCCCACGTAATAACCGTAACCGGGCCACCGATCCAAAAGCCCACGAGGCGGAATGTAGGGATATCCGTCAGACCCGAAAGCGCGGCACCGAGCGCCAAGATTCCGATGAAAAACATCGACCACTCCGCCATAGTGGTGCGCTCAAAGCTGGGGTGGCGGTAGCGCAAGAAGCCCGCGGTGAGAACGACAAAGATGACGCACGCGATGGCGGCAAAAATGCCGGCCAGGATCATCATGCCTTCTTCCACGAGCAGGCGCGAGACGATGGAGGTGCCCATGAGGCTGCCTCCCCACGCGGGGCCAGGGGCTGGGAGTTGGCGGAATCTATTAGTCACACCCACATGTTAATTTCTTTCGGTCGGGTTATCAGAATTTTGCTGTCGTTTTTGCTGGTGAGAACTCTCGCTAAGCGTGCATTTAGGGGCGGGGGTCAAACCCACGTGAATGTGTGTCTGGGGTCGCAAGAAAAGGGCTGGAATACCATTGCGTGTTCATACAGCAAGGAGGCTATGAATGATGAGGATTCGCTATACCTTGGTGGAAATCCGGATTTCGTTCGACCAGCTTCATATACTCATCCAAAAATCCAACCCACGAATTCGTAAGGAAGAGAAAGTTATCAAGGGCTACAATTACTGCTAGTAGCGAGTTCTCGCCGTAATTTTGACCTAAAACTTTCTCAGCACGCCGCTTCGTAGCATTGGATACTGCAGGTTGGTCCAAAACGAAACCGTTCCATAACCGAGCTGAGTGAGCACACTTATTTCTCACGAAAGTAAAAGAGCGCAATTGGCGCGCTAAATATTGTTTCTTTACGCCAAGAATGGAACAAGTCTTTGCGTAAACTTGGTTGTTGTCGTTTCGGAAGCTTATTGCTTTCGACAACGTACCAAAGGACAGAGCCTCGACGGCCACCCAAATTGGGACATCGTAAACCCACCTTTCAGTGTCGGACCCTGAGTCCTTTTGGTATTTATGGAGGTATGGTTTCTTAGACCGCTTGAGCCCACTGATAATTAGATCGTGTGTGGGCGGCATGGCCGGATTTGGTGGGCGCCGGTACGCAGTGGGCTGAAGATACTTCTCATAAGGAGAATGGATTTCACCTTCGCTGAGCGCAAAGGCCGTCCTGGCAGCAAGCTCTGCTTCTTGGAGCCCGCGGAGAAGGAGAGAACGAAGTTCGATGTCCAACCGGTAGATGTTAACTATTTCATCCCACTGGGTGCCAGGAAAGAATCTGGCTTCGTCACCGGCTAAGTTTTCTTGGAAGTACCGCATGTAGCCCGAAAAGCGGTAATAATTTTGACGCTCTAGGAAATTTTCAGCGGATTTTTCGGAAGGAAGGATTAACCCACGGCGTTGAATTAAACTGACTTGCTCTTCAATGCTAAGGAACTTCTTCCTGCGGTTCATTGCTTCAGAATAGCAAAGCCCCCCTCTCATATTGAGCTGTTCCTATGGGAAGCTTGGAGGGGGTATCGGTTGACTAAAGTATAGCGCAAAATGCGCAATCTTAGTAATCATTTGCGCAAGGTTTTGCTCAAGTGCCATGCATCTGAAAACGCTGCGATAGTCAAACAACAAGGAGTGGGGCACCGCCAAGAACCGAGGGCGCTTGTCAATGTTGGGTGCAAAACTTCTGAAGCCAAAGTGCACATAGATCTGCAAGGCCCCCAATCGGCACTCAGCAATTAGGGAGCCTAGGAAGGCGGAAAGCCGGTGGCGAGAGGGGGCGTCGGCAAGCGTAGCTCTAGCAGTCGTAGTACATTTCAAATTCCTGCGGGGTAGGACGCAGGCGAACCGGGTTGATCTCGTTCTCGTACTTGTAGTTGATGTAGGTCTCGATGAGATCCTCGGTGAAGACATCGCCTTCGGTGAGGAAGTCCATATCCTCCTGCAGGGCCTTCAAGGAAGCCTCGAGGGAGGTCGGTGCCTGCGGGATGGACTCAGCCTCTGCCGGCGGCAGCTCGTAGAGGTCCTTATCAACTGGAGCGTGCGGCTCAATGCGGTTCTTTACGCCGTCGATGCCGGCCATCATCATGGCGGCAAAGCCCAAGTACGGGTTGCCGGATGGGTCCGGTGCGCGGAACTCGATGCGCTTGGCCTTCGGGTTGGAACCGGTAATCGGGATACGGATAGCGGCCGAGCGGTTGCGCTGGGAGTACACCAGGTTGATCGGAGCCTCGAAGCCTGGCACCAGGCGGTGGTAGGAGTTCAGCGTCGGGTTGGTGAACGCAAGAACTGCACCGGCGTGGTGGAGGATACCGCCGATGTAGTAGCGGGCGATATCGGAAAGGCCTGCGTATCCAGCCTCATCGTGGAAGAGAGGCTTGCCGTCCTTCCACAGGGACATGTGGGCGTGCATGCCGGAACCATTATCGCCAGCCAGCGGCTTAGGCATGAAGGTTGCGGTCTTGCCCCACTGTGCCGCGGTCTGCTTGACCACGTACTTGAAGGTCTGGATGTCATCGCCCGCGTGCAACATGGAGTTGAAGCGGTAGTTGATCTCATTCTGGCCGGCACCGACCTCGTGGTGGAAGCGCTCGACATCGAAGCCAACCTTCTGCAGGTTCTCTACCATGGCGTCGCGCACCTCACCGTGCTTGTCATACGGCGCGGTGGGGAAGTAGCCGCCCTTCATACGGGTCTTGTAGCCGGTGTTCGGGGTGCCGTCGAAGTTGGTTTCGCTATCGCGGTTCCACCAACCTTCATCGGAATCAACCTCGTAGAAGCCGTGCTGGACGTCGGTGCCAAAGCGCACGGAGTCAAAGAGGTAGAACTCGGCCTCAGCGCCGAAGTTGCAGGTATCGGCAATGCCGGTGGACTGCAGGTACTCTTCTGCCTTGCGCGCGATGTTGCGTGGGTCGCGGGAGAAAGGCTCAAAGGTAAATGGGTCGTGGACGAAGAACTTGATGTTCAGGGTCTTGGCCGTGCGGAACGGATCGATATGCGCGGTGGCTGGATCCGGCAGCAGGGTCATGTCGGACTCATCGATGGTGGTGAATCCGCGGATAGAGGAGCCGTCGAAAGCGAGGCCGCTTTCGGCATCTTCTACAGTGAACTCTTCTGCTGGGATGGAAAAGTGGTGCTCGGTGCCTGGGACGTCCGTAAAGCGGATATCGACGAACTTTACGTCCTCGTCCTTAATAAATTGGACGATGTCCTGCACTGTCTCGAAAGACACGTTTGTCTCCTCGTTGTTGACCGGTGAATTGTCTCTCTATAGCCTACTAGGTTCGCGCCCGAGGCATCGCGATTCCCCTCGTTTCACATCTCACTTTGTGCCCGCTAGATTGGTGAGCATGGCAGATAAGCGTACGTGGCTCGACGGGCCGAATATTCCGGGCGAATACGATGACATGGAAGGTCCCGGCCGCTGGCCGGGCGAAAAGCTCGGCCTTCCGGAGTCCGGGCCGGGGTCACTGGCCCCCGTTGGCCGCCGCGCCGGCGCCGTGGCCATTGACTGGATCGTGTGCATGCTCATTGCCAACCTGATCCACATGTTCACCACGGAATTGGGCGGTGTGGCCTTCTTGGGCTACGCGCTGTGGGTAGTCATGGGCATCGTCTGCGGTTGGCTCTTTGCCCGCACCCCCGGCATGCTGCTGCTGGGGATGGGCGTGGCGCGACTCGATGTCCCCGGTGCCCACGTGGGCCTATGGCGCGCGGCGCTGCGCACGGTGCTCACCGGTGTGCTGTTCCCGGCGGCCATGGTTGATGCGGATGGACGCGGAATGCACGACCGCGCCACCGGCACCATCGTTATTCGCTCCTAAGGTGCCCGACTTTTCTGGGTATAAGAAAATCCCTGCTACGCCGTCGACGGTGTAGCAGGGATTAGCTTTAGGCGCTTATTTATTCTTCTTGCGCTGCTGGGCGCGGCGCATGCGGCGGTTCATGCCGGCCATGTTCTGCGCCTGGTGGGGCATAGGGCCCTTAGGCATGCCCGGGGTGGTACCCGGCATGGAGTCCATGGCCTCGATGCGGCGGATGTTTTCGTAGGTTTCGTTCTTATTGAAGTTGCGCGGCAGCTTCATGACCTTATTGCGCAGCTTGGATACGGGAACCTCGTCCTCGCCGTTGCCTACGAAGATCTCGTAGACGGGAACGCCGCCGGCGATCTTGTCTACACGCTTCTTAAGCTGGTTCAAGGTGGGGCGTACGCGATTCTTATTGCCCTCGCAAACGAAGATGACGCCGGCGTTGCCGATGACGCGGTGGATAAGATCCTGCTGGCGGGTGGCGGCCACACCGGTCTTTACGGACCACACGATGCCCACGGTATTACGGAGCTGCTGCTCCAGCGCCCAGCCGGCAGCGCCCGGCTGGTCTTCCACGCGCTTGTACATATCGCGCTCAAGGCGGCGGGTGAAGAGGAACATAGCGAGCAGCGCGCCGATGCCCAAACCGAGGATGAGCATGAACCATTCGCCGCCAAAAAGCATGCCAATGAGGAAGAAGAGCAAGCCCATGCCCAGGAAGGCACCCAGCATGATGGGGATAAGCGCCTTATCCTGCTTGCGCTGCATATTGAATGCTTGCCACATCTGGGACCAGGTTTGCTTACGCTGCTGGCGCTTGGCCGCGCGTTCTTGCTTCTTTGCAGCCTTTAGTGCTGCCTTGTCATCTTTCGCCATGGCTCCTACTTTAAAGGTCAACGGGCATAAATGTTAAAACGGCCCACGCGAAAAGCGCAGGCCGTTATGAAAACGTTCGGTTTAGCGGATGGTGGCCGCCGCCGAATTTGCATTAGCCGGGGTCTTGGCCATGCGGGTGGTCACTGGAGTCTCTTCCGAGGGGCCGTACTTCTCCAGCAGGGTGGAGGCCTCTTGGGCGGTGGCACCCTGGGAGGTCTCGGCCAGGTGCTTGAGGTTTTCCGGCAGCTCGAAGCCGCGCTTTTCCATGGCCTGCACGTAGAGGCGGCCGGCGCGGTAGGACGAGCGCACCAGCGGGCCGGACATGACGCCGCCGAAGCCGAGCTCCTTGGCCAGCTTGGAGTGGGCGACGAATTCCTCTGGGCGCACCCAGCGCTCAATCGGGTGGAAGCGCGGGCCGGGGCGCAGGTACTGGGTGATGGTGATGATATCGCAGCCGGCAGAACGCAGGTCACGCAATGCTTCCTCGACCTCATCCTCGGTCTCGCCCATGCCCAAAATCAGGTTGGACTTGGTAATCAGGCCATAGTCGTGGGCCTGGCGGATAACGTCCAGGGAGCGCTCGTAGCGGAAGGCCGGGCGGATGCGCTTAAAGATGCGCGGCACGGTTTCCAGGTTGTGGGCGAAGACCTCTGGCTTGGCCTCAAAAACTTCTTCCAAAAGGTCCGGCTTGCCGGAGAAATCCGGGGTGAGGTTTTCCACGCCGGTGTGCGGGTTAAGCTCGTGAATCTTGCGCACGACCTCGGCATAGAGCCAGGCGCCCTCATCCGGAAGATCGTCGCGGGTAACGCCGGTAATGGTGGTGTAGTTAAGGTCCATTTCCCGGATATTTTCGGCCACGCGGCGCGGCTCGTCGCGGTCGAGTTCTTCCGGCTTGCCGGTGGCAATATCGCAGAAGTCGCAGCGGCGGGTGCACTTATCGCCACCGATAAGGAACGTAGCCTCGCGGGATTCCCAGCACTCGTGGATATTCGGGCAGCCTGCCTCTTGGCACACGGTGTGCAGGGAGGCGCCGGCCACGCGGGACTTCATGTCCTCGTAGCCCGGGCCGGTGCGGACCTGGTTGCGAATCCAGCGTGGCTTTTGTTCGATGGGTGACTCCGCATTCTTCTTTTCAATGCGGAGCATCTTGCGTCCTTCAGGCTTTACAGTCACAAAAACTCACTTTATCGGTTGATGGTGGTGATGGCTAATAGCTCTTCTAGGTATATGTCGCCGCAGTCACATCCTATTCCGCGCCAGCCCCGAACGAGGGCTACTGCTGCGCTTGCCGACGCCTCTCCCGTGCCCTTTCATTAGCCAGCTTCGTGGGATCCGGGGCTGAGCCGAAGGTGTGGTCGGCAACGATGAGGCGGCCCGAGAGGGCGTCGTCCAGCGCTTGCAACAGCGGCTGGGTGGCATCCTCGAGGGTGACTTGGTGGCCCAGTTCTAGGGACAGGGTGGTCACGTCGGCGTCATCGATGCCGCAGGCCACGATGTGGTCGTAGTACTCCAGCGTATTGCAGCAATTGAGCGCCAAGCCGTGCATGGTCACCCCGCGGGTAATGCGGATGCCTAGGGCGGCAATCTTGCGGTCGCGCTTCGGGGCAGCCGGATCCTTGGCCTGGGTGGTGGAGGGGACCCATACGCCCGATCGGCCGTCGATGCGCCCAGCGGTGGTCACCCCCATCTGGCGAACCGTCTGGATGGTGGCTTCCTCCAAGCGGCGGACATAGTCGACGACGTCGACAGGCTCAGCCAGTTTGATAATGGGGTAGATGACCAGCTGGCCCTCGCCATGCCAGGTAATGCGCCCGCCGCGGTCCACGGTGATAACGGGCAGGCCGTTATCGGGCATATCCTCTGGCTGGGTGCGCTTGCCGGCGGTATAGATATTGGGGTGCTCGACCACAAGCACCACGTCGCCCTGCTCGCCCTTGGCGCGGGCGGCCGCTACCTCGGCCTGGTAGTCCCACGCCTCTTGGTAGTCCATCCGGCCTAAGAAACGGACCTCTAGTGGCTTATCGGAGGCGCGAATGGAGCGCTCGGCGGGGAAGAAAGGATCGCGTGGTGCAGTCATAGCCTCAAAGTTTCCTCTGGTGCGGCGGGCAAAGCAAAGCGGGAGGATGCGCGTGGCACACCCTCCCGCGTGGGGCCGAATTAGTCCAAGCCGTTAGCGGATGCGTAGGCGGCGGCATCCATGAGCTCGCCTGCCTCATCTACCTCGACCTCGAACAGCCAGCCCTCACCGAACGGATCGTTGTTGATGACGGCGTAGTCATCGTGCACGGCCTCGTTGACGTCCTTGACGGTGCCGGTGACAGGGGAGTAGAGGTCGGAGACGGACTTGGTGGATTCCACCTCGCCGCAGGACTCGCCGGCGGTGACGGTATCGCCCACCTCCGGTAGCTCAGCAAAGACAACCTCGCCCAAGCGATCGGCAGCGACGGAGGTAATGCCGATGCGCACGGTAGCGCCTGCGACGGCGTCAGCGGTGGCGTTGACCCACTCGTGGTCTTCGGAGTAGGAGAAATCTTGTGGAAGGGTAGCCATGGTGATGTAGTCCTTTCGGGCTCGTTGAGAAAGTGTTTACTTATCGCGCTTGTAGAACGGCAACGCGGTTACTTCAAAAGGATAGCGCTTGCCGCGGATCTCTACTTCGACTTCGGCGCCGGGCTCGAGTCCGGCGCTGGTTTCCAGCAGCGCGATGGCCACTGGGTGTCCCAGGGTGGGGGAAGGCTGGCCGGAAGTGACGGTTCCGACCTTCTTGTCTCTCACGAATACTTCGGCTCCGGCGCGCGCGGCGCGGCGCTGCGTGGAGGTGAGACCGGTGATCGCTACCTGTGGGCCTTCGGCGGCGCGCTGGCGGATGACCTCGGCGCCGACGAAATCGGCCTCCTTCTTGGCAAAGGCGCGCGCCATGCCCGCCTCTACCGGGGTGATATCGCGAGAGAGCTCGTTGCCGTAGAGCGGCATGCCGGCCTCGAGGCGCAGGGAATCGCGGGCGGCAAGGCCGCACGGCTTGAGGTCGTATTCCGCACCAGCCTTGAGCAGTTCTTCCCACAGCTGCGGGGCATCGGAGTTATACACGATGAGCTCGAAGCCATCCTCGCCGGTGTAACCGGTGCGCGCGATAATGGCGAACGTGCGCGCTACCTTGCCCATGGTGGCGGCGTAGTAGCCGAGGTTATATACCTCGTCCTGCTTATTGTCTTCTACCAGCGGCACGAGGATTTCTGCGGCCTTAGGGCCCTGGACGGCGATCATGGCGACGTCCCGGGACTCGTTCTTCAGAGTCACATCGAAGCCCTCGGCGCGATTGTTGAGCTCGTCCCATACGGTATCGGCGTTGCCGGCATTCGGGACGACGAGGAATTTGTCCTCTTCAAAGCGGTAGGTAATCAGGTCATCGATGATGCCGCCGTCTTCAGCGGTAATCATGGAGTACTTGGCCTTGCCCACCTTGAGGGGCTCGAAGTTGGAGATGAAGGCATAGGACAAGAACTTGCCGGCGTCGGCGCCATTGACCCAGATTTCGCCCATGTGGGATAGGTCAAAGAGGCCAGCGGTGCTGCGCACCGCGCGGTGCTCGTCCAGCTCGTTCTGGTACTTCAAGGGCATGTTCCACGGGCCGAAGGCCGTGAAGGTGGCGCCGAGCTTGTCGTGCTCGGCATGGAGTGGGGAGGTGAGTAGTTCGGTCATGGTTACTCCTCAGAATCGTCGATGTCGAAAGCTTCTGGTGGTGGGCAGCTGCAGACCAGGTTGCGGTCGCCGTAGGCCTCGTCGATGCGGCGCACCGGCGGGAAGTACTTGTAGCTGTGGCGTAGGGATTTCACGGGCCACGCGGCCTTTTCGCGGCTGAAGGAGAACTCCCACGTATCGGAGCCGATGGACTCCGCGGTAAATGGTGCGTGGTGGATAACGGAGCCTTCGTAGGAAACCTCGCCGTCGATGATCTCTTGGATCTCGGCGCGAATGGTGCGCATGGCCTCAATGAAGCGATCCAGCTCACCCAAGTCTTCAGACTCGGTGGGCTCGACCATGAGGGTGCCGGCCACCGGGAAGGCGAGGGTCGGTGCGTGGAAACCAAAGTCCACGAGGCGCTTGGCTACGTCGGCTGCGGTGACCCCGGAGGCGTCGGTAAGCGCGCGCAGATCCAGGATGCATTCGTGCGCCACCAAGCCAGCGTTGCCGGTGTAGAGCACAGGGAAAGAATCTTCCAAGGACTTGGCCAAGTAGTTCGCGCCCAAAATGGCGTGGGCGGAGGCCTGCGCCAGTCCCTGTGCACCGGTCATAGCGAGGTACGCCCAGGAAATCGGCAGCACACCGGCCGAGCCATACTTGGTATTGGTAATTGGTACGCCCTGACCTACCGGGGTAGCGGTGGTGGCATCCAGCTGCGGATCCGCGGCGTTGGTGGGCAGGAAGGGGATGAGGTGCTCGGCCACGGCGACCGGACCCACGCCCGGGCCGCCACCGCCATGCGGAATGGTAAAGGTCTTGTGCAGGTTGAGGTGGGAAACATCGCCGCCGAACTGGCCTGGGCGGGCCCAGCCGGTCAGCGCGTTCATATTCGCACCGTCGATGTAGACCTGGCCGCCCACCGCGTGGACCTTATCGCATACGTCGCGGACCTCGGGGTCAAAGACACCGTGGGTGGACGGGTAGGTCACCATGATGCCGGCGATGTGGTTGCCGTGCTTGGCAATCTTGTCATCCAAATCCGCCAGGTCAATAGAGCCATCCTCGGCGGTCTTGACCACAACAACGCGCAGGTTAGCCAGCGTTGCCGAGGCCGCATTGGTACCGTGCGCGGAAGCTGGGATGAGCACTACATCGCGCTCGTTATCGCCATTGGCTACGTGATAGCGGCGGATGGCCAAAAGACCCGCCAGCTCGCCCTGGGAGCCGGCATTGGGCTGGATGGAGACCTTGGCGTAGCCGGTTACCTCGGCCAGCCAGCCCTCAATCTCTTCTACCAAGGCGCGCCAACCGGCGGTCGTTTCTTCTGGTGCGTAGGGGTGGATGCCTGCAAACTCCGGCCAGGAGATGGGTTCCATGGCGGCGGTGGGGTTGAGCTTCATCGTGCAGGAGCCCAGCGGAATCATGGTGCGGTCGAGCGCCAGGTCCTTATCGGCCAGCTTGCGCAGGTAGCGCAGCATCTGGGTCTCGGAGTGAATGCG
Organism: Corynebacterium tuberculostearicum; assembly: GCF_032821615.1. Classification (GTDB taxonomy): domain Bacteria; phylum Actinomycetota; class Actinomycetes; order Mycobacteriales; family Mycobacteriaceae; genus Corynebacterium; species Corynebacterium tuberculostearicum_H. The sequence goes on along the minus strand of NZ_JAVBIF010000001.1, from coordinate 515,190 downwards.
GTTGAAGATTTCGTGCTGGAGCGGCTCCTCGCCGCGCTGCAGGTTCTCCGGCAGGGCAAAGTCGGCCTCAGCAGTTTCGGCGCCGAAGGCCTGGGCGAGCTTAGCGACGTCCTCCTTGGTTGCCGACTCACCAAAGGACACCGATACCTTGTCCTCGTCAATGACGCGCACGAGGTAGCCCTCCTTCTGGAGGTCAACCTTGATGGTGGCGGCGTCTACGCCGGCGACGGTAACGGTATCGAAGAAGTCCTCGGACACGAGTTGCTTTCCAGCATCCTTGAGGGACTGTGCAAAGGAGGAAGCGAGCGCGTGGACGCGCTGGGCAATGGCCTTGAGGCCTTGCGGGCCGTGGTAGACGGCGTACATGGAGGCGACATTAGCCAGTAGTGCCTGCGCAGTACAGATATTGGAGGTAGCGCGTTCACGGCGAATGTGCTGCTCGCGGGTCTGCAGCGCTAGGCGGTAAGCGGGGCGACCATCCGCGTCCTTGGACACGCCTACGATGCGGCCAGGCATCTGGCGCTTGAGCTTTTCCGTGACCGCCATGTACGCAGCGTGCGGGCCGCCGAAGAAGAGCGGAACGCCAAAGCGCTGGGAAGAACCGAGCACAATATCGGCGCCCAGCGAGCCAGGTGCCTCCAGCAGGAGCAGCGAAAGCGGGTCGGTGGCCACGGTAGCCAGAGCGCCGCGGGTGTGCAGCTCCTCGATGATGGTGGAGGGGTCAAAGATATCGCCCTCGGTACCGGTGTAGGCGATTACTGCGCCGATGAGATCCTCGCCCACGAGGCCTTCGCGCAGGTCCACGATTTCTACCTCAAGGTCAATTGCGCGGGCGCGCTCCGCGGCGACGGTAAGCACCTGCGGGTGCAGGCGAGAATCCAACACCACGCGGCGACCCTTCTTGACCGCGCGGGACATAAGCCCCACGGCTTCCGCGGTGGCGGAGGCCTCGTCCAGCAAAGAAGCATTCGCGATGGGCAGACCGGACAGGGACTCAATCATGGTCTGGAAGTTCAATAGCGCTTCAAGACGACCCTGGGAGATCTCTGGCTGATACGGGGTATAGGCGGTGTACCATCCCGCATCTTCCAATAAACCGCGACGGATGACCGCGGGGGTGAGGGTGTCAGAAAAGCCTTGTCCGTAGAAGGACTTCAGCACGGTGTTCTGGTTGGCGTACTCCCGCAATGTAGCCTGCGCTTCATCTTCCGAGAGTGCCTCAGGAAGCTGAGGCAGTTCTGCGGCGCGGATCTTTGAGGGAATGGCGGCATCGACCAGCGCGTCCACGCTGTCGTAGCCTACTTTCGCAAGCATGGTGGCCTGCTCCGCAGAATCCGGCCCTAGGTGGCGGGAGATGAATTCCATGTCAGTGAGACTCCTTAATAGGGGGACAGTGGCTGTAACCGCCCCAATTATATGTTTAACAATCGGTGAGCCGATCCCGCTTTGGAAACTTTTATGCAGCGCGTCACTGTATAGAACTGCACCCAGTGCGCTCACCATGGGCTTAGGGGCGAGGCTCCCTCAACACCTCGAATAAAAAGGGATGGATTAGTCCGGCGTTTTCGGATCCGTCACCCCCACTTGGCACCCCAGATATAGCTAAAGCCTCTTAGCCCCGCAGTGGGGCTAAGAGGCTTTAAGCGGCGATAGAACCTTTAGACTTCGAGGTCTGCCTGGAAGTCAGCGGTCTGCAGGCGGTCCTTGATGGTGGTGATGAAGCGGCCTGCGTCCGCACCGTCCACTACCTGGTGATCGTAGGTGAATGGCAGGTAGCACATCTGGCGGATGGCGATGGCGTCCTGGCCATTCTCGTTGACAACAACCGGGCGCTTTTCGATAGCCGCGGTGCCCAGGATGCCGGCCTGTGGCGGAACCAAGATCGGGGTATCGAGCATGGCGCCCTCGGAACCGATGTTGGTCACGGTGAAGGTAGCACCGGTGAGATCGTTCGGCTTCAGCTTGTTATTGCGGGCCTTATCGGCCAGCTCTGCAATCTGCTGAGCGATCTGCGGCAGGGTCATATCCTGTGCCTTGTGGATGACCGGGGTGAGCAGGCCCTTCGGGGTGTCAACAGCGATAGCGATGTTGACGTCCGAGTGGTAGGTCATCTCCTTGGTCTCTGGGTTGTAGGACGCATTGACGTTCGGGTGGGAGACCAGAGCCTCGGCGGTAGCCTTCACGATGAATGGCAGGAAGGACAGGTTTGCACCGTGCTTGTCGATGAACGCCTGCTTGTTCTTCTTGCGCATATCCCAGATGGCAGTCATGTCGACTTCCTGGACGTGGGTCAGCTGCGCGGAAATCTGCAGCGCCTCCACCATCTTGGCGGCGGTGATTTCGCGGATGCGGTTGACCTTTTGGGTGGTGCCGATGAGCTCCTGCTTGGCCGGATCCACGGACTTGGTGGACCAACGTGCGCGTGGGGAGTTATCGGACTGTGCGGCAGACTTGGCAGGTGCATCGCCCTCGCCAGCAGCGGCGAGCACGTCCTGCTTGCGGATGCGGCCGCCCACGCCGGTGCCCTCAACGGTGTTGAGGTCTACGCCGTGCTTTTCAGCCAGCTTGCGTACCAGTGGGGTGACATAAGGAACGTTGTCGCCATTGTTGACCTTGGCAGAGGTGTTCAGGGAGGAATCCTGCGTGGACTCCTTCTTTTCCTCAGCCTTTGGCTCTGGCTTCTTCTCTTCCTTTTCTTCTGCCTTGGGCTCTTCCTTCTTTTCTTCCTGTGGCTCTGGCTTGGCCTCGGAGGAGGATGCGGTGGCGTTTTCGTCGCCGATGCGGGCGATGACTTCGCCGACCTCGATGGTGTCGTCCTCGTCGGCGAGGATTTCTACCAGGGTGCCTGCTACGGGGGAAGGAATTTCGGTGTCGACCTTGTCGGTGGAGACCTCGAGCAACGGTTCGTCTACCTCGACGGTGTCGCCAACGGACTTCAGCCACTGGGTGATGGTGCCTTCGGTGACGGATTCGCCGAGTTCTGGCATTTCCACGTCGGCTGCGTCGCCGGAGCCGCCGTTGGAGGAGTCAGCCTTCGGCTCTTCCTTCTTTTCTTCTGCTTCTTCCTCGCCCTTATCAGCGGAGGAGTCGTTGGATGCGGAGCCTGCCTCATCCTCGTCACCGATGATGGCGATGACTTCGCCAACCTCGATGGTGTCATCCTCGTCAGCCTTAATTTCAATAATGGTGCCGGCTACGGGGGAGGGGATTTCAGTATCGACCTTATCGGTGGAGACCTCGAGCAATGGTTCGTCGACCTCGACGGTATCGCCGACGGACTTGAGCCACTGCGTGATGGTGCCTTCGGTTACGGATTCGCCCAGCTCGGGCATCTCAACGGAGTTCGCCATGAGTTATAAGACTCCTCGAAAGTTGGAAGTGTTCTATCGCTACCCGACAATCTTACAGCGTGATGCTCACCCTCGTGCAGATGTGGGGTTAGTAACTACCCTCCTTCCGGGTAAGCTAGGCAATTATGTTCAACCCTTTCCGCCGCAATAAGTCCAGATCGTCGCTGCGACCACCCCGCGGACCGGGGGAGACCGTCCGCCCGGAAGACGCGCAGGATCTGCAACAGTGGGCCGCCGGAAAGGCTTTTGTAGAAGCCTTTGTGGAGCCGGAAACGGTAGTCAATGAGATGTCCGTTGTTGTTGTGGATGAAAACGGCGATTTTATCCGGCGCCGTATTGGCGGGCCGAAAGGCATCGATGCGGTGGCCAAACTATTGAGCTGCGATATTTATGATGTAGAAGAAACCGGCTATCCGCAGCGCATGCGCGATCGCATGGAAAGGCAGCGCATCTTGCGCAAAAGGGAAGAGCAAAGGCAACGCCGCGCCCGATTTGAGCGCGGCGAAAATCCCGATACAGGGCGAGAGCTAAGCTAGGTCAGCATCCTCGCGTAAATAAATTTGAGACCCGTTGCGGCGGAATTCGGCGGATTTTTCCTGCATACCTTCCTCTGGTGCTGAGCCGTGGGCTGCCGCGCGGACCTGGTCGCCCAGCGTCGGCATGCCCAGCTCGGCCATTTGCCCGCCGAACATCTCGCGGATGTCTTGGCTAATGCGCATGGAGCAGAACTTCGGCCCACACATGGAACAAAAGTGTGCGGTCTTTGCTGGCTCAGCAGGCAACGTTTCATCGTGATAGGCCTGCGCGGTCTCTGGGTCGAGGGAGAGCGCAAATTGGTCATTCCAGCGAAATTCAAAGCGGGCCTTGCTCATGGCATCGTCCCAAGCGCGGGCGCCTGGATGTCCCTTGGCCACGTCCGCTGAATGCGCCGCAATCTTATAAGTAATGACGCCAGTTTTTACATCATCGCGGTTGGGCAGTCCCAAGTGCTCCTTCGGCGTGACATAGCACAACATGGCTGTACCACCCATTGCGATATGGGCGGCACCGATGGCGGAAGTGATGTGATCATAGCCAGGGGCGATATCGGTAACTAGAGGGCCGAGGGTATAGAAGGGGGCATCTGAAGCCCAGTCCTGTTCGAGTTCGTTGTTTTCTTGAATCATGTTGAGCGGCACGTGTCCGGGGCCTTCCACCATGACTTGGACGTCATACTCCCAGGCGCGGCGGGTAAGCTCGCCGATAGTCTTTAGCTCTGCAAATTGGGCGGCGTCGTTGGCATCGGCAAGGCTGCCGGGGCGCAGGCCGTCGCCAAGCGAAAATGCAACATCGTATTGAGCGAAAATCTCGCACAGCTCATCGAAGTGCTCGTACAGAAATGACTCTTTGTGGTGAGCAAGGCACCATCCCGCCATGATGGAGCCACCGCGGCTGACAATGCCGGTCACGCGATTGCTTGCTAGCGGTACATACGCCAAGAGCACACCGGCGTGAATGGTCATATAGTCCACACCCTGTTCGCATTGCTCGATGACGGTATCGCGGAAGATTTCCCAGGTCAGATCCTCTGCCACGCCATTGACCTTTTCCAATGCTTGGTAAATAGGCACGGTGCCAATGGGAACTGGGGAATTGCGCAGAATCCACTCGCGGGTGGTGTGGATATCGTCACCAGTGGAAAGATCCATTACGGTGTCCGCGCCCCACTGGGTAGCCCAGCGCAGTTTGGACACTTCTTCCTCGATGGAGGAGGTAACCGCGGAGTTACCAATATTGGCGTTGATTTTGGTGAGAAATTTTCGCCCAATGATCATGGGCTCAGACTCGGGGTGGTTGACATTATTAGGGATAATGGCGCGGCCGCGAGCTACCTCAGCGCGAACGAATTCCGGATCGCAGTGCTCACGCAGTGCTACGAATTCCATTTCGCGGGTGATGATTCCTTGGCGAGCGTAGTGCATTTGAGTTACGCGGCGCCCAGGCTGAGCCTTAAGCGGCGGGCGCTTAGAGCCTTTCCACTCTTGGGAAGACGCCCCGCGGCGCTGTGCGGCACGTCCATCGTCAGCCAGCTCGCGGCCGCGACCGGCGTACTCTTTGGTATCTCCGCGCTCGCTAATCCACTCGCTGCGCAGGGTCGGTAGCCCCACTTCAGGTGCGCATTCTGGCCCACGTGTGCGGTAGACGCGGAAGGGCTCATTGGGGCCTTGTGGGGAATCATCCAGTTGGATTTCGGTCTCTGGAACTTCTAGACCGTCGTGGTGAATGGGGGAATAGGAATGCTTAGGGTGGTTTTCTGGGGCAGCCGTCATGGCAAGCGCTCCTCTCTTCCTTCGTAGGTATTAACCAAACAGGTTCGAACGGTCTATGCGCAGCTTTAGCGCACTCTCAGCCCGTGCTCGGGCACCCGTGGGGACGCAGATCACCCTATAACAATCGTCTCGCGTAGCGCAGAGCTTTCGCCAATTTGGTGGAGACGCATTTGCCGAGGTGAGGTAGTAGGAGCCTTGGTGGCACAATTCAACAGGAAACTTTCAGGTACTTGACACCCGGATCCAATATCGGCATTCCATACTTAATTCATGCGTTTGAGAGAGCGCATGCGAGAGAGATAGAGAGAACCCCTCCCGTTTCCAGAGGGCGGCTACTTTAGCCGATACATGGAAACACCTTGTAGAGAGACGCCAGCGGCCCTCGGGCCAGATTCGGTTCGAGGGCCGTAGGCGTTTTCCTGTGTTTAGCAGATGGTGGCGCCGGCAGCGGCCAACTCTTGCAACGCGGCTTCGCCGCGGGCTTCGTCCACTGGGGAGCAATATTCACGCAGTACGCGGACGGTAAAGCCTTCTTTAAGGGCGTCGGCAGCCGTGGCACGCACGCAGTGATCGGTGGCAATGCCCACGATATCCACGGCGTCAACGTGGCGCTCGCGCAACCAGTCAGCGAGCAAGGTGCCGTTCGCAGCGCCTTCGAATCCGGAATAGGCGGCGGTGTATTCTCCCTTGCGGAAGTAGGCTTGCGCCGGCCCGATGGCCTCATGCATGGCCGCCCCGTGGGACTCGGCTACGCAGTGCACCGGCCAAGAATCGACAAAATCCGGGTCCTTTGAAAAGTGAGAACCCGGATCGATATGCCAATCCTGCGTGGCTACGACGGTTTCGTAGTCCTGTTGCAGGGAGGCGATTTTTGCAGCAACCTCATTGCCCCGCTCAGTGCCTAAGGCGCCGCCGGGGCAGAAGTCATGTTGTACGTCAACGATGATTAAAGCAGGCTTCATGCCTCTAGGATTCTAAACGCACTAAGCCTGTTGTGGTGCTACTTTGATTCAGCAATCTCGCGCAGGGCGGCAATTACCGTGCGGGTGGGTACGCCGGTGCCCATCTTCGGGGTGTATCCATAAGCGCCCGTGGTGTTGAAGGAAGGGCCTGCCACGTCGATATGAGCCCATTCGATTCCCTCGCCCACGAAGTGCTGGAGGTAGGTGCCGGCGTATTCCATGCCGCCCTCACGCTTGGCGTTGATATTTCGGATATCGGCGCTGGCGGACTTCACGGATTCCTCGTGTTCCTCTAGCAAAGGCATGGCCCATGCCTTTTCGCCCACCTCGCGGCCAATCTCGGCCATGCGATCGCGGAATTCTTCCGAGCCCATCACGCCGGCGGTGCGCTCACCCAGGGCGACCATCTGGGCACCGGTCAAGGTCGCGGTTTCGATGAGGTAATCGGGCTTGTCCTCGCTGGCGCGCGCAATGGCGTCGGCAAGCACGAGGCGGCCCTCCGCATCAGTGTTGAGAACCTCGGAGGTAATGCCGCCGTAGTGGGTGATGACGTCACCCGGGCGGGTGGCATCGCTGCCCGGCATGTTTTCTGCCAGCGGCAGGGTAGCGGTGATGCCCACCTTCAGATTCAGCTTTGCCGCAGCGATAATGGCCGCGGCCATTGCAGCGGAACCGCCCATGTCAGAAATCATGTCCCACATCTTGGCGCCCGGCTTGAGGGAAATACCGCCGGTATCGAAAGTGATTCCCTTGCCTACTAGGGCGACGTGGCGCTTGGCCTTCTTCGGCTTCCAGCTCAAGCGGACCAACCGCGGCGGACGTGCGGACCCACGGCCGACGGCCATGATGCCGCCAAAGCCCTGCTTTTCCAGTGCCTTTTCATCCAACACCTCCACCTCAAGGCCGGCTTCTGCCGCTTGGGCAGACAGGAACGCGGCGTAGGTTTCTGGGTAGAGCAGGTTGGAAGGGGTATTGACCAGATCGCGAGCGATGAGGACGGACTCGGCGGTAATCTTGGCGCCGTCGAATTCCTCTTGTGCGGACTTCTCCGCCACCACGGTGTAGGTGGTGGTTTCCGCGGCCGATTCAGAGCGCAGGCCAGAGTACTTATAGCCGCCGAGGATGAGGCCTTCTACCACTGGGGTGATACCAAAATCGCCTAGCGAGGTGGCTACGGCCCCCACCTTGGTGATGGAACGCGCGGCCTGCCCGGCAGCGCGGCGCAGCGTCTCATCGTCTACCTCTTCAGCATCGCCCAAGCCAACGGCGATAATGGAGGCCACGCCGGCCTTAGCCGGAGCCGGCACGCGCGTGACCTCACCGGCCTTGCCAGAGGCCCCTACGGCCACTAGTGCTTCATAAGTGGAGCGCAGCGCTGCGCCCCCAAGCAGATCGGTGCCTGGCAGCTCAAGGCCGCCTTCGCCCTCGAATGCAGCGATCAGCAGTGCTTCTGCTTTCTTAGGAACCTTCTTTCCCAGCTTTACCTGGGGAAAGTGGCCGCGTGCGGGTAGATCGGTCTGTGCCATTGTGTCCTCCTTTATGGAAAGGCTTATCAATCTTCCCTCCACTGTACCGCGCGGCGATGAACTTATTCCTGCCTCGCTATAGATAAAGGGGTAGATTGTGGGCATGCTTGATTACACGATTACTCGTACCGATAACCCCACGTCCGCGGAAGAATTGAGAGAGATCCTCGCCAACCCCGGCTTTGGCAAGCACTTTACGGACCACATGGTCACCATTGACTGGACCGAAGAAAAGGGCTGGCACGATGCTCAGGTGCGCCCGTACGGACCGATGACCATGGAACCTGCCAGCAACGTATTCCATTATGGGCAGGCAATCTTTGAAGGCATCAAGGCCTACCGTCAGCCGGATGGTTCTATCGCTACCTTCCGGCCGGACCACAATGCGCAGCGCTTTATCAATTCTGCTGAGCGCCTGGCTATGCCCGAGCTTCCGCAGGAAGATTTCATTGAGTCCCTGCGCCAATTGGTGGAGGTGGATCAGGACTGGGTACCGGAAGCCGGTGGGGAAGCGGCGCTGTACCTGCGCCCGTTTATGATCTCCACCGAGGTCTCCTTGGGCGTTCACCCCGCCAATTCCTACCGCTACGTGCTCATTGCCTCCCCAGCGGGCTCCTACTTCAGCGGCGGGATCAAGCCAGTATCCGTCTGGCTATCCACTGACTACGTGCGCGCAGCCCCTGGCGGCACCGGCGCGGCCAAGTTTGCGGGCAACTACGCAGGCTCACTCTTGGCGCAGGCCCAGGCAGATGAAAAGGGCTGTGACCAGGTGGTCTGGTTGGACGCCATCGAGCGCCGTTACATCGAGGAGATGGGCGGAATGAACCTGATGTTTGTGTATGGCTCTGGCGATAGCGCGGAGATTGTTACACCAGAACTATCGGGCTCTTTGCTACCCGGCATTACCCGCGAATCCCTATTGCAGGTAGCCCAGGATTTGGGCTACAAGGTCACCGAGCGCCGCATCACTACCGAAGAGTGGCAGCGCGATGCCGAATCCGGCGCTATGTCGGAGGCCTTTGCCTGTGGCACTGCCGCAGTTATCACTCCGGTGGGCCACGTGCTGGGAGACTCTGCCGACTTCCAGGTCAATGGCAATGAAGCGGGTGAGATCACCATGGCCCTGCGCGAGCGCCTCACCGGAATCCAGCGCGGCGCAGTGGAGGATACCCACGGTTGGCTCCATACCCTAGTGAAGTAGTCCCCGCTTAGGCGTCCGCGGCGATCTCCACGCCGGTGAGCAGCAGTGGCAGCGCCGCGAGGGCACCGAGCGTAGGTTGTGGCTCCATTCCCAGTTCCAGCAGGGGGTGGAGCCCTAGCTTTTCCAGTGCCAACTTGTGCGCAGGGGCAGTGGACAGCGTGGTGGCGAAGAGCCAGTCTTTCACACCGGGATTATCGCGCTCGGCAAGGAGCGCGGCGGTGGCGGTCAAGGGGGCGTCGACAAGCAGGGGCGTACGGCGCTCCGCGGCCTGGGTAATAAACCCCACCGTGGCTGCTAGAACCGCAGACTGGCACGATTCAACCAGCTCCATGCCCTCGAGGTTGCGCGCGCGGAACATGGCGTCCCGGATTGCGGTGACCTCGCGCTTCCAGGTTTCTACGCTGCGCTGCTTGCCGACGATCACTACTGGCTCCGTCTGCGTCATCGTCGCCATTACCACGGCCGGTACTCGGGCGAGCTCTTCGCCGCCGGGAATGAGTAGGTCAGCCCCGGCATCAATTTCCGCATCTGCCGTAGCGGCTCCAAGGCTGTAGGCCTGGGAATAATCCGTCACGGTGACTACATTCAGCCCGGCCTCGGCGCGACGCGCGGCGGTCTCAGCAGCTGAAAGCGAGGTCTCTTGATCCGCGAAAATCACGGCCCGCACGCGCCGCGGCTCATGGGCAGGCGCCGCGCCTTGGCAAGCAGCCAGCCATTGAGCGGCGTCGGTCAGGCGCCCCCAAGGGGCGAGCCGTGCGTCCTGTGCGGTATGTGCCTGCTTATCGGGTTGCGGAATGGCCATGAGTATTCCCCCTAAACGTCAGCGCCGAGCTCCACGCGGGGGCGCGGGATGCGCCACTTGCGCGGCTGGCTGGCGCGGGAATACGCATAAAAACCAAGGCTAAAGCCGGCTTCGGTAGTGCCAGGGAACTTGGCGCGCACGGCATTATTGCAGCGGCGGGCCAAAATGACGCCCTCGATGGCGAAGATCACGAGGATGACCATCGCTACCGCGTTGATGATTGTTGCAATGCTGGGTACCGCGTAGGTCAAGAACATGACCACGATGAGTACCAAGGCCATCGGCATGACCCAGTTGCTCAGGCTGCGGCGGGCATCCACCCAATCGCGTACATAGGCGCGCACTTGACCCCGGTCGCGGGCGGGCAGGAAGCGCGGATCGCCTTCTGCCATGCGGGCCTGCTGCTCGCGATTGGCCTGCTGGCGCTCTTGGCGCTCCTTCTTCTTATATTCCTTCCACTCGTCCTTGCTCATGGACTTCTTCATGTCCTTGCGATGCTGGTAACGCTGTGCATCGGACATGCCATGGGGATCGCGCTTTACGCCGCGCGCAATCTCTTGCTCTGAGCGCTTTGGCGTAGGACGACCCTTCGGTGGGGTATAGCCCTTGCGCTGGGGCTCTTCCTGAACTTCTGCCTGATCCTTGGCTTGAACAGGAGCAGGCTCAGTGGAGGTCTTGTCATCTTTTTGCCACGGGAGTTTCACGCTCCTCACACTACAAGGTTTAGGTGTGAATAGGGGAATAGGCCCGGCACAGATGGTGTTGAAGGTATGGGCTACCTTTTCCCACCTGAACTAACCGGGTAGGGTAGTGGCAACGAATCCAATACTTATTGAGGAGAAGTGATGACCGCTCCAGCTTCCGCAACCGGCGTCATTCTGACCGAAGCAGCAGCCGCAAAAGCAAAGGCGCTGCTTGATCAGGAGGGCCGCGACGATCTCTCCCTGCGCATTGCCGTTCAGCCTGGTGGCTGCGCTGGCCTGCGCTACCAGCTCTACTTTGATGACCGCACCTTGGATGGTGACAAGGTTGACCAGGTAGGCGGCGTAAACCTCGTTGTGGACAAGATGTCCGTTCCCTACCTGACCGGTGCCAAGATTGACTTCGCTGACACCATCGAGTCCCAGGGTTTCACCATTGATAACCCGAATGCCACCGGCTCTTGCGCTTGTGGCGATTCCTTCAACTAAAGAGAAGGAAATACAAAGAGGGTGGGTGCCACTGGCACCCACCCTCTTTGTATGTGTGGAAGGCTCTTAGAGCTTGACCGGGTAGTCGCGCTGCTCGATCTGTGGATCGATGCGCTTTTCCACAAAGATGCCGTGCCAGATCATAAAGGACAGCACGGTCCACAAACGGCGGGAGTGATCGGAAACGCCATCTCGGTGCTCCTTGAGCATCTCGAGAACTTCCTTCTTATTAAAGATGTCCTCGGTCTGGGACTCATTGATGGTGTCCTGGGCCCAGCCGTATAGCTCATCGCCGGCCAGCCAGTGGCGCATCGGCACTGGGAAGCCCAGCTTCTTGCGGTGTAGAACATGCGCCGGGACGATCTGCTCCATGGCCTTGCGCAGGGCGTACTTGGTGGTGCCGTGAGAAATCTTCAGGTCATAAGGGATGGACTCGGCAACCTTGAAGACTTCCTTGTCCAAGAATGGCACGCGCAGCTCCAGCGAGTTGGCCATATTGATCTTATCGGCCTTGACCAGGATGTCACCGCGCATCCAAGTGAATAGGTCCAAATGCTGCATGCGTGCGACCGGATCAAAGTCTTCGGACTGGGCGTAGATGGGGGCGGTAACCTCGCGGTGGTCCCATTCGCGCTTTGCCCACGGGATAACGCGCTGCATCTGCTCAAAGTTGAAGGAACGAGCGTTGCCGTAGTAACGCTCTTCCATCGTCATCGAACCACGGTTGAGCAGGGACTTGCCCTTCATTCCCTCGGGTAGAACCTGGGAAAGCTTGCCCAGACCGCGGCGCAGTGGGGACGGGACCTTTTCAAATGGAGCGAGGGACAGTGGTTCCTTGTAGATGGTGTAGCCGCCAAAGAGCTCGTCCGCGCCCTCGCCGGAAAGAACTACCTTGACGTGTTTGCGGGCCTCCTGCGCCACAAAGTACAGCGGCACCAGCGAGGGGTCAGCCACCGGATTGTCCAGGTACCACATGATCTTCGGGATGGACTCGGCATATTCTTCGGGGGAGACAATCTTGACGATGTGCTCCACACCAATAGCTTCCGCGGACTCCGCTGCGACATCGACCTCAGAGTAGCCCTCGCGCTCGAAGCCGGTGGTAAAGGTAAGTAGATCTGGGTTGTGGCGCTTGGCCAGGGTGGCAATAGCGGTGGAGTCAATGCCGCCAGATAGGAAGGAACCCACGGTGACGTCGGCACGCATGTGCTTAGCGACGGAATCTTCCAGCGCCTCCGCAATGCGGTTAAATAGCTGCTGCTCTTCGCCTTGCTTTACCTGCTGTACAGGGAAGCGGGGCTTGAAGTAGCGCTCGGCGACAACATCTTCGCCCGGGCGAAGAGTGACAGTGCAGCCGGATTCAACGCGGCGAATATTCGCGTGGAGGGATTCTGGCTCCGGGACGTATTGCAGGTCCACGTAGTGCTCAATGGCGCGTCGGTCAAGGTTGAGCTCTAGACCAATCTCGTCCGCCATTTCAAGGATGCACTTCATCTCCGAAGCGAAAACGGTGCCTGCCTCGGTAGTGGCGTAATACAGCGGCTTGATGCCAAATTGGTCGCGAGCAGCAAACATCGTCTTGGTGTGGGTGTCCCAGATGACAATGCCGAACATGCCGCGCAGATGGTTGACTACGTCCTTGCCCCAGTGGTGGTAGCCCACCACGATGGGCTCGCCATCGCCCTCGGTGTGGAAGGTGTAGCCGAGGCCCTTGAGCTCCTCGCGCAGCTCCACGTAGTTGTAGATTTCGCCATTAAAGGTCATGGCGTAGCGGTCGGGCTCGTCCTCCGGGCCCCAGCGGAGGGGCTGATGGGAATGCTCCAGGTCAATAATGGACAGGCGGTTGAAGCCGAAGGCGGCATCGCCGTCATGCCAGGTGCCGGCCGCATCTGGGCCGCGGTGGCGCATGCAGGGCAGGGAACGTTCCAGCGCGTCAACGTACTTATCTACGTTGCCTGTGGCGGCGAGCATGCCAAGAAGTCCGCACATGAAAAGATTGCTCCTTATATATAAGCGTCTATTGCTAGTCACCCACTTTACGGCTAGAGGGCGTGAAACCAGAACACGCCACGGCTTAAGGAAACCTGCCGACTGCCTTGGAATTAGCTTCCCCGATAGGGGTGCGAACTTTCGGATGATGGTTCGGCCCGATTCCTGTGAATTGGCGCACATGGATTCAGTGGCTGCTGGGGGTGCGGTTGGAACATTGTGCAGGTGGGGCGGTAACCTACCAGAAGGAGAATATGAAATGAGTGCACTAGGTGCCCTTTTGTGCCTTTAAACAGGCTGGGAATCTGGCAATTATCCTCTATTCTGGTTGGGTAAGAGTGCTCTGTGAGTATTCGAGAAGTTTTGTGTGGACAGAAAGGCAGAACACACGTGGGACAGCGTAATAAGCGCACCTTTGCCCGTAAGGCGGGCGTAGCTGGCGCACTTGCCCTGGGTGGACTCGCTCTGGCAGGTTGTGACGTTCAGGCGCCAACTGCTGTAGAGAACCTCCTGGGATTCGGTTGGCCGAAGGGTATTACCCCTGAGGCAGAGGCCATGTACAACTTCTGGATTTGGGTCTGGGTTGCGGCATGGATCGTTGGTTTTATTATGTGGGGCCTGTTCCTCACCGCAATCTTCCGCTGGAGCGCGAAGAAGGCAAAGAAGGATGGCAAGGGCGAGTTCCCGCGCCAGATTCAGTACAACGTTCCGCTGGAGATGGTTCTGACCATCGTCCCGATCCTCATCATCATGGGCCTGTTCTTCTTTACCGTTCAGACTCAGCAGAAGGTCACCGCCTTGGATAAGGATCCGAAGGTGGTCGTTGACGTTACTGCATTCCAGTGGAACTGGAAGTTCGGTTACGCCGAGAATCACGTCAATGGTGAGAACTACGACGGTGCCGACAAGGAGCGTCAGGCTGAGGCAGAGAAGACCGCTCACGACCCTGAGGGTGTGGACAACCCGAACCCAATCCACGGCAAGTCCATGGGCGACCTTTCCTACTTGAACTACAACAAGATTGAGACCGTCGGTACCACCGAAGAGGTTCCGGTTCTGGTTCTTCCTTCCGATACTGCGATTGAGTTCCGCCTCGCTTCTGGCGACGTGTCCCACGCATTCTGGGTACCGGAGTTCTTGTTTAAGCGCGACGTCTACGCACACCCAGAGGCAAACGCTCAGGAGCGTAGCTTCCAGGTGGAAAAGATTGAGAAGCAGGGCGCATTCGTTGGCCGTTGTGCCGAGATGTGCGGTACCTACCACTCAATGATGAACTTTGAAATCCGCGTTGTCTCTCCGGAGGACTTCAACACCTACCTGAAGTTCCGTGAGGACAACCCAGAGGCCACCAACGCGGAAGCCCTGGAAGAAATCGGCCAGGACCCATATGCGGTAACCACCCACCCGTTCTCCGGCGAGCGTGACACCGCTAAGGGCGACAACTACGTAAACACCGCGGCATAAGAGATAAGGACACAACACAATGCGTGCAACATCGAAAGTCTTTTACTCAATCGCGACGTACCTTCTTGTCTCGCTGATTGTCTACATCTTCGGCGTCACCTTCGTTAAGGACGATGGCTACCTCTACGGTGCCGAGTGGGTTGGCATCGTGGGCATGTTCCTCGCCTTCCTGCTGTGCATGATGCTGGGTGCTTACCTTCACTTCACTGATGACCGCAGCGACGTCCTGCCAGAGGATTGGGAAGAGGCAGAAACTGAAGATGCCGCTGGCATCCTTGGCTTCTTCTCCCCAGGCTCCATCTGGCCGCTGGCTATGACTGGCGCCATTGGCCTTCTTGGCTTGGGAATCATCTTCCTCTACTTCTGGCTGATTGCCCTCGGCGCTGTCTGCCTCATCGCAGCCTGCACCGGCCTGTCCCTGCAGTACGGCTTGCCGAAGGAAAAGCACTAATTCCTTGATGTAAAGGAATCCCTGCCTAAAACTTCTCCGCCCTCCTAGTCTTCATGGCTAGGAGGGCTTTGGCGATCTCGCGTCGTTCGCGCCGTCAGAAAGTTCCCGAAAGTTTCAAAAAGTTTTACCGGTGGGGGAGGGAGCACTGATTCTGCCGCATGTTCGCGATAACATTTCTTCTGCATTCGGGCACGTAAGACCCGATTTTTGCGGGGGTCGTTCGAAAGTTGTAAAGCAGGGCGTTTAGGGGGCGCGTGGAATGTGATTTATCTCTCCGGACAACAGAGGTGGGGCACACGGATTGGTGCATCGATAAGCGGGGGCTTCGGGAGTCTGGGGTGCTTCGGAATTTCAGGGTGGGGGCCGTCGTGTGGTGTCACCTGCAGTAATGGGGCGTCGGAAAGCGCGGCGAAAAGTTCCCGGTTGGAAAAATAAAGTTTTGAACCTATTCGTGCTGAACGTTTGCTGGACAAAGCGTCAAAAACGAATAGAGATAGCGGGGGGAATCGAGGTGACTTCAGCGCCCGGAACAGCCATAATGGCCACTGTGACGAGCGTAGTTTCTAACCAAGGTATGACAGCACCACGTGCTGCCTCACTGAACCGACCCAATATGGTCAGTGTGGGCACTATCGTGTTCCTGTCTCAGGAATTGATGTTCTTTGCCGGACTGTTCGCGATGTGGTTTACCTCGCGAGCAAACGGTCAGGAAGGCGATTGGGCGGAACACACCGCTCATATCAACCTGCCGATGGGTTTCCTCATCACGGCAGTGCTGATTTCATCTTCTGTGACCTCGCAGTTCGGCGTGTTTGCCGCAGAAAGGGGTGACGTTTACAAGCTTCGACTCTGGTACACCGTGACGTTGGTACTGGGCGTTGTGTTCCTAGGCATCATGGCGTTTGAGTGGACCGAGTTGATTCACGCAGGTGTGACTGTGCAGTCCAGCGTCTTTGGTTCGGTGTTCTACATCATCACCGGCTTCCACGCTGCGCACGTGACCGCGGGTCTGATTTCTTTTGCAATCATTCTCGCCCGCGTTGCTAAGTCCAAGTTCACGCCGGCACAGGCGACCGCAGCAATGGCAGTGTCCTACTACTGGCACTTCGTTGACGTTGTGTGGATCGGCGTCTTCACCGTTATTTACTTGGTCCAGTAGCACTGGCCAAGATCCCCAAACAGTCCTCCCGTGTTCGAGTTATCTAAAGGAAAATGATGGATAACAATTCGCAGTCCGTGGCAGTGGAGCAGACCACTGCGGCGGCTAAGAAGACCCGCCGTCGCCGCAAGGCGAAGCGCACCCTTGCCGGTGGCTTCGCTTTGGCGATTGGCCTGTCCGGTGCGGGCGTCTTGGCTTCTGCCTTGACCCCGGACGCACAGGTCGCCACGGCGGAAAAAGATGACCAAGCCCTCGTCCAAGAGGGTAAGGACATCTATGACACCGCTTGTATCACCTGCCACGGTGCCAATCTGCAGGGCATCGAAGGTCGCGGTCCGTCCCTCGTTGGTATCGGTGCTGGCTCCGTGTACTTCCAGGTGCACTCCGGCCGTATGCCGATGATGTCTAACGACGCCCAGGCAGAGCGTAAGGCTCCTCGCTACACCGAGCAGCAGACTCTGGCCTTGGCTGCATATGTTGCAGCCAACGGCGGCGGCGCAGACATTGTCTACGACGACGACGGAAGCGTTGCTCAGGAATCGCTGCGTGGTGCTAACTACAATGGCGAAATCCAGGCAGAAGACGTAGCGAAGGGCTCCGAGCTCTTCCGCATGAACTGCGCTTCCTGCCACAACTTCACCGGCCAGGGCGGCGCCCTGTCCTCCGGTAAGTTCGCTCCGGAGCTGGCTCCGGCAAGCGAGCAGGAAATCTACCAGGCAATGCTGACCGGTCCGCAGAACATGCCTAAGTTCTCCGACCGCCAGCTGACCGCAGACGAGAAGAAGGACATCATTGCCTACCTCAAGTCTGCAAAGGAAACTCCTTCCCCAGCAGGTTGGGACCTCGGCGGTCTTGGCCCAGTAGCGGAAGGCCTGGCAATGTGGATTATCGGCATTAGCGCCCTGTGCGCTGCCGCTATGTGGATTGGATCGCGCTCATGAGCAATGTGAAGAAGAATTACACTAACGCTGAGCTCGACAAGATGAGCAACGATGAACTCGCTGCTCTTGGTACCGAGCTCGACGACGTCACCGTTGCGTTCCGTAAGGAACGTTTCCCGGTTGAAGGTGACCCGGCTGAAAAGCGCGCTGGACGTAACGTTGCTATCTGGTTGTTCCTGTCCGTCATCGGAGGCCTCGGATTCCTCGGCGTTTACCTGTTCTGGCCGTGGCAGTACAAGCAGCTAGGGGAGGAGGGCCACATTTGGCACACCCTCTACACCCCTCTGCTGGGTATTACTGCAGCCCTCGCAATTTGCGGCTTGGGCATCGCCATCGTTCAGTACGTTAAGAAGATTCTCCCTGAGGAGATCTCCGTTCAGCGTCGTCACGACGGTCCTTCCGAAGAAGTTGACCGCCGTACCCTGACCGCTCTTCTGAACGATTCTTGGAAGACCTCCACTCTGGGTCGCCGCAAGACCGTTCAGGGTCTGTTGGGCGGCGCCGGCGTTCTGTTCGGTCTTACCGTGATTGCTCCGCTGGGCGGCGCAATTAAGAACCCTTGGAAGGTTCGCCACAATATGAACTATGCCGGTGACGGCACTCTGTGGACTTCCGGTTGGACCATGCACAATGAAGGCGTCAAGCTCTACCTGGCGCGCGACACCGGTACTATCGCCGAGAAGCACTCTGGCGAAACCGGTGAGCACTACAGCACCAAGGGTGTTACCCGCTTGGTTCGTGTGCGCCCGGAGGATCTGGCGGCAGGCGGCATGGAGACCGTCTTCCCGCTGGCAGAAGAAGACGTTAACGATGGCGACAAGTACGATGCCGAGCGCGATGTCTACGAGCACCACATGCACTCGATTCACGGCAACCGCAATGCGGTCATGCTGATTCGCCTGCGTCATAATGACGCTCAGAAGGCAATCGAGCGCGAAGGTCAGGAAGACTTCCACCACGGCGATTACTACGCCTACTCCAAGATCTGTACCCACATCGGTTGCCCGACCTCTCTGTATGAGGCGCAGACCAACCGAATCCTGTGCCCGTGCCACCAGTCGCAGTTCGACGCTTTGCACTACGGCAAGCCGGTCTTCGGCCCGGCTGCCCGTGCACTGCCACAGCTGCCTATCACGGTGGATGACGAGGGCTACCTCGTTGCACAGGGCAACTTCATTGAGCCTGTCGGCCCGGCATTCTGGGAGCGTAAGTCATAATGAGCAATAAACTCGCCCAAATGGGCAACAACATGGATGAGCGCTATAGCGCCGCCGGCGTGCTGAGGACTCAGCTGAACAAGGTCTTTCCGACCCACTGGTCCTTCATGCTCGGTGAGATGGCGCTATACAGCTTCATCATTCTTGTACTGACCGGTATCTACCTGGCGCTGTTCTTCGACCCTTCCATCACCAAGGTCATTTACGACGGCACCTATGCACCGCTTAACGGTGTAGAAATGTCCCGCGCATATGCCACCGCGCTGGATATTTCCTTCGAAGTTCGTGGTGGCCTGTTCGTGCGCCAGATGCACCACTGGGCAGCTTTGCTGTTCATGATGTCCATGGTTGCGCACATGCTGCGCATCTTCTTCACCGGCGCATTCCGTCGTCCGCGTGAGGCAAACTGGATCATCGGTTGCGCACTTATTCTGCTGGGCATGATCGAGGGCTTCCTTGGTTACTCCCTGCCGGACGACCTGCTTTCCGGTGTTGGTCTGCGAATCATGTCGGCCATCATCCTGGGCCTGCCGATTATCGGCACCTGGCTGCACTGGGCAATCTTCAGCGGTGACTTCCCGTCTGACCTGATGCTGGATCGTTTCTACATCCTGCACGTTCTGGTTATTCCGGGCATCATCCTTGGCCTGATTGCAGCCCACCTGATTATGGTTTGGTTCCAGAAGCACACCCAGTTCCCTGGACCGGGTCGTGCAGAGAACAACGTGGTTGGCGTCCGCATTATGCCGGTCTTCGCCACCAAGGCTATTGGTATGGGCATGATGGTTGCTGGCGTACTGGCGCTGATGTCTGGTCTGCTGACCATCAACGCCATCTGGACGCTTGGACCTTATAACCCATCCCAGGTTTCCGCTGGTTCTCAGCCGGATATTTACATGCTGTGGACTGACGGTGTTGCCCGTGTCATGCCGGCATGGGAGCTCTACCTCGGTAACTACACCATTCCTTCCGCGTTCTGGGTAGCTCTGCTGTGTGGCCTCATGGTCGTCCTGCTTATGTCTTACCCGTTCTTGGAGAAGAAGTTCACCGGTGACGATGCACACCACAACCTACTGCAGCGTCCGCGCGATGTTCCTACCCGCTCCGCTATTGGTGCGGCTGCCATCGTGTTCTTCCTGCTGGTTACCCTGTCCGGTGGTAACGACCACGTGGCACACTTCTTCCAGATTTCGCTGAACGCAATGACCTGGGTTGGTCGTATCGGCCTCATCGTGCTGCCACCGATTGCGTACTTCATGACCTACCGCATTTGCGTTGGTCTGCAGCGCTCTGACCGTGAGGTGCTGGAGCACGGTATTGAAACCGGCGTTATCAAGCAGATGCCGAATGGTGCCTTCATTGAGGTTCACCAGCCACTCGGCCCGGTTGACGCCGATGGTCACCCGGTTCCGCTCGAGTACGCAGGCGCTCAGGTGCCGAAGCAGCTCAACCAGCTTGGCTTTGCGGACTCCGAGACTCAGGGCACCTTCAGCCCTGATGATCCGGCCCTCATGCACCGAGTACACGAAATCCACTCGGATAACCACGACGAGGAAGCGGAGATGTTCCGCCGCCTCAACGAGGCTAACCGCCGTGAGGACGAGGAAAACGGCCGCATCTAACCGCTTTTCCTGAGGACTTCTCGAAACACGCTCACAGACCCGCCCTTGCTCCTATTAAAGGAGCAAGGGCGGGTCTTGCGTATGTAAAGATCAATTCCGAACCCAGTCCTTATTCTTCTAGCTGCAACAAGAGATTTTGAAGGGGGAGCTGTTGCGCTTCTGTGAGTCTTTATGAATCTTGAAGCATTTGAAGGGCTGCTGCTGAAGCTTGTTGTGTAGTCGGTTTAGTACGTGTTCTGGTGCGCGAATTGTCGGTGGTTAGTGGTTCTCTCATGCTTTGTAGCTTTAGGAGCCTAGTGCGTGGGCTCAGATGGGTGTGGATGCCGGAAGTCTTTGTTTGCTGGAAGCACGTTTCGCTCGTCGATTGAGCGCGTTAGGGGGCGTCGGAAAGCGGTTTAGCTAGAACCACCGCAAGGAAAGGCGGCAAAGCGGGGCGCAGTTGCGATGAAAACTAGGCTCTAGGCGTGCGGTAGAGGAGTCAATTGGTGGGGAAGAAGGGGCTGCCAAAATGTCTTAGTGCTGAAAGTCACAATTTAGAATTCTCTTAATTGTTAAGCGTTTTCTTAGTAAGGGTAATTCTTGGTCGGGTGTCTGTCATCCTCTGTCGTTTGTGCAGCTTGTGACCTTAAAGCCTCTAATTCTGGTGGGAACTAGCGTCCGTGTGGAGGTTAAATCTCGACAAGGTCAACGGAAGGTAACGAAGCGATAACAAACGTTATCTTGGTGTCGCGAATGGACATTGCTTGTGATGATTTCGTAACCTATTCGAGACATTGAGTTACCGCCCGAAAAGGTGCTCAATCTAAACAGAAGAATTACAGCGCCGCATCTGGCCCCTCCTACTGAGGGGCCGAGCGGAGGAAATCCTAAAGGAACGGATTCCCAACGAACGCTAGTCCCCCAGGGTCAGAGCTTCCTTTATAAGGGGAGTAGGCGCGCAGGAAGATTTGGAGTTTTACTCATGGCACAGCACCGTCGTCAGGGCATGAAGAACACCCGTCGCATCGCATCTACTGCAGCACTGGCTGCAACCGCCGCCGTCGTCGCACCGGGCGTCGCACAGGCAGCAGAGGTCGTCGTACCTAATACTGACTACCGCTTTGAGGTAGCAGGTCTGGAAAACGTCCCGAACATTGACCAGGTTCCGAACATCGACCGCTACGTTCCGTCCCTGGGTAAGGTTTCTAACCAGCAGAACACCAACTACGCAGCAGCTGGCCACAAGCAGGCCGCTCCGGCACAGCAGACCGTTGGCCAGAAGGCACTGGCTGCAGCACGCTCCGTCATCGGCTCCCCGTACGTATACGGCGCCGCTGGCCCGAACGCCTTTGACTGCTCCGGTCTGACCAGCTGGGCATACGCTCAGGCTGGCAAGCAGATTCCGCGTACCTCTCAGGCACAGGCTGCCGCCGGTACCCCGGTACCGCTGGATCAGCTGCAGCCGGGTGACATCATTGCTTACTACGGTGGCGCTTCCCACGTTGGTATCTACACCGGCCACGGCACCATCATCGACGCCCTCAACTCCGGCGTCCCAGTTCAGGAGCGCGACCTGAACTACATGCCGATTCACTCCGCAGTTCGCTTCTAAGAAGCAGCGGATCTAGCCCTCCCCTTCGCGGGGAGGGCTTTGTCGTGCATTAGGGGGTAAAACCCGCTATAGTTAATACGATTTCTAAAATTTTCTTAGTCTAAGGGTCCTTACGTGTCTAAACGAGTACTTCCTGCAGCTGCACTTGTGGCGGCTCTTGCTGTTTCGTCGGTTTCTGGGATTTCGCAGGTTGTTGCGCAGGAGGCGGCTCCACAACAGGAGAGCGCCACCGAAGATGTGGACGCCTTGGTAAAGCGCGTTGGCGAAGTTGCGCGCAAGGTTTCTGCCAAGAATGAAGAAGTAAAAGAGCTCGAGGTCAAGCTCGAGGAAAAGCAGGCTGAGGTTGCTGAATCTGAGCAGGCCGCCGCTGAGGCACAAACGCGTGCGGACGATGCGAAGGGCGATGTTTCCACCCAGCAGGACCGTGTCAACGGCATCGCACAGTCGCGCTACCGCGGTGATTCCCGTTCGGCAGTGTCTGGGGCCTTGGCAGCGGAAGATCCTTCCGATGCCGTAGAGCGCATGGGCTACCTCGGCGCGCTTTCCCGCAAGGCCCAGCGCACTCTTGATGCAAAGGCTAATGCCGCTTCCATGGCGGAAGAGGAAAAGCATAAGGCTGCCGACGCCGCCGCGAAGGTGCGCGAGGAAAAGAAGGCGCTGGAAGAGCAGCGCGAGGAGCTCCTCAAGGAGAAAGAGGAGCTGGAAAAGCAGCAAAAGGACATCGAAAAGCAGGTGGACGCCCTCGATGAACAGCAGCGCGAGGCCTGGGAAGGCCAGTTCGGCGGATCTGATAAGCCGGATATGGATTTGGGCGAGGTCGCAGACGGCGCTGCTTCCGCAGCGTTGTCGAAGCTGGGCGCCCCATATGGCTGGGGTGCGGCTGGCCCCGATCAGTTTGACTGCTCCGGCCTGATGTTCTGGGCATATCAGCAGATCGGCAAGTCCATTCCGCGTACGTCCCAAGCTCAGATTGCCGGTGGCACATCGGTACCGCTGGAAGACCTACAGCCGGGCGATATCGTGGGCTATTACCCGGGAGTAACTCACGTGGGCATGTACATCGGTAATGGCCAGGTAGTCCATGCCTCTACCTATGGCGTGCCTGTTCAGGTGGTACCGCTAAAGTCCATGCCGATTACCGGAACGGCGCGGTACTAAGTGGCCCGCGTTCTGCTGGTAACCAATGACTTTCCGCCCAAGATTGGCGGCATTCAGTCTTACCTGCGCGATTTCGTAGCAACCTTAGACCCGCGCGACGTCGTGGTCTTCGCCTCAACCCAGGAATCGCCGGCGGAATTCGATGCTGGGGTGGACTACAAGGTCATTCGCTGGCCTCGCCGCGTGATGTTGCCGACGCCCGCCACGGTGCGTCGGATGCAGGAGATCATCCGCGCAGAAAATATTGACATCGTATGGTTTGGTGCAGCCGCGCCCCTTGCTTTGATGGGCAAGGCCGCAAAGGAGGCGGGGGCGACCCGTGTGGTAGCTACGACGCACGGGCACGAAGTGGGGTGGTCAATGGTGCCCGTTGCTCGGCAGTGCCTGCGCCGCATTGGTGACAATGCTGACGTGATTACCTATATTTCCGACTACACCCTACGTCGGTTGCGTCGACCATTTGGACCGAATCCGCGCTGGGAGCACCTGCCTTCCGGAGTGAGCGTGGAAGGTCTTTCTCCAGCCACGCCGGAGCAACGCGCAGCGGCGAAGGCAGAGTTCGGGGTCAGCGGGCCGACCATCGTCTGCATTTCGCGGTTTGTCCCCCGTAAGGGGCAAGACCAGCTGCTCCGCGCTATGCCTCTAGTGCGTGAAGAATTCCCGGATGCACGGCTACTGCTTATAGGCCGCGGACGCTATCGCTCGGCCCTAGAGCAACTGGCGGAAATGTACTGCCCGGACGCAGTGATCCAAGAAGCAGAAAGCATTGAGACTGCTTTGCACGCAGCGGATGTTTTTGCCATGCCGGCACGCACCCGTGGCGGTGGGTTAGACGTCGAGGGCTTGGGAATCGTGTATTTGGAGGCCCAAGCGTGCGGCCTGCCAGTTATCGCCGGAGACTCCGGAGGAGCACCGGAGACGATGACGGGGGAGACGGGGGTCGTCGTCAAGGGCGCCTCTGTGCCGGAACTAGCTGAAGCGTTGAAAGCTCTCCTGGCCGACCCGCAGCGTAGGCTGCGCATGGGGCAGGCGGGGCGTCGCCATGTGGAAGAGAATTGGACGTGGCGGATAATGGGGCAGCGATTGCGGCAGCTGATGTCTTGATGTGACCCTAACCCGGTTGTCGGTATATTCTGTTATGCATGCTTAAGAACAACTCCGCCGATCTGACTATCGGCTTCGACGTCGGTGGCACCAACGTGCGCGGCGGAGTGATCACTCGGGAGGGTGAGATTCTCGCGAGCCGCACGGTTCCTACTTCCATGGACGCCGAGCAGCTGGAAGCGGATATCGTGGGCATCGTCGATGAGCTACGCGGCGACTATGAGGTGGACGCCGTTGGCCTCGCCTTGGCGGGATTTTTGGATCCTACGTGTGAGGTAGTGCGCTTCGCCCCGCACCTTCCCTGGCGGCACGCTAATGTCCGGGAATCGCTCTCGCAGAAGCTCGGTATGCACGTGCGGTTGGAGCATGATGCAAATTCCGCCGCGTGGGGTGAGTGGTGCTTTGGCGCCGGCCGTGGAGCGGAGGATTGGGTTTTCTTTGCGGTAGGAACAGGTATCGGTGCCACTCTGATGACGCATGACACCATCTACCGCGGCGCGTTTGGCACCGCGCCAGAATTTGGTCATATCGTGGTAGTCCCTAATGGTCGGCAGTGCTCCTGCGGTAAGCGCGGCTGCTTGGAACGCTATGCCTCCGGCACCGCGTTGCCGGATACCTGCGCCGATTTGCGTGGGAGCTATGAAACCTCGCTGCCGGCTGAGCCCACCGGTAAGGAAATTACCCAAGCGGCGCGCCGTGGAGATCCGCTTGCCGTAGCGGTAATGGAAGACTTCAGCCGGTGGCTGGGCCAGGGCCTATCCATTGTTGCTGATGTTTTGGATCCGGAGCTCATCGTGCTCGGCGGCGGCGTATCCCAAGATGCGGACCTCTACCTCGAGGGCGCTGCCCAAGCCATGGGGCAGGATATTGTCGGGGCAGGGCATCGCCCCCTCGCACGTGTTGCCACCGCAGAATTAGGGTCGGCAGCGGGTATGATTGGCGTAGCCGATTTGGCCCGCAGCGGCCGTTAAAACTAACAAAGGACGACCTGGCGATGAAAAACAAGTGGTACTGGGCTTTTAAGCACATCTTCTTCGGACCCGCCCTGCGAGTATGGAATCGCCCGTGGACCGAGGGCATCGAGAAAATCCCCGCTGAGGGTCCTGCGATTTTGGTGTCGAATCACCAGGCCGTCATGGATTCCTTCTTCTTTCCTTTGGTGTGCCCGCGCCAGATCACGTTTCCGGCTAAGTCGGAATACTTCACCACTCCGGGTCTTGTCGGCAGCCTGCAAAAGTGGTTCTTTACCTCGGTAGGCCAGGTCCCCATTGAGCGCGATAGCGAGGACGCAGGCGACGCCATCGTGGAAACCGCAGAGGGTATTTTGTCCCGCGGCGATCTCTTCGGTATCTATCCGGAAGGAACTCGTTCCCCAGATGGCCGTGTGTACAAGGGCCGTACCGGCATGGCGCGCATCGCCATGGAGACTAATCAGCCAGTATTTCCCATTGCGATGATCAATTCGCGCAAGGCCAATCCCATTGGCTCGTGGATTCCCCGTCCATTTAAGGTTGGCGTGCGGGTAGGAGACCCCATTTGGCCGCATGAGTGGGCCAAGGAGCGCGGGATGAATCCGGCCGAGCATGAGACTATCCGCGCCTTCACGGATTTTGTGATGCGCGATTTGGCCGAGCTGAGCGATAAGCCTTATGTTGATGTGTACGCCTCCGATGTGAAGGCTTCGCTTAAAGCCGGCCATGGTTACCCCGCCGGCGCCGAATACAAGGGGAGGTAATCACTATTCCCAAGGCCCGCTTAGCTTGGCCAGATACCGCTAAAGGCGTATCCATTATCGGCGTGGTGCTCTTGCACGTCACGCTGGTGGTTCCGGAAGGTGAGCTAACGTGGTTGGCTGACCTAAACATGTGGCTGGACCCGCTCCGCCTACCCTTGTTTTTCCTCGTATCCGGCTATTTCTCTACCAAGATCTTTCGCTATTCTTTCAGCGAGCTTTTTACCCGCCGCCTTTGGTTTTTTCTCGTGCCCTATACGGTGTGGATGACCGTTGAGCTGTGGACTAAGCGCATCGAGTACCACTGGGTATTTGGTGATCCCTATCTGCAGCTTACGGATCTGCTCTATAACCTGCTGCTGGGCCATACCATGGCGTGGTTCATTCACGCGCTTATCTTTTTCAATATATTTTTGTGGGCCGTACGCAAGTTGCCCGCGTGGGCAGGCATTGGCCTGAGCTTTGCACCGCTGCTGTTTATAGCGTGGCAGGATCATTACTACTTTATTGGCAAGGCAATCATGTTCTTGCCCATCTTCGTCGGTGCGGCCTATCTCCGCGGGCCTATTACGCGGTTTGCCGACGCCGCCGAAGCACCCTTCAAAGGCACCTTCCGCAAGGGCTCTATGTGGGCATATGGCGCGGCAATCATCAGCTACATCGCGGGACTAACCATCCGGCACACCTGGAATTCCGTCGAAGGCGAGGTAGCGGTGCAGTGGCCTCTGCCAGGCGGGGACATTCTTGGCCGAGGCGATCTAGACCTGTTGATCCGCTTTGCGGAGCAGACGCTTGAAACCCCAGCGGGCATTGTTGGTGCTGTCCTTATTAGCCATATTCCGGCTCTGTCCACTTTTGTAAAGTTCGTGGGCCGGCATACCCTGCCCATTTACTTGGCCCACCCAATCGGCATGACGCTGGGGTACGGCTTCTTCATGGCCCACCGCGATTATGTGGTGAGCCTTGCTGGCCAGTGGCCGATGGAAAACACCTGGTTCTGGATCGGAATGTGCTTCTTCTACTCCGCAGCGGCATCGGTAGCGCTCTGGGTCCTCGGGAAGGTCCCTATCCTTGGCTGGACGCTGGTTCCGCCGCGGATTGATAAGCGCCGGCCCGTCGTAGAGCCAATGGTAGCGAGCAAAGAACCAGCAGAGCGGTAACGATGGCGTAGTCATTGCCCACGATGTGCTGCCACCATGCCCAGTCCAGCTCTTGCTCATTGGCATGGGGGACAAGCCAATGACCGCGGGCCAAAAGCGCCAGCCACGTCAGCGCACCGAGCACCCAGTGGCGCTGCGCCACTAGCAGCACACCCGCCAATACCAGCCAGGTGAAGTGGTGTGACCATGACACCGGCGAGCACAGGAGCGATACTGAAGCGGCCAGCAGCATGAGTACCGCCTGGTTCTCGTGGGAGAGGCGCTCCATGGCAAACCATACGATGGCAACGACGAGGACGACGGCCACAAGCCACAGCTTTTCAGCGTGGTCGGGGGCTAGGCGGCTAAAGAAACCGCGCAGGGATTGGTTGGAGCTATAGGCAAGTCCACCGATGCGGTTGGAATCGCGCAGCGTTTCGCTCCAGTACTGGATGGAGCTATGCGGATTGCAGGCGAAGGCGATGAGTCCGGCTGCCAGGAAGGAACCGAGGGCGCTGAAAAATGCGCGCCATTCGCGGCGAACGAAAAATACGGCGAGAAATACCGCAGGGGTGAGCTTGATCGCCATAGCGATGCCGGTAAGCACGCCCCTGCCGCGTCCGGGGCGCAGCCAGAGGATATCGACCACGACGAGTGCGGTGAGCAGGATGTTGACCTGCCCGAAGCTAAAGGTCTCCGTTACCGGCTCCGTAAGCATTGCCGCTAGCAGCGCCCAGCCTGCCCAGCCAGGGCAATCAACGGCGCGCAGAACCAAGGCTATGCAGCCCCACAGCGCAAGAAAGGAGGCGACAGATACGAGGATGCTCGCCGCGGTGAGGGGAATCCAGCTCAGCGGGGCAAAGAGCAGCGCCGCAAAGGGCGGATAGGTGAAGGGAAGAGAGACATCGCGATTGCTGCCAACGAGGTAGTCCTTGGCATAGAGGTCGCTGCCAAAGCCGGTCCCGCCTTCGCGGTAAACATCCAGGTCAATGTGGTAATACGTGGAAAAACGGCCGGAGAAAAGCTCCGGGATATCAATGAGCCACCAGAGGGCCACGAGGGCAGAGAGGCACAAGGGCAAAGCAGTAAACCACAAAGATTTCTTCACGCCAGAAGTGTACAACCGTCTCTTTAAGGGGCCAATTTATCGCCGCAGACTAGGCGGCGCTAGGCTTGGGAGACGTGCGCTACTTCTATGACACCGAATTTATCGAAGATGGACAAACCATTGAATTGGTCTCCATCGGCATCGTCGGTGAGAATGGCAGCGAGTACTACGCCGTGTCTACGGATTTCGATCCGTCCAAGGCCAATTCTTGGGTCAAAGACAATGTATTGGCCAAGCTGCCTAGCCCGCGGGACCCAGTGTGGAAACCTCTGGAGACCATTCGCGCGGAGGTCTTCGAGTTTCTTACCCAGAGCTCAACCCCGGTAGAGCTGTGGGCGTGGGTGGGCGCGTATGATCATGTGGTCTTGGCGCAGCTGTGGGGCGATATGGCCGGATTGCCTAAGCGCATGCCACGCTATACCCGCGAGCTGAAGCAGTACTGGGAGTTTGCGGGGCGTCCTAGCCTGCCGGCTGTGCCTAAGGGCAATCACGATGCGCTTGTCGACGCCCGCCATAACCTCGCCAAGTTCCGTGCCTGCGCCCAGGTGCTTCCGCTGTCTAAGGGCAATAGAATTAATATCTAAAATTTAACTAACGCGCGATAGGCGCTTGATGGTTAAATAGCAGTGTGAGTTGGACAGTAGATATTCCGCAAGGCGTTCTCCCAGACCTCCCGCCATTGCCCGCCGGCATCGACGAGGTCTTCCAGGACGTCATCAAGCGTGACGCAAAGCAGCAGCCCAGCTGGGATACTTCCCAGGCCGATAACGTGCGCAAGATTCTCGAGTCTGTGCCACCCATCGTGGTTGCGCCGGAGATCGAGGCGCTCAAGAAGAAGCTGGCAGACGTTGCCTTGGGTAACGCCTTTTTGCTGCAGGGCGGCGATTGCGCGGAGACCTTTGAGTCCAATACTGAGCCGCATATCCGTGGCAATGTGAAAACGCTGCTGCAGATGGCCGTGGTGTTGACCTACGGCGCATCCGTTCCCGTGGTTAAACTCGGCCGCATCGCTGGCCAGTACGCCAAGCCACGTTCTTCTGATACGGACTCCAATGGTTTGCTGAACTACCGCGGTGACATTGTCAACGCCGTGGAGCCGACCGATGAGGCTCGTCGCCACGACCCAGCCCGAATGATCCGCGCTTACGCGAACTCTTCGGCGGCAATGAACCTCGTGCGTTCTTTGACCTCTTCCGGCACTGCGGATCTCTACCGCCTGCATGAGTGGAACCGCGAGTTCGTGCGCAAGTCCCGCGCTGGTGCCCGCTACCAGGACTTGGCCCGGGAGATTGAAAACGGCTTGAACTTCATGAATGCCTGTGGCGTGCACGATGACACCCTGCGCTCGGCCGATATCTACTGCTCGCACGAGGCGTTGCTGAAGGACTATGAGCGCTCCATGCTGCGCTTGGGCCAGGACAATAACGGCGATACCAAGCTCTACGATCTCTCCGCACACCAGGTGTGGATCGGTGAGCGCACTCGTGGCATCGAAGATTTCCACGTGAACTTTGCGGCGATGATTGGTAACCCAGTGGGCATCAAGCTGGGACCGGGCGTCACCCCGGAGCAGGCCGTGGAGTACGCGGAAAAGCTGGACCCGAATCGCGAGCCGGGGCGCCTGACCATGATCTCGCGCATGGGCCACGATAAGGTGCGCACGGTTCTGCCTGCCATTGTCAAGGCGGTGGAAGACTCCGGCCACAAGGTGGTATGGCAGTCCGATCCGATGCACGGCAATACCTTCACCGCCTCCAATGGCTACAAGACTCGCCACTTTGACAAGATTGTGGACGAGGTCCAAGGCTTCTTCGAGGTGCACCGTGAACTGGGCACCCACCCGGGTGGCGTACACCTTGAGTTCACCGGTGAAGACGTCACCGAGTGCTTGGGCGGCGCCGAGGACATTACCGACGTGGATCTGCCGGGCCGCTACGAGTCGGCTGTGGATCCGCGCCTAAATACGCAGCAGTCGCTCGAGCTGTCCTTCCTTATCGCGGAGATGCTACGTAACTAGATCCACAGGTGCGGCGTCATGCCGTAGAGCGAGGAGCCGAACCACCACCCGCCGATAGCCACTGCGCCCACCGCAATCGCGACCACTACTAAGTACAGCACTAGTGATAGCGGATTGCGGTTGGTCAGCGGACGCTCGGCGGGTTCTTCATGTGCGCTTTGGACCGGCTGCTCGGGGGCAGGGGCAGGTACCGGCGCAGGGGCAGAAGCAGCCGCCGGTGCGAATGGTTCGATTGGGGGCTCGGTCGCGGAATACGGCTGTGCCTGGGGGCGTGACATTGATTGCGGCTCCGGTTCAGGAGCGGCCCCGGCCTGTGGCAAATCCAGTTTCGTCTCGAAGCTAAGTCGCTGCGGCGGGATGACTTCAGTCGGGCCGCCGTCGAGATGCTCCGTTTCACCCTGAGGAATGCTGCGGGTGGGTTCGAAAATTTCCGTGGCTCCGGTGCCCGAAAAATCCGTGGGTGCTTGTGCCGTGCGCGCCGCGGCAGCGTTCCTTGGCACGGGGATGGTCACGTCCGGAAGATCGAGCTCTCGGCATACATCATCGAGCGCCTCGAGGAATTCTCCGGCGTCGGCGAAGCGCTCGCGGGGATCGCGGGCGGTGGCGGTGGCCACGAGGGCGTCGACAAGCTTGGGCACCCCAGAAATCCGCGAGGACGGCGCGGGGACGTCGGAATCCAAGCGGGCAGTGGCGTGCGCCAGGGGAGTATCCCCCGAAAAAGGAACGGTGCCGGTAAGAAGCTCGAAGAGGACAATGCCGGCTGAATAGACATCAGAGGCCGGTGTAATTTCTTCGCCCGTGACCTGCTCCGGGGCGAGGTAGGATACGGTGCCCACAATCATGTCCGAGGTAGCCTCGGCATTGGTGGCACGCACCAGCCCAAAATCGCCCACCTTTACCCGGTGATGGGAGGTAATAAGCACATTATCGGGCTTGATGTCGCGGTGGATGAGCCCGGTCGAGTGCACCTCTTCCAAGCCGCGCAGCACATTGCGCAGGGTAGAGGTGGCCGCCTGCACCGGAAAGGGGCCGCCCTCGGCCAGTAGCTCGCGTAGCGTACCGCCGTCGATGAGCTCCATGATGAGATAAATGGGCTCGCCTTCGGCGGAAAAATCGTGAATAGCCACGAGATTGGGATGCTGCAAGCGGGCCATGGCGCGAGCCTCGCGAGAAAAACGCTTGATAAAGACCGGGTCATCGGAATAGCGCTCGTCCATGACCTTGGCCGCGACCGCTCGCCCCAGCCGCATGTCCACGCAGCGATAGACGGTAGACATGCCACCGCGGGCAATGGGGCGATCGATCCGGTAACGATTCTCCAGAACGTCACCAATTTCCAACCTAGTCATGCTTCCCAGTATGGCCGATCATCTAGCCCGCGTTAAAGTAGAAAACGTGACTAACCAAGAAAAATCCCTCGATTCCTTGCTCGCTAACGAAGAACTGCTCAGCATGCAGCAGGTGGCAGAAAAGCTAGACCTACCCATCACGCGCGCTTATGACCTGCTCCAGGACCGAAAGTTCATTGCCTGGGATTCCCCAGAAGGAAAGCGCGTACCTCTGGCCTTCTTCAACGACAAGGGTGTGATTGCCAAGCATGTAACTGCCGCAATTACCGTGTTGACAGACGGCGGCTATAAGGACGACGAAATCTTCAAGCATCTCTTTACCGAGGATGACTCGCTGCCGGGCCGCCCGATCGATGCCCTGCACGGTCACCTTGCCCGCGAGGTTATTCGGCGCGCGCAGGCTGCCGCTTTTTAGGCACGCCTTCAAAGATCCACTGGGTGGCAAACCACGCCACCACAATCATGCCGATCACCCAGAACCAGTTGTAGAGCTGGTGATTGCCATCGCCGGAGAACGAGACGCCAATAAACAGGGCCACGCCGGTGGTGAATTTGATGAGCCAGAGCGGCGGCCGGAAGGTGCCCATCAGGGTAAAGATAGAGGCGTAGTACCACGGCAGGGTCACGGCATTGAAAACAAAGGCAACTTGGTACGCGGCCGCGGTGCCCATAATGGCGTCGCGGTTGTCCTTGCGGCAAAGCCACCACACCGCCACCAGCCCAATGAGCATGCAGGCCATGGCGATGCTGCGCAGGACGGCCAGGATGGCGTTATAGGATGCATCCGGCATAAATATTTGTACCGCTGGGAAGATAATATCGGTGGCCAAGGTGGGACCTGCCAGCGGGTTAATCACCTTGGAATTGCCGCTTACCTGCGATAGCCAGCCCCATGACGTGCCGGAAACCCACGTGATGAAGGCTACTGCGGCGATGATTTCTGTCACTGCGGCGATGCCAGATAGCACAAAGACAGCAAGTTGTCGCCACTTACTGGAGCCCTTGGGAGCGTAGTGGTGGAGCATCAACCATACGATAAACGGTGCCGCAATAACCGCAGTTGCCTTCATAGCCACGGCCGTGCCCACGAGGAGGAGGGCGGCGTGGAAGCGCTGATGCAATGCCGCTAGCAGGCCGATAGACACGAGCCCCACCATGAGCGACTCATTATGCATGCCGCCGATAAGGTGCACGATAATAACTGGATTAGCTACACCAAGCCACAGTGCTACCGCCGGATCAGCACCGAGTTTGCGGGCGATGTGGGGGATTGACCAAGCGATGGTAACAAACCCAAGCAGAGAAAGAATCTTATAGATCACCACGCCTGCAGTGACGTTATCGCCTACCAGGCTGGTGACCAGTTCTCCTATCCACAGGTGGAGGGGACCATAAGGTGTGGTGGTATTGCGCCAATCTTGTGATACCTCAAGGAGGAAGGGGCCGGGGTTAACGGCGGCCCCTTCGGTATACGGATCGAAGCCATCGCGAACCATTGCACCTTGCATAAGGTAGGAATACACATCGCGTGAGGCCAATGGTCCGGCTAATAAAAGGGGAGCTACCCAGGCGATGAGAATGCGCTGGATGTCCCGCAAGCCGCCCTCGGGGAGAGGATTTTTGAGCTGCGGGCGAATGATGGTGCGCCCAGCAAGCACCCACGCTGCGGCTAAGAGGAAAATACCCACCCAGTACAGCGCGAGGCCGAGATTGCGCCCGTGCCCATAAGACAAGAAGCCAATATTTAATGCTTCGAGGAGTCCTCCACGGTTGCGGGTGGCGCCGCCAGAAAAGGACGCGAGCAACAAGATGCAGGAGGCAGATAGCCCCAGCGGCAGCGCGCGTGGAATGGGAAAAGAGTACGTCTTTGCCACGGGACAACCTACTTGCGGCGAGCAGTGGCCTTGATCGCCAACTGCTCTAGGGCTTCGGTCACCGCGGGATCCACCTGTGCGGCGCGCAGGTGCTGCAGGCCCGATTGCGTTAGGGCATCGATGCGGCGCTCAATTTCTTCTGGTGCGCCCGAATCAGCGATGATCTGGGCCAAGCGCGATAGCTCCTGGGGATCTGAGGTGCGGCCAATGAGCTTGCGCAAGGTAGCAGCAGCTTGTGGATCAGACTCATCCGCGCGCTGGAGCGCTAGCGCCAAAAGTTCGGTTCGCTTGCCTTCGCGCAGATCATCACCGGCAGGTTTGCCGGTTACCGCGGGATCGCCAAAAACACCCAGCTGATCGTCGCGCAACTGGTAGGCAATGCCAATATCGTGCCCATAGCCGCGGAAGGCTGCGATAAGTTCCTCGCTCGCACCGGCGATGGCGGCGCCCAAGTGCAGCGGGCGTTCAATGGTATAAGCGGCCGTCTTATAGCGGTTGACGGAAATGGCCAGCTCTACCGATTCGGAACCTGCCGCCTCCAAAGAGATATCCAAGAGCTGCCCGCCGATAACCTCAGTGCGCATGCCGCGCCACGGGCTGCGGGCACGGTGCAAAGCGGCCGCACTCAGGCCGGAATCTTGGAACATGTCCTCTGCGTACACCAGCGCTAAATCGCCCACCAAGATTGCTACGGAGGTGCCGAAGAACTCTGGGTCTCCCAAGTATTCCGATTCGCGGTGCAGCTTTTCGACGCCCCGGTGCACCGTAGGATTGCCGCGACGGGTATTGGAAGCATCGATAATGTCATCGTGGATAAGGGCGCAGGCCTGGATAAATTCCAAAGAGGCGGCCGCGCGGAGCATAGCCGCGGGATCTTCTTCTCCTCGACCTGCGGCAAGGTAGCCCGCCCAGGCATAGGTAGGCCGTACTCGCTTGCCGCCGTCAAGCACGAAGGATTCCAAAAAACTCACGGCCTTGGTTACAGGGGCGCCAATTGCGGCCACCTGCTCTCGGCGTTGATCGAGAAAGGTGGCGAGTTCCTCGCGCACCGCACCGGGGATGTCCGCAAGCTCAGGAATATTCTGCATAGTCACACCCCACACGATACCGGCTAGGTTGCGCAAGAAATAACAGAGGTTTACAGCGGCAGGCTCGCGCCCAATATGGCAAAGGGGCGGGAATCGGCGGGGTAGAGATGATCACGGAGGACATCGAAGAAGCCAGCGGCTCTATAAAGGCGGAAGGCGCCATTATCCTCGTTCGGCACCTCGGGTGTGGACAACAGTGCGTAGCGCGCCGGGGCATTCCATAGCAATCCCTCTAATAGTTTTCTGCCTAGGCCGTGCCCCTGGTACTGCGGCAAGACGTGGATCTCTGCCAACTCAAAGTAGTTGCGCACAATATCCCACTGCTCTTCGGTGGGCCCGCCTTGTAGTCGGAGCCCCCGGCGAAGCTCAGTGTCCCACCAGCTATCTGGGGAGCCTAAGAAGCCGTAGGCCACTCCAACGATGCCATTGTCATGGGTGACAATCTGCGCGCTGAATCCGGGGCGGGTCACGTCATTTCGCCAGCTTGAGATGCGGCTATGCAAGATCGCGGGATTGTAGTGCATTGCCTCGATGTAGATTTCCACCAACTGCGGGGCTAGCAGGGAGAATTCCGGCGGGGTTAGGCGGCGAATTTCAAAGCTCACACTTCCTATGACACCAGATGTCTGTAGCGGAGGGAAAGCGAGGCTCACTCCGTTCTTCGAAAGCCGCAATAGGGAATCGAACAAGCGGGCTGCAGTTAAGTTGTGGCCTGCAATTAACGTTGATCAAATCGAACAGGTGAACTATTATCAAGGGTGGAATGTCTGGCGGCTTGCTTAGGGTCGGGGGCAGTTCAACGACGTTATTTATTTAGTTAAGGGCAAAGACAATGGCACAGATTATTTCGGCAACCCGTACCCGTTCTCTTGGGCGAGAAGGCGGCAAGCGGGCACGGTTCCTCTTTCAAGCACGAGAATTATTAGACGCGGCGCGCGGTTATGCGGCTGAGGGGCGATTCGATCAAGCCTTGGAGGTGGCGTACCAATCGGCTCTACGTACTGCTGGCGCACGAGTAGCTGCATCTGTAGTGGCTCGGCGCCGCCGCCTTCCCTCCAGTGCATGGGATCGTTTAGCGCTCGTCGGTGTGGAAGACAAGCGGTGGGCTGAATCCTTTAAGGGATATTCGCGGACTCGTGCGCGCGTGTCTTCGGGGCTGGATGAAGCGCCGAGCGAGGAATATGTTTATGGCCTCATGCAGCATGCCGCACAATTTTTGGATGAAAGTGAGGCGGGGACTACTTTCGGCTCTTTTGCTGCGTAGTCACTCCGTGGGGGCGCTCACTACCTTTTGGGGAACATGCTGATTATTCTGGGCGTTAATATAGATAGAACTATTACCGCCCGAAGCTCAATCCCTAGTTGGAGGAACAGTGTCCCTTTCCGAGCAGGAGCAGCGCACGCTCCGTGAAATTGAGGAATCGTTACTTGCTGACGATCCTAAGTTTGGCGCTTCCGTTTCTGAGCCTACGTCGTTTGGTGGATCTGGCGGTGCGGTAACCCTCCGAGGTGTAGCGCTCGTTGTCGTTGGGCTGTGCATGCTTGTCGGCGGTGTTGCTCTCGCGCAGCAAAGCCTGTGGTTTATCGTGCTTTCTATCGCGGGCTTTTTGGTGATGTTTGCCGCCGGCGTGTGGATGCTGCGCGGAGATGGATCTGGGCATTCTGCTCAGGGTTATTATTCCGGCGCTCGTGCAAAGAAGTCCGCGTCCCGCAGTGGTGGAGTCAGTGGCAAGTTGGAGGAAAACTTCCGTCGCCGCTTTGAGGAGCGTTAGCGCTTTTTCATTTAGTTCGCCCCGGTTGGCCCAGTGAGGGTCAACCGGGGCATTTTTGTATCTCGCCAAAATTCCCCACTTTGCCCCACGGATGAGGCGCTGGGTGGGCAATGGTGGGGTGGTTGCCCCATGGACTTAGCTAAAAGTCCTTGATAACACAGCATATGGGGTTGGTGTGCGGAGTGAGGCTCATTATGTTGGTGTTGCGGGTGGGGTGAAAGAGGTGGTTGCGGCAGGCTGTCAAGGCCTTTCGTGGGATTTCTTCCCACTGGAAAAACTGCTATCTAGCTGCAGGTAATCGAGGGCAATCTGCGGGACACGCCGCTTTAAGTGGGTTAGGTGGGGGAAAGTGGGGTAGAGTGGGGCGCAGCGGAGGAAAGAGGGGCTCAAGGGTCTCGATTCTGAAGTAAGAGAATCCGGAGTTTTCGAGTAAGGAAGGTGGACGCCGGGATGTTTCTCGGAACCTACACTCCGAAGCTCGATGACAAGGGACGTCTTACGCTTCCGGCAAAGTTTCGCGATGAACTCGCGGGTGGCCTCATGGTCACCAAGGGGCAGGACCACTCGCTGGCCGTGTACCCACGGGAGGAATTTGCGGCACGCGCGCGGAAGGCTGCGGCGGTTTCTCGAACCAACCCAGAAGCACGTGCTTTCATTCGTAACTTGGCAGCAAGTGCGGACGAACAGCGGCCGGATGGGCATGGGCGCATTACGTTGTCTGCGGGGCATCGGGAATATGCCAACTTGTCCAAGGAGTGCGTTGTGGTTGGCTCTGTGGACTTTCTCGAAATTTGGGACGCAGCCGCGTGGGCTGAGTACCAGTCGCAAACTGAAGATGCTTATTCGGCAGCAGATGCTGATGACGTGCTGGCGGGCTTGCTCTAAGTCTGCACAAGAGTGCGTGTAAGGACTCTGTCCGAGGCGGATGATTCTGGTGTACTTCCCCGATATCAGAAACCTGCCTCGGACAGGGCCCTATACGCACTCGCATGCTTTCCACCACTGGAAGTCAGGGAATTTGAGAAAGGGGGTTGCGGGGAGACATGGCTACCAAAGACCTAAATTATGATGTGGCCGAAAACCACGGCCACGTGCCGGTCATGCGCGAGCGCATGGCTGATCTCCTGCGCCCCCAGGTAGAAGCGGCGGGGGATAAGGCAGTGCTTGTCGACGCCACCTTGGGCGCCGGTGGCCACACCCGCTACTTCCTGGAATCTTTCCCCAAGGCTCGAGTCATTGGCGTTGACCGCGATAAGCAGGCGCTGCGCAATGCAACCGAACGTCTTGCGCCCTACGGCGATCGCTTCGTTGGCGTTAATGCACGATTCGATGAGCTGGGCAGCGCCATCGCGGAAGGGGAGGGCGATATCTTTGATTCGGCTCGCTCTGTAGGCATTGCCGGCGCCCTTTTTGACCTTGGTGTTTCCTCAATGCAGCTAGACCAGGCTGACCGCGGATTCGCTTATAAGGCGGATGCACCGCTGGATATGCGCATGGACCCTTCGCAGGGGATTACTGCGGCGGATGTACTCAATACCTATTCGCACGGTGACTTGGCTCGCGTCCTCAAAACCTATGGTGATGAGCGTTTCGCGGGAAAAATTGCCTCCGCCGTGTTGAAAGAGCGCGACAAGGAGCCTTTCGAGAACTCCGCGCGGCTCGTTGAGCTGCTCTATGATGTCATTCCCGCTGCGACCCGCCGTACCGGAGGGCACCCCGCCAAGCGCACCTTCCAGGCGCTGCGGGTTGAGGTCAATCGCGAGTTGGAAGCTATTGAAAATGTCCTGCCGGTTATAACCCAAGCGCTTTCGGAAGGCGGCCGTGCCGTATTCATGAGCTACCAATCTTTGGAAGACCGCATCGTTAAAGCAGCCTTCAAAGAACTGACTACGTCCAAGACGCCGGCTGGGTTGCCGATGGATCTGCCAGGCACCGCGCCGAAGTTCAAGATCGTTACGCGCGGGGCGGAAAAGGCCTCTGAAGAGGAAATCGCGGAAAATTCGCGAGCCGCGTCGGTGCGTGTTCGTGCCATCGAAAGACTCGAGGGAATGCCAGAATTTCTACCGCCGGGAGGCAGGCAATGAGCACCATCCCACGCCGCAACCACCTAAAGACTGACAGCCGCGACAGAGAGGCCACTCGCACCATGGGCGCCAGCCGAGACTTCACCACCGGAATCGATACCGGAGCCCCGACGGCGCTGCGCGAGCGTCCCAGCACTAAGCGTGCCCCGAGCCGCACTCGCGTGCCGCACCGCAGCACTAAGCGACTGGGTTCGAAGCAGGTGGTTAGCTTCCGCGGCCGTCAGCTGCAGCCGCAGACGAAGAAGAACGGGCTCCTTACCCGGTTGGGTGTCATTTCCCTCACGCTGCTTATCGTCGGCGTGGCTTTGGCCATGTGGCTGTCGGGTCTGTCTACCAAGCAAACCTTTGCCATCCAGCAGCTGACCGTGCAGGATTCCCAACTGGATAACCAGATTGAGACCCTCAACCGCGATGCGGAGAATCTCAGCTCTTCTGCTGATATTGCGCGCCGCGCGGATGAAATGGGAATGGCTATTCCCAAGCAGCCGGGTATTGCGGAAGTTGGCGGCGATGGAAAGATCGTCGACAAGCGCGAAGGCACCCCGGATACCGAAAAGCTCATTGATGTCAACGGTGAACCAATCCGCCCGGGCCAGGCTTCTAGCGACCCAAAGGATACGGAGGGGATGTCGGATTCCCTCAATGCCGTGCCACAGGGACAGCAGCGCACCAGCAATGGTGGCGATGCCGGCGACCGCAACTCGGACCGTGAGACCAGCGATGCCGGTGCCGCCCAGGAGAATGCGCGACCTAACCTTCCGGCCCGTGCGCCGTATGCCAGCCGCGCCGAGTAGCTAGGGAAGAATAATCGGTGAAAAAGATGATGCTCGCGCGTGGTGGCGCGGGCATTCTCACTTTTGTAGGGCACAATCAATACACGCAAGAAATTGTGGCGGAAATAGGGAAGGTGACACTGGACTGTGACTACGCCAAGTAAGGCTAGGCGCCGCCCGCGCCGCTCGACCAGCTCCGCGGTGCCGCAAAAGAAGATGATGCGCAAACGCCTGCGCATCATCGTATCCGTGGTGCTCGTGGCGATGGTTGTCCTCGCTGGCCGCTTGGCCTGGGTACAGCTCGTGTGGGGCCCGGACCTTTCCGCCAAGGCCGTAACGCAGCGCGAGCGCGTTTATATCGAGCCGGCCCGCAGGGGAGAAATCTTAGACCGCGATGGCCAGCGCTTGGCCTACACGATGAAGTCTCGTTCCTTGACCGTCTCACCGACCCGCCTGCGCGATGAGCTAAAGGACAAGGCCGAGATCGAGGCCCAGAAAGATGGCTCGACAGAGGGCATGGATGATAAGAAGCTGGATAGCTTCCTCACCAAGAAGATGGAGGAGACCCTCAAGGACATGTCTGAGGGAATCCCGAAGCTGATTGAGGATTCCGGCGCCTCTACCTCCAAGGTGGATAAGGACGACATCCTCAATAAGCTGAAAGCCGATACCCAGTATGAGGTACTGGTGCGCAACGTCGATCCGGATGTTGCCGTGGAGATCGCCAATAAGTACCACGGAGTGGCAGCGGACCGCCAAGACATTCGCCAGTACCCCAACGGCGCCATTGGTGAAAACGTTGTGGGCAAGGTGTCGATGGACGGCCATGGCCAGTTCGGTTTCGAGGCCGCGCGCGATACGGAGCTTACTGGCATTGACGGCCAGTCCACCGAGGACGTCTCCGCAGATGGCCAGGTGATTCCAGGCACTCTGCGTGACGTCGTGGATACCGTTGATGGTCGCGACGTCACCCTCACTTTGGATCTGGACCTGCAGACCTACGTTCAGCAGAAGCTGGAAAAGGCCAAGGCCAACTCCAAGGCTTCTGGTGCGGAAGCAGTAGTTCTCGATGCTGCCACCGGCCAGGTGCTTGCCATGGCCAATACCGATACCGTGGATCCCAATAAGAATGTTGAGGATCAGCTTGATGAGGGTAAGGACTTTGAAAACCGCAGCGTTTCCCATCCTTATGAGCCGGGTTCTGTAGCCAAGGTGGTTACCGCGGCTGCTGCACTGCAGGAGGGCGTGACCACCCCGGATGAGGTGCACCAGGTCCCCGGTTCCATCGATATGGCGGGCGTGACGGTCAACGATGCCTGGGAACACGGCACCGAGCCGTATACCACCACCGGCATCTTTGGTAAGTCCTCCAACGTCGGCACCTTGATGATCGCCGATAAGTTGGGCCAAGAAAAGTACGCCGAGTACCTCAAGAAGTTTGGGTTGGGCAATACCACCGGTATTGAGCTGCCGAACGAATCGGCCGGCAGCGTCCCAGACTTGGAGCAATGGTCCGGCGGCACCTTCGCTAACCTGCCTATTGGCCAGGGCCAGTCGTGGACCACTTTGCAGATGGCCAGCGTCTACCAAGCGTTGGCCAATGGCGGCGAGCGTATCGAGCCGCGCATCATTGACTCGGTCAAGGGCCCAGACGGCAAGGACGAAAAGCTAGAGGAACCGGAAAAGAACCAGGTGGTAAGCCCGGAGACTGCCAAAACCACGGTGGATATGTTCCGCGCCGTCTTCCAGGACGATGATGCCGGCCTGCAAAACGGTACGGCCGGCAATGCGCAGCTTAAGGGCTATCAGCTTTCCGGCAAGACCGGTACGGCCCAGAAGGTGGACCCAAATACCGGGGCGTATTCGAATTCCGCCTATTGGATCACCTTTGCCGGCATTGCGCCGGCCGATGATCCGCGCTTCGTTGTTGCCGTCATGCTGGATGAGCCTAAGTCCGGCGTGGAGGACAATGGAGGCGGCGGCCAGTCGGCGGCACCTATCTTCCGCGATATCGCCTCGTGGCTACTTAATCGTGACAATATTCCGACTTCGAAACCAGCACCGCGGCTGACCCTGCGGGCACAATAGGAGCTTAGTATGACCGTTTCTTTGGATACTCTCGCCCAGCTTTCTGGCGGGCGCGTCATTGGTGATGCCACCGTGGAGGTTTCCGCGTGCGGGCTGGATTCTTCCCGTTTGCCGGAAGGCGCGCTCTTTGCCGCCCTGCCGGGCACGCGCGTACACGGCGCGCAGTTCGCTCGCGATACCAAGGCGGGAGCTGTGCTTACCGACGCCGCCGGACTCGACCTGCTTACCGAAGCCCAAGAGACCCGCCCCATCTTGGTGGTAGAGGATATTCGTGCCGTGCTCGGTCCAATCTCCGCCGAGATTTATGGCCACCCCACCCGCGACCTGACGGTTATCGGCGTTACCGGCACCTCCGGCAAGACCACCACCAGCTACTTGCTGGAGGCCGGCTTGCTCCACGCCGGGCATTCTGTGGGCCTAATCGGGACCACCGGTACCCGTATTAACCGCACGCCGGTTCCCACCTCGCTCACCACGCCTGAGGCGCCGACCCTACAAGAGCTTTTCGCGCGCATGAAGAACGAGGGCGTTACCCACGTGGTGATGGAAGTGTCCTCGCACGCGCTGGAGCTAGGACGCGTGCGCGGAACTCGGTTTGCGGTAGGCGGGTTTACGAACCTGAGCCAGGACCACCTTGATTTTCACCCCACCATGGAGGACTACTTCCAGGCTAAGGCGAAGCTTTTCGCCGGGGAACAGGCGGCGGAACGAGCCGTCCTCTGCATCGATGATGAGTGGGGCGAGCGCATGCGCGGCGTCGCCAAGAGCGCCGGCCACCCAGTTACTACGGTTGCCACCCAGGGCGCTTCGGCCACGATTAGCGCGCGCCAAACCGCCGCTGAGGCCACCGGTGCCCAGGAGGTAGCCCTGAATTATGACGGTGCCGATTTCACCTTCCGGCTGCCGCTGCCTGGCGAGTTCAATATCGCCAATGCCTGCTTGGCGCTCGGCATGGCCACCGCGGTAGGAGAGGACCCAGCGGAGTTCCTGTCGGGCGTGGAGAAGGTCGCAGTCCCCGGCCGAATGGAGCGCATCGACCGCGGCCAGGACTTTGTGGCCGTAGTGGACTACGCGCATAAGCCCGCGGCCATCGCTGCGGTGCTCGACACCTTGCGCGGCCAGCTGGAGGGAACCACGGGGCGCGTCGGCATTGTCGTCGGCGCCGGCGGAGACCGCGATAGCTCTAAGCGCCCCATCATGGGCGCAGCCGCAGCCAGCCGCGCAGACCTTACCGTGGTGACCGATGACAACCCTCGCTCCGAGGACCCCGCCACCATTCGCGCGGCGGTGATGGAGGGCGCACGGGAAGCCGCCCCGCAGGGCGATATCCGCGAGGTAGGCTCACGCGCCCGTGCCATCGATGAGGTCGTCGATTGGGCCGAGCCGGGCGATGCCGTCATCGTCGTGGGCAAGGGCCACGAGGTGGGACAACTCGTGAACGGAAAGACGTTGCACTTTGATGACCGCGAGGAAATGGCCCGCGCTATCGAGGAAAAGCTGGCCGGAACCCCGCACCGCGATACTCTTGGGGATGCGAAGGAGTAGACATGATTCCACTTTCTATTGCCGATATTGCCGAAATTACCGGGGGCAGCCTCGATTGCGTGTCTGACCCAGACCAGCGCGTTACCGGGTTCATCGAATTCGATTCCCGGAAGGTAACCAAGGGCGGGCTTTTCCTTGCCCTGCCCGGTGCCCGCGTGGATGGCCACGACTATGCAGAAAAGGCCATCGAGCAGGGCGCAGTGGCGGTGCTGGCGGCGCGGCCGGTGGGGGTTCCGGCGGTCGTCGTCAAGCCCCAAGGCCGCGTTACCGGTGATGCCGCCAACGCGGATATCTATGCCCACGACGAGGACGGCTCGGCCGCCGCGGTGGTGCAGGCGCTTTCCGATATCGCGCGGGAGGTCACCCGCCGCCTGACCGCCGAGCAAGGCCTAGACATCGTGGGCGTAACCGGCTCGGCCGGAAAGACCTCCACCAAGGACCTACTGGCCACGATTTTCCGTGCTGAGGGTGACACCGTTGCCCCTCCCGGCTCCTTTAATAACGAGGTCGGCCTGCCGTATACCGCTTTGCGCTGCGATGAGCACACCCGCTTCCTAGTTGCCGAAATGTCTGCCCGCGGCATTGGTCATATCCGCCACCTGACCACCATCACCGCGCCTACTGTCGGCGTGGTACTCAACGTTGGTACCGCGCACTTGGGTGAGTTTGGCTCACGCGAGAATATTGCCCAGGCCAAAGGTGAGCTCGTGGAAGCCTTGCCCTCGGCCGCTGAGGGCGGCGTCGCCGTGCTCAATGCCGATGATCCCTTCGTCGCCGGCATGGCGCCGCGCACCTCAGCCAAGGTCGTCTACTACTCGGCCAATAAGCCGCCGGCTTCCGACGCCCAGTACTACGCCAGCGATATCCAGCTCGATGACGTCGCCCGCCCCTCGTTTGTGCTGCATGCGCCGGGAACGGACCCACTTCCGGTGAAGCTGCAGGTCTTTGGCAAGCACCAGGTCTCTAACGCTTTGGCAGCGGCCGCCGCGGCTATTGAATCGGGCATGGACCCGCAGGTGGTAGCTAATGCGCTATCCGGGCACCAGAATGCCTCGGAACACCGCATGGACGTGCGTACCCGCCGCGATGGAGTAACCACTATCGATGATTCCTATAACGCCAACCCCGATTCCATGCACGCTGCCATTGCCGCGCTGGCCTATACCTCGGCCGCCCGACCGGATGCCCGCGCCATCGCCGTGCTCGGTGAGATGGGCGAGCTCGGCGGAGAAGCGGTGGCTGCCCACCGCGCATTGGGAGAGGTGCTTTCCAAGTACCACGTTGACCACCTCGTGGCCGTGGGAGACAACGATAATATGAGGGCCATGGTTGAAGCCGCACAGGTGCGGGGTATAAATACTACTATCAGCCCGGATGTTGACGCCGCTGCGGCGGCGGTCGAAGACATCATCAGGGTAGCGCCTGCCGGCATCGAAGATTGGACCGGGCGCGAGGCCAAAGATGTAGTCCTCATCAAGTCATCAAATGCCCAGCGCCTGTGGCGCGTGGCAGAACAGCTCAATCGCCGTTAGTCCTCAGTACAAGGAGAAAGACCTCTAGCAATGACTCAGATCATTATCGCGGGCATCCTCAGCTTCCTCGTCGCGATCTTTACCACTCCCATGTTGGTGCGCTACTTTTCCGGCGTAGGCAAGGGGCAAGAAATCCGCGAGGACGGACCGCAGCTGCACCTGCGCAAGCGCGGCACCCCCACCATGGGCGGACTGGCGATTCTGCTGGCCATCACCGTGGCCTACCTCGTGGTGGGAATTTATGCCCGCGTGACCGGTAACGGTGGTTTTAGCCCCTCCGGTCTCTTGGTCTATTTCCTCACGATGGGCCTGGGCGGTCTGGGTTTTGCCGATGACTTCATCAAGCTGTTCAAAAAGCGCAACCTCGGCCTGAACAAGACCGCCAAGCTGGTTGGTCAGCTGGCCGTGGCGCTCATCTTCGGCATCCTGGCGCTGCAGTTCCCAGACGAGCACGGATTGACCCCAGCGTCTACCAACCTTTCCTTCGTTCGCGATTTTGAAACCTTCGACATCGCCGTGGGCGGCGCCATCATCGGCAC
Source organism: Corynebacterium tuberculostearicum (assembly GCF_032821615.1). Classification (GTDB taxonomy): domain Bacteria; phylum Actinomycetota; class Actinomycetes; order Mycobacteriales; family Mycobacteriaceae; genus Corynebacterium; species Corynebacterium tuberculostearicum_H. The sequence continues at coordinate 470,514 of NZ_JAVBIF010000001.1, read as the reverse complement.
CATTGTCTTCCTGGTCTTTCTCTATCTACTCATTGCTGCGTGGTCGAACGCCGTGAACCTCACCGACGGACTCGACGGCTTGGCCGCAGGCACCACCGCGATGGTGATGGGCGCCTATGCACTGATTTCCTTCTGGCAGTTCCGCAACTCTTGCGCCGTCTCGCCAGCGGCAGGGTGCTACGAGGTTCGCGATCCGCTCGACTTGGCCGTGCTGGCTGCAGCTGGCCTGGGCGGTTGCTTGGGCTTTTTGTGGTGGAATGCCGCACCGGCCAAGATCTTCATGGGCGATACCGGTTCGCTTGCACTCGGCGGCCTCGTCGCCGGCCTCTCGGTGACGACTCGCACCGAACTGCTCATGATCATCATCGGCGCCATCTTCGTGATTGAGACGGTCTCCGTCGTCATCCAGATCATCGTCTTCCGCAGCACCGGAAAGCGCTTCTTCCGCATGGCGCCCATCCACCACCACTTTGAAAATGGTGGCTGGGCCGAGACCGCCGTGGTCACCCGCTTCTGGCTGCTAAGCGCCATGGCCGCTATCGCCGGCGTATGCATCTTCTACGGCGACTGGCTGTCTGCCGTCGGCTTTGCTTCCTAAGACTCACGCCTTTTTAGCTTTATCGAGGAAAGAGGAATAGAGATGACCGAGTTGCCATCCTCGTTGCGCGGGCGAGTGCTCGTAGCCGGGGCGGGAGTATCGGGGCGCGGTTGCGTCGCTATGCTGGCAAGCCTCGGGGTGGATACCACCGTGGCAGATTCCAACGAGACCGCGCTGGCGGAATTGGCGGAGGAATACGGGGTAGCAACCGTCTCCGTCGATTCCGCCTCCCAAGGCGATTTTGACCTGGTGGTTACTTCGCCGGGCTGGCGTCCCGATTCGCCCTTGTTGGTCGCCCTCCAGGACGATGGGGTAGAGGTCATCGGCGACGTGGAGCTCGCGTATCGCCTGGATCGTGCGGGTGTCTTCGGCGCCCCGCGCACCTGGCTGGTAGTTACCGGAACCAACGGCAAGACCACCACTACCGGCATGTTGGCCCAGATTATGCAGGCAGATGCCAAGCGCACCGGCAAGCGCGCACTGGCGGTGGGCAATATCGGCGTTTCGCTTTTCGACGCCCTCACGGCCACCCCTCGCCTCGACGTTCTCTGTGCCGAGCTATCTTCTTTCCAGTTGCATTGGTCCAGCCATTTGCGCCCGGATGTGGGCGTGCTACTGAATTTGGCTGATGACCACCTGGATTGGCACGGATCGTTTGATGCCTATGCCCGCGCGAAGGCCAAGGTGCTCTCCGGTGAAGTCGCTGTAGTGGGCAAGGATGACGCCGAGGCGGTCCACTACGCCGCGGATACCGCAGACCTCTTCGGCTTTACTGCCGCTGAACCTACACAGGGAGAGGTGGGCGTAAGTGCCGGCCGTCTTGTCTCGCGGCTTAACGAGAAGCGCGAGGATCTCGCGTCCGCAGAGGGCATCGAGCCCGCCGGCCTGGCAGGAGTCCTCGACGCTGCGGCCGCAGCCAGCGTCGCGCGTCTGGCAGGCGCCACCCCAGAGTCCATTGCGCAGGGGCTGGCCGCATATACCGTCGCCGGGCACCGCGGCGCTGTGGTCCATGAGCATTCCGGCATTACGTTCATCGATAATTCCAAGGCCACCAACCCACATGCGGCGGATGCGGCGCTCAAGAGGCTCAATTCCGTGGTCTGGATTGCCGGCGGGCAGTTGAAAGGCGCGGAGGTGGACGGGCTCGTCGCCAAGCACGCCGCCCACATCAAAGCCGCGGTAGTCCTGGGCGTGGATAGGGAAGAGGTTGCCCGGGCCCTCGCCGCCCACGCGCCGCATGCCCCGGTGGACGTCATCGAAACGCAGGAGCCTTTCGCAGCCATGAATGCTGCGGTGGAGGCTGCACTGCAACACGCCGGTGCCGGCGATACCGTTCTTTTGGCGCCGGCTGCGGCATCGTTAGACATGTATACCGGCATGGCTCAACGCGGTGATGTATTCGCCGCGGCCGCGCGGGAGCTTACCCGCAACTAGAGCTATAGATTTAAGGATCAGGAGAACACATGACGGCCACCTCCCAGCAGCGCCCGCGCTCCAAGAGTTTTGGCGACCGCGTTCGCGAGCTGCGCGAGCGAGCCCGCCAGGAAGCAGGCCTTGATTACCAGCTGCTGCGCTTTATCATCTTCTTCCTCGTAGGCATCGGCGTGCTCATGGTCTTTTCTTCCTCCATGGCTACTTCCCTGACCGAGGACGGCGGAGTATGGAACCAAGCATTGCGCCAGTGCGTGATGGTGTTCTTGGGTCTCGTTGCCTTTTGGTTTGGTCTCAAGGTGTCGCCGCATACCCTGCGCAAATGCGTGCCGTGGATTGTGGGTTTGTCCATCATTTTGCTCATCGCGGTGCTGATCCCTGGCGTCGGTACCGGCCGTGAAGAGGTAGGTTCCCAGTCCTGGATTTACTTGGGGCCGTTCTCCCTGCAGCCCTCGGAGCTTGCCCGCGTCGCCGTAGGCATGTTTGGTGCGACCGTATTGGCGGATAAGGAGCACAAATCCATGAAGGTGACGGATCCCTTCATGATGTACTCCCTCATTGCCGGCGGTATGTTCTTGCTCATCGTCCTTCAGGGCGACTTGGGTATGGCTTTGTCCTTTGCCCTCGTGGTTGTCTTCACCCTGATTTTCGCGGGTGTCGACTGGCGCGTTCCGGCGACCATCGGCGTCGCAGCCGTGTGTGGTTTGCTGTTTATCTTCCTTTCTGGCGGCTTCCGGTCCAACCGCTTCCACACCTATTTCGACGCCCTCGTGGGCAATATCTCCGATACTCAAGGTACGGGTTTCCAGTCCTATCAGGGCTTTCTCTCGCTTGCCGACGGCGGCTTCTGGGGCGTTGGCATTGGCCAATCCCGTGCCAAGTGGTTCTACCTGCCGGAGGCGAAAAATGACTTTATTTTCGCCATCGTGGGTGAGGAACTCGGCTGGTGGGGCGGTGCGCTCGTCATCGTGCTCTTCGCCGCACTGGGCTATGTGGGCCTGCGCACTGCGATGCGCGCACAGAACCAGTTCCAGTCCCTGCTGGCCGCAACGCTGACCATCGGTGTGGTCACGCAGGCCTTCGTCAATATTGGCTACGTCATCGGCCTGCTGCCGGTAACCGGTATTCAGCTGCCCATGATTTCGGCCGGCGGTACCGCAGCGATCATCACGATCGGCTCGATGGGCATCTTGTGCAACGTGGCGCGTCACGAACCGATGCAGATTTCCGCCATGCAGAATTTCGGTCGCCCGCTGTTCGACCGTCTCCTTTTCATCGGCGAGCCGCAGCCGGTGCCGCAGCCGAAAAAGAAGCAGCATGGCCGTCACGCCCGCCCGCAGGAGCCGCGGTCCCGCGTGCGCGAGGAGCGCTTTGGTCGCCCCGTGACCGGAAGCGGCCGCCGCTATCCGCGCGCCGAGCGCCGCTATCGATAGGTGGCGCTGGTAGCCTTTAGGCTATGAATTCCACGCCTATTTCCGTCGTCATCGCAGGTGGCGGCACCGCCGGACACATTGAACCCGCCCTCGCCGTGGGCGAAGCTTTGCGCGAGCGCCACGGCGCACGCATCACCGCTCTCGGTACCGAAAAGGGCCTCGAGCGCGATATCATTCCCGCCCGCGGCGTGGACCTTAGCCTGATTACCCCCGTGCCAATCCCGCGCAAGGTCAACGCGCAGCTCTTCAAGCTACCGTTCAACCTCTCTCGCGCGGTGGGGGAGGCCAAGCAGGTACTCAAGGACGTCGGGGCGGATGTCGTCTTTGGCACCGGCGGCTACGTGGCCGGGCCGGCTTATATCGCTGCGCGATCCCTCGGCATCCCGTTTTATGTTCTCGAGACCAATGCTTTGGCTGGAATGGCCAATAAGCTCGGCGTGAAGATGGGTGGCATTGGACTCAACGCCCACCCAGATTCCGGCATGCCGGGCGAGGTCGTTGGCATCCCCGTTCGCCCGAGCCTGGCGGAGGACCCGAATGGCAACCTGGCCGCAGACGCGCGCACCAAGTGGAACTTGGCCGAGCTTCCCACCATTCTCATCACCGGCGGGTCCCAAGGCGCGGCCAGCATCAACCGCGCCGTTGCTGGAGCGGTGGAGGACTTGGCACAGGACTTCCAGCTCCTGCACGCCTATGGCAAGAAGAATGATCCGCCCGCGGAACACCCCAACTACGCCGCGCTCCCGTATATCGAGGACATGGGATCCGCCCTTGCGGTAGCCGACCTCGTCGTGTGCCGCTCCGGCGCGATGACCGTTGCCGAAGTATCCGCCGCAGGCCTGCCGGCCATCTACGTTCCGCTGCCGCACGGCAATGGCGAACAGGCGCTCAATTCCCGCGACGTGGTCGAGGCAGGCGCCGCCATCCAGATTCCGGACGCGGAGCTGACCGCAGAGCGACTCATCTCCGAGGTGCGCGGCATTCTCGATGACCGACAACGCCTCGAGTCGATGACGCACGCCGCCGCCCATGCCAGCGCCGGCGACGTGGCAAATACCATCGCAGACCGCATCGCCGCCCGCGTATCCGAGGCCGAAGACGCCGCTGGAAGGAAGGATAAGTAAATGACCGATCCCGCACACTACGATCTGCGCCGCGTCCACCTCATCGGCATTGGTGGTTCCGGCATGTCGGGGCTCGCGCGAATCCTCGCCGCTCGCGGCGGAGTGGTTACAGGTTCCGATGTCAAAGACTCCACCCCGGTTGAGGTGTTGCGCACCATGGGTGCCAAGGTCGCCATCGGCCACGCCGCAGAAAACCTGCGACTGTCTGGTGAACTGCCCACCGTCGTCGTTACTTCTTTCGCCGCCATCCCCCAAGATAATCCGGAGCTGGTAGCCGCAAAGGATAACGATATCCCGGTAATTCGCCGCTCCGATCTGCTCGCCGCCTTGATGGAAGGCCACAAGCAGGTGTTGCTGGCTGGCACCCATGGCAAAACCTCCACCACGTCCATGACCGTGAGCGCGATGCAACACGCGGGTCTCGATCCTTCCTTCGCCATCGGCGGCCAGCTCAATCGCGCGGGCACCAATGCCCACGGTGGCACCGGGGAAGCTTTCGTCGCCGAGGCCGATGAATCTGATGCCTCCCTGCTGCGCTATAGCCCCGATGTTGCGGTGCTCACCACCATCGAGCCCGATCACCTCGACTTCTTCCACGGCGAGGAAGCCTACTTCCAAGTTTTTGATGACTTTGCTGACTTGGTCACTCCGGAGACCGGCTATCTCGTTGTGTGCGCTGAAGACGAGCACGCTGCCCGGGCTGGCGAGCGGGCGCTGGAGCGCGGGATCAACGTCGTAGCCTACGGCTCGCCGGAGAAGTCTTTCACCTCTACCGTGCCGCTGGCCGCCGAGCTGGTCCGCGAAGAGACCACCGCGGAAGGCATGGACACCACCGTCAAGCTCGACCTTCCTGGCGTTTCTGAAACCGTGCGCTACGAGCTGCAGATCCCAGGCCACCACATGGTGCTCAATTCCATGGGTGCCTTGATCGCCGGTGTGCTCTCCGGTGGCACCCCGGCCGCCATCGCCGAGGGTTTGGCTGACTTTAGCGGTGTGCGCCGGCGCTTTGAGTACCGGGGGAGCGTCGACAAGCAGGGCAAACCCGTGCGCGTCTTCGATGACTATGCGCACCATCCCACCGAGGTTGCGGCGGTGCTCCGGGCCGCGCGCGCCAAGGTTGAGGCGGAAGGCCACGGCGGGCGCGTCATTGCCTGCTTCCAGCCGCACCTGTACTCACGCACCATGGAATTCGACGCCGAGTTTGCCCAGGCACTCTCGCTTGCCGACGCCGCCGTGGTACTCGATATCTACGGCGCCCGCGAACAGCCCGTGGAGGGAATTACCTCCCGCATCATTACCGATAAGATGCCCGCTGATATGCAGGTCATCTTCGAGCCGGATTTTTCCGCCGCCGCCCGCGACGTTGTGTCGGTGGTGGAGCCAGGCGATGTGGTGCTGACCATCGGTGCTGGCTCGGTAACCATGGTGGCAGCGGAAATCCTCGATGAATTGCGGGCAAGCTAGTGCGCGTATCCGCAAAGCTCATCGCTGGGGTCATCGCTGCAATTGTCGCTGTGGTCCTCATAGTGGCCGCCGTGATGTGGACAGTTCCCGTCCTAAAGATACGTAATTTTCAGGTGGAAGGCGTCCACCAGCTCGATCCCGCACAGGTGGAGGAAGCCTCTGGGGTTCCCAAGGGCGAAAATTTGCTGCGCGTTAACGCGCGTGAGGCAGCTTCCGGCGTTGCTGGATTGGACTGGGTCGATTCGGTGACAGTCTCTCGCGATTTCCCTTCGACCTTGACCATCAACGTGGCCGAGCACAAGGCCGTGGCGTTTGTAAAGCGCGATAATAAGCCCTTCCTGATCGATGATAAAGGCGAGGAATTTACCTCCGCTGAGCCTCCCGCGGGCGCGGTCGAGGTGACGGGTTCCGTTGATAGCGGCTCCCCGCAAACCCAGGATGCGGTGCGAGCGATTGCAGCGCTTTCCGACGACGTCCGCAACCAAGTAGCAAAGCTCGAAGTAGCGGGCGAATACTCGCTGACTTTCACCACTAAAGACGACCGGCGCGTCTTCTGGGGTGCCAGCGATTCCAACGATGAGGACAAGGCACATGCCTTCGCCACCGTGTTGAAGATGGAAGGCCGCGAGTGGAATATTTCCAACCCTGAGTTGGTCACCACCCGCGGATAGGGCGACGGGTGCCCCCGCAGGTGCCTTTATCGCGCTTGTAGGCCCGTGCAGCACCGCTTAGGCGTGTGCGCTGCACGGGCCCATTTCAGTGCCTGAACCATGGGGCGGATGATACGGGTGTGACTAGCAAAACCGCAGGTGAGAAACCCTAAAGTGGAACTTGAGGGTCTCGACACGCGGAAAATGTGCGTGAAAATTACACCGCTGTCGTTAAAGATGGAAAGGAACGCGATTCGCCCTCGGCGGACCGCATTACATTCCTCGTTTAATGCACGTGCAGACTTAAAGTAGCGAAAGGTGAGACCAACTCACATGATCTCTTCCAATAACAATCTCGCGGATATCAAGGTCGTCGGCGTCGGCGGTGGCGGCGTCAACGCCGTCAACCGCATGATCGAAGAAGGCCTCAAGGGCGTTCAGTTCGTCGCCATCAACACCGACTCCCAGGCCCTCATCTTCTCTGACGCAGATACCAAGCTCGACATTGGCCGTGAAGCCACCCGCGGCCTCGGTGCCGGCGCTAACCCTGAGGTAGGCAAGACCTCCGCGGAAGATCACAAGTCCGAAATTGAAGACGCCCTCGAGGGCTCCGATATGGTCTTCGTGACTGCCGGCGAGGGTGGCGGCACCGGCACCGGTGCTGCTCCGGTCGTGGCGTCTATCGCGAAGAAGATGGGTGCGCTGACCGTCGGTGTTGTCACCCGCCCGTTTAAGTTCGAAGGCGCTCGCCGTACCCGCCAGGCCATGGCCGGTATTGAGGAGCTGCGCGAGGTCTGCGATACCCTCATCGTCATCCCGAACGATCGCCTGATGCAGCTCGGTGGGGAAGAGCTCTCCATCGTTGAGGCTTTCCGCGCTGCCGATGAGGTGCTGCATAATGGTGTGCAGGGTATTACCAACCTGATCACCATCCCGGGCATGATCAACGTCGACTTTGCGGACGTTCGCTCCGTCATGTCTGACGCTGGCTCCGCGCTCATGGGTATCGGTTCCGCCCGCGGTGATAACCGCGCCATGACCGCTGCTGAGCAAGCCATTAACTCCCCGCTGTTGGAATCCACGATGGAAGGCGCCAAGGGCGTGCTGCTGTCCATCGCCGGCGGCTCTGATCTTGGCCTGCACGAAGTAAACGCCGCTGCCTCCATGGTGGAAGAGCGCGCTGACGAAGACGTCAACCTCATCTTCGGTACCATCATCGACGACACCCTGGGCGATGAAATCCGCATCACCATCATCGCCACCGGCTTCGATGCCGAGGCCAATATGACCCAGGCCGCTGCGCAGCAGCAGCCGCAGCAGGAACAGCGCAAGCCCGGCTCCCTTTTTGACAATCGCCAGCGCGAGACCGCAGAGCCCGTCACCCCGGCACCGGCGCAGCCTGCTGCCGCTCAGCCGGCACAGGATGACTACTCCCCGCGCCACTCCTACGAGCCGCGCGCCGGCCAGGAGCGAGAGCGCTACACCCCGCAGCGCCCTGCCGAGGAGCGTCGCCCAGAATCTAGCGGTCTGTTCACCAACTCTGACCGTTTCTCCCGCGAGGAACGCCGCGATGATTACCGTTTGTCCCGCCCGTCCCAGCGTCGTGACGATGACGGCGACGACGATCTGGACGTGCCTTCCTTCATGCGCTAAGCGCAAAGCGCTACGCTGGTGTGCATGCCAGTAAACGAGGAACATCGCACCACACGCCCCGTCCGCATGGTTTTTACTAGCCGTGCTGGCGGGGCGTCTGCTATTCCATACGACTCTTTTAACTTGGGGCACCACGTCGGCGATGACCCCGCTGCGGTTACCGCTAACCGCGAGCGCCTGAAGCGCGTGACCGGTCTGGACGACATCGTGTGGATGGAACAGCTACACACCAATACCGTCACCGTCGTCGATGGTCCACGGGACGAGCCCGTGCCAGCTACAGACGCAATTGTCACCACCCAGCGACGCCTCGGGCTGGGCGTCCTCGTCGCTGATTGCACGCCGGTGCTGCTTGTCGACGTCGCCGCTGGTGTCATCGCCGCCGCCCACGCCGGCCGCCTTGGCGCCCGCAACGGCATTGTGGTCAATACCGTGCGCGAAATGCAGAAGCTTGGCGCACAGCCCGAGCGCATTCAGGTGGTTATGGGTCCGGCTGCTTCGGGCAAGAACTACGAGGTGCCCGAGGAAATGGCCACTGACGTCGAGCGTCGCTTGCCCGGCTCCAAGACACGGACGTCGAAGGGCACGTGGGGCATTGATGTGCGGGCAGGGCTGATTCGCCAGCTTATGGGGCTAGGCATCACCGCGATTGAATCCGACCCGCGCTGCACCATTGAAGACGAAGACTTCTTTTCCTATCGACGCGAAGGCACCACCGGCCGCCAGGCCGGACTAATTTGGTTGGAGGCTAAGTAATGTCAGACCGAAAGGCACAGCTAGATCACAACCTATCGGCCACCCGTGCCGAGATTGAAAGGCTAGCAGCGCAGTCAGGGCGAAAACCGCCGCAGCTGTTACCAGTAACGAAGTTTCACCCAGCTGCGGATATTTCTCTGCTGGCAGATCTAGGAGTTACCGACGTCGCCGAAAACCGAGAGCAAGAAGCCCGCGCCAAGGCCGCTGAGCTGCCGCAGCTGTGTTTCCACATGATTGGCCAAATCCAGACCAAGAAAGCCAACCACGTAGCCCGATGGGCAGCCAGCGTGCATTCGCTAGATTCCCTCAAACTCGCCCACGCGCTAGAGAGGGGAGTTTCCTTAGCCAAGGAACGAGGCGAGCGCGAAAACAATTTGCCGGTATTTATCCAAGTCTCCGCCGACGGCGATGGCGCTCGAGGTGGGGTAACTCCGGACGCGCTCGATGAGGTCGTGCGTGCCGTGGAAAAAGCGCAGCACCTAGAACTTGCCGGCCTCATGGTCGTTCCGCCCCTCGACGCCGACGCAGGTGAGGTATTCCGGAACGTGCGTGGAGAGGTAGATCGCTTATCGTCTGAGCTCAATCGACCGCTGAAAATGTCTGCTGGCATGAGTGCGGACATCGCCGAGGCAATTGCTGCGGGCAGCGATATCGTGCGTGTCGGAACCAGTATCATGGGGCCGCGACCAGTAGGTTAAAAACATCGCAAAAGCGCATTTCACAGCGTAAATCACATGAGTCACACCAGACACATTTTACGCGTTTAGACTTGTACAAATTTAGGTCAGAGGGAGACCCAAAAATGTCATTCATTGATAAGACGAAGGATTTCTTCGGGCTGGGCCCGGTGGACATCGAAGAGGACGATGCCTACTACAACGAGGAGCCGCGTTACTCCGAAAAGAGCTCCTCGGCCTACGCACCTCGCCGCGCCCCGCAGTCCTATGAGTCGGCGCCAGTACACGAGGAATTCGTTCCGACCATCGTGGCTATTTCGTTGACGTCTTTCAATGATGCCGCCAAGGTAGGCGAGCCCTTCCGCGACGGTGATGCTGTGGTCTTCGAGCTGACTGACGCCGAAAAGGCCACCGCCAAGCGTTTCATCGACTTCGCTGCCGGCCTCTGCTTTGGCCTGGAGGGCCGTATGCTCAACCTCACCAAGGGCATGGACACTGAGCGCAAGGTCTTTTCCATCGTGCCGAAGTCTGCAGACATTGCAAAGCACGAACTCGAGCGTGCCGCAGGCCTGCGCTAAAGCGGCACGGTTTATTTAGCCTCCGCGGGTGCCGATTGGGCACCCGCGGGGGTTTATTCGATAGGCTCGGTCATTGTGACACAACTCGGAATTATTCTTATCCTGCTCGTGCGGATCTACACGTGGGTGCTCATCGCCCGCATCATTATTGAGATGATCCAGTCCTTCTCGCGGCAGTTCAACCCTCCACGCTGGTTCATGGTTATAGCGGAGCCTTTGTTTGTGATTACGGACCCGCCGGTCAAGGCGTTGCGGCGCCTGATCCCGCCCCTGCAAATGGGTGGCGTAGCGCTTGATGTATCGGTGCTTGTACTGTTCGTCTTGCTCTCGATACTCACACTGATCTTGCAGATGATTTTTCTGACTTAACACCCCCGTCGCCTCGAAACCTGTGGTAAACGTTGAGACTCGGCGGGGCGTCGATTATTGTGGGCGTTTGGTTACGATAAATCGCGATAACCCGTATTATGAACCACATGTACCTTTGTGGGGAAGGTTTAGTTAGGCCTGAACCGCACTCCTAAGGCCCTGGAAGCTCCGGGGTTGTACCAACCTGAAGGGGAAGAGAAGACATGCCACTGTCACCAGCTGATGTTCACAACGTCGCGTTCAGCAAGCCGCCGATTGGCAAGCGCGGCTACAACGAAGACGAGGTGGATCAGTTCCTCGACCTCGTAGAGGACGCCCTTGCCCAGCTGCAGGATGAGAACGAAGACCTGCAGGCTCAGGTCAGCGATTTGAACTCCCAGGTTAAGGCGGGTGCTGGTGCCGGCGCTGCTGGTACCGCAACTGCGGCTCCCACCCGCACCGATGAGGCTGCGCTGCGTAAGGAGATTGAGGCCAAGCTGCGCGCGGAGTACGAAACCAAGCTGGCGGACTCCAAGTCCGAGGTTTCCCGTGCCAAGGAAGAGACCAAGAAGGCACAGGAGCAGGTTAAGGCTGCCCAGGCTGAGGCTTCCAAGGCACAGGCGTCTGGCTCCGCTGCTGCTTCCTCTTCCGCAGACCTGAAGGCAGCCCGCGATGAAGCGGCTCAGGCCAAGAAGGACGCCGAGGCAGCTCGCGCCGAGGCAGCCCAGGCAAAGAAGGACCTCGAGGCTTCCAAGAAGGAAAACGACGAGCTGAAGAAGTCCGCTTCCGCAGCTGGTTCCTCCAAGGCTGGTGCAGCGGCAGCGGGTATCGCAGGTGCTGGTGTTGCACAGACCGCCGATGGCCTGGCTACCCCGGAAACCCACATGCAGGCTGCCCGCGTTCTGGGTCTGGCACAGGAGATGGCAGACCGCCTGACCTCCGAGGCTCGTGCGGAGTCCGAGTCCATGCTGTCCGAGGCACGCACTGCAGCCGAGAAGCAGCTGAGCGATGCAGATTCCCGCTCCAAGGCACAGCTTGCCGACGCCCAGAAGAAGTACGACGCCCAGCTGCAAGATGCAGATTCCCGCTCCAAGAAGCTGGTATCTGACGCTGAGGTTAAGGCAAAGCAGACCGAGTCTGATGCTTCCTCCCGCGCAGAGGCGCAAATCCGTCAGGCTGAGGAGAAGGCCGCGTCCCTGCAGGCCGATGCCGAGCGCAAGCACACCGAGGTTATGAACACCGTCAAGCAGCAGCAGACCGCACTGGAGGCTCGCATCTCCGAGCTGCGCACCTTCGAGCGCGAGTACCGCACCCGCCTGAAGACCCTGCTGGAGTCTCAGCTGGAAGAGCTGGCTACCCGCGGCACCGCCGCACCGAACGGCGAGGCTGGCAACAACTAAGCCACCCCGTTCTTCCTAGCGCCCCCGCCACCGCGGCGGGGGCGCTATTGTTGTTTTAGACCGTCGTGCTATAGCCCGCCCCTACCGAAAGGAACCACTGTGCTCGTAGCCGCTTTAGTTCTCGCCCTCGTGGCATTCGTGGCCTTGGTCAACTTTGTTATCTCGGGTGCAGATTGGTCGCTGTATATCGTTTTTGGCGCCGCCGGCGTCGGACTCGTGTGCTTCATCCTGGACTGGGCGCATAAGCATCGCGCTGACAAAGCCTCAGCAACTGAATCCCCCGAGGAGGAGGCGCTGCGCGCAGCCTTCCGCGAGGACTAACGCCGCGAGACCCAAAGCTTTCGGTTGCAGGCATGCCAATAAGGCGCACGAGGCGCCTTATTCTGCAGTCGGGCTCTAGCAATCGGGCGGTTGCCACCGAATCCGTCCGTTGGTTCGGGCAAGTTGCCCGCGCAGCGGCGGGGCATTGGGATCGTCATCGTTCGCGCCATTGTGGTACGCGCAGGCTGTGGATAAGTTCGCGATATTGGTCAATCCACCGTGCAACCACGGCTCCAAATGGTGAATTTGGCATTCGTCAGCAGGCTTAGCGCAGCGCGGCCATGGGCATACCGGATTTTCCGCGCCCGCCATCAACCGCTGCTTGGCATTGGCGAAGCGCTCCGTGCGGTACAGGTTCACCGCGCCTTCATAGGGGCTCACCAGAGTAATGAGCCCATGCTCCTTGAGCGTGCGGCGCACATACTGCGCTCCCGTAAGCGTTGCTCCGTTGGTCATCTGCAAGGTGATTTCCTCGCCATCACCGTTGACGATGCGCACGTAGTCTTCCAAGCGCACGATGACATTGGTTACCACCGTGCTTCGTTGCGCCGTATCGTTGCCGAAGAAGGTATCTTCCACCACATTCAGTGGCTTTTTATCCTGGTTCTCCACCGCCGCGTGGAGGTCTGCAATAAACGAAGACGAGCCGTCGATCGCTAACGTCCATGGCGCATCCTTGCGGCGGATGATGCGTACACCAGGCTTCACCTTGCGCTTTTTCTTCGGAACCTTGGATTGCGCCAGCTTTTCCAGTGCCGCTGCTGTGGCCTTGGTGGTGCATAGCTGTTCGCGGAGGACCCAGGCGTCGAAAAGCGTGGGCATCTTGCGCGCATACTTTTCAATGATGGATAAAGCTACGATGGAATGCCCATTGTGCTGGGCACCTTCGATAGCACGACGACGCTTTCTAGTGAACTTGGTCGTGCCGCAGTACGCCTCTTTTAGCAATGCCAACTCGCGGGCCGTCTTTTCAGCGGCGCCTCGCGCGCAGAGGTCGTCCTCAGACATGCCTGCGCACCCGAGGACGATGTCCATCCCGGGTGCCATGGCTGCGAGGTAAGTATCTAGCGCGTTCACGATTCACAATTTATTTCCCCGCGCAAGCCCCCACAAGGGAAAATTTTTAGCCTGTGGATAACTTCTTGTGCACGAAGATTCTGGGGCGCTATACTGTGGCCTACACGCAGTGATCCGGCCATCACCGGGGAGCAATTCAGAAGAACAGCCAGTGTGGCCCAGTAGAACTGAACGGGTGGGACCGTCAACTCCTTCACCGAAACGAAGCGGAGCCTTCGGGCTCAAGCAGGGTGGTACCGCGAGCCTTGATGGCGCGTCCCTGCACCGTGTTAAGAGTGAAGGATAATTATGGCGAAAAAGGTTTACCCCAAGGTCGACATGACTGGCGGCTCCAGCCGCTTCCCAGATATGGAAGAGGAAGTCCAGAAGTACTGGAAGCAGGATGATACCCTCCAGGCTTCGCTAGAAAAGACCAAGGACCGCCCAGAGTACATCTTTTATGATGGCCCTCCATTCGCAAATGGCTTGCCGCACTATGGCCACCTGTTGACCGGTTATGTGAAGGATATCGTCCCGCGCTATCGCACCATGGCCGGCAATTACGTGCCTCGTGTCTTCGGCTGGGATACCCACGGTCTGCCCGCAGAGCTGGAGGCGGAAAAGCAGCTGGGTATCACTGAAAAGGCGCAGATCGAGGACATGGGCTTGGAAAAGTTCAATGAATACTGCGCCAAGTCCGTGCTGGAGTACACCGACGAGTGGGAAGAGTACGTCAACCGCCAGGCCCGCTGGGTGGACTTTGACAACGGCTACAAGACCATGGATATCAACTACATGGAATCGGTCATGTGGGCGTTCAAGGAGCTTTATGACAAGGGCTTGATCTACAAGGGCTTCCGAGTTCTTCCGTACTCTTGGGCGGAGCACACTTCTTTGTCCAATCAGGAGACCCGCCTGGACGATTCCTATAAGATGCGCCAGGATCCGACCCTGACCGTTACCTTCCCAGTGGAGGGCGCGCGCGAGGGAAGCGCGGCAGAAAAGACGTTGGCGGAGCACCCTGCGCTTGCCGACGCCTCCTTCCTCGCCTGGACCACCACCCCCTGGACCTTGCCTTCGAACGAGGCCTTGGCGGTTCATCCAGAGGTTACTTACGTGCTCTTTAAGGCTACGGAGGGTGATTTCGCCGGCCGTACCTTCATCATGGCGGAAAACCTGCTGGCCACCTTGGAGAAGGAACTAGGGGAGGCCGAGGTACTGGAGACGTTTACCGGCGCGCAACTCGAGGGCTTTACCTATGAGCCTATCTTCGGCTTCTTCCCGGATCTGCGCAATGCCTACCAGGTCTTGATCGCTGATTACGTCACCACAGAGGACGGCACCGGTGTGGTTCACCAGGCTCCTGCGTTTGGTGAAGACGATATGAATACCACCAATCAGTACGACATCGAGCTGGTCATCCCGGTGGATGAGGACGGTAAGTTCACCTCGCAGGTTCCGCCGTATGAGGGCCAGCTGGTCTTTGATGCGAATAAGGACATCATCAAGGACTTGAAGGCTGCTGGGCGAGTGGTGCGCCACGTAACCATCGAGCACCCCTATCCGCACTCGTGGCGCTCGGGCGAGCCGCTTATCTACATGGCGCTGCCGGCCTGGTTCGTGAAGGTGACCGAGTTCCGCGATCGCATGGTGGAGCTTAACCACAAGGAGATTGAGTGGCTGCCGGAGCATATCCGGGATGGCCAGTTTGGCAAGTGGCTCGAGGGAGCGCGCGACTGGAATATCTCCCGTACCCGCTACTGGGGTGCACCTATCCCAGTGTGGATGTCCGATGATGACAACTATCCGCGCATGGATGTCTACGGCTCTTTGGACGAGTTGGAGCGCGATTTCGGTGTCCGTCCGGAGTCGCTGCACCGTCCGCACATCGACGAGTTGGTGCGCCCGAACCCGGATGATCCGACCGGTAAGTCGATGATGCGCCGCGTGCCGGACGTATTGGATTGCTGGTTTGAGTCCGGCTCGATGCCGTTTGCGCAAAAACACTACCCATTCGAAAACAAGGAATGGTTTGAAACCCACTCGCCGTCCGACTTCATTGTGGAGTACTCCGGTCAGACGCGTGGTTGGTTCTATGTGATGCACGCGCTGTCCACCGCGCTTTTTGATCGCCCGGCGTATAAGAAGGTCGTGGCCCACGGCATCGTGCTGGGCAACGATGGCCTTAAGATGTCTAAGTCCAAGGGCAACTATCCGAACGTCAACGAGGTCTTTGATCGCGATGGTTCGGATGCCATGCGTTGGTTCCTGATGTCTTCGCCTATCCTGCGCGGAGGCAACCTCATCGTGACCGAGCAGGGCATTCGCGAGGGCGTGCGCCAGGCTATCCTGCCTATCTGGAATGCCTATACTTTCCTGCAGCTCTACGCAGAGAAGGAAGCAAAGTTCGACACCAGCTCCGCGCATGTTTTGGACCGCTATATCTTGGCCAAGACCCACGACGTCGTGGCCAATGTCAACGCGGCGCTTGCCGATACCGATATCGCCACGGCAACCGAAGAAGTACGCCTGTTTGCCGACGTCCTGACCAACTGGTACGTCCGTCGCTCGCGTGATCGTTTCTGGGAGGGCGAGGACGCCCATCCTGAGGCGTTTAATACCTTGTACACCGTGCTGGAGACCGTGACTCGCGTGGTGGCACCGCTGCTACCGCACGTGGCGGAGGTTATCTACCGCGGGCTTACCGGTGAGCGTTCGGTGCACTTGGCAGACTACCCGCAGGCCGCGGATTACCCTTCTGATGCAGATCTCGTCTCTGCGATGGATGCGACCCGCGCGGTGGCCTCGGCAGCGTCCTCGGTGCGCAAGTCCAATAAGCTGCGCAATCGCTTGCCGCTGCCGAAGCTAACGGTGGCCCTCGACGGGGCGCAGCGCCTGGCGGACTTTGCCGATATCATTCGCGACGAGGTCAATGTCAAGGAAGTTGAGCTTACTGACGACGTCGATTCGGTAGGCACCTTCCAGGTTGTCTGTAACGCGAAGGTTGCCGGCCCGCGCTTGGGCAAGGACGTGCAGCGCGCCATCAAGAACCTCAAGGCTGGCAACTACGAACGCCGCGGCGAAGAGGTTGTAGTGGACGGCGATATCGTGCTTGGCCCGGATGAGTACACCGAGCGCCTGCAGGCAGCGAATCCGAAGTCGACCGCGCGTATCGAGGGCCTTGACGGCCTGGTAGTACTCGATACCGAGGTGACCGAAGAGCTCGAGGCCGAAGGCTGGGCGGCGGACGTTATCCGCGGCCTTCAGGATGCCCGCAAGGCTTCTGGGTTCGAGGTCTCGGACCGCATCGCGGCCGTGCTCTCTGTCCTAGAGGAGAAGAAGGCCTGGGCGGAGCGTCACGCCGACCACATCGCCGGTGAAGTGCTCGCCACCGATTTCCAGGTGACCACCGAGGCGCTCGATGGTGCGGACGTGCACGAGGTGGTGAAGGGGGTTAAGGCTACCGTCGTTAAGCAGTAGCGCCTTAGCCGCCACCTAAAAGTAATTGCCCAGCCTTAGCGGCTGGGAAATTTTTATGAGTGATAGGACTTAACGGACTGGGCCGGGCAGGTGAGCGCGCCAACCGAGGACCACGTTAACGAGGCAGCACAGTGCAAGCACGGCGCCAATGAGGAATAGGGTGGTAAAGCCGAGCAGCGGCGCGAGTGCGCTGAAGGCCATGGGGATAAAGAAGCCGGTATAGGACACCGAGTAGTAGACGGCGGTGAGGCCGGCGAGTTCTTCGGCGCGGGCGATGCGCTGGACCTCGGAGAGACCGGCGACAAGGGCGAGGCCGTAGCCTGCGCCCATGACGGCGGCACCGGCGATGCCGAGCGGCAGCGACCGAGTATGAGAGGCAACCGCGCCGAGGATGGTGCCCACGGTGATAACGCCCATGGCAACTGCGGAAGCGCGGGCGGAGCGGCTGGTATCGATAACCTTGCCGAGCATCTGGATGCCAACGCCGCAGCCCAAGGTGATAACGGTCATCAGGCCGGAAAAAGCGATGGGGGCATCGCCAGCGGACTCGGACAGAAGCTGGGGCAGGAGGGCATAGGCGGCGCCAGCGCAGCCGAAGACCCACGGGGCGACCGGCAGAACAATGCGCACGAAGCGGTGGTGCGCTGCGGAGGGAATGTGCAGCATGCGCAGCATGTCGCGGATGCTTAAGTCAAGGAAGGTGTCTTTTACCGTAGCGCCACGCGGCGGGCGGGTTTCCGGGGTCTTCATCAGCCAGATAGCGGTGGCAACGGTGAGGAGGATGTGCAGGATATACGCCAAGTGGGTCGGCCACGGACCCCACTGGGCCAGCACCGATGCGAGGCCGGCGCCGATGAGGAAGCCTAAGGTCAGACACATCGAGGCGTGGCGCGGGCCGGCAGCGGGATCGCCGCCAGCGCGGGTGATGAGCTCTGCCACCCACGTGGAGCCGACCGCCATGACGATGCCCAAAGCCAAGCCGCACATGATGCGGCCCACGGCGATGACGAGTGGCTCGTTCGGTGCGATGGACAAAAGGAAGGAACCGAGCAGCGATAGTGGCGCGGCAGGCAGCATCGTGGGGCGGCGGCCGATGTAGTCCGAAAGTGGGCCAGAAATCAGCAGCGCAGGCACGATGCCGAGCACGTAGGCGGCCAAGAGGCCATTGACGGTGACCTGCGAGAAGTGTGACTCCTCGCGGTACATAACTAGGAGAGGGGTGAACTCATTGCCGCCCCACGCGACAGCGACCATGCTGCCAGCGACGGGAAACCATGAGTGTTTGGCAAACTTTTCGGTCATAGTTGATTCCTCGAGTTGGTTAGGTGGGTGTCCAATGCGGAAAGGTAGGCGTCGAGGTCGCCGGTGCGGAGGGCATCGGCAAGCGTGCGGTGCTGATCCACGAAGGTGCGGGCGCGGGCTACGTTGCGGCCAATGGCCGTGGCGGTAAAACGCTGCTGGCGTTCGCGCAGCTGGTGTCCCAGCCCGGCTAGCAGGCTATTGGCACCGCCATCCATGATGATCTGGTGGAAACGCGCATCAAGATGCGTATAGGCATGCAGGTCTGCGCCATCCAACGCAGTGTCCTGCTCCGCGATGGTCGCGTCCAGCTGATCAGCGATGTCCGCGCGCTCGGCATCAGACATTGCGCAGATCTTTTCAGCACAGTGCCTATCCACGAGTAAGCGTGCCTCATAGACCTCGCGGATTTCTTGCGGGCTGATCGGCACGATGAGCGCACCCCGCCTGGGGTAGAGCTGCAGAAAGCCTTCGACCTCTAGGCGCAGGAAAGCCTCGTGCATCGGGGTGCGGCTAATTCCCATTTCGGTAGCCAGGGAGGCCTCGGAAAGCATCTGCGAGGGCTCGAAGGAGCCGTCAATGATCTTCTCTTTGACGAAGTCATAGGCGCGCTCCGCGGCAGGCTGCATTCGTTCATTGGACATGCATCCATCTTGCATGCAAGCTTGCATGCAAGCAAGCGTGCGGTGGCACTTTGTGGGGAACGGATCTAGCTAGGCAAACGTGTGACGTGGCACGTATCGGGGTCGAAGAGTAAGCCGTGGCCCATGCCGACCCAGCCGATGAAGGGGGCGTCGGCAAGCGTGTGCGGAGAGTGGACGTGCCCAAGGATCCAGGCATCGGCCTCGCTGGCCTGTAGCTCAGCCACGGAAAGCGGCAGGCAGGTGCCTTTAGAAAACTCACCGGTGACGGAAGAATGTAGGAGGCCGAGGACGGGGCCGTCGCTCGGGCGCGGCGGAAGCTGGAGGCGGCGCGGGTCCGGATCGGTGGCCACCGCTGCGGTTAGAACCGTGGTGTTTCCTATGCGAAAGGAGTGCACCTGCGTGCCGTGGACCGTGACCTCGGGCGGGAAGTCCAGACTGTGGTGGGTATCGTGGTTGCCAGAAATGAAGTGGACCTCGCCGAACAGTGTGGCAGCGTGGGCCATTACGGCGCGGGCCTGGGGCACGAATTCGGACGCCTCAGCGTTGCGGTCAATGATATCGCCCAAGCACACGCACGCCGTGGCCCCTCTATTGGCGGCAACCTCGAGTGCCTGCAGGGCCCAGTCCAAGCCGGGGGCGCCCGCGCGGCCTAGGTGCAGATCGGCAAAGACAAAAATGCTAGCGGGCATGTGCGGCCTTTCGGTTTTGCCACCACGTGATAGCTACCAAGACAATTGTGGACGTTCCGACACCGATGAGCGTCATAGCCATGGCCTCGGCACGGTGTCCTTGATCGAATTGGTTCATAATCCATGGAGCCAAGAGGTTGACCTGGCTGGGACGAATAAGCGAGGACATGACCAGCTCGCGGATGCCTACGAAGAAGGCGAGGAGCCAGCCAGCGAAGATGCCAGGAGCAAGCAGGGGCAGGGTAATGCGCCCAAAAGTTTGCAGAGTTGAGGAACCCGAAATCGCGGCGGCCTCGTACATGGTGGGGGAGATGGACTCGGCTGAAGTCTTGATATTTTGAATGGTCATGGGCAAAAAGAGCACCGTAAAAGCCATGACCAGCATGCCCATCGTGCCGTAGGGCGACCAAGACAGCCAAGGAGAGTTCCACAGCAAAATAAAGCCAATGGCCAGCACGATGCCCGGTACGGTATCGGGGGCGACGGCCAAGAAATCGCTCAGCTTTGCGCCTATGAAGCTTTGGCGGCGGGTGAGCACCGTGACGAGGACACCTAGTGCTACGGCAGCGGTGGCGCCAAGGGCACCCAGGCCGATGGAGCGAATCAGTGCTTCCTGTGCGGTGGGCATCTGCACAACGATGGAGAAGTAATCGAAGGTGAGGTTATTGGGCGTAGGTGGGGCCGAGCGCAGGATGGTCATCGCGGACAAAGTGATGGAAAGATAGGGAATGACCACCGAAGCCAAGAGGATGACTGCGGTAATGAGTGCGCCGAGGATAGAGCCGACTGGGCTGAGGCGGATGAGCACGGGGCGGCTTACACGTCCGCCGCCGGTGAGATCGTGGCGCGAAATCCACTGTTGGAATGCCCACGCAGCCACGCCAATGGCAAAGAGAACCGAAGAGGACGCGGCGGCGCTGGAAAAGTCGAGGGGGTCGATGGTGACGTCTTCATAAATAGAGGAGACGAGCACCTTGTATCCGATGGCATTGCCCAGCGTAACTGGGGTGCCAAACTCGCCGGCGGCCTTGATGAAGATAATCAGCGCGCCGAGGGAAAAGGGGCCGATTATGTTCGGAGCGATGATGCGCACGGCCTGTTGCCAGCGACTCGCGCCGGCTATTTGTGCCATCTCCAGGGTGGACGCCGGAATGGAATTCAGGCAGGTGCGCAGGATGAGATATAAGAAAGGGAAGAGCTCCGCGGCCATGATGAAGGCCATGCCCCATACCGAGTAGATGGCATCGTGGGCGAGCTTGCCGGCGCCGTGGCCGAGTAGCATCTCGGCCACACCACCGCGGCGGGTGAAATCCATCCACGCCATCGCTGCCGCAAAGGGTGGGGTCATAAACGGGATCATGATGACGATCTCGATCCAATTGGCCCTGCTAAACCGCGTCCACGAACGGAGGAAGGCGAGCGGCGCGGCCATAAGCGTGGCAAAAGCCACGACCAGCACGGAGAGCAGGACGGTATTGCCAAGGATGTGCAGCATGTCCGGTTGGATAATGCTGCCTAGGGCTGAGGGCTCATCGTGGTAGCCCACGGCCGCGTTGACCAGCACGGAGGCTAGCGGCGCGGCGACGAGGGCGAGCAAGATGAGAAGGACCCCGTAGATCCCAAGGCGACGTTGGGGAGTGGTGGTGGAGCTCATCGGTTACTTCAGGTAGCGCTTGGCAAAGGTTTCCTTGATGTCCTTGGACTGAGAAACCAAGCCATCGAGGTCATCGTTGAGGGTCTTAATCTCATCCAGCTTCGGGCCATTCTTTGGAGCGATGTCCTTATTGGCCGGGATCATGTTCTTGGAGGCCGAGATCTCCTGCGCCTCATCGGAGAACATGAAGTCCACGAAGGCCTCTGCGGCTTCCTTGTTATCGGAGGACTTGAGGATCATGACTGGGCGCGGGGTGACCGTGGTACCGGAAGTAGGAATGGCGACCTCGAGCGGCTCGCCCTTCTTCTGCGCGGAGTATGCGGAGTAGTCCACGCCGCCGAGGACAATGCCGCGCGAACCGGAGGTGACCTGGTCCAGCGCTGGGCCATTGGCGCCTTGGACGATCATGCCGTTGTCAAAGAGCTTGTCAAAGAGAGCCCAGGTCTTCTCCTCGCCCCATTGGTCCACCATGGCCGCGATGAGGTCGGCTGCGGTACCGGATTCGCGCGGGTCCGGCATGATGATTTGGTCTTTGTACTTCTCATCGGTGAGGTCCTCCCAGTCCTTCGGGGCCTCGTCCACGACGTTGGTGTTGGTTACCAGCGCTAGGGCCGAACCATCGCGGCCGGTAAACGCCCCGCTTTCCGACGCCCACTTGGACTCAATCTTGTCCGCTCCCTCCGGCGTGTACTTTTCAAGGGCGCCGGACTTTTCCTGCTTGCTAGCTGCCGCCCAGGAGGCGAGGTAGACCACGTCAGCCTGCGGGTTGGCTTCCTCGGCCTTGAGCTTGGCGGTGATCTTGCCGGTGGTATCGGCAAAAACATTGACGTGGACGTCGGTCTTTTCTTCGAAGGCCTCCACGAGGGCGTCGGTAAGCCCCTGCGGGTTAGCCGAGTAGTAATCCACCTCGCCGGACAGGCCTTCAGGTGCCTGCCACTTTTCGGCAGAAGAGGTGGACTGGTCGGTGGCGGTATCGGCGCTATCCTCGACGGATCCGCAACCGGTCAAGGCGAGCGCACCAGCAGCGGTGGTGGCGATGGCGGCAGTAAACTTTTTGGTGAACATGTGTGGCTCCTATGCAGAAAGAGAAGATGGATAGTTGAGGTGGACGGTCTCGCCGCGAGTGATGCGGCGCGGTGAAAATGCCACCCACGGCTCCTCGGCCCCGGGAACATTGCAGCGCAACTCGTAGCGCCCGCCGATGTAGTGAGCGCCAAGAACCTGCGCCTCGACCCGGCGCGGGGAGGCGCCGGTGTCCTCCTCCGCAGTGGTGACGGTGAGATTTTCTGGACGCACGCTGGGCAGCTGTGGGTGGCGGTTCATGGTGCCTACGAAGCCAGCGATGAAATCGGTGGCCGGCTGTTCGTAAAGGGTGACCGGATCCGCGAATTGTTCGATATGGCCCTGATTCATAACCACGACGCGATCCGACATGGCAAGTGCCTCGGCTTGGTCGTGCGTGACGTAGATGACCGTCAGCCCCAGCTCCTGTGCCAGCTGGGTGAGCTCGGCGCGGATTTGCACGCGCAGCGCGGCGTCGAGGGCGGACAGTGGCTCATCCATGAGCAGGAGGTCCGGATTCGAAACCAGCGCACGGGCGATGGCGACGCGTTGCTGTTGGCCGCCGGAGAGCTGGTTTGGCCGCGCCTTCGCTTTGCTGGTGATGCCCACCATGTCCATGCAGGCACGCACCTTCTCGGACCGCTGGCCTGCCGCCACCTTATTGCCTGGGGTTGTCAGCGGAAACTCGATGTTCTTTTCCACCGTCATGTGCGGCCACAGTGCGAGGTCTTGGAAGACCATAGACAGCCGGCGCTTGTTGACGGCCACATTGGTCCGCGGACCATAAACCTCCCTCTCACCAATGGCAATGGTGCCCGCATCAGGAGTTTCCAACCCGGCGATGCAACGCAGCAGGGTGGACTTACCGCAGCCGGAAGGTCCGAGAATAGAGATGAATTCACCGCGGTTGATGCTTAGATCGGTCTCGTGGAGGCCCGTATTATCGGCGAATTCGCGCTTAACGCCGCGCAAGATGACGTGGGGTGAGTTCATAATCAGCGAAATACTTTCTTCAAGAAATAACCTCGAAAAAGATAAGGCCGCAATATTGCATGTGGGTGACGTGAAGATGGAAAGAAATAAAAGCTTTAATTAACGGCACGCAAACACCCAGGAGTGCATGTGGAGGTGCGCCTATTAGACTGGGCCGCATGCAACGCTGGGTTCTACACATCGACATGGACGCGTTTTTCGCCTCCGTCGAGCAGCTGACCCGGCCTACCCTGCAGGGGCGTCCCGTCCTGGTGGGAGGTACCAGCGGGCGCGGCGTGGTGGCCGGCGCCTCCTATGAGGCGCGCGTGTACGGTGCGCATTCGGCCATGCCGATGTACCGCGCGCAGCAGCTTGTTGGACTTCGCGCGGTGGTGGTGCAGCCGCGCCGGGCAGTCTATTCAGCAGCCTCGCGGCGCGTATTTGGCATCATCGCGCAACACGTGGAGGTTATCGAGCAGCTTTCTATCGATGAAGCCTTTATGGAACCCGCCGCCTTGGAAGGAGCGAGCGCGGAGGAGGTCAAGCGCTGGGCGGATGAGCTGCGCGCGCTCATTCGGGAGGAGACGGGTCTGCCGTGCTCCATTGGGGCGGGCTCGGGCAAACAATTTGCCAAGATTGGCTCCGGCGAAGCGAAGCCCGACGGCACCTTTGTTATTCCGGCGGAGCGCCAGCTAGATATGCTGCACCCCCTTGCGGTGAACAAGCTGTGGGGAGTCGGCCCGGTGACTGGGGCGAAGCTCAAGTCCATCGGCGTAGAAACCATTGGGCAGCTAGCGGCGATGACGCGCAAGGAAGTAGAGATTTCCATCGGCAGTGTGGTGGGGCTGCAGCTGTGGCAGCTGGCCCGCGGCATTGATGACCGTGAGGTGGCGCCGCGCGCTGTTTCTAAACAGATTTCTACCGAGCACACCTACCCGAAAGACCTGCAGACCGCCCCTGAGGTCGATGCAGCCATCACTCGCGCGGCGGAGGGTGCGCACCGCCGGCTGCTTAAGGATGGGCGCGGTGCGCGCACCGTTACGGTGAAGCTGCGCATGGCGGATTTTCATATCGAATCGCGCTCGACCACCTTGCCCTACGCGACTGACGACGCCGCCGTGCTCACCGCCGCCGCTTTCAAGCTCGCCCGCTACCCCGATGAGCTAGGGCCCATCCGCCTGGTAGGGGTGAGCTATTCCGGCCTAGAGGCCGCTCGCCAAGACGTGCTTTTCCCGGAGCTCGACCGCGAAATCGTGCGCCCTGCACCGGCGGTCATGGACTATGAAACTGGGGTGAGCGATGACGCAACACCGGCCATACCAGCGCCTACGGTGACGGTGGAGGAAGAAACCGATAACCAGTGGCACGCAACGCAAGACGTCTTCCACCCCGATTACGGCCACGGTTGGATTCAAGGCGCCGGCCACGGGGTGGTCAGCGTGCGCTTTGAAACCCGCGCCACGGGGCCCGGGCGCACCAAATCCTTCGCGGCCGACGATCCCGCGCTCGTGCCAGCAGACCCGCTCGACTCGCTGGATTGGCAGGACTGGCTAACCAGCGAGGACTAGCCCTCCTGGGCAAAAAGCTCCGCCGGATCGGTGCCGGTGGCTAGCGCCGCCGCGAGCAGGATTCGCGCTTGGCTCGGGCGGAACCATCCGGCGTTGATGGCGCCACGCTTCCCCAGGCTCGCACCCCCGCCGTCGCCGCCATAAGCCAGCGCCGTCGGGCCATAGGGTGTGCGGGTAGAAATAATAACGGGGAGGCCGGCGTGGAGGGCGTCGGCAAGCGCGCGGCCCATCTCCTCGCCCATGTTTCCCGAGCCCATGGCCTCCACAATGAGACCGGAGGTAGGGGAGTTTACGGCGGCGTCGACCAGCAGGCGGCCCGCTCCCGGATAGGCGGGGATGATCTCGATACGCTGCGACGCCAGCGGGGCAGGATTCAATCGCGGGGTGGTGCCAGGAACGGGCAGCGACTCAAACCCGTGCAGGTCACTGGTGTGCCGCTTACGCGCACCGCGCGCCGGAATGGTCTCGCCGCCGAAGCAAAGGAAAACCCCAGGGTGCCCGCTGGCCGCTAGCTCGCGGGCAGCCCGCAGATTGGTGGGGCCGTCGGCCGCGGGGTGATCGTAGGCGCGCTGCGCGCCCGTAAGCACGATGGGCTTTTCCCCTCCACAGAAAATCTCCAACGCCAGCGCGGTTTCCTCCATGGAGTCGGTGCCATGGGTGATGATCACGCCACCGATGTCCTCGCGCGCGGTGTGCTCGTTGACCACCGCAATGAGCTCATCGAGGTCCGCCAGGGTAATAGAGGACGAGTCGAGCTGGCGAAACTCCACTACCTCGGCGTCGATTTCAGCGGCAAGGTCCGCGCCGGAGATTGTGGGAACCAGGGAACCATCGGCCACGGTGGTGCACGCGATCGTGCCGCCGGTGGCGATCAAAGCAAGTCGGGTCATGCACTCAAGGTTAAAGAAATCTCCGCCCACGCGGCGGGCGCAGCCCGGAAAAGGCTGGTGCAGCTGTAAACTGATGGGAGTTTAGAACCCAGACGTGAGGAGTTAGAAGTGAAATTCCGCAAGTTTAGCGCCGCGTGCCTCGCACTGACCGCGGCCACCGCCCTGGCCGCCTGCTCTTCCGACGACGAGCAGGACGATACCGCCGCCACCAACACCGAGGCGCAGGAATCCGCCTCTTCCGACGGCGATTCCGCCGCCCCAGCGCTGCCATCCCCGGCGGATCTCAACGCCATCCTGGCCAAGGCCACGGATCCGAACGCCTCTGAGCAGGAAAAGACCGCCACCGTGCAGGGCGGCGAGACCGCACCGGAAATCTTTGACACCATGGCACAGTCCAAGGCGGAATCCGGCGCCGAGTTCGAGGTCGTCGATCCTGTGCTTCCGGGCTATGACCCGCAGTCCGTGCTGACCACCGTGAACTTCACCACCGCTGACGGCCAGCAGCAGACCGCTGAACAGGTGGAATTCGTGTACGAAGACGGCACCTGGAAGCTCTCCAAGGCGTGGGCTTGCACGCTCATCCAAAACACCGTGCCGCCGGAGCAGGTTCCGGAAATGTGCGCGGATACCGGCGCCGGTGCCTCTGCACCCGCCCCGGCACCGGCCGAGGGCGATGCTGCCCCGGCTGAAGGCGACGCCCCGGCTGCCGGCGCCGAGCAAGCTCCAGCCGAGGCCCCTGTAGAAGCCCCGGCCGAGTAACTAGGTGAAGTTCAGCTCCGTCAGGCTCGACTGCACCACGCGCAGCTCCGAGCCGGCGGCGCCATAAATGACCTTCGTGTCGAAAGACACGTCACCGCCCACGGGCAGCGGCTTGCTCAGGTCTACCGTGATGTTGCCCTTGGATTGGGTGCTGGAGTCCACAACCTTGAGCTCCTTGTCCTCCAACTCCGTGCCCTGGGCCTGGCCCTCAAACGACAGCGCGCCTAGCGACGGCCGCTGTTCTACCTCTACGTTGAGCTTGACCTGGTCGCCCTCGATGGAAGCGACCGTATAGCGCGTGGTCTGCAGCAGGGTGGACTCGCCGGTAACGCGCGAATCCACCGTCCAGCTCGCTCCCTTGCCTACCTCCTCGGTGGGGAAAACCACGGGCAGGGCCGTCAGCTTCATAATTGCCTGTTCCACGGAGCCACGGGCTTCATCCGTGGCCTCCTGGGGTGCGGCAAGGCGCAAGGAATTCATCTGGCCGGTATTTTGGCCTCGCCAGCCAAATTGAAATCCCTCGGCCGAAGAGACGTCGGTGTCGCCAGAAGTTTCCGGCGCACCGGCCGTGACGAACGCATTGCGGGTGGCGGGCAGCTGATCTTCAACGTCCTCGCTAGCTTTATCTACCTTGGCCGATAGCGGCAGGGTAGTGGTGGTCGATTCGACGTCGGAGGCCTGAAACTTCTCGGCCGCTGACTTTTTGAGCAGGTCCTGCGAAAAACCCTCGGTAACGCGGTAGTTCACGTCCTGCGTGGAGTCGATATCGCGGTATTCCAGGAGCTTTTTCTCCCCGGTGCCGGGATTGTCCACGGTGACGCGTGGGGCGTCGATAGTCAGGCCCACGGGCTGTTCTACCGCGGGTCCCGGCTTTTCATAGGAACACGCCGTAAGCGCTACGGCGGCTGTGGTCAGGGCTGCAAAAACTTTGACTCGAAACACGCTTACCAAAATACCGGACGCTCCCGTTTAGAATAGAGCGGGTGAGTCAAAAACGAAGGAGCAAGACAGGACTTATCGCCGCGGTTGTCATCGCCGTGGCGCTGGTGGACCAAGCCGTGAAACAAATAATGCTCTCCATCCTTACGGAGGGCGAGCCCCTGCCGGTCATTGGGGATTGGTTCCGGTTTACCCTGCTTTTTAACCCTGGCGCGGCCTTTTCCATGGGCGGGGAGGGTTCGACGTGGCTTTTTACCACCATCCAGCTGGTCTTTGTGCTCGGCGTGGCCATTGCCGCCCCGCGCATTACCCACTCCGGACAGGCAGTGGGCCTAGCGCTCATCGCCGGAGGCGCGCTGGGTAATTTCGCTGACCGCATCTTCCGCGCCCCCGGCTTCTGGTTCGGGCACGTGGTGGACTTTATTTCGGTCGGCTCTTTCGCCGTGTTCAATATTGCGGACGCGGCCATTACCTGCGGCGTGGTGCTGTTCATTATCGCCATGGTGCTGGAGGAAAGGAAGGCCGAGCATGAATAGGCAGATGCGCAGCTTCCCCATTCCTGAAGGCCTAGAAGGCATGCGTGCCGACGCCGCCCTGGCCAAGCTCCTTGGCCTGTCCCGTAGCGCCACCGCGCAGCTGTGCGCCGAGGGCAGTGTGACCATCGATTCCCAAGAGCTGGGCAAGTCCGAGCGATTGACTTCCGGCAACGTGGTCTCCGTGCTTTTGCCGGAGCCAGAAAAGCCGTTGCTGCCGCGCGAAGAGCTGGTCGAGGGCATGGACGTGCTTTACAACGATGCCGATATCATCTGCGTGCATAAACCGGTGGGCGTGGCCGCGCACCCCAGCGTGGGGTGGGACGGGCCGACGGTGATTGGTGGGCTGCGCGCGGCCGGTTATACCGTGGCTTCGTCCGGGCCGACCGAGCGCCAGGGCATCGTGCACCGCCTCGATGTGGGCACGTCAGGCGTGATGGTCGTGGCTTCCTCGGAGCGCGCTTATTCCGCGCTCAAGCACGCCTTTAAGTACCGCAGCGTGAAAAAGACCTACCACGCCGTGGTGCAGGGGCTGCCGGATCCCATCGAGGGCACCGTTGATGCGCCCATCGGCCGCCACCCCAAGTCGGGCTGGAAATTCGCCGTGCTTGACGACGGCAAAGCGGCCGTCACCCATTACAGCCTCATCGAGGCCTTCCGCGAGGCCAGCCTCATCGAGGTGCACCTAGAGACCGGCCGCACCCACCAGATTCGCGTGCACATGTCCGCCACCGGCCACCCGTGCGTGGGCGACCCAATGTACGGCTCGGATCCCAACTTGGCTAAGCGCCTTGGGCTTCAGCGTCAATGGCTGCACGCGGTAAAGCTCGGCTTTACCCACCCCGGCACCGGCAAGTGGTTCGAGATTGAAGCGCCGTACCCGGCCGATCTCGAGCACGCTTTGGAGGTTCTGCGGGGATGAGGAAGGTCTACCGGCGGCGTCGGCTAGCGGCCCTGGCGGTGCTTGCGGTGCTTTTCTTGGCCGCGCTCGCGCTTTTTGGCGCCCTAGGGACCCAGGCCTCTTCGCAAGTACAAGGCGATCAGCTCGGCCCGGATGGCGAGACGCGCGCGGAGTATATTGCGCGCGTATCCGGTAGCGACATTCCGGACGCGCCTGCCTACGCCCTTGTTACCTTCGACGAGGATTTGCCACCCGTAGCCGCCGCGGCCGCCGTCGCCGCCGCCCCGCGCATGGATGCCATCCTTATCGGCTCCACCGCCCCCATTGACGTCCCCGAACCCACCGCCGGCGAGGACCGCGCCGCTGTCATCCAACGCGCCTTCGACCGCATCGATGCCTCCTATGGCCAGCGCCCCTCCGCGGTGAGCGCCGCCGTGGTGTGGGGGTCGGGCGCGCAGCTTGCCGACGTCGCCTCCACCCCCTCCGTCGCCGCCGTCGAACCCGCACCCGCGGACGCCGCCTGGGGCAGCTTCGCCATCCGCCCTCCCAGCTAATATCGCCCTCCTGGGACCTGTGGCGCGCGGTGGCCGCCCAGCGCTTTTAGCATCGAGGGCATGGAACACATTCGGGCTTATATCGCGGCGCTCAACTCGGCGATGGACCTCCTCGCCGAGGCCGCCGACGCCTCCGCCGCGGACCTTACCGCCGCCGGCATGCCCGATGCCACGGCTGACACTATTGCGCAGCTCGCGCAGGTCTACTTCGGGACCACCAGCTTTCGCCGCCGCCAACGCCGCGCGGTGGACGGGGCCCGCCGCAACCGGCATTCGCTGCCGACGCTGGCGGTCATCGAAAAGCATGCCCGGCGCGCGCCCACGCAAGCCCGCGCCTGGGCCCTGCGCGCCGAGCTCACCCATATCGCGTGCGATACGCGGGAGATGGAAAGGCGTGCTCGCAAAAAGCTGCGCGAGATGCGCGCGCCGCGCGAACCCAAGCCGGGGGTGCGGTTGCGCCGCCGCGCCGCCGGCAAACCCTGGACGCTGTCCATCACTGGGCCGTCCGCACTCATCGCCGAGTTACACCAGCATGCCGGTTCGCTTGCCGACGTCACCTCCCTCTTCCGCACCGGTACCGGCGCCGCCGCAACCGTGCGCACCAACGTTGTGGTGCCACTGGATAAGTTGGTTGGCGTGGCCCATGGCAGCGACGATGTGGTGTTGACCATGACCAATGGCGCGCAGATTACGGGTGCTGAATTGGCCCAGCGTGCGCTTGCCGAGGAGGGATTTGTCACCCTGCTCCACCCCGTAGAGGGCCCAGTGAACCTGTACCGCATGCGCCGCGGGGCCACCTGGAAGCAGTTCATGATGGCCGCGGCGGAAAATCCCACCTGCCCGGTCAAGGGATGCAATAAGCCCGCCGATGAGTGCCAGGTTCACCACATCTTCAGTTGGGCCGGCGGCGGGTGGACCAATGCGAAGAACCTCACCACCGCCTGCGCCTATCACAACGGCCGCAATGATGACCATCGCACCGGCCCGCCGCGCAATGGCCGCTTCGAGCGCACCGCCCGCGGCGTTCGCTGGGTTAACCCCTGGGATCCGCCTCCACCGGACCTCGTCGATACCGGGCCCACGAATACGACCACCGCGTAGACTAGACCTATGTCCTCACGCCAGCCCTTTTCGCAGTGGATGCCCAACTACAAATTTGGCTATATCGCCGCGTGGGTCGCGGTGGTGGTTTCCGGCATCGCGCTTTTCATCGGCCTTGTCACCGGCGGCACCTCGATGACGCTGGTGTTTTCCGGGATCGTATGTGCCTATGGCATTTTTCTCGTCGTGGTGATGCCGCGTTGGGCGCTGCGGGCAGAAGAGGAACAGGCGGCGCGTCGCCGCGCCCGCGCTGCCCGCGAGGAACTTAAGCGCTCCTAGCCATGCGCACCAAGTCGGTGACGTAAATCGCCACCGCCACGCCGATGATGCCGAAGCCGATCCAGCGGTGCGTTGAAAAGTGCTCGTGGGTGACAAAGAGAGCCCACAGCATCTGCATGATGGGGGTGAGGTATTGGAGCATGCCGATCGTCGATAAGCGCAGTGTCCGTGCGCCCTCCGCAAAGCAGAGGAGCGGCAGCGCGGTAATCAAGCCGGCGCTGACCAAAAGCAGCGCGTGGCCGACTCCCTCGCTGGCGAATGTGCCCTGGCCGCTTGTTTCTAGCCACAGGATGTAGCCCACCGCCAGCGGTGACATCACGAGCGCCTCCGCCGCGACCGAGACGGCCGAGGACACCCGGACCTGCTTTTTGAGCAGCCCATAAAAGCCGAAGCTGAAGGCCAGCAGCAGCGAAATGTATGGCGCCTGGCCGGTAAAGAACGTCAAGTACAGCACCGCGATGGCCGCAACGCCCACCGCGCCGGCCTGCCACGGCCGCAGCCGCTCCTTCAAAAACACCATGCCGAGGGCGACCGACACCAGGGGATTGATGAAATATCCCAGCGCCGCATCGGCCACGTGGTTGCTATTAATCGCCACCACGTAGGTGCCCCAATTGACCGTGATGAATACACCCGCGGCCGCAAGCCAACCCCACGTGCGCTTGTCCATGCGCGCCATTTCTCGCCACCGGCCGCCGAGGAGCAAAAATCCCGTGACCAGTACCGCGGTCCACAACACGCGGTGGGCCAGGATTTCTAGCGGCGATGCCGGCAGCAAGAGAGGAAAGAACGCGGGGAAAAATCCCCACATGATGTAGGCGGCGAGCGTGTAGAGCATCACAAAATAATAGCCCATTTTGACCGCCCCGCTATGATGAGCCGCATGGCCAAAAACTCCTCCTTCGTCCACCTGCACAACCACACCGAGTTTTCCATGCTGGACGGCATGGCCAAGGTCGATATGCTGGCAGACGAGGTGGTTCGCCAGGAGATGCCGGCCGTCGGCATGACCGACCACGGCAATATGTATGGCTCTGATGCCTTCTACCGCCGCATGACCGGTGCCGGTGTCAAGCCGATCATCGGCATCGAGGCGTATATGGCGCCTGAATCCCGCTTCAACAAAAAGCGCGTGCTGTGGGGCACGCCGGATCAAAAGCGCGACGACGTCTCCGCGTCCGGCGCCTACCTCCACCAAACGATGATCGCGGAGAACGCCACCGGCCTGCGCAACCTCTTTACCTTGTCCTCGCTGGCTTCCTATGAAGGCCAGTTGGGCAAGTGGCCGCGCATGGACGCCGAGCTCATCGCCGAGCATGCCGACGGCATCATCGCCACCACCGGTTGCCCCTCTGGCGACGTCCAGACCCGCCTGCGCCTCGGCCAGTTCAACGAGGCGCTGGAGGCCGCGGCCATGTGGCAGGACATCTACGGCAAGGACAACTTCTTTTTGGAGTTGATGGACCATGGGCTGGACATCGAAAAGCGCACGCGCGATGGCCTGCTAGAAATCGGCCGCAAGCTGGACTTGCCGCCGCTGGTGACCAACGACTGCCACTACGTGCTGGAGTCCCAGGCGCCGGCGCACGAGGCGATGCTGTGCGTGCAGACCGGCAAGACTTTCATGGATCCGGACCGCTTCAAGTTCGGCGGCACCGGCTACTACATTAAGTCGGCCGCGCAGATGCGCGAGACCTGGGACGATATGATTCCAGATGGCTGTGATAACACCTTGTGGATTGCCGAGCGCGTGCAGGACTACGGCGAGATCTGGGAAGAACACACCCACGATCGCATGCCTATTGCCGACGTCCCCGAGGGCCACACCCCAACCTCCTGGCTCACCCATGAGGTGATGGAGGGCCTGCAAAAGCGCTTCCCCGGCCAGGATGTACCGGAGGAATATATCGAGCGCGCCAAGTATGAGATCTCCGTTATCGAGATGAAGGGCTACCCGTCCTACTTCCTCATCGTGGCCGAGCTCATTAAGCACGCGCGCTCCGTGGGTATTCGTGTGGGGCCGGGCCGTGGTTCGGCGGCCGGTGCGCTCGTCGCCTATGCGCTGACCATTACCAATATCGACCCGCTGGAGCACGATCTCCTCTTCGAGCGATTCTTGAACCCTGAGCGCCCTTCCGCACCCGATATCGATATCGACTTCGACGACCGCCGCCGTGGTGAAATGATTACCTATGCGGCCGAGCGCTGGGGTGAGGACAAGGTGGCGCAGGTGATTACCTTCGGCACGGTGAAGACTAAGCAGGCCATTAAGGACTCGGCCAAGGTGCACTTTGGCCAGCCCGGCTTCCAGATGGCCGACCGCATCAACGGCGCGCTGCCGCCGGCCATCATGGCCAAGGACATTCCGCTTAAGGGCATCACGGACCCGGACCACGAGCGCTACTCAGAGGCCGCCGAGGTCCGCCAGATGGTGGAATCCGACCCGGATGTGAAGAAGATTTATGACACGGCGCGGGGTTTGGAGGGCGTCGTCAGGCAGGCGGGCGTGCACGCCTGTGCGGTGATTATGGCTTCGGTCCGGCTCATGGACCACATTCCAATGTGGAAGCGCCCGGCCGACGGCGCTTATATCACCGGCTGGGATTACCCGGCGTGCGAGGCCATCGGCCTGCTGAAGATGGACTTTTTGGGCCTGCGCAACCTCACCGTTATCGGCGATGCGATTGAAAACATCAAGCGCAACCGCGGCGAAGAAATCCACTTGGAGCAGCTGCATGCCGACGACCCCAAGGTTTCCAAGGTCTATGACCTCCTCTCGCGCGGCGATACGCTGGGCGTCTTCCAGCTCGACTCCGGCGGCATGCAGGAGCTGCTCAAGCGCATGAAGCCGACCGGCTTTAAGGATATTGTGGCCTCCCTTGCGCTCTACCGCCCAGGCCCGATGGGTGTGAACGCCCACTGGGACTACGCGGACCGCAAGAACGGCCGCAAGGAAATCACCCCAATTCACCCGGAGCTGGAAGAGCCGCTCAAGGAAATCCTGGATGAGACCTACGGCCTCATCGTCTACCAGGAGCAGATCATGCGTATCTCGCAGAAGGTCGCCAACTACACAGCCGGCGAGGCAGATGGCTTCCGTAAGGCAATGGGTAAGAAGAAGCCCGAAGTGCTGGCCCAGCAGTACGACAAGTTCTGGGGCGGCATGCAAGAAAACGGCTACTCCAAGTCCGCCATGGACGCGCTGTGGGGCACCATCGAGCCCTTCGCGTCCTACGCGTTTAACAAGTCCCACGCCGCGGGCTACGGCTTGGTGTCCTTCTGGACAGCCTATCTCAAGGCCTACTATGCACCGGAGTATATGGCCGCGCTGCTGACCTCGGTGGGCGATAAGAAGGATAAGTCCGCCATTTACCTTTCGGACTGCCGCCACCTGGGCATCAAGGTGCTGCCGCCGTCCGTCAACGAGTCCGAGGAGGACTTCCAGGCGGTGGGAGAGGATATCCGCTTCGGCATGGGCGCTATCCGCAATGTGGGCTCGGAAGTGGTGGAATCCATCATCAAATCCCGCCACGACAAGGGCGCGTTTACCTCGTTTAGCGATTACCTGGACAAGATCGAGCTCGCCGCCTGCACTAAGCGCGTGACAGAAGCGCTGATTAAGGCCGGCGCCTTCGATGACTTGAACCACCCGCGCAAAGGCCTCATGCTCATCCACGAGGACGCGGTGGATGCGGTGCAAACCACCAAGAAGGCCGCGGATAAGGGCCAGTTCGATCTCTTCGCTGGAATTGGCGGGGGAGAAGACGATGCGGCCTCCAACGCTTTTGCCCTGGATATCCCAGAAGACAACTGGGATCGTAAACACGAACTTGCCCTCGAGCGCGAAATGCTGGGCCTGTACGTTTCCGGCCACCCTCTCGATGGTTTCGAGGAGGCGCTAGCCGCGCAGACGGATACCCCGCTGACCAAGATCCTCAACGACGAGGTGCATAACGGCCAAGAGCTCATCATCGGTGGCATCATTTCGGGCGTGGACCGACGCTTTTCCAAGCGCGATGGCTCGCCGTGGGCCATTGTCACGGTGGAAGACCACAACGGCGCGCAGGTGGAAATCTTGGTATTCAACAAGGTGTACTCGCTCGTCGCCCCGCAGATTGTGGAGGACAATATCATCCTCGCGCGCGTGAACGTCAAGGTGCGCGATGAGCGCCGCTCGCTGTTCTGCTCCGATATCCGCGTGCCGGAGCTGGGCCCGGGCGGTGGCGCCGGCCTGCCGCTGCGCCTGACCATGCGCACGGATCAGTGCACCATGGAGAATATTGCCCGCCTCAAGCAGGTCCTGCTCAAGAACCAGGGCGAGTCGGATGTCTACCTCGAGCTTGTCGATGGCTCCGAGTCCACCACCATGATCCTCGGCGACCACCTGCGCGTGGAGCGATCTGGCAACCTCATGGGCGACCTCAAGGCCACCATGGGCGCGGGCATATTAGGCTGAATTTAAACTCGGCGGCGGCAGGCACCCTCCACTAATCTAGACAGCACAGTCTATATCGATGGAGGAAACCTGATGGTGAACAAGATTCGCACCACCCATGTCGGCTCACTGCCGCGCACCCCGGAGCTGCTGGAAGCCAACCTGCAGCGCGGGGAGCTGCCGGCCGCGGAGTTTCAGGGGATTTTGGAGGCTGCGGTGGCGGACGTCGTCAAGCGGCAGCTCGATCTCGGCCTCGATATCATTAACGAGGGCGAGTACGGCCATATCACCTCTGGCGCGGTGGATTATGGCGCGTGGTGGAATTATTCGTTTAGCCGCCTGGGTGGGCTGACAATGACGGATACTGACCGCTGGGAATCGGCCGAGGTGGTGCGCTCTAAGCCGGGTGAGCCGCGGCTGACGTCGTTTATTGATCGCCGCGACCGCGCGCTGTTCTCGGAGGCCTATAATGACCCGGATTCTGGCATCTTCACCGGCCGCGCCAAGGTGGCGAACCCAGAGTTTACCGGACCGGTAACCTACATCGGCCAGGATGAGGTCGCCGCCGATGTGCGCTTGCTTGCCGACGCCCTCCCGGCCGGCACCCCCGGCTTCATCGCCGCCCTTTCGCCCGGCTCGGCAGCGCGCCTGACCAACCGCTACTACGACGATGAGCATGAGCTGCTTGCCGACGTCGGCCGCGCCATGCGTACCGAATACCAGGCCATCACCGACGCTGGGCTTACTGTGCAATTCGACGCGCCCGACTTGGCTGAGGCTTGGGACCAAATCAATCCCGAGCCGTCCGTGAAGGACTTCCGCGGTTTTATTCGCGAGCGCATCGACGTCCTCAATGATTCCATCGCCGGCCTGCCCAAGGAACAAACGCGCCTGCACATCTGCTGGGGCTCCTGGCACGGCCCGCACGTTACCGACGTGCCCTTTGCGGATATCATCGAGGAAATTCTGCGTGCCGAGGTCGGCGGATTCTCCTTCGAGGCCGCTTCGCCGCGCCACGCGCATGAGTGGCGCGTGTGGCAGGACCACGCGCTGCCCGAAGGCACTGTGATTTACCCGGGCGTGGTATCTCACTCCACCAACGCGGTAGAGCATCCGCGCCTCGTGGCCGATCGCATCATCCAATTCGCTGAGGTAGTCGGCCCCGAAAACGTCATCGCGTCGACCGATTGCGGCTTGGGCGGCCGCCTGCACCCCCAGATTGCCTGGGCGAAGTTGCAGTCCTTGGTCGAGGGCGCGGAGATTGCTACCCGCGAACTCTTCTAAAACACACAAAGCCGCTCCGGAGCTCCGGAGCGGCTAAATTATTCAGTGCTTAGAAGCGCACGCCCAGCTGCTTGAGGGCATTCTTCATCGGCTCCAGCACGGCCGGGTTCACCTTGGCAACCATGGTGAAGGCCTGCAGCAGCGCGGCAACGAGGCTGGCAGCCACGGTAACCCAGCTCATGACCTCGAGGAACTTCTCTGGGGAAGAGGAACCCCAGATAGGCAGGCGCTTGAGTGCCTCGATCTGTTGCGCCTCTGCTTCCTCGGCTACGCAGTCCGGCTCCTTTGGCATTCCGGAAGAGCCGTAGCCGTTGGCCAGGCCCTGCATGAGCTCCTGCGGGGTGCGGGCGGAAGATCCGAGCTCGCCGCTCTCAATCTTCTTGAGGTGCTCTTCCTTGGCGTTGTCGACCTCGGCCTGGCATTCGGCCGAAATCTCCTTCGGCTTATCTTCTGCGGCAGAAGCGGTTGCTGGTGCAACGAGGCCCGCTGCCACGGCGGTGGCGGCGACGAGCGAAGTGCTGAGACGGTTGCGCATGGTTCTCCTTTAGAGTGAGAGGTATTAGCCTCAAACAATTTAGCAGGTAAATCCCGGAAGGTCTATGGCAATAGCTTGCGCACCTGCGCCGGCAACAGCGCATAGAACTCGTCGACGGTCTTCGGCAGGAAGCCCAGCGCCCCGCCAATCAGGGCGCCAAGACCTACCAAACCAGCCACGATGCCCACGCCGGCAGCGACGCTGCTGCCGCTGCTGCTGTTGCTGGAACCGTCGGAGCTGCCGGATGCGGTAGGGGAGTCGGGGTTGTCGGAGGCGTCGGCAAGCAGGTCCTTGACGGAGAACACGGTGGTGGTGCCGGATACCTCGTTGCCGGCGATGAGAAGGGCGTCCTCGGCAGGGGAGTCAGCGGCGGGAACGAAGGCTAGACCCTCTGGTCCGAGGTCGCCGGCCTTGGTGGTTGCAGCAACATCGTCCTCGTCGTAGCCAACGGAGAAATCGCGATTGTTGACGTAGGTGACAAATTTTGCCTCGGCGGGAGTGGTTACGTCATAGACAAAGATGCCGCCCACGCGCTCTGCGCCGATGAAGGCATAGGTGCGATCGCCAACCTTGCCGATGGTCAAGGCTTCCGGCTCTGGTCCCTTGTTATCGGAGCGGTCATCGAAATCCGGATCCTCGTTATCAGCGTTGAAGTTCAGGCCGGGCATATCCTTAGTGATGTTCTCGAAGTCCGCACCGGAGTCGAAGACGACGTTGCCCTCGGCGTCGTAGATGCTAAAGGAGCGTGAGCCATAGGAATACAGGTCGTCGAAGCACTCTTTTTCTTCGTTCCAGCCAGAAGCGTTGGTGAGTTTGAGGTTGCCGGCAAACTTCTTATCCTCAATGCCCTCGGGAAGCTCGAGATCGTCGCAGACCTTGCCGGCCTTTACTAGGTCCTTGAGCTCTACTTCGTCGGTATAGCCTCCCCACTCGCGGGCATCGCCCTCGTTGGCGGTGGCGAAATAAGTCTGGCCCTCCGACTCGAAGGCGCCGATGGAGTCCGGCATGGACAGGCCCTTGACCGGAATGGTGCGCAGCTCCGCGGCGTCATCCTTATTGGACGGATCCAGCGGCACCTGGGAGTGGTCCGCGATATGGGCGGGGATTACCTTTTCCACGGTGGCGGACTCGATATCGATGACCGCGATGGCGTTGTTTTCCTGCAGCGTGGCGTAGGCCTTGCCGCCCGCGGAAGAAATGTATTCCGGTTCGAAGTCCCGCGAAGGCAGGTTATGGTGCTCGGAGGGGCCGAAGACACGGATCGAGGGGTCGAGGTCGGCGGTGTCAAAGGCGGTGAAGTCGGCCGTGCGGACGTCGCCAAGCGCGGGCGCTGCGACGTCCTCGGGCAGGCTGATGACAGAAATGGAGCCCTCTGGGTCCTTGAGGTAGGCGGTGCCCTCGGCGTTGAGGGCGTCGGAAGGCTCGCCCTCGTTGGCAACCAGCGCGTGGCGGCCGTCGGCGGTGAGGTGCACGTTATCGGGCAGGGCGCCTACGCCTACGCGCCCAAGCTCCTCGCCGGTTTCGGCGTTGAAGAACAGCGCCTCGCCGTTGTCGGTT
This sequence comes from Corynebacterium tuberculostearicum, assembly GCF_032821615.1. Lineage (GTDB taxonomy): Bacteria > Actinomycetota > Actinomycetes > Mycobacteriales > Mycobacteriaceae > Corynebacterium > Corynebacterium tuberculostearicum_H. The sequence continues at coordinate 431,890 of NZ_JAVBIF010000001.1, read as the reverse complement.
TTGTCCGCCTGCTGTACCGCGGCGACGGCCAGGCCATCGGGTCGCACGGCTACGGAGTTGATTTCCTTGTCCCCGCCGGCGGAGACGGCGCCGATCTTGCGCGGCTTAGTGGGATCGGAGGCGTCCAGGATATCGACCTCGCCGGAGCGCGCATTGACGGTGAGGATGCGCTGGGACGCAGCGTGGTAGGCGACGATTTCGGCGGCGGATTTGCCCAGCACGCCGGATTCATGGGAACCGATGGGGGTCAGCTGCAGTGCCGCGTTGGGGGCGGAGTGTTCCAGCACGGTATCCACGATATGGGCGTGGGCGGCCGGGGCACAGGCGAGGACGAGCGAGGAGGTAACGCAGAGAGAGATGCGCTTAAGCATAAGTATTCCTTTCTTGTGGTTATGTCCACTATTGCTGATGGAGGTAACGGTGCAACTAAAGGACAGTGAATTTCCAGTGAATGGGTAGACTGTCAAGACATGACTGATTCGACCATCCATGCATCCGATATCCAGCAGGCGCAGGCGCGGATTAGCTCGGAAATCGCCCCGACTCCGCTGCAGTACTGCGCCCGGCTGTCGGCCGAGACAGGCTGCGAGGTCTATCTCAAGCGCGAGGATCTGCAGGACGTGCGCTCCTATAAGATTCGCGGCGCGTTAAACGGTATGTCGAATGTTCCCCAGGAAGAGCGCGGCCGGGGAATTGTTACGGCCTCGGCCGGCAATCACGCGCAGGGCGTGGCCTATGCCTGCCGCACGATGGGCATTGCCGGCAAGATTTTCGTGCCGGAGCCCACGCCGATGCAAAAGCGCGACCGCATCCTGGCCCATGGCGGCGACCAGGTGGAGCTGGTGGTGGTCGGCGCCAACTTCGACGAGGCAGCCGCGGCCGCGCATGCCGACGCCGCCGAGCGCGACGCCACCTTCATCGAGCCCTTCGACGCCCGCGATACCATCACCGGACAAGGCACGGTCGCGGCGGAGGTTCTGGCGCAGCTTTCGGCCAAGGGCAAGTCGCTCGATACCATCGTCGTTCCTGTGGGCGGCGGCGGCCTGATTTCTGGCATCACCTCCTACGTGGCGGATATGGCGCCGCAGACCCGGGTGGTGGGCATGGAGCCGGAGGGGGCGGCGTCGCTCAGAGCGGCGTTTGACCACGGCGGACCGGTCACGCTGGAGGAGGTCGACCCCTTCGTGGATGGCGCGGCCGTCAAGCGCCTTGGCGCGCTGCCCTATGAGATTTTGGCAGCCAATCGCGAGCGCCTGAGCTTCGACACCGTGTCCGAGGGCGCGGTGTGCACGGATCTGCTTAACCTGTATCAAAATGAGGGCATCATTGCGGAGCCGGCCGGTGCGCTGTCGGTGGCGGGCTTGCACCAATTGGACCTGGAACCAGGCTCAACGGTGGTGTGCGTAATTTCCGGCGGCAATAACGATGTGCTGCGCTACGCCGAAATCATGGAACGCTCCCTGGTCCACCGCGGCCTGAAGCATTATTTCTTGGTGAATTTCCCGCAGGAGCCGGGCCAGTTGCGCCATTTCTTGCACGAGATTCTGGGCCCGACCGATGACATCACGCTTTTTGAGTACCTCAAACGCAATAACCGCGAGACGGGTGCCGCGCTGGTGGGCCTGCAGCTTAGCCGTGCCGAAGATCTCGAGGGCCTGCTAGAGCGCATGGGAGAATCCAAGATTTCGGTGCAGTACCTCAAGCCCGGCACCCCCGAGTATGAATTCCTCGTGGCCTAATGCAGGATTCTTATCGTCGCCCAGTAGGCCAGGTTGAACACGAAATTGAAATTAAGCGGTCCCGGTTTATTACCTTGATCGGCCGCGTCACCAATGAGGAAGAGGCCCGCGCGTTTATCGACGCCGCCCGCAGCCGCTTTCCCGACGCCCGCCACCACTGCTCCGCTTACGTCTACCACGTCGATGGCGCGAACCCGGTGGAGCGCTCCTCCGATGACGGCGAGCCCTCCGGCACGGCTGGAAAGCCGATGTTGGACGTGGTGAAGGGCTCCGGCATGCTCGATGTGTGCGCGGTAGTCGTGCGCTACTTCGGCGGCATCAAGTTGGGGGCCGGCGGGTTGGTGCATGCCTATGGCGGCGCGGTGAGCGAGGCCATGGAGAAGGTGCGCGCGGTAACCAGGGCGCGCCGGGAGCTTTATGCGGTGGAGTGCCCGCATGCGACGGCCGGGCGCGTGGAAGCGGACCTGCGCGGGCGCGGCTATGAGATAACCGATACCGCCTATGCGGCCGCGGTCACCTTTACCGTGGCCGTGCACCCAGGCGGGCTGGACGAGCTGGAAGCAACGCTGGCAGCGATCTCGCAGGGCCAGCTCGAGGCGGCAGAGGCCGGCAGCGCGTGGGTTGAGGTAGGATCCTGACCATGAGTATGCAGCAACGACCGAATAACCCCATTGCGCAGCGCAAGCAGCAGGTGCGCAAGCACTCCCGCAACGCCGTCGTATGCGTGGCCGGCGGCCTCGGTGTGGGCGTAGTGCTCGGCGTGCTTTCGGTTAACTTCTGGGCCTGGATGCTACTGGGGGCCATCGTCGCCGTCGCAGGTGGCGGCTATAACTGGCTGAAGATCCAGAAAATCGTCAACGAGAACCACAACCAGTACTAGATGCCGGCACCGCAACCTAGCGGCCGCCCCGTCAGGATCGATGCCTGGGTGTGGGCCGTTCGCATGTTTAAAACCCGGTCTGCGGCCGCGACCGCCGTGCGCGCCGGGCACGTAAAGATCAATGGCGAGGCCGTCAAGCCTTCCCAACAGGTGGTGCCGGGCGACCGCGTGCGCGTATGGCGCAACCACCACGAGCATGACCTCGAGGTTTTAGCGACCGTCGCCAAGCGCGTCGGCGCGCCCGTCGCGCGCACCTGCTATACGGACCATGCGCCACCGCCGCCGCCCAAGGAGTTTATGCCGTCGGTTCCCGTGCGCCCGCGCGGTGCTGGCCGGCCGACGAAGAAGGAACGCCGCGACATGGAGAAATTCCGCGGCGGTTTCCGGTAAGTTACCGAAACATACTGCGCGACTAGTGGGCGGCGCGTAGCGCTTTCAGGCGCGCAGTAAGCCGCCGCTTGCGGCCCGGGCGGTCGCCGGATTCGGCGGTGGCCTCGATGTGTTGCTTGCCAAATTTGTTGAGCAGGAGGTCGTCGATAAGCCGCACCTGGCCGGGGCGGAAGCGGTAGCGCATGGCGTCGTGGACGTGAGCAATGGCGGTATCATCCAGCAGCTGCTCAAGCTGACCCAAGTGGCGCACGTCGTTTTGCTCCAAGAGCTCCGCCAAGAAGCGGTAGTGCTCCGAGCGCGAGAGCGGGAAGCGATTACCCAAGATGATGGCGAGCACGCCCGGCAGGGTCTCGGCGGTAAGCTCGACGTCCTTGTCGGTTTCTGTATCGGGGGCCTTGAGGGCGGCGATCTCATCGAATTGCTGGTCTGCAAGCTCGATAAGCCCCGCGGCCAAGGTAAAGAGACGATCTACCTCCGGCGAGGGTGGGTTCGGCCCCTGCTTATAGCGGATATCGTGCTCAAACTCCGCCCACGCGTGCTGCAGGACGGTGCGAATCTGCACCTCAAAGGTCCAGCCCACGTAGGCGGCGAGCTCTTCCATTGCAGCCGCGCTATCTTCGGTCACAGTCAGCACCAGGTGGTGGGAGCCGTAGCCAAAGCCGCCGGAAATGCGAGTCTCGGCCGCTTTGTCAACGGAGCGTTCAACCTTAAAGGATTCACCAAAAACGCCTAGCGCTTCTGGAATAGCGGTGGAGTGATACAACGTCACACGCACGCCCATCACATCGTGGATCTCTTGCCAGGGCTGGGGATAGACAAAATCGCCGTTCTCGCGGCGCTTTTTGGCCTTCGCCTTCAGTGAGGGCCAGGTTTTGACGCGGGTAGAGACGCGGTCGAAGATGATGCCGGCGTCATTGAGGAGGTCCTCGATGGCGGTGCGGAAGTCCACCGCGGCGGTGGGGTGGCTGCGCGCCCAGTCGTGGTACTGGTTGCTCAGCCGCGACATCCTACTTTCCGGCATGGTGCTCCTTTCATAACTCCCGCGGGAATCCGTTAGACCATACTAGCGGGCGTGGGTGGAGCACGGTGCGATGGCGGGGCACGCGCGCGACGGCATCGGCGGCCAGTTGGCGGGCATAGGTGTCCGGCAGGTGGGCAAAGGCAAAGAGCGTGGCGGAGTCCGGCACCAGGTAGGTCAGGGAGTGCGATCGCAGGAGGCGGCGCATGTGCTTGTCCAGCACGGTAAAGGTCTCTGGGTGGGCAATCCAGGAGGAAATCGGTGCGCCGTGGGAGCGGACCTGCAAGCCACCGAAACGGGCGGCGGAAGGAAGCTCGCAGGCGGCGGGGCGGGTCCAAAAGCGCAGCCCTTGCGAATCGAGTGCGGCGCGCTGCAGGTTATGGGAGGCGTGGTTCCATGCTCGGCGCGCGGAGATATCCATGTCCGCGAGGCCGCGGTGACTGAGCCGGCGAAAGGTCTGCTTGCCGGGAAAGACCAGAGCCATGGACAGGCTGGGGGAGAGCTGGATGGTGGCGAGGGAGTCGCAGAAGCCGTCGTCAGAAAGCCGCTGTTCTTTCAGCCACGAGCGGGCAAAGAGCGCAGGCAGAGCAGGTTTGCGGTGGTGGGACGAGGCGGGCGCAGGGCGACGGTCACGGCGGTTTCTCCAGTGTGGCGGTAGGGTGCGGTCGCCTTTATTGGACTGGAGAAACCGCCGTTTGGTTCCCGGGGTGGGCCTAGAAGGGCGGCTCGGCGTCGAGTTGCAGCTCAGCAAAGAGCTTATCGGCCGGCCAGATGTCGATTTCTTGGCCCTTGGCCTGCAGCTCCTCCGCGCGCTTTTCCTTGGAGGTCTTCTTTGCCCATTCGCCCACGATAAGCAGGGTGGACTTTTTGGTGACGTTCTTTGCCACTTGGCCGCCACGCTCGGCGATGCCCTGCCACAGCACGCCCTTATCAAAGGGCTCGAAATCGCCGGTGAGGGTGACGTGCTGGCCGTAGAGTGCGCCGTCCGGGTCGGCGTCGGGGTTTGGCTCTGGGATTGTGTCCGGGGTGGCGACGGACTGCCACGGGGCGGGCCCGCGGGACTTCTTCTGTGCGGAGCCGGCCGCTCGGGTCTGGTCGCGGAAGTCGGTCCCAGCGCCGAGATCCGCGGCGGAGGTGGGGGCGGTGTGGGCACGTAGGATAGGCAGGATGTCCTCGGAATCGAGGCGGCCCAAGGTGAATTCGCGTGCGGTGAATAGGTCGCGGATGCTGCCGGTGTGCCCGAAGCGCTCGGCCAAGCGGGCGATGATTTCGCCGGCCGCACGGGCATCCTCGGTGGCGTCGTGGTGGCTGAAGTCCGGCGCAGACAGGTGGGCGGCGACGGTGGGCAGTTTATGGTTGCGTACCGAAATGACCTTGGCCTTGGAGGCATCGCGGGACAGCGCGAGGGAGCAGGCCAGCGGCACGGTGGGCACCTCGGCGCCAGCAGTAAGCAGGCCGGAGCGCAGTGCGGTGGAATCAAACTGGGCGTTGTGCGCGACAAGCACGTCGCCGCCGAGGAAATCGAAGAGCTCCTTGGCGACGTCGGCAAATGCCGGCGCCCCTTCCACATCGTCCGCGGTAATGCCGTGGATGGAGACGTTGATATCCGCGAAGTGCTCGAGGCCTGGTGGAGGGGTGCACAGCCAGGACCGGGAGGCGGTCTCCTGGCCATCGCGGAAGCGCACCGCGCCTATTTGGCAGATAGAACCCCAGTTGTCGTTGGCCGTTTCCACGTCCACAGCAGTGAAATCAAGGCCGGGGATGGTGGCGGCGGAAGAGGGTGCTTCGCCGCGCTGTGCGGCGGAAATGGCGCGGGCGACGGCCTGCGGGTCTTGGTGCGGGGCGAAGGCGATAGTGCCGGCGGCGCCCAAGTCCAGGGCGCCGAAGCCGGTGGGGGTCGGTTCACTCACGTGCACGGTGTCGATGGACTCAAGCGGGATATCTTCAGTGGCGGGGGCACCGAGGCTGGTAGCCAGCAGGGTGCGGTGGAGCACGAGTTTATCCGCTGTGACATCGATGAGTGCGCCGTGCGCGGGAAATGACACGAGGGGCCTTTCTCTAGGAATCGAAAACGGGCGGTTCAACCTGACGCAGAATCAGCGTTGAACGCGGCTGCACCGTGATCGTACCCTCTGCCTCAATGAGGGTTTCCTCCGCGGGGTAGCCGCCGGAATCGGCGGTATCGACCATCAGCCGCCACGTAGCGCCGAGATCCTTGGTGGGCAGGGTGAACTCGATTTCGCCGTCGTGGGAGTTGAAAATCATGATGAAGGAATCATCGGTGATGCGCTCGCCGCGGGCGGTCGTTTCCGTAATCGCATTGCCATTGAGGTAGACCATGAGGGCGCGGCCGAAGTCGTGGTCCCAGTCGTCTTGGGTCATCAGGCGGCCCGAAGGAACCAGCCAGGCGATATCGCGTTCCTTGACGTCCGCGCCGAGTGGGCCGCCGGCGAGGAAACGCTTGCGGCGGAAGACGGGGTGATGGTTGCGAATGGACAGCACGCGCTTGGTAAAGCCCAGCATCGCGGCAGATTTTTCTTCCTCCAGCATGGACCAGTCCATCCACGACAGCTCGTTGTCCTGGCAGTAGACGTTATTATTTCCATCCTGCGTGCGGCCGAATTCATCGCCATGCGAGAGCATGGGAGTGCCCTGGGAGAGCAGGAGAGTGGTCAGGAAGTTGCGGGCCTGGCGGCGGCGCAGCTTGCGGATATCGTCGTTATCGGTGGGGCCTTCCTCGCCACAGTTCCAGGAGCGGTTGAAAGATTCGCCGTCGCGGTTGTCCTCGCCATTGGCCTCGTTGTGCTTGTTGTTATAGGACACAAGATCGCGCAAGGTAAACCCATCGTGAGCGGTGATGAAGTTGATGGAGGCGGTGGGGCGGCGGTCATTATCGGCATAGAGGTCCGAAGAGCCGGTCAGGCGGGAGGCGAATTCACCTAGGGTAGCGGGCTCGCCGCGCCAGAAGTCGCGCACGGTATCGCGGTACTTGCCGTTCCATTCGCTCCAAATCGGCGGGAAGTTGCCCACTTGGTAGCCATCGTGGCCGATGTCCCACGGCTCGGCGATGAGCTTAACCTGGCTGACAATGGGGTCTTGCTGGACTAGGTCGAAGAAGGTAGCGAGCTTGTCGACGTCGTCAAGCTCCCGCGCCAAGGTCGCCGCCAGGTCGAAGCGGAAGCCGTCGACACGCATCTCCGTAACCCAGTAGCGCAGCGAATCCATAATGAGCTGCAGCGAGTGCGGGTGGCGGACATTGAGGGAATTGCCGGTGCCGGTGTAGTCCATGTAGTGGGCCTCATCGCCCTCGACGAGGCGATAGTAGGCGCCATTGTCGATGCCGCGGAAAGCAATGGTCGGGCCCATGTGATTGCCCTCGGCGGTGTGGTTATAAACCACGTCGAGGATGACCTCGATGCCGGCCTCGTGGAAGGCGCGAACCATGGACTTGAACTCGGAGACCACCTCGCCCGGCTTCTTGGCAAAGGCATAGTCATGGTGAGGGGCGAAAAAGCCGAAGGTGTTATAGCCCCAGTAGTTGCGCAGGCCCAGGTTGCGCAGGCGATCGTCCTGCAGGAATTGGTGGACGGGCATGAGCTCGACGGTGGTAACGCCAAGCTCTTTGAAGTAGTCAATGACGGCAGGGTGGGCCATGCCGGCATACGTGCCGCGGAGCTCTTCCGGCACGTCCGGATGGGTCATGGTCATACCCTTGACGTGGGTTTCGTAGATGACCTTTTCGTTATCGGGAATATGGGGGCGGTGGTCGCTGCGCCAATCAAAGAAGGGGTTAATGACCACCGACAGCATGGTGTGGCCCAGCGAGTCTTCTTCGTTGCGGCCGGTGCCGGGTTCCTCGGCATGAATGTCATAGGAGTAAAGGGAGGCATCGCCGTCGAACTCGCCGTCGAACGCCCTGGCATAGGGGTCTACAAGGAGCTTGGAAGGGTCGCAGCGCAGGCCGTTTTCTGGTTCATAGGGGCCATAGACGCGGTAGCCATAGCGCTGGCCAGGGGTGACATTGGGGAGGTAAATATGCCACACATGGGCGGTGACCTCCGACATTTCGATGCGTTCTTCGTTGCCTTCTTTGTCGATGAGGCAGAGCTCGACTTTGTCTGCTACCTCGGAAAACAGGGCAAAGTTGGTGCCGGATCCATCGAAGGTGGATCCCAGTGGGGTGGGTTTGCCGGGCCAGATTTGGCGACCGTAGCTCTCGGTGGGCGTGGGGACTGCGTCCATGGCGGGAGTGTTCATGCCCACGAGCATAACCACTTTTTAGTCACCGGCGCCGTGCGTAAGTCCAGCGTTAATAATGCGTACGCCGCGTATGAGGTCTGCGCGATAATCTGCGGCGGGAGTCTCGCCGGTGGTTTCTGCAAGCTGGCGTTGGGACTGTTCCATCAAGGTGGCGCCGAGCACGAGGTGAATGGCGGAGAGCGCGGCGGCGCGGTGGGCGCTGTCGGCAGCAAGGGTGCTGCGCGTGGCAGCAGCGGTGAAGGCCGCCAAGAGGCGGTCCCAGGCGGGGGCCTGCGGGAGGGAGAGGCCGGCAATGACTACCTCGGCGCCGTCACGGCGGGCGAGCAATAAATCACGAAGATTGAGGCTGATATCCTCGAGCGACTCCCCAGAAACGGGGGAGATGATGTCCTGCGCTAAGGCTGCAATGAGCGCCTGCTTATTGGCAATGTGCCAGTAGAGCGCGCCGGGGGCGACGCCGAGGGAGGAAGCAACGCGGCGCATGGTGACGTCGCCAAGCCCGTAGGTATCAAGCAGGGAAAGAGCGGCGTCGATAATACTCTCGCGGTTTATGTGCACCTTGGCAATTGTACGGACTTGGCCGGGCGGGACGGTAGTTCACAGGTTCTTTTAACGGAGTCTCAATGTCATTTCCATCGTCGGGTTGTTAGTATTGCGAAGACAAATAAGAGGCCGCCCTTGGGGTGGCTTCACATTCGCAAGATTGATTCAGGAGCTTTCCCTTGTCCTTTTTGACCCCTGCAAAGAAGTCCCTCATCGCAGTTGCGCTGGTCACCCCGCTGGCTTTGGCTGCGTGTGGTTCGGATGACAATGACGATTCCAAGAAGGCTGCCGCCACCACGGCATCCAAGTCTTCTGAGGATAAGTCTGCAGATAAGTCCGAGGGCAAAGATGCCGATAAGTCCGAGGACAAGGACAAGGACAAAGACAAAGAAAAGGATCAGAATAAGGACGGCGAAAAGAAGGACGCCGCTGCGGGTGCAGAAGGCAAAGAAGGCGAGGACGGCGCTGCCGAGGGTCCGGATCAGCTGGCCAACCCGCTGAACAATGGGGAGGATCCTTTCGCTGGAGCGAAGGATATCAAGCCGATCGAAGGCGGCCAGGCCGCTAATGATGGCGATAAGCAGGCCATCGAGCAGCTGGTTCGCGGCCAGCACGAGATCGATAATGTGAAGGAATACTTCAACTACATGCCGCAGCACGCCTGCCAGGCAGTCCGCGATGAGCAGTCCCAGGAGTTCGGCCAGTACCAGCAGTACGTCGATAGCCTGCCGAACCAGTCCTTTGCTGAGTACGCCAACACCATGCGCCAGCAGGGCGGTGGCAACCCCGAGGTAGAGAAGTTCGCTGGCCAGCTGGAGTCCATCCCGCAGTCGACCAAGCTGCAGTCCGTCAACGACGTTGTGGTCAATGGCGACGATGCTTCTGCAACCGTCAGCGTGTCCAATTCTGAGGGCACCGAGACGTCTACGGTTCGTTTCCGCCGCGAGAACGGCAACTGGACCTTCTGTAACTAAGTTGTCATTGTTAAAACTCCGGTTACCCCGCACCCTAGGTTTTGGTGCGGGGTTACTCGCGTGTGCGCTCCTGGCGTATGGCGTGGCCGGTGCGCTGTGGGGGCTTTTCCGGCCGACACTTACCGGCCATGAGGTGGATGACGGCGGCTATGCCATCGATGCGATGGGAAACGCCCAGTTCGTCGCCTTTATCACTTTTGCCCTCATTACCGGCCTGCTTGGTTTGTTCTTGGGGTTGGGCGCGTATCTCCGCCGGCAAGGGCGGGGCTTGTCGATGCTCCTGTGGGTCGGGGTGTGTGCCCTGGCTGGGGCGGCGTCGTTTTATGTCTTTGGCGGGGTCACTGCTACGCATCCGCCAGAAAACCCAGGGGAAGTCGTAGAGTTCGCCCCAAATTTCTCCCCGGCCATCTCGTGGGCGGTAGCGCCCTTTATGGCGATGTTTGCCTATTGGTCCACGGCCTTTGTGAGCGCCGATGAGGATTGGTGATCCGCGCGTCTAAGGCCATTCGACGGGGGAGGCGCCGGTTACTTCGTGCGCGATGTCATCGATGCCGTGCAGGATGTGCTTGAGCCCGCGGCCGATGGCGCTAAATAGTTGCGGCCGGGTAAGTCCCGCGGCGGTAATGGTGGCGGCATCCATCCGCACCTGCAGGCCCTCGGAGGTGTGGTGGCAAAATGCCACGGCGCCGTGGTGGGCGCGATTCCAGTCATTGCAAATGAGGAATAGCCGGGTAAATTCCGCCTCGTCCAGGCTGGGGTCCCAATGCCCTTTGAGAATGAGGCTGGGCCCGTTGTCCAGTGCGAAGGCGAAAAGGACGTCATTGACCCAGGCGTAGATGGCGGTGGCGCCGTCGCTTTGGAAGCGTTGGATGCCGATAAGCGGCAGGATCTCGGCCACGCTATCGAGGGTGAAGGGTTCTAAGGGGGCGTCGGCAAGCGGGGCAAGCTCCGGTGAGGCTTCGCGCACGAGGCCGGGGTGCGACTGAGCGAGCAGATCCATGAGGACCTCCGCGTTGCGCAGCGCCGGTAGGAGGAATGCCGCGAGCTGTTCGCGGCTGGGGGAGGTGTCGGCCGGCAGATAACTATGGCCAGACACGCTCACGCAGTCGGGCTGGTCATAATCAACCACGACGGCCGGGGAGAGGCAATCGTGATTCCACTCGTTGGCCAAGTGCGCGAGCTCAGAGATCTCGCTGAGATCGACGCCGCCGCGGGGGCTGGTGTGCAGGTGGAGCACCGGTTCTTCCAGCTGGTCTACAAAAATGAAAGTGGAGCCACCGGCCGCATGCGGCACGAGTAGCTCGCCAGTGGGCAGGGTCCAGCAGGAAACATCATTATCGCGGGCGATGGTGCAGGCATGCGCGAGCAGAAGAGAGGGTTCAATCTCGCTCATCGCTGCCACCACCTTAAAGCTGTGTTGACATCGAGTCTATAGCCCAAACCGGCCCCCTCGCTGGCGTTTGGCCATTAGGATATTGGTTTAATAACAGAAATCCGATTGGCAAAAAGGGGATCCGGGAATGCTCCGCACCATCGATTTGCGTGGCCAAGAGCTGCGCCCCGCCCAGCTGCGGCGAGTTTTGCCGCGCGGTGGCACCGACGTCGCCGCCGTGGTGGACAAGGTGGCGCCGCTGGTTCATCGAGTACGTCACGAAGGCGCGGCGGCGGCCTTGGACTATGGCGAGCAATTCGATGGCGTGCGTCCAGCCCATCTGCGGGTGCCCCAAGCGGAGTTGGAGAAGGCCGCTTCCGGTCTAGACCCGCAGGTGCGCCAAGCGATTGAGGCCTCCATCGAGAGGGTTCGCAAGGTTCACGCCGAGCAAAAGCCGGCCGCGCACACCACCGAGCTGGCACCAGGTGCCACGGTGACCGAGGTCTTTCGCCCCATCGAGCGCGTTGGGCTATATGTGCCGGGAGGCAAGGCGGTCTATCCGTCCTCGGTGATTATGAACGCCGTGCCAGCACAGGCGGCCGGCTCGGAAAGCTTAGTGGTAGCCTCGCCGCCACAAAAGGAATTCGGCGGTCTGCCGCACCCCACGGTGCTGGCCGTGTGCCAGATGCTGGGCGTGGACGAGGTCTGGGCGGTAGGAGGCGGCCAAGCCATCGCGCTGATGGCCTACGGCGATGATGACGCCGAACTAGCCCCGGTGGACATGATTACCGGTCCTGGAAATATCTTCGTCACCGCAGCCAAGAGGTTGGTGCGCGGCGTGGTGGGCACTGATGCCGAGGCCGGGCCGACCGAAATCGCCATTATCGCTGATGACACCGCGAATCCGGTGTATGTGGCCTATGACCTCATCTCCCAGGCCGAGCATGATCCGATGGCCGCGAGTGTGCTCATTACGGCATCGCCAAGCCTGGCTCAGCGTGTGAAAACAGAGGTAGAGGCGCGCTACGGCGCCACCGCTCATGCGCAGCGGGCGGCCGAAGCTCTAGGCGGCGAGCAATCCGGAATTGTGTTGATCGATTCCCTGGACGCAGCGGTGGCGGTGGCCAATGCCTATGCCGCTGAGCACCTGGAAATCCACACCGCAGAGCCCGGCGCGGTGGCCGAGCGGATTAAGCACGCCGGTGCCATCTTTGTAGGGGACTTTGCTCCAGTGCCGCTCGGAGATTACGCGGCCGGCTCCAATCACGTATTGCCCACCTCCGGTACGGCGCGCTTTTCTGCCGGCCTCTCTACCCATACCTTTCTGCGGCCGGTCAACCTTATTGAGTATGACCGAGCTGCGTTGGAAGAGATTGCCCCGCACGTCATCGCCTTTGCGGAGGCCGAAGGGCTGCCCGCCCACAGCGAGGCTATCCGCGCCCGATTCGAGGAGAAGTAAATGACGCACCTTAATGATCTTCCCCTGCGCGAGGAGCTGCGCGGCAAGTCTGCCTATGGGGCGCCGCAACTCCACGTGGCCTACCAGCTCAATACCAACGAAAATCCCTATCCTCCCTCGCAGGCACTAGTGGATGACCTGGTGGCGGAGACCCGGCGCCTTGCCACCACACTCAATCGCTATCCGGAGCGCGATGCGGTGGAGCTGCGCCAGGCCCTGGCGGACTACGTTTCTGGACAAACCGGGGTGCGCGTGGGCTCTGAACAGGTATGGGCGGCCAATGGCTCGAATGAGATTCTGCAGCAGCTGTTGCAGGCATTCGGCGGTCCGGGCCGCAGCGTCCTTGGTTTCACCCCGTCTTATTCCATGCACCCTATCCTCGCGGACGGCACCCATACGCAGTTTGTGGAATGCCCGCGCGATGAGAATTTCCGCATTGATATGGACCGGGCGCTCGCAGCCGTGGCGCAGCACCAGCCGGATATCATCTTTGTGACTACGCCGAATAACCCCACCGGCGGGGTGACCAGCGTGGACGATATTGCCGCGCTTGCCGACGCCGCCCCAGGCATCCTCATCGTCGATGAAGCTTATGGCGAGTTTTCTTCCTCGCCTTCTGCGGTGACGCTGCTGGATAAATACCCCACGAAGCTGGTGGTCTCGCGCACCATGTCTAAGGCCTTCGATTTTGCCGGCGGCCGCCTCGGGTATTTCGTGGCGGACCCGGCCTTTGTGGAGGCCGTAATGCTGGTGCGCTTGCCGTATCACCTGTCCGTGCTTTCCCAAGCTGCGGCGACGGTGGCGCTGCGCCATAGCGCGGATACGCTCGCCACCGTGGAAAAGATCGCCGTCGAACGCGAGCGGGTGGCCGCTCGCTTGCGCGAACTGGGCTATACCGTCCTGCCGAGCGAATCCAATTTTCTCTTCTTCGGCCGCTTTACTGACCAACACCGCGTGTGGCAGCAGTTCTTGGATAAGGAAGTACTCATCCGCGATGTTGGCATCGCGGGCCACCTGCGCATGACCGTGGGGCTGCCAGAAGAAAATTCGGCCTTTTTGGCCGTAGCCGAGGACCTTGCGGATACAGTAGTGGCTGATTCCCCGGCCGCAGGTGAAAGGAGCGAAGGATGAGCAACCGTGTAGGGCGCGCCCAGCGGGCGACGTCGGAATCGCAGATTTCTGTGGTCATTGACCTCGATGGCACGGGGCGCAGCGATATTTCCACCGGACTGCCTTTCTTTGACCACATGCTCACGGCCTTTGCTACTCATGGCAGCTTCGATCTCACCGTGCAGGCGGAGGGCGATGTGGAGGTAGACGCCCACCACACTGTGGAAGATACCGCCATCGTGCTCGGCACCGCGCTGCGTGAGGCGGTGGGGGATAAGGCCGGCATTCGCCGCTTTGGCTCCCAGCTTTTGCCCATGGATGAAACCTTGGTGGAAGCGGTAGTGGATTTTTCTGGTCGCGCCTATTTCGTCATGAACAGCGAACCAGAGCACCTGCAGTGGCAGACCATCGGTGGGCATTACGCCACCGTGATAAACCGCCACTTCTTTGAAACGCTCGCCACCCACGCTGCGGTAACGCTCCACCTCAACGTGCGCTATGGGCGCGATCCGCACCACATTACGGAGGCGGAGTTTAAGGCCGTCGCGCGTGCGCTGCGCGGTGCGGTGGAATTCGACCCCCGCCAGACTGGAATTCCATCGACGAAGGGAGCACTCTAGAACGCATGCACTTTATGATCTTGGTCCTCTTCCTCGTAGCTGGCATGCTGGTGGGAGGCGCATGGTCTGCCTACCAACAGGGGTCGAAGGCAATGACAGTAGTAGCCTCTCTTTTGGCCGCAATCACCGTGGTAGCAGCAATCTCGTGGATGGTAGGAGCGTTTGGTAAATGAGCACAACCCAAGAAACTAATATCTGGAAGGTTCCGGGCTATACCGCGACCATGTTGGCCATTGCCGCAGCCTTCGGTGCGTGGTCCATTCTCCTTCCAGTGGTGCCGCTAGCGGTGATTGACTCTGGTGGCTCAGCTACCTTGGCGGGCTCATCCACAGGCATCTTCATGGCCTTTACCGTGTTGACCCAGATCATCTCCCCGTGGCTCCTGCGCCGGTGGGGCTACCGCCGTGTGATGGCACTGTCCGCTTTTACCTTGGGCGTACCTGCCTTTGGCCACCTACTGGGAACTGATGCCTGGGTAGTCCTGCTCTTTTCTGCCATGCGCGGCGTGGGCTTTGGCGCGCTGACTGTTTCTGAGTCCGCGCTCATTGCGGAACTGGCGCCCGTACGCTTGCTGGGCAAGGCTACCGGCATGATTGGTGTCTTTACCGGCCTGGGGCAGATGGTCTTTTTGCCGCTGGGATTGATCATGGCGGAAAAGCTGGGATATGCCTCGACCTATATCACCGCCGGCATCATTGGCTTTGTGGGCTTTGGTCTGTGCCTGCGCATTCCCAAGATTAAGGTCACCCTCGCCTCCGATACTGAAGAGGAGCCGAACCTGATCCGCGTTCCTACGTGGAAGCTGGTGCTCGTTCCTGCGCTGGCGCTGACTACCTTCTCTATGAGTTACGGTGCCGTGTCGTCCTTCCTGCCGCCGGCGGTGCAAGAACTTGATGCCGAGCGCGGCGCTAGCTTGGCCGGCTTCATGCTGTCCATCGTGGGCGGCGCCGCCATGATTTTCCGCTACTTTGCCGGCATGGTGGCAGACCGCGTAGGCACCCCAGGCCGTCTGTATATCCCCAGTCAGATCATGGCCATCGTGGGCGTGCTCACCATCGCCGTCCCGCTGTACCTCGACGGTTCCGTGTGGTGGCTCGTGCTGGGTGCCTTTCTCTTCGGTGGCGCCTTTGGTATTGCCCAAAATGAAGCCCTGTTGTCGATGTTTGACCGTCTGCCACGCGAGCGCGTCTCGGAAGCTTCGGCCATCTGGAATATTTTCTATGATGGCGGCACTGGCTTGGGCTCGACCCTCTTGGGCGCCTTGGTCGCCGGCTACGGCTATGCAGGGGCTTTTGGCGCCGGCGTGGTCATCCTCGTCGCCGGCGTTGTGATGACGCTGGCAGATTTTATCCTTGGGCGCACCCGCGTGAGCGAAACCAACGATATCCGGACGCGACTGCGTCGCATGCGTAAGGTATAGCCCATGGCAAAGACGGTCGCATTATTGGATTATGGCGCGGGCAATGTGCGCTCGGCCCAGCGCGCGCTGGAGCGAGTGGGCGCGGACGTCACCGTTACCGCGGACCCTAAAGAAGCGGTGGAAGCGGACGGTCTGCTTGTCCCTGGCGTGGGTGCCTTTGCTGCCTGCATGCGCGGGCTACGGGCGGTGCAGGGCCCTCGGGTCATCGGCCAGCGCTTGGCAGGAGAGCGGCCGGTGTTGGGCATTTGCGTAGGCATGCAGGTCCTTTTCGACGCCGGAGTGGAACACAACATCAACTCCACCGGCTGCGGCGAGTGGCCCGGCACCGTGGAAAAGCTGCAATCTGCGGTGCTGCCGCATATGGGATGGAATACCGTAGAGGTACCCGTCGGCAGCGATATGTTTGCCGGAGTGGCCGAAGACGAGCGGTTTTATTTCGTGCATTCCTACGGCGTTCGCCGGTGGGAATTGGAAACGGAAATTACCCGTCCGCCGCAGGTGAGCTGGGCCGAGCACGCGGGCGATAGGTTCGTCGCGGCCGTAGAAAACGGCGCCCTGTGGGCGACCCAATTCCACCCTGAAAAATCCGGGGACGCCGGTGCACAGCTTTTGGAAAACTGGATGCGTACGCTCTAGGTAGGATGAAGAATATGACTTTTACGCTCTTGCCAGCAGTCGATGTATCTCAAGGCCGAGCCGTGCGCTTGGATAAAGGCGAAGCAGGCACCGAAACCTCGTATGGTTCCCCGCGCGATGCCGCACAAAAGTGGCAGTCCCAGGGTGCGCACTGGCTGCATTTTGTGGATTTGGATGCGGCTTTCGGCCGAGGCTCCAACCACGAGGAAATGGCGATGATTACCCGCGAGCTGGGGGTAAATGTGGAGCTTAGCGGAGGCATTCGGGACGATGCCGCGGTGGAGCGCGCACTGGCTACCGGTGCGCAGCGCATTAGCATCGGCACGGCTGCTCTAGAGCAGCCGGAATGGATTGAGGACATCCTCGCGCGCTACGGAGATAAGATCGCCGTGGACCTTGCCGTGCGCGAAGATGGCGGCGAATGGCGTACCGCCGGCAATGGCTGGGTCTCCGATGGCGGCGATCTGTGGGAGGTACTCGAGCGCCTCGATGCCGCCGGATGCCAGCGCTTTGTGGTGACAGACGTATCTAAAGACGGCACGCTCACCGGACCTAATATTGAGCTCCTGCGCGAGGTAGCGATGGCAACGGAGGCAAAGATCACCGCCTCCGGTGGCATTTCTAGCGTGGAAGACCTGCGCGAGCTTGCGCTTTATGTAAATGAGGGCATCGATTCCGCCATTGTTGGCAAGGCCCTGTATGAGGGGAAATTCACCCTCGACGAAGCACTCGCTGCGGTGGCCGAGGTAGAGCCGCTGCCGGCGGAAGAAACCATTGACCCTTTCGACCCTGAGGACAACTAAGTCATGATGGAACCCCGCGAGTTGGTGGCCTTCGCGGAGGCGGCCGTAGACCAGATAGAACCCATTTTTCGCTCCGGCCTCGGAGCTGCGCCCGCCCGTTTTAAGGGGCAGGGAGATTTTGCCACCGAGGTAGATCTCGTCATCGAGCAACAGTTGCGCGATATCTTGACCCAGATGACCGGCATCCCGGTCTATGGAGAAGAATCAGGCGGCAGCGTGCTCGATACCGTGTGGGTGGTAGATCCGATCGATGGCACCGCAAACTACTCTGCCGGAAACCCCATGGCCGGCATCCTGGTGGCGCTCATTCATGAGGGTGCGCCTGTTGCCGCGGTATCTGACTTCCCGCTCTTGGGGCGTCGTTTGGTCACCTGCGATGGCGCCCCACTGCGCTCGGTAGGTGGGCCGACCACTGGCTTCGGCGGAGGGGACGATGCGATGGGTTTTGATGAGGCGCGCGGTCACGTGGGGTGCTCTTCGCACCTGCCCACTGACATTTTCCACGAGCTGCGCGAGACCGGACTGCGCCCGCGAATGACCGGTTCTGTGGGGCTTGATAATGCCTTCGTCGCGCAGGGTGTGTTTGATGGGGCGATTAACTTCTCTCCGCACCCATGGGATAACGCCGCGGGAGCACTGCAGATTCAGGCCGCTGGTGGCGTTGTCACCGATCCGGAAGGAAATCCGTGGACTGCGCAGTCGCGCGGCATGGTGGCAGGTACCCCGCAGGTTCATGCCACCATCGTGGATATCTTGTCTCGTCATACCGGTACTTTTCACCGCTAAGACTAAATACCCGAAAAGGAGGCGGCCGCCATGGCTGTAGCCGTACGCGTGATCCCCTGCCTAGACGTGGACCAAGGCCGCGTGGTCAAGGGCATCAACTTTGACAACCTGCGCGATGCCGGCGACCCAGTGGAGCTGGCCGCGCGTTATGACGCCCTAGGAGCCGATGAACTTACCTTCTTGGATGTCTCTGCTTCTAAACAAGGCCGTTCCACCATGCTCGAGGTCGTGCGCCGCACTGCGGACCAGGTATTCATCCCCTTGACGGTGGGTGGTGGAGTTCGCAGCGTTGATGACGTCCGGGAATTATTGCGCGCCGGGGCAGATAAGGTCTCTGTAAACACCGCGGCCATTAAGAATCCGGAACTGCTGCGCGAAATGGCTGAGATTTTCGGGGCCCAATGCATCGTGCTGTCCGTTGATGCCCGCCGTTGCCACGAAGAGTATGCGCCATCCGGCTTTGAGGTCACCACGCACGGCGGTACGGAATCGGCCGGGATCGACGCCATCGAATGGGCGCGCCGCGGCGAAGAACTCGGCGTAGGGGAGATCCTCCTCAATTCGATGGATGGCGATGGCACAAAGCAAGGGTTTGACCTTGAGTTGCTGCGCGCTGTGCGTGCAGCGGTGACCGTTCCCGTTATCGCCTCTGGTGGTGCGGGAAGCGCTGCGGACTTCCCACCGGCAGTTGCGGCCGGCGCCGATGCCGTCTTGGCAGCAAGCATTTTTCACTTCGGTGAGGTAGAAATCCGCGACGTGAAAGACGCCCTTGACGCTGCTGGCTACGAGGTGCGTCGATGAGTAGCCCGGGCGACTTTGAACTTCACGGGGACATCGCCAAGCAGCTCAAGCGCAATGACCAAGGCTTGGTGCCGGCCATTGCCCAAGCTGAGTCTGGTGAGGTGCTGATGATGGCCTGGATGGATGATCACGCTTTGGCCCATACCCTCGCCACCCGCAAAGCAACGTATTTTTCGCGCTCGCGCAATGAATATTGGGTCAAGGGAGAAACTTCTGGAAATACCCAAGAGGTGCTGGGCGTTCGCCTTGACTGCGATGGAGATACTATTCTGCTGACCGTGCGGCAGCGCGGCGGCGCCTGCCATACCGGTGACCGCACGTGCTTTGACGCCACCGATCTCCTAGGAGGGCAACCGTGAAGGCTAGACGCCTTGGACCACTACTTATCGCTGTAGGAGCCATCGTAGTGTGGCTGTCCTCCCGTGCTACGTGGGTGGTAGCTGCCAGCGAAGACGACAAGGCCGGTTCTGCGGCCAATGACATCATCGGCTCGGCCTGGTCGCTGGAAATCATGGCCTTGACCCTAGTTCTGGTAGCCGGTGCCGTCGCAGGGATGGCGCTGCGGCGCGTAGGTAGGCGAGTAGTGGGCATCGTGTGCGCCCTCGCGGCCGCAGCTAGTGCATGGACCCCGGTGAGCCTGTTGACTGCGGGCGCGGACGCCGAGCGCGCCCAGAAGATCCTGCAGGGAGCCTCAGCCAATGAAAACGCCGTAGACTCTGCCCAGATTTCTGACTGGGCCACGGTAGTTTCCACCGAGGTGCATTCCCTGGGACCAATTCTGGCCCTAATAGGTGCGGCAGCGGCCCTCTTCGGTGCGGTCATGCTTGCGCGCAATCCAGGCGTGGATAAGGCGAAGGCGTCTAGCAAATACGAAACCCCGGCAGCACGACAAGCAAAGCTGGAGGAGGATTTGGAAACCTCCTCCGACTCTGGCCGCGTGATGTGGGACGCCCTTGATAGTGATATCGATCCCACCGATATGGACAAAAAATAGCCCCGTTTCCTGTGTAATTTCCGGAACGGCACGCTAGCGGGTTAACCTAAGTGTGATTTTAATCGCCCGTGGAGGGAGGTGCTGATGCCTACGCCCATTGCCGTTGACCACCTAGTTGCAGGAGTCTTGGAGGACGTCGCTGCGCGGGAAGCTCGCGTGTCTTTCAAAGAGGTGAAAGCCCGCTCGCGTGACATGGAACCTCCCCGGGATGCCCGCGCGGCTCTGCTGCGTACAGGCTGCTCGGTCATCACGGAGCTCAAGCGCGCCGTACCCTACGGCGGCGAGATCGCTCATGTTGGCTCTGCGGAACAGATGGCGGAATGGGCCCGCACCTTTGAACACTGCGGCGTACATCTCATGGCATGCCAGACTGATTTCCGCCGCTTCCACGGTTCTTTAGAAGACATGGCAGCTGCCCGTGCTGCGATTGATATTCCCATGATGTCGCGCGATCTCATCGTGGACCCTTACCAAATTCATGAAGCCAGGTGCTTTGGGGCCGATGCCATTCCGCTGCAGGTAGAGCTCTTAGAGCAAGCTCGCCTGGAGGCACTTTTAGACCGCGTGGAATCGCTCGGTATGACCGCCATCGTAGAGGTACGCAACTGCGCAGAGGTCGACCGCGCAATCAAGGCAGGAAGTAGCGTCATCGCCATCAATGCGTGGTCGTTGGCTTCGGATGCCATTAACCGCGAGGCGTTTAATGATATCGCCCCAGGCCTGCCAGAATCCATCCTGCGCATCGCAGTAGGCGGGGTAAACAACGCGCGCAATCTGTTTCACTATGCTTCACGCGGCGCCGATGCAGTTTTGGTGGGCGAATCCGTCATGGCTGCCCAAGATCCTACGGCGCTGGCGCGCTCCTTGGTGGCTGCCGGGCAGCATCCAGCGTGCCCCGCGCGCAAGATAGATTAAGGCCCCAACTAGCTGGTGGGGTGGGGGATAAGGCACACTAGCTACGTGCACACAGAAATTCTTGCAAATATTCCGTCTCCACCGCAGGGCGTGTGGCAGTTGGGACCCATTCCCATTCGTGCCTATGCGCTGTGCATCATCGTAGGGATTATCGTCGCCCTGCGAATGACCTTACGCCGCTACACCGCACGCGGCGGTAACCCAGACACAGTATGGGATGCCGCCATCGTGGTCATTCCAGCCGGCATCATTGGCGGGCGTCTTTACCACGTCATTACCGATAACCAGAAGTACTTCTGTGATAGCTGCAATCCCGCGGACGCGCTGAAGATTACCAATGGCGGCCTGGGCATTTGGGGCGCCGTAGCCTTGGGCGCACTAGCTTTGTGGGTGCTTTTCAAAGTGAAGAAGGTGCCGCTCGGCCCCTTTGCTGATGCGGTGGCGCCAGGCCTCGTCCTTGCGCAGGCGATTGGACGCCTAGGTAACTGGTTTAACCAAGAGCTCTATGGGCGCCCGACCGACGTTCCGTGGGCTTTAGATATCTATTACCGCGTCAATGAGAACGGCGGCTATGCTCCCGTTTCCGGACACTCCACGGGTGAGGTCATGACGTCGGTGCACCCGACCTTCCTGTACGAGCTCGTGTGGAATGTCCTGGTCTGCCTTTTCCTCTTGTGGGCTCATAAGGCCTGGAAGTTGGGCCACGGCCGCGTCTTTGCCCTCTATGTCATGGGATATACATTGGGCCGCTTCTTTATTGAAGGGATGCGTTCCGATGAGGCGACCCATATCTTTGGGATCCGCGTGAATATCATCGTCTCCCTAGCGATTTTTATCATCGCCGCGATTGTCTTCTTCGTGCTTGATAGACACCGCCAGGGGCCAGAGTCCCCCGAAGAGGTAGATCCTAAGTATTGGGCGGAGCGCCGGGATACTGATGAGCACAGCCCTGAGCACGCGGTATCTGATGGGCAGCAACCGGGTTCATTATCGACGTAAATACTGCCCAAGTTTGCCCGGTTAGATTTGGTTTTGTGGGAAATGGGGCATTTTGTGGTGTCCGTTCAGAAAATGGAACCAAAAAATTGTGGCCCCAATCTTTTCGAAGGAGTAGGTTGGGGAGTGTTCAATTTCCCCCGACGGAATAGGCCAATAATGCTGGATAGAAGAACGAAGATTGTTTGTACTCTCGGCCCTGCCGTTGCTAGCGAGGACGGCATCTTGCGCCTCGTACAGGACGGCATGGACGTTGCCCGCCTGAATATGTCTCACGGCGAGCATGCAGACCACGAGGCGAATTACAACTGGGTGCGCCAGGCCACCGATAAGACCGGCCGCGCCGTAGGTATCTTGGCGGACCTTCAGGGTCCCAAGATTCGCCTTGGCCGCTTTATCAACGGCGAGGAGCAGTGGGATAACGGCCAGATCGTCCGCATCACCGTGGACGATATCGAAGGCACCCATGACCGCGTTTCCACCACCTACAAGGGCCTGGCCAAGGACGCCAAGCCAGGTGACCGCCTGCTGATCGACGATGGCAAGGTTGCCGTTGTTTGCAAGGAAGTCGACGGCAACGACGTCGTCTGTGAGGTCACTGAAGGTGGCCCGGTTTCCAATAACAAGGGCGTTTCCCTTCCTGGCATGGATATCTCCGTGCCGGCTTTGTCGGAAAAGGATATCGCTGACCTGCGCTTCGCTTTGAACCTTGGCGTTGACCTCGTGGCGCTGTCCTTCGTCCGCTCCCCAGCAGACGTGGATAAGGTCCACGAGATTATGGACGAAGAGGGCCGCCGCGTTCCGGTCATTGCCAAGCTGGAAAAGCCCGAGGCGGTAGACGCGCTCGAGTCCATCGTGCTGGCATTCGATGCCATCATGATTGCTCGAGGCGACCTCGGTGTTGAGGTGCCGCTGGAGCGCGTGCCACTGTTCCAGAAGCGCGCTATCCAGATTGCTCGCGAGAACGCTAAGCCGGTCATCGTGGCTACCCAGATGTTGGATTCCATGATTTCCAACCTGCGCCCGACCCGTGCAGAGGCTTCTGACGTAGCTAACGCCGTTCTCGACGGCGCCGATGCCGTCATGCTCTCTGGTGAGACTTCCGTGGGTATTGACCCGCAGAACGTCGTGCGCACCATGTCCAAGATCGTGGCTAATGCTGAAGATGGTGGCAAGGTTCCACCGCTGTCCCACGTTCCGCGCACCAAGCGTGGTGTGGTGTCCTATTCCGCCCGCGATATTGCCGAGCGCCTCAATGCAAAGGCCATCGTAGCCTTTACTACCTCCGGCGATACCGCTAAGCGCGTGGCTCGCCTGCACTCCCAGCTTCCGCTGTTGGCGTTTACGCCGGACCCAGCGGTTCGCTCCCAGCTAGCTTTGACGTGGGGTGCTGAGACCTTCTTGAGCCCGCACGTTAAGTCCACCGATGACATGATGGAAGCTATCGATGATGCATTGCTGGAGATGGACAGGTACGAGGAAGGCGACATGATTGTCGTCATTGCTGGTACTCCTCCAGGAATTGCTGGCAACACCAACATGATTCAGTGTCACTTGTTGGGTGAAACCAAGAAGTAGATTTTTGGCACGAGCGCCGCGACCCACCCTTTAACACGTTCCACGGCTCGCGGCGCTTTTCTATATACATTTATACAAATGTAGATTTATATTTACCTCGAGTACACTCAGCGGTTGCTTTCCTGACATGCGGCTGCAGTACTTTTTGGTTGTTCATGTTTCAGCTTCTCTACACATTCAAAGGACAACTGCACAATGACCTAAATCAGGCCGACTTGGCCTCAGTGGCTGCGCTTACCGCCATCCATTTTCAATTAATTGTCAATAAGCGTCGACGGGGATAGGCTGAGTGCATGGCACACGAGCACCACGACCACGATCACTCCAGCACGCCGCTGCGCGCACTCTTGATTGCGCTAGGCATTACCGGCACCGTCTTCTTCGCGGAGCTGATCGGCGGCTGGTTGGCGGGTTCGATGGCGCTGATGGCGGATGCGATGCACATGCTTTCCGACGCTGCGGGGTTGATCATCGCGGTGTTAGCGGTGTTGGTTGGGCGCCGACAAGCATCGGCTCAGGCCACGTACGGCTACCGACGAGTGGAGGTGCTTGCTGCACTGGCGAACGCAGTGATGGTGCTGGCGATCTCGGTGTGGATTGTCGTCGAGGCGGTGCGCCGCCTGCAGAGCCCGGCCGAAGTGCAGGGAAAAACGATGCTGATCATCGCGGTGATCGGCCTGGTGGCGAATGCGCTATCGGCGTGGGTTCTGCACCGGCACCGCAAATCCTCGATCAACGTGGAGGGCGCGTTCTTGCACGTGTTAGTGGATATGCTCGGCTCGATCGCAGTAATCGTGGCCGGCATCGTGGTACTGACCACGGGGTTTGTGGCGGCGGACGTGATCGCCTCCCTAGCGATCGCGGCGATGGTGCTGCCGCGCGCTTGGCAGCTCATGCGGCTTTCGGCGAGCGTGCTGCTCGAGCAAGTCCCGGCGGACTTCGACGCCAGTGCGATCGAGCCCGCGCTGCGGCAGGTCGAGGGCGTTGCTGACATCCACGACCTGCACCTGTGGAGCCTGGACGGCGTGAACGTGCTCACGACCGTGCATATCGTGCGCGACGGCACCGTCGGCACCGGCCCGCTGTTGGATGCCGCCCAGCAGGCCCTGCGCGAACACGGTATCGAGCACTCCACCATCCAGATTGAGCACCCAGAGCACGAATCCCACGAGACGGTGTGCTGATTCCCTTCTAACCTGACTTAGGCCAATTTTGTGCGGAAGTTCGCGGCCGGTGATTACTTGGATGGTGGCAGTGAGGTCGGGCGGGAATGGTACGGCGGCGTGAATGGTTTCGCCGCCAACGACGAGTTGAAAGCTGCGGTATTTCTTGAGTGTTCTCACGAGGCGTTTGATGAAGTGACCACTGCGGGTCTCCATCAGGTGGGTCACGGCTAGTGCTGCCATCACAATATTGAGATGTGCTGTGATCGAGTTTTGTTTCCTCGCATAGATTGGGCGTGCTTTCAGGTCTGATTTCGACATCCGATACGACATTTTCAATGTGGAATAGCCTGCGGTAATGCCCGATAACCTCCTGGGCGGGAAGAGCGGTCAGGTCGGTTTCATAGCCTTTAATTCCGGCTAGGGCTCGGTGTTTGGCAGCAAGAGCGTAGTTGACCTTCTTGTTCGGGGTGGAAAGATCGAAATAGCGGTTGCGCTTAATGGCGATTTCGCCGTCAACAGCGCGTTTGGCTTTTGCGACTTGCTCTTTGATTCCGCGCAGGCCGCGTCTGGCCCGATCATAGGAGTACTGGAAGTGGGTCACCGTATTCGGGGTTGTGTGTTTGCGCGCATCGCTTGCCGAGGCTTGTGTCCAGATCTGGCCGTGGGCGTAGGCTTCACCAGGGATTTCCCGCCGCCAGGTTTCAATCACCTCAGGCACGGTGGGGTTTCACCGACAAAATGTAGTGCAGACCTGCATCTATCAATGCTTGCTTGTTCGGAGGGTATCAAGTTGTTTGTGTGTGGGGCTAGGTTTATAGGTATTTGTCGAAGCTGTCGGGGTAGGCCACGGCCATTTGGTTAATGGCTTGTTTCCAGCCGGAAACTCGGGCTCCTTCCATGAGTCTGCCGGCTGTTGCTGAGACTCGTTTGCCTTGCTTTGCCCTCTTTGCGGCTCGTTTGTCTTCGATGTTGCAGATCATCAACCATAGCGTCTTGAGCGCTGATTCATTGTTAGTGAACTGCACCCTGTTGTGGGTAGCTTTCCGCAGTTCATTGTTGAATGATTCAATCGAATTCTTCGTGTAAATGACCTTGCTGGCTGCTGGTGGGAACTGGAGAAACGGTACGAAACGCGCCCATGCATCTCGCCAGACTTTGACTGAGCGTGGATACTTTTCTGCCAATTCAGAGGCTTCAAATTCGTCTAAGGCAGCCTTAGCTGTGGACTCGTCCGTGGCGGTGTAAATCTTTTTCAACGCGGCCGATACGCCACGGCGATCTCCGTAGGCTACCCACCGGTTAGCGGCACGAATCAGGTGCACGATACAGGTTTGCACCATAGAGTTCGGCCAGGTTGCCTTTACTTCTTCCGGCAAGCCTTTCAGCCCGTCACAGCAGACGATAAAGACGTCTTTGACCCCACGATTGGAAAGATTGGCACATACCTGCGCCCAAAATGAAGCGCCTTCTTCTTTGGCAATCCACAATCCCAAAATGTGCTTAATACCGTCCAGGTCCACGCCGATTGCCATGTACGCAGATTTGTTGACTACTCGGCCGCCGTCGCGGACTTTAATGCGCAACGCATCGAGAAAAATGACCGGGTAGAACTCGTCTAGCTGGCGGTTTTGCCAGATCATGACCTCATCGAGGACGGCGTCAGTAACCGCTGAAATCGTCTCATGGGAAATATCAACACGCATCGCCGTTGCCATATGATGCTGGATATCCCTAATTGTCATCCCACCGGCGTACAAGCTAACGATCATGTCATCGACATCAGTCAATCTCCTCGAGCCTTTAGGGACCATAGTCGGAAAGAATGTTCCAGCCCGATCTCTTGGCACATCAACGGTGACTGGCCCGTAGTTAGAATCCACGGTCTTTGGATACGACCCGTTGCGGTGATTGTCTGTTCTAGCTGCAGCTTTAGCGCTCCTGTCGCCAGACTCGTAGCCCAGGTGGGCATCCATTTCAGCGTTGAGGCCTCTGGTAATCGAGGCTTGTAACATGCCGCGAACCAGGTCGTTGGCATCCGTTGTAGACGTGCCTAGGTCATCAATCAGCTTCGCGATGTCAGGGTTAGCAAGCAGCTTCTTTTCAATCGCATCAATCTTGGCCTTATCAGCCGGATCTCGTCTCGCCACAGTAGTCATTCTGGTCCATCTCCTTATGCGGGTTAGGTACCCACACACAAACCATCAGACACTCTCTATTCCGAAGCCACTCCGGCGGCGTGGGCCGCGCACAACAAGGACCGCGATAAGCTGCAGGACATTAGCCGTGAGATGCTCGGCAGCGACCTCGACGTGGTCATGGCAGCTGGTCACCCGTTCTACGACAATGACCACCAAAAGGTCGATACTCCGGACTACAGCTTTATGTACGAGGAGGACTACGCCAAGCTGTCCGCTGGCGAGGCCGACTGGAACTACTTTGAGTCCAACGATGACTTTAAGAAGATGGCGGAAGGCGACGTCAAGCCGGACCAGAAGTACTGGGGTATCGCACAGGTAGGATCCACCCTGCAGAACTCCCGCTCTGGCGAGGCGAAGGCACCGCACTCTGACCCGCTTAACGACGTCGTGGATCTCCCCACCATGACCACCGGCGCACTCAACGCACTGGGTCAGGATGAGGATGGATTCTCTGTCATGATTGAGGGCGGTGCCATTGACTGGGCCGGACACGGCAATAGCCCGGTGCGCGACATCGAAGAGACCCAGGACTTCAACAAGTCAGTCGACGCCGCCATCAAGTGGGTAGAGGAGAACTCTTCGTGGGAGGAGACCCTGCTGGTCGTTACCGCAGACCACGAGACCGGCTATCTCTCCGGTGCGAACGAGGCCCCGACTGAGGATAACCCTGAGGCGGATAACCGCTTCAATGCAATGGAAGGCGAGAAGGGCAAGGTTGCTCGCCACGGTTGGTACTCCGGTCAGCACACCAACCAGCTGGTTCCGTTCTTCTTCAAGGGCGCCGGCTCCGAGGACATTATGGCTCGTACCTCTGGGACCGATTCGGTCCGTGGTGACTACATCGACAACACCCTGGTAGCCAACTTGACCTTTGATGAGTGGTGGAACGATGGCTCCGGCCAAGCAGACGATCCAGAGCAGCCAGGAGATGCTGCCAACCCGTCCGATGGCGCCGGCAAGGAAGGCAGCAGCAAGGGCTTTGCAGCTGGTCTAGCTACGGGGCTGGGGATCCTGGGCGCCGTTGTCGGCGGCCTCGGCTTCCTGGCTACGCAGATGGGCGTGCTC
Organism: Corynebacterium tuberculostearicum; assembly: GCF_032821615.1. Classification (GTDB taxonomy): domain Bacteria; phylum Actinomycetota; class Actinomycetes; order Mycobacteriales; family Mycobacteriaceae; genus Corynebacterium; species Corynebacterium tuberculostearicum_H. Next base: position 404,167 of record NZ_JAVBIF010000001.1, on the reverse strand, counting down.
AACATCGACCTGAAGCCCATCTATGAGCAGCTCAAGCGCGTGGGCCTGCGCTAAACAGAATCAGGCACACCGCCTTACTAAAGGTCCTGCCCTTCGCTGTGGAAGCGAAGGGCAGGACCTTTTCTTAGCGCTGGGAAATCGGGGTCGGTTGGATCTTCCACACCTCGTTCGCGTAGTCCGCGATGGTTCGGTCCGAGGAGAAACGACCGGAATAGCAGATATTCAGCCATGCCTTCTTTGCCCACGCAAGCTCATTCTCTTCATACTCCGCGGCCATGCGGTCGCGGGTCTCGCGGTAGTCGGCGAAGTCACCGAGGACGTAGTACTGGTCTTGGGCGTGCTCCCCGAAGCCGTCGAGAAGCGAGGAACGCAAATCGCCGAAGATGCCGGCATTGTCGGCGCCCAGGGTGCCGTCGACAAGCGCATCCAGCACGCGGGCCAAGCCTGGCACGCTCTGGTAAAGCTCGCCCGGGTTGTACTCGGCGCGCAGCTGCGGCAGCTCCTCATTGCGGGCGCCGAAGATATAAGCGTTGTCCTCGCCGACCGCCTCGACGATTTCCACGTTTGCTCCATCCATGGTGCCCAAGGTCAGCGCGCCATTCATCATGAACTTCATATTGGAGGTGCCGGAGGCTTCCTTACCAGCCACAGAAATCTGCTCGGAGATATCAGCGGCCGGGATGATGTGTTCGGCGGGGGAGACGTTGTAATTCTCTACGAAGACGACGCGGATGATGTCCTTGGTGGCTGGGTCGTTATTGACCAGATCCGCGATGGTGTTGATGAGCTTGATAATCGCCTTGGCGCGGTCGTAGCCCGGCGCGGCCTTGGCACCAAAGATGAAGGTGCGCTTCGGCACGGTTTCGCCTTCGTCCTTGATGCGGAAGTAGAGGTCGAGGACGTAGAGGGCGTTCATCAGTTGGCGCTTGTACTCGTGCAGGCGCTTAATCTGCACGTCAAAGATGGAATCGGGGTCGATTTCAGCGCCTTGGTGGTCGTTGACCCACTGCGCAAAGTCGCGCTTATTGGCCTGCTTGATGGCGATCAGTTCTCGTAGTAGGTCAGCATCGTCGGCCTTATCGGCGAGTCTGGCCAGCTGGGTGAGGTCAGTAACCCACGCATCGGAACCAGCCTGCTGGGTGAGCAGTTCTGCCAGGCGGGGGTTGCACATCTTCAGCCAGCGGCGCGGGGTGACGCCATTGGTCTTATTGTTGAATTTTTCTGGCCAGAGCTCATGCCATTCGGACAGCGTATCGGCCTTGATGATTTCGGTATGCAGGGCGGCGACACCGTTAATGGAGTAGGCGGCGTAGCAGGCGATCCAGGCCATGTGAACCTGTCCGTTGGACACCGGCGCCATGTAGTCAATGCGACCCTGATCCAAGCCGCGGTGGGCCATATCTTCGCGGAAGCGGCGATCGATTTCCTCCACCAACTGCCAGATGCGCCAGAACAGCTTTTGGAAGATGGACACTTCCCAGCTCTCCAGTGCCTCTGCGAGCACGGTGTGGTTGGTGTAGGCGAAGGTCTCGGTGACGATCTTCCACGCCGCATCCCAGCTCAGACCATGGTCATCGAGCAGAATGCGTAGGAGCTCGGGGATGGCGAGCACTGGGTGAGTGTCATTGAGCTGGATGGCGTTGTACTGCGCAAAACCGGTGAGGTCCTCGCCGTGCTGGGCAATGTAGTTATCCACCATGGTCTGCAGGGATGCGGAGACAAAGAAGTACTGTTGGCGAACGCGCAGTACCTTGCCCTCGTAGGTGGTGTCGTTGGGGTAGAGCACGCGGCAGATATCCATGACGCGCTCGCGATCGACAATGGCCTCCGTAAAGCGCTGGGAGTTGAAGGCGTCGTAATCGAATTCATCGATGGGCTCGGATTTCCACAGGCGTAGCGTGCCTACGTTATCGGTTCCGTAGCCGGTGATAGGCATGTCATAGGGAATGGCGCGCACATCCATGTCATCGAAGTGGACGCGGCGTTGCTCGGAGGCGCGGCGGATGATGAAGTCATAGCCGTTTTCCATCCATGCATCAGGTTGTTCCTTCTGGAAGCCATTCTCAAAGGACTGGCGGAACAGGCCGTAACGGTAGAGCAGGCCATAACCGGTAACAGGGTAGTCCTGGGTGACAGCGGAATCGAGGAAGCACGCGGCAAGGCGGCCGAGGCCACCGTTGCCGAGCGCGGCATCGTGCTCGGCGTCGAGGACATCGCTCAGCTCGTGGTCGGCAGCGGTGGCGGCAGCTTTGGCATCGTCGACCAAACCCAGGTTGGTGAGGTTATTGAGCAGCGCGCGGCCCTGCAGGAACTCTGCGGAGAAGTAATGCTGCTGGCGGGTTGCAGCATAGGCGGAACGGGTGCGCTCCCAATTATCGGCAATCTGCTCCATGACGGCACCGGATAGGCCCGACCAGAACTTGCGGTAGGAAGCGCTGTGCGGGCTCACACCGGAGGCCGCACGAACATGGGAGGGAACGGTGGATTCGAAAACAGAATGCCGTGGCTGGCTCATGTGAAACCTTAAGTTAGTGGGAAGTCACGAAACGCCTGCCAGCTTAATAGGATTGGCGCCGCCTTGCAGGGAGGAATAGGAAAAGGCGCGCCGGGTACCTAGGGCTTTGCCAAGTAAGTCAATGCCGCACCATACGCTGCTCGAGTGGAGGCGTAGACGGTCGGGGCGTAGTCCGGCAGGAAGGTCGCCTGGTGGTTGACAGGTGGATCCTCTAGCTCATTTTCCGGGGTGCAGCCGATGTGCCAGAAGACATAAGGTACGCCCCATGCTTGTGGTAGATAGCAAAAGTCCTCAGAGGCGGTAGAAGGGGCGGCGATGACCGAATCGGAGCCGAAGGCGGCATCGAAAACCTCGGCCACTGGTGCGTGGGCCGTGGCGTCGTTATCGGTGACCTCGCCGTGAGCGTAGTACTCAAAGGTCGGGTCTTGCTCGCTTCCGGACGCCACGCACTCGGCCTTGACCATGCGCTCGAGGGAAGCATAGACCTTTTCCGCGAGTGCGGGATCGTAATAGCGCGTATTGAGCACGAGCTCGGCGGATTCGGGGATGATGTTGTTTTTATCGCCGGAGTGTAGCTCGCCTACAGAGATGACAAAGAACTCGTGTGGGGCAACTTCGCGGCCCACGATAGCTTGGAGGCGGGTGACGATCATGGCCGCGATATAGGTGGGGTCGATGGAGTTATGGGGCATGGAAGCGTGGGCCGATTTTCCAAAGACGCGAATGCGCAGGGAATCGCAGCCGGCCATGATGGGGCCTGCGGTGTGGCGTACAGTACCGGCGCGGCCGGGCATGATGTGTTGGCCTAGGCAAATATCGGGACGAGGCACACGATCGATGAGGTTATCGGCCAACATGTCCTTAGCTCCCACGGAAGATTCTTCGGCCGGTTGGAAAAGAGCGAGGAAGGTGCCGGACCAGGTGCTCCGGGAGGCGTCGAGAAGCGCGCAGGCACCCAGCAGCGCCGTGGTGTGCATATCGTGCCCGCAGGCGTGCATCTTTCCATTAGTGGCGGAATAGGACACGCCGGTGGCCTCTTCCACGGGTAGGCCGTCAAAGTCCGCACGCAGCAAAGCAGTGGGGCCATCGCCGTTGCGGAAGATAGCGACCATACCAAAGCCGCCGATGTTTTCTACTACCTCGCAGTCAAAATCGGCGAGTTTGGCGCGGATGCGACTGGCGGTGCGCTCCTCTTCATGCGAAAGCTCGGGGTGGCGGTGCAGGTCCTCATAAAAGTCCTGCTGCCACCCCAGATCGGCTTCCTGGGAAGTGGTGAGCTGGGCGATGCGGGCAGAATCAGACATGGTTTCACACCTTAGGGATTGGGTAGGGTTGGCGCTATGCCGGTTATTCAATTTGATGTTTTGGTTCCCAACGCGCAAGCAGAGCGCGTCGCGGACATCTTTACCGCCGCCACCGACAAGCTGGTGGAGAGCGGTTCGCTTTCCTCAGCTGACGTTACCCGCCCAGAGGCGCCGCAGTTTCCAGAGGGCTTGGAAGAGCAGCTGCGGCAAAATTATCGCGACGAGCATGAGGACCGCGACCTTGCGGACGCGAGCGTGCACCGCTATGACATCGCGGTGGCGGGCGTGAGTGGCTCGGTTAACCAGCTGGGCATGGTGCTCTCGCGCCTTCTCACCCCGCATGCAGTGCTGCCCAAGGACCACGTATTGCTAGAAGATGAGCTGGCGCATGAGCGGCCCGCCATCTTCCCGTGGTCGCTGTCCATTCGGCCTTAGAGCTGCTTGACGATGTCCCCGGCGGCCGCCGCCAGCTGCTGGGCTAACGAGCCCTCTTGGCTAAGGGGAGCGCAGTAGGCGTCGGTGTCATGCTCGAAGGAGCCGGCGATAATGCCCACCGGAGTTCCGGCTTGCCGGGCAAGATCCGTGATGGTTCCGACTGCCTTGCCGGTCAGAGACTGTTCATCAAAGCGGCCCTCGCCGGTAATGACGAGATCGGCCGAAGCGATCTTTTCCGGAAGGCCCAGTGCAGCGGCCACGTGCGTGCCGCCGGACAGGACGCGCACGTGTTCGTCTGAACCCCAGAGGGTGCGCGAAAGCCAGGACAGGCCAATGGGAAGGCCACCCGCGGCGCCATAATATGCAGAATCTGCATCGGTGCCGGTAACCGTGCATGCTTGGAGCATGGCGCCGGCCAGCAGCGCTACTTGTTCGCCTTGAGCTCCCTTTTGGGGGCCGTACATGGTTGCCGCCTGCACTGGGGTAGCGCGGGTATCTGCCAGCAGTGTGAAGTCAAGCATGCCCGCCTTGATATTGAGCTGCGCGGTATCGATGTGGTCCAGCTGAACTAGGGGAGCGCCGCCCTTGGGTAGGGCATAGCCGCGGGAGTCGTGCGCGGCGGCGCCGAGTGCGGTGAGGATGCCCATCCCGGCGTCAATGCTGGCGGTGCCGCCCAATCCCAACACGATCGAGGTAGCACCGCGGGTTTCTGCGTCCGCGATCAGCACGCCGGTGCCATAGGAATCGGCGTGCAGCGGATCAAGGCTGTCCTGTACAGCGGGCAGCCCGGTGGCAGAGGCGACGTCAATGAACGCAGTGGTTCCGGCGAGGACATAGCTTGCCTGAGTCAAGCGGCCAATGGCGTCGGTAGTGGGCAGGGTAATGGTCTCGGCGGATTGTCCGCCGGCCGCTGCTGCCTGCGCGAGGACGGCAGCGGTGCCCTCGCCGCCATCGGCCATGGGCAGGGTGGTCACCGTGGCGTCGGGAAGCGCTTGGCGCACCCCCATAGCAATGCTGGCTGCGGCCTCGGGCGCGGAGGCGGTGCCTTTAAATGAGTCTGGGGCGACAACAATATGCATGCCCGTGATTATAAAGCCCGCCCGCGCTGGGGCACGGTGCGACTTAAGATTCGAACGGTCTACAGAAAATATTTAACTTTATTGTCGCTGGTAAAAGGCGTTGTATGTCTCCCTAAAGCCTCGAACCTGCTTGCATTATCGGTAGTTTGATAGGAAACTGGTATCTGTTCTTACAAGCCCACAGAATGGAATGCACACCATGTCAGTAGATAGCCAAATCTCTGAGTACTACGACAAATTGCTCAAGCGCAATGCGGGAGAACCGGAATTCCACCAAGCGGTTTCTGAGGTCCTGGATTCGCTGAAAATTGTCCTAGAAAAAGACCCGCAGTACGCGGACTACGGCCTGGTGGAGCGCCTGTGCGAGCCTGAACGCCAGCTCATCTTCCGCGTGCCATGGATCGACGATAGTGGCGACATCCAGGTCAACCGCGGCTTCCGCGTTCAGTTCAACTCCGCGCTCGGCCCCTACAAGGGTGGCCTGCGATTCCACCCCTCGGTCAACCTGGGCATCATCAAGTTCCTTGGCTTTGAGCAGATTTTCAAAAACTCCCTGACAGGTCTGCCCATTGGTGGCGGCAAGGGCGGTTCTGACTTTGATCCTAAGGGCAAGTCCGAGGTAGAGGTCATGCGCTTTTGTCAGTCCTTCATGACCGAGCTGCACCGCCATATTGGCGAATACCGCGACGTGCCGGCCGGTGACATTGGCGTCGGCGGCCGCGAGATCGGCTTCCTTTTTGGCCAGTACCGCCGCCTGACCACCCAGCATGAATCCGGCGTCCTCACCGGCAAGGGATTGACTTGGGGTGGCTCCCTGGTTCGTACCGAGGCCACGGGCTTCGGCACCGTCTACCTCACCAATGAAATGATGAAGACGCACGGCGAGTCTTTCGACGGTGCCAAGGTTATCGTCTCCGGTTCTGGCAACGTGGCCATCTACGCCGCAGCCAAGGCCCAAGAGCTTGGCGCTACCGTCGTTGCGATGTCCGATTCCTCCGGCTACATCACTACCCCTAGCGGCGTGGACATTGAGCTGCTCAAGGACGTCAAGGAAACCCGCCGTGAGCGCATTTCCACCTACGCCGAAGAGGCTGGAAACGGAGTGGAATTCCACAAGGGTGGAAATATCTGGGAAGTACAGGCAGACGTGGCTTTGCCGTGCGCCACCCAAAATGAGCTCGATGGCGAGTCCGCCAAGAAGCTCGTTGACGGCGGCGTGCGTTACGTAGCCGAAGGCGCCAATATGCCCTCTATCCCAGAGGCGGTCCACGTCTTCCAAGAATCCAAGATCAACTTCGCGCCGGGCAAGGCAGCCAACGCTGGTGGCGTTGCTACCTCCGCGCTGGAAATGCAGCAAAACGCATCCCGCGACTCCTGGTCCTTTGAGTACACCGATGATCGCCTCCACGCGATCATGTCCAATATCTTTAAAAACATCGATAGTACGGCCAAGGAATATGACCGTGAAGGCGATTATGTTGCCGGTGCAAATATTGCTGGCTTCAAGAAAGTAGCGGACGCCATGTTGGCACAGGGCGTTATCTAGCTGCTCATTTCTTCTTTCACGCTCCCTTTCTGTGCTGCCTTTGTGTAGTGGAGAAGGGGAGCTTGTGCTGTAAATACGCGCCATAGATTGCGTGAGTGGGCGGGTGCAAGGCGATTGTCGGCACTGGAGGGTAAATCCGCAGTACACACTCGGTGTGTGGCCTCCACGTCTGGCACGTGAGGGCATGTAAAATTCGCAGCATGTACCGTGTCTTTGAGTCCCTAGATGAACTAGTCCAGCACTTGGAAGAGGCCCATAGCCTCCCCATGACCTCTAATTGCATGGTTCCGCGCCATGAAATGCTCGCGCTTCTCGACGACCTCCGTAACGCCCTGCCCGTTGAAATTGATGACGCGCAGGATGTCTTGGATAAGCAGGATGAAATCCTCCACGGCGCCGAAGAGCGTGCGGACCAGACCATCAATGATGCTAATGCGCAGGCCGACGACATCGTGGGCCATGCTCGCGAGGAAGCGGATGCCACGGTCTCCCACGCAGAACAGCATGCCGCCAAGCTAGTGGCTGATGCTGAAGCTCGCGCTCAGTCCATGGTGGAACAGGCCCGCGCGGAAGCAGACCGCACCATTGCTCAGGCGAATGACGAATATGAGCGTTCCGTTGCAGAAGGCCGCGCCGAGCAAGAGCGTATGGTTTCGGAATCTGAAGTTGTGCGCCGCGCTGATGAGGAAGCACACCGCATCGTGGAGTCCGCCCACACTGAGTCCAACCGTCTGCGCAGTGAATGCGATGAGTTTGTAGACGGCAAGCTAAGCGAATTTGAAACCACCCTCAATGGGCTGCTGCGCACCGTAAGCTCCGACCGCTCTGCACTGCGCGGCGGTGCCGGGGTCCGTTCCCGCGGCGGCGACTACCAGCCCTCGAGTCGTGCCGGCGGTGTTGCGGGCGGCTCCCGCTACGCAGAAGGCGAGAACTACGAGCGTCGCTATAACGAGCGCTAAACCTTTAAATTCTTTCTGCCCTTAAGCTTCATTTCCCGGAGGCACCCGGGCTAAGGAGCTTAAGGGGTGAGGGGTGGTTTAGCCCCTTATATCAGGCACGGCCAAAGGCTCTGGTGGGTGGGCAGACGGTTTGTCGTACACCGTCTGCCCACCCACCAGAGCCTTTATGTTTTCCTACCAGCGCAGGCAGTTCAGGAGGTTGCGCGGGAGCGAGGCTGTGTGGTGGGCACTGCCGTATTCGGTGCATGGGGAGCAGCTGTTAACGGCGTGTGTGTGGACGTGGCGCTGCTTTCCTTCCTCGATGTGAGACGCGCAGGCGCGGCGGATTGGACGGCCATACATGCTGCAATGATTGTGGTCACTAATCCAGGGAAAAGGAATGCAACGAGTGCGGTAAAGAAATAGGAAGACAGCGACGTCAAAGAACTATCACTAAAGTTCTGCGGAAAGCACACGGCGCACATACTCACTAGCGCACCTGTGGCAACCAGCATGGTGCCTACAGAAATAAGCGCCGTGGGAATGGTCTCCCGAGAAAACCAGGTAATGGCGCCTGCGCTTAGGGAAAAGATGAGTGCGCCGGTGAGCACCGAAAGGTCCATGCCAGTGGGCAATACCAGGATGGTGCCAGCTATCAAACCAGCAATGATGCTGCAGATGAGTGCAGTAAAGAGGCGAATCCCACTAGCGCCATAGATTCCTGAACGGTCCGGCCGTGGAGTCGCGTGCACGAGCGTGCCGGCAATGGTTAATACCGCGGCAGGAAGGCAGCTAAACACGGCGAATCCGAGTGCGATGCTGCGTGGATCCGTGGAGGCTAGCGCCAAGTGGTAAGTCATGCCTCCACACTAAAGATGGCTTTGGCTTGGGAAAAGGCTAAGCCGGAAAGGCATAGGCCCTTTTACTTTAAACGACAGACTCTTGACAGAAAGTTTGCCTGTGCGGGCCGCTAGGCGGAGTTTGCGGGGCAAGGTAGACTACCTAGTGTTATGACATCACCATTGAAGTTCGATGTGGGCGAATTGTTGAACGCCCAAGGCGCTGACGCACTGCCGGAGCAACGCACCCAGACCGGCCCCGCACCTGAGAGGATCGGCGTCGAGATGATCGCTATTCCGAAGGGTGAGGAGCTCACCGTAGACGCCACCTTGACCCCTCTAGGTGCAGGTGTCTTGGTGGATGCCAACGTATCTGGACGGCTGACAGGGGAATGCTCCCGGTGCTTGAAGGAACTGCACCCAGAGCTGGACTTGCATGTCACGCAGGTCTTTGCTGCCGATGAATCCTTCGTCTCAGGCGATGATCCTGCAGCCGATGATGAAGGCTCCGGAGATGAGATTCCGGAGATCGAAGACGATGAGCTGGATCTATTGCAGGCCGTGATCGATGAGGCAGGCCTCAACCTTCCCTTCGCGCCGGTGTGTGAGGACCGCTGTGAGATTGACACGCCTGAAGGGGTGACCACCGGTATCTCTGGCGAAGAAGAGGAAGACAAGGTCGATCCCCGCTGGGCTGGTTTGGAGAAGTTCCTATGAGCCGCAAAAAGAAGCTAACCGGGGAAGAGGCACTGGCAGCCGAATTTGCTGCAGTAGACCACAGCCCACTGTTGGAATCGCTCGGCGTGGACTTGCAGCCAGAACACCTGCGTTTGGCGCTTACTCACCGCTCTTTTGCCAATGAGAATGGGCATTTGCCTAATAACGAGCGCTTGGAGTTTCTGGGCGATGCGGTGCTGGGCCTGTCGGTGGCCTCCCAGCTCTACATCACTTATCCCTCTCGTCCGGAATCGGATATTTCCAAGATGCGTGCCTCGATCGTCTCGCGCTACGGACTATCGGATATCGCTCGTGAGATAAACCTCGGCCCACACATTTTGCTGGGCAAGGGAGAGCAGTCCACTGGTGGCCGCGATAAGGATTCCATCCTTGCCGATACCACCGAGGCGATCTTTGGCGCCATCTACCGCGAGCATGGATTCGAAACTGCGCGAGATGTCATCCTGCGCCTATTTGCAGAAAAGATCGACAATGCGACCGTGAGTGGCCGCCATCTGGATTGGAAGACCACTTTGCAGGAGCTGTGTGCCGAGCTTAAGGCACCGATGCCGGTCTACTCGGCTACCTCCACCGGCCCAGAACATGACCAGACCTTTAACGCGGTAGCTACCGTCGCTGGTCTGACCGTGGGCAATGGAGTGGGACACAATAAGAAGCTGGCCGAGCAGCAAGCAGCTCAAGAGGCGTGCCAGACTTTGCGTGAGACTCCTCTCTTGGTGCAGGGCACTGCGCATAAAGAAGGCTAAGCATGCCGGAACTGCCGGAAGTCGAGTCCGTCCGCCGGGGTCTTGAGCCCCACGTGGTGGGGCGGACTTTTGAGTCTGTGCAAGTCCTGCACCCGCGTGCCAACCGTGGCCAAGATGAGCCACTCTCCGGTCTTCTTATCGGTAAAGAGGTCGCCGCTGTGGCTCGGCGGGGAAAGTTCATGTGGCTGGAATTTGTGGGCGAAGATTCCATGGATCCCCACCGCGACGTCCTCTTCATCCACTTGGGCATGTCGGGCCAAGTTCGAATCGGCACGACCGATTCGCCGCATCTGCGCATTAGCGCTCAGCTAAGCGGTGGGGTAGAGCTTAGCTTTGTAGACCAGCGCACCTTTGGCTATTGGCTCTATGCACCGTGGGCGAAGATCTCGCACATTGGCATTGACCCGTTGGAACCAGACTTCGACATTGTGGCAACCGCACGGCGCTTGCGGGCCAAGAAGACTGCAGTAAAGACTGCACTATTGGATCAAACCTTGGCTTCTGGAATCGGCAATATCTATGCCGATGAATCCCTGTGGGCGGCACAGATTCCGCCCCGCAAAAGGGCATCGACGTTGCGGCAAAAGGATGCCGTAGCTCTGCTTGAAGCGGCCCAAGAGGTCATGGCCGCCGCCCTAAAAGTGGGTGGCACGAGCTTCGATTCCTTGTACGTCAACGTGAATGGTGAATCGGGATACTTCTCGCGGTCCCTGGCCGCGTATGGGCGGGCTGGCCAGCCCTGTCAGCGGTGTGGTACGCCCTTGGAGCGCTGCGTAATTTCAGGGCGTTCCACCCATTTCTGCCCCCATTGCCAATAAGTTATGGCGCATGGGGTTCACGTTGTGAACCTCAAGGCAGTAAATTATTCTGCATGGATTTTCTTGAAAATGTCGTAACGACATTTAATGACGGCGTATGGTCGTGGATTCTGCCCTGGCTGCTCATCGCTGCGGGCCTATTCTTCGGCATCCGTACCGCTTTGGTGCAGGTGCGCATGGTGCCGGATATGTTCCGCGCGGTCGTCGAGCGGCCAAAGGGGGAGGGCCGCGATGAGGATGAGGACTATGGCGGCATCTCTGCTTTCAAGGCCTTTACTATCTCGGCCGCCTCCCGCGTTGGCACCGGCAACGTGGCCGGCGTGGCTGTGGCCATTTCCGTGGGCGGCCCAGGTGCAGTCTTTTGGATGTGGCTCATCGCCATCCTCGGTGGCGCAACTGCATTCATCGAATCCACCCTGGCGCAGCTGTGGAAGGTGCGAGATGGTGACGGGTACCGCGGCGGCCCTGCGTACTACATGAAGCGCGGTTTGGGCTGGGGCCCGCTCGGTGTTCTTTTCTCCATCGCTATTGCCTTTACCTTTGGCTTGGTCTACAACGCCTTCCAGACCAACGCCATTGCAGATGCGGTGTCCTTCTCCTTTGACCGCGATGACACCATGTTCCGCTCCATCATCGGTGTTGTTATTGCCGTGGTTGCAGGCCTCATTATCTTTGGCGGCGTCAACCGCATTGCCAATATCACCCAGATCATCGTGCCATTTATGGCGGTGGCCTACCTGCTCGTCGGTGGGTTTGTTGTCATCACCAACTTTGACAAGGTGCCGGGAATGATTGGCGATATCGTCGGCCACGCTCTGGGTATTAAGGAAATCGCTGGCGCCGGTCTTGGTGCGGCCATGATGAAGGGTATTCAGCGCGGACTGTTCTCCAACGAAGCTGGTGAGGGCTCTGCTCCGAACGCAGCCGCTACCGCGGCAGTGTCCCACCCGGTCAAGCAGGGTTTGGTTCAAACCCTCGGCGTGTACTTTGACACTTTGGTGGTGTGTACCATCACCGCCTTTATCATCCTGCTGGGACCAGAGATTGCCTACGGCGCCGAAGCAGAAGGCGTCTCCTTGACTCAGGCGGCACTGTCTTCTGAGGTGGGCGACTGGGGCATCCACTTCGTTAGCTTCATCCTCTTCTTCCTGGCTTTCTCCTCCATCCTGGGCAATTACTACTTGGCGGAATCTAACCTGGAATACCTCACCCAGAGCAAGCCTGCGTTGGTGATTTTCCGCCTCGTCGTTCTCTTCTTCGTTTGGTTTGGCGCAGTGGGCTCCCTGCCGCTGGTCTTTGCGTTGGCCGATACCGGTGCGGCAACCATGGTGATCCTCAATATTATCGCCATCGTGCCGCTATCCGGTGTGGCGATTAAGCTGCTCAAGAATTACAACGAACAGCGCAGCCACGGCATTGACCCGGTATTCCACCGCGATATGATGCCGGAACTGAAGGGCGTAGAGTGCTGGGACGGATCCGATCCCGTTACTCGCCGCAGCGAAGAGGATCGCCGCGTATTGCGCGATAAGGGACACCACGACCGCTATTAGAAATTTGGGAGGCCGCATGGCACTGGAGAGAATGACCGCTTTTGTCCATGGGCACGTCCAAGGAGTGGGCTTTCGTTGGTGGACGCGCTCCCGGGCCTTGGAGCTCGGTTTGAGCGGGCATGCCACCAATCTGAGAGATGGCCGGGTGCAGGTGGTAGCGGAAGGCCCGCGGGAGAAATGCGAGGACTTGCTGGGCCTCCTCAATGAGCAGCCGAGTACGACCCGCCGCCCGGGAACGGTGGATCTGGTTGTCGAACAATGGGCTTCCCCTAAGGGCGAATCTGGCTTCATCGAACGTTAACTCGCAGCACAAGCCCGCCGAAGCGAGCCTCTAGGCTCGGCTGGGCAGCTGCGTTCAAGGCTTGCTAAACTTACCCAAATGCACCTGAAATCGCTGACGCTGAAAGGCTTCAAATCATTCGCGTCGGCGACGTCTCTGAAATTCGAGCCCGGAATTTGCGCCGTCGTCGGACCGAATGGCTCCGGCAAGTCCAATGTGGTGGACGCCCTGGCCTGGGTTATGGGTGAGGGAAGCGCCAAGACGCTGCGCGGCGGAAAGATGCAGGACGTCATCTTCGCCGGCGCCGGCGACCGCAAGGCTCTGGGGCGCGCCGAGGTCACCCTCACCATCGATAATGCGGACGGTGCGCTGCCGATCGAATACTCGGAAGTGTCGGTCACCCGCCGCATGTTCCGTGATGGTGCCAGCGAATACGAAATCAATGGCTCCAAAGCGCGCCTGATGGATATTCAGGAGCTGCTATCTGATTCCGGTATTGGCCGCGAGATGCACATCATCGTTGGCCAAGGCAAGCTTTCTGAGATCCTAGAATCGCGGCCTGAGGATCGGCGCTCGTATATCGAAGAAGCCGCGGGTGTACTCAAGCACCGCCGCCGCAAGGAAAAAGCGCAGCGCAAGCTCACCGGCATGCAGGCCAATTTGGATCGCTTGCAGGACCTTACTGATGAGTTGGGAAAGCAGCTCAAGCCTTTGGCCCGCCAGGCTGAGGCCGCGCAGCGCGCCGCCACTGTGCAGGCTGATCTGCGCGACGCCCGCCTGCGGCTGGCAGGAGATAGGGTGGTGCGCCTGCGCAGCAAGTTCCAGGAGGCCGAGCGCGCGGCAGAAGTCTTAGCCGAGCAGGTAGAAGAAGTTACCGCGCAGTTGGAAGAAGCAACAGGTTCGCAGCTAGAAGTGGAAGCCCAGCTAGAGGAGGTAAACCCCAAGGCGGATGCTGCCCAAAAACTGTGGTTCGATCTGTCCACACTTTCCGAGCGCATTTCCGCGACCCTGCGTATCGCGGAGGAACGAGCGGCCAATGCCGGCGCACAGGTGGCCTATTCTGGCCAGGATCCGGATGACCTAGAGGCACGGGCTGCCCGCGCGGACGAAGAACATGCAGAGCTTCTCGCCGCAGCGGAGGAGGCTGCGGAACGCCTGGAGGCTATCCGCGAAGAGGTAGCAGAGCGCCGTGAGGCATTCGAGGCCGCGGAGCGCGAACACATGGCGCAGCTGCGTGCCATTGCGGATAGGCGCGAGGGCGTCGTCCGCCTCATCGCCGCAGAGGAAAAGGCGGCAGGCCAGGTTACTTCGGCCGAAGAGGAGCTGGCGCGCCAAGAGGAGACCCTGACTTCTACCAAGCAGCGCACCCAAGCCGCCCAGGCGGAAGCCGATGAGGTGGCGGATAAGCTGCAGTCTTTGGCCGGCGAGCGTGAGCCGCTTGAGGAAGCCCATGTGCGGGCGGCCAGTGAATCGGGTGCGGCCGATAAGCGTTTGGAGCAGCTTCGCGACGAGCAGCGCGAGCGTGAGCGCGCTGTCTATACCCTGCGTTCCCGCATCGATACCTTGGCCCAGACCGCGCCGGAAAAGATTGAGGTAGGCGAGCATTTCCAACCGTTGGCGGAGTTCATTACCACCAAGTACGAGACCGCGGTAGCTGCCGCGTTGGGTGCTTTTGCAGAGGCCCAGGCGGGCGAGATTTCTGCCCAGCTGATTGCGGACTTGGAAAAGGGCACGCGCTCCGCGCTTATCGACGTCTCCGTGGCCGCCCCCGCCACTTCCTGGCGCGTGGATGCGACTTTGCCCACAGGCGCCTCGTGGTTGCTCGACCACATTGCAGTAGTCCCAGAAGTCTCTGCAGCGCTGCACCGCCTCCTTGCGGATGTCGTGCTCGTCTCCGATGTCGCGGAGGCGAAAAAGCTGGTGGCCGAGGACCCTCGCCTGCGTGCCGTCACCGAATCCGGCGTGGTGCTGGGTGAAGGTTGGGTAGAAGTGGGCACCGGTGCTTCATCCACCGTTGAGGTTTCCGCTCGCATCGCGGAGGCAGAGGAGCAGCTGGAATCCGCCACGCAGGAGCTGGAAGAACTCTCCGGCACGCTCGAGGGCGCGAAGATCGCGGCGGAGGATGCCCGCGTGACTGCAGCCTCGGCGAAGGCTGCCTTGCGCGAGCACGATACTGAAGTCGATGCGTGGAAGCGCGATCACCAGCGCCTGCTCAAGCAGTACGAGGCCAATAAGAACGAGCACGAGAAGGCCGCGGCGCGGGCGACCGAGATCGAGGTCAAGCTCACCGAGGCCCGCACGCAGCTTGCCGACGCCCGCGATAGGCTCGCCCGCGTCGATGCAGACGAGCAGCCCGACGAGCCTTCTTCGGTAGAGCGCGACGAGGCCTCCGCTGCATTAGAGCAGGTCAAATCCATGGAAATGGAGGCGCAGGTGGCAGCCCGCTCGGCCCAAGACCACGTGGGTCAGGTAGCGGGAAAGGGTGAGGCGTTGCGTCGCCAAGCGCAGCATGAACGCCAAGCCAAGGCCCGCCATGAGCAGGCCATGGCGCGGCGCAAGGCCCAGGGCGAGTTGGCTGGTGCGGTAGCCAAGCATTCACGCGATCTGGCCGCGCGCGCCACGCAGCTGCTTGAGCGCGCTACCTCTGAGCGCGATGACTACTTTGCGCAGCGCACCTCCCTCAACTCGCAGCTACAGCAGGTCAAGCAACACGTCTCGGCCGCGCGGCAGCAGCTGGACCGGCTGACCAACCGCGCCCATGACTCGGAAATTGCTCGCTCCCAGGCGCAGGTGCGTGTGGACGAAGCAGAAGCCAAGATCGTGGAGCAGCTGGGCATTGCGATTTCGGATCTTTTGCAGGACTACACTCCAGGCGAAGATTTCGACCGCGGGGCGGAAAACGCGCGCTTGAAACAAGCAGAAAAGGACCTCAATTCACTAGGCAAGGTCAATCCGCTCGCGCTGGAAGAATATAAGGCTTTGGAGGAGCGCTATTCCTTCCTGTCCACTCAGTTGGAGGATGTTATCCAAGCCCGCAAGGATCTTGCGGGTGTTATCGAGGATGTAGACGCGCAGATTTTGCAGCTGTTTACCGATGCGTGGCATGACGTCGAAGCAGAATTTCCAAAGGTTTTCCAGACCCTTTTCCCCGGTGGCGAGGGACGCCTTATCCTCACAGAGCCGGACGATATGCTCACCACCGGCATCGAGGTGGAAGCACGCCCACCGGGCAAGAAGGTCAAGCGCCTGTCCTTGCTATCTGGTGGAGAGAAGTCGCTTACTGCCCTTGCGATGCTGGTAGCTATCTTCCGCGCCCGCCCCAGCCCGTTCTATGTCATGGATGAGGTTGAGGCAGCGCTTGATGACGTCAACCTGCGCCGCCTCATTGCCCTCTTTGAGGAGCTGCGTAAAGACTCGCAGCTCATCGTCATTACGCACCAAAAGCCGACGATGGATGTCGCCAACGTCCTCTATGGCGTAACCATGCGCGGCGATGGTGTTACTCGCGTGATTTCGCAGCGCATGAATCCCGCAGGCAGCGCCCCTGGAACGGAGCAAGCCAGCGAGGATGCCACTCGCTTGGGTGTAGATGCTCCCCGGGGTGACGAGGCGGGGAAGTAACCTGGGGCTCGTCCACTTCCCGCAGGACCCCTTCCCGCTATAGGAGGGGGTTTGACGTGCCGCGAGCTGAGAAGACTGGCACTATAGAGGCATGAATTCTTTATGGTTATGGATCGGCATTGCGATCGTCGTCATCGTGCTGATTATTCTTTTCGTAGTAATCGGCAAAAAGCGCGGCGACGCCAAGAAGGTGTCCTTTGATAAGCCTGCTGAGGAAGAACCGAAGCAGCTGACCCAGGAGCAAAAGTCCGGCAACTATCAAGCCAAGTCCGGCTTTAAATTCGCTCCTGCTGGCGGCGCTAAGGAAGCGCAGAAAGCCCCGGTTCAGGCGGACAAACCCGGCGCGAACAAGCCTGCCCCAGAAAAACACGCTCAGTCGCAGCAGGCCGCTAAGGCAGAGCCGAATGCTACCGCCATCGCCAACGAGCAGCTCAGCGGCAAGACCTCACAGTCTAAGGAAAAGTCGCAGGCACAGGCTAAGCCGCAGGCTGATAAGCCACAGTCTGCTCAGCCCACGACTGATGCCGCGGCAAACAAGCCCGTGGCCGACAAGCCTATGGCAGACAAGTCTGTGGCAGAGGAACCAGAAACCAAGACGGCACCTCAGCAGGAGAAGCCGGCGAAGACCGACAAGCCGGCAGAGCCTTCTAAGCAGGCCCAGGCCCAAGCGCCAGCGGAGGAGAAGAAGCAAGCGGCAGAATCTTCCGCTGATAAGGCAGACAAATCCCAGTCCAAGGGAGCTGGCGCTGCGGCGGCGGCTGCTGCTGGCGCGGCAGGCGTAGCGGGTGCGGCAGCTGGGGCGTCGGAAAGCGAAGAATCGCAGGCGGACCGTGCCCCAGAAAAGGCTGAGCAACCAGAAGCTGCACCCAAAGCAGAAGAGCCGGCAGCTTCCGAAAAGGCAGAAGATCCAGAAGACGTTGTCTCCGTGGAAAATGCCGAGGTAGAAGAGGAGTCCCCAGTCTTCGACGAGGTTGTTGAAGACAATGATGCGGAAGACATCGAGGAGCGGGTGGACGACCGCGAGGAGGCCGAAGAGGCCGCAGCTGCTGCCGAGGCGCAAACCGGTGCAGCCGAAGCTGCCAAGGAACAGACCGAGGCTCCAGAGGGCGAACCTGCTCCAGCGCCAGCTCCGCAGGATGATATCGCACCCGCCGGTGGGCGTCTTGGCCGTTTGCGCGGGCGCCTTTCGCGCTCGCAAAATGCCATCGGCCAAGGGCTCATGGGAATTTTGTCCGCAGGCGATCTGGATGAAGACGCCTGGGAGGAAGTCGAAGACACGCTCATCATGGCGGATTTGGGTACCAAGTCCACGATGAAGGTGACCGATTCCCTGCGCGAGAAGATTGCAGAGCGCGGCGTCTCCAGCGAGGATGAGGCACGTGCCATGCTGCGCGAATGCCTGATTGAAGCAGGCCACCCAGAGATGGATCGCTCCATTAAGGCCATGCCGAATGAGGGCAAGCCGGCCATCGTGATGGTCGTCGGTGTCAATGGCACCGGTAAAACCACAACCACCGGCAAGCTTGCTCGCGTGCTGGTAGCCATGGGCCACAAGGTCCTTTTGGGTGCGGCCGATACTTTCCGTGCTGCGGCCGCTGATCAGCTTGAGACGTGGGGTCGCCGCGTTGGCGCCGATACCGTGCGCGGCAAGGAAGGCGCTGACCCAGCATCGGTAGCCTTCGACGCGGTAGCAACCGGCGTGGAACAGCAAGTAGATGTGGTCTTGGTCGACACCGCAGGCCGCCTCCACACCTCCACGGACTTGATGGACCAGCTGGGCAAGGTCAAGCGCGTGGTGGAGAAGAAGACCGATGTGGACGAGGTCCTGCTGGTATTGGATGCCACGGTGGGGCAGAACGGCCTTACTCAGGCGCGCATTTTCCGCGAGGTAGTAGATATTACCGGTGTGGTTCTCACCAAGCTGGACGGCACTGCCAAGGGCGGAATCGTCTTCCAGGTACAAGAAGAATTGGGCGTACCAGTCAAGCTTGTGGGCTTGGGCGAAGGCGCCGATGATCTCGCGCCGTTCGAGGTTGAAGGCTTCGTCGATGCCCTCTTGGGTGAGAAGTAGTAGCTAAGCTTGTAGCTCCCCCTGCATATCGGGTGCCACGTACGTGCACCACGGTGTGCTGGGGGAGTCCTTCGTTTTCATGGGCGAGTTAAAGCGTGCAGTAATCTCGCGAATTCTTTTCGCTCTCATCTCGCTGTCGGTTCGCAGACTATGCAAAAAGGCCTATGCAATTGGCGCGGGAATAAGTCCTGCTGAGCGCCTGTGAATTCTCTGCCTGCGAGCGTAATTGTGGCGGTTGTGCTTGTCTTTTATGAAGCGTAGGGGAATGCTGCAATGTGGTTTGACCTTGGCGGGAATGGTAGCCTGAAAGGGCTGTATTTAATGCGAAATTCGCATTAAACCTAGACCAAGGTTCGTGAGGCAAGTATTTCGTGACGCTACTTTATGCAGTCCTCCTCGCGGCGCTGGCAGTGATCTTGGCACCGGTAACCGTAAAGGTTATTGACCGAAAGGCAGGCTATCCACTAGCTGGCCTTTTTCTTATTGCAGCGGTCCTCATCGCCAAGGAATTTCCTGCCATTGCAGCCGGGGAGGAATTAAGTTTCCACGCCACTTGGGTGCGTGATTTCATCGCACCAGGCGTCGACGTAAGTTTTGCTCTCCGCGGGGACGCGTTGAGCATCTTCTTCGCTATGTTGGCGCTGGTCATTGGCGCCGTCGTTTTCACTTATTCGGCGGCCTATCTGCCCAAGAATGAGGGCAATACCAGCTTTTATACCTTGATGACAGCGTTCACGCTGTCCATCTTGTTGCTGGTTCTGGCCAACGATGTGGTGGTTTTGTTCCTTGCTTGGGAGCTAGTCTCCTTGGCTTCGTTTATGTTGATCGCTCGCTCCGGTTCAGGCGGCGAGGCTGGTTCGCAGCGCACACTGATCCTGACCTTTATTGGTGGATTGACCCTGCTGACCGGCTTGGGTATTGCCGCGACGGTGACCGGAACGACTACCGTTTCTGAGATCTTGGCGTCCCCTGTATGGACGGAACGCCCAGGGGTAACGGCAGCCGTAGCCGTGTTGATTGCGGCGTCCGCCTTTACTAAGGCGGCACAGTTCCCATTCCATTTCTGGTTGCCAGAGGCTATGGCCGCCGCCACGCCGGTATCGGCTTTCCTTCACGCGGCAGCGGTGGTCAAGGCCGGTGTGTACCTGCTTATTCGTTTTTCCACCATCTTCCACGACGTGGCGGTGTGGAATTGGTTGCTCATCGTCGTAGGCATGGGCACCGCGGTGATGTCCGCGGTATTTGCAGTGCAGAAGACGGATCTGAAGAAGCTTACGGCCTATTCCACCGTCTCCCATCTGGGCTGGATTGTTGCCACCATTGGCGTGGGCACCCCGTTCGCTATCGCCGCAGCGTTGGTCCATACTCTGGCGCACGCGCTGTTTAAGTCCTCGCTGTTTATGCTCATTGGCGTCATCGACCACGAGGCTGGGTCGCGCGATATTCGCCGCCTTGGACCACTGTGGAATAAGATGCCGTGGACTTTTGGTTCCGTAGTAATTGGTGCGGCCTCGATGGCCGCGGTGCCACCGCTTCTGGGCTTTGTGTCCAAGGAAGGAATGCTCACCGCGTTTGAAGACGCCCCGATTGGCGGTGCGGGCCAGGTAATCCTGCTCATCGTTGCCGGCATTGGTGCTTTCTTTACCTTTACTTACTCCGCAAAGATTGTCTTCGGCGCCTTCTTTGACGGACCTCGCGACATGGGAGATGTCCATGAAGCACCAGTGTCGCTGTGGCTACCTGCAGCTTTGCCGGGCTTTATGTCTCTGCCGCTGGTATTTGTGCTCGGGCTCTTTGACGCCCCGATCGATGATGCAGTGGCTGCCGTGGGATTGGAGCATCATTCGCACCTTGCCCTCTGGCACGGGCTCAACGTTCCTTTCCTTATCTCGCTAGTGGTCCTCATCCTCGGTATTGCTGGCATCTTTGCCCGCAAGAAGATGTGGGAAAGCTTTGAAGCTCACGAGTTCATGCCGCGCAGCGGCAATGATTTGCTGTACTCCTTGATGAAGGGCTGCTCCCAGTTGGGGCGCGTCTTGGGCAAGATGTCCGACTCGCATAATCCGTCCCGCCACATGCTGCCGATTGTCATTTTGATCATCGTGCTGGCTGCCACCACCCTCATCCGCGATGGCGTCGACGGGGTAGCGCTGCAACCACGGGTAGATGGTCTGGATAACCCATGGGACCTGCTGCCACTGGGCATCATCGCTCTGGCGATGTTTGGATTGGTTCGCACCCAGAATCGTTTGACCGGTGCCATCATGATTGGCATTGCCGGCTCGGGCGTGACCCTGCAGATGTTCCTGCTGGGCGCACCTGACGTGGCGCTGACCCAGTTTATGGTGGAGGCCCTGTCCGTCATCGTCATGATGATGGTGCTGCGCTACCTGCCAGAAACCTTCCATCCGGTGAAGAACAAATCCCGCAAGACCGGCTCCATCGTCATTGCGGTCTTGGCCGGCGTGGCTGCGTTCCTGGGCGTGTGGGGACTCATGGGTCGACACGAGCGCTCCGATTTGGCCATGTGGTACCTGGACAATGCTCCGGACATCACCGGCGGCGACAACGTTGTCGCTACTATCATCGTGGAGTTCCGTGCACTCGATACCTTGGGCGAGCTTTCCGTACTGGGCATGGCTGCGGTGGTTATTGCAGCCATCACCACGACGTTGCCGCGATTCCCGTTCAAGTCAGGTACACGCCCAGCGCCGTTTGGCCAGTCCCAGCTGAACTCCGTGCCATTGCGCAAGGGCGTGCACGTGGTTATCCCGCTGTTGGTCATTATGTCCGTCATCGTTTTCTTCCGCGGGCACAATGCCTCCGGCGGCGGCTTCCCCGCAGCGCTGATCATGGGCGCGGCAATCGGGCTTATCTATCTGTCCCGTGGCTCCGATGAAATTGTTTTCGGCCGTATGACTCCGATTCACCTGACCGGTATCGGCATCATCACAGCCTTGATCGCCGGCTTTGTGGGCTACTTGCACCACGGCATTGGCAATGGTGGCTTCCTGGCTGCCATCCATGCCGAAGCCTTTGGCCAACACTGGACCACCTCGCTCATCTTCGACTTGGGCATCTACCTAGCGGTGCTGGGCATGTTGACCATGGCGATTAACGCTTTGGGCGGCTATTTGCGCCCAGGTACTGAGCGCGACTTCTTGCCATGGGTCCATGATGATGATTCCGCGCTGCCTACGACTCCGCGCATTTCGCTCGAGGATGTCGACGATCCGTACCCAGACCCGATCAACCCTTCGACCGATCCGTTGGCCTTGCTGACGCCTTCGGAAGCAAAGACGAAGAGGAAGAATAAGCGCTCCGCGGCTAACCGGGGAGGGGAGAAGTAATGATCCTTGCATTGACTATTGCTTTGCTCATCGGCAGTGCTGTCTATCTCATTCAGCAGCGCGGCTTGGTACGCATCGTGCTGGGCATGATGGCCTTTGGTCACGGTGCCAACCTGATGCTGCTGGCTACGGGCGTGTATTCCTACCGCGGAGAGTCCTTCCCATCCCAGGTTCCGCACGATCAGATGGCCGACCCGCTGCCGCAGGCCTTCGTGCTGACCGCCGTTGTTATTTCCATGGCAACCTCGACCATCTTGTTGACGATGGCGGCCATGGGCAAGAACGACGACACCGACGTGGTGGAGCCGGTTGATGACAACACCATCGACCATGCCTTTTCGACCTTGGGACGCGACGCCCAAAATCGCCAAATTTTGGAGGAATCCACCAATCAGCTTGACCGAATTGGTCAGGTTGACCACAACACTCCCGTTGCAGAACGCGGGGCAACTCAACAGAAGGAGGATGACAAATAATGGCTGATGCTGTAGCTCAACTCCTTCCGCTATTTCCAGCGGTCCCGCTGATTGCAGCGGCCTTCGCACTGCTGGCACCGTGGCGTGCGGTACGCGATTCCATCATGCTTATCATCCCGGGCGTTGGAATTTTCGCCGGCTTGGGCCTGCTCATCTACACCATGAACAATGGGGTAGTAGCCCATACTGTTGGCCTCTACCAAGGCAATGTGGGTATCCCGTTTGCGGCGGATGCCTTCTCCGCGTTGATGATCATTACTACGATGATCGTCGCGTTTGGTGCCAACTGGTTTGCCATTGTGGGTGGGGAGACTAAGTCTCGTTACTATCCATCGCTCACCCTGATTTTGATTACCGGTGTGTGCGGTGCATTGCTGACCGCCGACCTCTTTAACTTCTTCGTCTTCATTGAGGTCATGCTTCTGCCGTCCTACGGCCTTATCACCATGTCTGGTACGTGGTCGCGCTTGGCAGCCGGCCGTGCCTTCGTCTTGGTTAACCTTTTCGCCTCCACCTTGTTGGTTGTTGGCGTGGGTTATATGTATTCGGTTACCGGTGCGGTCAACCTAGGCGCACTGAAGGGCGCAGCGGCAGGCAATGGGCCGGTGACCGTGGCAGCAGGCTTGATCCTCATTGCGATTACCGCCAAGGCCGGCGTGTTCCCCGTGCAGTCGTGGCTGCCGCGCACCTACCCAGGAACCTCCGCCGCGGTGATGGGCCTGTTTTCCGGCTTGCACACCAAAGTGGCCGTCTACATGCTCTACCGCCTGTACGTGCAGCTATTCGATCTGGAACAGCGCTGGAATGTGTTGATCATCGTCATCATGATTATTTCCATGATGATCGGTGCCTTCGGCGGCCTAGCGGAAAATTCCATCCGCCGCGTTCTCGGCTACCAGATGCTCAACGGCATGCCTTTCATTTTGGTCATGCTTGCGTTTGCCTCTGATGACCCACGTCGCGCACTGGCAGCTGGCATCATGTACACGATTCACCACATGGTGACCGTTGGTTCGCTGATTTTGGCCTCTGGTGCCATTGAGGAGACCTACGGCACGGGCTTGCTCAGCAAGCTTTCCGGCCTTGCTCGCCGCGACCCCATCATCGCGTGGATTTTCGCTGCCGGTGCATTCTCCGTCGTGGGCTTCCCACCGTTCTCGGGTATGTGGGGCAAGTTGATGATTGTTTTCGAGATCGCCCGCGTGGGTGGTGCTTGGGCCTGGATTGCTATCGCGGCCATCATCATCGCTTCCTTCGCTGCCTTCTTGGCCATGCTGCGCGTGTGGCGCAAGGTCTTCTGGGGCAAGGGCCTGCCGGAGGACAAGGTTCCGGATGAACTGGTCATCCGCAAAAAGCTCATGGCCCCATCCGCCGCTCTCATCCTTGGTTCGCTGTGCATGTTCATCTTCTCCGGCATCGTCCTCGATGTCGTGGATGCTGCAGCGGAGCAGCTTTTGGACACTAACGCATATACTGAAACCGTCTTGGGCGACGAGCCGATTGCCGTTCCCACTATCGATGAAATCCAGGAGGGCCGTTAAATGAACGCAATTGTGTATGCATTGTGGCTCATCAAGGAGATTTTCGTCGCCGGCATTAGCTTGGCACTGGCGGCCTTCAAACCGGATAACGAATATAACCCAGTTATCATTCGTTACCCACTGCGCGTGACTAGCGCCTGGGAGATCTTCTGGTTTACGTCTTCCATTACCGCAACCCCGGGCACGCTCTCACTCGGTTTGCGCGAACCGCCCCGCAAGGGGCTGCCCCGCATCGTGCTAGTACAGGCAGTCCAAGGATCTGACCCGGCGGGAATCGTCGCTGATCTTGCTGATATGGAACAGCGCCTCGCCCCGCGGGTTAAGGACATCGATTACGGCGTCCCGGGTCAAGGGGAGACTACAGAATTGGATGAGGCTTTCTACGAGTATCCGCTCGAGTCCGTCGGTCGTTATATGCGCTCGCCTGACTTGGCACGGGCGGAGGACACTCCGCTTTCAGAAAGCGAAGCGGACGTCGAAAAGCCAAAGCGCCGCGCCCGCAACGTACAACGCAGAAAGGAGACCGAGCGATGATTGACTTTGCCACATTGTCCCCGTTCGGCTGGGTCGTATTTGTATGCGTATTCATCATGGGCGTCGCCACGTGGTGCGGCGTGCTGCTGGCGCTTCGCACGCGCGATGAGCTCACCCGCGCCATTACCTCGGATATCGTTTTCTACGGCATGATCTGCATGTATTTGGCGTGGTCGATGACCAATAACGCCCCGATGGCGTATTACATTGCACTCCTTGGAGCCATTGCCGCCGGTGTGCTACCGACGCTATCGATGGCCCGCATCATTTCGAAGGGCAGGCGATAAACCATGGCCATTTCTGAAATTATCGCCTCGGTTCTGCTTATCATCGCTACGCTCTTGGTGGTCGCTACGGTGGTGTCTCTGTGGCGAGCGCCCGATGCCTTGACCCGGGCCAACCTGCTGGGCCCCACTGTGGGACTTGCGGTACCGCTGATTATCGTGGCCAAGCTGGTCGTAGATTTTGGCCGCGATGGCTTTTCGCTGTGGCTGCTCATCCAGGCACTGATCGCCTGCTTCGGTGTATGGATCATCGGCTCGGTAGGTTCCTTTTATCTGGGCCGCTCCATCTATGGCGTAACCGTCACCGACGTCAAGCACGCCAAGCACACCAATAAGGAAGTTCAGACCGTGCAAGCAGAGGAAGACGATATCTAGTCTTCTTCAGCTCCTTCTGGCGGCGAGCCTTTTCTGCTCCTGTGCGTAGCTGCGGGGAGAACAGAACAGCTCGCCGCTTTTCTGGTTGCACAGTGGGGTCTTCTGAGCCCACCAGCGCCCTGGATTCACAATGTGGAAAAGTTGCACAGCAATTGCTGTGCTCGGGCTAGAATGGATGCACGTTATTCGGTGCCTCTAGACCCGCCCCGAAGAGTTAGCAAGGAGTAACAATGAAACTCATCACGGCCATCGTTAAGCCCTTCACCCTGCCGGACATCCGCCAGGCTCTGGAGCAGCAGGAAGTACGCGGCCTCACTGTTACAGAAAGCCAGGGCTTCGGACAGCAACGTGGGCACAGCGAGGTATACCGAGGGGCAGAATACGCCACTGACTTTGTGCCCAAGGTCAAGCTGGAGGTTGTTGCGGCCGATGACCACGTCGAAGACATCATTAACGCCATCGTGGATGCTGCCTACACGGGAAAGATCGGCGACGGCAAGCTGTGGGTAACCCCAGTTGAAGATGCCATTCGTGTGCGCACCGGCGAGCGCGGCGAGGCGGCACTTTAAGCCCGCATGCATACCGCCGCACAGATTCGCGCCGAGGCCCATGCCTCGGCGCTTCGTGTATTGCGCAGTCTCGAGCTTCCACCTGGAACCGCGCTCGCTGCCACCGGTTCCTTTGCCCGCAATGAGATGACTCCGTACTCGGATATTGATGTCATCCTCATCTATCCGGAAGGCCACGAGCCAGATCCGGCTTTGGTGGAGCAGCTGTGGTATCCCGTGTGGGATGCTAAGTACCGCCTGGATTATGCCCTGCGCACCCCACAAGAGTGCGGGGCGATTGCCGCCGAGGATGCCTCTGCCGGCTTTGCCCAGTTGGATTTGGCCTTTGTAGCAGGACGCAAGGTCCTGGTGGATGAGGCGCGGGCGCAATTGCTTGCGGCGTGGCGGCGCCAGCTGCAGCGCGGCTTTGATGACTTCTTGGATACCGCGATTACTCGGTGGAAACGTTCGGGCGCGGTGGCAGCGATGACGAACCCGGACCTGAAGAATGGGCGCGGGGGACTGCGCGATATTCAGCTCTTGCGCGCGATGGCCTTGGGAAACCTGTGCGACTTTCCAGATCTGGACGGTGAGCAGCGGCTGCTTCTCGACGCCCGCACGCTCCTGCACGTCACAGCCCGGCGCCACCGGGACATACTGGATCCCGAGTTCGCCGCGGACGTAGCGGCGGATCTGGGGTTTGAAAGCCGCTACGCACTGACGGCAGCTTTGGTCAGTGCGGCAGCCACGGTCAATAAGGCGGTGGAGCGCGGCCTTGCAACCGCCCGTGGGGTACTAGGCCGTAATGCTTCAGCGTCCGGCCGGGGTCGGCGCCGCCCGCTCGATGTGGACGTCGTGGCTGAGGCCGGCAGTATTTTCCTTTCGCGCAAGCCAAATGTAAAGGACCCGTGGCTGCTCACCCGCGTGGCGGCTGCCGCGGCACGCACGGGATATATCATCGCCGAGTCCACGTGGCACCAGCTCCAAGATCTGCCCGAGCTGCCGCCACGATGGCCTCGGGCAGCGGTGGATGATTTCTTCGCTATTTTGTCCTCCCCGCGATGCACGCCGCGCGTCATACAGGACTTGGACCGCTATGGCCTGTGGGAACGCTTAGTCCCAGAATGGGGGCATGTGCGCGGCTTATTGCCGCGCGAGCGCAGCCACGTCCATGCAGTGGACCATCATCTCATCGCTACGGTAACGCGGTGCGCGGAGATGCGTACCTCGGTGGCTCGTCCGGACTTATTGCTTTTGGCCGCGCTTTACCATGACATAGGCAAGGGCTACGGGCTCCCTCATGCCCAAGTAGGTGCGGAGATGATTACCCGTCAGGCAGCCCGTATGCGGTTGAGCGTCGCCGATAGGTCGCGCGCCCAAACCCTGGTGGCAGAACATACCACCTTGGCGCGGTTAGCGGCGACGATGGACCCGGCTTCCGATGGCGCTCGCGACGCCCTCTTGGCTGCCGCGCATTATGATCAGCTAACTATTTCCCTGTTAGCGGTTTTGGCAGAGGCGGATGCCCAATCGACCGGGCCTGGCGTGTGGACACCGCGAGTGGAGCAAGCACAGAAGCTGATCGTTGCGCGGGCACTCGAGGCGCTCAAACCGCGTGTTCTCGACCGCCCTGCTGTGCATGTACCCCTATCTACCGAAGGCGTTGCGCTCAAAGTGGATTGGGAAGACCAAGAAGTCAGCGTGTCGTGGTGCGGTACCTCTCAAGGGGAGCTAAAGCGCATCTTCGCCTTGTTATCGGCGCTGGGGTGGACCATCGTGCGAGCGAATATCGTTCGCGAGGACGATGGTGCCTATAAGGCGGAGTTTTTCATCCGCACGGTGCAGCAGACCCTAAAGGAAGCAGCGCAGGAGATAAGGTTTATCCAGTCCTATAACTCACGAACTTATACGGAGCTGCCGGTCATAGCAGGGGAGGTGACCACCGCGGCATTCGATGTGGGCGGTATTTTGGTCATCCGGACGGTCGAGCGCATCGGCGCTTTAGGCCACTTGGTAGAGGCACTGCCGGACTTTGTGTGGCTGCGCCATGAGGTTATGGGCGCGACAATGATCGTCAATGTGTACCTCGCCGGGCAGGTTTCTCGCGCTACCGTGGTGGGGAATGTGACCAGGGCCCTGGCTAGGGACTAAGATTGAATAGTTGAACTTTAGATCGATCTAAATTAAGGGAGCGCATCCGTAGTGTTTGACTCACTATCAGACCGCCTACAGTCAGCCCTGGCGGGCCTGCGCGGTAAGGGCAAACTGACCGAGGCTGATATCAATGCCACCGCTCGCGAGATCCGCCTCGCGCTGCTGGAAGCCGACGTGTCTTTGACCGTCGTCCGTGGTTTTATCAAGCGCATCAAGGAACGTGCCCGCGGCGCGGAAGTCTCTGAGGCGCTCAACCCGGCGCAGCAGGTAGTCAAGATCGTCAATGAGGAGCTCATTGAGATCCTTGGTGGCGAAACCCGCCGCCTGAACTTGGCTAAGAACCCGCCGACGGTGATCATGCTCGCCGGCCTGCAGGGTGCTGGTAAAACCACCCTGGCCGGTAAGTTGGCCAAGCACCTAGCTAAGCAGGGCCATACCCCGATGCTGGTGGCCTGTGACTTGCAGCGTCCAGGCGCGGTGCAGCAGCTGCAAATTGTCGGCGAGCGCGCTGAGGTGCCGACTTTCGCACCGGATCCGGGAACCTCCCTAGACTCCAACGAGCATGAAATGGGTACCTCGCACGGGGACCCGGTGGACGTCGCCAAGCAGGGCATTGCTGAGGCTAAGCAGAAGCAGCACGATGTGGTCATCATCGATACCGCTGGCCGCTTGGGCATTGATGAGACCCTGATGACGCAGGCTCGCAATATCCGCGATGCCGTCAACCCGGACGAAGTCCTTTTTGTCATCGACTCGATGATCGGCCAGGACGCCGTGCAGACGGCCGAGGCCTTCCGCGATGGCGTGGACTTTACCGGCGTCGTTCTCACCAAGCTGGACGGTGACGCCCGTGGTGGTGCGGCCTTGTCTATCCGTGAGGTCACCGGCAAGCCCATCATGTACGCCTCTACCGGTGAGAAGCTCGATGATTTCGATGTCTTCCACCCGGAGCGCATGTCCAGCCGCATTCTGGGTATGGGTGATTTGCTCTCCCTTATCGAGCAGGCTGAAGCAACCCTGGACCACCAGAAAGCCGAAGAGGCAGCCTCTAAGCTGGGCTCTGGCGAGCTGACGCTCAATGACTTCCTTGAGCAGATGCTGATGATCCGCAAGATGGGTCCCATCGGCAATCTGCTGAAGATGATGCCCGGCGGCAAGCAGATGAATGAAATGGCCGCCATGGTGGATGAAAAGCAGCTGGACCGCATCCAGGCGATTATTCGCGGTATGACGCCGCAGGAGCGCGAGGATCCGAAGATTCTCAATGCTTCGCGCCGCAAGCGCATTGCTAATGGTTCTGGTGTTAGCGTTTCCGAGGTCAACCAGCTCATTGAGCGCTTCAACCAAGCTAAGAAGATGATGTCCAAGATGGCCGGCCAATTCGGCATGGGCGGCATGGGTGGTCGCTCCGCTACCAAGAAGAAGCCCAAGGGTCGCAAAGGCAAGAATGGCAAGCGAAAGAAGGGCAAAGGCGGCGGCAACCGCGGCCCGAAGATGCCGGGCGGTATGCCGGGCATGGGCGGAATGCCAGGAATGCCCGGTGGCGGCGGCATGCCGTCCATGGAGGAGCTGCAAAAGCTCCAGCAGCAAATGGGCGGCGGCGGTGGCATGCCAGGTATGCCCGGCATGCCAAAGATGCCGAAGGGAATGGAAAATATCGACCTCGACAACCTGGACTTTGGCAAAGGTAAAAAGTAGTTTTCCCAGCCTTAAAGCATAAAGAAGGAGGCTTCCGCGTTGCTGCGGGAGCCTCCTTTTTGTGCGGCTTGCCGACGCCGCCCTAAGCCCCAGCGCACCTTCGCATGAGGCGCCTTCGCTCTCGGAGCTTGTGCGCGACCGAGCTATGGCCTAGACCGCATCGTCTCGTGCGGCGTTGGGGTAAGGGACTGGGTTGGCATGTTGCTTTCCGGCGTCGGTAGGTGCTGCGGGCGCTTGCTCCACGGCTCCTGCAGCCTGCTCCGGTGGAATATCAGGGGCTTCCTGCTGGACTTTTTCCCCGTTGAGGAAGGGCTTTAGGGCCTCGCGGATCATTGGCATTGCCGATTCCGCAAAAGCATTGGTGATGTGGTGCATGTCGCGGTAGACCATCGTATTGCCGATGATGACGGGGCAGTCACCATTGGCATCGCAGAACCACGGAGCGGTATCGATCGAGAGCATATTCTGGTACTTCGACAGCACGACTGCACCGGGATCATAAGGCTGGTAGACCTGCTCAACGCGCATGCCGCAGCCGTAGGCATCTTCAGTAGCGACGTAGCACTCATCAAACTCGCGAGGGCGGCCTTCTTCATCGAATCCCCACGGGTTATCGCGGAAGCCCAAGAAGGGAATATCGCGTTCGGCCAATTCCTCCCAGAATGCCTGGTAGCCGGCGGGCACGGCATCGGGGCCGGTGCCAAATTCATTTTGCGGGCGAGTGGTATTCGAGATGACCAAGGCCGGGTTCGCCTCTTCGATGCGATCCATGACCAGCTTGCCCCACTCGGCACACTCTGGGGTCACGGTGACATCGTCACCCAATTCAATCGGGCATCCCTGGCGCAGCAGCGGTACCAGCTTAAAGCCCATTTCCTTGCCTAAGCGGTCCAGCGGGGCAGAATACTGCTCCGCGTGGGAACCGCCCACCAAATAGACTTCCTTCTCTGCGTTGAGGTCACCGAAAATGCAGGGGGTCTTTCCATCCTTGCGGGTTTCGAAGAAGAAGTCAGCAGGCTGGCTATCTGGCACGAAGCACCAATTTGTCGCTACTGGTGGCTGGATTCCGCCGGCCAGAATCGGATCAGGCTTGACCTCCACGTTATCCGGCGGGGTGATGTCGTTGATGAACGTCGTTGCGCCGGGGTAGAGGGCAGGATCCAAAAGCTCCGCATCAGCATCATCAAGGGTGCGCATCCACAGTGGCTGGATAGCCAAGAGGCCGACAACAGCCGCAGCGACTACGACGCCGCCCACACCGCGGGCGGCACCGGCGGGTTTCTGCAAGGTCGAAAGGCCCTTACGTACCGGCAGATCCTCGGCCGTGGGGCGCTTGCGATGCTGGCGCAGGGGCTTTTCCAAAAAGCGGTGCGTGAGGTCCGCCAACACTAGCGAAATGACGATAATGATGACGCCCAACCACCACGACGGGGTTTCTTGACCCAGGTAGGAGGTGGACAAAATGAGCAATGGCCAGTGCCACAGGTAGAGCGGGTAGGCTACATCGCCCAGCCAGCGCGCCTGCTTGGAGGCCATGGCCTTGGAAATTTTGCCACCGCCGCCCAATATAATGAGCACGGCGCCGCCTAGTGGCAAGAGGGAAAGCGGGCCAGGATACGCAGTGGTATCCGCGATGATGGCACCAGTAAAGATGAGCATCAGAAGGCCCAGGCCGGTAAAGAGGTCATAGAGGCGGGCTGGAATCTTCCAGGAGGAACCGTAGATGGCCAAGACCGCGCCCAAGGTCAACTCCCAAGCGCGTGACCAGGTGGAATAGTAGTTCTCCGGAGTTCCGTAGAGGCCGTGGCGCGAAGCATAGGCGAAGGAGGCGATGGTGACCACGATGAGGATCGGGCCAGCAATCTGGTTGACCGTGGGGAAGCTGCGCTTGCCCAAAGGCTGCTGCTTCGGCCGGAACTTCATGATGGCAGCCAAGATGAGCGCGAAGGCAATGCCCATGATGTAGAACTGACCCTGCACGGCCATGGACCACATGTGCTGCAGCGGTGAGGTATCAGCCGCGGCCGCCGTGTAGTCGGCGTTTTGTTCCGCTAGCTCCCAGTTCTGGTAGTACAGCATGGTGGCTGTAATCTGCTGGGTGAGCTCGGTGCGCATGAGCTGCGGGGTGAAAACGCGCACCAGAATGTAGGTCACGCCGATGACCAAAACCAAACTTGGTACCAGGCGCCGCAAGGTTCGCCAGATAGGCCACCATGGGTTCAGGGAGGCGTTGGGCTTGTTTGCGTAGCGCAGCTGGGAGCCCAAGAAGAAGTAGCCGGATAGCAGCAGGAATACGTCGACGCCGCCGGATACGCGTCCGACGAATACGTGGTAGATAACTACTAGGCCGATGGCAATACCGCGCAGACCATCAAGGTCATAGCGGTACCGGAAATTTCGCGGTGATTCTTTAGTCATAAACTGTCTTTTCGTGCGCCTATGCCCGGATGGTGGGGCGGAAGGCGCGCCATACATATGAAACGAAATGTCTATATTCGGCCCTTAAGGGTACTCTGCTTCAGTATCGCAGGCATAACGAACCTGCGTGCGTGGCGTAGTAATTTTTGAAAATGCAGCTGCTCGCGCTAAAATATTCCAGGTTGTCTGCTCGTATTTCTGAGCTAGATAAACTGAAGAACGTAATATTCTGCGTAGCACCGTTTCCGTCTACGGTCGGCCGGTATGTCACGCGCAGATAAAATCCAAGGGTTGAACCGGCGCACAATCTCGTGCGCGTCTGTACTGCCCAGTGACTAGTAAAGGAGCCAACATGGCTGTCAAGATCAAGCTGCAGCGCCTGGGCAAGGTCCGCGCTGCTGAGTACCGCGTTGTTATTGCAGATGCCCGCACCCGTCGTAACGGCAAGGTCATCGAGAACATCGGTATCTACCACCCGAAGGAAGAGCCTTCCCTCATCCAGATCGATTCCGAGCGTGCACAGCACTGGCTGTCCGTTGGCGCACAGCCAACCGAGCCGGTTCTCGCGCTGCTGAAGATCACCGGTGACTGGCAGAAGCACAAGGGTCTGCCGGGCGCAGAGGGCACCCTGAAGGTTGCTGAGGAGAAGAAGTCCAAGCTGGAGATCTTCAACGAGGCACTGGCTGAGGCTAACAACGGCCCGACCATCGAGGCCATCACCGAAAAGAAGAAGAAGGCCAAGGAAGAGGCTGAGAAGAAGGCCGCTGAGGAAGCTGCTGCTGCAGAGGCTGCCGCTGCTGCCGCCGGCGAAGCTGACGCTGAGGCCGAGGAGAAGGCTGAGGAAGCTTCCGAGGAGTCCGCAGAGTAATCTGCCTCCCTTGCTAAGCGCATAGCGCTTTTAGCTTCGGGCCCCGCCGCTACGATCACTGGTCGTAGTAGCGGGGCCTTTGTAGTTTTTGGGTGCTAATGCCGGCACACGAAAACGACCGCACACGCTAGTCCGTGGCGGGGCTGCGTGCGCGGTCGCAATTGAAAGTGATGCGCTAGGAAACGTGCGGCATCTCTCTCGGGGATGGCTGGTTCGCCCTTAGTTCTGTGGCTTGTAGTTGGAGTAGCGGCTGTAGACGTTAGAGGGATCCTTAAAGTCCATGCCGCGCAGAGCGCCTGTAACAACCGGTGTGAAAAGCTCGAGGATCTGCTCGCGTGGAAGCCGGGACATAGGGCCGTTGATGGCAAGTACGGTAAAACCGTGAATGGCCGACCAGGCCAGCAGAGCATTCTGCATGAAATATGTAGCGTCAGTGGTATTGTCCAACGCTTCCGCGTGGCGGGACAACAGGGCGAAGAAATCGCGAATCTGCTGTAGGTGATCCATCTTCGGATCATCTTCCGTATTGGGATCTACACCAAGCATGAAACGCAGCGCCTTCCACTCCAGCATGCAGCGGAAGAAATTGGTCTCATCCAAGGCAAACTCGAGGTAAGCGTAACCAATCTGCATCAGGTGCTCTGGAAAATCTAGGCCCTCTGCAGTCTCGGTAGTCTCGTGTAAACGCTGGACCAACTCATCGGTGGCAAGCTCAGCGACCTTATCGTGCAGTTCTTCTTGGTCCTTGAAGTGGCGGTATGCGGAGGTAGGGGACACTCCCGCTTCGCGGGTTACCGCACGAACGGTAATTGCGTCGGGGCCGCTTCTTTTGCCTAGTTGAACAGCGATACGGAGCAGCTCATCGTGGAGGTTTCCATGATGGTAGGGCTTATTGTGCGTTTCCATAAAACTCATTTTATCAACAAAACCTATGTACGTATAAATTATTTAGTCAGCATGGTGAGCAGCAAAATTGCGGGGGTAGAAGGGTCGCCGCTCTCGCTTGTAGCCTCGACTTTATGTACCTCATATGCAGGAAGGTGCACGATAGAGCCGGGGGTGAGCGTGATGGTTTCACTGCCGTAGCTGAAGTCAAGCTCACCGCGCAGCGCCTGCACGGTGATCGGATGTGCGGCCTTGTGATCGGGCAGGGACTGTCCTGGTGCAAAGCTAAAGAGAATGAGGTTGGCACCATCGGCGCTCAGGACGCGCTGTACGCCCGGGCGCGGGCGGTGCGGATCGGTATCAGGCGCGATGTCCAGAAGGTTTAGTGCGGACATGACGGAATCCTCACCTGAATGAGAAGCCGCGCCAAACGTGTCCGGGGAGTTGGTCGGTAGATCGCTCATAAGCCCACTTTAACGGCAACAATACTCAAAATCTGGGTTTGCTTTCCACAGCGCCAAAATTCATGACTGACAAGGGCAAAGAGGTCTGTGTTGTAGACTTTCCGCTATGGAATTGATGATTGGTCGCGTGATTAAATCGCACGGCGTGAAAGGTGAAGTCGTAGTCGAGGCCACTACTGATGAACCGGAGGTGCGCTTTGCTGTGGGGGAAGTGCTTCATGGCACGCAGGGCAAGAAGGAGCACACTCTAACTATCAAGGCGGTCCGCAGCCATAAGGGAAGGTTGCTCGTTACCTTCGAAGAGATCAAAGACCGTACCGTGGCGGATAGCCTCCGCGGTACCAAGTTCTTTGCCGCGCCGCTTGACAGTGATGATGATGGCTTTTACGACCATGAGCTGGAAGGGCTCCGCGTACTTCTGGAAGGCGAGGAGATCGGTGAGGTCACATCGGTCATCCACGGCGGAAGTCAAGATTTGTTGGAGGTAAAACTCGACAACAGCAAGGAGGCGCTCATTCCCTTCGTGCATGCCATTGTTCCTGAGGTGAACCTAGAGGCTGGAACGTGCACCATCGATCCGCCGGAAGGACTGCTTGACCTATGAGGCTTGACGTCATCACCATTTTTCCGGAGTACCTGGACCCGTTGCGGCATGCGCTTTTGGGGAAGGCCATTGAACAAGGTCGCCTTGAAGTAGGTGTGCACGATCTGCGGCAGTGGGCTACGGATGCGCATAAGTCTGTCGATGACTCGCCGTTCGGTGGTGGCCCCGGCATGGTTATGAAGCCAGAAGTTTGGGGGCCGGCGCTCGATAGCGTCGCCACGCGGGAAAGTGCGCCCAATCTAGAGTCTGCGCTGCCACACCTGAACCGTCCGCGCCATGACGAATTAGAAGGGGTAGAGGCACAAGCCTATGCGGTTGATGCCACGGCCGATGAGGATAGCGACCTTCCACTGCTTATCGTGCCGACGCCGACGGGAAAACCGTTTAGCCAAGCAGATGCGCGGGCGTGGTCCAATGAGGAGCACATTGTTTTTGCCTGCGGGCGTTATGAGGGCATCGATCAGCGCGTGGTGGATGACGCCGCTCGGCGCTACCGTGTGCGCGAGGTTTCCATCGGCGATTATGTGTTGATCGGTGGGGAAGTGGCAACGTCGGTGATTGCAGAGGCCGTAGTGCGACTCATCCCCGGGGTGTTGGGAAATAAGCGCTCTCATGAGGAAGATTCTTTTTCTGATGGTCTATTGGAAGGCCCGAGCTATACCAGGCCGCGAGAGTGGCGTGGTCTAGCCGTGCCGGACGTGCTCACCTCGGGAAACCACGGTTTGGTTGACAAATGGCGGAGGGAACAGGCATTGCTGCGCACGTGGCAACGCCGTCCCGAACTTTTGGAGGCGGCTGAGCTCGATAAACAAGACAGGGCTTTCATCGCGCAGTTGGAACAAGAAGCTTACGCACAGGGTGAAGGCTAATGGAGGTAAGCGCTGACCTCTCGGTACTCTTAGTAACCCAGGAGTGGGCGAAAAGCCTCGAAGCATTGCCAGAGGCGCTGCGTGCACGGGGCTTTGAGCCGCTTAGTATTTTCACTCTTCAGGTAGCGGAGGAAAGCTCGGAAAGCAGCCCGCTAGCGCAGGAATATCGCTTCAGATTCGGCCAGTGGCCACAAGGAATTCCGGTGTGGCGGCTCATCGTTAACGGAGAGACCACACAGCCCCTGGCTGCAGTAGCTTCCTTAGTAGCAGACTGCTTGCCGCCGGCAGTCTCGTGGGTAGGCAGTGTGGAAATCGGTTTTACGGAGATGGGGCTTGGTGCCCCGGCGGTGTGGCGGGCGGATTCTGGGTTATAAGCGGAATCTGGACAATTATTTAGCGCTTTTTCATGCCTAAACTGCAGCGCATATGCCTTCTAAGGTTATAGTGAAGGGGACATTCCCTCTAGATTCCTATTCCCAAGGTGGTCCCTGAATTATGACGACTCCCAATGGCAATAACTACGGTGGATATAACCAGCAGCCGCCTCAGTACAATCAGCAGTATTATTCCCAGCCGCAGCAAAGCGGTGGCGTAGGCGGCGCCACCATCGCCGCAATTATCGCAGCAATTGTGGCGATCATCGCGGTGGCCGCCATGGTTATCATGTTCGTGACCAATAACAAGGATGATGCATCGACCAGCGCTGCTGCCGATAGTCAATTCCAGCAGGCGGATGCGAATAGCGGCTCCGGCTCTAACAAGCAATCCGGTTCCTCGTCCAAGGACGATGCGGACGATAAGGATGAAGACTCCAGCCCGGTCACGGTGACTAAGACCAAGGATGCCCCAGCGCCAGCGCCGGCACAGGCAGCGTCTTCTGGCAGCAGCAATGGGCACTCTTGGAGTGACTTCACTAGCTACTATCCAGCTACCAGCAAAACCTCCAGCGGTTTTGCCAGCAACGTCTATACCGCGTTTATGAATAACTGGGTCGCCGGCGGCGGCACCGGCGCTACCTTGAGCGTCTACTCGCCGGCCACCGGTGGTACCTACACCATGTACTGCTCCGGTAGCTCTTCGCGCGTTTCCTGCTCCGGCGGCGATAACGCCCGCGTGGTTATCTACTAAGAGCGCGCCGCAGCAACCTCCTTTCCCTTACTGGGAAAGGAGGTTTTGTGCGTCTAGGGGGCGTCGGCAAGCGAAGGTAGCAGAGGAGCCGTGCGGTAAATTGGGTGGGTCTAATCCCAAACCTCGAGAAAGAGTGAGGAGACCACGTGAATATTGCGGCCACTATCGCCGCCGAGCTCAACGTCAAGGAATCGCAGGTTTCTACCGCGTTGCAGCTGATTGCGGAGGGCAATACCGTCCCGTTTATTGCCCGCTACCGCAAGGAGGCCACCGGCGGGCTGGATGATTCCCAGCTACGCACCATTGAAGAGCGTGCGAATTATTTAAAGGAACTACAGGAGCGCAAGGAGACCATCCTTGCGGCGATTGAAGAGCAGGGCAAGCTTAGCGACGCCCTCAAGGAGCAAATCCTTGCCTGCGACACCAAAGCGCGCCTAGAAGATTTGTATCTGCCGTATAAGAAGCGCCGCAAAACCAAGGCCGATATTGCGCGCGAAGCTGGCCTGGAGGAGCTGACCGATAAGCTCATTGCGGATCCCAACGCCGCTCCGGAAGAGTTGGCACAGGCCTTTATCACCGAGGGCTTTGAGGACACCAAGAAGGCCCTCGACGGTGCCCGCGCCATCTTGGTGGATCGCTTCGCGCTCGACGCGGATCTGGTGGGTGAAGTACGCGAGCGTATGTTCACTGAGGGCTCCATGGGCGCGCACGTTGTTGAGGGCAAGGAAGCTGAGGGCGCGAAGTTTAAGGATTACTTCGATTTCAACGAGCCTTTCCACAAGCTGCCTTCGCACCGCATTTTGGCGCTGCTGCGTGGCGAGAATGAGGGCGTGCTGCAGTTGCAGCTAGATGCCGGCGATGACGCCGATTACGAGGACGCAATCGCCTCCCGCTTCGAGTTGGATCGCTCCTCCAAGTGGCTTGCCGACGCCGTCCATTGGGGCTGGCGCACCAAGCTCTATATTTCCTCCAGCCTGGACGTTCGCATGCGGCTAAAAGAGATCGCGGAGGAAGGCGCGCTGAAGATCTTTGCCACCAATTTGCGCGACGTGCTGCTCGCGGCACCTGCTGGCCAGCGTGCCACCATCGGCTTGGATCCGGGTTACCGCAATGGTGTGAAGTGCGCGGTAGTGGACAAAACCGGCAAGGTGCTCGATACCGCCATTGTCTACCCGCATCAGCCGCAGAACCAGTGGAGCCAAGCAGTTCAAACGCTG
The DNA here is from genome assembly GCF_032821615.1 of Corynebacterium tuberculostearicum. Lineage (GTDB taxonomy): Bacteria > Actinomycetota > Actinomycetes > Mycobacteriales > Mycobacteriaceae > Corynebacterium > Corynebacterium tuberculostearicum_H. The sequence continues at coordinate 366,271 of NZ_JAVBIF010000001.1, read as the reverse complement.
TCGACCCTGTGCGCCAAGCATTCTGTAGACCTTATGGCCATCGGCAACGGCACCGCCTCCCGCGAGACCGAGAAGCTTGCTCAGGAAATTGCGGACCTAATTAAACAGGCCGGCGGCCAGCGACCCACGCCCGTCGTGGTTTCCGAGTCCGGCGCCTCGGTCTACTCCGCCTCGCCGCTTGCGGCAGAAGAATTCCCTGACATGGATGTCTCGCTGCGCGGTGCGGTTTCCATCGCTCGCCGCTTGCAGGATCCTTTGGCTGAGTTGGTCAAGATCGATCCGAAGGCCATTGGTGTGGGGCAGTACCAGCACGACGTTAACCAGACGGCGCTCGCCCGCACTCTTGATGGCGTGGTGGAAAGTGCGGTAAACGGCGTGGGTGTTGATCTCAATACCGCTTCCGTCCCGCTGCTTGAACGCGTAGCGGGTGTCAATTCCACCATCGCCGCCAATATCGTTTCCTACCGCAATGAACACGGTTCTTTCGCTTCCCGCAAGGAACTGAAGAAGGTACCGCGTCTTGGACCTAAGGCCTTTGAGCAGTCTGCAGGCTTCCTCCGTATCAACGGCGGTACCGATCCACTGGATTCCTCTGCCGTACACCCAGAGGCCTATCCTGTCGTCTCCCGCATCGCGGAGAAGACGGGCCTGGGTATTTCTGAACTTATTGGCAATACCCGCGTACTCAGCACGCTGGCGCCAGCAGACTTTGCGGATGAGACTTTCGGCATTCCTACGGTGACCGATATCATCGCCGAGCTGGATAAACCCGGACGCGACCCGCGCCCTGAGTTCAAGACTGCCACCTTTAAAGAAGGCGTACATAAGGTCTCCGATCTCACCCCGGGCATGATTCTTGAGGGCACGGTGACCAACGTGGCGGCATTTGGCGCCTTCGTAGATGTTGGAGTCCATCAGGATGGCCTCGTCCACGTTTCTGCCATGAGCCACAAGTTTGTCTCCGATCCACACGAGGTCGTACGCTCTGGCCAGGTGGTCAAGGTGAAGGTCATGGAGGTTGATGTGGAGCGCCAGCGCATTGGTCTCTCCCTCCGTTTGGATGATGAACCGGGGCAGCCGGCTCCCAAACGCCGCGGTGATTCCCCACGTGGCTCCTCCAAGTCCGGCGGCAGGGGAGAAGGAAAGCGCTCCGGCCACAAGTCCGGCCGCGGATCCCGGGGCGGCTCGCGCGGCCGCACGGGTGGTGCAGGCAGCGCTGGCGGCGGAGCTATGGCCGATGCCCTGAAGAAGGCAGGCTTCTAGGTGCCTCCCACTGCGGTGAAACATCGTGGTCGGGCAAGGCAGGATGCGATATGGGAATTTGGTTCCGGCTGGCGTATGTGGAAAAATAGTGCACCGTTCTATGTAACGGGCACGAACCGGTTAGGCAGTACGCCGCTAGGGTCCTCTGTCCCAAACTGAAAAGGAATATTGGCATGTCCAACATTATTGACAAGGTCGATGCAGCACAGCTGCGCGACGATATCCCGTCCTTCCGCCCAGGCGATACCCTCGACGTTAACGTAAAGGTTATCGAGGGCAACAACGAGCGTGCACAGCTCTTCAAGGGCATCTGCATCCGCCGTCAGGGCTCCGGCATCCGTGAGACCTTCACTGTCCGTAAGGTTTCCTTCGGTATCGGCGTTGAGCGTACCTTCCCGGTTCACTCCCCGAACCTGGAGTCCATCAAGGTCTCCCGCCGTGGCCGCGTCCGCCGTGCAAAGCTCTACTACCTGCGCGATCTGCGCGGCAAGAAGGCTCGCATCAAGGAGCGTCGCTAGTACTAGCGCGCTGCGCGCCAGCTTCCCCTTGCACCCAACTGTGGGTGCAAGGGGATTTTTAATGCCCAACTGCGCTTATTTCAAAGTTAGAAGCATGATCTAAACGGAAAGTTCACTGTGAATCCTCCTGCAGCGAGGGGGATAAGACCGGAAACGGGGCGTGGGGTTGCTAGGATCTAGCGCGTGAATAAAGACAGCATCTCGCAGGAACAGCCGCCAGAAGGCGAGGGGGCCCACCCAGTACAGGGCGACGCCACTCAGCAAAGCAAAGAGGCGACTAAGAAGAAAGAAATGCCGTGGCTGCTGGAAACCCTTCTGGTAGTGGCGACGGTTCTCGTGATCGTCGGACTATTCCAGAACTTTATCGGCCGGCAGTATGTGATCCCATCGGGTTCGATGGAGCCGACTCTCCACGGCTGCGAGGGCTGCACGAATGACCGTATCTTTACAGAAAAGATCTCTTACTACGGTGACGGCGAGCCAGAACCAGGCGATGTCGTTGTATTTAAAGGCACTGAGGACTGGAATTCCAGCTACGTCTCACCGCGCTCGTCCAATCCGATCATTCATGGCGTGCAGGATGCGTTGAGCTTCGTATCTTTGGCACCGCCAGACGAAAATACTCTGGTCAAGCGCGTGGTTGCTACCGGCGGACAGACGGTGTCCTGCCAGGAGGGCGATCCTGCCGTCATGGTAGATGGCAAGCCCATCGAACAAGACTATGTGCAAGACCCGCCAACGTACCCGGTAGATGAGTCGACCGGCTCGGAGGCCTGCGGTGGTCCGTACTTTGGTCCCGTCGAGGTACCGGAGGGCAATATCTGGGTGATGGGCGATAACCGAACTGCTTCGGCCGATTCTCGTTACCACATGACCGATAAGTTCCATGGCACGGTTCCAGTAGAAAACGTCCGCGGCAAGGTGAAATTCGTATTCTGGCCGTTTACCCGCATTGGTGGGGTCGATGACCCGGACATTCAGGAATAAGCCTTCCTCCCAACGCCTGCGCACCCGGGATTTTCTCATCCCCGTGGTGGCAGGCTTTGTCCTGCTAGTGCTCCTGCAGGCGCTAGTGGGGCGGATGTATGTCATTCCTTCTGCTTCGATGGAACCCACCCTGCACGGGTGTGCCGGCTGCAAAAATGATCGCATTGCCGTGCAAAAGGTCAGCTACTACTTCACGGACCCCAAGCCTGGGGAGGTTGTGGTTTTTGAAGGGCCCGAGTCGTGGAATAACGAGTTTGAGGTCAATCGCTCGTCCAATATTTTTGTGCGCGGCGCACAAAATGCCTTGGCGGCCGTAGGGCTGCTTCCTAATGGGGAAAATATCCTGGTAAAGCGCGTTATTGCTACCGGCGGGCAGACGGTGAGCTGTCAGGCTGGCGACCCTGCGGTCATGGTGGACGGAAAGCCTATTGACCAATCCTTCGTTCTCGATCCACCGGAGATTCCCGTAGACCCCAGCGTGGGCTCGCAGGAGTGCGGCGGCGAGTATTTTGGCCCGGTCACCGTCCCCGAAGGAAACCTTTGGGTGATGGGTGATAATCGCACCAACTCCCTCGATTCCCGTGCGCACTTGGGCGACCACCTGCAGGGCACCGTGCCCGTAGACAATGTCCGCGGGCGCGTCGAGGCCGTCATTTTGCCGCTTTCGCGTTGGGGCGGGGTGGAGCATCCGGAAATTTCGCATGCGGCGGCTTAAACAGCGACGCACCTACGAGGTCGCATTGAGCAAGGCCGGTTTAGGTCCGGTAGCCGGCGTGGATGAGGCTGGGCGCGGTGCCTGCTGCGGACCGATTACCATCGCAGCCTGTGTCATGCCCGATCGACCGATCAAGGAGTTGGCACAGCTTACAGATTCAAAGAAGCTAACTCCCAAACAGCGCGAGAAGCTCTTTCCTCTCATTAAAGACAAGGCTGTGGACTGGTCTGTGGTGCATATTGGTGCGGGGGACATCGATAAGCGCGGCATCCAACACGCCAATATTTCCGGCATGCGCAGGGCGGTTGCGCGCCTGGAAGCGCGTCCGGGCTATGTGCTTACCGACGCCCTCTTTATCCCCGGCCTCACCCAACCCCACCTGCCCATTATTGGCGGCGATGCGGCCGCACGGTGTATCGCCGCGGCGAGTGTATTGGCCAAAGTCAGCCGCGATCACCTGATGCACGAACTGGATGTGCGGTACCCCGGATACGGGTTGGCCAGCCATAAGGGGTATGGGACCAAGGCGCATGAGGCCGCAATTGCGGCGCTAGGAGCGTGTCCGGAGCACCGGATGAGCTACGAGAATGTCCGTCGCGCTCATGCGGAGTTTGCCGCGCGTGCCTAGCTAAAATCTAGCCTTTCTCGCGCTAAGCTATAGCGAGCTAACCCACAACCTGGAGGTCCACCGTGAGTGCAGAGGAACTCGATAACTACGAGGCTGAGGTAGAGCTGTCCCTCTACCGCGAGTACCGAGACGTTGTCAGCCAGTTTTCCTATGTCGTTGAAACTGAGCGGCGCTTTTATCTGGCTAATGCGGTAGAGCTCATTCCGCATACCTCTGGGCCTGATGTCTACTACGAGGTGCGCATGTCCGATGCTTGGGTATGGGATATGTACCGCTCCGCGCGCTTTGTGCGCTACGTCCGCGTTATCACCTACAAGGACGTCAACATCGAGGAGCTGGATAAGCCGGAATTCATGATGCCGGAATAGTTTTGTCAAGCCGGCGCACGCGGCGCCGCGCCCTAGCTGTGGATAACAGAGTTGCAGAGCCTAGTTATCCACAGCTAGGGTCTTTTTGCTTTTGCGTCCCTTGTGTAAGCCTTACCAGCTGCGGTGTTCTGTGCTGGCCAATGAATTTCCCAACGCACAAGGATAAACCGCAATGCACTTTAATTCAGAACACCGCTTGGCCACGAAGAAGCCTCGCCATAAACAAGTCTTAGGCAAAAGGGGAGAGGCCTTCGCAGCGCGCTATCTGCGCGAGCGCGGGGCAGAAATCATCGCTGCCAACGTCTCTTATCGGGTGGGAGAAATCGATCTCATCGCCCGAGAACCTAACGGAACCATCGTCTTTGTCGAGGTTAAGACCCGCGCCAATTCCAACTACGGGGTAGCTGAGGCCGTAACCCCGCAGAAGCTCGCGCGCCTGCGCAAAGCCGCGGCGCAGTGGCTCGACGGAAGGCCTCTGTCTGAGGTGCGATTCGACGTCATTGCCTTGGTCGCGCAGGGGCAAGGATTCATGCTGGAACACTTCAAGGCGGTCGAAGATGGCTCTAGGTAATTGTTTGACCATGTCCCTCAATGGAGTCCTAGCTCAGTTGGTTGAGGTAGAAGCAAACGTTGGCCATGGGCTGCCAGGGATACACGTTGTAGGCCAGACGGATACCGCAATCTCCGAATCCCGGGACCGGATCAGGACCGCAGCCTTTAATTCCCATCTTCCCTGGCCCAAGACCAAAGTGGTGGTCTCCATGTCCCCGGCTTCGCTTCCCAAATCCGGGTCCCACTTTGACCTACCCATAGCGCTTGCGATCCTCGCGGCACAGGCGGAGGCCGACTTCCCGTCTTATGGCAGTACTCCCTCGCCCGCCCAACGTCTCCAGCGCACCTTGGTCCTGGGCGAGCTCGGTCTCGACGGCTCCGTTCGGTCTGTAGCAGGCATTATCCCCGCTCTTCTCGCCGCACGGGAACAGGGAATAACAACTCTTATCGTTCCGCCTGGCAATGCCGCAGAGGCCACATTGGTGCCGGACATGGACGTACTCGTTGCGTCGTCGTTGAAGGAAGCCTTCAGCTGGGCTTGCAGTAACCGTGGGCTGCCGCAGGCTGGAAGCTTTTCGGGGTCGCTCAGCCCCGCGCCTGCGGCGGCGTCGCGACTCGACTTTAGCGATATCGCTGGTCAATCCAATGCCAAATGGGCTGCCGAGGTTGCTGCTGCCGGCGGCCACCACTTGATGATGATCGGGCCGCCTGGGTCTGGAAAGTCCATGATCGCCTCGCGCCTGCCCACCATCCTGCCTACCCTTACCCCAGACCAGCAGGTTGAAACCACCGCAATTCATTCGCTTACCGGAACTCCAGGTGAGGTCGTCGAGCGCGCCCCGTTCATCGCCCCGCATGCCTCGGTTACTCGGGCGGCTTTACTTGGCGGCGGTTCCGGACATCCGCGCCCTGGTGCGGTGAGTTTGGCTCACAATGGTGTGCTCTTTCTCGACGAGGCCAGTGAGGTAGCCGCGCCAGTACTCGATGGTCTGCGTGCACCGCTGGAGGAAGGACACGTGCGGTTGGCGCGCTCGCGCCGCGAGGTCACCTATCCTGCTTGCTTCCAATTGGTCATGGCGGCAAATCCGTGCAGGTGTGCGGCCGAAGACCCGTCTAAGTGCAGGTGCAACCCCCATGAACGAATGAACTACCTCTCCAACCTCTCCGGACCGTTGCGAGACCGTTTGGATATGGTGGTCACCTTAAGCGGGCAGGCGGCAACAATTAACGCGGACGGTGAAGAGGAATCCGCAGTCATCGCCGAGCGCGTCGCCGCTGCCCGTGAACGCGCTGCCGCGCGCTGGTGGGCGGATGGTATCACCGCGCGCACCAATGGGGAAGTTCCTTCGTCCTATTTGCGCCGAAAGAGGCCCGCTGCGGAGGCTGCAATGGTCATGTTGTCTGCCTACTTGGCTGAAGGCGAAATATCCCAGCGCGGAGTGGACCGCGTATTGAAACTCTCCTGGACTCTGGCCGATCTAGCAGCAAAGGCGCAGCCGGACTTGGACGAAGTGGGGCGCGCGCTCGATCTGCGCGGCTCAATTAACGTCGGGAGGCTCGCAGCATGAGCGAACTTGACCTCTCTACTCCGTATGCGACCTGGGTATATCTCAACCGGGTGGTGGAAGGCCCCTCTGCTGCACTGCAGGCTCTGCTCACGCAATACCCAGCTGAGGAAATCGCCCACGGAATCTACAATCGCGCCGACTGGATAGGTCCGCTTTTGGCGCGCACGGCCTCCCGCTATGACTGGTTGCGGCAAGCCGAAGACATGGCGGCTGCCGAAAAAGTCGGGGCCCGGCTCATTACGGCAGAAAGCCCAGAGTGGCCCACAGAGGAGTTCGACTCTGCATTCGGCTTTTATCAGCACAGCGGGGAAGCCCCAGCTACTTTTGATGACCAAGCATTGCCACCGCATAGCCTGTGGGTGCGCGGTGCGCCATTGCAGGCAGAGGTTGCTCAAGCTGTGGCCATCGTCGGTACTCGTGCCATCTCCCGCTATGGCTGGCAGGCCACCCAAAACGTCGTGTCCGGATTGGTTCAGCATGAATGGACTCCAATATCAGGCGGCGCGCTGGGAGTGGATACCGTCGCGCACGAAACAGCGTTGCACAACAACGGACGCACAGTAGCCATAGCAGCGTGTGGCATCGATAGGGATTACCCAGCCCGCAATGCCAACTTATTCGCCAAGATTGCGGACAATGGTTGCATCATCTCTGAATTCGCGCCGGAAACCGCGCCGAAGCGCCACCGGTTCTTAACGCGCAATCGCTTAGTGGCAGCATTGAGCCACGGCACCGTCGTTATGGAGGCGGCATTTCGATCTGGCGCATTGAATACCCTCAACTGGGCAGAAGCGCTTGGGCGAGTTGCGATGGCGGTGCCGGGGCCGATAACTACTAGCGGCTCGTTGGGCTGTCACCAGCGCATTCAAGAAGGCCGCGCACAGCTGGTTACCAGTGCTGATGAAATTCGCGCTCTAGTAAGTCGCGCCGGGGAAGTAGACCCAGGCGCACAGTACGAAATCAATTTTGCGGCAACCATGACCCAACGCCTCTCCCGCAATGAGTTGCGCGTCTTTGACGCGACGCCACCGTTAGGACAAGAAAAAGCAACGGCAGAAGACATTGCCCGTGAAGCGGGATTCCGTTTACCGCTGACAGTTCACTTACTTCTGGCGCTGGAAAAGATGTGCGTTGTCGTCCGGCATGGCAATACCTGGGCACGCCGGGAAACGGAATAAATGGCACCTGCGTTTGGCGAGTACACTGCTGTGGCATGAGTGAAGATGGAAAGTCCGCGAAGGCTCCGAAAGTTGAGGGGCAGATGGCTGAGGCCATTGAGGACTTCGCGGATTTCCAACTACATGTCAAAGGCCGCGCAGAAGCGACGGTGCGCGGGTATCGCTCCGACTTGCGCGACCTTGCACGCAGCGTGCCTACCTTCGCGGAGTTTGACCTCAACAGCCTACGCCAATGGTTGGCCGAGGCTGTTGCGGAAGGAAAATCGCGTTCCACCCTGGCACGGCGCACCGCGGCAGCGAAGGGATTTTCTACTTGGGCAGTGCGCGAAGGGCACCTTAAGCGAGACGTTGCTGCCCGCTTAGTTACGCCCAAAGTGGGGCGTCATCTTCCCACGGTTCTCGCTCCGGAGCAGGCCGGCGAGCTTATGGGCAATGCGGTCTCTGCAGATGAAGTCCACTTCCTTCGCGATAGCGCCATCCTGGAGTTGCTCTATGCCTCCGGTATGCGCGTGGCGGAGTTGGTCCGGCTGGACCTAGGCGATATTGATTTTCAACGCGGTACCTTGCATGTCACCGGTAAGGGCAATAAGCAGCGCGTAGTACCTTTCGGCCACGCAGCGGAAGACGCCTTAAAGCAGTGGATTGACAAAGGCCGTGGAGAAATCGCCTCGGCTGAAACTGAAGCGGTCTTTGTTGGCAGCAGGGGAGGGCGCATCGATCAACGCCAGGTGCGCCGCATTGTAGAAAAGGCCGCCAAAGTCACTGGTACACAGGGGCTTACCCCGCACGGGGTGCGCCACTCTGCCGCAACCCACCTTTTGGAAGGCGGGGCGGATTTGCGCGTAGTGCAAGAACTGCTGGGGCACTCCTCGCTTAATACCACGCAGATTTATACCCACGTGTCCGCGCAGCGCTTGCAGCGCGTATACGATCAAGCCCATCCCCGAGCCTAAAGCGGTTTGAGGCGAATTACCGGCATATCCAGCAGAGTTAAAGGATCGATGTAGGTATCTTTTGCAATGAGTGCGCCCCAGTGCAGTCCGGGGTAGTCATCGACGGGATTGCCTAAACGGCCTATCACTTGGCCCTCGCGGACTTCTTGGCCCTGCTTTACGGAGCCGTGCACGGGCTGATACGTCGTTCTCACTCCATCCGCGTGGGCTATGGAGACAACTGGTTTGCCAGCAACCGTGCCCACAAAGGCGACCTTGCCGTCTTCGGCGGCTACCACCGGCGAGCCCACCGATAGGGCCATGTCGACGCCGCGGTGGCCAGGGCTCCACTTTTGTTCGGGGGCATCGAATCCACGCAGTACCCGCGCTGGGCTAGGTTTGCCGGAGGCGGGGTCGACATAGGCTGTGGCCGGTGGGCAACACAGAATAAGAAGCGAAAGAAGGGTGAGGAAAGCGGCGGGGAGGAAGGTGGGGCGTCGGCAAGCGGGAAATGTGGAGGAGGAAAGAAACTGATTCATGGGCACAGTGTCCGCCGGAGGCAAGCGGTTGGGAAGTGAGTTCTCCTTTAGTTGTGGACAACTTGGGTTGCATGATGTGATTGAGTCGATTGTGACGATTGAGGCAAAGTGGCTGCGGCGAAGTTGTGGATAAGCTGACTTCGGTTTGGAAAAACCAGCGTAAGGGGATTATTCTTTGTGGCAGCAGTGTGTCCACCTCGTGGAGGCATTGACTACGCGCGGCGAAGTTGTCGCTTCCTGCTGGAAGGAAGAGACAGCCTGACGGTTGACGTGGTCCTTGGAAACAAGGTGTCAGCGGGGCCTTCGTTGCTAGGGTGCGGAATAAAACACCGCACAATTGGAAAACCGAAAGACAAGATAAAAGAAAGCGAGCGAATCATGGCAGTTGTAACCATGCGCGAGCTCCTCGACGCTGGTGTGCACTTTGGCCACCAGACCCGTCGCTGGAATCCGAAGATGCGTCGTTTCATCTTCACCGACCGTAACGGCATCTACATCATCGACCTGCAGCAGACGCTGACCTACATTGACGAGGCTTACGAGTTCGTCAAGGAAACCGTTGCACACGGCGGCACCATCCTGTTCGTTGGTACCAAGAAGCAGGCTCAGGAAGCAGTTGCTGAGGAAGCAACCCGCGTCGGTATGCCTTACGTCAACCACCGCTGGTTGGGCGGCATGCTCACCAACTTCCAGACCGTTTCCAAGCGTCTGAAGCGCATGAAGGAGCTTCAGGCAATGGACGAGCGTGAGGACGGCTACAAGGGCCGCACCAAGAAGGAAGTTCTCATGCTCAACCGTGAGCGCGCCAAGCTCGAGCGCGTTCTGGGTGGCATCTCCGATATGGCCAAGACCCCGTCCGCACTGTGGATTGTTGACACCAACAAGGAGCACATCGCGGTCAAGGAAGCTCACAAGCTGAACATCCCAGTTGTTGCCATCCTGGACACCAACTGCGACCCGGACGACGTTGACTTCCCGATCCCGGGCAACGACGACGCCATCCGCTCCACCAAGCTGCTCTCCGGCATCGTTGCCTCCGCTGTTGAGGAAGGCAAGAAGGCTCGTGAGGAGCGTCAGCTAGCTGCAGCTAAGGAAGCTGCCGGCGACTCCGCTGAGAAGGAAAAGCGTGACGCTGAGGCAGCTGCCGCAGCTTCCGACCCGGCTTCTGCGGAAAAGTCTGAGGAAGCATCCGCAGACAAGGTCGAGAAGTAGTCTTAACTTCTCGCTAGGAATCTTCCTTACCTGCGTTTAACTGAATACCCCACGCACTTTTGGTGTGGGGCAGCAAGGGAGTAATTCCTACCCAAGGCTGTTTACCAACCCCCGCCACCGTGCTTTGAACTGGCCCCCGAAAGTTGGACTGGTTTAATTCTAGGCGGTTAGGGCTTCAAGGGTCTGATTTCGATATTGCATCGGGGTCAGGCCCTTGAGTCGTTGTTGGATGCGTTCGGTGTTGTACCACTGGATGTACTCGTCGATGGCCTGGTTGAACTCTGCGACGGTGTCGAAGACTTCTCCGTGGTACATCTCGGTTTTCAAGTGCCCGAAGAAATTCTCCATGACCGCGTTGTCGTAACAGTTGGCTTTACGCGACATCGACTGAACACCACCGTTGTCATGAATCAAGTTGCGCCAGGACGAATGCTTGTACTGGAAACCTTGATCGGTATGCATCATCCACCCAGGCTCAGGCGCACACGTTTTAATCGTCTTAGTTAAAGAATCGGCGGTAAACGCTGTCGACGGCGATGTAGCCACGGTGTGGGCAACGATTGAACGGTCGAACAGATCCATCACCGGTGACAGGTAGACCTTGCGGCCTGCGACCCTGAACTCGGTGACGTCGCTAACAAAGACGGTATTTGGCTTATCTGGAGTGAACTTGCGGTCAAGTGTGTTGTCGGCAATGTGGCTGATCGTCCCGTTATAAGAAACATATCGCCTGCGCTGGCGGACCTTGGCTCGAAGCCCCATCTCGCGCATGAGTTTGTAGACGAGCTTGTGATTGACCACCCACCCCTGGTTGCGCAGGTCAAGTAGCACTCGTCGGTAGCCGTAGCGATACTTGTTGCGCTCGAAGCTTCCCCGGATCGCGTCTTTGAGCGCAGCGTGCTTATCCGGATCGCTGAGTCGTTTCTGGTGATAGAAGAATGTCGACCGTGCCATGCCGGCCGCATCCAAAAGGTATTGCAGACGATGCCGTGACTTGAGGATGACAATCGCCTGGACCTTCAGGCGTGTCCCTGATTCCTCAAGTCCCGCAATTTTTTTAGATATGCGTTTTCCGCTTCCAACCGCGCGATCTGGCGACGCAGCTTCGCTTCCTCTGAAAGCGGCTTCGGCGTGCCCGAACCCTTGGGCCTGCCCTTCGGCTTCGGTTTTAGTGCCTCATAGCCACCTTTACGCCATTTCCTCGACCATCCGCCGACCAAGTGCTCTGATGACAGGCCAAACTCGCGCGCAAGATCCATCGCTGTCTCACCAGAAAGGTGGCGTTGGACAACTTCCTTCTTGATTTCGAACGAATACTGCTGCTTAGTCGGTTTTTCCACAAGACATAGTCTGCCATGCAGCTTAAACCGACGACAGAGCATACGGGCGGCGTATGTGGAGACACCAAGAGCAGTAGCAGCGGCACGATAGCCCACGCCTTGCTCAAATAGTTCAACCAACTGCTCCCGCTGATGCTCACTCACCAAACTTCGAGCTCTCAATGAAAACTACTCCCCACTAATCGGAAACTGATTTCTCAGTCCAACTAATGGGGAGCAGTTCACTTTAACGGCGGCGGGGGTTGGTTTTATCTATGCTGGGTTCTGCTGAAGCCAGCTCCACCTTTATGCAGAGGTGGGAAAGGGGTGGTTTCTGCCACCCTAAAGCGGCGCGATTTCACCGCGTCGACTACGCTGTTTGAACGAACACTGTTTGATTTTCAAGGAGGATCGCCCCAACTATGGCGAACTACACTGCTGCAGACGTCAAGGCACTGCGCGAAGCTACCGGCTCCGGCATGCTCGATTGCAAGAAGGCTCTGGAAGAGTCCAACGGCGACTACGACAAGGCCGTTGAGTACCTGCGCATTAAGGGCGCTAAGAACGTCTCCAAGCGCGCTGACCGTGAGGCTACCGAGGGTCTCATCGCCGTTTCCGGCAACACCATGGTCGAGATCAACTGTGAGACCGACTTCGTTGCTAAGAACGAGGCTTTCAAGACCTTCGCAGCCAAGATTGCTGACGCTGCTGCTGAGGCCAAGGCAAACTCCGCTGACGAGCTCAACAACATTGAGATCGACGGCAAGAAGGTCTCCGAGGTCGTGGACGAGGAGTCCGCAAAGACCGGTGAGAAGCTGCAGGCACGCCGTGCAGTTACCGTAGAGGGCGACAACGTTGCCGTTTACCTGCACCAGCGTTCCGCTGACCTGCCGCCGGCAGTGGGCGTTCTGGTTTCCTACGAGGGCAGCGAGGAAGGCGCTCACGCTGCAGCCCTGCAGATTGCTGCAATGAACGCTGAGTACCTCACCCGCGAGGACGTTCCTGCAGAGATCGTCGAGAAGGAACGCGAGATCGCTGAGGCCACCACTCGTGAGGAGGGCAAGCCAGAGGCAGCCCTGCCGAAGATCGTGGAAGGCCGCCTGAACGGCTTCTTCAAGTCCATCGTTCTGCTTGAGCAGGCTTCCCTGTCTGATAACAAGAAGACCGTAAAGCAGGTTGCTGAAGAAGCTGGCACCACCATCACCGGCTTCGTTCGCTACGAGGTTGGCGCTTAAGCCCACCGCGCTTTAACAACTAGCCCACGAAGGACTATCCTTCGTGGGCTTTGTTGTGCGCTCACCGTGCCGACTCGTGCGGATGGACAATCCGCAGGAAAGGGACCGGCACGTCGCAATTGCCTACTGGCCTGCACCGGCGGGCGGTGTGAGGATGCGAAAGATATATGGGTAAGATAGGGCGGAGATTGAAACTGCCCCGCGTTAAGGAGACGAAGTAGGCGTGACTGCCGCAGATATTAAGCGAACCGGATACAAGCGAGTAATGCTGAAGCTGGGCGGTGAGATGTTCGGCGGCGGCAAGGTCGGCATCGACCCAGATGTGGTTGAAAACGTAGCCCGCCAAATCGCCGAGGTCTCCCGCCAGGGAATCGAAATTGCAGTGGTTATCGGCGGCGGAAACTTCTTCCGCGGCGCGGAGCTTTCCCAGCGCGGCATGGACCGTGCTCGCTCGGACTACATGGGCATGCTGGGCACGGTAATGAATTCCCTTGCATTGCAGGACTTCCTCAAGCAGCAAGGCGTCGACTGCCGCGTGCAGACCTCCATCAACATGGCGCAGATTGCCGAGCCGTACCTGCCGCTGCGCGCTGACCGCCACCTGGAAAAGGGTCGCGTGGTTATCTTTGGCGCCGGCATGGGCATGCCGTACTTCTCCACGGATACCACTGCCGCGCAGCGAGCCCTGGAAATTGGCGCTGAGGTTCTTTTCTTGGCCAAGGCGGTCGATGGCGTCTACTCCGATGACCCACGCACCAACCCGGATGCGGAACTGTACTCTGAAATCACTCCGCGTGAGGTCATTGAAAAGGGCCTCAAGGTTGCAGATGCCACGGCCTTTAGCCTGTGCATGGACAATGATATGCCAATTTTGGTCTTTAACCTGCTGGAGGAGGGCAATATCGCCCGCGCCGCAGGCGGCGAAGTTATCGGCACGCTGGTGCAGTCCTAATACTGTAAGGGCCGCGAACCTGCTACCTTTTTATACAGCCACCCCTATTCGTTTAAGGATGATTTAACCTCATGATCGATGAGATTCAGCTCGAAGCAGAAGAGCACATGACCGCTTCCGTCGAGCACACCCGCGAGCAGCTGGTGACCATTCGTACCGGCCGCGCGAACCCCACCATGTTCAACGGCTTGGTAGCCGAATACTACGGTGTACCTACTCCGATTACCCAGATGGCTACCATTTCCGTACCGGAGCCGCGCATGCTGCTCATCAAGCCTTATGAGCAGTCCATGATTCATGAGATTGAAAACTCCATCCGCAACTCGGATTTGGGCGTGAATCCCACCAACGATGGTCAGGTTCTGCGCGTGACCGTTCCGCAGCTCACGGAGGAGCGTCGTAAGGAAATGGTGAAGCTGGCCAAGAGCAAGGGCGAGGACGGCAAGATTGCTATCCGTAATATTCGCCGCAAGGCCATGGAGCAGTTGAAGAAGCTGCAGAAGGACGGCGACGCCGGCGAGGATGAGGTCATCGCTGCGGAAAAGGAAATGGAAAAGATTACTTCCGGCTACATCGAGCAGGTGGACAAGCTGGTAGAAAATAAGGAAAACGAGCTGATGGAGGTCTAAGACCTCCCGTCATTGCCGCCGTGCCCGTCCCCGGCCGGCGGCGCTTTTTCTGTTCCGCGGCCTACATCTCCGAAGTTAGGAGTAGGGGAGGTCGAGCAGTAGAAGTCAGCGAGGGGCGCGAAAGAAGTAGTGAAAGGAGCCGGTCACGGTGAGTGACGCCATTAACCGCCGATTGCCTCAGCCGAAGAATGGTGCAGGCCGCGATTTGCCGGCCGCTATCGGCGTTGGCGTAGGCCTTGGCGCACTTGTCGTGCTCGCCGTATGGGCTGGACCACTCGCGTGGTACGCGGTCGTGGCCCTTGCAGTTGGCGTTGCCATGTGGGAGGTGCTCAGCCGCCTGCGGGAGCATTCCTACTATATTCCGCGCACGCTGCTCATTATTTTGGGCCAAGCCATGGTGTGGGTCTCGTGGCCACTGGGCGCGCCCGGCCTTGTTGCGGTCTATGTCACCGCTGTGCTGGCGCTCATGTTTGGTCGCCTCTTCCATAATGGTCGCCATCGCCCGCCAATTAACTACCTGCGGGATATGTCCGTCGGCATTTTTGTGCTGACATGGATTCCGCTTTTTGCCACCTTCGCAGCAATGCTGTCGCTGGTATCGACCCCGTTTGCCAGTGGTGCCGCTTCCATCGTCGTCTTCATGTTGTGCGTGGTGGCCTCCGATACTGGTGGCTATATCGCTGGCGTGATGTTTGGCTCGCATCCCATGGCCCCTGCGGTGAGCCCCAAGAAATCGTGGGAGGGCTTTGCCGGGTCCATCCTTTTTGGCGTGGTCACCGGCGCGCTTACCGTGAAGTTCCTGCTCCATCACGATGCCTGGGTGGGCGGCCTAATGGGGCTTGGCCTTGTCATTTGTGCCACCTTGGGCGACTTAGTGGAATCACAGTTTAAGCGTGAGCTGGGAATCAAGGATATGTCGGCCTTGCTGCCAGGCCACGGTGGACTGATGGACCGCCTGGATGGCATGCTGCCTTCCGCCATGGTCACCTGGGTGGCCATTAGCTTCCTGGCAACGTTTACGCCATAGAAGCAGCGGGTACGCAAAAGCCGCCTCTTCCCAAGAGTCCTTCTTAAGAAGGCAGGAAAGGGGGAGAGGCGGCTTGTTGAGACTTATACCTGCTGAGCCTGTTTGCGCAGTTGGCGGCGCAACTCAAACATGCGCCAGCCACCCACCAGAGCCATGATGAGTGCTCCGCCAATGGCGAAGATGAGGAAAGCAATTCCGGCAGGGAATTCACCGGACCAGCCTAGGAAGTTCATGGGAACCTCGTGCTGGTTTTGCATGATGAAAACAATGAGGACAATCAGCAGCAGGAAATCTACGATGAGCGCGATCCAAGTGCTGGCTGCGAAAGATCCCTTCGCCTTGCCGGAAGGCTGGGTGGAGTGAGAAGTAGAGTCAGAGACCGTCGGCTCTAGGCTAGAATCGGTCTCCGGTGCAGAAGTGTTCAGCTCCGTCGAGGAGAGGTCTGCGTCGGAAGAAGAAAAGTCATCTGCGGGGTAATTCGGATTTGTCATGCATCCATTATTTCTTTAAACCTGTCGATTATGCCACTTGGCATGGCTTTCAATTGGAAAAACCCACGCAGACCGTGGAAAGATGGGCAACACTATGGCTCAACCAGTGAAACTTAACTTCTCCGCCCCGCGCCGCGGACTTCCCCCTAAGCACTTCGCGGACCTGACCGAAACCGAGCGTATTGACAAGCTCGCAGAAATTGGCCTGCCTAAATTCCGCGCAAAGCAGCTGGCTAAGCACTATTACGAGCACTATACCGACAATGTAGAGGATATGACCGATATCCCCGCCGGCAAGCGTGAAGCAGTTAAGGAAGCCTTCTTCCCTGAGCTCATGCAGCCTATCCGGACTACTTCCACGGATGACGGCGAGACCACTAAGTCCCTGTGGCGTTTGCATGATGGCACGCTGCTGGAGTCGGTTCTGATGCGCTACCCCGGACGCGCTACGTTGTGTATTTCTTCCCAAGCCGGCTGCGGTATGGCCTGCCCGTTCTGCGCTACCGGCCAGGGCGGTCTAGACCGCAACTTGTCCACGGGCGAGATCGTTGAGCAGTTCCGCCATGCTGCAGCCGCGATGGCAGCAGAAGGTGGCCGCCTGTCCAACGTGGTCTTCATGGGCATGGGTGAGCCACTGGCCAACTACAAGCGCGTGGTGCAGGCCGTGCGACAGATTACCGGCCAGGATGGTGCCGGCTTTGGTCTTTCCCAGCGCAACGTGACCGTGTCTACCGTGGGCTTGGCACCGGCAATCCGTAAGCTGGCGGACGAAGATTTGGCCTGCACGCTCGCCGTTTCCTTGCACACTCCGGATGATGAGCTGCGCGATGGTCTCGTGCCAGTCAATAACCGTTGGTCCGTCGATGAGGTGCTCGATGCTGCGCGCTATTACGCGGATAAGTCTGCTCGCCGCGTGTCCATCGAGTATGCCCTGATTCGCGATAAGAATGACCAGGATTTCCGCGCGGATATGCTGGGCCGCAAGCTGCATCAGAAGCTGGGCTCCAAGGTTCACGTCAATGTCATTCCGCTGAACCCCACGCCGGGCTCGGAGTGGGATGCGGCCCCGCAGGACCGCCAGGACGAGTTCGTGCGCCGCGTACAGGCCCAAGGCGTTCCTTGCACGGTGCGCGATACCAAGGGCGATGAGATTGCGGCAGCGTGTGGTCAGCTCGCAGCGGATGAACGGGAAGATAAGTCCGCCTAACTGATAACATTGGCGGATATGATTATTCCGAATTATCCACCGCTTGCAGATGACCCCACCGCGCAGGCCTTTGCCGTGCGCGGTCTGAATAAATCTTTCGCTGGACGCCCCGCGGTGTCGAATTTGAGCCTTGACATTCCGCGGGGCTCTATTTATGGCATCGTCGGCCCTAATGGCGCTGGCAAGACCACCATGCTGACCATGGCGTGTGGTCTGATGCGCCCCGATAGCGGTGAGGCGTTCATCGCTGGGCACAATACGTGGCAGGAACCGATTGCGGCTAAGGCGGCGATGGGCCTGCTCATTGATGGTGCTCCCGTCTTTGACCGCTTGTCTGGCCCGGAGTACCTGTTTTATCTCGGCGCTTTGCGCAGCATGAACCAAGCCGAGGTGGAGCGCCGCAGCGCACAGCTGCTGGATGCCCTGCAGCTTGCCGACGCCGCCGATAAACCCATCGCGGACTATTCCGCCGGCATGACTAAGAAGATCCTTTTGGCAGGTGCGCTCCTGCATAACCCAGAGGTAGTGATCCTCGACGAGCCTTTGGAAGCGGTGGACCCAGTCTCCGGCCAGCTCATTCAGGAGCTCTTGCGCGCCTATGCCGCCCGCGGTGGCACCGTAATCCTGTCTTCACACGTTATGCAACTGGTGGAGGGCTTGTGTGATCATGTAGCCATTATCGCGGGAGGACAGGTGCTATCTGCTGGCCACGTCGAAGAGGTGCGCCAAGGCGGTAGCCTGACGGATGCCTTCATCCACTTTGCCGGTGGGAGTGATTTTGATGCGGGCTCTTTCGACTGGCTGCGTCGTGAAGGCGGCGAGCCGCAGCGCGGGGAAGGGGAGGCGTAGGCGCAATGACTTCGACGCTCCTCAAGCTGCACCGCACACTGTGGGCGCGCAATCTCAAGGCGAATGCCGCGGCGGTCATGATCCCTATCTGCCTCTTGCTCTATGGTCTCATCGGCCTTGCGTCGCTAGGAGCTCTTGCTGCGGCAGATATCTCCATCGGAACTGGAAAAATGCAAGCGCTGGCCGTGGCACCTGCTGTAGGCACGCTGGCCTTTATCGTTATTACCCTCATCATGCCCAGCGGGGAGAATCAGCTTTCTGCCCGTGAGCTTTCCGCGTTGCCGGTGCGGTTAAAAGACATCACACCGGCGCTTGCTATTGCCTCAGTGCTCAATCTGCGCGCTCCAGTATCAGTCTTGCTCTCCATCGCTTATGCGGTGGCGGGAAGTGTGATCTTGGCGGCCAATGGCAAGGCATTGTTCATCGTGCCCTTCTGCCTGGGCATGCTCTTTGCCCTAGTACTGACGCTGGTTTTAGTGGACCTCGCGGTCTATGTCGGGGTTACTGTCGCGGAGCTAAGCTCGACCACCCTCAAAGTTTTGGGTGCGCTGGCGGTGTTCTTGCTCATCTTTGGTTCGAATCGGCTTGCGTCCCTCGCGGGCTCGGACTTCCCATTGGGAACTGTGGGCGAGGGTCTGGCTTGGACGCCTGTAGGTGCACCTGTGGGCTGGGCGCTCGCGCTCGCCCAAGGCGAACCAGTAGTAGCCTTCTTGCAGTTTCTCATCGCCGCGGCGTCGCTGGGCGCAGCCATCTGGGCGTGGCACCGGTTGCTGCGCCTGCAATTCGAGCGCCGCGCACTCTTGTCTCCGAAGCACCAACGCCGCGAAAAGGCGAAAGGGATTAACCGCTTTTCCTTGGGCTCCTTTTCCTATCGCGGACCAGCTGCGATGGAATTTACGCGCTCGTTGCGCTACATCTTCCGTGACTCCCGCCTTATCGGAACCATCATCATGCAGCCGATTCTGGCAATCGTCTTTATCATTCAAGGCTTTACTACTGATTCCGTCATGCCGTCTATAGGAGTGCTATTTCTGGGACTCTTCGGCGGAATTGTAGCCACAAATGATTTTGGCTATGACGGTCCAAGCCTGTGGGTAAAGATGGCCGCACCAGTTCGTCCGCGCACGTTTCTCTACGCGCGGCACTGGGCGCACTTGGCGCCCACAGCCATAACTTTCGTCCTCTCGGCGGCGGTGCTTTTCGCGGTGAGCGCCGACAAAGCGCTCACCGGGTGCTTGATGGTGGTCGCACTGGGAATTTTCATTTCTTCTGCAGGATTGTCATTGCTGCTATCCACCTTTAATCCCTTTGCCACCGCGCGGCCCGGTGGCAGTATGTGGGCAGATAAATCCGGCTACTCGGCCAGTGCCTTCTTAAGCGCCATTTTGAATTTGTTTATTGGTTGGACGCCGATTATCCCTGGCGTCATTCCAATGGCCATCGGCTACGGCTCGAATATGGTACTGGTTGCGCTGGGGTTTATCCTCGTCATCGTGGTTCCAGTTGCGTGTTATATCGTTGCCCTCCGGGTAAGCGGAAAACGCGTGGACAACTCCCTGCCTGAGATTTACGCCAAGGTGGGGCACTGGGTGTCTTAATCCTCCGGCCCCCGCGACAGTGGCCGTATCGCTGCCCTCCCAGGGCGCGGTTGGGTCCGTGGGGCTGGGAGTGGGTCCTAAACGACAGAATGTGTTGGTGAGGAGGAGGGGCGTCGCCAAGCGGAGGCATAAAGAAACCACCGACCTTCGCGGGGAAGGGCGGCGGTAGCTAAAGCGTACTAAAAGCTTAGAGCGTGTGCTTGCCGGAGGAAACCGGGGTGGCGTTGTTGGTGCCTGGCTCAACGCGCAGGTGAGAAACGCGGGAAGGCTCAATGTTGAGCGCGCGCAGCTGGGAATCGGTCAGCTCGGCGTATACGCCGGTGTTGGTCTTCTGGTCGTAGACCCAGTCCGGCTCCTGGTGGCCCACCGGCTGGTTGCGGGCGGTCACGGTGCGGACCTGGTGCAACTTAGGCTGGAAAGCGTGGATGAGCAGGCCAACGGCGATCAAGATAGCCAAGGCAATGAGCCAGATGGTCTCAACGTGGCCCTTGTGGTTACCAAAGTTGTAGGCAAGCAGGAACAGGACAGAGATCCAACCGGCGATCTGTACGCCAGAGCGGCTGATGCGGGACCAACCGAATCCTGCGGATGGGACGTCCTCAGTAGAAACACCGTCAAATACCTGCGGTACCGGCTTGTGGGAAGACACTTGCTCTCCTTCGCTTCTGCGTGTGTCCGTCTGTGCGATGGGCATGCGGGCACACCAATGCCATTTGTCTGCTACACATTCTAAAACATCGCACCTGAGATGGCGATTAAACACCCCCGTCGCAGTGCGGCGTACCTGGCGCGCACGCCCAATGGTGGTGGGCGCTAGGGTGGAGGCGTGACTACTCAGCGAATACTCATTCTTGGTTCCACCGGTTCAATCGGCACGCAGGCTCTGGAAGTCATTGCGGATAATCCCGATAAATTCGACGTCGTGGGAATCGCTGCGGGTGGCTCCAACCCGCAGCTCATCATCGAACAAGCCCGTAGCCTCAACCTTTCGTTTGACCACGTTGCCGTGGCCAACGAGGCCGCCGCCGCCGAGGTGTCGGCCGCTTTAGGCGGTTCGGTCTTGAGTGGCGCCGACGCTGCAGAGCACCTAGTGCGCTCGGCCCCGGCCGATACGGTACTCAATGCCTTGGTGGGGTCTTTGGGGCTCAAGGCCACCTTGGCCACTCTGGAGATGGGCGAGTATTTAGCCTTGGCCAATAAGGAATCCCTCGTGGCGGGTGGCACGCTGGTTACGCAGAAGGCGCGCCCTGGCCAGATTATCCCTGTTGACTCGGAGCATTCCGCCATGGCGCAGTGTCTGCGTGCCGGCGAGGAGGGGGAGCTGGATAAGCTTGTCCTTACCGCCTCTGGTGGCCCCTTCCGCGGTTGGTCGCGCGAAGAGATGTGGGACGTGACCCCTGAGCAGGCAGCGCAGCACCCTACCTGGTCCATGGGGCAGATGAATACCCTCAACTCTGCCACCCTCATTAATAAGGGCCTGGAGCTGATTGAAGCCACCCTGCTCTTTGACATCGCCCCGGAGCGCATCGACGTCACCGTGCACCCGCAGTCCATCATTCACTCCATGGCCACCTTCAAAGACGGCTGCACTATCGCTCAGGTCTCGCCGCCGTCAATGAAGCTGCCCATTTCGCTGGCGATGAATTGGCCGCACCGCGTACCAGGCGCCCAGCCGGCCTTGGACTTTGCGCAGGCGCATGACTGGCGTTTTGAGCCGCTTGACGATGCCGCCTTTCCCGCTGTCAACCTCGCCCGCCGGGCCGCGGCCGAGGGAACAGGGGTCATTTATAATGCCGCCAATGAGGAGGCAGCGGCCGCGTTCTTGTCCGGGCGCATCCATTTCCCGGAGATCGTGGACGTCGTGGGCACGATCCTTGATTCCGCATCCGAGTTTGCTGGTGTAGTCTCTAGCCTCGATGAAATCCTCGCGGTAGAAAGCGAGGCGCGCAGGCGCGCGAATGCGCTGATTGATTCGCTGGCTGACTAGAAAGCTTTCACACCATGGCAAACTTGCTGGGCATTGTGTTTTTCGCCCTTGGCATCGGGCTTACCGTAGCGCTGCACGAAGCAGGCCATATGCTCACCGCGCGCGCCTTTGGCATGCGCGTGCGCCGTTATTTTATTGGCTTTGGGCCGCGCCTATTTTCCTTCCGGAAGGGCCATACCGAATATGGGCTTGCGGCCTTCCCTGTGGGCGGGTTTTGCGATATCGCTGGCATGACGGCTCAGGATGAATTCCTCACCGAGGAAGAAGAACCCCATGCGATGTATAAAAAACCGTGGTGGCAGCGCATTATCGTGATGGCCGGCGGCATCGGTGTCAACCTGATTTTGGGCTTTGTCATCCTCTACTTTGTGGCGATGACGGCCGGCCTGCCCAATCCGGATGCTGATGTTCGCCCGCGCGTGGGCGAGGTGACTTGCTCGGCCAATCAGAAGCCGAACCAAGAGCTAGAGACGTGCACGGGTAAAGGCCCCGCTGGAAAGGCCGGCGTGCAGGAGGGCGATATTATTGTGGCCCTCGATGGCCAGAAGCTGGATTCTTTTACCCAGCTGCGCGATGAGGTAATGCAGCGCCCCGGCGAGACCATCACGCTGACGGTTGAGCGCGGTGGGGAAGAAAGGGACTTCCCGGTTCAGCTCGATACGGTCAAGCGATTGAACCACGACGGCGAGCTAGTGGATGCTGGCTCAATTGGGCTGAGCAATCAGCTTATCGATGTCGTCGAAAAGCACGGCGCCGTCGACGCCCTGCCAGCAACCTGGCGCTTCAGCACCTACTCGCTGGAAGCCACGGTTGACGGTCTCAAGCAATTCCCCGGCAAAATTCCGGGTGTGGTGGCCTCCATCTTCGGCCACGAACGCGAGGCCGATGGCCCGATGTCCGTCGTCGGCGCTTCCCGCGTGGGCGGCGAATTGGCGGAGCGCTCCCTGTGGTCGATGTTCTTTATGATGCTGGCCACGCTGAACTTCTTCCTCGCGCTCTTTAACCTGATTCCGCTGCCGCCTTTTGACGGCGGACATATCGCCGTCATCATCTATGAAAAGCTGCGCGATGGCATCCGCAAAATGGCGGGCAAGCCAGCTCTGGGGCCGGCCGATTACACCAAGTTGATGCCGGTGACCTATGTCATGGCCGCGCTGCTAATGGGCGTTGGGGCCATCGTGATCGTCGCCGATGTGGTCAACCCCATTCGGCTATTTGGCTAGCCGCCGCAGCCCCCCGCTGCGTGCACTTCAGGCATAAAGCAAGCAGTGCTAGAGTGGGGGCGTTAATCACCCACCGTATGTATTTACTGTGCTTCAGCAAGGAGAATTCATGTCGACCCCCATCGGTCTAGGAATCCCAGACGGCCCACCACCAGTCCTGCACCCGCGCCGCAAGACTCGTCAGCTGCAGGTGGGCCCGGTCGGCGTCGGCTCTGACTCGCCCATCTCGGTGCAGTCAATGACCAATACCAAGACGCACGACATCAACGGCACGCTGCAGCAGATCGCGCAGCTGACCGCTTCCGGCTGCGATATCGTGCGCGTGGCTTGCCCTAAGCCCATCGACGCGGAGGCACTTCCGGCCATTGCCAAGAAGTCTCCGATCCCGGTGATTGCGGATATCCACTTCCAGCCGAAGTACATCTTCCAGGCCATCGATGCTGGTTGCGCCGCCATCCGCGTAAACCCGGGCAATATCCGCGAGTTCGATGGCCGAGTGAAGGAAGTTGCTAAGGCCGCAGGCGATGCCGGCATTCCCATCCGCATCGGCGTGAATGGTGGTTCTTTGGACAAGCGCCTGCTGGAAAAGTACGGCAAGGCCACCCCGGAGGCACTCGTCGAGTCCGCTATTTGGGAGGCTGGCCTCTTTGAGGAGCACGGTTATGGCGATATCGCTATTTCCGTTAAGCACTCCGATCCGGTTCTGATGGTGGAGGCCTACCGCCAGCTGGCGGAAAAGACTGATTACCCGCTGCACCTCGGCGTGACCGAGGCTGGTCCGAAGTTCATGGGCACCATCAAGTCTTCCGTGGCCTTCGGCGCACTGCTGGCAGAGGGCATTGGCGATACCATTCGCGTGTCCCTGTCCGCCCCGCCGGTAGAGGAAATCAAGGTGGGCGACCAGATTCTGCAGTCGCTCAACCTGCGCCCGCGCAAGTTGGAAATCGTCTCCTGCCCGTCCTGCGGCCGCGCCCAGGTGGACGTTTACAAGCTGGCAGAAGAAGTTACCGCCGGCTTGGACGGCATGGAGTTCCCGCTGCGCGTTGCCGTGATGGGCTGTGTTGTCAACGGCCCAGGCGAGGCCCGCGATGCCGATCTCGGTGTTGCTTCTGGCAATGGCAAGGGTCAGATCTTTGTTAAGGGCGAGGTTGTTCGCACCGTGCCGGAAGACAAGATCGTGGAGACCCTCATTGAAGAGGCCATGCGCATTGCCGATGAGCAGGGTATGGAAGCCGTGGAAGGCGCCAAGGCTGAGGTTCGCGTAACCCAGTAATTCACCCACTTTGAGCAGACTGCCCCGCACTTCGGTGTGGGGCAGTCTTTTTTGGCGCTTGCGCTGCTAGAGTGCCAAGACATGAAGAAGTTGGTCGCGCTGGTTGCAACTATCACGCTCGCCTCCACCAGCGTGGTTGCCTGTACTCCGAAGCCGGTTTCTGCGGAACCGGTGGCGGAAGAATTCCTCCAGGGGATGGAGTCCCGCAATAATGACGGTTTAGCCGCGCTTACCGACGCCCCCTCGGACGCCACCTCCGCCCTCGATGCCACCTACTCCGGCCTGCAAGCCGAGGGGCTCGACATTGAGCTTCAAGGCGTGGACCAGGATGAGAACCTCGCCACGGCGAACTACAAGGTCACCTGGGACCTGCCCAAGGATCGTACCTTGAGCTATGACACGCAGATGACGCTGACCAAGACTGAGGATGAGTGGACGGTGCGGTGGAAACCGAGCCTTATCCACCCAGACCTGGGAGCAAATCAGCACTTGGAACTGCGTGCGCTGGAAGCAGAGCGCGCCAGCGTGGTTTCTTCCAACGGGGTGGAATTGATGAGCCCGGGGTTGAATTACCGGCTGGTGGTAGATACCAGCTCGCTGGATGATGTGCGGCCCACCGCTTCCAAGATCAGCGGCGCACTAGCTGCCGCCCACCGCCAGGATGACTCCATTGCGGAGATGGATGCCAAGGATCTGGCGAAAAAATTGGAGGATGCAGACGGCTCCTTTTCCGTCACCATGTTTACGGAGGATCAAGCCAAGACCGTGCGCCCCAAGGTGGAAGGCATAGACGGCGTGCGCCTCAATGAAGAACCGGCTCTGGTCACCCGCGACCGTGGCCTGGCACCCGATCTGATGTCGCGCGTGCGTTCCGCGGTTCAGGATGAGGTCGATGGCCAAACCGGCTGGTCCATTTCCGTGGTCAATGAAAATGGTGCGGCGCTCTCTGATGTGGAAAAGCACGACCCTGATGCGGCGCCGTCGATCAAGGTAGGTCTGGACTACGACGTGCAGCGTGCCGCGCAAGAGGCGGTCAATGAGCGTGCCGATTCCCAGGCCATGCTCGTAGCCATTCGGCCCTCCAATGGCGATATCTTGGCCGTCGCCCAAACCGAGAAGGCCGATGAAGATGGCGACGTAGCCCTCCAAGGTCAGTACCCTCCGGGCTCGGTGTTCAAGATTCTCACCGCCGCGGCCGGCGTAGAAAAGCAGGGGCTTAATACCGATACCATCGTTCCGTGCCCTGGCACCATGGATATCTTTGGCCGCGTGGTGACCAACTATAATGCCTTCGCCCTAGGCAGCGTTCCGCTCAGCCAAGCCTTTGCACAATCGTGCAACACTACCTTCGCGGATATTTCCACCAAGCTTAAGCCTGGTGAGTTGAAGGATATGGGCAAAAAGTTTGGCTTCGGCGTGGAATACGAAATCCCAGGCCTTACTACCATTACCGGTTCCATTCCGGAGGGCAAAGAACCACTCGAGCGCACTGAAGCTGGCTATGGACAGGGTTACGACTTGGCTAGCCCTTTCGGCATGGCGCTTGTCTCCGCAACGGTTGCTAATGGCAAGACGCCTACGCCCACGCTTATCGAAGGCCACGAAACCAAAGCCTCCGATAAGCCGCAGCAGATTTCCAAGCCCGTGCTGGACAATGTCCGCGCCATGATGCGCCAAGTGGTCACCAATGGCACGGCCCGCAGCATGGCTGCTGGCGGCACCATCTACGGTAAGACCGGTGAGGCCGAGATTAATGAAGGTTCGCACGCCTGGTTTACCGGTTACCGGGAAGAAGACGATATCGCCTTTGCCACCCTCGTGGTTTTGGGCGGCGGCTCCGATGTCTCGGTCAATATCACTAGCAACTTCTTGCAGAAGGTCGATGACTACCGGTCCGGACCGCACGAGGGTGCGGCTCCGCCGGCCGAAGGGTAGAAACCCCGCCTGTCCTCGTGACCCCGGCTGCTGCATTATGGGCGCAGAGGACTACCATGGGAAACCATGAGTAATCGAGGAAAGCTAAAGCCAGGCAAGCCCACTCCGATCCTCACCGTGCCGGAGAGCATCGAGCGCCCCGAGTACGTGTGGAAAGACGAGGTGCAGGAGGCCGTAGGCGAGCCCTACGTCCAGTCCCCAGAGGTCATTGAGAAGATGCGTGAGGCCTGCAAGATTGCAGCCAACGCCCTCAAGGAGGCGGGAAAGGCCGTGCAGCCGGGCGTAACTACCGATTATGTAGACCGCGTCGCGCACGAGTACATGTGTGACCACGGCGCTTACCCGTCCACGCTGGGCTACCGCGGCTTCCCCAAGTCCAGCTGCGTGTCCCTCAACGAGATTGTCTGCCACGGCATCCCGGATACCACCGTGATTGAGGATGGCGACATCGTCAATATCGATATCACCGCTTATAAGAATGGCGTCCACGGCGATAATAACGCCACCTTCCTCGCCGGTAATGTCTCCGAGGAACACCGCCTGCTGGTAGAGCGCACCAAGGAGGCCACCATGCGCGGCATCAAGGCCGCAAAGCCCGGCCGTGAGATTAACGTCATTGGCCGCGTTATTGAGTCTTATGCCAAGCGCTTCGGCTACAACGTCGTGCGCGATTTCACCGGCCACGGCGTCGGACCAACCTTCCACAACGGTCTTGTGGTCCTACACCATGACTCGACCGTGTACCGCGACATCCTTGAGCCTGGCATGACCCTAACTGTTGAGCCGATGATTAACCTCGGCTCCTTGGATTACGAGATCTGGGATGACGACTGGACCGTCCAAAACACTGACGGCAAGTTCACTGCCCAGTTTGAGCACACCCTCGTCATCACCGAAGACGGCAATGAAATCCTTACCATTCCAGATGAGGACTAGTACTTAGTCTCAGAACAAACTGAAGGTCGCCTCCATTTCCAGAGAAGGGGAGTGGGGGCGGCCTTTGTTTTGCCGACGTCCCACGGAGCCGTTGGCAATATTGGAGTGACTTCGCATAGCAAAAGGGGCCTCGTTCTTAGTAGAACGAGGCCCCGAGCAAGCCCTAGCTATCTAGAGCCAATCTGCGGCTAATGATTAGCGGCGGAAGATTGGGTCCAGGATGTGCTGCGGGAGGATGCCGTTGTAAACAGCGTAGTTGTAAGCACCGATCAGGGCGCCGATTGCGGAGGTGATGCCCAGAGCAACGGTGCCGTCGCGCCAGATCTCGCCCCAGCGAGGGTTGTTCTCGCCCTTCTCCTCGCCCAAGAGATTGTGGCCGGTTACCTTCTGATCCTTGTCAGCGTTAGCACCGATCTTGGAGGACAGGGTCGGGTACTCGGCGTCGTCAGCCTTGGTGTCCTTGATGACGGAGGAGAGGTTCTCGGCCAGGGAAGCACGCTCGTTGGTGGTGTCCTCAGCGGAAGCGACAGCGACGCCGCCGAAAGCGACGGTAGCGGCGGTAGCAGCAGCAACGGCTGCAGTGCGGAAGTTACGCATTGTGAAAATTACCTTTCGGAAGTTTTGATGAAGCCTTATGGCTGTTGCTTAGAAGGAAGGGCCGTGGTTGATGAAGTTGTAGACCGGGCCGATGACGCCGCCCAGAACAGCACCGATGCCGCCCAGGATGGTAAGGGAGTACAGAACCTTAGCCCATACCGGCTGCTCGGAGAAGTCCTTGGAAGAACCGAAGATCTTGGTGCCGTCAGCTTCCTTCTCGCCCTCGAGCTTCAGATTCTGGTCTACCTTGCTAGGGAAGCTCTGGCCCTTGGAGGGGGAGCCCTCGTTGGTGGCAGGAGCGGTCTGAGCGGCGTCGGAAGAGCCCTCAGCTGCTACGGCAACGGTGGTGCCGCCGAAGGCAACGGCGAGAGCGGTTGCGCCAGCGATTGCTGCATTGCGGATACGCATATCAAAATTCCTTAAAAGTCGTACTTGCAAGGCTTCCGCACTGGGAAACCAAAGTGTTATTGAATACACAGGCGGTATTCATAAACACGCGGTAGCCGTGTTCGTATCGGCTCGAGCCGGTGTCCCAAGTGAATTTAGTAAAACTCCCGTCCTTTTGCACGTCAAAGACCGGAATTTCAGCGATTAAATTAATTTGGGCCCCTTTATGGTGGTGAATTTCCTGAAATTGTGAATGGGACTTCCTTGGCGTGAAGTGGGAAAACGTCCTAAACCCTGGGAAGAAACTGGAGGAGTGTGAGAAGGATCACGTAACAGTTCACTTATTCCACTCCAGTCCCAAAAGGGTATTTTCCACTACTTCTGGCAGCGCAGGGTGGATCCAATATTGGTTGCGAGTGAATTCCCGCATGTCCAACTTGTAGGCCATCGCGGTAATCAATTGCTGGATCAAGGTTGAGGCCTGCGGGCCCATCAGGTGCGCGCCGAGAAGCTGCCCAGTGGAGCGGTCTGCTACCAGCTTGCAGATTCCGGTGTGATCTTCCATAGCCCAGCCGTAGGCAACGTCGCCAAAGTTCTGTACCTTGACGGTGACGTCGAAGCCCTTCTGGCGTGCCTGCTTCTCAGTTAGGCCCACTGTGGCGATTTGTGGGTGGGTAAAGATCGCGGCAGGGACATTGTCGTGGGGCAGTGGGCGGAGATCTTCGGGGTGGAGCAGGTTGTGCTGCACGGCGCGGGTCTCCGCATTGGCTACGTGCTTGAGCATGTACGGCGAGGAGACATCGCCAAGCGCCCAAACACCCTCGGCGGTGGTGCGGCCGAACTCGTCGGTGCTCACGCGGGCGTCGGCAAGCAGCTCAATGCCTGCCTTATCCACATCCATCTGATCGCCATTTGGAGTGCGACCTGTGGCAACCAGGATTGCCTCTGCTTCTATGGACTCACCATTGTCCAATTCCAACCGCACGCCCGTGTCAGTTTCCTCGAGCTTGGTGCCATTGGCTATGCGCACGTCGAAGCGATCGCGAGCAATTTGGTTGAAGCGGCTGGACAGTTCATCGTCCAGGTGGCGCAGCAAGGTCTCGGAGCGATTGACCACGGTCACCTTGGTGCCGAGGCCGTCAAAGACATGAGCAAACTCCATGGCGATATAGCCACCGCCTACCACGATGAGGCTTTCTGGCTGGTGGTCCATGCGCATGATGTCTTCATTGGTGTAGTACTTCACGCCCGAGTTGGCATAGACCTCCGGAATGACCGGACGGGAGCCGGCGGCAATGACGATCTGGTCGCCGCTGATGACATGCTCGCCGGTCTGAATGGTCTTCGGGCCGACGAAACGGGCGTGCTCATCAAACACGGTAATGTTCGGGGTTTCTTCGCCGCGACGGTACTGTTCGCCGCCCTGGGCAATCTGGTCGATGCGGTTGGTAAAGACCCGGTCCACGATGGAATCCCAATCCACGCTAGTGACCTGAGCATCAAGGCCGAGCCGGCCGGCCTCGCGCGCCGCTAGGGCAATATCGGCGGCGTAGACATACA
Source organism: Corynebacterium tuberculostearicum (assembly GCF_032821615.1). Classification (GTDB taxonomy): domain Bacteria; phylum Actinomycetota; class Actinomycetes; order Mycobacteriales; family Mycobacteriaceae; genus Corynebacterium; species Corynebacterium tuberculostearicum_H. Next base: position 336,606 of record NZ_JAVBIF010000001.1, on the reverse strand, counting down.
TCTTGGTGGGAATGCAGCCTACGTTGAGGCAGGTCCCGCCAAAGGTGCCCTTTTCAATGATGGCGATTTTCCGGTCATCAAAATCCGGGCTAGGGATGGAGTTTCCGGAGCCAGTGCCGATGATGATGAGGTCGAAATGTTCCTCGGCAGCGGGCGTGTGGGACTGGTGTGAAGTAGTCACGTTTATTCCTTATATATAGGGGCTTAATTACTGAGTAGATTGTGGGGTTTCTAGGACGGTGGGCAGCCACTTGTCACAGGCGTCAAAAGCTTCTTGGAGCGGGTCCGGAAGCGATAGGAACACATCGTGCCTAGCCCCCTTGATGGGATGCAAGGTGTAGTGGGCACTAAGTTCCTTTGCCCAGCGCCGCGTTTGCGCAACGTCGATGATGACATCTGCGTGGTTCACGCTGTCGGAGTAAGGCTGACCCAATTGGGTGCGAGTGGACTGCAGCGTCAAGATGGGGACACCGGCATCAACGCGGCCGCTGTGAATAGCATCAAAGCCGTGGAATACCGCGGCTATCCAACCGACATATTTCTTATGGCCCGCCAGTGGCTTAAAGCGGAGGTCAAAATTCCATTCGCCGTAGAAATCCTTATGCACGGACTCGCCGTAAGCAGTGAGGTTGCCACCAGGCAGGGGAGTCATGGGGGCGATGCGGCCCAATGTGTAGAGCAGCGGCTTGAGGGGAGTGAGGACCTGGCCGGGCACGCCCATCATGTCCAGCCATGGACTATTAAGGATGAGGCCCGCCAAGCGTTGGTGGCGTTCTTGGTCGGTTCGGCGCAGATGATCCATCCACAGCGGGGCGATCAAGCCACCGGTGGAGTGGGCGATGAAGATGACTTCATCATTGGGGATCGCATCAAGAGCGGCGGTGAGGTCTGTAAAGTACAGCGCCAGGTCCGAAGCATAGTGCCACGACTGGCCCGAGCGGCGCGAGCGGCCGCACTTGCGCAGATCGATGGCATAAAAGTCATAACCCTCGGCGGCAAAGTGCTCGGCTACGTGGGTGTGGAAGAAATAATCGGTCATGCCGTGTAGCCACACCAGTGCCGGGCGAGACGGGGCGGCTGACTCACGTGCAGTATCGCCCGCATGCTCCGGCGCGTAGTGCACCAGGGTGGTGACCACGTCGCCCTCGCCATCGGGGTCTGTACCCAAGTCAATGGTGGCAGCTTCATAGTCAGGGCCAAGCTTGTCTGGGCCCCATACCGGGGAGTGTGTAACCATGCCTCGATTCTAGGTGCAACGAAGAATTTATGGTGCTGCCGGTGGGGTGTAAATAGTGGGGGCGGAAATTCCCACATTTTCGCCACTGGTCTGGGGGAGAAATCCCAAATTGGATGAGAAAAGCGTAGAGTAAGGCCTTAATGCGTGACGCACTGCCAGGTTGTCATAGTGCAGCGATGGTGGCGCGGGGCGCTAAGCGCTAAAAATCAAGGCGTAGACCGCGCCGATGGATATCTATTTTCAATTCGAAGAGGTAATAACACAGTGTCCTCCGCTAAGAAGACAGCACAGGTTGTAGACGAGGTCGATGTAGCACTAATCGGTGCTGGCATCATGAGCGCCACCCTGGGTGCTATGCTCCGCGAGTTGGAGCCCAGCTGGACCCAAATGGTCTTTGAGCGCCTCGATGGCCCCGCTTTGGAGTCCTCCTCCCCGTGGAATAACGCCGGTACCGGCCACTCCGCACTGTGCGAGCTGAACTACACCCCGGAGAAGAACGGCCGCATTGATATCTCCAAGGCTCTGGGCATCAACGAGAAGTTCCAGAAGTCTCGCCAGTTCTGGTCCCACCAGCTCAACAACGGTATTCTCACCGACCCGAGCGAATTCATTAATCCGGTTCCGCATGTGTCCTTCGCACAGGGCGAAATCCAGGTAGATTACCTCAAGCGCCGCTATGATGTGCTGAGCGAGAAGCACATGTTCCCGGGCATGCAGTTCTCCGCGGACGATTCTGATTTTGCTGAGAAGCTGCCGCTGATGGCGAAGGGTCGTGATTTCTCCAATAAGGTGGCCATTTCTTGGACCGACGCTGGTACCGACGTGAACTTTGGCGCGCTGACCAAGCAGTTCCTGACCGCAGCTAAGGCCTCCGGCACCGAGATCCGCTACGGCCATGAGGTCATCGACATCAAGCGCGATGGCTCCGCGTGGAAGGTGTACTCCAAGAACAAGCACACCGGTGACATCACCGTAGTCAAGGCAAAGTTCGTCTTCGTCGGTGCCGGCGGTTACGCCTTGGACCTGCTGCGCAAGGCAAAGGTGAAGGAAGTTGCCGGTTACGCAGGCTTCCCGGTATCCGGCCTGTGGCTGCGCTCCAAGAACCCAGAGCTTATTGAGCAGCACCAGGCGAAGGTCTACGGCAAGGCTGCCGTGGGTGCCCCGCCAATGTCCGTGCCGCACCTGGATACCCGCGTGATCGACGGCGAGAAGGGCCTGCTCTTCGGACCTTACGGTGGTTGGAGCCCGAAGTTCCTGAAGAAGGGCACCTACCTGGACTTGTTCAAGTCCATCCGCCCAGACAACATCACCTCTTACCTTGGTGTTGCCGTGCAGGAGTTCGGCCTGACCAAGTACCTGGTCGATGAGGTGCGCAAGAGCTTCTCGGACCGCGTGGAAGCCCTGCGCGAGTACGTACCGGAAGCAAAGGAAAGCGACTGGGAGACCGTTATCGCTGGCCAGCGCGTCCAGGTGATTAAGCCTGCTGGTGCTCCGCAGTTCGGATCCCTCGAGTTCGGCACCACCTTGGTGAACAACCAGGAGGGCAATATCGCCGGCCTGCTTGGCGCTTCCCCGGGTGCATCCATTGCCCCGGCCGTCATGCTGGAGCTGCTGGAGCGTTGCTTCGGCGAGCACATGATTGATTGGGCAGACAAGATTCGCGAGATGGTTCCGTCTTATGGCATCAAGCTGCGCAACGATGAGAAGCTGTACGACGAGATGTGGGAGTACACCCAGAAGACCCTGAAGCTGGACCGCTAAGAGCTAGCTTTCGGCCTCACAAACCCTCGCACCCCCTTCGTGCCGGTGCGAGGGTTTCGTGCGTCCTAGGCAGGTAATGGCAGCCCTAGGTGCCGCAGTAGGTGAGGTAGCCCTCGAGACCATTAGGATCCGGCGATTCGAACGTGGAGTTGGGCTCCCACGGGTGGGTGACCGCGTGGAGGAGCTCCTGATACGGGCCCATCTCCCCGCGTTCGGCAGCATCCAGCGCGGATTCTACAGCGAGGTTGCGCGGGATAACCCGCGGCATGGCGCTATCGACGCGGGAAGGATCGGGCGAGGACGCAAGGTAGTCATCCAAGAAGTCTCCCTTGGCAAAGAGCTCGCGGGCGTGGGTGTGGTGGCCTGCGGCGGCGTCGGCAAGAGCGCGGTGAGCCAGCGTGATATCTGGGCCGTTGAGCTGCATGGCAGCCGCATAAGAAGAAGCGACTTCTAGAGAGGTATCCAAAGCCTTCGCCACATCTGCCCTGCGCTGGTCCGCAAAGCGGTCGGTAAAGCCGTTGATGGATTCTTGGGCAAAGCTCATGGCCTTATTCATGTCCATATCAAAAAGCGGCAGGAGGGATTCCGCCAAGCGGGCCAGGTTCCATCCCAGAATGGAGGGTTGATTGCCAAAGGCATAACGGCCCTGCCTATCGATGCTGGAAAAGACCGTCGCGGGCGAATAGGCCTCCATAAAGGCACAGGGGCCATAGTCAATGGTTTCGCCAGAGATGGTGGTGTTATCCGTATTCATCACGCCATGAATAAAGCCCAAGCGCATCCAGTGGGACACGGTGCGGATCTGCGCATCCATCACCTGGGTGAAAAATTCCTGGTAGTCCGCGCCAGGGTAGTGGCGAGCAATGGCATAGTCGGCCAACTGGCGGGTGTAATCCGTCTGCGCGGCTAGGTGAAAGGTGCCGACGCGGATATGGCTGGCTGCCACGCGTACCACAATGCCGGCCGGTTGCACGTGCCCGCGCTGAATGGGCCGGCCGGTGGAGATAACCGCCAGCGCCCGGGTGGTGGGAACACCCAAGGCATGCATAGCCTCAGAGATTAGGTACTCGCGCAGCATGGAAGATAGCGTTCCGCGGCCATCGGACCCGAGGCGGGAAAAGGGAGTAAGCCCAGTCCCTTTGGCATGGAGATCCCACAAACGGCCGTCCTTTTCTACCTCGCCTAAGAGCATGGCCCGGCCGTCTCCCATCTGCGGGTTAAACGCACCGAATTGGAAGCCGGAATAGGCCATAGCGTGGCCGCCTGCTCGGCCGGTAAGGAAATCTATGCCCTCGGAGGAGCGCAGCCAGTCCGGGTCAAAGCCCAACTGACTAGCCAGTTCCTCGTTCAAAATGACCATCTCTGGGTTCGGCTGCTCCTCACCCTCGGTGGGGCGAACCAAGTGGGGGAGCTTCTGGGCAAAATCGTGGTGTAGCTGCATCTAAACCTCCAGTGTTCCGCGCACGCGAATCTGGGCGCGACCGCCTACCCAAATATCCGTGCCGTCATCGTTGATAAATACTTCGCCCGCTCGGCCTATCTGGCTGCCTTGTGTTGCGGTATAACGCGCCGGCACCACGTTGCGCGAGCGCATAAACTGCGCGGCGCCGCCATTGAAAGAACCGGTGACTGGGTCTTCGAATTGCGTGGTAAAGGCCCGAACCTCATAGGCCGACTCACCCTCTGCGGCGTTGGGATTAAGGCCCACTACGCCGACCTTGGGGCGCTCGGATCGAGGCTCAACCGCGCGCACCGCCGCGGCATCGCGTAATTGCAGCAGGCGCCAGCCCGGGCCATTGTCCACCCAGCCATGGTCAACAATATCCGCGCTATCTAGCCCCAGCCCACCGCAGGCCTCCTTCAGATCCGCCGGGCTTAGCGGTTCATCGCGGCGCAGCGGCGGGGTAGCAAAGGACAAGACTTCGCCCTCTTCGCGGACGGTTACCAAGCCCACGCCGCATTCTTGGACGATAGTTCCCTCTGTCTGCGGGTTATTGCCTAGCGCCCGCCACGCGGCAGCGCTGCCCAAGGTGGGGTGGCCGGCAAAATCAAACTCCTCGTACGGGGTGAAAATGCGCACGCGGTAGTCCGCGCGGGCGTCGTGAGGCTCGAGCAAGAAGGTAGTCTCAGAAAAGTTGGTCCAGTTCGCGATTGCCTGCATCTGCTCGGTACTTAGCCCATCGGCGCCCGCAATCACCGCCAAGGCATTGCCGTTAAAGGCACCCGTGGCAAAAACATCAACCTCAAAGAACTCGTGGTGCATGCCCGCCAGTCTAGTCAGCCCCAGGGATGAGGACTATGGCCTAGGGCCTGCGCTAGCCTAGAAAGCCATGAAGAAGCTATGGCCCGATGCACTTCGCGCGTGGGTAGGCCCACCGTGGAGAATTATCATTCCGCTGTTTTTCTGGGGGGCTTCGGTGCCGGCGGCAGAAGGTGTTATTGATAGAACTTCGCTTTTCCAGGAGCTGGTTCTCGTACTTTATACAGTCGTTATTCCACTAGCACTCTGGCTACACCCCAAGCTCAGGGAATATGCCATCGGGGTCACTGCTATCACACTAACGGTGTGCATCTTTACCCCGCTTGCTGCAATGGGCAACGCTCACTTTTTCCCTTTGGCTTACTGCGTGTTTCTGATAGGAGCACATTCACCCAAACGACTACAGCGAATCTGGATAGGGTGGATTGCCTTTGGCTCCTTGGCGGCCACCGCAGCGGACCTATACGGGCGGAGGATTATCAGCGGCATCGATTTTGGCCTCGAAGACACCACTGTTGGCCCGCTTCCTGCCTTCGCCTCCGTCGTCATCATCGCGTGGCCGGTCATGGGCTTTTTCTTCCTGCTTGGCACCAATGACCGCAAAAAGCGCGAGGACCAGCAGCTTCTGATTGAACGTGCGGAGATGGCCGGCGCGGTAGAGCGCAACCGCATCGCCCGCGAAATGCATGACATTGTGGCGCATAACTTAGCGGGCGTTATCGCTCTTGCCGACGGCGCCCGGTTCGCCGCCGCCAAAAATCCCGCAGCGGCCACAGAAGCCTTAGAAACCATCGCCTCTACCTCCCGCGATTCCCTCAAACAGATGCGCGGATTGCTCTCCGTGCTGCGAGATGGAGATTCCCGCGCCGATACCAAGGCGCCCGGCGCGAGTGATATCGCAGGACTCATCTCGGAAGCCCGCCGCAGCGGTTTCGATATCACCGTGCACGGGCTGGAGGACCTGCCGACCGAAAGCGACGAGCTCTATCAGTTCACCGTCTACCGCGTGGTGCAAGAGATTTTGACCAATATGCTCAAGCATTCCCGCGATAAAAGGGGAGTGCTGCGCTTTCGCTCTACTGGAAGCGGCCTAGTATTGAGCGCCGATAACCCGGCCGCACGCACGCCGGACAATCACGAGCCCGGTTACGGGCTCATCGGGATGAGCGAGCGCGTTAGGGCCTATGGCGGCAGCGTTGCTACCCGCACAGAGGACGGACACTTCTTTATCACCGTGGAGGTACCCAATGACTAACTCTGAGCAGCCAGCAAGATCGCATGCCGCTCCCATCCGCATTGGCCTAGTAGATGACCAGCCCCTCGTGCGCGCCGGGTTCGCCATGCTCCTTGGCTCCCAAGAGGATTTAGACGTTGCCTGGCAGGCATCCGATGGCGATGAAGTCCTCGACCTCGCCCGCGCGCAGCCTGCCGATATTGTGCTCATGGATGTCCAGATGGCCCGCGTCAATGGCATCGCCGCCACCGAAAGGCTGCTGCCGGAATTCCCGGATACCCAAGTCATTATGCTTACCACCTTCGATGACCAGAACTTTGTCCATGGCGCCATTTCCGCCGGGGCTTCCGGATTCCTGCTCAAAGACGTCGAACCGGAAGATCTCCTCGCCGCCATTCGCACCGTACATTCCGGCGAGGCCGTCCTTTCACCGCGCATTACCGCCCAGGTGCTGCAGCAACTGCGCAGCGAGCAGTCCGCGTCACAGCCTAATTCACATGCCACCCCCGTTGCGGCAGCGGCTACCGCCCCTCCGGCAGAAGATCTCACGCCACGCGAGCTAGACGTCCTCAAGCTGATGGCACTGGGGTATTCGAATACCGAAATCGCGGAGTGCGAGTTCGTCTCCATGGCCACGGTCAAGACCCACGTACGCCATATCTTGACGAAAACCGGCTCGCGCGACCGCGTGCATGCTGTGCTCTACGCCCTTACCCATGGCGTGGTCTCGGTGGAGGAACTGCTGTCTCATCCCTAGGTATGACCTGCTAAATCACTCCCAAGGATGGTTACTTTGTGCCGGTCAGGCGGCACGATGGGAACCATGCTCAAAGTTTCACACCTTTCCAAGAATTTCCGTTCCTTTAAAGCAGTAGATGACCTCTCCTTCGAGGTTCCTGACGGTCAAGTCACCGGCTTCCTCGGACCGAATGGTTCCGGCAAATCCACCACCATGCGCATGTGCGTGGGGCTGGAGAATCCGACTTCCGGCACCGCGACTTTTGATGGCACGCCTTTCCGTGAACTGTCCAATCCCGCCACCATGGTGGGCACCTTGCTGGATGCGAACTGGTTCCACCCGGGCCGCAGCGCCCGTGCCCACCTGGGCTACATGGCCGCGCTGCAGGGCGTGTCTATGAACCACGTGGATGACACCTTGGACCGCGTCGGCCTAACTCAGGTAGCCACTAAGCGCGTGGGCGGCTATTCGCTAGGCATGAAGCAGCGCCTGGGCCTTGCTTGTGCGCTCATCGGCGAGCCGAAGCACTTGCTTCTCGACGAACCCGTCAACGGCCTCGACCCCGAAGGCGTGCACTGGATGCGTGCCCGCATCCGCGAATTCGCTGAGGCCGGTTGCTCCGTGCTGGTTTCCTCCCACCTACTTTCGGAAATGCAGCTCACCGCCGACCGCCTCGTAGTCATCGGCAAAGGCAAGCTGCTGGGCGAGGGCACGGTGGAAGAGTTCGTCAACGGCACGGGAGGCGCAAGCCTCGAGGTAATTGTGGACCAGCCCGATGAACTCCTGCGCCTACTGCACGGCACCGACGCGGAGACCTCCTTTGACGGTGAAGTCTTGCGCGTGCGCGGCCTCGAAGGCTCCGACATCGGCCGCATCTGCCTGGATAACCGCATTCTTATCTCCAGCTTGGAACGCAAACAGCCCTCCTTGGAAGAGGCCTACCTCGGCGCGACCGCCGACCACGTGGCCTACCGCTCTGCATAGTTTTTCACCTGCACAATACGCTCCATCTGCAAAGGATAGATTCACATGAACGCTCTGATTTCTGAATCCCGGAAACTATTTTCGCTCCGCTCTACTTGGATATACCTCGCCGTAGTTTCAGCTGGCATGGCTGCCGGCGCTGTCTTGTTGGCTTGGGCGAATGACTTCAATGGTACGGTCGACGGCAAGTTCGAGGCTGTCGATGTGTCCATTTCCGGTTCACTCGCCATTGTCGTGATGGTGTTTGCTGCCGCCATGATGGTAGGCGGCGACCAAAGTAAAGGAACAGTTTCATGGTCATACCTCTCATCAAATCGCCGCGTAGGTATAGTGCTGAGCCAATTTTTCATCATCACCTTTTCGTTACTGCTCGCGGCCACACTGGGAATGGTGGTAGCCACGCTGTTGATTACTGCCTTCGGAGGTGATTTCAATTTTGACAGCTTCATGCATTGGCCGGATAACAAGGGGTTCATCCTTGCCTACGTTGAGTGGACTGTCTTTATCCTGTTAGCTACCAGCTTGGCGTACCTTTTGCGCAGTGGTGCATTCGCAGCGATGATTCTCGTGGCAGAGTATTTCGTCATTGAAACCGCCCTCGATGCCGTTAGCGCTCCTTGGGCGAAGGCTATCCTCCGCGTGCTACCTGATGCCAACGCTTGGGGGCTAGTAATGGGCGCCAACCGCAGTGGTGATGAGCAATCTCGAGCCGTTGCCGCTGTCGTTCTAATCGTGATGATCTTGCTCACCGTTGGTGGGGCCTGTGCGGTGGCGCGTCGTCGCTCTGTTGCGAAATAGCTACTAGGAGTTACTACCCTAGTGGGCATGAGTGATGCACTTTTTGCCCGCATAGAACCTATCCAGACCATGCGGGATGGCACGGTCAAGCAGGTCAACCCGTTCTCTGGGACCGAGGTGTGGACCGTGCCGGGCCGCGGCAACCGCCCGCTGTCCACGCCAGTGGCTAACCCACAGCCACTGCACGAAGAAGACTTCACCCACCGCTGCGCTTTTTGCTCAGGTCGCATGACCGATACCCCGCCGGAAAAGGCTCGCATTCTGCCGTCCGGCGGGATTGTGCGTGGATTGCCCTTGAGCGAATACGGCCACACCGTCCCGGCCTTTCGCCGCATTCCAAATCTGTTTGAAATCGTCTCCTTTGACTATTGGCACGCCAACTACGGCTTCGACATGGATGCTGAGACCCGCCAACGCATGGACAACTACCTTGCAGATCCTGCCGGCCGTGAACATGTGCTCAATATCGTGCGCACGAAGCGCAAGGCAGCGCACCTTCCTGAAGCAAGCGAAGAGGAACTTATAGAACAGGCGGCGGGCTTTTTCGCAGGTGGCCACGACGTCATCGTGGCGGGCCGCCATTTTGAGCGCGGTGCACAGGATGATTCCCAAGTGGTATCTTCCGGCACCCTCAGCGCCGAAGAGCACCTGCTCTTTATGCAGCTGACTATTGACGCCATGCGCGACCTCTACGAACGCAACCGCTACGCACCCTATGTGGTGGCCTTCCAAAATTGGCTGCAGCCAGCCGGCGCCTCCTTTGAGCACCTGCACAAGCAACTCGTTGCCATCGATGACCGCGGCATGGCCTCCCACCGGGAGGTACAGATGCTGCGCAGCAATATGAATATGTACAACGAGTGGGCGGTGGACTATGCCGCTAGCCGCAACCTCATCATTGCGGAAAACGACCATGCCGTCCTCTTCGCCGGCTTTGGGCACCGCTATCCCACCTTGGAGGTCTACTCCAAGTCCGCGACCTGTGAGCCCTGGCGGCAGTCGGAAGAAGAAATCCGCGCCATGAGCGACCTCGTCCACGCCGCCCACGCCGCAGTGGGCCGCGAGGTGCCCTGCAATGAGGAATGGCACCACAAGCCTGCCGATGTCGACGTGGCTCAGCCATGGCGCATTCTCATCAAGCTCCGCATTTCTACCCTTGCCGGATTCGAAGGCGGCACCAAAATTTATCTCAACACCATCTCGCCCTGGGATCTGCGCGATAGGGTAGTAGGCAAGCTTTACCCCTTGCGCGAGTCCGGGCATGTTGCCCGCTCGGTTCGCGTGGCTACCGAATGCTCGGTACAGCGCAATAGCCTGCTGTATAACCCGCAGCTGCGCTAGGCAAGCTGTGCTGAGTCGTTCAAGGTGGGCTTAGCGCTTGACGACGAGCGTAAGCTCACTCGACCCAGGCCCCGGCTCCTCAACGGTCATACCCGCGGCGCGCGCGATGGCGGCAACGTCGGCGGCGCTATAGGCGTCGGCAGGCGAGAGCGCCAACTCGCGGGCTAACAGGCCCTTGTAGTGCTTATTGAAGTGGCTGACCACCTTGCGCGATCCATCGTCCTGCACGCTTTCCACCCGTACCGTTACCGCATCCTTTACCCGGCCGAGCTGCTGGTAAGTGCCCGAGCGCAGATCCACAATAAGCTCGTCCACCCCCTCGAGCGCCTGGGCAATCTGCTTGCCCCAGCGCGACTTCATGGTGCGGCCGCCAAGCTTCGAGCCACCCGAAAGCCGGTAATGCGGAATGGGGTCGCTGGCGCGGAGGACACCAAAGAGGGCGTCGCCAATAGCAAGGCGATCCCATGTGGGCAGGGAAGGGGCATCCAAGGCATCAAAAAGCACGCCGGTATAACGCAACACGGCAGGCATGGTGGGGGTGGTAAAAAGCCCCTGATTGGATTCGGCCTCACCACGCAGCTTTTCCGAAAGCTTGAGTACCTCCATGGCCTCGTCTACCGGAAGAGACTGCAGCTCAGCGGCAATTTCTTGCCGGGTGGCGTGCAATTGCGGAAAGGACAGTTGGCTGAAGTCAAGGGGCTGTCCCGTACCGCCATGGGCCTTAGTTTCTGAAGGAGGGAGGATAATGAGCATATATACAGGGTAGCGGGGTATATTTTTGTACATGATTACCCGCCTTTCTGAACTATTTCTCCGTACCCTCCGTGAGGACCCCGCCGATGCCGAGGTCCCCAGCCACAAGCTGCTCGTACGCGCCGGTTATGTACGCCGCGTCGCGCCGGGCGTGTATACCTGGCTGCCGTTGGGTCTGCGCACCCTGCGCAAGATTGAAGATGTAGTCCGTCAGGAAATGGACGCCATCGGCGGCCAGGAAATGCTCTTTCCTGCTTTGCTGCCGCGCGAGCCTTATGAGAAGACCAACCGCTGGGTGGAATACGGCGATAACCTCTTCCGCCTCAAGGACCGCAAGAACGCAGATATGCTGCTTGGCCCTACCCACGAGGAAATGTTTGCCAGTGCGGTCAAGGATATGTACTCCTCCTATAAGGATTTCCCGGTTACGCTGTATCAGATTCAGACCAAGTACCGCGATGAGGAGCGCCCTCGTGCTGGTGTGCTGCGTGGCCGCGAATTCACGATGAAGGATTCCTATTCCTTCGACATGACCGATGAGGGCTTGGACGAGTCCTACGGCCGCCACCGCAAGGCGTATCAGAATATCTTCAACCGCCTAGAGATCGATTACGCCATCTGTAAGGCCACCTCTGGTGCCATGGGCGGCTCCGCCTCCGAGGAATTCCTCGCCGTATCTGAGGTAGGCGAGGATACCTTTGTGCGCTCCACCGAGGGCGACTACGCAGCCAACGTCGAGGCCGTGGTGACCCCAGCACCGGCGGAGAAGGATATTGAGGGCCAGCCAGAGGCACAGGAGCATGACACCCCGGGAGCAGAGACCATTGAGAAGCTGGTCGAATGGGCCCAGGGCGCAGGCATTACTGTCGACGGCCGCGAGGCCACCGCGGCAGACACCCTCAAGTGCATGATGGTCAAGCTCTACCACCCGGCCGTGGAGAGCGAAGAGCGCGAGTCCGAGTTGGCTGCCGTTCTCATCCCTGGCGATCGCGAGTTGGATGAGAAGCGCCTTGAGGCCGCACTCGAGCCGGTGGAGTTTGAGCTGGCCGGGGACAAGGACTTCGCAGACAATGACTTCTTGGTCAAGGGCTATGTGGGCCCGCGCGCTTTAAACGCCAATGGCATCAAGGTCCTGGCCGATCCGCGCGTGGTCAAGGGCACGGCGTGGATTACCGGTGCCGATGCGAGCGAGCGCCACGTGGTTGGCTGCGTGGCCGGCCGCGATTTCACCGTGGATGAGTTCATTGAGGCCGCAGAGGTTAAAGAAGGCGACCTGGCTCCTGAAAACCACGGCACCTTGACCTTGGAGCGCGGCATTGAGCTCGGTCATATCTTCCAGCTGGGCCGCAAGTACACCGAGGCCTTCGATGTCCAGATTCTGGACGAAAACGGCAAGCGCGCCGTTCCTACCATGGGGTCCTATGGCATTGGCATTACCCGCATGCTGGCCGTCCTGGCTGAGCAGCGCCACGATGACAAGGGCCTCAACTGGCCGGTTGCCGTCGCTCCTTACCAGGTACACGTAGCCGTTGCCAACAAGGATGCAGCAGCCATGGAGGCCGGCGACAAGCTGGTAGAAGAGCTATCTGCCAAGGGGCTCGAGGTGCTCTTCGATGACCGCCCAAAGGTCTCCCCAGGCGTGAAGTTCAAGGATGCAGAGCTCCTTGGCATGCCCTTCGTGGCAATTCTGGGCCGTGCCTTCAAGGAAGGCAAGATTGAGCTGCGCATCCGCGGGGGAGAGACCCTCGAGGTTCCAGCCGAGGACATCGTGGACAAGATCCTCGAGCTCGTGCGCGGCTAATTGTCCTCGCACGGGCCCGCGGCGGGGTACCGTGGAAGGCATGAACTTTCAAAAGAATGGGCTTTCCACGGTGCTTTCAGCAATGGGCGTATTGCATTTTGTGAAGCCGAATACTTTCGAATCCATTGTCCCGCCGCAACTGCTAGGTCCTGCGCGGTTCTATAACTTTGCTTCGGGCCTGTGGGAGATTGCCACCGGTGCCTTGCTTCGCCGCCGCGCCACCCGCGGCTTCGGCGGTGCCTCCGCACTCGCGCTCTTTGCAGCGGTGTGGCCGGCCAATATGTACCACGCCTGGATCGAGCGCAAGGCAGGGTGGCCAAAGAAGCTCTACCACATCATCCGCCAGCCGCTGCAGGTGTTGTTGATGATGTATGCCTGGAATATCGCCAAGCATGAGGCCTAAAGCCGCCTTGGCTGCATGCTAGCCAGCTAGGTCAAGCACAAAACCGGCCTCCTCCCTTACTCCGCGGGGTTTAGCGGGAAGGGGAGGAGGCCGGTTTCGTGTTAAATGCCGAAGCTAGAAACTAGCCGGCGACGGGGCCGCCGCAGTTAGGCCAAGCAGCAGCACCCTGGGTGGCCAGGACGCTTTCGGCCACGGCAATCTGTTGCTCGCGGGTTGCCTGGTCAGCGGTCGGGGCGTACTGAGTGCCGCCATTGGCAGCCCAGGTCTGCGCGTTGAACTGCAGACCACCCTGGTAACCGTTTCCGGTATTGATGTGCCAGTCACCGCCGGACTCGCAAGCAGCTACCTGATCCCAGGCGCTAGCCGGTGCGGCGGTAGCAGCAGGCGCGGCCAAGCCAGCAAGGCCGAGTGCCGCGGCGGATACGGTCAACATGGTCTTCTTAGAACGCATTGAGAGGAAACTCCTTCTCTTTGTGTCTGTTTAGCTTGCGGAATCTCCTGCAAGCTCATGGTGAACCAACCTACGCATGCTGGAGGAGCCGAGGCAATGCATAGGGCCGTAGAGGTTGCTGCCATTTCGCTGGCCCGTTGTCAGGGGATGGACAGGTGGGGCTGGCCGGGGTGGTAGTGGTCTAGCGCATGCCGTGGGACTCCGCCGCGATACCAATGAGCCACGTAACCCATTCCTGATCCGGGGATTCTTCTTGCGCTGCACCTGTGGCGGCGGCGGACCACTTGCGGCCGTCGTTTTCGGCAAGGCCATCGATAAAGCCCAGCGCGGAAGCAGAATCGTGGGGTAGTTCTTGCTCTCCGGAAGTATAGGCCGACTCCGGCTGCGGAATGTTGCCGTAACGGGCTAGTGCATACTGGAGGGCGTCGATGCGGCGATGATGAACAGCTAGGCGATGATCCACCTTGTCCTCGTGCTCGGGGCCAACGTAGGCGCGCGCGAAATCTAGACCGTATACCTGCTCATACTCCCAGCTCAGGAGATCAGCAGCGCTTTTTTGCTCCGGTTGGGAAAGCTCGGGGATATCGGGGGCATCGCCAGGCAGCCAAGCATTGAGCGCGATGGCCTGCTCGGTAACTAGGGTGCGCGATTCAACGGTGACCTCATCGGCTGCCTCGGTGGTAGCGGAGGCGGCATTTTCCATAATTTCGCCAGAGTCTGCGGCGTGATTGGCCTCGGTAGGGCGCTCTACCTCGCAGGAGCGTGGGGGATTGCCAGCATCATCCGTGCCGCATAGCCGTGTAATTTCGGCATACAGGGCGTCCGCCTGGGAGCTGCGCAGCCCTGCGGCATGGTCATCGACGCCGCTGAGGGACAAGGCGTCGGTGGCGGCGGCGTCGGCAAGCGCCAGCAGCCTGCTCTCTGGCCGCGGGCCAAAATAGTCGACGACGGAATCAACCGCTTGGCACCCAGCCAAGGCGGGCAGGGTGGCGGTTGTGGCTACGAGGGTCAAAGCTATACGTCGGCGGTTCACGCAAAAGACTGTACCCCGTAGCACGTAGGCTAGTGGGCATGGCTTTCCCAGATGCACAACAATTGACCGATCTCCTGCAACCCAAACTAGCTGAGCGGGGATTGGACGTAGAAGACATTAAAACCACCAAGGCGGGAAAGAAATCCCAGGTCATTATCCGTATTGATGGCGATAAGCGCCCTAGCTCCGATGTGTTGGAGGAAGTATCCAACGAGATTTCTGCCTTCTTTGATGACAAGGAAGCGCAAGGAGAGCTGAACTTCGGCGCCGGCTATACCTTGGAGGTCTCCACCCCCGGCGTGGACCTGCCGCTCACCGCCCCGCGCCACTGGCGCCGCAATCGGGGGCGCAAGGTCTCCTTTGACCTTGGCGATGGCAAGACTCAATCGGCGCGCATTGGCGCGCTTAACGACGCCGCCGATGCCGTAATCCTCATCACGGCAAGCAAAAAGGACGTGCAGGTGCGCGCTGAACGATTGGAAAACATTGCCCGGGCAGTGGTAGAAATTGAGTTTGCACAGCCGTCCGAACAGGAGTTAGAGACAGTGCGCAAGACGTTTGAAGAAGCCGAGAATTAACCGGCAACCGAGAGGAATGACAAGTGAATATTGATCTACAGGCACTTCGTACCATCGAGTCCGAGCGCAACGTCCCCGTAAAGGACTTGCTGGAAGCGATTGCGGGTGCCTTGTTGTATTCCTACCTGGATTACCGCGAGTCTAATGCTGGCGGCAAGGTAGAAGGTGCCAAGTCCCGCGTCGATATCGACGCCACAACCGGTGCAGTCAGCGTCATTGTCTCGGAGCGCGACCCAGAAACTGGGGAAGTAACCACCGAATACGATGACACCCCGGAAAACTTTGGACGCGTGGGCGCACAGGCCGTGCGCGAGGCCATCCTGCGCAAGCTGCGCGAGGCCGAGGCAGAGCGCACCTATGATTCCTACTCGGAGCTCACCGGCCGCGTTGTCAGCGGCATCGTCCAGCGCGATGCGCGCGCTAATGCCCGCGGAATCGTCGTGGTCCAGCTGGGCTCTGAGCTGGAGTCCCAGGACGGCATCTTGCTGCCGGCCGAGCAGATTCCGGGAGAAAAGCTCGAGCATGGTGACCGCATTAAGGCCTATGTCGTAGGCGTTAACCGCAACGGCGCCCAAGTACAGATCAATCTCTCCCGCACCCACCCGGAGCTGGTGCGTGGCCTTTTCGAGCTCGAAGTTCCAGAAGTTGCTGATGGCACCGTAGAAATGATTGCCATCGCCCGCGAGGCGGGACACCGCTCCAAGGTGGCTGTTGTGGGCCATGCCAAGGGCCTCAACGCTAAGGGAGCCTGCATCGGCCCGCGCGGTCAGCGCGTCAACAACATCATGCGCCAGCTCGGCGGTGAGAAGATTGACATCATCGACTTCAGTGAGGATCCAACGGTCTACGTAGGCAACGCATTGGCCCCCTCGAAGGTGGTTAAGGTCACCGTTGTGGACAACGAGGCGCAAATCGCGCGCGTGGTGGTGCCGGATTACCAGCTGTCCCTGGCTATTGGTAAAGAGGGGCAGAATGCCCGTCTTGCTGCCCGTTTGACCGGTTGGAAGATCGATATTCACTCGGACGCTGACGCTAATTAAGGATCTGCGCTTTTGTAGCGTAGGCTAGTAAACGGCCCAGTTGCAGATTGGGGCATATTGGCGACGCGAAAAGTAAGGAGTTGGATGTCTGAGAGGCAAAGACTCCGGACCTGCATCGCTACTCGCCGCCGCCTGCCAGATACGGACTTGCTACGGGTGGTCATCGACCGTGATGATCCGCACGGCCGCCGTCTGGTAGCAGATCCACACCGCCGGCTTCCCGGCCGCGGGGCGTGGATTAGCCCCACACTTTCTGCACTCGAGCTAGCGGAGCGCAAACGCGCCTTCAAGCGCGCGCTTCGCACGTCCGCACCCGTGGACACAGGTCAGGTACGGCAGTACTTGGAAGCGCATAGCCGACAAGTACCTAGCGCGGAAGATGCCGCGTTAGATTCGTACGAACCAGAGTTACAAAGGAAGACCGAACACTGATGAGCGCACAACGATGAAGCATCAGCGATGAAAGTCCTACACACCTAACTAGGGGTCAGGCCAGTTTCCGCGGCCTTGACTCCTAGTCGATACCAAGAGGAGACAAGTGCCCGGAAAGCTACGTGTTCACGAGCTCGCAAAGCAGCTCGGAGTAACCAGCAAGGAACTGCTCGCCACCCTGAAGGAACAGGGTGAGTTTGTAAAGACTGCTTCTTCCACCATCGAACCGCCGGTGGTTAAGAAGATGCGAGCACATTATGAAGCACAGTCCGGCGGCGATGACGCCGCCGAGAAGAAGCAAGACAATAAGCCTGCCAAGGGTGCCGCTAAGAGCACCGCAAAGGCGAGCGCCCCTAAGCCGGGCTCGAAGTCTGCTGCCCCTAAACCGGGCGCAGAGGCGCCTAAGCCGGGCGCGAAGGCCGCTGCCCCGAAGCCCGGTCAGGGCGCACCGAAGCCAGGTCAGGGTGCTGCTAAGCCCGGCGCAAAGCCAGCTGCCCCGAAGCCGGGTGCTCAGGCGCCGAAGCCTGGTGCTATGGCTGCTGCACCGAAGCCTGGCCAGGGCGCACCGAAGCCAGGCCAGGCTGGCGGCAAGAAGTCGGGCGAGCGCCCGACCCCAGGCAATTCCATGCCTCGTCCAATGCCGAAGCCAGGCGGTTCCCGTCGCGTAGCCAATAACCCGTTCTCCACGGGTGGCGGCGACAACCGTCCGGGCCCCCGCCCAGGCGGCTCCAAGGGTCAGCGTGGCGGCAATAAGCCCGGCGATAACCGCGGCAAGCGCGGCGGCCAGAACGAGGGCGGAAATAGCCGCCAGGGAGGCAATAACCAGGGTGGCGGCGGTCGCCGTCCATCCCCGGCTATGATGCCGTCCCACCCGAACCCTGCGTCGATGCCGTCTAAGGCACCGAGCGGCGGTGGACGCGGCGGCCGCGGTCGCGGCGGTCACGGCGGGCCAGGCCACGGTGGCCCAGGTGGCGGCCGTCCAGGCGGCTTCCGCGGAGGCGGACGCGGCGGACGTCGCGGTGGCACCGCAGGTGCATTCGGCCGTCCAGGTGGCGCTCCACGTAAGGGCAAGAAGTCCAAGCGTCAGAAGCGCCATGAGTACGAGGAGCAGCAGAAGCATGTCGTAGGCGGCGTGCGCTTGCCCGACGGCAAGGGCCAGACCGTCCGCCTGCGTCGCGGTGCATCCCTGTCTGACTTCGCCGAGAAGATCGGCGCGGATCCAGCAGCACTGGTACAGGCACTGTTCAACCTCGGTGAAATGGTGACCGCAACCGCTTCCGTATCGGAAGATACGCTGCAGCTGCTCGGCTCCGAGATCAACTACAACGTCGAGGTCGTCTCCCCTGAGGATGAGGACCGCGAGCTGCTCGAGTCCTTCGACCTGAAGTTCGGCGAGGATGAAGGTGGCGAGGAAGCACTGGAGAATCGTCCTCCAGTCGTCTCCGTTATGGGCCACGTTGACCACGGTAAGACCCGCCTGTTGGACGCCATCCGTAAGACCAACGAGGGCGCCCGCGAGGAAGGCGGCATCACCCAGGGCATTGGTGCCTACCAAACCACGGTGGACGTGGACGGCGAGCGCACCATCACCTTCCTGGATACCCCGGGCCACGAGGCCTTTACCGCCATGCGTGCCCGTGGTGCTAAGTCCACCGACTTGGCCATCCTCGTGGTTGCCGCCGATGACGGCGTCATGCCACAGACCGTGGAGGCCATCAACCACGCCAAGGCTGCCGATATTCCGGTCGTCGTGGCTGTGAACAAGGTGGATAAGCCGGAAGCTCAGCCGGATAAGATCCGTGGCCAGCTCACCGAGTACGGCCTGGTTCCGGAAGAGTACGGCGGCGACACCATGTTCGTGGATATCTCCGCGAAGCAGGGCAAGAACATTGACCAGTTGCTTGAGTCGGTTATCTTGACCGCGGATGCCGCCTTGGAGCTGACCGCTAACCCAGACATGGACGCACAGGGCGTGGCCATTGAGTCGCACCTGGATCGCGGCCGTGGTCCGGTGGCAACGGTCATCATTCAGCGCGGTACCTTGCACGTGGGTGACTCCATCGTCGTCGGTGATGCGCACGGTCGTGTCCGTCGCATGCTCGATGAGTTCGGCGGCGACGTCGAAGAGGCTGGTCCATCCCGTCCGGTACAGGTCCAAGGTCTGTCCGGTGTGCCGGGTGCAGGCGATAACCTGCTCGTGGTAGAAGATGACCGAGTTGCCCGCCAAATTGCTAACCAGCGTGATGCTCGCAAGCGCTCTGCCCTGCAGGCCAAGCAGCGCAAGCGCGTCTCCCTGGAGGATCTGGACAAGGTATTGCAGGAGACTTCGACCCTCAACCTCATCCTCAAGGGCGACAACGCCGGTTCCGTCGAGGCATTGGAAGATGCCCTGCTGGATATCAAGACCGAGGACGAAGTCGAGCTCAACATCATCGACCGTGGTGTCGGTGCTGTGACCGAGACCAACGTATCTCTCGCAGCGGCTTCCGACGCCGTCATTATTGCCTTCAACACCCGTGCGGAAGGCAAGGCGACGGAGATGGCCACCCAAGAGGGCGTGGATATTCGTTACTACACGATCATCTACAAGGCCATCGAAGAGGTCGAGGCTGCGCTCAAGGGCATGCTCAAGCCAATTTACGAGGAACGCGACACCGGTGCGGCCGAGATCCGCGCCCTGTTCAAGTCCTCCGCGGTGGGTACCATCGCCGGCTGCATGGTTACCGAGGGCAAGGTTGTCCGCAACGGCAAGGTTCGCCTGCTGCGCGATAACAACGTCATCACTGCCGACGCCAAGATTGAGTCCCTGCGTCACGAGAAGGACGACGCAACCGAGATCAAGGCCGGCTATGAGTGCGGTATGGTGCTCTCTTACCCGGATATTCAGGTAGGCGACATCATCCAGGCCTACGAAGAGGTCGAGGTTCCGCGCGACTAATCGCCGCCGTCTCAAGGCCCGCTTCCGCTCCCGCCGTCCCCACTGAATGTGCTGCCAGCACTCAGTAGGGAAGGCCCGGGGAGATGGGAAGCGGGCCTTGTGCTATTCCTGCGTCTGTGAGTTGAGGGCGCCGTGGGCGCCGCTGCCTACAGGCGCTGCCGCGACGGGTTTTCATTGTCCGGTATTCGGCACTAAACTGGTGGTTTCTTGTACCGGTTGGCGGTAATTTTAGAGATAGATTCTTTTCGAGCTGGGAGGTTCACATGGTCGATCACGCACGCGCAGCGCGCATGGCCAAGCGCATTCAGGAAATCGTGGCAAGCGCCATCGAACGCCAGATTAAGGATCGCCGCCTCGAGTTGGTGACCATTACGGATACTCGAGTCACGGGCGACCTGCACGATGCCACCGTTTTTTATACCGTGCGCGGAAAAGACATCGACTCCGAGCCAGACTTCGCTCAAGCAGAAGAAGCCCTCAAGCGCGCTAAAGGTCAACTGCGCAAGATTGTGGGTGATCAACTCTCGGTGCGGTTTACCCCGACGCTCACCTTCGAGGTCGATACCGTTCCGGAGGCCTCCGCTCATATGGAAGAACTTCTGGCCCGTGCTCGCGCCCGCGATGAAGAACTGGCAAAGCTGAAGGAAAACGCCCAGCCGGCAGGGGATGCGAACCCGTATAAGACCTCCGATGAAGACGAGGCTTAAGTGACTAAGAAGCAATACCAGCCGGCAGTTGCCGCTTTGCATGATGCTCATAGCATCTGCATTGTGACGCACCTGCGGCCGGATGCCGATGCCATCGGCTCTGCTGCGGCGTTGCTGCTCGCGCTGCGCCAACGGGGCAAAGATGTGTGTGCCGTTGTGGGCCAGGAGCGGGAAATTTCCCGTAACCTTTACACCATTCCTGCCGCCGACGACGTCACCACTAGTCGTGAGCTGCCGGAAGGCTATGACCTCTACGTCACCGTTGATTGTGGTTCTTTGGACCGAACGGGCTTTTTTGCGGATCGGATTGAGCAGCTAGCCCAGCAGGGCCGGGTTCTGTGCATTGACCATCATTCTTCTAATCCAGGGTTTGGTGCCATCAATGTGGTGGACACTGAATGTGAATCCACCACCGTGGTGTTGCTGAGCATCTTGGATTCATTGGAGATTCAGATTGACCGTCATATTGCACACTGCTTATATGCCGGTTTGATGACCGATACTGGCAGCTTCCGCTGGGGTAGGCCGGCTATGCACGATATTGCTACCCGCCTCATGCACTACGATCTGGATACCAAGCAGATCGCAGCTGACCTGTTAGATTCCACCACTCCGGACGATCTTCAGATGATCGGTAGGGTATTGGCCGGTTTGCGCCTCGAAGAAGCAGGGGAGCACACCCTAGGCATTCTCGTCGCGCGGCTGGAAGATATCCAGGGACACTCCGATTCGGCTGTCGAATCACTAGTGGAGTTCGTTCGCGCGCTTGAAGGAACCACCGTCGGCGTGGTGTTTAAGGAACAAGCTCCGGAGGTGTGGGCAGTTTCTTTGCGTTCTTCTCGCATCGATTGTTCTTCGGTGGCGCTAACCTTCGGCGGCGGCGGGCATGTACCGGCCGCGGGCTATACCGCCTACGGGGCTCCGGAAAAAATTATTAAGGAATTGGTGGCCGCTATCCAATGAGAAATAGGCAGACGGATGGAATGAACGCTCAGGATCGCTCCACCGCTGGCACGGTAACCGCACGCGAGGTCTTTGGCCTCGCGTTTCCCGCGCTTGGCGTACTTGCGGCCATGCCGCTCTACCTTTTGCTAGATACCGCGGTTGTTGGTCGTCTAGGTGCCCAAGAGCTCGCCTCACTTGCTGCAGCCACCACAATTCACTCCGTGGTGACGACACAGTTGACTTTCTTGTCCTACGGCACGACCGCTCGTTCTGCTCGGCTCTTTGGCTCCGGCAAACGCGAAGCTGCGGTTGCTGAAGGCGTGCAAGCCACCTATGTGGCCCTAGGAGTAGGCGGGCTGCTCGCGGTAATCATGTGGATTTTTGGCGGCGTATTTGCACGCGCCTTAACCGGTGATCCCACCACGGCCGCCGGGACGGCCTTGTGGCTGCGCATCGCAGCACTGGCTATTCCCGTTACTTTGGTGGAAATGGCCGGAAATGGCTGGATGCGCGGTGTCCAAGATACGAAGAAGCCGCTGTACTTTACTTTGTCTGGCATGATTCCCGGCGCTATTGCGGTGCCCATCTTCGTCCATTTCTGGGGGCTGGCAGGCTCGGCCATTGCCACGGTATTAGGCATGAGCATTATTGCCGCGCTATTCGTCCGCGAATTGCATAAGGAACATACCGGCTCCTGGCAATTTCAATGGCATGTGGTACGCGAACAGCTCATCTTAGGCCGCGATCTTATTTTGCGTTCAGCCAGCTTCCAGGTGGCCTTTCTTACCGCCACGGCTGTGGTTTCCCGCGTTGGTACCGCTTCTTTGGCCGGTCACCAGATCATGATGCAGCTGTGGAACTTCATGTCCCTCATCTTGGATTCGTTGGCCATTGCCGCGCAATCATTGACTGGTGCTGCACTAGGTGCTGGCTCTGCGCGGCACGCACGCAGTGTGGGCAGCAAGGTGGCGTTGTACTCTACGATTTTCTCTGGCCTCTTGGCTGTCGTATTTGCTGCTGGTGCAGGGATTATTCCGCGCATCTTCACCTCCTCTCCGGAAGTGCTCGATGCCATCTCTAAGCCGTGGTGGATCCTGGTAGCCATGGTTATCGGCGGTGGCGTGGTCTTCGCCTTCGATGGTGTCTTGCTCGGCGCCGGCGATGCTGCGTTCCTGCGCACGCTGACCATTTCTTCGGTCCTAGTGGGATTTTTGCCGGGCGTTATCTTGGCGCACTTTATGGGCACAGGCTTAACCGGCGTGTGGTGTGGCCTCGCCGCCTTCATTGCTTTCCGCATGGTGGGTGTCGTCTACCGGTTCCGATCGATGAAATGGGCCGTAGTGCAGGAGGGCTAGCTGCGCTAAAGTGGGCGTGTTGATACTCTCGCGTGGTGTGCGGCTACGTGCAGCGCGCAGCTTCTAGGAAGACAGGTGAGAAACCTATGCCAACAGTGTGGGCGGTTTCTGACCTGCATGGAGCGGTCAGCGCCAATAGCGAGCGCATTGATCAGCTTACTCCGCCCGATCCTGCGGATTGGCTGATTGTAGCTGGGGACGTCGCAGAGCGTACCGATCTCATCATTCGTATTTTGCGCCAGCTCAATGATCGCTATGCCAGGGTCATCTGGGTGCCGGGCAACCATGAGTTATTCTCCCGCTCCCAGGATCGGTATCAAGGCCGAGAAAAGTATGCGCACCTAGTGGAAAGGTGCAGGGAGATTGGAGTTATCACTCCCGAAGACCCGTATCCGGTATTTCACGGGACCACCATCGTTCCGCTATTTACTTTGTATGATTACAGTTTCCGTCCGCATGGCCTTAGCGTGGACGAAGCCATTGAGGCGGCGCGCGCAAAACAACTGATGATGACCGATGAGTTCGCCATCGCCCCCTTCGTAGACGTGCGGGCGTGGTGTTGGGACAGGTTGGCCTATTCCATCAAGCGCCTTTCCCGAGTACATGGTCCTACCGTGTTGGTTAACCATTGGCCGTTGGTCCAAGAACCAACCATGCTGTTGCGCTTTCCGGAAATTGCCTTGTGGTGCGGAACTAGGCATACGCGGTCGTGGCCGCGGCGCTATAACGCGCAGTCCATCATCTATGGGCACCTTCATATGCCGTCTCGCATGAATGTGGACGGCGTTGACCACATCGAGACGTCATTGGGGTATCCACGCGAATGGCAGGGGCGCGACAGCACCCAGACGTGGCCCTATCCGGTACTGCGTTCTTTTGAAGGGGAGGAGGCACGATGATGCATCCAGAGCTATTTCCTGAAAGTGCGCGCTATTGCTATGTGCGCACGGATTCGGGCTATGCGGATTTGGCTAATTTTGAAGGCCTCGCGGCTGAAGAAAAGTCTCTCGTTTCCCAGGCAGTTGATGTACGCAAGGCCGAGTTCGGTGATGCTCGGTGGTGTGCGCACCGAGCCTTGCAGGAATTAGGTGCCAGCCCGGCGACGCCGATTTTGCGCGGCGAGCGCGGCATGCCGCTGTGGCCAGAAGGCTTTGTCGGCTCGATGACGCATACCGAGGGGATGCGAGCTGCGGTGGTTGCCCCTACCTCAGCCTTAAAATCCGTGGGCTTGGATGCAGAACCCGCCGAACCGCTGCCGGATCATGTGCTCACCATGATCGCCCGAGCGGGGGAGATGCCGCAGCTTTTGCGGCTTCGTGAGGCGGGGATTACCTGCCCGGACCGATTGCTTTTTTGTGCCAAGGAGGCCACATATAAGTCGTGGTTTCCCATGACCTTTCGCTGGCTGGACTTTGACCAAGCAGAAATTGACCTGCGCGAGGATGGCACGCTTATTTCCTATATTTTGGCTAGGCCCACACCGGTGCCTTTTATCACCGGGCGTTGGGTAATCAGAGATGGCTACGTTATCGTCTCCACCTCGGTTCCGGCTTTAGACTTTAGCAATTAAAGGGTAGAGGGCCGTGCCACAAACACGGTGGCCAGGCGCTTGCCTTTTTCTTTAATGAGCGCCACCGCTTGGCCATTAGGGGCCACAGCAGCGTGGACGCCCTTGAGTCCGCGGGGCTCTAGCCACTTGCCCATGGCGAGGGCGGCTGCCTCCTCCTCTGTGACGGAAAGGACGGGGAAGCAGCGAGCCAAGGCCTCATCCAAGCTGAGGGAAAGGCGCGGGGAATCGGCCAGGGCGTCGAGCGAGAGGGCGTCGGCAAGCGCAAAAGGCCCCACCTCAGTGCGGCGCAAGGCGGTCAGGTGCCCGCCCACCTGCAGGGCCTCGCCCAGATCGCGGGCTAGGGAGCGAATATAGGTACCGGAAGAACAATCCACCGTGACGTCTAGATCGATGTAGTCGCCCTCGCGGCGCTCTGCCAGAACGTCAAACTTATCTACCGTTACTGGGCGGGCGGGAATGTCTACCTCCTGGCCCTCCCGCACCAGCTCATGGGCGCGGCGGCCGTTAATTTTAATAGCGGAAACGGCCGCGGGCTTCTGCATGATGTCGCCGGTGAGCTTGGCAATCTCTGCCTCGATTGCGGCGCGGTCAATGGCTGCAGCGCTAGCGCCCCAAGAGTATTCTCCCTCGGCGTCATCGGTTGTGGTGGCGGCGCCCAGGCGAATGGTGGCGTCATAGGACTTAGTGGAGGCAACCATGTGGGCCAAGAATTTGGTGCCACGCTCCATGCCAAGGACAAGCACGCCGGTGGCCATGGGGTCGAGGGTGCCGGCGTGGCCTACCTTCTTTGTGTGAAAGCACCTGCGTAGGCGGCCGACAACATCGTGGGAGGTCATGCCGGCGGGTTTGTCTACGATGACGAGTCCGGAGTTTGCGAGCGCATCAGTCATAGCCTCTAAGTCTATGCTCTACGATGGTCTGCGTGGATATTTGGTACGGAATCGATGACATCCCCGCGGAAGTGGGCCCAACGTCAATAACCATCGGAGTCTTTGACGGCCTGCACCGCGGCCATCAGCAGCTCATCTCCGCCTGCGTAGAGCACGCACGCGCTCATGGTGAGCGCCCTGTCATGGTGACCTTTGACCCGCACCCGGTATCGGTATTCCTCCCAGAGCGTGCGCCCCTGGCGGTGCTGAGCTTTGAACGCCGACTTGAACTGGCCGAGGAGATGGGCATTGCTGCCGTGCTCGTTATTGACTTCACCCGCGACCTTGCTGGGGTGGAGCCACGGCCCTACGTAGAAGATTTATTGGTAGGAAAGCTCGCAGCCCAGCACATCGTGGTAGGAGAGAACTTCACTTTTGGCGCCGGCGCGACCGGAACCGCCCAGGCTATGCAGGACTTTGGTGCCGAGTTTGGCTTTAGCGTGGACATCGTTCCACTGCTGGATGATAAGGGCGTGCGCATTTGTTCCACCCACATCCGTGAGTGCCTTGCGCAGGGGGACATCGAATCCGCAAACTGGGCTCTCGGTCGCCATTTCACCGTGACCGGGCCCGTAGTGCGCGGCGCAGGACGTGGAGGCAAGGAGCTCGGATTTCCCACGGCCAATCAGTATTTCCCGGATACGGTGGCCATCCCGGCCGATGGTGTGTACGCGGGCTGGTTCATCGTCCACTCTGATTCCTCTATCGAGGGGGATATGCGGCCTGGCGTGGCCTATGCGGCCGCCATTTCCGTAGGCACCAACCCCACCTTTGGCGATGAGGAGCGCTCTATCGAGTCCTTTGTGCTCGACCGCGACGCTGACCTGTATGGCTACGAGGCTACGGTGCACTTTGTGGGCCACCTCCGCGATATGGTGAAGTTCAATTCCGTAGACGAGCTGCTTGAGGCCATGGCCAATGACGTAGCCAAGGCCCGCCAGGTGCTCGCTGCCGACGCGAAGGCGCAGGGCTGGACCGCGAAAGACTACTTCCTGCGGGAGAAATAAATGAAGGCGATTCTCGATCTTGATACCGGCATTGATGATGCCCTAGCGCTGGCGTATGCCATCGCCCATCCGGACCTGGACCTCATCGGCGTGACCTGTACGTACGGCAACGTGACCGTGCCCTTGGCCGTGCGCAACACCCTGGCTCTTCTAGAGCTGCTGGGCCAAGACGATATTCCAGTGTTTGCCGGGCCTAGCCCGGATGGGTTTCGGCCAAGTGAGATTTCTTCCTTTATTCACGGCCACAACGGCGTGGGGGAGGTCCTGCTTCCGCCGGCAACTACCCAGGCGCAGTCCCAACCAGCGGCCGATTTCCTCATCGAGGCTCTGCACGAGCACGGCGATGATCTAGTAATCATTCCGACCGGCCCGTCCACCACGATTGCTGCCGCCATGCAGCAGGACCCCTCCTTTGCCACAGCCGCACACCTAGTGATGATGGGTGGGGCTCTTACCGTTCCTGGCAACGTCACGCCGTGGTCTGAGGCCAATATCTCCCAGGATCCGGAAGCTACCGATTACCTCTTCCGCCACACGAGCGATACCACCATGGTGGGCCTGGATGTCACCTTGCGCACCCTATTGACCACGGCGGAGTCCGCTCGTTGGCGCGCTACCGGCACCCACGCCGGCCGCATTTTTGCGGACATGGTGGACTATTACATCCGCGCTTACGCCACCACATCGCCGCACTTGGGCGGGTGCGGCTTGCACGATCCATTGGCCGCTGCGGTGGCAGCAGATGCCACGCTTGTCGACGTCCTTTCGATAAACCTCAAGACTGACACCACCGGCCCTACCCGTGGACGGACAATCGCGGATGAAAAGCGATTGGATGCGCCGCCCACCGCACGGGTGGCTGTGGGTGTGGATAGTCAGCGTTTTGTGCGAGAGTTTGTCGAACGCCTTGAGACGCTCTTCAGCCAGCTCTAAAAGCACAGCCTAGAAGCCATGTGGTTTTGATTTTTTCTGCCTGGGCGCTGTAAGGTGTTTGTTTGGCTTAGCGACTGCGGTTCACAGCAGTTGCGGCACGCACAAGCAATGCGCATCGCGCTGGCTTATGCGTCACGATAATGTGGACTGAAATAAAGGAGAAATACTCATGGCATTGACCACTGAGAAGAAGGCCGAAATCCTCAAGGAGTACGGCCTGCACGAAACCGATACCGGTTCCCCTGAGGCACAGGTTGCCCTGCTGACCTCCCGCATCAATACTTTGACCGAGCACCTGAAGTTCCACAAGCACGATCACCACTCCCGTCGTGGTCTGCTGCTGATGGTTGGTCGCCGTCGTGGCCTGCTGAAGTACCTGGCTGAGAACAACGTTGATCGCTACCGTGATCTGATCTCTCGCCTGGGTCTGCGCCGTTAATTCCGGCCCAGCTTCGGCCACCTCGCCCCGCCCTTTGGCGGGGCTTTTGTGGTTTTTCTGTTAGAATTTGACACCGTTGTCATAGACAAAAATCGACCAGGCGGCATCGACGATCGCCTAAACCACTCAAGGAGACATTTTTTAATGAGCGTTCAGAACTCCGTCGAGTTCAATATTGACGAGGACTTTGGCATTACCGAGGCCATTGCCACGCTAGACAATGGTGACTTTGGCACCCGCACCCTGCGCTTCGAAACCGGCCAGTTGGCTCGCCAGGCAGACGGCTCCGTGACCACCTACTTGGACGATGACACCATGTTGCTGGCCACGACCACTGCGTCCAACCAGCCGCGCGAGGGATTCGACTTCTTCCCCCTGACTGTGGACGTAGAAGAGCGTATGTACGCCGCCGGCAAGATTCCGGGCTCCTTCTTCCGCCGTGAGGGTCGCCCTTCTTCTGAGGCCATCCTGGCATGTCGCCTCATCGACCGCCCGCTGCGCCCAACCTTTGTCAAGGGCCTGCGCAATGAGGTACAGGTCGTTGTCACCGTGATGTCCCAGGATCCGGAAGAGTACTACGACGTCGTTGCCATCAACGGCGCCTCCGCCGCCACCCAGCTGTCCGGCCTGCCCGTCTCCGGTGCAGTCGGCGGTGTCCGCATGGCACTGATTGCTGACGATAAGCACCCGGAAGGCCAGTGGGTAGCGTTCCCGAATCACGAGCAGCACGAGCGCGCTCTCTTTGAGATGGTCGTTGCAGGCCGCATTGTCAAGAAGGGCCGCAAGGACGACGTAGCCATCATGATGGTTGAGGCCGGTGCTGGCACTAACGTTGCTGAACGCATTGCCGACGGCGCTCCTGCACCGCAGGAAGCAGCCGTCGCTGAAGGCTTGGAGGCAGCAAAGCCTTTCATTAAGACCTTGTGCGAGGCCCAGAACGGTCTGGCGGAGCGTGCCGCCAAGGAAACCCAGGAGTTCCCGCTTTTCCCGGCATACGGCGATGATGTCTTCGCTGCAGTGGAAAAGGCTGCTACCAAGAAGCTAGAAAAGCTGCTGACCATCCCGGGCAAGCAGGAGCGCGACGATGCCACCAATGAATACATGGAGCAGGTCGAAGAAAAGCTCTTGGACCAGTTCGAGGACTTGGAAGAATCCGATGCGTCTAAGCAGATCCGCGGCGCTTATAACGCTTTGATGAAGCAGATCGTGCGCCAGAAGATCCTCTCCGAGGGCTTCCGTATCGATGGCCGCGGCGTTACCGATATCCGTGACCTCTCCGTTGAGGTGGACCTGGTTCCGCGTGCTCACGGTTCCTCCTTGTTCGAGCGCGGTGAGACCCAGATTCTGGGTGTTACCACCCTGGACATGCTCAAGATGGAGCAGCAGATTGATTCCCTGACCCCGGTGGAATCCAAGCGCTACATGCACCACTACAACTTCCCGCCATTCTCCACTGGCGAGACCGGCCGCGTGGGCTCCCCGAAGCGCCGCGAGATCGGCCACGGTGCTTTGGCCGAGCGTGCTCTGCTTCCGGTCATCCCATCTCGTGAGGACTTCCCATACGCCATCCGCCAGGTCTCTGAGGCCTTGGGCTCCAATGGCTCTACCTCCATGGGCTCTGTGTGTGCCTCCACCTTGTCCCTCTACAATGCCGGCGTTCCGCTGAAGGCTCCGGTAGCTGGCATCGCTATGGGCTTGGTCTCTGGCGAAGTAAACGGCAAGGAGAAGTTCGTCGCCCTGACCGATATTCTCGGCGCCGAGGATGCCTTTGGCGATATGGACTTCAAGGTCGCCGGTACCTCTGAGTACATCACCGCCCTGCAGCTGGACACCAAGTTGGATGGCATCCCGTCCAAGGTCCTGGCCCAAGCACTGGAGCAGGCTCGCGATGCCCGCTCTACCATCCTGGAAACCATGGCTGAGGTCATCGATACCCCGGACGAGATGTCTGGCCTTGCTCCGAAGATCACTTCCGTGAAGATCCCGGTTAATAAGATCGGTGAGCTTATCGGACCAAAGGGCAAGACCATCAACCAGATCACCGAGGAAACCGGCGCCGATGTCTCCATCGAGGATGACGGAACCGTCTACGTTTCCGCTGCCACCGGTGAGGCTGCGGATGCTGCCATTGATAAGGTCAACTCCATTGCCAACCCACAGCTGCCGAAGGTAGGAGAGCGCTTCCTGGGCACCGTGGTAAAGACCGTGCCGTTCGGCGCATTCGTTTCCTTGACGCCGGGTCGCGATGGCTTGATCCACATTTCCAACCTGGGTGGCGACGAGCGCATCGAGAAGGTAGAAGACGTCATCAACGTTGGCGATAAGGTTCAGGTAGAAATCGCGGATATCGATAACCGCGGCAAGATTTCCCTGGTTCCGGTTGAGGACTAATCCCTAAACCCAAAGAAGGCTCTGCCTTCCAGTTTATTCGCTGGAAGGCAGAGCCTTTCTTCGTAGGTGTGCACCGTTTAGAGGCGCCGCTAAACCTTAGTTCTGGAAGTCAATGACCACGCGCGACGGGTCTTTCAGATACGTCACGGAATAGGCGGTCTTCTTCTCTAGACCGATAATGAGCTGTGTTTGCGCCTCAAAGGTGGTGGTGTAGTTGACTGCGCTGACCACCCCGGCACCAGGGGTAGTGCCTGGCTGCATGTACTTTGCTTTCAGCTCTGGGGTAGAAGGCCACGGCGTCCCCTCGATGCCTAAGTTGAGGAAAGTATTCCCTTGGACCTCGACCGGCTTGCCGGATGCCTGCTGGGCAGGGCTATCGGTATAGGACGTAAACCAGCCCGGTTCACCTTCGCCCTCCAGGTCGATGACGACGCGGGTGAAGCCATCGTGTGCTCCCACTCGCACACCCGTGGGAATGAGGTTTCCGAGCCCCTCCGGCATGTGCTGTTGGTCCTCGAGAGAGGCCGTGCCCATACCGGCGAACGCCATTGGGGCTGAGTCTTGGGGGAGCTTCTGCTTTTCTGCATCCGCTGCCGAGGTACTGCGCGGGGCAGAAGAAGTAGCAGGGGTAGCGGAGCTGGTCGGAGCATCAGCCGTGTCGGTAGTTGACTGAACCTCACTAAATGCCGGTGTGCCTGCCTGCGTAGTGTCTTTATCGGAACAAGCGGCAAGTGCTAACGCGCATCCTGCACTGATGGCCACGGCGATAGTGCGAGAGAAAATTGAGGGAGACATATTCATCACTTCCTTGGTGCTTACCGTGTCGTTACACCCATTCTACTGGGGCGGATGGGACGGGCAGTAGGAAGTGATGCAATTGTTAACCCGTGTGAGAGGGGAGGGTGCGGCTACTTCTTTAGTTCCACCAGCTGAATAAGGTTGCCCACGGTGTCATCGAATACAGCGATGATGGACGGGCCAACATCGGTGGGCTCCATGGTGAACTTCACGCCCTTGTCACTGAGCTCTTTGTATTCTTTTTTCACATCGGCGGACAGGAACTGGGTGGCTGGAATGCCGTCGGCCTTGAGTGCTGCGGCATAGTCTTTGGCAGCGGGATGGCCCTTCGGCTCCAAAAGTAGCTCGGTATCTCCCTCACCTTCAGCATTGGTGACGGTGAGCCAGCGGAAATCGCCGTGGGTTACGTCATCCTTAACTCGGAAGCCAAGGGTATTGACGTAAAAATCGTGAGCGCGGGCAACGTCGTCTACAGGAACGGAAGCGATATAGATCTGCATGCCCGCCATCCTAGTGAGAGTGAGGGGCATCGTCGGAGAGCGCAAGTCCGTTCCAAGGAAGGCGAGGAATTGCGCAACCCCCATGCGCGTTAGGATGGGGAGAAAAGTACTACCGATGTGGCTGAAGAAGGAGAACACACCATGGCTATCAAGGTTGGCGTACTAGGCGCGCACGGACGCGTAGGCCAGGCAATCGTTGCAGGTGTCAACGCGGAAGATGACCTCGAACTGGTAGCGGAAATTGACCGCGGTGATGATCTGCAGCAGCTTATCGACGCCTACGCAGAGGTCATCGTGGACTTTACCCAGCCAGATTCGGTAATGGGCAACCTGGAGTTCTGCATTGCCCACGGAATCCACTGCGTGGTGGGAACCACCGGCTTTGATAAGGAGCGCTTGGCTCAGGTGGAGGAATGGACCAAGCAGGACGGTGCCGGCAATGTCCTCATTGCGCCGAACTTTGCCATTTCTGCAGTTCTCACCATGGTGCTAGCTAAGCAGGCTGCCAAGTTCTTTGAGACTGCAGAGGTTATCGAATTCCACCACCCAACCAAGTTGGATGCGCCGTCCGGTACTGCGATCCATACCGCTGAGGGAATTGCCGCCGCCCGCAAGGAGGCTGGTCTGGGAGACATGCCGGATGCTACGGAAAAGCAACTCGATGGTGCCCGCGGTGCCACCGTCGACGGTATTCCGGTTCACGCAGTACGCACCCGTGGCATGGTGGCACACGAGGAGGTCATCTTTGGTGCTCAAGGTCAGTCGCTGACCATCCGCCAGGATTCTTATGACCGCGCTTCCTTTACTCCGGGCGTCCTGGTGGGCGTGCGCCAAATTGCGGATCACCCGGGCCTAGTCGTAGGCCTCGATAAGTACCTGGGGCTTTAAGCCATGGCTAAAGCAAGTGAGCTAGACATTCAGCTCATTGCCGCAACACAGTTCCACGCCCCGCAGGGCGTGGAGTGGCACGCGGATGACTCGGCCTCTGATGGGGAAGCACTTGTCGAGTTCGCTGGACGGGCCTGCTACGAGTCTTTTGATAAGCCAAATCCCCGGACAGCAACCAATGAAGCCTACCTGCACCACATCATGGAGGTAGGCCATACTGCGTTGCTCGAGCATGCCACGGCCACGATGTACATCACGGGGCTGTCGCGGTCGGCGAGCCATGAGCTCGTGCGCCACCGGCACTTTTCTTTCTCGCAGCTCTCCCAGCGCTTTGTTCACCCAGAAGAGACCGAAGTAGTCCTACCAAAACTGGTGGCTGAAGACGAGCAACTAAGTCGATTGGTCATGCAGGCGGTTGATGAGACCCGCTTTGTCTACGATGAACTGCTTAGCGCACTAGAAGAGAAGCTGGATGAGCCCAACGCTCTCCTGCGCAAAAAGCAGGCCCGTCAGGCGGCGCGTGCTGTGTTGCCAAACGCCACAGAAACGCGCATCGTTGTCACTGGCAACTATCGTGCGTGGCGGCATTTTATTGGTGCACGGGCCGCCGAGCAGGCGGACGAGGCACTCCGCCACGTTGCGGTGGAGTGCCTGAAACTGCTGCAAAGCAAGGCTCCAGTGCTCTTTGATGATTTCAATATCACCACTCTTGCTGATGGGACCCAGATGGCGGCAAGCCCCTACGCCTAACACGCGCGAGACCCCGATGCGGCTAATTGCAAGCCAAAAGGGTAATCTTGACGGCTATGAGCACAGGTATGACAGCAAAGACTGGCGTCGACATCTTTGGACGCATCGGCATCGCCATGGTCACCCCGTTTGACCGTGACGGTGCGCTGGACGTTGCAGCAGGTCGTCGCCTAGCAGCTCATCTCGTTGACAATGGCGTTGATTCGCTCATCCTTGGTGGAACCACCGGCGAATCACCGACCACTTCAGTTGAAGAGAAGCTGGAGCTGCTCAAAGCCGTAAAGGAAGAAGTAGGAGACCGCGCAAAGCTTTGCGCCGGTGCCGGAACGAATGACACCGCATCCTCCATTAAGCTGGCTCAGGCCACCGCTGAAGCGGGGGCAGACAGCTTGCTAGTGGTAACTCCCTACTACTCCAAGCCTTCACAAAAGGGCGTTTACGAGCACTTTGCCGCAGTCGCGCAAGCCACGGATCTACCGATCTGTGTCTATGACATCCCTGGCCGCTCGGGCATCCCAGTGGCGCCGGATACCCTCCGCCGCCTTGCGGATTTGCCGACCATCCAAGCCGTAAAGGACGCCAAGGGCGACCTTCCTGCGGCCGCAGAACTCATCCAAGAAACCGGTTTGGCTTGGTATTCCGGTGATGATCCGATCAACCTGCCGTGGCTTTCCCTCGGCGCATCTGGTTTCATCTCCGTTATCGGCCATGTTGCACCGCGTGCCTTGGTAGAACTTTATGAAGCTTTCGACGCGGGCGATATGGCCCGCGCCCGAGAAATCAATGTCACTACGCTCCTTCCGCTAACCCATGCACAAGCTCGGTTGGGTGGAGCGACGTTTGCAAAGGAAGCCCTGCGCCTGCAGGGCATCGAAGTTGGCGATACCCGTCTTCCTATCACCGCTGCGAGCGGGGAGGAACGCGAGGAACTTCGCCGTGATCTGGAACAATCTGGAGTCCTCTAAGAATGAATGAACCCCGTAACCGTTCCCGCAAGGTGACCCGCAAGGCGGGCCCACCGGCGGAAAACGAAACCGCCTCTAACGAGGCGGCTTCGCCAGTTTTCCAAGCCCCAGCAACTGACGCGGGCAATTCCGCGCAGGATAATTCCGCTAAGGGCGATAAGGATAATTCTGGCAAGAAGAATTCTTCCGACAACCA
Organism: Corynebacterium tuberculostearicum; assembly: GCF_032821615.1. Classification (GTDB taxonomy): domain Bacteria; phylum Actinomycetota; class Actinomycetes; order Mycobacteriales; family Mycobacteriaceae; genus Corynebacterium; species Corynebacterium tuberculostearicum_H. Next base: position 302,450 of record NZ_JAVBIF010000001.1, on the reverse strand, counting down.
CAACGAAGGTGGCGGCAACAACCGTCGCTCCCGTTCCCGTGGCAGCCGCGGCCGTGGCCGTGGTGGAAACGGCAACGGCAATGGCAATAACCACGGTGGAAACAATAACCACGGCGGCAAGAACGGCAATGGCAACGGAAAGAACGGCAACGGTAAGGGCCGCGGCCGCAACAACCGTGGCCGCCGCAACGTGCCCAAGTCTATGCAGGGCGCGGATCTGACCAAGCGCCTGCCGGAGCCACCGAAGCAGCCAAAGGATGCCCTGCGTATTTACGCTCTGGGCGGTATCTCGGAGATCGGCCGCAACATGACCGTCTTCGAGTACGGTGATGACCTCATCATCATCGACTGTGGTGTGCTCTTCCCATCCTCTGGTGAGCCAGGCGTGGACCTCATCCTGCCTGACTTCGGCCCGATTGAGAAGAAGGTCCACAAGGTCAAGGCCCTCGTCGTTACCCACGCGCACGAGGACCACATCGGTGCTATCCCGTGGCTGCTTAAGCTCCGTCCGGATATCCCCATCGTTGCTTCCCGCTTCACCATCGCGCTTATTGCTGCAAAGTGTAAGGAGCACCGCCAGAAGCCGAAGTTCGTCGAGGTTAATGAAAAGTCCGACGTAACCTACGGTCCGTTCCGCGTACGCTTCTGGGCAGTCAACCACTCCGTACCGGATGCCTTGGGCATCATGCTGGGAACCCCAGCCGGCAATATCATCCACACCGGTGACATCAAGCTGGACCAAACCCCGCTGGATAACCGTCCAACGGACCTCCCAGCCCTGTCCCGCTATGGCGATGAGGGCGTTGACCTCATGCTGTGTGATTCCACCAATGCCACCGTCCCCGGTGTTTCGGCATCTGAGGGTGATATTCCTGCCAACTTCAAGCGCCTCGTTGCTGGCGCTAAGCAGCGCGTTATCTTGGCTTCCTTCGCCTCCAACGTTTACCGCGTCCAGGCCGCTATCGACGCTGCCGTGGCAAACGGCCGCAAGGTGGCCTTCAACGGCCGTTCGATGATGCGCAACATGGAAATCGCGGAGAAGATGGGCTTCTTGAAGGTCCCACGCGGCACCATCATCCCCATCGATGAGGCCTCCAAGATGGCTCCGCATAAGACCATGCTGATAACCACCGGTACTCAGGGTGAGCCTATGGCAGCTCTGTCGCGTATGGCTCGCCGTGAGCACCGCCAGATTACCGTCCGCGATGGCGATACCATCATCTTCTCTTCCTCGCTCATCCCGGGCAATGAGGAAGCCGTCTACGGCGTTATCAACATGCTGTCCCAGATCGGTGCCAACGTCATTACCAACCAGGACGTAAAGGTGCACGCTTCCGGTCACGGTTACGCTGGCGAACTGCTCTTCCTGTACAACGCTGCGCGCCCGCGCAACGCGATGCCGGTACACGGCGAGTGGCGCCACCTGCGCGCCAATAAGGAACTGGCTATCTCCACCGGTGTGGACCGCGACCGTACGGTGCTGGCACAAAACGGCGTCGTCGTGGACCTGCGCAAGGGGCGCGCCGAGGTCGTAGGTCAGATGCAGGTGGGCAACCTGTACGTCGATGGCGTGTCCATGGGTGATGTGGACGCTGATACCTTGGCTGATCGCACCAACCTGGGTACCGGCGGCGTGGTTTCTATCACCTGTGTGATTGATAACCGCACCTCGCGCCTGCTGGAGCACCCAACGGTATCTACCACAGGTTTCTCCGATGACGACCGCGGCATCGTGCCGGAGGTTGCGGAGATGGTGGAAAACACCATGAACGATCTTGCCGCAGAGGGCGAGAACGATACCTACCGCATGGTGCAGAAGCTGCGCCGTAAGGTATCCAAGCTCATGGATTCCAAGTACAAGCGCGAGCCGGTTATCCTTCCGACCATCGTGCCGACCAACTCCGGCCCTTTGGTTACCGATGAAGAAGACGTCGACGCTTCACGTGAGTCCCTGTAAGTAATACGGGTTCCTCGCGCTAAGTGAGACAAAGCCCCAGCATGCCAGTTAGCTCGGTATGCTGGGGCTTATGTCGTTTTCTTCTGCTGAGCGCGCCAAAATGGTAGCGCTATTTCATAAGCTTGGTCCCGATGCCCCTACCTTGTGCGAGGGCTGGACAACCCGCGACCTAGCCGTGCATTTGTGGGTGCGGGAAAACCGCCCCGATGCCGCCGCCGGCATCTTCGTCAACGCACTGTCCGGCCGTCTGGAAAAGGAATCACGCAAGGTGGCCGAGCGCGATTTTGATGAACTGGTTGATGACTGGGGGAGGGGACCTGCTGCCTATAATCCCGTCCGGTTCGTGGATGCACAGCAAAATTTTGTGGAGCACTTTGTTCACCACGAGGACATTCGTCGGGCTAATGGCATGGGCCCACGCGACTTTTCGGCACACATCAAGCAACAGATGCATAGCTACCTAAAGCCCTTGGCAAAGGTGGCCCTGCGCAAATCTGAACGTCCGGTCATTCTGCAGCCGGAAGGATTGCCGCGAATCGTTGCCGCAGATACGCATGGCGTGGTGGAGAAGGGCGATGCCGTGGTTCGCGTTTCAGGCGAGGTAGGCGAGCTCATCCTCTGGTCCTTCGGGCGTGATGCTGCTGAAGTCAAGATTGAAGGTGACTCCGAAGCCATCGTAAAGTCAATTCTCTAATCTTGATTAATCGCGGTTTCTTAGCTGTGGGGTGCGTGGGAAGCGTTCGCCGTGAGATTGTGGGTCCAGGAGTTAGGGAAACGCGTGTGGCTAATGTGATTTATGGGGTGGCGCGGTTAAGGTAGAGGCATGTCTGTCAAAAATGCCTCTTCGCGCGGAACGCGCCGAAAGTCGAATCGTTCACGGCCGTCGGGCCGCAGCCGGTCCGGTGCTGGCATGCCGGAAACCTTGGCTATGACGTCTTCGCATCGGCGCGCGGCGGCGACCTCGCAGGAGCGTACGGGCAGTGCGTTCCGGGCCGTCGGCAAGGGCTTGGGCGTTGCCTTTGGTGCCACGGCCCGCGGCATGGGAAATATGGCGCGGGGTGTAAGCCATGGCGTGGCCGGGCTCAAGCCCAGCGAAGACATATATGACACCGAGGAGTACGAGACGACGAGGGAGCCGGAAGAAATTTCTGCACGCGGGGAGAAAAAGAAGAAGAGCAAGGTTACTCGGGCGCGCGATGTAGCCGCGGAAGAAGAGCTTTCTACGATGGAAGCAAGCGAGGAAGAATCACGCGGTATTCAGGTGAAAAATCCTGATGCGGTGGCACTCGTTTTAATCGGCATCGCCATCGTGCTTGCCGCTACCGTCTGGTTTGGGGTTGCCGGCCAGGTAGGCGCCTGGGTGGGCAATATCGTCCGCTATGTCATTGGTGCAGGCGCCTGGGTGCTGCCGGTGGCACTGGTGGCCTTGGCCATTTCCTTGATGATGGATATCTCCGGCCCAGCGGGGCACTTTAAGCCGCGCATTGTGGGCGGTATCAGCATCATCGTCCTTGCCATGCTCAGCTTGATCCACATCTTTGCTGGCACCCCTGAGCTTGGCTTTACCCCGGACAGCGCCGGTGGTGCTGGCGGTGTAATCGGCTACGCTATCGGCGGCCTTCTGGAGACGGCCTTTACCTCTTTCGTCGCAGTGCCGTTGCTTTTCCTCGTCATTATCTACGGCGCCCTATTGGTCACCGGCATTACTATCCGCGAGGCCTATGAGTTGGTGGCTGATGCCATTGCTGCGGCCTTCTCCCGCTTTGGTGGTACGGATGAAGACTATTACGACGAAGAGGGCGATGACCTCTACGGCCACGTGACTGGCGATATTGATGACATCGCGGAAGGCCGTGAGCGCAGCGAGCGCCCAGCACGACCTGTGGCCAAGCGTCGTTCCTCTGAGCGTGGTGGAAGCCTGCGCGCTTTCCGACGCCCCACTGAAGACCCCGCCCCGCGTGGTTCTTCTTATCCGGTAGATTCGCCTGCTACAGCAGAGGAGGAACAGGCCACCCGCGCCTTTAGTGCACCGACGCGAGGCGGGTTCCAGTCCGTGTCTAACGCCGCTGAAAAGCCTGTCTCCCGCGATATTGGGGATACCGATGAGATCCCGGTGGTAGACGACGCCGCTGCGTCATCGCCAGCACAACCTGACTCCGGACATCCAGAAACGACCCGAGTGCTGGGCACTACTCGTCAACGTCCCACTTCTGCTTCCACTCGCTCGGCTACGGCGACGGGCTCTGATGCTGGCACCGCCGCCGGTAACGCCATTGGCTCGGCCGCTGGTGCGGCTGCGGGTGCTGCCGGTGCTGCGGGGGCGGCAAGTGGCGCAGCAAAGACTGCTGCTGCGGGTGCTGCCGGTGCCGCTGGCGCTGCAGCAGCCGGTGCAGCTGCAGGCGCTGCTGGATCCGCGGTGGAAGGAGGCGCTGATGCAGTATCGTCCGCGCACGAGAAGGCCCGCCAACTCTTCCGCGAGCGCTCCGGACGCGACGCTACGACCGGTGCACAGGTGGACTCCACCGAGCCTGCGGCCGAGTCCGCAGGGGAAACGGGTACTTCTGCTGCTCCTGCGCCGTCCGCGCAGTTTGGCAATGAAAACTACGCGGTTCCCACCACAGACCTGCTGACCCCGGGCACTCCGGCCAAGGAGCGCACGGAGATTAATGACCGCATCATCGAAGCGATTACGGATGTCTTCGAAGAGTTCAAGGTCGATGCCCAGGTAACCGGCTTTAGCCGTGGCCCAACAGTGACCCGTTATGAAATCGAGCTAGGACCAGGCGTCAAGGTATCGAAGATTACGAACCTGCAGTCCAATCTGGCCTACGCCGTGGCCACGGATAATCTACGCTTGCTCACTCCCATCCCCGGCAAGTCGGCCGTCGGCATTGAGGTTCCGAACCCAGACCGCGAGATGGTGCACCTGCGCGAGGTGCTTGATGCGCCAAGCATGACCAGCTCACCGGATCCCATGCTCATCGGTTTGGGCAAGGACATCGAAGGCGAATACACCTCGTTCTCGGTGCAAAAGATGCCGCACTTGCTGGTCGCCGGCGCTACCGGTTCCGGTAAGTCCGCTTTCGTTAACTCCATGTTGGTCTCGCTGCTTACCCGAGCCACCCCTGAGCAGGTTCGCCTCATCTTGGTGGACCCGAAGATGGTGGAACTTACCCCGTACGAGGGCATTCCGCACTTGATCACGCCCATCATTACCCAGCCGAAAAAGGCCGCAGCAGCCCTGCAGTGGCTGGTGGAGGAGATGGAGCAGCGATACATGGATATGAAGGCTGCTCGCGTGCGCAAGATTGAGGACTATAACCGCAAGGTGATCTCCGGCGAATACCAGGCACCGGCAGGATCCGAGCGCGAGGTACGCCCGTACCCGTACATCGTCTGTGTCGTTGACGAGCTGGCGGACCTGATGATGACCGCGCCAAAGGAGATTGAGGACTCCATCGTTCGCATCACCCAGAAGGCGCGTGCCGCCGGTATTCACCTGGTGCTGGCAACCCAGCGCCCGTCCGTTGACGTGGTGACCGGCCTGATTAAGACCAACGTGCCTTCACGCTTGGCCTTTGCGACGTCCTCACTGACGGACTCCCGCGTTATCTTGGATCAGGGCGGCGCGGAAAAGCTAATTGGCATGGGCGATGGCCTCTTCATTCCGCAGGGCAAGCGTCCTGTGCGTATGCAGGGCGCATTCGTCTCGGATGATGAAGTCATGGCGGTTGTCGATGCCGCCAAGTCGCAGGCAGCGCCGAACTATACCGAGGGCGTGACTGAAGAGAAGCAATCCGAGGCCAAGCAGGAAATCGATGAGGAAATTGGCAAGGACATGGACGACCTCCTCGAGGCCGTCGAGCTGGTGGTCACCGCCCAGTTGGGCTCGACCTCGATGTTGCAGCGTAAGCTGCGCATCGGTTTTGCCAAGGCCGGCCGCCTCATGGACCTGATGGAATCTCGTGGCGTCGTCGGACCGTCCGAGGGCTCCAAGGCCCGCGAGGTCCTAGTGAAGCCGGAAGAGCTCGATACCATCATCTGGATGATTAAGGGCGCCGATCCTGCCGAAGCCCCGAAGGAGATTCAGGAGGAGATGCAGCAGCAAGAGCAGGAGGAAGCTGCCGCTACTTCCGACGCCGATTCTTCCGCAGGCGCCGATTCCTCCCCGCAGGGCGATGCAGGCGACACCCGTACCGTCCAGGCAACGTATAACCCTTCGGCAGGTGCCTTCTAAGTTCGTGTAAAGTTGAACGAGTCTTGGAGGGGAGTACCCCATCCTTCGGCATTGATCGTCAGCACGGTAGCGTTACGCTCCCGGTCGTGCCGGCCCAGCTGCAGTTATCTAGCCGGGCGGGGGAGACCTCCGGTCAATTTGTTGTATCTTCGACCGGAGGGATGTACCAATGCACGTGCCATTGTGGATCTGGGCGATTTCCATCGTCGTCATTCTTGGTTTCTTTGTTTTTGATTTCTACTCCCACGTGCGCACCCCGCACGAGCCGACGCTGAAGGAATCCGGGTTCTGGACCCTATTCTACGTCGGTGTCTCTTTACTTTTTGGTGCCGGCGTGTGGGCCGTTTGGGATCACGAGCACGGCATTCAATACTTCACGGGTTACGTGACCGAGAAGGCGCTATCCGTAGATAACCTCTTTGTTTTCGCGCTTATCATGGGCGCCTTCAAGATCCCGCGTAAGTACCAGCAAAAGGTATTGCTCATCGGTATCGTCATCGCCTTGGCATGCCGCTTGGTATTCATCCTTTTGGGTGCTGCGGTCATCGCGGCGTGGTCCGATATCTTCTACCTGTTCGCGATATTCCTTATCTACACAGCGATCAAGCTCATTGTCGATGAGATTCGCGACGCCCCCGAAACCGATCCCAATGACATGGGCATCATCAAGCTGATCCGCAAGGTAGTCCACGTCACCCCGCGCTATCACGGCGATAAGCTCACGCACCGCGTGGAAGACTCCTCGGGCAAGCGGAAATTCGCGTTCACCCCGCTATTTATTGCGTTGGTGTCCATTGGCCTTATCGACGTGATGTTTGCCTTCGACTCCATCCCAGCCATCTACGGCATTACCTCGGAAGCGTTCTTGGTCTTTACCACCAATGCCTTCTCCCTCATGGGCTTGCGCCAGATGTACTTCCTGCTGGATGGCCTATTGGATCGCTTGGTGTACCTGCCCTATGGTTTGGGCATCATCTTGGGCTTCATCGGTGTAAAGCTCATGTTCCATGCGCTGCATGAGAATAACTTGCCGTTTGTAAACGGCGGCGAGAACGTGGAGTCCATCCCAGAATTTTCCACTATCACCTCTCTTATTGTGATCGTGGGCGTCCTAGTCATTACGGTTATCGCCTCGATTATCAAAAACAAGCGCGATGAGAACCAGGGCGGAGTACCGGTATCGCACAACCACTTCGACTGGGACGAGGAAGGCAATAAGATCGTCCGCAACAAGAAGGGCGAATTCTTGGGCAAGGCCGAAGACCTGCCCAAGGAAGAGCTACCGCACTAGAAGCGGGCGTTGACGGGATTCCATTCGCGGAAGCTGCGGCCGGTAATGCAGCCGGCCTGGTAGAAGGGGTCTTGGTCCATGAGGGCGATGGCGTCGGCGACCACGGCGTCGTCGCCAAGCCCCACGATGATGAGCGCGCCGCCCTTGGAATCCGTCAACGGGCCAGTGGCAATGATGGTGCCCTCCTCAAAAAGCTGCGCGGTAAACTCGCGGTGCGCGGGGCGGGCCTTAGCAATCTCAGGATTATTAGGGTTGTAGTCGTAGCTCACAGCAAAATACTTCATGCTTCGCATTTTAAAATGCAGGGGCATCCAAGCGCAGGTGCTTGGTGCTAACAGGTAGTATGTATAACGTGAATCAACCCGGAACACAGTCAGCGCAATCCTCGGATGTGAATCCACAGGTATCCAATTGGAACCTGCCAAATATTCTCACCAGCCTGCGCATTCTTTTCATTCCGGTTTTCGCATGGCTGGTGATTGCCGGCCATGACTGGTGGGCTTTTGGCCTATTTGCGGCCCTAATGCTGACAGATAAGCTCGACGGGGACATCGCACGTGCCCGTGGCCTTATCACCAATTTTGGCAAAATCGCTGATCCCATCGCGGATAAAGCGCTTATGACTACCGCATTGGTGTGCCTCAACATCATTGGGGTACTGCCAGTGTGGATTACCGTGGTCATTCTCATCCGTGAGTTCGGTATCACCATCTGGCGTATGGTTTTGTTGCGCCGCGGCAAGGTCGTTCCTGCTTCGAAGGGCGGCAAGCTGAAGACTGTATTGCAATCCTTGGCAGTCGGGCTGTATCTGTGGCCCTTGCCGGAGTGGATGAACGTTCCTACTTTCCTGGTGATGCTCTTGGCTGCAGTGGTGACCGTGGTTACCGGCGTTCAGTACCTCATCGACGGCAAGAAGCAGAATAGCTAGGTAGTTCATGAGCTCCATGGCGGCCCGCCTCGTATCTGAACTCACCGAGCGCGGCGAAACTTTGTCCTTTTGTGAGTCACTTACTGCTGGGTTGGCCAGCGCCACGGTGGCTTCCGTCCCTGGAGCTTCGGCTGTGTTGCGCGGAGGGCTTGTAACATATGCCACCGAGGTGAAATCCCACTTTTTGCACCAACCGGTAGCCGATATCGAAGCAGCCGGTGTGGTTTCTGGGGAGACCGCCCTTGCAATGGCGCGCGCGGCGGTGGCAGAAACCGCTGCGGACTGGGGGATAGGCCTTACCGGGGTGGCGGGACCAGACCTACAGGAAGGCAAGCCGGCGGGCACGGTTTATATCGGAATTTTTTCTCCTAGCGGAGTCAGTTTTTCGCAGCAGCTGTCCGGGTTGGGGAAAGAGCGAAACGAAATCAGAGAGGCCACGGTCGCAGCCGCCTTGCGGCTCCTGGGCTCAACTTTGGAAGAAAATCCGGCACTGCGGGAACAATAACGAGACAAGGAGCGTTGACCATAGTGATGAACACTTCTACTGCAGTCCTCGAACACTCGGTAAACAGCGCTACTGCACCAGCGGCGCCCGCCACTGCTCGTACCCCTGAGCCGCTTTTGCGTGAGGCTCTTGGGTTGACGCTGCGTGCCTTCCGCGCGGACAAGGGAGTGACCCTGCGGGAATTGGCCGGGGTCGCCCGCGTGTCGCCGGGTTACCTTTCAGAGCTCGAACGCGGTCGCAAGGAGGTCTCCTCTGAGCTCCTTGCGTCTGTGTGCCACGCGCTAGATTGCTCGGTCTCTGACGTATTGATTGAAGCAGCCGGTTACATGGCCCTGCCCTCCATGGATGAGGAGCTAGCCCATACGGCACCTGCCGCATCAGAGCTTTAGCCCACAGCGGTCTATGTCAACAGCCGGCCTATTCTCTCGCGAGGAGGGTCGGCTGTGATGGTTAAGGGGGGCGTCGGCAAGCGCCCGCGACCGTGGGGAATGCAAGCGGTAGAAACAGTGCTTCGCTAGTATAAACAGCAGAACATTACGCACATTTTTAACCTAGAAAGGTTGAAGCACACCATGGCGAACCCATTTGTTAAGGGCTGGAAGTACCTGATGGCACTCTTCGATAATAAGATCGAGGAAAACGCCGATCCGAAGGTGCAGATCGAGCAGGCTATTGAGGATGCTCAGCGCCAGCACCAGGAGCTGTCTCAGCAGGCGGCCGCCGTGATTGGTAACCAGCGCCAGCTGGAAATGCAGCTTAACCGCCGTTTGGCAGAGGTAGAAAAGCTGCAGGGCAATGCTCGCCAGGCTCTGGAATTGGCTGATCAGGCCCGTGCCAAGGGCGATGAAAATAAGGCCGTGGAGTACGAGAATGCGGCAGAGGCCTTCGCTGCCCAGCTGGTTACCGCGGAAGAGTCCGTGGAAGATACCAAGAAGCTGCACGACCAAGCACTGCAGCAGGCAGAAAAGGCCAAGAATGCGGTTCAGCGCAACAATGCCGCGCTGCGCGAAAAGGTCAATGAGCGTTCCAAGCTGCTTTCCCAGCTGGAGCAGGCAAAGATGCAGGAAAAGGTCTCTGAGTCTTTGAACTCCATGAACGAGCTGACTGCCAATGGCAATACGCCGTCTCTGGATGCTGTACGCGATAAGATTGAGCGCCGTTACTCCAAGGCACTCGGCCAGGCTGAGCTTGCTGAGAACTCCGTGGAAAACCGCATGGCCGAGGTACAACAAGCTGGTATTCAGATGGCCGGTCATTCCCGCTTGGAGCAGATTCGCAGCGAAATGAACTCTTCTAAGTCCGTGGAAGGTAATAAGGCTCAGGCCATTGAGGGCAATAAAGCGTCCGGCTCTGCTGCCGACAACGCTGCTCAGCCAGGCAGTGCCAACAACGATGCTGTGCAGGCCCGTCTGCGTGAGCTGCGTGGGGAGTAAACCCCCGACAGTCTTTTAAATAATTATCGCCTCCCTCGGCCATCATGTGGTGGTGCAAGGGAGGCGATAACTTTTGCTGCTAGTCGCCGACGCCGCGGGCCTGCAAAGCCTCACCCATGGCGCGCGCTCGCCGGATGGAGCGAATGATAACCGGGGTGCCAAATGCGAGCGGGGACATCCCGGCACCGCGCGCTTTGCGGGCATCTAGGACTTCATAGACGGTTTCAAACATCAACGGGATGAGACGAATAGTCAGTGACATAGCCAAGCTGATGTTTTCTACCGGTATTCCGAAGCGCTTTAGGGGCTGTAGCGACTCTTCCAGCGACTCCATAATCTCATCGACCGTGGAGGTCAGCGTGAGCAAGAAGGCAGCCATCATAGCGGCGAAGACATTGAGGAACATCACCGCCGCATAGTCGAAGTCCTTTGCCCACCATTGAAAGCCAGCTAGGGGGACTAGGAAAAAGAGTGGCGGCCAGATCTGACTCCACGCAATGCCCAGTGGAATCTGGGCGCAAGCATAGAGAAAGACGACAAAAATGACACCGCCTGCTGCCCACGGAATGGACTTGAAAAAGATGCTGGTGACCAGGATAAAGACTAAGAGGAATGCGATCTTCCTACTGGGCTTGATGCGGTGAACAAAGCTCGTGCCGTCAACATAGACCGAAAGTGGGAGATTCGTGCGTCGTTGCATGACAATTCTCCCTACAGCGGCCGCTGGGCCATGAGGTCTTGGTAAAAAGCTATGACCTCCGCCGGCCGGCCATCCGCGGCGATGCGGTGGTTATCGATGCAAATGACCCGATCAAAATCGCGCAGAAAGTCCAGATCGTGCGTCACCACAATTAGTTGCTGTTCCAATCGCGCGAATTCTCTTTTGATTCGATCGCGGTTGCGCAGATCGAGCAGGGTAGTGGGCTCATCAGCGATGATGAGAATCGGGTCGATGACCATGACCGCTGCCAGCGCGAGGAGCTGCTTTTGTCCGCCGGAGAGCGTATGCGGTGAGCGCTCAGCAAAGTCGGCGAGCCCAAAGCGCTCGAGGACAGCATCAACACGGGCGAGTCGCTCGTGTTTGGGCAGCTTAAAGCGGCGGAGCGAAAAGGCGACGTCATCGCGCACATTGGGCATGACAATCTGGTTTTCAGCATCCGAAAAGACAAACCCCACCTTTTCGCGTACCTTTTTGCCCTGCTTGGCGACGTCCATCTGGTCCACCGTCACCGTACCTTCACTAGGTTCGCCCAACCCATTAATGAGCCTGGTTAAGGTGGATTTTCCGCCACCATTCTGGCCGATGATGCCAATGCGTTGTTCGGTGAGGGTGAGGTTGATGTCCTCGAGCACCACGGTGTCATCAAAAGCCACCGAGACTGAGGAAAATTCGATCGTGGGCACTAGGCAGCCTTTCGTCCCATCAGATCGGGGAAGGCAGCGTGAACACCGAGAGCGATGATGACGGCAACGACAAGCTTTCCGGCATCGACGGGGATGAAGGGCAATTGGGCGGCGAAGGCTGGACCAATCTCCAAGCCGGAGCGGATCATGAGACCAAAGGCGCCGCAGATGTACTGGACGGCAAGGCCGGCAACGGCAGCAATGGCAAGGATGACCGCCATGCCGCCCTTGTTCTTAGGGGAGCGGTAGGCAATTGCACCTGCAACCGCTGGCGAGAGAACATAGCCGATGATGTAGCCTGCGGTCGGGCCTGCCAGCGCGCGCAGCGTGGTACCGCCACCTGCCAGAACTGGGAGGGCGAGCCCCAGGAACAAGAAGAGTAGTCCCACGTAACCGCCGCGCTTGCTGCCCAAAATTAGGCCGGCGAGGATCAGCGCTGCGTTTTGCAGCACAATGGGCACGCCGGCTGAACCGACGGGGATGGATACGAAGGCAAGGACAATGACGAGAGCGGTAAACACGGCAACATAGGCAATGGTGGTTGCCAGAGAGTTCTTTTTCATGCTCAAGAGGTTAGCACTGCATGAAAACTGCAGACAATTGAGGGTTTTGAACGGTGTTCATTTGAGGCTGACAATGCTAAGCCAGAGAGATAGCGGCGGGCCCCCAATTGACGTTCTCCGGCCTGCTGGCGTCCGTGCTTTAGTGCTGAGTAGGATGGCGCGCATGCGATTGACCGAGTATCACCAGCTCATTGTGGATGAATTTGGCGAGTCTAAGGGAAAGTGGATTAGCCACTCCCATGTCCTGCCTGACCTCGGGGCGACACCCGATGAGCTTATCGAACGCGGCGTCGATCCGCGTCGCGTCTGGCTGAGCCTGTGCGATGACTTTGATGTACCGAAGGAGCGCAGGTTGGGGGTCGATTACCCTACTTTATAGCGGCGTCGAATTTGACGGACTGGCGTGTTCACTTTCAAAATTCGAACAGATGTATGTAAGATGGCGGAAGTGTCGATGCAGTCGTCTACAGTGGGATGGCGTTGACGGAGGGAACCGTTTGAGTTCCACGGCAGTCTAATAATGCGTTAGTACATCGTCGTTAAAGATAAGGATGAAAGTTAATGGCAACCAAAAAGAAGTCTTCTTCTGCCGCCTCTAAGGGAGATGACCGCCAAAAGGCCCTCGATGCCGCAATGGCCATGATTGAGAAGGACTACGGCAAAGGCGCTGTGATGCGCCTGGGCGATGACAACCGCCCACCGATTAAGGCCATTTCTTCCGGTAATACCGCAATCGATGTCGCTCTGGGCATTGGCGGTTTCCCGCGCGGGCGCATCGTAGAGATTTATGGCCCGGAGTCTTCTGGTAAGACCACTGTTGCGCTGCACGCTATTGCATCCGCGCAAAAGGACGGCGGCATTGCCGCGTTTATTGACGCCGAGCACGCGCTCGACCCGCAGTATGCTCGCCTGCTTGGCGTGGATACCGATAACCTCTTGGTTTCCCAGCCAGATACCGGCGAACAGGCCTTGGAGATTGCCGATATGCTGGTGCGCTCTGGCGCAATTGACATCATCGTCGTTGACTCCGTAGCTGCCCTTACCCCGAAGGCGGAAATTGAAGGTGAGATGGGCGATAGTCACGTCGGCCTCCAGGCCCGCCTGATGTCCCAGGCGCTGCGCAAGATGACCGGTGCCCTGTACAACTCCGGTACCACCGCTATCTTCATTAACCAGCTGCGCGAAAAGATTGGCGTGATGTTCGGCTCGCCAGAGACCACCACCGGTGGTAAGGCGCTCAAGTTCTACTCTTCCGTGCGCTGCGATATCCGCCGCATCCAGACCTTAAAAGATGGCCAAGATGCCATCGGTAACCGCACCAAGCTCAAGGTAGTAAAGAACAAGGTCTCGCCACCATTTAAGATTGCCGAGTTCGACATCATGTATGGCGAAGGCATCTCTCGCGAGTCCTCCATCATTGACCTTGGCGTCGAAAACGGCTTCATCCGCAAGTCCGGCTCTTGGTTTACCTACGAAGGCGACCAGTTGGGCCAGGGTAAGGAGAAGGCGCGTAATTTCCTGAAGGATAACCCGGATCTGGCCAATGAAATCGAGCAGAAGATTTTCCAGAAGCTCGGTATCGGCGAGGCCGCGGCCGAAGGCGAGGAGGGCGCTGCGATGGACGTTCCTGGTGCCGATGACCCATTGACCGATGAGTCCGTGGATCTCGTTCCAAACGTCGATTTTGATGACGACTAAAATCGTCTAACCCGTCCCCATACAGTCCGCGTACCTTTAGAACCTGCATCATGAATCAGCCCGCCCCCGAAAAGCTCGCTCAACTCCGACAGGCCCTCGAAGCCTATGAGAATGGAGCAGCTGGGGGCGGGCTTTTTGATCGAGAGGCAGAAGAAGCTAAGGCCAAGGTCCGCTCTCGGGCGCTGGGTCTTTTGGATCAGCGTTCTAGGTCCCGGAAAGAGCTTTATGACCGTCTAGTAAAGGCCGAGTTTGAGCCAGATGTCGTTGAGGACGTGCTAGATGATTTAGCCCACGCGGGCCTGGTGAACGACGCCGCTTTTGCACACGAGTGGGTGCGCCAGCGCCATAAGCGGCGCGGCAAGTCCAGCTCGGTTCTCAACAGGGAATTGCGGGAAAAGGGCGTGAGCGAGGCTGACCGTGCTGAGGCCCTCGAGCAAATTGACCCTGCCGATGAACAGGCCATGGCACAGGCCCTTGCGGAAAAGAAGGCTCGCTCCATTAAGACCGTTCCCCCGGATCGCAAGGAGCGCGACAAGGCCCTACGCCGCATCGTGGGTGTGCTGGCACGCCGCGGCTTCAATGAAGGGATGTCGCTACAGATCGCAATCGCAGCGCTTGACGCGCGGTGCGCGGAGCTGCGCGCAGAGGACTGATACGGCCAGGTAGGGTAGCGCCGGAATGGCCAAGTCCGGCAGTTATGAGATGCCTAGCTTCATGGCTAAACTATGCCGACGTGGAGCAGACAATCGCAGATAACCGTACTTATGAAGTCCGAACTTTCGGCTGCCAGATGAATGTGCACGATTCAGAGCGCATCTCTGGCCTCTTGGAGGAGGCCGGCTACGCGGCCGCCGGCGAAGGCGTGGAGCCAGATCTCATCGTCTTCAATACCTGCGCCGTGCGCGAAAATGCCGATAAACGGCTCTACGGCACCTTGGGTGCCTTGAAGAAGACAAAGGAAAATCATCCCGGCATGCAAATTGCCGTGGGTGGTTGCTTGGCGCAGAAAGACAAGGACACCGTCCTAGATAATGCCCCGTGGGTTGATGCTGTCTTTGGCACCCACAATATGGCGGCCCTGCCGACGCTGCTAGAGCGCGCCCGGCACAACGACGAAGCACAGGTGGAAATCGTTGATTCCCTCGAGGCCTTCCCGTCGGTCTTGCCAGCCAAGCGTGAGTCTGCCTATGCCGGCTGGGTTTCTGTTTCCGTAGGTTGCAATAACACCTGCACGTTCTGCATCGTTCCTTCCCTGCGCGGCAAGGAAGAGGACCGCCGGCCCGGCGATATCTTGGCCGAGGTCAAAGCCCTAGTAGATCAGGGCGTATCCGAGGTCACCTTGCTGGGGCAAAACGTCAATGCTTATGGCGTCAATTTCGCCGATCCCGAGATGCCGCGCGACCGTTTCGCCTTTTCTAAGCTTTTGCGCGAGGTAGGCAAGATCGAAGGCCTTGAACGCCTACGTTTTACCTCCCCGCACCCAGCGGAGTTTACTTCGGACGTCATCGATGCCATGGCCGAGACCCCGGCCGTGTGCCCGCAGTTGCATATGCCGCTGCAGTCTGGCTCCGACAAGGTCCTTAAGGACATGCGCCGTTCCTACCGCACGAAGAAGTTCCTGCGGATTCTGGACGAGGTACGGGATAAGATTCCGCACGCCGCAATCACGACCGATATCATTGTGGGCTTCCCAGGCGAGACCGAGGAAGACTTCCAAGACACCATGGAGCTAGTGCGCCGCGCTCGTTTCGCCTCGGCCTTTACCTTCCAGTATTCGCCGCGTCCGGGAACCCCGGCTGCGGAAATGGAGGACCAGATTCCCAAGGAGGTCGTCCAGGATCGTTTCGAGCGTCTCGTTGCCCTGCAAGATAGCATCCAGGCCGAGGAAAACAAGAAGCTCATCGGCACGGATGTGGAGCTTTTGGTGCAGGCCGAAGGCGGCCGCAAGAACGATGAAACCCACCGCATGACCGGCCGCGCGCGCGATGGACGCCTGGTGCATTTCACCCCGGTTGATTCGGAAGGCACGGATATTTCGGCGGAGATTCGCCCGGGCGATGTGGTGCATACCCAGGTCACCGGTGCGGGCTCCTTCTTCTTGCTTGCCGACGCCGCCGTGACCTCCCACACCCGCACCAAGGCCGGCGACATGTCTGCTGCCGGCGAAACGCCTACCACCGCACCCATCGGCGTCGGTCTGGGATTGCCGTCGATTGGCAAGCCCGCGGTGGCCGAGTCCGGCGATTCCTGCGGTTGCTAGCAGGGGAGTAGGCTAGGGAGCCATGACTGAGGAAAATTCGACCACCGCAGCCCACAATGCAGCTAACGCTGAGCGGAGAGCAGCACAAACAATGGACCTCGGCGGTCACAAGGTGACGCTGTGCATTGCAGTGGTGGCCTATATCCTCTACCTGGTTTTGCCCTACGCCGGCTCGGCCCACGGTTGGGAGGCATTGACCTTTGGCACCACCTCAAGTGGCGTCAGGATTTCCATCATGGAAACCGTCTCCGCGTGGCTCGCGCTCATTGGGTTGGGCATTCTTACTCCGGTGACGCTGTTCACCCGTCGCGCTACGCCGGGGCTCATTGCATGGATGCTGGTGACGGTGTCCTTCTTTGCCAACCTTTGGGGCTTCTGGTTCCGTGGCTCTACTGCCGACGGGGCGTCGCTGGGCATGTGGGTAGGAATGCTGGCTACTTTCCTCGCATTTCTGGCTTATAGCACGGTGGCGCTGCGCCGCAGCCCAGAGCAGAAGGCCGCCGAAGCCCGCGTGCGCGCCACCGCCGGACAGCTCGATGAGGTGGGCGAATTTCAATCCAGGATTGACGCGGCACCGCAGCGGGAGCCACTGGTGGACAATCGCCGCAAGCAAGCCGCCGAACGCCACCGCGCCCAGCGCGGCGAGCAGTAGGCCTACCGCCACTAGTCCCGCAGCTGCAATTCCCACGCAGAAGAACGGGAGAGTTCCCGGGCGCCCAGGCTGCGGTAAATGGCATTCATTGCCGCGTCCTTGGCGGCAACGGAACAATAGCAGCGCCGCACTCGCGGCCAATAGCCTGCCACCTCATGCAGCGCTGTGAGCTTGGCTAGCTGCGCAAGTCCGCGGCGGCGGTGCGGGCGATCGGTCACAGTCAGAGTCCACTCGCATACTTCAGGATTCGCGTCCTCGTGCCGAGCCATTTCGGTTAGTGCGAGAATGCTCCCGTCCTCAGCGGTGAGTGCTATAAGAAGCGTGTGCCCGCGGCGAGAGCGCAGGCGGCTGTGCGCTTCGCGCAATCGAGCACGCGTCCACACGATGGGCTCCACCGTCAGATCACCAGTTTCCGCGTCGGCGGAAGCTAGGCTAAGCAGCCGCATGACCTCGTCGAGGTAGCCCTCAGGGATGTCGTAATCCGGCCAGACTCGGGCGGTGATTCCCGCCGGGAGCAGTGCTGCGACAGGGCTTTCGGGGATATCCATCACCAGCTGGTGCTCCGCATGCCTCTGCGTAAATCCCAACTCGCGGTAGATGCTGCCCATAGCGTCGTAGTCTGGGTCCGCGCCCGGCGGGTGCAATAGTCCTACGTGCGCTACGGTGCGGCCGAGTTTACGGGCCAGCTCCAGCGCCTTCGCACCCATCCACTCAGCAACCTTGCGCCCTTCCTCATCGAGTTGCTCGCCGGGCAGAGGCAGGTCGCACAGCACGCATTCAATCTCTGCGGCCTCGCGCTCCTCCAACAGCGGCAGGCTGATGTGGATGAACCCGAGGTAATCCAGCTCCGGGCTCGGCTCCACCGAGGGGATGAGCGGCAGTCCCAGCTCAGAAACCTCACCAAGGGTGGAGTCGCCGTCCACTACGGCAAAGAGATGGGTCTGTGATTCGCTAGAACCCTGCAGACGCTGAACCACGCGGCCGGGCGACGTCGACGCCGCGGCATCGCCGCTTGCTTCTTGGGCCGCCAAGTTGGCCCAAAAGACGAAGCTGCGAATGCAGTCCGCAGGTTCGCTGGGCCGGGCGTCAGTGCTAGGCGAGTGCGCCGGCCGCGGTGGCCGCGCAATGTGGACGAGGTGCACTACTTATCGTTAACGGCGTTAGCGGCGGCGTCGGCAAAAGCCTGCCACTGCTCCGCCTGCGCGCGCAGATCAGCGGCCTTTTTCGCATTGCCCTTGGCCTCAGCTGCCTCGGCCTGGGAGTTAAACTCGTCGACCTTAGCTTGGAACTGCGCCACGCGTGCTTGCGCCTCTGGGTCGGTGCGGCGCCACTCGGACTTTTCTGCGTCAGCGACGCGCTGCTCCAGCGCCTCAATCTTGGACTCGTACTCGCGCACCTGCTTGCGGGGAACGAAGCCAATCTCTTCCCACTTTTCCTGCAGCTCGCGCAGCTTAGCCTTCGCACCCTCAATGCCCTTGGACGGGTCGATCTGGCCGTCGTACTCCGCAATCAAGGCGTCCTTGGCCTTGGCATTTTCCGCAAACTCACGGTCGCGCTCGTCATTGACGGCATTGCGGGCATTGAAGAACTTGTCCTGGGCGGCGCGGAAGCGGGCCCACAGCTTATCGTCCACGTCGCGCGGGGCGCGGCCGGCGGCCTTCCATTCGGTCATCAAATCGCGGTAGGCGCGGGCGGTGGGTCCCCACTCGGTGGAATCCTGGATGGCCTCGGCACGCTCGACGAGTTCTTCCTTCTTCTTGCGGGCAACCGCACGGGCGCGGTCCAGCTCGGCAAAGTGGGAGCCGCGACGGCGGTTGAAGGAGTCGCGGGCGCGGGAGTAGCGCTTCCACAGGGCATCATCGGTCTTGCGATCAATGCCCTTAATCTGCTTCCACTCTTCTAGGATGGCGCGGATGCGGTCGCCTGCGGCCTTCCATTCGGTGGAGTTTTCGGCAATTTCTTCTGCCTCAGCTGCCAGCTTTTCCTTGGCAGCGATAGCTTCCTCGCGGCGGCGCTCCTTATCGGCCTGCGCCTGCTCGCCGGCTTCTACCGAGTGCTCAATGACGGCAACAAGGCGGCGGTCAAGGGCTGCGATATCACCGATCACCGCAGCGGTAGGCAGGGTGTCGCGCAGTTGCGCTGCGGTCTTCTTGATGCCAGCGGCCTCACTAGGGTTGGCGCGCAGGCGCGCCTCGAGCAGTTCAATTTCGGTGGAGAGGTCGTCGTAGCGCGCGCCGTAGTGCTGTAGGCCCTCCTCGGGGGTGCCGGCCTGCCATTCGCCAATCTTGCGTTCGCCCTCCGGAGAGGAAACGAAGACGGAACCATCCGCGTCGACGCGGCCCCACTTGGCTGGGTCATTCTTGCTGGGTGCCTGGACGGGAACAGGCTTTGCGGTGGGACGAGGGCCCTTCTTGGGCATGGAACCTGGGGTAGGGATGGGAGACATGACAAGCCCTCCTATGCATAGATCGCCGCGCGTCACGGCTGCCGAATAAAATCACTGGATACATTACCGCGAATATCCCGCGCGTGCCCAGATTCTATTTAATTACCTCCACTTGGGTAGATAGTATGGAGGAATAATGTTCAATCTCATGGTAATGCCAGCCTCACCCGCGCTGGCCGTGGAGCTTTCCTCCAATGACGCCGCCTCCCGCGCACTGCTTGCCGCTGCCCGCACCCTTGCGGTGGAAGCTGCGGCCGCCGGCATAACGCAGGTAGATATCGTCGGCAGCCAGGACAAGCGCTGGTACACCGCCCACACCGGCAGCTTAAAGGCGTGGGGTGCGGCCACGAACCTAGGCGGCGGCAATTATCTACCCGAGATTATGGCCCGTTACGTGCTGCACAGCGTGCCGCAGCTTAACGCCCGCGCTAGCCGGGAGCACATTGGCCAGCCGGATCCGGCGGCGCTCACTATCGTCGTGGCAGATGGCAGCGCGGGCCTGACCGAGCGCGCCCCCTTGGCGCTCGTTCCCGGTGCCCAGGAAGCGCACGAGTGGTGCGAGGAGGTGCTGATGGGGGCGTCGGCAAGCAAGGTCGGCGAGTGGCTGTCCCAGCGCGGTGTGGTAGAGCCTGCACTGTGGGAGGAGTTAGCAGGACTACAGCCAAAGAAGGCGCAATTGCTGGCTACCGACGCCACCTTGGGCGTCGGCCGCTACGTTGCAGGATGGGAGGTCTAATGCGCCCCATTGCAGTGTTTGGACCCACCGCTTCCGGCAAATCTGCGCTGGGGTTGGCGCTGGCGCAGGAGCTGGACGGTGAGGTGGTCAACGTCGATTCCATGCAGCTCTACCGCGGTATGGACATTGGCACCGCCAAGCTCACCCCGGCTGAGCGCGAGGGAATCCCGCACCACCAGCTCGATGTGTGGGCCGTGACTGAGACCGCTTCTGTGGCGCGCTACCAGCGCGATGCCATCGCGGACGTGGAAGGCATCATGGCCCGCGGCAAGACACCAATCTTGGTCGGCGGCTCCATGCTTTATGCCCAAGCGCTTGTCGACGACTGGCAGTTCCCACCCACCGACCCCGCTGTCCGCGCCAAGTATGAGGCCCGGCGCGTAGAAATCGGTACCGATGCCCTGCATGAGGAGCTGGCGCAGGTGGATCCGGCCGCGGCCAAAATCATTGAAGATAAGGACCCGCGGCGCACCGTGCGCGCCCTGGAAGTCATCGAGTTAACCGGCAAGCCCTATAAAGCCAGCCAACCGCCGAAGGACGCCCCGCCGCGGTGGGGTACCCGTCTGCTCGGCCTGCGCACCACCGCAGACTGGCTCAATCCGCGCATCGAGCTGCGCACGCGCCAGATGTTTGAGCGCGGGCTCATCGAGGAAGTCGAGCGCCTCCAAGCTCAGGGCTTGGTGGCCGATTCCACGGCCGGGCGTGCCATAGGCTATGCGCAGGTATTCCAAGCCC
The DNA here is from genome assembly GCF_032821615.1 of Corynebacterium tuberculostearicum. GTDB lineage: Bacteria > Actinomycetota > Actinomycetes > Mycobacteriales > Mycobacteriaceae > Corynebacterium > Corynebacterium tuberculostearicum_H. The sequence goes on along the minus strand of NZ_JAVBIF010000001.1, from coordinate 281,605 downwards.
AGCGTGGCGAACTTACGTGGGATGAGGCCGTCGAGCGCACTATTACCGGGACACGGCGCTACGTGCGCCGCCAACGTTCCTGGTTCAACCGGGACAAGCGCATCACGTGGTTGGATGCCGCGGGCGATACGACCGCCCAGGCGCTGCGCGCGCTAGGGTAGGGAGCATGAAATTTGCCAAGGGTCATGGAACTGAGAACGACTTTGTCATCGTCGAAGACCACGCGGCCGCCACGCCGCTTGCCCCCGAGCGCGTAGCGGCGCTGTGTGATCGCCGCGCCGGTATCGGCGGCGATGGTGTGCTGCGCGTCGTGCGCGCCGAGGCCCTGCTCGCGGCCGGGGAAGTCGAGGCGCTGGCCGAGGGCATCGCGCCCACTGACTGGTTCATGGACTATCGCAACGCTGACGGTTCCGTGGCCGAAATGTGCGGCAATGGCACCCGCGTTTTCGCCCATTGGCTGCGCTCGCGCGGCCTCGTCGAAGAAGACGAGTTCACCATTGGCACCCGTGCCGGCGCCAAGCGCGTGACGGTGCACTCGTGCGATGAGCACGCGGCCGAGGTCACCGTGGAGATGGGACCGGCCGAAGTAACGGGTGTATCCACCGCGTCCATGGCAGGAGAAAGCTACGCCGGTCTAGGCGTTGACATGGGCAACCCGCACCTCGCGGCCGTGGTGCCGGGGCTGGACGCCGAGGGACTTGCGGCCAAGACTTTCGAGCAGCCCGTCATCGATGAGTCTTTCTTCCCGGCCGGCGTGAATGTTGAGGTTGTGACCCCGCTGCGCGATGGCCACGTGCACATGCGCGTCTTTGAGCGCGGGGTAGGAGAGACCCGCTCTTGCGGCACCGGCACCGTGGCGGCCGCGACCGCCGCGCTTGCCGACGCCGCCGTTGACCACACCACCACCCCTCACGGCACCGTGCACGTACACGTTCCCGGCGGGGAAGTGACGGTGGACATCTACGAGGGTGGCTCGCGCCTGACCGGCCCGTCCGCGATCGTCGCCACCGGCGAGACCTCCCTTTAGACCGCGTCGGGCCCGACGCGCGCGGTGAGCGGTGAGTGCTTAGGCGCTGCGCCCTTCGTTTTCCTCTTCCTCGAACGCTTGCTCTTCGAGGGCTTGGCGGCGCAGGGCGCGATTTTTTACTTCGTTCTTTTCATACTTTGGCCCGAGCGCAAAAGCGGCGCGGCGGGCCGACAGCCAGGTTTCCTTGAGCTCGCGGGCTCGTTCATCGGTCACCCTGAGCAAGGATTCCAGCTCGTTGGTGCTGACCTCTTCCGCAGTCACGCGCAGGTTCAACCGGCGCAGGAATCGCCGAGCGCCCGAGATCTCATAATGGAATGCTTCGATGGTGGGGTCGGAGCAATCCAGATCTAAAAGCGCGGGCCGGTAGAGCGTGCGGTCCGCGATCTTCTCGGCCGCCTCGGAGGACCGGAAGTCTTCGTACTCCGCCAAGACGTCCTCAATATCTTCGGCCGAGAGCCGAATAGAGCTGCGCAGCGCCGCCTGCTCCGAGGCGTCCGGCCGGGTGTGGAGCATAAGCAGCGCCGCCGCGATAAGTAGTGCCGCGATGAAAACCCCGGGAAGTTTTAGGGTTGCCACAACCGCCACTGATCCCACCAGGATCAGCGCGAGGACCAGCACCCGCCGGTTTCTCGCATTTTCAGGGAAGGGCATCCACACAGCTATTTCACCAGACCTTCGCGTCAGCTCTTAGTGGCCGCCGCAGCCGCAGCCACCAGAGCCACAACCGCAGCCAGCGCCGTCGCCGCAGCCACCGCTGGGCATTTCAATAGAAGCCGTCAGCAGGGCGGTGCCGGCCACGATAGTGTCCTTGGCAGGCAGCTCGTCGTTACCAGCAGGCAGGCAGAGATCGAAGGGAAAGAGGCCGTCCATGACGAGGTGGGCGAATTTCTCGCCGGTTAGCTCATTGGTACGCCACTCGGATTCCATGACGCGGGCCGCAAAAGTCGCGGCCGGGGTAGGAACCTCCGCGCCTGAACCGGAGGAAATAACCTTCGCTCCTGCGGACTCGAAGAGCGCCGGGAACTCGCCCTCGGCCGCCTCGTAGGCATCGGCCGACTCGTAGGTGCGGATATCGAGGCCCATGGCGGTGAGGGAGATTTGCTGCCATTGCTGCAAGGGTTCGTCGGCAAGCAAAGGCCCCTGCGCCAGGTTCGCGGTGGCCTGGGCGATGGTGGTGCCGAAAGGATCGATAATCTCCAGCAGCGCGAGAACATCGTTGACCATCTCTACGTGGGCGAACCCTTGCGTAACCGCATTGAAGCCAATGAAAGTAGCAAAAGGTTCCACCGCGAGAATATTGAGTTGCGCGCCCGATGGATCGGTGAACTGGATCAGCTGACCACCGCGTACCTCACCGGTAACGGCCAAGCGATCGCTAGCAATAGCGGCCTCGACAGCATCCTGCCAGCGTTCGAAATTGAGGCCAATGGCCTGCATCTCGGTATTCTGCTTCACCCCAGTGTCCTTATCGTTCATGCCCGCCATTGTATCGCCTTGTGCAGCCAGCTAAGAATCCGCAATTCCCGCTTTCGGCCGTAACGTGCCAAAATGAGAGGTAGTATGACCGAATTTTCCCAGCACAATAACGACGATCTCCTCGCCCGCGCGTTCCGCTTTAACGACGCCCCGGCCGCACCAGAGGCGACGCCCACCACCGGTGACCTTGACCTGGCAGAGCGTAACGCCTTCCGTCGCGTTACCCGTGAGACCACCATCCGCGCCGAAGACACCACCGATGGCTATGAGGTGGAGTACCGAAAGCTGCGCCTCGAGCGCGTCATCCTGGTGGGCGTGTGGACCGAAGGCACCGTGGCCGAAGTCGAAGCCACCATGGACGAGCTCGCGGCGCTGACCGAGACCGCCGGCGCCGAAGTAGTAGAGATGATCTACCAAAAGCGCGATAAGCCTGATTCCGGCACCTTCATTGGCTCCGGCAAGGTCAAGGAATTGCGCGACATCGTCGAGGCCACCGGCGCCGATACCGTGGTGTGCGATGGCGAGCTCAACCCCGGCCAGCTCACCGCTCTCGAGCGCGCGCTTAACACCAAGGTCATTGACCGCACGATGCTCATCCTTGACATCTTTGCCCAGCACGCCAAGTCCAAAGAGGGCAAGGCGCAGGTTTCCTTGGCGCAACTGGAATACCTCTACACCCATACCCGTGGTTGGGGCGGCAACCTTTCGCGCCAGGCGGGCGGCCGCGCCGGCTCCAACGGCGGCGTGGGCCTGCGTGGTCCCGGTGAGACCAAGATCGAGACGGATCGTCGCCGCATCCGCACGGAGATGGCCCGGCTGCGCAAGGAGCTGCGCGCTATGAAGACCGCCCGTGAGGTCAAGCGTTCCAAGCGCCAGCGCTCCACCATCGCGCAGATAGCCATTGCCGGCTACACCAATGCCGGAAAGTCCTCGCTCATTAACGCTATGACCGGCGCCGGCGTGCTGGTGGAGGACGCACTCTTTGCCACGTTGGACCCCACCACTCGCCGTGCCACGCTTGCCGACGGCCGCCAGGTCGTCTTCACCGACACCGTCGGCTTTGTCCGCCACCTGCCCACGCAGCTGGTCGAGGCCTTCAAATCCACCCTGGAAGAGGTGCTGGCCGCCGATATTATGTTGCACGTGGTCGATGGCTCTGACCCCTTCCCGCTCAAGCAGATTGAGGCCGTCAACCAGGTCATCTATGACATTGTCGCGGAAACCGGCGAGCAGGCCCCGCCCGAGATCATCGTGATCAACAAGATCGACCAGGCCGACCCGCTTGTGCTCGCCGAGTTGCGTCACGTACTCGACCACGAGGATGTTGTCTACGTATCCGCGCGCACGGGCGAGGGAATCGACGAGCTGACCGCGCGCGTGGAGCTTTTTCTCAACTCCCGCGATAGCCACGTCAAGCTGCAGGTTCCCTTCACCCGCGGCGATGTGGTCGCCCGCGTTCACGCCGAGGGCACGGTGCGCCACGAGGAGTACACGGCCGATGGCACGCTTGTCGACGTCCGCCTTCCCGCACCCACCGCCCGCGAACTCGCCGAATTCATCGTGGAGGAAGTTTCCTAAAACCAACCTGGGTGATCCATAATTAAGGCTCGTGAGCTTAAAAGGTTGGACCGTCCACGGAGACGGTAAAAGGATTGCACCGGGCGCGGTCGTGGCGCCGGAAGAACGACTCAGCTGGGGCCGAACCATCGGCATCGGAATGCAGCACGTGGTGGCCATGTTCGGCGCTACGCTTTTGGTTCCCACTTTGACCGGATTCCCCGTCAATACGACGCTGCTCTTTTCCGGTCTCGGAACCATTTTGTTCCTGCTTATCACGCGCAACCGGCTGCCGTCTTACCTCGGTTCCTCGTTCGCGTTCATCGCGCCGCTTTCGGCGTCGCAGCAGTACGGTATTGCCGCGCAAGCTGGCTCCATTTTGGTCACCGGCCTCGTCTTGGCCGCGGTGGGTGTGGCAGTCAAAATCGCCGGCCGCCGCGTGCTCGACGCCGTCATGCCGCCGGCCGTCACTGGTGCAATCGTGGCCCTCATCGGCCTGAACCTAGCGCCGAATGCGGCCGAGAACTTCGCCTCCCAGCCGCTCGTGGCCGCCGTGACGCTGCTCGTCATCTTGCTGGCCACCGTGGCCGGCCGCGGTATGGTCTCGCGCCTATCCATTCTGCTCGGCGTGGTCGTCGGCTGGGTCTTCGCCGCGCTGACCGGCAACCTCGGCGATGACGCCGTCGCGGCCATCGATGCCGCCCCGTGGGTGGGCCTGCCGGAATTCCACGCGCCTTCCTTCAACGTCTCCGCCATTGCCGTGGCACTTCCCGTACTGGTAGTTCTCATCGCGGAAAACGTCGGCCACGTCAAGGCCGTCTCCGAGATGACCAAACGCGACCTCGATGACCTGGCCGGTGACGCCCTGATCGCCGATGGCCTCGCGTCCACCCTTGCCGGCGGCTTCGGCGGCTCCGGTACCACGACCTACGCCGAAAATATCGGCGTCATGGCCGCAACGCGCGTGTATTCCACCGCCGCTTACTGGGTAGCAGCCTTTACCGCCATCCTTTTGGCCTTCGTGCCGAAGTTTGGTGCGCTGATTTTCACCATCCCGACCGGCGTTCTGGGCGGCGCCTGCATCGTGCTGTATGGACTCATCGGCATGCTAGGTGTGCGCATCTGGATGGACAATAAGGTCAATTTCAATAACCCGGTCAACCTGACTGCGGCCGCGGTGGCGCTTATCGCGGGCATTGGCAACCTGACCCTCACCGTGGGTGGGGTTTCCCTCGAGGGCATTGCGTGGGGCTCGGTAGGCATCATCGTGGCCTATCCGATTATGAAGAAGCTTTACGATTCCGTCGGCGAGGGTCACGGCGCCAAGTACTAATTTTCCACCTGTGGATAACTGCCCGTCGCGCGCCCGCGGCGGGCAGTGTTGTTGACGGGCCAACGCGGGTTATCCACAGCGGGCCGATATGCGGCTCGCGTGGGCGTGTGGGGGCTATTTAACTTAGCGGCATGACCGCATTGGACGCATACTTAAACGCCGTGAACGCCGGCATGGACATTGTCGCCGCCGTTCAAGGGCTGAGCGATCGCGAGCTCATCGCGCGGGGCGCCTCCGACATCGCCGCGCGCGACCTGCTGCGTCTATGCGATACCTATTTCGGCCGGTGCGGCTTTGCTGCTAAACAGCGAGCGGCGCGGCAGACTAGGCATTCCCTCGACGTGCTACTGCTGATTGAAAAATACGCCTTGCGCTTGCCGACGCAGCGCGATGCCTGGACCCTACGCACCGAACTGTGTTCCTTTCGCGGCAGCGCCACCGCCTTGGAAAAGCGTGCCCGCGCTTTGGTACGCGAGCTGCGACCGCGCCGCGCGCCCGAAAAGGGAGTGCGCATTACCCGCCGCTCCGGCGGCCCATGGTCACTGACCATTACCGGGGATTCGGCCGATGTGGCGGATATGCACGCTGCATTGGATGCCAATAAGCCCCTGGAATCTGCCAAAGACCTCTTCTTTGGCAAGGCGGATGCAACGCGGGCGACGGTGACGACGCAGGTGGTTCTCACCCTTGACGAGCTCGACCGAATAGTCGACGGCGGCGGCGAGGAAATTACCCTCCAACTCACCAATGGCGCTCGAATCACCGGAGCGGAGCTTGTCGCGCGGACACTGAGCGAGCACGGCTATGTCACGCTCGTCCATCCCCATGAGGGGCCGGTCAACCTCTACCGGACCTCGCGCGTGGCCAATGACAAGCAGCGGCTCATGGCGGCTGCGGTCAACCCGGTATGCCCGTGGGAGAGCTGCAACTATCCCGCCGACAGGTGCCAGATTCACCACCTCAAAGCCTGGAAGCATGGCGGCGAGACCAACGCTGCGAACCTTGCGACCTGCTGTCCCTATCACAATGGCGTCAATGACGATGACCCCAACGCCCCGCCGCGCCGTGGCCGGCTAGCCCGGGTGCGCGGGCAGGTGAGGTGGGTGCCACCGTGGGGATAGGTGGCGTCGGCAAGCGAAAAGCTCCCTACCGCAAGGGTGGGGAGCCTAAAGTGGAACCGTTTTAGGACTTAGGAAGCGTCCAGGTCCTTCTCGATGAGAGCAGCAATCTTTTCCACTGCTTCTTCGTTTTCGGAGGTAACGGTAACCTCATCGCCCTGTTCTGCGCCAAGAGCCATGATCATCAGGGAAGAGGCCGCATCGGTCTCATCCTCATCATCATCGCCGACCAGGTTGAGGAAGATATCCTCATCGAACTCGCCGGCAGCGTCCGCGATAATAGATGCAGGACGTGCGTGCAGGCCTACAGAGGAGCCAACCTTTACAGTCTTGGAAGCCATCGAAAATATCCTTTCTTACGGGGATTTTTAGAATCCAGTGTACGAGTGTTTGGTTTATGCTGCCACGTTCTGGGCGGCTTCTTCGGCGGCCCTGTTAGGCCAGAATTGCTTCATCGCCAGCACCGCCGCAGTGGAGACAACCACGCCGGCCGCGATGGCCACGAGGTAGCCCCAGAACGGGTCGATGGCGAAGAAGACGAACACGCCGCCGTGCGGGGCACGGGAACCGACCGACAGGGCCATCGAAATCGCGCCCGTCACCGCGCCGCCGGCCATCATCGAAGGGATGACGCGGAACGGATCGGCCGCCGCAAACGGGATGGCGCCCTCCGAGACGAAGGACAGACCCAGCAGCCAGGCAGACTTGCCGTTCTCCTGCTCGGCCGGGGTAAACAGCGACTTGCGGATAAACGTAGCCAGCGACAGCGCAATTGGTGCGACCATGCCGGACGCCATGACGGCGGCCATGATCTGCATGGAGGACTCGTCACCGGTAGACAGCCCGGCCGTGGCGAAGAGGTAGGCCGCCTTATTGACTGGGCCGCCCAAGTCGAAGCACATCATCAGGCCGAGAATGATGCCCAGCAATACAGCCGAGGAACCGGACATGGACGATAGCCAATTTTGCAGGCCTTCCATGATGGCTGCCAACGGTGCACCCAGCAGCAGGTACATTGCGAGGCCGACGATTAGAGAGGTCAGCAGCGGGATAATAACAACCGGCATGAGCGAGCCTAGCCAACGCGGTACCTTCCAGTTGCCAATCCACATCGCGATGAAGCCTGCCAGCAGGCCAGTAACCAGGCCGCCGATGAATCCAGCGCCCAAGATAACGGCGATGGCGCCGCCAGCGAAGCCCGGAGCAATGCCCGGACGGCCGGCCAGCGCAAAGGCGATGTAGCCCGACAGCGCGGCGACGATGAAGCTCATTGCTGTTTGGCCTATAGCGAAGAGAACTGCGCCAAGGTAGAGCAGCAGGCCGGAGCGCTCGAAGTGCATGAGTTCGCCGTCAATGGTCACGTCGTGGCCGGGGAGGTTGCCGAGCGAAAAGTCCGTCGATAGTGCCTGCCAGCCGTTGGCCATATCGGCGCCGCCGAAAAGGAAGCCCAGGGCGAGCAGCAGGCCGCCGGCCGCGACGAACGGGACCATATAGGACACGCCGGTCATAATTGCCTGTTGGATGCGCTTGCCCCAACCGAGAGACTGACCTTCTTCTTCCGCGTCGGCGCGGGTAGCGGTGCCAGAGACCTTGTGGGTGTGCGGGTTGTGAGCGGCAGCGACGGCCTCGTCGAGCATGGTGCCGGGCTCATTGATGGCGCGTTTGACGCCGGATTCGATTACCGGCTTGCCGGCGAAGCGTTCGCGGTCGCGCACGCCGACGTCCGTGGCGAAGATGACCGCATCGGCCGCGTCGATTGTGGATTGGGAGACAGACTCATTATTAGACGAGCCCTGCGTCTCAACGGTCAGAGATACGTCGTCACGCTCGGCCGCGGTTTGGGTGAGGGCGTCGGCCGCCATGTAGGTGTGGGCGATGCCGGTGGGGCAGGCGGTGATGGCCACGATGCGGGTGACATCGGCCGAAGGCTCTGCGCTGGCAGGGGTTGCGGCCGAGGGCGCGGCGGCGGAGGAGCCGGCGGCACCGGCACCGGTTGCGGCAGTGCCGGCAGCAGCGCCCTGGGCGGCTGGGTCTTCGACTGGCTTCTTCTTCGGCTTTTCGGCATTGACAACGTCCAGCACAAGCCGAACGATTTCCTCCTTGGTGGGGGCGTTGCGCAGGGACTCGAGGAAGTCCTTGCGTACTAGAGCGCGGGCCAACTTGGACAAAATCTTCAAGTGGGCTTTGCCGCCGCCGGCCGGAGCAGCGATGAGAAAGACCAGCTGGGCGTCGCCGTCGGGGCCGGAGAAATCCACGCCGCGGCTTAGGCGGGCGAATGCGAGGGTGGGTTCGGTCACTGCCTCGGAGCGGCAGTGCGGAATGGCGACTCCGCCAGGGACGCCGGTGCCGGCCTTGGCCTCGCGGTCGATGGCGGGCTGTGCCAAACCGGCGATGTCGGTGGCTCGGCCGGTGTCATGGACTAGCGTGGCCAGGTTAGTGATGACGGAGTCAACGCTGTCGCCGAAGTCGGCGTCGAGCGCGACTAGGTCGGTAGTGATGAGGTCGGAAGCCATGATTAGGCACTCCTTAGGCTAGCGAGTTCACGAGGGTATGTGCGATATCGAGTTCTTCTGGGCGAGGGAATTGGGTGCCTTGTTTGGATGCAGCCGCAGTTCCGTAGGCCACCGACTGCGCGAGACTATCGGCCGGCGACTTACCGGTGGTGCGGCCGAGGAGGTATCCGGCGAGCGCGGCGTCACCGGCGCCTACGGTGGATTTCACCGTTGCTGGCGGTGGAGTTGCAGCCCAAGCGCCATCCGCGGTAACCAGCACCGCGCCGGCACCGCCAAGGGTGACGAGTACTTCTGCGATGCCCTGCTTGACGACGTCCCGGGCCGCCCGAACAACCCCCGAGTACTCGCCGCGTGCGGCCTGGTTTTCTAGTTCGCGGCCGTCGGTTCCGGTGAGCTGGCCGAGCTCTAGGCCGTTCGGCTTAATGAGATCCGGCGCAGCAGAATTGAGGCTTTCGCCAATGGCCTGCATTGGGGCATCTGACGTATCGACGGCAATGCGAGCCTGTGGTGCGGCCGCGCGGACCGCGGAGATGAGGTCGCAATACCAATCGGTGTTAACGCCACGCGGCAGGGAGCCGGCTAGGACCACCCAGTCGGAGGCAAGGGCGCGGGCGGTGAGCTCGGAGGTAATGGCTTGGGAGTCGGCGTCGGAAAGCGCAGGGCCTGGGCCGTTGACCTTGGTGGTAGTGCCATCAGGCTCTGTGATGGTGGTATTGACGCGAACTGTGCCGTCCATGGGGATTGCAGAGGAAGGCAGCCCGGCCGAGTGGATGAGATTTAGGAAAGAATCGGAGTCGTGGGCCGGGAAAAGAGCCAAGGATTGCTCGCCGGCCAAGTGCACGGCATGAGTGACGTTTACACCCTTGCCGCCAGCAACCTGTGTGACCTCGCTGGCCCGGTGGACATCACCGGAGGTCAATGGCTCGCTGAGCACAAGGGTGGCGTCGATACTGGGATTGGGGGTCAGCGTGAGAATCAAGTCGTCCCTTTCGCAGGTTGTATATTGGGGCCGAACGCCGTTGGAGAGGACCTCGCGGGCATGGCCCGCCCTTAATGTTGATTCTTGTCCGATTGTGTCCGAAAGTCAACAGAATTTCTGTGGTATACATTGCTTTTCTATCCGATTTGTGGTGTTCTGGAAGTTAATAAACCGCTATCTTCGAAGGAAGTACGCTCATGGAAAACGCGTCTGAGTCCACAATCAAAGGAACCGGTGTCGTTGCCGGAGTCGCCTACGCCGAAGCCGTGTGGGTCCGCCCTCGCCCGGCCCTGCCTACCGAGGGAAGCATTGACCCAGAGCAAGCGAGCGATTCTGAGTACGACCGCTTCCTTGCGGCCGTAGATACTGTCGCTGGCCGCTTGGAGCAGCGGGCTGCTGCCGCCGAAGGCCAGGCTGCGGAAGTTCTGACTGCAACGGCCGGCATGGTCAAGGACCGAGGCTGGCATAAGGCCGTGCGCAAAAACATCCGCACCGGCCGGAATGCGGAGTTCGCTACTGTCGGCGCCACCGATAAGTTTGTCACCATGTTCGAAGCCGCCGGCGGAGTGATGGCAGAGCGCACCACTGACTTGAAGGACGTGCGCGACCGCGTAATCGCAGAGCTGCGCGGCGAGGACGAGCCGGGCCTGCCGCTCGTAGACGGCGAGGCCGTGCTGTTCGCGGACGATTTGGCCCCGGCCGATACCGCGACGCTGGATACCAAGCACATCAAGGCCCTTGTTACCGAACTTGGTGGACCTACCAGCCATACGGCCATCATCGCCCGTCAGTTGGATATTCCGTGCATCGTTGCTGTAGGTGCCGCGCTGAGCGATATTGAAAGCGGCACGCTGGTATTTGTCGATGGCGCAGTGGGCGCCGTCACCCTTGGGGCCGACGAAGAGGCTTCCAGAAAGGCTGTGGCCGAGTATCGCGAGCGGGCGGCACGCGTTGCTCAGTGGCGCGGCCCGGCGGAAACCAAAGATGGCCACCGCGTGCAGCTGCTTGCCAACGTCGCTGATGGCAACGCCGCCCGCATTGCTTCGGATTCGCAGGCAGAGGGTATCGGCCTGTACCGCACGGAACTATCGTTCCTCTCGGCCAGTGAAGAGCCCAGCGTTGACGAGCAGGCAAAGATTTACGGCAAGGTCTTTAATGCCTTCCCTGAATCCAAGGTTGTCGTGCGTACGCTAGATGCTGGCTCCGATAAGCCCATTTCCTATGCCACGCTGAGCTCCGAAGAAAACCCAGCATTGGGTGTTCGTGGTCTGCGTATTGCACGCGATAATGAGGCTCTGCTGACCCGCCAGCTGGATGCGATTGCCCAAGCGGCTGAGGCTCGCGATGACAAAGCCTCTACCTGGGTGATGGCTCCTATGGTTGCCACCTCTACCGAGGCCCAGTGGTTTGCTAGCCTGTGCCGCGAGCGCGGCCTGACTGCCGGCGCCATGATTGAGGTTCCGGCCGCAGCGCTCATGGCGGATAAAATCATGCCGCACCTTGATTTCGTGTCCATCGGCACTAATGACCTGACTCAGTACACTATGGCCGCGGACCGCCTGTCGCCTCAGCTGGCCTACCTGACCGACCCGTGGCAGCCGGCTGTGCTGCGGCTCATTCAGCACACCTGCATCGTGGGCCAGGCCAATAACGTTGCGGTAGGCGTGTGCGGTGAGGCGGCGGCCGACCCAATGCTGGCCTGCGTGCTTACCGGCTTGGGCGTAAATTCGCTATCCGCAGCGTCGACCGCAGTTGCGGGCGTCGGCGCGCAGCTGGCAGAGGTTACCTTAGAACAGTGCCAGCAGCTTGCCGAGGTGGCACTGGATGCGGAAAGCCCTGACGCTGCCCGTACCGCAGTGGTAGAACGCATGGAGTCCTTCGCCTAAAGGAGGCGAAGGATCGGGGGATTACTCGCTGGCGAGCACGACCTCAATTTCGCGCTCGCGCAGCGCCTCCACGAAGGAATCGGGGGCAGCGGCGTCAGTGATGACGACGTCGATATCGGCGGCAGAGGCGAAACTTACCAAGTAATCATTGCCCAGCTTGCTGGAGTCACACATGACCACTACTTTGTGGGCATTGGTGACAAAGGCGGATTTGATGGCTGCCTCTTGGGAGTCGGCCGTCGACAAGCCATGGTCCAGGGTAAGGGCATTGGTGCCGATAAAGGCGACGTCGGCACGCATCATCGCCAGGGTGCGCAGTGCGGTATCGCCAACGACGGCCTGGGTAATCGCGCGGACCGTACCGCCAAGTAGCTGGACGTCTGGCACACCGTTGCTTGCTAGCGACAGAGCAATAGGCAAGCTATTGGAGACAATATTGAACTGCGCTTGCGGGTATTGCTGTCCAATGAGCTCCGCGAACGCGTTAATGGTGGTGCCTGCGTCCAAGAAAATGCTGCCGCCGCCGTGGGGGAGAAAGTCGAGGGCCGCGCGGGCGATGGCTGCTTTTGCACCGGAGGCGGACCGCTGGCGAGTATCCAAGGTAAGCTCCGCGGTTTGGAAGGTTTGGGAGGCTACCGCGCCGCCGTGCACGCGGTGGACGACGCCCTCACGATCAAGCACGGCAAGGTCGCGCCGAATGGTCTCGGCCGTGACTTCGAAGCGCTCTGAGAGTTCAGTGACGTTGACACGGCCTTCAACGGCGGTGAGGGAAGCAATTTGGCGACGCCGCTCTTCTGCGTACATGATTCCTCCTTGAATCTAGAGACATCGCGTCATGGCGTGGGGGTAAAAATTGCCACTTTATGCGGAAGTGAAAATCCGGCGATGTTGTTTTGCTTAGTCCATTGTCTCAAAAATCGGGAATAAACGGACTAAAGTAAAAATTTGCACGGCTGCATTCAATACCCGGTGCGCTGAAGTACCTGGTCAGAGGTAAAAGTGGGAAAGTGGGATTTTCGTCTCTTTTGGTGTCCGGGTCCGAAATGGAGCCAAAATGGGGGTGGCAGGAAACGGGCCGCGTCAACGAAGGGTGTACATAGGTAGGCCCCGCGAGGGCCACGCTTGGCCCTTGCGGGGTCATAGAATCTGCGTCAGGTGCGTGGTTAAAGCTTACGGAATACCGATACGACCTTGCCCATGATTTCCGCATCATCGCCGTTGATGGGAGCGTAGGCCTCATTGTGAGGAAGTAGCCACACACCGGAGGAATCGCGGTGGAACTCCTTGACGGTAGCTTCAGATCCTTCGAGCAGGGCGGCCACGAACTCGCCCTCCTCTGCGACTGACTGGGAACGAATGATTACCCAGTCGCCGTCAAGGATGCCGGCATCCTGCATCGAGTCGCCGACTACTTGCAGCATATAAAGGTCGCCGCCACCGACCACCTCGTCAGGCATGGGGAAGTATGTGTCGACGTTTTCCTCTGCGGTAATGGGTGCTCCCGCAGCGATACGGCCGACCACAGGAATATAGGAAACGGCACCTGCATCCTCCGGAACTTGCTGCTCGGGCTTAGCCGGCTTGCGGCCAGGCTTTTTGGCGCCATCATCCGTATTAAGGTGGCGAACATCTACGGCACGCGGCTTATTAGGGTCTCGGCGCAAAAACCCTTTCTCTTCCAATTGTTTTAGCTGATAGGCAACCGATGACGTGGACTGCAGCCCCGCTGCGTCACCAATTTCGCGAATGCTTGGTGGGTAACCACGCAACATAACGGCGTCACTAATGACATTGAGGATGCGTCGCTGGCGGTCAGATAGGGAGGCGTAGTCGGTCTTCTCGGTGGTCTTCTTTGGCTTGCGGCCCATTGCTGGCTCCTCGGAGGGGATCGGGTGGATTTATCGGTGGTCTGTTAGCTGGCGGCGCTGAAAGTTGCCACACGTCATTTGTAGCACGAAAAGTACAGATGTTCGAGATTTGCTCGTTGGGGTGGACAAGTATTCGAAGCGATGCTATAAATCGAACGTACCAACTAAATCGAACATTATGGCGACTGGGGGTCATGACGTGTCGCATGAGGTGCCTACGGTGGGTTCAGTCGTCGAAAGGAAAGTCATGTCTCTGCTGATCAATTCTCGCAATAACCTGGTAACTCGCAACGCTACCGAACCTGTAGTGGTGCCTTCTGCATCCGTATGGGATGTGGAGCGTGGCTACGGTTCTGCCGTCCGCGGTACTGCAAACTCTCGGTATGTTCGAACTCTACGTGTGGAAGATCGCACGACCTATCGTTCGAACCGCACGTCGGCCGGAGGCTCTGGGGACAGATCGAATAGGGGCCGAAACAGCGTGGGTGAGTCGAACACAGGTAACTACGCATTGGGCGCAGTGTTTGGTGTAGCGGTCTTTGTGGGCACTTTGCTAGGAGGACTAGCTGGTGCTGAAGGAAACAGTGCACCGCAACCGCCGGCTTCTAATGTGCAACAAGTAGAGGCTGCAGTAACACGCTAGGGGGACCGGTGGGGGCGAAGCCCGGTGGTCGCACGGAATTGAAGGTGAGTAAACTACTGGCGTAACAACGTCAGTGAAAGGACCACTGTGTATTGCCCCTTTTGTCACAATGAGCAATCCCGCGTCATCGACTCGCGTGTGGTCGATGCTGGAGCGTCGATTCGTCGCCGGCGCGAGTGTGCTTCGTGCAAGGGGCGCTTTACCACGGTTGAGAAGGCCGTGTTGCTTGTGGTGAAGAGAAACGGTCTGGCCGAGCCTTTCAGCAGAGATAAATTGATTCGCGGTGTCCGCCGTGCCTGCCAGGGGCGAGATGTAAGCGACGATGCCCTGAAGAAGCTGGCGCAAGAAGTGGAGGAGACCGTGCGCAGTCATGGCTCCTCGCAGGTCAACGCGAACGAGATTGGCTTGGCTATCCTGGAACCACTGCGGGACCTTGACGAGGTGGCCTATCTGCGCTTCGCCTCCGTGTATAAATCCTTTGAAAGCGCAGATGACTTTGAATCCGAGATTCGCCTGATGCGAAGGCGCGATCGCGAGGACTTTTAGCGCAGTTTGTCCACCGCCTTTTGGATGCGCCGGAGTGAAACGGCATGGGCTGTGCCAAGGCGCTGAGCAAAAAGGGAAACTCGAAGTTCCTCTATCATCCAACGCACGTCCTTGACCTCGCGGGTCTTTTCGCGGCCGGCCGGTAGATTGCGCAGGCGGTTGGATAGGTAGGCCTTGGCGTTATCAACCTCGGCTTGACGGTCTGCATCGCGGTCGGGGTCAAGGTTCATATCCTCTAGGCGAATGCGCATGGCTTGGATATATCGCGGTAGATGGCGCAGATGGGACATTCCATGGACAGTGATGGCGTTTCGGGGAAGGAGGAAATCCAGTTGTGCGCGCATGTCATCGATTGCTGGACCGTCCCAATGAGCGAGTTCCGCTCGCAGGTTGGAGTACTCGGCGAGTCCGGGGGCAATAGCTACCACTGCCTGGCGTACGCGGCCTGGGACCTGGGGCTTGACGGTGTCTTTAAGCTTCTGAAACGCCGCGGGGGTGCGGACGGGCCCGCCGGCTTCGAGCATCAGGTCGCGGATCGCGGCGATGCGGGCGTCATTGACAAGGCCGTCGGCGCCGCCGTGCGGATAGGAATCGACGGCGACGCGCTGTTGCAATGGCAGGCCCTTGACCATTTGGGAGGCGTTGACGGATATCTCACGCATGAGGAGCGTAAGGGTGGTCGTTACCATGGCGGCATCTGCGGCGGCCTTGGTGGGATGAACCTTGAGTTCGACGCCGTCCTTGGTAGCGACCAGGGCAGGGTAGGCGGTGACTTCGTGGCCGTCGACGGTGGTCGTTACCGTGTCATCGATGGTGCCGAGGGTGTCGTCGGTCCATTCGCTGACGGCGGTGGACTCGGAGGTGCGCGAGACGCGGGATACGGAGGACTTGATGTGTCCGGCCTGCCGTCGGACGAGCGCCGCGAGGTCGCGGTCCGAGTCGACGATTTTGCCGCGCTTATCGATGGCCCCGTAGTTCATCCGCAGGTGGGCGGGTAGCTTGCTGGCCTGGAAGTCGGTGGCGTTGATTCCTTGACCGCCGAGTTCGCGGAGGACGTCGGCAAGCTGCTGCGTGATGGAGCCTTCATAAGGGATGAGGCGGTCGACGGCGCGCTCGGCAAATTCGGGCGCGGGTACGACAGTGCGGCGCAGGGCCTTGGGCAGGCTGCGGATGAGCTCGGTGACGAGCTCGAGACGCAGACCCGGAACGAGCCAATCGAAGCCTTCGGTATCCAAGCCGGCGAGCATAGGAATGGGAACCATTACGGTGACGCCGTCGAGAGGATCGCCGGGCTCGAACTTGTAGGTCAGTTCGTAATCGATAGAGCCCTTGCGCCAGTGGTCGGGGAAGGATTCCTCGGTGACCTCGTGGGAGTCGTCGATGAGCTTTGCGGGATCAAAATCCAGCAGGTCAGGAGTGCGGCGGCGCTCCTTTTTCCACCACGAGTCAAAGTGGCGGCCAGTGGTAACTTTTTCCGGAATGCGCTGGTCATAGAAATCGAAGAGCGTGTCTTCGTCTACGATGAGGCCGCGGCGGCGGGCCTTTTCTTCGTATGCGGCGGCGTCGTCAAGCGCTTGGGCGTTGGCCTTGA
Organism: Corynebacterium tuberculostearicum; assembly: GCF_032821615.1. Taxonomy (GTDB): domain Bacteria; phylum Actinomycetota; class Actinomycetes; order Mycobacteriales; family Mycobacteriaceae; genus Corynebacterium; species Corynebacterium tuberculostearicum_H. The sequence goes on along the minus strand of NZ_JAVBIF010000001.1, from coordinate 265,068 downwards.
AGAAGGCGTGGTGGGTGTTCCAGTCTCCGGCGATAAGGGCGTTGCGGATGAACATATCGCGGGCAGCGGCGGGATCGACGCGGTGGTAGGGCACGGTGCGGTCGGCCACGATGGGCACGCCGTAGAGCGTGGATTTTTGGTGCGCGATGGCGGCGGCGCGCTTGCGGGACCAGGTGGGCTCGGAGTAGTTGTGCTTGAGCAGGTCCGCGCCGAGCTTTTCTACCCAGGCAGGATCGATGGCGGCGACATCGCGCGCCCAGAGGCGGGAAGTTTCCACCAGCTCGGCAGCCATGAGGAACTCGGGAGGCTTTTTAGCCAGGGCGGAGCCGGGGAATACCAGGAAGCGGGTGTTGCGCGCGCCCTGGAACTCCTTGGAATTGCCATCGCGGGCGCCGATATTGGAGAGCAGGCCCGAAAGGAGGGACATGTGGATGTCATCGGAGCGGCGCTCGGTGCCTTCCTGGTAGGTCCAGCCCAGCTGCTTGGCGACGTCCTTGAGCTGGCGCACCAAGTCAAACCACTCCCGGATGCGCATGTAGTGGAGGAATTCCTGCTTCATGCGCTTGCGGAACTTATTGCCGGATTGCTCATTGCGGGTTTGCTTGATGTAATCCCACAGCTTGAGCATGGACAAGAAATCCGAGGTCTTGTCCTTGAAGCGGGCGTGGGCTTGGTCGGCCTGGGCTTGGAAGTCGAGGGGACGCTCGCGCACATCTTGGATGGTCATGGCGGCAACGATGACCATGACATCATCAAGGCATCCGTTGGTATTGGCTTCAATGAGCATGCGCGCCATGCGCGGATCCAGGGGGATGCGGGCAAGATCGCGGCCGATGGTGGTCAGCGAGGGCTTGTCTTGCTTGTCGTGGAGGGCACCGAGCTCGTGGAGAAGCGTGAGACCATCGCGGATGGCCTTGTGCTCGGGCGGCTGGATGAAGGGGAATTGTTCGATGTCGCCTAGCTTGAGCGAGACCATCTGCAAGATGACGCTGGCGAGGTTGGTGCGCAGAATCTCTGGGTCGGTGAATTCGGGGCGGCTTTCAAAGTCCTGTTCGCTATAGAGGCGAATGGCGATGCCATCGGCAACGCGGCCGCAGCGGCCGGAGCGCTGGTTGGCGGAGGCCTGCGAGATAGGCTCGATAGGCAGGCGCTGGACTTTGGTGCGCGTGGAATATCGCGAGATACGGGCGGTGCCGGTATCGACGACATAGCGGATGCCGGGCACGGTAAGCGAGGTTTCGGCGATATTGGTGGCCAAGACGATGCGGCGGCCGCGGTGCTCGCTAAACACGCGGTGCTGCTCTTGGTTAGATAGGCGGCCAAAGAGGGGAGTGACCTCGACGTTTTTCCACTTTTTGCCTTCGATGGCCTCCATGGCATCGCGGATATCTCGCTCGCCAGGAAAGAAGCACAGGATATCGCCGTCGCCTTCACGCATGAGCTCTTCGATGGCCTCGGTCAAGCCGTCGAGCGGGTCTTGGTCTACGACTTTTCCGCCGGCCTCGAATTCGAGTGGCCGGTAGCGGATTTCTACGGGGTAGGTGCGGCCGGAGACCTCGATAATGGGGGCGGGGTTGCCGTCGGCGTCGGCAAAATGGGCGGCGAAGCTTTCAGGGTCGATGGTTGCGGAGGTGATGATCACCTTGAGGTCGGGACGCTTGGGCAATAGGCGCTTCAAGTAGCCCAAGAGGAAGTCAATATTGAGCGAGCGCTCGTGGGCCTCATCGATAATGATGGTGTCGTACTTATTAAGGAAGCGGTCGCGTTGCATCTCGGCGAGCAGAATGCCGTCGGTCATCAGCTTGACGGCGGTGGTCTCAGAGACGCGGTCATCGAAGCGGATGGCGTAGCCGACGGACTCGCCGATTTTCTGGTCCAGTTCCGAGGCGATGCGTTCGGCCACGGTGCGCGCTGCAATACGGCGCGGCTGGGTATGGCCGATGAACCCGCGCCGGCCGCGGCCTAGCTCGAGACAGATTTTCGGGATCTGGGTGGTCTTACCAGAACCGGTCTCACCAGCGATGATGACGACCTGGTTGTCCCGAATTGCCTCGGCGATATCGTCCTTGCGGGCGGTGACGGGGAGGGCGTCGGGGTAGGTGATGCTGGGAACGGCGGCGTCGGTAAGTGCGACGCGATCGGCCGCGGCATGGATTTCAGCGCCGATTTCTTGCAGAGCTTTAGGCGCACGGGCCTTCTTGAGGCGGCGGCGGAAGGAGCGCGCCTCGGCCAAAGTGACATTTTCGAGTGCGGCGAAGAGCTCGTCGCGAGAAGGGGATTCGTTCTTAGTCATGACTAGGCAACGAGTTTACCCGTCCACCTGAAATGAGGAAAAAGTTGTTAAAGTTAAAATACTTATCCATTTTTCTATGTGCATTCCTGAAGGAGGAGCACCGCCTATGACAAACCCGTATGCGGGTGGAAATGATGATTTTCCGCGCTACGAGCCGACCGATCACCCCGAGGACCGACCAAACTACGGACAGCTTCCGTCCTATGGCGGAAGCCATGAAGAAAATACCCAAGGCTATGTGGGCTACCAAGCAGGCCAGCGGCCGTTTACCGGTAAGGCCTCCGCAATAGATGCGGTTTCTTGGGCTTTTCGGACTGTCTTTGGCAATTGGAAGCTGTGGATTCTGGGAGCACTAGCGCTTTTTGTTCTAAGTATCGTTTTTGTAGCCATTGCTGGCGGCATTAATGCCGCGAGCTACTCCGGCTCGGGTGAGCCAACCGCGGGTTCTTGGGTTTCTCAGCTCATTTCGACTGTCCTAAGCCTTGTATTGTCGCTGGTAATTATGCGCCTAGCGCTTTTCCAGATCGATGACGCCCGCACCGGTTGGGGTTACCTTTTTAAGAACGTGCGTTGGTGGCAGCCGCTGGTCATCATGCTTGTCATCGGGGCGGTGGCGAGCCTCATTGCATTCGCTGCAGTAGGCGGAACTGTCTATGGGTTGCTTAACGACGCCGAGAATATGACGGAGGACGAAGCAGTTGCGGCAGTATTAAGCGTCATGGGCATCATGGCCGTGATTTCGCTGATTAGCTTCTTTATCCAACCATTCTTCTCGCTGATGCAATGGTTCGCGGCCGACGGCGATAGCGTTGGTGACGCCGTGAAGAAGGGCTTTCAGGCAGGTAAGAACAACTACGGTCAACTGTTGCTACTGGCAATTTTGAACTTTTTCATCATCATCGGCGGCTTCTTGCTTTTAGGTATCGGCCTTATCGTGGCGTATCCGGTGACGCTCTTGGCACAGGCGCATATGTTCCGCCAGTGCGCGGGGCGCAACATCTTTCCACAGGCGTAGCGCACCATAGTTGAAGGCCACCGTTCCAGTTAGGGGCGGTGGCCTTTGGCGTGCTTGGCGACGCCCCCGTGTGGGGCCGCCGGGTGAGACTACTGCCGGGAGCGCTCAATCGCCTTGTTATAGGCGGAGGTGATGAGCGTGCCGAATTCGCGGAATTCCTCGGCGCGGGCGGCGGAGGAACGGAACACGAGGCCCACCTCGCGCTCGGCGGTGACATCGGAGGCAAAGTGGGCGATGGCGACGTCCTTGCCATGGCATTCGGTGGCCAGGGCGGATTCGGGGACGAGGGTGCAGCCCAGGCCGCCCATGACCAGCTGCATGATGGTGGTTAGGGAAGAGGCCCGGGTGACGGAATTGGTGGCCTCGGCTGGGTTGATATCGGCATGGCGGCAGAGGTCGACTACTTGGTCGCGCAAGCAGTGGCCGTCGTCAAGCAGCAGTAAATCCAAGTCCTTGAGCTCCGCAAGCTCGACATCCTCGCGGCCGGCGATGGGGTGATCGGGCGGGCAGACAATGGAGAATTTCTCCGTGTACAGCGGGCTATCGACCATGCCGGTGGCCTCCGACGGAAGGGCCATGATGGCAAGATCCAAGTTGCCATTGCGCAGGCGAGTAATGAGGTGCTGGGTTTGCTCCTCGACGAAGCGCGGCTCGAGGTCCGGGTAGGCTTCAGCCAGCATGGAGAGTAGATCGGGAAGGATGTAGGGGGCGATGGTGGGGATAACGCCGATGGTCAGCGGGCCGGCGAGGGTGCCGTTGGCGCCGCGAGCGTGGGCGAGGAAGGTATCGGCGGCTTCAAGAGTGGCCTTGGCGTAGGGGAGGAGGGTCTCACCGGCCGAGGTGACGATGACTTTGCGGGTAGAGCGCTCGATAAGCTGCAGGCCCAAGCCCTGCTCGAGGGCAACGAGGCCCTGAGAGAGGGAGGGCTGAGAGATTTCGAGTTTGGCGGCCGCGGTACCAAAGTGCTTGTTTTCCGCAACGGTGACAAAGGTGCGCAGCTGAGCAAGTGTAGGGCGATACTCTTTATTATGCATGCCTATCACTCTAACACTTACCTATAGGATTTGCTATTGACGCGAGCGGAAAAGATGGTATAACTGATCGTGTTGGGCCGGACACGGTCCGGCCCCGCTGCTTGTACGCCAAGCGGCAGGAAACTTAGAGGAAAAGCCTTTGCTAAAGGAGTTGAAGACTATGCCTATTTTGACCGTCGGCGAAAAGTTCCCAGAGTTCAACCTCACCGCCCTGACCGGTGGCGACCTGCACGACGTCAACGCTAACCAGCCGGAGGACTACTTCGAGCAGGTATCCTTGGACAAGTACGAGGGCAAGTGGAAGGTCGTCTTCTTCTACCCGAAGGACTTCACCTTCGTTTGCCCGACCGAGATCGCTGCCTTTGGCAAGCTGGACGAGGAGTTCCAAGACCGCGATACCCAGATCCTCGGCGGCTCCACCGATAACGAGTTCGCTCACTTCAACTGGCGCGCAACCCACCCAGAGCTGAAGGAAGTTCCTTTCCCGATGTTCTCCGACGTGCGCCACGACCTCATCCGTGCACTGGGCGTAGAAAACGCTGATGGCGTTGCTGACCGCGCTACCTTCATTATCGACCCAGATGGCGTTATCCAGTTCGTTTCCGTTACCCCGGATGCTGTCGGCCGTAACGTAGACGAGGTTCTGCGCGTGCTCGACGCCCTGCAGTCCGAAGAGGTCTGCGCTTGCAACTGGGAGAAGAACGACCCAACCAAGAACATCAACAAGATGGACGTCGTTCAGTCCGCACTCTAAATCTCACTGAGATGCAGGTTTACCCCGCTTTCGTGGCGGGGTTTCCTTTTGAATCCAGCGCAGCAAATTCCTATCAAAATATCAAAGGAGAAAAGTTATGTCTATTGATAATCTGAAGTCTTCCCTACCGGAGTACGCCAAGGACCAGAAGCTCAACTTGGGCACCCTGACCCGTTCCAAGGACCTGGACGAGGAGCAGCTCTGGGGCTGCCTGCTGGCATCGGCCGCCGCAACCCGCAATGACACCGTGCTGTCTGAGATTGCGGAGGAAGCAAAGGAGCACCTGTCTGAGGAAGCTATCGAGGCAGCCTACGGCGCAGCCACCGTTATGGCTATGAACAATGTTGCCTACCGCGCCAAGGGCTGGTTGGGCGATGACTACGCACGGGTTAAGTTCGGCCTGCGCATGAACATTATCTCCAAGCCAGGCGTGGACAAGGCCAACTTCGAGCTGTGGAATACCGCAGTCTCCGCCATCAATGGCTGCGAGCACTGCTTCGGCGCCCACGCCCAGGAAGTCAACGAGGCTGGCCTGAGCAAGGAGCAGATCTGGGAGGCCGTTAAGGTCGCTGCCGTAGTTCAAGCTGTGGCACAGGCTGTCCAGATTGAGGCCGCACGCTAAAAGTCTGGCTTATAGCCGCCCTCGCGCTTGCCGACGTCCCCCCAGCTCCAGCGAGTGTGGGTCTTCCGGATTGGTCTGGATGATGGCTTTCATGCCACACCACCGTATTTAAATCCAATCGTCCTCGACGAGGAAGGCATTGACCGCAATGGCGGCGGCGGTGGCCTCGCCCATCGCCATCGCTACCTGCGCCGGTGGGTTGACCACGTTGCCTACGGCCCAGATGCGCGGGTGGCTGGTGGCACCGGCGAGGCCCGTTTTGATCAGGCTGCCGCCCATGCCCGACGGCGGACTGTGGCGCTGAAGATTGAGGTCAGCGAGGAACTCATCGTGAGGGCGGGGAATGGGCATGTAAAACAGTGCATCGACGGCATGCTCGTCGCTTTCCAGCAGGACTTTTCCGTCTTGGAAGGCGGTGACGGGGCCGTCGATAAGCGCAATGCCCCGCCGAGTCAGGTCCGCGCGCTGCTCGTCGGTGAATTCCATTCCATTGGTGAAGAAGGTGATGTCCTTCGACCACTGGCGCAGAACCGCGGCATGGTGGAAGGAGAACTCGCCGATGTAGAGCACGCCGAGCTTCTTGTCCGCCACCTCGTATCCGTGGCAGTAGGGGCAGTGGAGGACCGTATTTCCCCAGTTTTCTTGCAGGCCCGGGATAGCTGGGTGCTCGTCGTCCACGCCGCTGGCGACGATGATAGAGCGGGCAGCGATGGTCTCACCGTTGCTCAACGTGGCGGTGAGCGTGCGGTCATTATCGGTGACGGAATCCACGGTGGCGTTCACGATCTGCGCGCCATAGCTGCGCAGCTGCTCCTTGCCGCGCTCTTGAAACTCAAGGGGTGGCGTGCCCTCGAGGGCAATGACTCCATGAATTTCATGGGCGAAACGGTTGCGGGGAGTGGCGGAATCAACAATGAGCACGCTGCGGCGGGCGCGGACCATGACTAGGGCTGCCTGCAGGCCGGCCGCGCCACCGCCGATGATGAGGGTATCTACTGTCTGCATGGCCCCGAGTAAACCAGAGGAGGGTTTAAATGGCAATGGTTTTCAGTAGTTTGTGGCAGGCGTCACGCCCAACCCTGACTTGGCCAAGTTAGTGCCGAAGGGTTGGGGTGTGGTGGGAATTCGTCAACATGAGGCATCGGCCAGAATCGGGAATCCGGCCGTCGAAGGAAGGCGCCTTGTGTATCCTTTGGGTGTCGTTGAGCCTTTAAGGAGCAAGAAAGTAGCATGACCCACCCCTCCACCGTCTCTAAGGTGGGCATCCGATCCCGTGCCCTGCGATTCGCACCGCGCCGCTCGGACTGGTCCCGCGTGACTATCGGGCGCGACCTTTCGGCCGGCCTTATGGTGGCCCTAGTCGCACTCCCCCTGGCGCTCGGCTTCGGCGTTGCTTCTGGTGTCGGCGCGGCAGCTGGAATTACGACGGCCATCGTCGCGGGCATCCTGTCCGCAGTCTTCGGCGGTAGCAACGTCCAGGTAAGCGGCCCGACCGGCGCAATGACCGTGGTGCTCATCCCCATCGTGGCCGACCATGGTGCCGATGGGGTGCTCGTCGTTGGCGTGCTGGCGGGGCTCATGCTGCTCTTGCTGGCATTCACCGGCGCTGGCCGCGCGATGAAATACATGCCGTTGCCTGTCATCGAAGGTTTCACAGCCGGTATTGCGGTGATCATCGCCCTCCAACAGCTACCTGCAGCACTCGGTGTTGACGTAGATGGCGAGAAAGTCCTCGGGTTGGCGTGGGACGCAATCAAAGCTTGGCTAGATGCTCCGGTATGGCAGGCGCCCGTTATGACCCTCGCGGTGGCGGCCGGAATCGTGGTTGCTGCCCGCATTCGTAGTGGCTTTCCCGCGGCGCTGGTGTTGGTAGCTGCTGCGACGGCCATCAACATGCTGGCAGACAGCGGTCTGAAGACTATCGGCTACATCCCGTCGACGTTGCCTGCCCCGCGCTGGCCGCAGATCCCGTGGGAGCACCTGGATTCCTTGCTGTTGGCAGCGGTCGCCGTCGCAGCGCTCGGTGCGTTGGAATCGTTGCTGTCAGCGACGGTTGCCGACGCAAAGACTGTCGGCGACCGGCACGATCCTGACCGCGAGCTCTTTGGGCAGGGCGTGGCCAACGTCGTCGCGCCCCTGTTCGGCGGGATCCCCGCAACAGCCGCGATCGCCCGAACTGCTGTCAACGTGCGGGCAGGCGCGGGCACACGCCTGGCAGCGGTGTTCCATTCGCCGCTCCTGCTCGTCGCCGTACTCGTTGCGGCCCCCCTTACCCCGGGGCGAGGCAACCAGGGTGGCTTTGTCGTTTTCGCTGGCTAATACTCCACGCGCAGGTCCGCTAGGCGGACTTCGCCGGCTTCATCGGAGGCGTCTAGATCTACCGTAGCGACGAACTGGTAAGCATGGTCGCCGTCGGGGTCCTTGATGATCTGGCGCACCGACCAGGCTCGCGAGTCAGTATCGCCAAGGCGGAAGAACTCTGGGCCGCGGGCCTCGGGGCCGGAATCGATGTCATCATATTCATCGAAATAGTCATCCAGGATAGCGCCGAAGTCCGGCACCTCGTCCAAGTAATCGAGCAGCTCCGCCAAGCGGTCTTCCTTTTCCAAAGCAAAGAGCTGCACCAAGCGGAACATGTAATTGCGCACCATGATGGTAAAGGCGCGGCGATTGGACGTGAGCGCGGTGGGATCCTCCACGCCAAAGGCCAGCTCGCGGTCCACCGTGTCTTGGTCGATGGGGGAGTCCTCGCCGGCCATTTGCGCCCATTCGTCGACAAGCGAGGAATCCACCTGGCGGATAAGCTCACCTAGCCAGATGACGATGTCTTCGAGTTCTGGCGTGTTGTACTCGTCCGGAATGGATTGCTTAAGGGTACGCCAGGCGTCGGTCAGGTAGCGCAAAATCACGCCCTCGGAGCGGGCCAAGCCGTAGGTGGCGACCAAATCCGAGAAGGTCATGGCGTTCTCGAGCATGTCGCGCACCACGGACTTGGGACGCAGCTCGAATTCCTTGACCCACGCATTGGTTTCAGCGAAAGTATCGTAGGCCTGCTCCAATAGCTCCTCGAGCGGCTTTGGCCAGGTGATGTCTTCTACGATATTCATGCGGTCGGTGTAGTCCACCCCGTCCGCCTTCAGCGCGGCGATCTCTTCGCCGCGGCGCTGCTTCTGCTGGGCAATGAGCACCTGGCGCGGGTCATCTAGGATGGCCTCAAAAACGGAAATAACGTCCAGGTTATAGGTCTCCGCTTCCGGATCCAGCAGCGAGAGCGCCGCCAGCGCGAATGGGCCCAGCGGCTGATTGAGCGCAAAGTCACGCGGCAGCTCTCGCACCAAATGGTAGGGGCGGCCGTAGATATCCAATCCCTTGGTGGACTTTTGCACCACGCCGGAATCCACTAGCCCGCGGAAGAGATCGAGCGCGGTGAGGATGTCCTTATTCTGTTTGCTGCGGTTATCGTGGTTATCCCGCAGCAGGTGGCGCATGTGCTCATAGCCATTGCCGTGGCGCGCCAAGACATTGAGCAGCATGGAATTAGAAACGCGGAACTGAGACGTCAGTTGCTCCGGTTCAGCCTCAGTAAGGCGCGCGAAGGTCTTCTCGGACCAGGACACCTCGCCTTCGCGGGCGGACTTTTTCTTGAGCTTCTTCAAGCGCTTGGGGTCATCGCCGATGCGGCGGCGTTCCTTAGCATTTTCGATCTCATGCTCGGGGGCCTCGACCACCACTGTGCCTTCGGTGTCATAGCCGGCGCGGCCGGCGCGGCCGGCAATCTGGTGGAATTCGCGCGATTTGAGGATGCGTTGGCGCTGGCCGTCGAACTTGGCAAGCCCAGTCATCAGCACGGTGCGGATGGGCACGTTAATGCCCACTCCCAAAGTATCGGTGCCACAGATGACTTTAAGCAGGCCCTTTTGCGCCAGGCGCTCTACCAAACGGCGATATTTGGGCAGCATACCCGCGTGGTGGATGCCGATGCCCTTGCGCAGGAGCTTGGACAGATCCTTGCCAAAGGCAGTGGTGAAGCGGAAACCACCGATTTCCTGGGCAATGGCTTCCTTTTCATCCTTAGTGATGATCCCCGAAAGTGAGGTGAGCGCCTGGGCGCGCTCGGCCGCTTCACGCTGCGAGAAGTGCACCACGTAGATGGGAGCCTTCTTATCGGCCAAGAGCTCCTCGATGGTCTCGTGCACCGCGCTAAAGACATAGGAAAAGTCCAGCGGCACGGGCCGCGTGGAGCCGGCGACGAGGTTGGTGGCGCGGCCGGTACGGCGGGTGAGATCCTCTTCTAGCCACTGAGTATCGCCCAAAGTGGCAGACATGAGCAGGAACTGCGCCTTGGACAACTCCAGCAGCGGCACCTGCCAGGCCCAACCGCGGTCCGGCTCGGAGTAGTAGTGGAACTCGTCCATCACTACCTGGTCGATATTGGCTTCGGCGCCATCGCGCAGCGCAATATTGGCCACAATCTCGGCGGTGGCGGCGATGATGGGGGCATTGCCATTAACGGTGGCGTCGCCAGTCATCATGCCCACATTCTCGGCACCGAAGATATCGCAGAGGGCAAAGAACTTCTCGCTCACAAGGGCCTTAATCGGCGCGGTATAGAAACTGCGCTGGCCACGAGCTAGGGCGATGAAGTGTGCAGCATTAGCCACCATGGACTTACCCGAGCCCGTAGGGGTAGCGAGGATGACATTATCACCGGCCAGAATACCGAGCGAGGCTTCTTCCTGCGCCGGGTACAAATTGATACCCCGGCCGGTAGTCCACGAGGTAAAGGTATCCCAAATTGCCTCGTCTACGAGGGACTCGGGTACTTCCGTTAAATCTGGCAGCAGCTGAGATAAGTTCACCCCCACCACCTTAGCGGCGATGGGGGCGGGTTAGTTAGATATCGTCACCTAAGTCGCCCTCGCCCGAAGTAGAATCAGGGCCATCCTTCCCATCATCGGACTGCGGGCCTTCCTCCTCGGCGGAATCTTCGCGGTCATCGATCTCGGTATTGATGATCTGCTGGCTTTCTTCTTCATCCAAGGAAGCCAAGAATGCCTGGAATTCCTCGCTGATTTCCTCACCGGTAGGCATGGGCTCCTCGCCAGGCATGATTGCCTGCGGATGCTCCTTGCGGTAGCGCTCCATATAAGCGTCATACTGCTGCTCGAGTTGTTGGACTACGCCTTCAATCTCATCCGAGCCACCAACTTGCTCCTCCAGCTGGCTTTCCACGCGAGAAATATCGGCCTCAATGCTGCCCAAAGGAATATTGAGGCGCGCCGCCCGAGCCACCGAATCCAACAACTGGTACGTGGCCTGCGGATAAGGCGAAGCGGCCAAATAATGCGGCACGTGGACGGTATATCCAGCCACCGTGCGGTGCTTATCCGCCAGAGCCTTTTCCAAGTACAGCGCGGCGGAGCCTGGCACCATCATGGTGGAATCCATCGAGAGCATGTGCTCGGTCAAGCGGGAGGAGGTGCCATGGGCCGTGACCACCGTGGGGCGGGTATGCGGCACCGGCATCGGCGCGGCATAGAGCATGATGGTGTCTTCAATATTGAACTTTTCCACCAGCTTCACCACGGCCGTAGTGAACGCCTCCCAGCGCATGTCTGGTTCAGGGCCAGACAGCAGTAGGAAGGTCTTGCCGGAATTATCGCGCAGGACCTTAATACCAAGATCCATGGACTCGATTTCCAGCGCCCGATCCTTATCAATCGTGATGGCTGGGCGGCGCGAGCGGTAATCAATCAGCTCATCAGAGTTAAACGATGCCAGCTGACGGCCTTCCAAAGCGGCCTTCAGGTGGTCAGCACTTGCCTCAATGGCCTGGCCAGCGTCAGCATATCCGTGCATGGCAACAATCATGGTGGGGCCTTGTCCGTCACCGGAATCATCCCTAATCACCGGAGCCGGATATTCCAGCTCATACATGCGGCGATCTTCTTCGTGCATGTTGTGTTACCTCCTTGCTTTCTTACCTACCCCAACGCCGCGTGCGTGCTTACTATTCCCGCGCGCACTGCGAGGCTAAATAAACAATTGTGCCCCAAACCGCTGCGCATTGCCAGCGCAATTCCGGGCGGGGTGTGGAAAAGCCGCTTGCCGACGCCCCCTTCACCCCACCTATCCACAGATCCCCCTTACCTAGCACTAATTGGCCTATGCACAGTTGCGCGCGTGTTTGAAGCTGGGGCTATGGACATCACAACACCAACTCAGCCCATCCGTACGCCCGGCGATATCCTCGCCAATATTCCAGGAATCCTCGGATTCTTTCCCACCGAATCAGTCATCCTCATCTCCATCCAACCCAGCCAACGCGGACACAGCATCGGACCAGTAGCCCGCCTCGATCTGCACGATGTGCCTGGTGCCCTGCACGAAGTGATGGAAGCGTTTCACTGCGGAAATCCCGAAATCAACTTCTGCTTCGTGCTCTCCCAACGCGAGGAGGGAGAGCTTTGGGATATTCTGCAGTCTCTTTACCATTTCCAAGACCGGACAGGTATGGGCATCGATGCCTGCTGGCTGGCCGAAGAACTATCCACCGATACCGCCTATGACCTCATCTTTGGCCACGCCACAGAAGGCGGCGAGGGCCCGCTGCAGAATTGGATGGAAGGAACCATACCCGCCATCTCGACGAGCCACACGATGCGCGCCTGCGTGAATAATGGCATGCTTCCGGAACTTAGCCGTCATGACTTGGTCCAGCGCTTTAAGGACCCGAACCCCTACTTTGGGGAAGAAGAGATTAGGGCCATGGAGCGATGCGCCGAAGAGATTGCCCGCCAATTGCGCGCCGGGCACGGGTACGGCACTACAGATCCAGTGCAGGTGGTCAAACACCTCATTGCCGATGTTCGCTATGTGCTCAGCGAAGTCGAATCGCTGGAGGAAACCCTAGAAAATGAAGAATTGTTGTGTGTGGCAGCTATGTGGATGTCTACCACTTGGACCCGTGACCTGGTCATTGCAGAGCTCGTCTCCGCGCCGCAGGAAGCAGGAGACCTGTTATTGGCGGTAGCCCGTACATTCCAGGGGTCTATTCGCTATAACGCCCTAGCTTTGTATGCTGCTAGCCAGGTGTCCCACGAATTCGGAATTTATGCCGGTCCGGCGCTTTCCGTAGTAGTAGAAGAGGCGCCCCATCACAATTTGGGGCGCCTCATAGCGCAGGGATATCGCAGCGGCATGGGAAAGCGGTTGGTCTCCAGCCTATGCCATGGTTGCGAGCTAGCCCGCGAAGCGGCGGGGCTCCGCGTTGACAGCCCCGCCTAACACGCGCGGCGTCTAGGACCGCTTTGCGGAATGTGCTTTATCGCCGAGCTGTCGGGTGAAGTTCCACGCGTCGGTGACGATGGTTTCCAGGTCCGTACGGGTGGGATTCCACCCGAGTTCCCGCTGAATCTTCTCAGAGGAAGCGATGAGCGTAGCTGGGTCGCCCGCGCGGCGCGGGGCCACCTCAGCCGGAATGTCGTGGCCGGTGACCTTGCGGCACATCTCGATGACCTGCTTGACGGAGTACCCATCGCCAGAACCCAGGTTGTAAATGCGGTGCTTGCCAGATTCATTGGACTCAAGGGCAAGCACGTGGGCGTCGGCTAGATCGCGGATATGGATGTAGTCACGCACTGGGGTGCCGTCTGCGGTCTCCCAGTCATCACCGAACATGAAGATCTTATCCCGGTGGCCCAAAGCAACCTGCAACACGATGGGGATGAGGTGGGTTTCTACCTCGCGGTTTTCGCCGATATTTCCGTAGGCGCCTGCCACGTTGAAATAGCGCAGCGAGGTAGCGCCAAGGCCGTAGGCGTGGGCAAAGGACGTGATCATGTAGTCGATGGCCAGCTTGGTCGCACCATACGGATTGGTGGGCTGGGTTGGCATGTCTTCCGTAATCGGGACCTGGTCGGGCTCACCGTAGGTTGCAGCGGTGGAGGAAAAGACGAGGTTTTTGACGTCGTTATCCCGCATGGCATTAAGCAGCGTCAGGGTAGTAACGACGTTGTGCTGCCAGTACTCATCTGGTTTTTCGACGGATTCGCCCACCAAGGAGCGCGCAGCGAAGTGAATGACGCCTTCGAAGCCACCTTCGCCCAAGACATCGGCAGCCTTGTCCGCGACGTCGCCCTCGACGACGCGGGCGGCTTCCGGAACGGCCTCACGGTTGCCAGTGGAGAAATTATCGATGATGGTTACGTCATGGCCTTGTTCGACTAATACTGCGGCGCAGACGCTGCCCACGTAGCCGGCGCCACCTGTGACAAGAAGCTTCATGGTTATACCTCCACGCGCACAGCGTGCGCCAAATCGTCGGAAAGCACGACGCTGCCGCCCTCAGGCGTCGACAGTGTAATCGTGCCGCTGTTATTGACCACGGACACCTTCGCGCCCACACGAATGCCGGCATCGGTGAGCTCTTGGAAGGTGCCATCATCAACCTGCAGGATTTCATTGACCTGTATGACGGTAGCGGAGACCTGCTCGCCATTGGGGAGATCGACCGCGCGGGTGCCCTGGTCCGGCTGCGGAACTTCGAAGCCAAGTGCAGACAGCGCCGGAATAGGATTGCCAAAAGGCGACCGCGTCGGATCATCGAGAACGGCGACCATGCGCTTTTCCACCTCTTCGCTCATGACGTGCTCCCACCGGCAGGCCTCGTCGTGGACCTTGGCAATGTCGAGCCCCAAGACGTCGGTAAGCAAACGCTCTGCCAACCGGTGCTTGCGCATGACTGCGGTAGCTAGGTCGCGGCCCTTGTCCGTGAGATCCAAACTGCGGTCGGTGCGCACGTGCAAAAGGCCATCGCGCTCCATGCGAGCTACAGTCTGAGAAACCGTAGGCCCAGATTGCTCCAAACGCTCCGCAATGCGGGCGCGCAGGGGAGTGATGCCTTCTTCCTCTAGCTCGTAGATGGTCCGCAGATACATCTCCGTTGTATCAACTAGGTCCCTCACGTGGGCATACCTTTCTGTGTGAATACAGTTACGCGGCTATAGTCCCGCCCAAGAACGGGAAAGCGCTTTCTAGACTCTGCAGTCCAGATTAGCCTACCTAAGGCTTGGCTCGCCGCTAGGAACCAAGCCGATGCCTTATCAACGCCAAAACCCGAGCCCATGGCGGTACGTTGCCAAATGGGCCCGGGGAGAGGGTGTGCTGCCGAATACAGTAGGCGTGGATTACAAAGCGTACTCGCGCAGGCGATCGGCGCGGTTGCCATCGCGCAGCTTAGCCATGACTTCGCGCTCAATCTGGCGTACACGCTCGCGCGAGAGGCCGAAGCGGCGACCAATCTGATCCAAGGTGCGCGGAACACCATCATCGAGGCCGTAGCGCAGGCGGATGACGTCCTGCTCGCGCTTTTCCAAGGTGTCAATCACACCGCGGATATCGGAGTGGCGCATAGAAGCGACGACCGCAGTTTCAGCATCGGTAGCTTCCGCGTCTTCGATGAAGTCACCCAAAGGAGCTTCTTCATCGGTACCTACCGGCATATCGAGAGAGACCGGATCGCGCGACTGGCGCAGCAGCATCTCAATCTTGTTCTCATCAATACCGGATTCTTCCGAAAGCTCCTCGTTGGTAGCTTCGCGGCCCAAGGATTGATACATCTCGCGCTTAATGCGGGAAAGCTTGTTTACCTGCTCCACCAAGTGGACTGGGAGGCGAATGGTGCGGGACTGGTCAGCCATGCCGCGGGTAATCGCCTGGCGGATCCACCACGTGGCATAAGTGGAGAACTTAAATCCCTTGGCGTAATCGAACTTCTCCATTGCGCGGATAAGACCCAAGTTGCCCTCCTGGATGAGATCCAGCAGTGGCATACCGCGGCCGGTGTAACGCTTTGCCAGCGAGACAACGAGGCGCAGGTTGGCTTCGAGCAGGTGGGAGCGTGCCTTCTTGCCTTCACGGGCGAGGATCTTAAGGTCGCGCTTTTCTGCGCGGGTGAGCTTTTCTGCGTTATTGAGCTTGTACTCCGCGTACAGACCAACCTCAATGGCCTGAGCGAGTTCTACCTCATCTTCCGCGCTGAGTAGTGCGGTCTTGCCGATGCCGTTGAGGTAAACGCGGACGAGGTCGGCAGAAGGATTATCGTTGGTTTGGTTGCGGCGAGATCCGCGGTCTACTTCCTGTTCTTCATCAGTAGTGGCACTTGAAGTGCCCTTGGCGGTGGTGGCAGATGTCTTCGTCATAGTGAAGCCTCCTGAATTTGTCGCCGGTTTCACAAAGTACAACGGAGTCTGTAGCGATTTAGTTCCCGGTGCGGAGAGAATCAGTAAAAACAGTTGTTCCCCGTGGTACAAATCCACCTTTTCGGGGGAGAGGTACCACGGGGAAGGCTACGAGCGGCGAGTAGCTAGAAATGTGGGACTACTATCCACGCACCTGCACGAGGTAGCGGTAGATGGTGGGCTCAGATACGCCGAGACGCTCTGCAGCTGCGGCAATTCCGCCTTTAAGAAGGAAGAATCCTGCATCCTCAAGGTCAGAAACCACCTCGAGACGCTCTTCGCGCTGCATGCGAGGAACTGGCGTGCTCTGGTTAGAAATCGCAGAGTTCAGCATGGAATCGAGAAGGTGCTCCACGTTAGAACGCAAAGACTCGCTGACTTCTTCCTTCTCTGGCTCCTCTTCCGTAGCCTCGTCTTCTGGAATCGGGTCTGGTACCGCAACGGGCCGCTGCGGCTGCTCTTCTGTGCCGGGGTAGCCGCCGAAGGCCTTTGACTTATCAAATGCGGGATCATCGGCGTTGCCAATAAGTGCGGCGGCAGCATCGCGAATGTGTACCAACTCGGAGACATCGACATTGATGCACAGCATGCCGCGCATATGGCCGGAGTCATCTCGGATGAAGTAGCTTGAAGAACGGCAAATCTTGCCTTCCGCATTGACGGCGCGGTAGCCGGTCATCATGGGGATTGCTGCGGCATCGCCTTGTTTCATAAACCACAAAGCGAAATCGGTCACCGGGCCGCCTAGCTGCCGGCCGGAGATGTGGCCGTTGGCGATGGCCATGATGGATTTATCGGGGACGTCGAGATCGTGGAGCACGATTTCGGTGTTGGGGCCCATTGCCTTACCGAGGAATTCGACGAGGGGAATGTACTGCTCGAGGAAGTTTTCTTCGGAGGCATTGCCGCTAGGGAAGTTCATTAGCTGAAGCATGTCCTTTAATTCCTGTCAGGTTATAGAGAAGATATCACACGGAAGCGAATAGGCGGAAAGGGAACCAGCGCCAAGAAAGCCGGGTGAACACAAGCGGCTTAGCGCTGTGCTCACCCGGCTCATCGCTTCTTTATAGGGTGGTCTCTATCCGCACACCGGAACTGGTGGGTGAACTGCTAGGGCCAGGCCACCTTGTGAGGTTTCCCTGTACTTGGCGTTCATATCCTTACCAGTCTTATACATGGTCCAGATAACTTCGTCCAAAGAAACGCATGGCTTGCTCTCGCGCTCCAGCGCCATACGTGCGCTGGTGATGGAATCAACGGCAGCGACAGCGTTGCGCTCAATGCAGGGTACCTGAACCTGTCCGAGGACCGGGTCACAGGTCAGGCCAAGCTTGTGCTCCATGCCGATCTCGGCTGCGATGCATACCTGCTCTGGGGTAGCGCCCATGAGCTGGGCGAGACCGCCAGCAGCCATGGAGCACGCTACACCAACCTCACCCTGGCAGCCGACCTCAGCGCCAGAGATGGAAGCGTTCATCTTGTACAGGGAAGCAATCTGGTTGCAGGCGAAGATGTAATCAGCAAACATCTCGGTGGTAACGGGCTCAACGAACTTGTCGTAGTAGGCCAGCACTGCCGGGACAACGCCGCAGGCGCCGTTCGTAGGAGCGGTAACAACGCGGCCGCAGGATGCATTCTCTTCAGAGATAGCCAGAGCGAACATATTGACCCAGCTGAGGATGTTCAGACCATCGTGCGGCTCGGACTGCTCGAGACGACGCTTGAGGGCAGCCGCGCGACGCGGAACGAGCAGGGAACCAGGCAGCGGACCATCGGAGGAGGAGCCGCGCTCGATGCCGGTATACATGACATCGCGAACCTTGCGCAGGTGCTCATTGACCTCTTCTTCGGAACGAAGTGCCAACTCATTGGCCAAGCCGAGCTCCGGAAGGGTCATGTTGTTCTTTTCGCACAGTTCGAGCATTTCTGCAGCGCTGGCGTACGGGAAGGGGATATCAACCTTGGCGTCCGTGCGCTTGGCAAAGTCTTCCTGCTTGACGATGAAACCGCCGCCGACTGAGTAGTAGGTCTTGTGCAGGATGTCTTCCTCGCCAGCGAAGGCGATAAGACACATGCCGTTTTCGTGCATTGGCAGGTACTCGTCGTGGAAGAAGAAGCCGCCGTCCTTGGGGAATTCTACCTCGTGGGAGCCGCCCAGCATGAGCTTCTCGCTGCTGCGGACGTTCTTCATGAATTCGGAGATGCCGTCGATATCAACCGTCTCTGGCTCTTCACCGGCGAGACCGAGGAGGATGGCCTTGTCGGTGGAGTGGCCGATGCCCGTGAGGGAGAGGGAGCCGTAGACATTTGCCTGAACTCGAGTGACCTTGTCAAAGAGGTCCTTTTCCTTGAGCTCGTCCACGAAAGCCTTGCCGGCTTTCATTGGCCCAAGAGTGTGTGAGCTTGAGGGGCCGATGCCAATCTTGAACATATCGAAGATGCTGATGAACATTGTTCTTTCCTTGAATCCTCTGCGATTTTCTCGTCTGCGGCGGTGCTTAGAAAGCCTGGACGATGGAGTAGATGATGGTTGCTAGGGCGACGAGGCCCATGAAGAAGACGAAGTAGTTGGAAGCCTTGCCCTTGTAGCGCTTCAGCGCAGGAACCTTGTGGATGGCGACCATTGGGATGATGAAGAGCATGATGGCAATCGTCGGGCCACACAGGGTTTCAATCATGCCCAGGATGGATGGGTCAGCCCAAGCGACGAGCCAAGCGGTGACCAGCATGAAGATGAGGGTGATGGTATCGAGCTTGTGGGCGGACTCTGCGTCGTCCTTGCTTGCGTTCTTGCTGCCCTTGATGACGAGGCCTTCGAAGCCTTCGGCTGCGCCGAGGTAGTGGCCGAGGAAGGACTTAGCAACTGCAATCATGGCGATGACTGGGGCAATCCACTGGATAAGTGGGTTATCGAAGTGGTTGGCCAGGTAGGACAGGATGGTGATGTTTTGTGCCTTAGCTTCTGCCATGTCAGCCGGGGAGAGGCTCAGGGCGCAAGAGAAGACGAAGAACATAACCACGACGACCATGAGGATTTCTGCGCGGAGCAGGGTCTTGCGGGACTTGGCCTCAGCGAACTTGCCGTAGGTCTGGCGGCGGTCAACGGCGAAGGAGGAAATCATCGGGGAGTGGTTGAAGGAGAAGACCATAACTGGGACCAGAAGCATCAGGGTAACGCCCATGCTGTGGCCAGAAGCCTCGCGAGCAACGTTGAGGTCGAAGGAATCAAAGAGCGCGGTATTCCACTTCGGGATGAGGTAGAGGGAAAGCAGAACCAGGATGCCGATGAATGGGTAGACCAGGTAGGACATGACGTGAACTACGACGTCCTTGCCCATGCGGACGACTAGGATGAGGCCGCCTACCAGCAGGAGGGAGGTAAGCCAGCGGTCTGGCGGGGTGATTCCGAGCTGGTGCTCCAGGAAGGAGTTGACCGTGTTGGTGATGGTGACCGAGTAAACCAGCAGGATGGGGTAGACCGACAGGAAGTACAGGATGTTCATCAGAACACCGGCCTTCTTGCCAAAGTGTTCCTCGACGACGTCCGTGAGGTCACCGTCTGGCTTGGAGCTGGACAGTACCAAGCGGGTCATTCCGCGGTGAGCCCAGAAGGTCATTGGCAGTGCTACGACCGTCATGATGATTAGTGGGATGATGCCGCCGATACCGGCGTTGATGGGGAGGAAGAGGACGCCGGCGCCGATTGCGGTGCCGAACAGGGAGAGCATCCATACGGTGTCTTCCTTATTCCACTTCGGTGCACCCTCCTGGCCATCAAACGGGGTGTCAATGCCAGGGGCTGGTGCGGATTCTTTGGAGGAGGGAGCTGCCTTGGAGGTCTTGAGATCCTGGGGCATCTCAGCCTGGTTCTCTGGGTGCTGGGCTTTGTTGCGCCGCGTGATTGAGTGGGACATTTTCTTTCCTACATTTAGTTGGTCGGCCGAAGCGTTTGGGCTTCTGCAACCATGATTGAGAAAATTTCTTCTCACTCAATTTTGCGTTTGTAGGATTTTGAGAAATTATCTCGCATCCTGCATATCCAGCCCTTTTGCTTCGCTGTGCCTTCAGTATAGAACAAAACCTTGCAGGGTGATAATAAATTATTGCACTGCGAGTAGGGTATTTATCACTCTCTGAGAATTTGCATTCCCCAGTGCTTTATGGCTTGCTCTACACAAAATCCGGAAAAGTGGTCTAGGTCACGGGGTAGCTTGTAAAGGGCCTGCTTAACACGGTTTTCAGATCTCGCGGGCCAGAAATTGAGGGTGCGGGCTAGGTCTCTACCAAGACGGTGAAAGGTCCTTCGTTCACAGAGGAAACGCGCATTTTAGCCCCGAATTGGCCTGTTTCTACTGACACGCCGCGTTCCCTGAGGTTCGCAATAATTGCCGCGATGACCGGTTCGGCCTCGGGTCCTGGAGCGGCATCCGCCCACGAAGGGCGCCGCCCTTTGGCAGTGCGGCCGTACAAAGTAAATTGGCTCACCACAAGCACAGGGGCTGCGGAATCAATGACTGATACTTCGCCATCAAGAATGCGCAGTTCTGCAATCTTGCGTGCCATCTTCTCAGCGCGGGGCTGCCAATCATGCATATCCTCGCGCGAGACGCCAACTAGAGCGAGAAGGCCACCCGTTTCGGGGCAATCGATGGCTCCTACGGTTTCTCCATCGACGGTCACTGTGGCCTCTGATACCCGAGTCAAAACTGCGCGCATGGTTTACTTCTCCTTATATAGCGAGTTGGGGACAGTGTGGATTTAGCTGAGGTCCGGCGAATCGGTATTCAAGAGGAGATCAGCGGGGATAAGCAGGCCATGTCGGACCATATCGATCACGGCAGGTAGGGCGGCAGCAGTAAGTTCTGCTTCGTCGAATCCATGTGCCGCCGCATACAAGCCGATGGTTTCTTCAAGGTTCAAGCCCTGTGGGTTGAGCCCGGCGACAATGGCAGCGATGTGTTCATCTACTTCGTGGCTCCAGCGCGGACCGTCTGTGCGAGTAAGACGTAGAGCGGCTCGTGTAAAGCCCTGGCCCAATTCCGCATCTGGGGTGCTGATATCTTCGCGTGCCAGCCCCGGGCGTACCTGGAAGTGCTTTCCCTGGAGCTCGCCGGGTACGAGGTCGCGCAACCACGCTACACGAGCAAAGTATTCCTCTACTTCAGGGCCAAGTGGGTCGCTAAAGGCCTGGGGCATTTCTTCGGCCAAGATATCGGCAGGTTCATCGTCGCCGATGCGTTGGATAGCGACAAATCCAAAGCCAATGCCATTGACCTCGTGCTGCTGGAAATGCTCCAGCCAGGCGCGAGAGCGCTCTTGTCCTTCAGGGGAGCGTACATCCAGGGATTCATCCTCGAGCCAGGTGGACACATAGAGTGCGGGATCGGCTACGTCGCGCTGGATGATCCAGGCGGCAATTCCTTTGTCCGGCAGCCAGGAAGCAACGCGTTGCTGCCAGGTCTCGCCGCTGGTGTGTACCCAAGCTGCCAGAAGGTGAGCCGTTCCGCCGGGGGTTAGGTGATCGGTGGCCCGAGAGACAACCAGCTCGCTGGCACCGTCCAGATTTAACCCGGAATCGCGGTAGACGTGGCCAACTTCGGGAAGGCCAACAACAAAAGGTGGGTTAGCTACGAGGCGGTCAAAGCGGCGGCCGGCTACGGGGTCGAACCACGAACCTTGCAGCAATTCCACTTTCTCGCTATCGCCAGTAGCGGCAATGGTAGCCTCGGCCAATTCCAACGCACGCTCATGCACGTCGGTGGCGGTAATCTTTTCAGCGCAATCGAGCTGCCCCAGCAATTGGACGCCCGAGCCAGTGCCTAGATCTAAGACGCTGCCCACTGGGCTTACTGGCGTGGATTGCAGCAGGGAGAGGCTTGCCGCGCCAACGCCAAGCACATGGTCTGGGCCAGGTACGTGGTCGACCAAGGAGGCGTCGACGTCGGAGAAGATGAGACGGTTGGCGCCAACGATGGTGTGGGGGCGGATATCGAGGGCGATGTAGGCCTTGCCATGGGCGTCGGCAAGCGCAACATTGGCATCGAGCAACTGGGTAGCCAGGCGCGCGCCTACCGCCTCGCCCAAAAGCGTGGCCGGCAGGTGTTCATGCAGGAGGAAGAAGCGGATTAAAAGATCTAACTGAGATTCGCTGTGCGCGGCGAGCGCAACTGGTGCTGGTTCGCCGCGGAAGAGGGCCTCGGTAACTTCCGGACCTAGGTGCCCGGCTACGCCATCGGTAGTAAAACCGGCGGCGGTAAAGACGTCGGAAAGCTCTGCGGCCAGCTTGGCTAGCGCGGAGGCATCAAAGTCTGGGCCAAAAGCGGTCGTCATATAAGCAGGAATCCTTTACTCTTCTTCGTGATCAATGATGTCGTGGTGTGCCTCAATAGGCCGGGCGGTGCCGCCGGAAACCTGTGGGGCGTGGGACTGGCTATAAAGTTGCCGGTTCATGGCTGGCTTGTACACGTTTTTCTCGCGCTTATCCTTCTTTTCGCCCCGGCCGTTGCCAATCACCACGGCTATCCAGGGGAGGGGAAATGTCACGCCCACAATGATGGCGGCTAAAAGCCACCAATGCATATAAAGGAAGAAGCCGGCGATGAGCAGGGAAGGAACGCGCAAAAACTGAAAGATTCCGTACCGAATTTCGCGGCGCTTGCGGTCCTGGCCAGGCGAGAGCTTGGCATCTGTGATGAGGTAGCGCTCTTTTTTGCCAAACAACCTAGACTCGGCTCCCCTCGTGTGCGTCGGAGTTCCCTCGATAAGGGGAGTGGGGCGCAGTGGCTGGCGAGCATGACGTGTACATGTTCTCCAAGGGTAGCCGCCTGACTCGCAAAGTTCGATGCCGATGCGGCAAAATGGAGTGCGTGACTACGACTACGAAGACAATTGAACGGCCAGATATTCGTGAAGACACTTCGACGACGGATAATGACACGCCGAAGTTCTTCCACTACGTCAAAAAGGATCACATCCTCGATTCCGCGGTGAACGGCAAGTACGTCGTTGCGCTGTGCGGCGAAACTTTCCCGGTGACCAAGCAGGCAAAGCCGGGTTCTCCGGTGTGCCCCGATTGTGAGCGTGTGTATAAGGGTCTGCGCCGCAAGTGAGGACTTTTAAAAAGACTAACCTTCGCGCCTGGCAGCAATCCGCCCTCGATAAATTCCTCGCCACTAAGCCGCAGGACTTCATGGCGGTGGCGACCCCGGGCGCCGGAAAGACTACCTTCGCGCTGCGCATTGCCACCGAGCTCATGGAAGACCGTACGGTCGAGCGCGTAATCGTGGTGGTGCCTACCGAACACCTTAAGACCCAGTGGTCTAGCGCTGCAGCGCGCGTAGGTCTAGCTCTAGATCCCGCGTTTAGCAATTCCTCTGCCGTTAATCCCTCCATGGACGGCATTGTGGTGACCTATGCGCAGGTGGGTATGCACCCCTTTAAGCACCGCGCGGTGGCCTCTGCTCGGCGCACTTTGGTAATTCTTGATGAGATTCACCATGCAGGCGACGCTAAGAGCTGGGGTGATGGTGTCAAGGAAGCATATGACGACGTTAACCATCGCTTGGCGCTGACGGGTACTCCGTTCCGTTCCGATGACTCTCCCATCCCATTTGTTCAGTATGTAGACGATGGGGAGGGGCACAAGGTCTCCCGCTCGGACCATACCTATGGCTACGGAGATGCGCTTGCCGACGGCGTCGTGCGCCCCGTTGTCTTTCTTTCTTACTCTGGCGAAGCCCGCTGGCGCGATTCGGCCGGTGAGGAGCATGCAGCCCGTTTGGGCGACATTATGAATGCGGAGCAAACCGCCCGAGCGTGGCGCACCGCCTTGGACCCCAAGGGCGAGTGGATCCCTGCGGTGCTGCAGGCGGCGCATACCCGCCTGATGCAAATGCGACGCAATATGCCGGATGCCGGCGGCCTGGTGCTGGCTTCGGATACGACGACCGCACGCGCCTATGCCAAGATCCTCAAGCAGCTTTCCAATACACCGGTGTCGGTGATTTTGTCTGATGATCCCGGCTCCTCGGACCGCATTCAGGAGTTTTCTGAGTCCACCGATGAGTGGATGGTGGCAGTCCGCATGGTGTCCGAGGGCGTCGACGTCCCGCGCCTAGCGGTGGGCGTTTATGCTACCTCGGCATCGACCCCGCTCTTTTTCGCCCAGGCCATCGGCCGCTTTGTGCGCTCGCGCATGCCGGGCGAGACGGCATCGGTTTTCCTTCCTTCGGTTCCTGTCCTGCTGGGCTTGGCCGAAAATATGGAAAAGTCCCGCGACCACGTCTTGGGTGAAGAAAAGCCCGACAAGGAAGGCTGGGATGACGATCTGCTAGAGCAGGCGAATCAGAAAAAGACCGAACCAGACATGCTGGAGAAGTCTTATGAGTCGCTTGGTGCTGAAGCAGAGTTTTCGGGACTGCTCTACAACGGTTCTCAGTTCAATACCGGGGATATGACCACCGATGAGGAAGCGGACTTCCTAGGTATTCCCGGGCTACTGGATGCGGACCAAGTCAAAGATTTGCTGCGCAAGAAGCAATCCGAAGAAATGGACCGCCGCGAAGCGGAGGAAAAGGCGCGGCGCGCTGCTGAGGCGGAGGAAGCTCACCGCCGCAAGCTCTACGGCATGGACTATGCGCCGGCCTCGCGGAAGAAGTCTATGGAGTCTGAGTCCAGCGACACCGGAGTCGTCGATGAGCTAGGCCAGCTGCGCAAAGAGCTCAATACGGTCGTCTCCATCGCTGCCCAGCGCTCGGGCCGCCCGCACGGTGCTATTCACACTGAGGTGCGCAAGGCCTGCGGCGGCCCGCCCACCGCGCTGTGCAATGCTGACCAGCTACGCGAGCGCATCGAATATCTGCGCAAGTGGTAGAGCGGCCGTTGGAGGCCTAGGAATAACTACGAAAAAGCCCGCACCGAAATTGGTGTGGGCTTTAATTCGCGTGCAGCTGCAGCGATTAGTCGAGGTAGTCGCGCAGAACCTGCGAACGAGATGGGTGGCGCAGCTTCGACATCGTCTTGGACTCGATCTGGCGAATGCGCTCGCGGGTAACTCCGTAGACCTGGCCGATTTCGTCTAAAGTGCGCGGCATGCCATCGGTCAGTCCAAAGCGCAGGCGAACTACGCCGGCTTCACGCTCGGAAAGGGTGGTCAGCACGTCTTGGAGCTGATCCTGCAGCAAGGTGAAGGAGACGGCATCGACCGCGATGACGGCCTCAGAGTCCTCGATGAAGTCACCCAATTGGGAATCGCCTTCGTCACCGATGGTCTGATCCAAGGAAATGGGCTCGCGGGCGTACTGCTGGATTTCGAGCACCTTTTCCTCGGTGATATCCATCTCCTTTGCCAGCTCCTGCGGGGTAGGCTCGCGGCCCAAGTCCTGCAAGAGCTCGCGCTGGATGCGGCCCAGCTTGTTGATGACCTCCACCATGTGCACTGGGATGCGGATGGTGCGAGCCTGGTCAGCCATGGCGCGGGTAATGGCCTGGCGGATCCACCAAGTGGCGTAAGTGGAGAACTTATAGCCCTTGGTGTAATCGAACTTCTCTACCGCGCGGATAAGGCCCAAGTTGCCTTCCTGAATGAGGTCCAAGAAAGCCATGCCACGGCCGGTGTAGCGCTTGGCCAAGGAAACCACGAGACGCAGGTTGGCCTCCAGCAGGTGGTTCTTGGCCTTGCGGCCATCGCGGGCGATGCTGCGCAGGTCGCGCTTTTCCATGGGGGAGAGCTTGGCGGCCTTATCGCCTTCGGCGCGGGCCTTTTCCATCTCGTCCATGCGGTGCTGTGCGTACAGGCCAGCCTCGATGCGCTTGGCCAAGGAAACCTCTTGCTCGGCGTTGAGCAGGGCGACTTTACCAATCTGCTTGAGGTAGGCACGGACGGAGTCAGCAGAGGCGGTTAACTGCGCGTCCTTGCGTGCCTGACGCAGCGCAGCGGACTCTTCCTCGTCCCAGACGGAAGAGGAGTCTTCCTCTTCTTCCTCATCGTCGTCGTCCAAGTCCTCTTCGAGGTCATCGTCCTCGAGGTCTTCGCCGGCATCGAAGTCATCATCGTCTTCGATGTCCGAATTGGTGGGATCGAAGTCGACGTCTTCGTCGTGCTCGTCCTCCTCGAGCTCCTCTTCTGCTTCCGGCTGTGCCTGCTTTTCGGACTCGGCTGGGGATTCCTGCTTCTTTGCCGCGGATTTGCGGACCGTCTTCTTAGTGGCCTTTTTCGCAGACTTCTTAGTGGTCTTCTTGGCCGACTTTTTGGCGGTCTTCCTCGCAGTCTTCTTGGCTGTTTTCTTAGCGGTCTTTTTGGCCGTCTTCTTAGCCGTCTTTTTCGCGGTTTTCTTTGCCGTCTTCTTGGCGGTCTTCTTTGCAGGAGTAGATGCCTCAGCGTTTTCGCCCTCGCCGAGTGCCTGGTCTGAAGATTCAGTGGCTGCCACGTACGCCCTTTCGACTAACTTCTTGATTGAAACAGCTCAGTGCGCCCTAGTGGGGCGCTCGTGCATCAGTGTGATGTTAACGCGTTGTGGCCTTAAGCAGGCCAGACACGCCCTAGAGCTATTTAACTTAGGATCGACCGCCCAGTATAGAGGATCTTTCCAATCTGCCGGTGGATAGGGTCACCTGCAGTGCGTAAATACTACGGTTTCAAACCGTCTACCGCCGCCATCGCAGCTCCGACAATTCCCGCGCGATTGCGCAGTTGTGCAGGCATGACGGGGGTTTCAATATCAAGGTGTGGGCCCCACTTTTCAAACTTGCGGGAAATCCCACCCCCAATGAGGAAGGCCTGCGGGTTAAAGAGCTTTTCATATTCCGCGAGGACCTTGTTGAGTCGTTTAGTCCACTGCTTGTACTTGAGTCCCTCGCGGTCCTTTACGGCCGAGGACGCAATTTTCTCAGCCTCGTCATCGCCCACCGTGAGGTGTCCCAGTTCGGTATTAGGGAATAGCTGGCCGTCTAGGAAGAAGGCCGAACCGATACCGGTGCCCAAGGTTAGGAAGATTACGGAGCCCTGCTTGGCGATGTCCTCTCCGTAGGCAACCTCGGCTAGTCCCGCCGCGTCGGCGTCGTTAAGCACGGCAAAATCCGCATCCAGGTAGTCCGCGAAGAGCTCTGTGGCGTTGACCCCAATCCAATCCTTGGAAATATTTGCCGCAGTCTCGACTTCCTGGTTGCGAACCACGGAAGGCAGGGTGATGCCAACGGGGCCGTCCCACTGCTTTTCCTGCACGATTTGGGCTACTACCTTGGCAACTTCATGCGGCGTAGACGGCTGTGGGGTGGCGATCTTCATGCGTTCACCCACGAATTCGCCGGTGGCAAGGTCCACCTCAGCGCCTTTAATGCCGGAGCCTCCGATATCGATGCCAAAGGAATGGCCAGAAAGAGTAGTCATGCCCGACAGTCTAGAAGAAGGCACAATAGTTGGCATGACTGAGCAGATCGATTTTCTCCAATTGCGGGATTTTGCCGTTTCTACCGCCACTCGCGCTGCGGAATTAATTACTACGCGGCGTGCAGAATTAGTCGCAGGTGACGGCATCGCGGCGCATACCCACACCAAGTCCAGCGACGTAGATCCCGTAACGGAGGTTGATACCGCGACAGAGGAGTTCATTGTCACCACCATCCGCACCCAGCGCCCCGGGGACGGAATTTTTGGCGAAGAAGGCGCCAATGTGGAATCGACCAGTGGCGTTACCTGGATTGTCGATCCGATTGATGGCACCGTGAATTTCCTCTACGGGGTGCCGGACTACGCCGTATCCATTGGTGCGGAATACCAAGGTCACCTCGTCGCTGGCGCGGTGGTCAACGTAGCGCGCGGGCGTACCTATGCTGCCGCAGCCGGCCAGGGTGCCACGGTCACCGGCCCAGACGGAATTGAGCACGCACTGCGGTGTGGCCAGACACAAGATCCTGCGTTGGCCTTGGTCGCAACCGGATTTGGTTACGAAGCTGACCGGCGTGCGGCCCAAGCGGAGCTTCTCACCAAGCTTCTGCCTAAGGTGCGTGATATTCGCCGCATCGGCGCTGCCGCGCTCGACCTATGCCGTGTGGCAGAGGGAACCGTTGATGCCTACTTTGAGCACGGCATCAATGCGTGGGACTTCGCCGCAGGGGCAATCATTGCTCGCGAGGCAGGTGCGGTAGTGCGCCATCCAGGCTTTGATAAAGGCTCCGCCGATGGTGAACTTACCTGGGCCGCGGGGGCAGATTTGGCCCCCGCATTCGAAAAGCTTTTAGCAGCGCACAGGGCCACGGACGCGCTGCGGGGGTAATAGTTTCCCACGCCGGCAAGCGGTGAGATGACATCGAGCCATTTGTGCTTTACTATGCGCGATCGATAAATACCCATTCCTTAAAGCAACTTGACCATTAGGGGCGTGCATTATGGCCACCGATTATGACGCACCGCGCCGGCGCGCGGAAGATGAACTCGAAACTGACTCCCTAGAAGGACTCAAAGCCGCTGAGAGCGATAACAACGGCATGGATGATGACGGAGAAATCGTCGAAGCCTTCCAGCCGCCATCAGTAGACCTCACGGGCGAGGAGCTTAATGTTGAGGTAGTTCCACGTCAGGAAAATGAGTTTACCTGCGGTTCGTGTTTCCTAGTGCAGTCAAATAAGCGTTACTCCCACGAAGAGGACGGCCAGCCAATCTGCAAGGATTGCGCCTAAAGGAATACGCAGCAGAAACGAAACCCCGCACTCGGCAACTTTTCACCTGCCGAGTGCGGGGTTTGCTGTAGCAACCACCACATTTTTTGTGGTGTGCGAAGTCAATAAAGATTAGTGCTGTTCCGGAACGAAAGCGTGGAGCAAAGCCTCCGGATCCTTCGAGGCGATGAGCCAATAAGGAGTATCGTCCTCTGGATCATTGAGCACCATCATGGCGTGCTTATCCACCCAAGCGTGGGAGACCAAAAACGCTGCGGGATCGAGCTGCGGGCCCAGCGCGTTGCGCCGTGCAGATTTGGGAACGGTGATAGACCGTGACACGACGTCGTTAGGCAGTTGGGCGTCTTTGACCGTGAGCCAACGCGTTCCGTCCGGGTCGCGCTCTACCTTGATGACTGTATTGGACCAGGTAATAAGTACCCACACGGCGATAGCGCCAAGGAGGATCGCGGGAATAATGGTCCACCACATGTTGCGGTTAAGGCCGGCAGTAGCGGAAGTAAGTGCCACGATGGCGGCTGCAAAAAGCCAAAAGTACCAAGGGACCCATTGGCGTTCGCGGTAGAGCACCTGAGGGGCCACCGTACCCTGTGCCGAAGCGGCGCTTGACGGTGCCGGAGTTGCGGAAGTAGCAGATGTATCAGACACGTCTAGTCAGTCTAGTCCACACGCGCCGCAGAATGAACCTCCCAAGGCAGGTAGGATTGGCCAGGTGACTGACTCGATTCCGCATTCTCAACCAGAAAGCCCCTTTGGGGACATTAAAGTCAAGCGCCTGGATAAGGAGCTTCCACTGCCGCACCGCGCCCACCGTGGTGACGCCGGTGCGGACCTCTATGCAGCAGAATCTCTTACCCTGCAACCCGGCGAGCGCGCCCTCGTCGGCACCGGGATTGCCATTGCGCTGCCACTAGGAACAGTTGGTTTAATTCACCCGCGCTCCGGACTAGCCGCCAAGCAGGGGCTATCCATTGTCAATACCCCGGGCACGGTGGATGCCGATTACCGCGGGGAGATCAAGGTCTGCCTCATCAACCACGACCGGCACGCTCCCATTGAGATCGAACGCGGAATGCGCATCGCTCAGCTCGTGGTCCAGCGCGTAGAGCTGGTGGGGTTTGCTGAGGTTGAAGAGTTGGATGACACCGTCCGCGGAGCCGGCGGCTATGGCTCTACCGGTGTGTAGTTAAAGCAGTAGAGACTCAACGAGACTTTTAGAAAGGACGTAGCACCCATGGGAATCTGGCCCTTTGGCAAGAAGAAAGACGAAGAAAAGAAGGCTCAGGAAAAGCCTGCAGCACAAAGCGAAAAGCCGGCGGACCCCACGTCCGCGGATGCAGAGGCGCAGGAGACCTATGCTCCGGTAGGCGACACCGCAGCAGATGCTGCGGCGGCTTCTGGCAATGAACCCCGCGAATTCGCCCATGATGCCATCAACGGCCAGACCGGCCCCTTTGATGGCGACTCCGTCGATATCGAGACCTTTGATTTCAGCGACTTTTCCATTGGCGTATTAGATCTGGGGTCCCTGCGCATCCCACTGCCAAAAGAATCCCAGGTACAGGTGGAAATGGGCGAACAAGGCCCACGAATGCTGCACATCGTGACCAAGGTAGGCCGAATTACCCCAGTAGCCTTTGCTGCCCCACGCAAGCCGGGCCAGTGGGCAGAATCCGTGGAGGAAATCAAGGAGGGCATGAGCCGCGACGGACTTACCGTTACTACCGAGCCAGGCCCTTGGGGTGCTGAGGTCGTGGGCAAGAACGACAACGGTCAGGTCCGCGTTATCGGCGCAGATGGTCCGCGCTGGATGCTGCGCATGACCCTGGCCGCGCCGGCCGGTATGGAAGCAGACCTAGCAGACATGGCCCGCGAGGTTGCTGCCCGTACCTTCGTCTACCGCGGGGACGACCCCATCCTGGCGGGAAATGCTTTGCCGGTCATTATGCCCGAGCAACTCGTAGAGCAGGTCAAGCAGGCCATGGACCAGCGCCAGCAAGAACAGCAGGCAGCCGCTAATGCTCAACACCACCCAGAAAACGGCGTGGGCGGCCCCGACCCTGCGGCAGAAGCAGAGGCGGAGCAACACTTGCGCGATTTGGGCGGTACCCCACAACAGGGTGAGAATGGATCGTCCCCGCAGAATCCCGATGAGGGCTCTGCACCTGATTCCAAGAACTAGGCAAAGCAGTAAACCACGTGACACATTCTTCCTCGCCGCAACCTTCCCCGGACGCTAAGAACCTGGACTCTGAGGAGTCTGCTGCCGAACCCACCCTGCTGGAGCAGATGGGGGGCATATCAGGGCTCGTGTCGGCCACCTTGCCGGTCATTGTGCTGATTCCTGTCAATAATTTCTTTGGGCTGGGGCCAGCCTTGGCGGCGGCGCTCGGCGTGGCCGTTGTTATTGCACTCTGGAGGGTTGTCCGTAAAGAGACCCTGCAGCCGGCCATATCGGGTCTGCTGGGAGTGGCTCTTTGCGCTGCCATCGCCTGGTTTACCGGTGACGCCAAAGGGTATTTCTTGTACGGCATCTGGATGTCGTTGGCACTGTGCATTGCCGCTGTACTATCAATCCTCTTCCGGTGGCCCGCTGTGGGTGTCATCTGGAAAGGGATTAACGGCGAGGAAATGAAGTGGCAAAAGGTTGCTCAGGCGCGCCGGGCTTATGCCATCGCTACCGGCGGGTGGGCGGTCATCTTCCTGGCCCGCTTTGTTATTCAGCGCGCCATTTATGATGCGGATGCAACCACTGCCTTAGGGGTGACCCGAATCCTGATGGGGTGGCCATTGACGCTTCTGGTTACGGCGCTAACCGTGTGGATGGTGCGCCGCGCGGATGCAGCCGTGGACGCAGCAGCAGGCACAGGTGAGCACACTAACGCAGAACAAGAACAAAAGTCTGAGGCAGAAAATGACTGAATCAACGATGAGCCGCGGCGATAGTCTTGAGGTCACCATTGACCGCATGGCACACGGCGGGGAAGGAATTGGCCAGGCGCCGGATGGGCGAGTGGTATTCGTTCCTCGCGCTTTTCCCGGTGACGTCGTAAAGGCTACGGCCGGCCGTGTAAAGAAGTCGTTCATTAAAGCGGAACTGGAAAGCGTACTAAGCCCAGGGCCGCTGCGCGTACCATCGTCTTGTCCTGCGGCCGCGCAAGGAGCTGGCTGCTGTGATTTCGCCGAGCTGGATCCAGCGGCCGAAACCGGAATCAAGGCAGAGATCTTGTCGGAGCAGCTGCGCCGCACCGGCGTTGTCACCGGCGAGGAACTGAACATTGAGCAGCACACCCTAGAGCCGGTACGGGGATGGCGCACACGGGTGAGGTGGGGCGTCGACAAGCAAGGGCGCGCTGGAACCCGTCAGCGTCGGTCCAATGAGCTTATTACGGGCGCTGCCTGTACACAGCTGGCTCCGGGATTGGCAGACGGGCTCGTTGGAGAAGGTGCGCGCCGGTTTACCCCAGGTGCTGAGGTCATCGCCGTTCTCGATGGCGAGGGCAACCGCCACGTGGTAGAAACCCGCAAGGCCCCACGCGGGCGCCGCGTGGAGACCATCCGTGAGGTGGTAGAAGGCAGCGGCAAGGTGCACGAGCATGTCGACGGGCGGACGTTTAGCTTTCCTGCTACGGCCTTTTGGCAGGCCCACAGCCAGGCACCGGCGGCGTATACCGAATTAATAGCGGAGTGGCTCGGGGAGCGCGAGTACCAAGAGCACACCGCCTGGGATCTCTACGGTGGCGTTGGCCTCTTCGTTCCAGTATTGGCCCACGCCGTGCAGGGCAAGGTTATCTCCGTGGATTACTCGCCGGCGGCTACGGCCGGGGAACAGGCCGCCCTTGCGGACTGCGATGTGGAAGTAAAGTCCGCGAAGGTCGAGCAAGTCGCCGCCCAGCTTTCCAAGCCTGGCGCTGTAGTCCTTGATCCGCCGCGCACCGGAGCAGGGGAGGATGTGATTCGTTCCGTGGCGGCCGCTGCACCCCAGACGGTCGTTCACGTGGGATGTGACCCCGCCACCTTCGCGCGCGACTTGGGATACTGGAACCAGCACAGATACGGAATAGAAAAGATGGCGCTGATTAACGCGTTCCCCGGAACACACCACTTTGAAACGATTGCGCTTATCACCCCTGCCTAATGAGCTAAAAGGGCTCCGGGGCGGGGTGCGGCACGTTGCCGCGCTGTTCTCGGAACATTGACCGATATAATATTCACCGCCCGCCGCGGGTACGGTAGAAAAGAAGAACTAAGCACAGAAGGAGTTGAAGGCCGCTCCATGACTATCTTGGATACCATTAACTCACCGCAGGACCTCAAGGCACTGTCTGCAGACAAGCTTGAGGAGCTGGCGGCAGAGATTCGGCAGCGCCTCATTGACAAGGTCTCCGTCACGGGCGGACATCTGGGGCCTAACTTGGGCGTGGTGGAATTGACCATTGCGTTGCACCGCGTATTTGATTCTCCGCGCGAGCCCATTATTTTTGACACTTCGCACCAGTCCTATGTGCATAAGATGTTAACTGGGCGCACGGATCAATTCGATACCTTGCGGCAAAAGGACGGCCTTTCGGGGTATACGGACCGCGGCGAGTCCGAGCATGACTGGACCGAATCCTCCCACGCTTCGGCGTCGCTGTCTACGGTTGATGGCTTGTCTAAGGCCTTCAAGATTCGCGGCGACGGTCACCGCAATGTCATCGGTGTTGTCGGCGATGGCGCCCTGACCGGCGGCATGTGCTGGGAGGCGTTAAACAATATCTCTGAAGACAAGGGCCGCAATGCGGTCATTGTGGTCAATGACAATGGCCGTAGCTATTCGCCCACCATCGGTGGCATTTCCGAAAACCTTGGCCGCATCCGCTCCCAGCATGGGTATGACGAGCTCATGGAGCAGGGCAAGCGCCGCCTGAAGCAAATGGGATGGGTAGGCGAGCGTGCCTTTGATGCTTTGCACGCCATGAAGGAAGGCGTTAAGTCCACCGTCTTGCCTACCGAAATGTTCCCGGAACTGGGCATGAAGTACATCGGCCCCATCAATGGCCACAATATCGATAGCTTGGTGCATGCCCTGACTTATGCCCGCGATTATGACGGGCCCATCATCGTGCACGTGGTTACCGAAAAGGGCCACGGATTTGCCCCGGCTGTCAATGAGCCGAAGGACCAGATGCACTCTACCGGTGCTATCGATCCGGTCACCGGCGTGGCTAAGGGCACCAAGCAGCCTGGCTGGACGGCTGCCTTTTCAGAAGAGCTGTTAGCCGCTGCCGAAAAGCGCGATGACATCGTGGCCATTACCGCTGCCATGGCCGGTCCTACTGGGCTCGCTCCCTTCCAAGAGCGCTTCCCAGAGCGATTCTTTGATGTGGGAATTGCCGAGCAGCACGCAATGACCTCTGCCTCCGGTCTGGCGCTTGGCGGGATGCACCCCGTCGTGGCGGTGTATTCCACCTTCTTAAACCGCGCCGTAGATCAGGTCATTATGGATATTGCGCTGCTAAAGCTGCCGGTAACCATCGTGCTTGACCGCTCCGGAGTTACCGGTTCCGATGGCGCTTCGCACAATGGCGTGTGGGATATGGCGCTCATGAGCATTGTGCCGGGAATGCATATTGCCGCCCCGCGCGATGGCGCGCGCCTGCGGGAGCTCTTCCGTGAGTCGTTAGAGATTGAATCTGGCCCGTCCGTGGTCCGCTTCCCTAAGGGCAACCTGCTGCCAGATATGGAAGCGGTGGATACGTTGGGCGATGGCGTAGACATCCTGCACTATGGCGAAGCCGATGCCGGCGAGGACACCCCTGAGGTGCTCATCGTTTCCATCGGTGCCATGTCCGCGCGCAGCATCGAGGCTGCGAAGCTGCTGGGCGAGCAGGGCGTGAACGTTACCGTTGTTGACCCGCGTTGGGTAGCGCCGGTGGCAAGCTCTGTGGTGGCTCTCGCCGCTGACCACGACTTGGTGGTTACGGCAGAAGACGGCCTTGTTCGCGGCGGTATTGGCTCCATGATTTCGGAGGCCCTCAGCGCAGCCGAGGTCGATACTCCTGTGCGCCGACTCGGCGTTCCGGGTTACTTCCCTAAGCACGGCTCCCGCGGCGAGGTTTTGGAAGAGTTCGGGTTGACGCCTGAGCTTATGGCGGCGTCGATAAGCGAGTGGCTAGAAAACCTCACCGCTGATGCCAACGCGCGAGGAGAAGAGAGCTAAACCTAGCCCGCTAAATATTCCTAGAAAAGACCGTCCACGATAATCGGGGCGGTCATTTCTATTTGCCATTCGCGCGCGCCCTCCGTGCGGAGGAAGGCAGCGACGTCGCCTGGCTGCCGGATGGCGCCGGCGACAGAATCAGGTCCGCGGTGGCGCTTATTGGCGCGCACACCTACCTTCGCCCATACCGCTGCACGCACAGCGGCAGGGCGGATAAGAAGTTCGGATGGCATCCCGAGTTCGGTCGCGAGATCGGCGATGTCCGCGCGGATAGTTTGGTATATCTCCCATAGTTCCGGGTAGTCCTTGGCCCAAATGGTTTTGGAAGGGACCGGTTGTGGGGCGCGATGGACGCGAGGCCGTTGCTGCGGGGAAACGGTGCGCGCTTGGTTAAGCACAGCCATCCACCGGGCGGTCGCGCCCTTGCGCCGGCGGGGAAATCCCTTAACGCGGGCAAGATCGCCGGCAGTGGTGGGAAGGGTGCGCGCAATTTCTACCAGCGTCTTATTTGCTAATACCCGCCCGGGTGCAGTGTCCGTGCGCCGAGCGATGGCGTCGCGCTTAAACCACAGCTCTCGAGCAGCAGCGAGCTGACGGCCGCTGCGCAAACTGGAGATGCCCTTCAGATCGCGCCACGTGTGTTGCTGGGGAGCGAAGTCTCCGGAATGTTCCTGGACTATGGCGGAAAATTCCTCTAAAGCCCAGTCCATTTTGTTTTGTTCGGCCAAAATGTCACGCAGGGCGTCGGCTAGCTCGAGGAGCAGTTCCACATCGAGCGCGGCGTAGGCCTTGAGTTCCTCGCTAAGCTGCGGGGTGGACCAGTCGGCGTCGCCGTAGCCCTTTTCCAATTCGACGTCAAAAAACTCTGCGACCATAGTTCCCAGATTGGGCCGTTCAAATCCCGCGAGACGTGCCGCCAGTTCGGTGTCAAAGATGGAGCCGGGAAAGAGACCGAGCCACCCGAGACAAGGCAAATCCGAATGGGCGGCGTGAATAATCCACTCCGTGCCGTTGAGCACTGGGGCAAGGGCGGCCGTGAGCTCCTCGCGGTGGCCCTCAGGGGCAAAAAGCATCGTGCCAGCGCCGCGCCGGCGAATTTGCACCACGAAGGCGCGGTCATCGTAGCGATAGCCGGAGGCGCGCTCGGTATCGATGGCAAAGGGGCCCGTACCCGCGGCGAGGCGGGCTGCGGCAGCGGTGAATTCCTCCGGGGTAGAAGAAACCGGGGGGATGCCCTCGAGCGGCCGGCTGCGCAATTCTGGCATATTAGCGGCCGAGCTCGGTGACGCCCTCAGGGGGTAGGCCGGCAACGTTGGCCAATACCTGGGCAAAGGCCTGCACGTGGGGTGCGAGATCGAGGCCTTCGGCAGTCCACGAAGCGCGCATTTCGATCTGGTAGGCGCGCGGTGGGCCGCCAATCTCGCCAAAACGCACGGACGCGGTGGAAGTGACGGTGCCGCCCAGATTGGTGTGGCCGGCACCCTCCTTTTCTAAGCCTTCGTTGAGCCATTGCCACGCCACATCGGGCAAGAGTGGATCGCCGGCTACGGCGTCGTCCATATCCGCCTGGATATAGGCCACAAGGCGCATGGCGCCCTCCCAAGCTTCCTCAGCGCCCGGATCGTGGAGCAGGATGAGGCGACCAAAGGCGTCGCCCTCTGCATCGGTGGGCACGATATCTGGGTTGTCTTCGTTTCCCACTTCGAGGCCGATTGCGTGGCTAAACGGCGCAAGGCGTTGCGGTGGGCGAATGGAGCCTAGGGTTATCTCAGGGCGCAGGTCGGCCGCGTGCATGGACTCCACTGCTTGGGTGAAGGCGGCGGGGGTGGCTGGCTCGTGGCTTTCCGCCTGCCCGTGCAAAGGGGTGGGGGCGGATGCCTCGGCGCTGCGTGGGGTGGTCGATTCGGAATTGCTCACGACGTTCAAGCTATAGTTTCGCGGCCTCTAGCTGGGGGAGGCGCGCCGACGCGTGGGCGTGTCGTCCTCCTCGTGGCCGGGAAGTGACAAGTTTCCATATCCAACTTATGATGGATATGTTCGTTAACCCAAAGGCTTCTGCAAAGGAGAACGCAATGGCGAAGCTTGACTACAAGGAACTCAACGCGGTTCAGCAATATTCCCAGCATGCAGTTTTTAAGGTGATTCCGGGCGCGCTCGGCACCGAGCGAGCGGAGACTATCGCCCAAGCGCAGGAGTTCTTTGCCGGCGTGGAAAAGGCCGGGAAGGTAACGGTGCGCGGCATTTACGACCTCACGGCTATGCGCGATTCCGCCGACTTCATGATCTGGTGGCACGCTGAAGAATTCTCTGACCTGCAGAAGGTCTTTGGGGACTTCCGCCGCGAGACCACCCTGGGGCAAGTCAGCGAAGTGACCTGGGTGGGCAATGCCTTGCACCGTCCAGCAGAGTTCAATAAGTCCCACCTGCCATCCTTCATCATGGGTGAGGAGCCGAAGGAGTGGATCTCGGTATACCCCTTCGTGCGCTCTTATGACTGGTACACCATGGACGAGGAAAAGCGCCGCCGCATCCTCATGGAGCACGGTATGCAAGCGCGCGACTACCCCGATGTGCGTGCAAATACCGTCCCAGCCTTTGCCCTGGGGGACTATGAGTGGATTTTGGCCTTCGAGGCGGATGAGCTCCACCGCATCGTCGACCTGATGTACCTGATGCGGTACACCGAGGCCCGCCACCACGTGCGGGAAGAGATTCCCTTCCACACCGGCCGCCGCGTCAAGGACGTAGCAGAGCTTATCGCAGTACTGCCCTAAAAGAAGTGCCGCCCAGCAGTAGCCCTGCTTGGCGACGTCCCCTCTTAGCCGCGCCCCGTCACTAGCCTGCACGTTAGGCTGCTGACGGGGCGCGCTTTCTTGTGCCTGCCACCTTAGGCGGTGCCACCTTCTACCGGCTTTTCCTCCAAGTCCAGGCAGATGGAGTTGATGCAATAGCGCAAGTCGGTGGGGGTATCGTAGCCCTCGCCCTCAAAGACGTGCCCCAGGTGGGATTCGCAGTTGGCGCACAAAACCTCTACACGGCGCATGCCTAGCGAGTTGTCTTCGCGCTCAATGATTTTGTCCCCTGCGAGTGGGGAGAAGAAGGAAGGCCAGCCGCAGTGGGACTCAAACTTTTCCGTAGAGCGGAAAAGCTCCGTTCCACACGCGCGGCAAGAATAGACCCCCTCGGTGGTGGTATTGGTGTACTCGCCTACGTGGGGCGGCTCGGTGCCGGCTTCGCGCAGGACGTAGTATTCCTCGGGACTTAAGCGCTGGCGCCATTCGGTATCGGCAATGAGCTTGAAATCGGTCATGGGCCGAGTCTAAACCGTGCTGCGCGCGGCACGCCACCAGCCGGCAACCGTAGCGAAAATTGCGACGATAAGCAGCGCCCATCCCGCCGTGGCCGTGAAAAAATTCATCCACCGACCAGCATCCGGGTGCGCTGTAGACGCCCAGGAAACGGGAGCCAAATAGAGAAAGGCCGCAAACCACGCACCCGCAGAATGGAAAACCGAACGCTTGAGCACCACGGTAAACATCAATGGGAATAGCCACATGGAGTAATACTGCTGGCCAAGAGAAGACAGGAAGAAGATACCCACCATGATCGCCCCGCTGGTCGTTAGCGCCCACAAGGTCGGGTCGGAATTGCGGAAGCGCAAAAGCCCGAGAATCGCTGCGGCCGAAAGCGCGGCAAATATCAACCACACGGTCCAATACAGTCCCGCGCCAAAGTCAACGTAGGCGTGGAAGCCTGCCCAGGAAGAATTGGCATAGTCACGGGTTTCTGAGAGGTAGGGCAGGAGGTTATCCACAAAGCCGCTAGCGCCCGGCACGAGCGGCCACGCTAGGAGGTTGAGAATTACCGGTAGGCCAATGCCAGTCGCGAGACTGCGCCATTGCAGCTTGACCAAGGGTAGGAAGAGCAACGGCGCAAATTGCGGCTTAATGACGATGGCCAAGCCAATGACTACGCCTGCCACCCAGCCCAGCCATGGGGTGCGCTCGGCGCGCACGAAAGCCCACAAGAACACGGCCATGCATAGCAAGAGAATGCCATTGATATTGGTAAATGCGAGCGTATTGGTCACCGATTCGGTGACAAAGGCCAAAGCGATAGATACTGGCCACACTGCCGAAGTAAGTGTGCGGCCCACTACAAGGGTGAGCACCGCTAGCGCTGCCACGATTGCAGCCGCGTTGGCGACGATGAATAGTCCCCGTGCTAGCGAAAAATCGATGTGCGCTAGCGGTGCGAGCAGCAACGTGGCTCCCGGGGTATACAGGTACAGCGGGTCAACGTGGTTATAAGCCTGCTCATAGACCGGCTGGCCAGAGGACATGCGTGCCACAGCGTTAAACACGGTGGTGAAATCATCCGTCGGCGTGCCATTGCGCGCGATGATGAACACGCGATGCACAACAAGCAGGATGGCCACGGGCCAGGCGGCGGCATTGATTCGGGAATTCACGGCCCCTTAGTCTACGGCCTAGCGGGCGCGGGAATACCGCAGAAACACCGTGCCATCCTTATCGTCCGCCACATTTTCTAACTGCATGCGGCGATGGGAATGCTCGCCCTTAAAGGTTGCCATGGGAGTTTCCACACCAGTGGATAGATG
The DNA here is from genome assembly GCF_032821615.1 of Corynebacterium tuberculostearicum. GTDB lineage: Bacteria > Actinomycetota > Actinomycetes > Mycobacteriales > Mycobacteriaceae > Corynebacterium > Corynebacterium tuberculostearicum_H. The sequence goes on along the minus strand of NZ_JAVBIF010000001.1, from coordinate 225,611 downwards.
TGGGTCCAGCGTCAAATACATCTGGTCGATGGCATCGATGTCTACCAGCTGCCCAATCATTCCTGGCCCGCCCTCGCAGAGCACGCGCTTAAACCCGCGGTCCTTTAAAACGGATATGTAGTCCTGCACGGTTCCTTCGCCAGCATCGCAGACTTCCGCGCCTGTGGATTCGATGGTCGCGATGCGCTTTATAAGCTCTTGATTGTCCCGGCTGCTATGGGGGATCAGGATGATGGGAGGGGTAGTGAAGTCTGTGAAGAAGTCCGCGGTGATATCGAAATCAAGGCTGCGGGAAGGCACGGCAATAGGAGCCGGCCGCGAACCATCCCCGTTAGGTTGTACTCCGGAGTAGTCCTCCGCGCGCACCGTTTGCGCACCCACCAGCACGACGTCTGCCCAATTACGTAGAGCAGCAAAAAGCTGCCCATCAGTGTCGTTTCCCATGTCTTCGGATACATGGTTCATGGTTGCCGATCCAGTTAGTGTGCTGACCATATTTGTGCGGACGGTGAATACATCACCGGAATCGGGGCCCAATAGCGAAGAAATATCCATACTTTCCCAGCCTAGTCAAGGCACCAGATGCCCAGCACGGCACAGCGAAGGATAGAACCACAGGAGAGGGGCTTACACCAGGCGGATGAGGATTACGCCGACCAAAATCACTGCAATACCGGCTACCTGGCGCATTGCTACGCGGGCGCCTCGCAGACGATCGATCAGCACGGAGCCCAACATGGAACCAAGAAGGGTTGCCACCACAGTAAGCCCAGTGCCAATCTGCGGCACTAAGGCCGCGTTGCCAAAGACAAACATGGCTCCCAATGTGCCGCCTGTCCACATCCACCAGGGGTTAGCCTTTCCCTCAGGACGCTCAATGCGAGGGCGCCAGCGCAAAACAATATTGAGCATTACGAGCGTGGAAACGCCAATGCTAAAAGACACCAAAGCCGCACTAACGGGCGACCCGGTAATCTGGCCCAGGTGGCCGTTAATGGCGGATTGGCTTGCAGTAAAGCAGCCAAAGACAAAGCCTGCGAGGCGCCAAAGCCACAACGCCATAGCGCTGTCTCCTTGCTTCGTCGGCGCGCCGGGGCTGGCGACGATAGAAATCACTCCACCGAGGACAATTAGTGCCCCAAGGGCGCGAATCAGGGAAAGTGGGGAAGTGGGGGAGGCAAACATCCCAAAGTGGTCGATGACAAGGCCCATCATGATTTGGCCCGCGATGGGAAGGACTACGGTCTGGACCGCACCCAGATGAGGAAACAACAGGATATTTCCAGTAAGCGCAACCACGCCGAGCAGACCACCGAACCAAATCCACAGCGGTTCCCCAAAGGCGCGGGAAATGCCAAACTCGCCGCCGGTGACGGCTGTCGCGATGACAAGCAACGTCATCGTGCCCACGGCAAACGAGATGAGCGAAGAGGAAAACGGCGTGCCAGTAGATGCGCGCAGGCGCGTATTAACCAGGGTCTGAACGGGCAGAACGAGTCCGGCGAAAATGCCTAAGAGAATCCACAACACGTCGGGACACTTTACAGACATATAAAGAAACCTGCCCAAGCTCCTATGGAGGGGAGCGATGGACGGGAAATAGTGGTCCTAACTGGGATTGAACCAGTGACCTTTCCGGTGTGAACGGAACGCTCTCCCACTGAGCTATAGGACCTTGCGGTCGCTAAATCTACACCGCACCAAATTCAAACACCTAATTGGCTGGGCAGGAGTGCGCATCAAGGGGAGGTGGCCTGCGGTCCACTGTCTTGGGAGAATCACACCAGTGTGTTTTGGGATGGCTCGAATGTGAAAAATCGGTGCCAGAAAGAATGCCGCTGGGCTGGGGATTTGGAAACTGGCGCGGAGCACGATAATGTTTCTTCTCGCACCGCAACGGTACAAAGTTCGCGGGGCAATGCGGATGTAGCGCAGTTGGTAGCGCATCACCTTGCCAAGGTGAGGGTCGCGAGTTCGAGTCTCGTCATCCGCTCCACGCTTTTCTTGGGTTTCACCCGTGAAGAGTGATTCTAAATGAATAGCGCGCGATTAGCTCAGTGGGAGAGCGCTTCCCTGACACGGAAGAGGTCACTGGTTCAATCCCAGTATCGCGCACAAGGACTTTGTCCTAGAAACCGGGCCTGGTTTCGCATGCGGATGTAGCGCAGTTGGTAGCGCATCACCTTGCCAAGGTGAGGGTCGCGAGTTCGAGTCTCGTCATCCGCTCCAGCACTGTATTGTGTGAGGCGGTATCGCCACGGTGGAATGGCCGAGTGGTGAGGCAACGGTCTGCAAAACCGTGCACACGGGTTCGATTCCCGTTTCCACCTCAACTTCTTAATGCCTTCGGGCATTAAGCGCGATTAGCTCAGTGGGAGAGCGCTTCCCTGACACGGAAGAGGTCACTGGTTCAATCCCAGTATCGCGCACGAGAGTCCTATTTGGGGCTCTGCAACAAACTCCGGTTTGTTATGCGGATGTAGCGCAGTTGGTAGCGCATCACCTTGCCAAGGTGAGGGTCGCGAGTTCGAGTCTCGTCATCCGCTCAGGTGAGCCGCCCTAGAAATAGGGTGGCTTTTCGCATGTCTAGCTAGGATCGCAGGGTGAACAGCTGTTAGTTGCAGTAGCCACAGTGGAAGGGGTAGCGATGTCACGCAATGTTTTAGTTCCGCTACTGGTGGGTGCCTCAGGCTGCCTGTCACTCTTGGTAGGAAGCGCACTATTTGCTGTGGGGCTATCGGAGGCGGATATCGGTGGCAATTCCGGTAACGCGATTTGGCCCTGCGCTCTCATCGTTGCAGGTACGGTTTCGATAGTCACTGCCTTGATGCTGACTGGTCCTGCATTTGAAAGCAGGCGTGCTGGGGAATGCTGAGGGAGCCAGCTCCAATCATTGAGTTGGCATTCCTTAAATAGTGATAAATGCCTCTTTTTATTCAAGGCGGGGAACTTGTGCGCACTACAGCCCGACATATGACTCGACGCGCTGCTTATCGCGATTGCCGCTCCGGCAAACCGCGCGGCTAGTATGTCTGACAATTCAACTTGTGCATTTTCAACACAAAAGGAGCTATTTATGGGCTACCGCGTACCTTGGCTGCGCCGCACGGCGGCAGCAGTCGGCACTGCAGCACTAGTTCTGGGCGGGTCGATGCCGGCCGCCTTCGCGCACGACTCCGTTATTGGCGGTTCGGTCAAAGACGGCGACCAACTCGACGAGTTTCCGAAGGAAATCACCCTCGAGTTTTCTGGTATCCCCAAAGAAGACTTCAATACCTTTGCCGTGACCAACGCGGATACTGGTGAGAAACTCTTTAGCCAGGAACCGAAGCTCAATGAGCGGGATCTCACCATTGAAACCCCTGCGGATGTCCACCCTGGGCCGGGTAATTACCAGGTGGGTTTCCAGATCACGTCTTCGGACGGACACGCTACCCGCGGGGGAGTGGAATTCTCCGTCAAGGGTGACGCGACCGAGGGAACCGAGGCGGCTGAAGCTGATTCTGCGTCCGAGGATGGGGATGAGGGCCTACCGACCGCGCTGAAAATCATCCTGGGGGTGGGCGGCGTTTTGGCGATTGCCGCAGTAGTTGCCCTATTTATGGCCAAGTCTCGTCGCATTGATTCGGAAGGTGAAAAATAATGTCTAAGATTTCTAACATTGCCCTTGTGGGCTTGACAGTGGCCGGCCTCGCCCTGGCAGGTTGTTCCCCACAGAACCAAAATGACTCCACCGAGTCGAAGGCGGATGCCACCACCAGCGCTGCGGAGAAGTCCTCCTCCGCCGCAGCCGAGGACCTGACCTTCGAAGATGCCGTCGTGCGCGCCAATGAGGACAAGGACATGACTGCCATTTTTGGCACCTTGGTGAACCACACCGATAAGGACATTGCCATCACCGGATTTTCCACCAGCCTTAACGCCAAGGTGAATCAGATCCATGAGACTGTCGACGGCAAGATGCAAGAAATGTCGAGCCCGTTGGTAGTTAAAGCCGGCGAGTCCCACGAACTGGCACCAGGCGGTGACCACTTCATGCTCATGGAAATGGAAAACCACATCGCTCCCGGCGAATCCCTTGACCTCACGGTGAAACTGGAAGGCGGCGAAGAGCTCGATCTGGGCGAGATTCAAACGCGCAGCATGCCCGCGGGCGATGAGGACTATGGCGATATGGAAGGCCACGATATGTCCCACATGGAGCACGGGGATATGGAGCACAACATGAAGGGCCACGACCACTAGTCATGTCGGAATTCAGCAGAAGGGGATTTCTTACCGGCGCTGCGGTATCGACTAGCGCCTTCGCGTTGGCAGGCTGCAATAACCAGGGTTCTTCCCCGGGTGCTGAGGCCCAGGAGCAGCCTGCGCTTGCCGACGCCCTCGTGGCTTTCGACGGCGAGCATCAGGCGGGCATTGCTACTGCAGAGCAGGCGCACCTGAACCTGGTGGGGTTTGACCTTAAAAGGGGCGTCGACAAGCGGGGGTTTGCCAGCCTGATGAAATTGTGGACCGAGGACGCCCGGGCACTGTGTACGGGGGAGGCGCCGCTAGGCACCCTGGAGCCGGAAATGGTTGAACAGCCCGCCAACTTGACCATCACCTGTGGTCTAGGCCAGAAGGTTTTCTCCCTGCTCGGCGTGGAGAAACCACACTGGCTGGGAGATGTGCGTTCCTTTAAGCGTGATGAGCTGCAACGACAATGGGGACAAAGCGATATAGTCCTCCAGATTTGCTGCGATGATCCGCTGATGAACACTTATGCGCTGCGCCACATGGTGCGAGCCGGCGAACACTATGCCAGCGTGAAGTGGCTTCAGCAAGGATTTATTAATGCCTTTGGCAGCCACGAAAAGGGCGCTACCGCGCGCAATATGTTCGGGCAAAAGGACGGAACCGTTAATCCGCGCAGCGAGGAAGATTTTGCAGCCCAAGTGTGGATCGATGAAGGGCCGAAGTGGGCGCAAGGGGGAACGGCGATGGTAGTGCGCCGCATCCGGATGAACGTGGATACCTGGGAGAAACTAGATCGCTCTTCCCGCGAGAATGCTGTCGGCCGAAAGCTCGATACCGGCGCCCCGCTTACCGGTAAAGAAGAGTTTGACGCCGCGGACTTTGAAGCGGTGGATGACTACGGCCTGCCAGTGATCGATAAAAACTCGCACATGGCCGTTGCCGCCCCGCCGGCCGATCATCCAGAGCAGCGCATCCTACGCCGCCCGTATAACTATGAGTTAGCTCCCGATGGCAAGGATGGGCAGCTTTCCAATATTGGCCAGGTTTTCATCTGCTATCAGCAAGATCCCACCAAGCAATTCGAGCCTATCCAGGCCCGTTTGGATAAATCGGACCTGCTGAACGAGTGGCTGACCCATATTGGCTCCGCTATGTATTTCTGCCCGCCGGGCACCCTTGCTGCCGATGGGCGTGAATCATGGTGGGCAAAATCGCTCTGCGAGCATGCGGGGTTGTAGAATGGCTATCCGTAAATTTAAATAGCGGACGCGGCCAGGTATGCCGCCGACGCACGAGCGCATAAAGGAGCGCGATTATGGCGGAACTCATCCCCGCAGTACCGGTCAATTACGATTCCTTCACCGTGCCCGCCGGCCAGGCCGTGGGCGCAGCAATGCGAGAGCTCAACCTTCCCAACAAGGGCTCTGAGGCTGTCGTAGTCGTTCGCGGTGAGGACGGCACTCTCTTTGATTTGTCGCACACCCCAGACACGGAGTCCACCTTTACCCCGGTTGCCGCCAGCGAGGAAGACGGCCGCGCCGTCATCCGCCACTCCTGCGGCCACGTTATGGCGCAGGCCGTGCAGGCCGAGTTCCCCGGCACCAAGCTCGGCATCGGCCCGGCCATTGAGAATGGCTTCTACTTCGATTTCCAGACCGCCGAGCCTTTCACGCCGGAAGACCTCAAGGCGATTGAAAAGCGCATGAAGAAGATCATCAAGGGCGGCCAGCGCTTCGAGCGCCACGTCTATGAATCCGCGGAGGAAGCGGAAAAGGCCCTCGCCGAGGAGCCTTTCAAGCTCGAGCTGGTCCAGGACAAGGGCAATGTTGACCCTGACTCCGACGAGGCCGCAGAAGTCGGTTCCGGCGATCTCACCCACTATGACAACATCAACCCGCGCACCGGGGAAGTAGAGTGGTTCGATCTCTGCCGCGGACCGCACGTACCGACCACCAAGTACATCCCGGCTTTCACCCTGACCCGTTCTTCTGCTGCCTACTGGCGCGGCGACCAGTCCAAGGCTGGCCTGCAGCGCATTTACGGCACCGCTTTTGAGTCCAAGGAGGCGCTGGAGGCCTACCAGACCATGGTGGAAGAGGCTGAAAAGCGCGACCACCGCCGCCTGGGCCAGGAACTAGATCTCTTCTCCTTCCCAGATGAGATTGGCTCCGGTTTCCCGGTATTCCACCCGAATGGCGCGACCGTTCGCATGGAGATGGAAAACCACTCTCGCAACCGCCACGTACAGGCTGGGTACTCCTTTGTTAATACCCCGCATATCACCAAGGGTGACCTATTCAAGAAGTCTGGCCACCTAGACTTCTACGCCGACGGTATGTTCCCGCCGATGCAGCTCGATGGCGAATATGACGAAGAGGGCAATACCGTCAAGGAACCGCAGGACTACTACGCCAAGCCCATGAACTGCCCGATGCACAACCTGATTTTTGCATCCCGTGGCCGTTCCTACCGCGAGCTCCCGCTTCGTCTATTTGAGTTCGGTACCGTCTACCGCTACGAAAAGTCTGGCGTGGTCCACGGCCTGACCCGTGCCCGCGGCTTTACCCAGGACGATGCCCACATCTACTGCACCGAAGAGCAGCTGGAAGAAGAGCTAACCAAGGTCCTCGACTTCATCATTTCCTTGCTGAAGGACTACGGCCTGTCTGACTTCTACCTGGAGCTTTCTACCAAGGACCCGAATAAGTTCGTCGGTTCCGATGAGATCTGGGAGCGCTCTACGTCTATCCTGCAGTCGGTCGCAGAAAAGTCCGGCTTGGAGCTGGTTCCGGATCCCGCAGGTGCAGCCTTCTACGGCCCGAAGATTTCTGTGCAGGCGCGCGACGCCATCGGCCGTACCTGGCAGATGTCTACCGTGCAGTTGGACTTCAACCTGCCGGAGCGCTTCGAGCTGGAATACACCGCGTCGGACGGCACTAAGAAGCGCCCAATCATGATTCACCGTGCGCTCTTCGGCTCCATCGAGCGATTCTTTGGCGTCCTGCTGGAGCACTACGCCGGCGCCTTCCCAGCATGGCTAGCACCGCACCAAGTGGTGGGCATTCCGGTGGCTGACGAATTCTCCCCGCACCTCGAAGAGGTTGCCACCCAGCTGCGTCAGAAGGGTATCCGCGCCGATGTGGATACCTCTGATGACCGCATGCAGAAGAAGATTCGCAACCACACCACCGGTAAGGTTCCGTTCATGCTGGTGGCTGGCGCGCGCGACGTAGAAGCTGATGCCGTATCCTTCCGCTTTCTCGATGGCACCCAGGTCAATGGTGTGCCGGTAAAGGAAGCCGTGGAGCTCATTGCCGCATGGGTAGCAGAGCGTAACAACGAGCAGCCGACCGAAGAGCTCATCAGTGCCCGACGCTAAAGAGACAAACGAAACCGACAGCTCCGCCGTCGCTGAAAGCCAAGCTGCGGTGGAGACCTTCGTTGACTCAGGTGCTGGCGAGCCGGACCGTCTTGAGCGGTTATGGGCGCCTTATCGCATGGCCTATATTGCCAAGCGCTCTAAAGACCCCTTCGTGGAAGCCCCGAAGGGCAGCGATGAGGACGGGCTCATTATTGCTCGCGGCAAGACCGTCTATGCATTGTTGAACCTGTTTCCGTACAACGCCGGGCACCTCATGGTGGTGCCGTATCGCAAGGAATCGCAGCTGGAGAACCTTACGCAAGAGGAATCTCAGGAGTTGATGGCCTTCGCGCAAAAGGCGGTTCGAGTGCTCAAACGAGTCTCACACCCAGAAGCCATCAACGTAGGACTCAACCTGGGTCGTGCTTCGGGCGGCTCGGTAGGAGACCACCTGCACCTGCATGTGGTGCCAAGGTGGCCCGGGGATAGTAACTTTATGACTGTCCTCGATGGGACTAAGGTATTACCGCAGCTTCTGCAGGATACGCGCCGCGTGCTGGCAGAAGGATGGCGCGAGATGGAAGAGGAGGATTCGCGTGCTTAGCGTGCATGGGCGAAAGCCCGCCGCCGTGGTGGTGGAACCTATAGCCAAGGCCTTTTTAAAGCTGGGCCTGACCCCGAATGTGGTCACGGTTGTGGGTACCATCGTCACCATTGCGATTTCGGTGATCCTTATTCCTACCGGCCACCTCTTTTTCGCTGCGGTCCTGTCCGGTCTCTTCGCCGCTTTCGACATGCTCGACGGCACCATGGCGCGCCTGAGCGGCAAGGCTACTGCCTTTGGTGCGACCTTGGATGCGTCCTGTGATCGCATCACCGATGGCGCATTGTTCAGTGCTATTGCATGGTGGCTGATTTATTCTGCGGATTCTTCCCGCATCACGGTCATTGCCTGCTTTGTCACCTTGGTATGTTCCCAGGTCATTTCCTATATCAAGGCTAGGGGAGAAGCGTCCGGATTCAAGATGGTCGGCGGCCTTATCGAGCGTCCCGAGCGGCTTATTTTGGCCCTGGGCGGCATCGGCCTCGAAGGCCTAGGAGTACCGCATGCCATTGAGGTTGCGCTGTGGATCTTGGCCGTGGGCTCCGTCTTTACCGTGTGCCAACGTATGGTTATCGCCGCCCGCCAGGAGCAGCAGTAGCTCATACTGCACCACCTAAAACCAGGAGGTTGTAACACCATGTGGGACAAAGAAGACCTCTCCGCGGCGGGTTACCTCGCGGGGTGGAAGGTGGTGCGCCGTCTGCCCGAGCCCATCGCGCGCACGCTTTTTCGCTGGGGTGCGGACTACGCAAGCGGCAACGGTCGCGGAATGGAGGGCTTGCGCCGCAACCTGGCGCGCGTGGTAGGCCCAGAAAACGTTACCCGCGCGTTGGTGCGCGATTCCGTGCGCTCCTATATGCGCTATTGGATGGAGGCCTTCCGCCTGCCAGCCATCCACGGTGATGCCGGGCTGCATGAGCGCTTGCTCAGTGGCTTGGAAGGCCTCGAGCATTTTGATGCTTCGGCTCAATCCGGGCGCGGCACCATTTTGGCGTTGCCGCATTCCGGGAATTGGGATATGGCGGGCGTCTTCCTCGTTGGCCATTATGGGCAGTTCACCACCGTTGCGGAGCGCCTTAAGCCCGCAGTGCTTTTCGACGCCTTTGTGGACTACCGCGAAACCCTTGGCTTTGAGGTTCTTCCCCTCACCGGCGGCGAATCCTCGCCTTTTGCCCGCCTCAAAGAGGTGCTGGAAGCCGGTGGCGTGGTCTGCCTGCTGGCTGAGCGCGACCTGACCCGAAGCGGCGTTACCGTGGATTTCATGGGGGAAAAGGCCAATATGGCCGCCGGTCCCGCACAGCTTGCTATAGAGACCGGCGCCGCCCTGCACGTGGTGCACTCGTGGTTTGAGGGCGAGGGCTGGGGGCTCTCTGTGTCTCCTGAGCTCGAGGTAACGGACCTGCAGGAGACAACTCAGCGCATGGCCGATGGCTTCGCCGCCAATATCCGCCGCCACCCGGAGGATTGGCATATGCTGCAGCCGCAGTGGAATGTGGACATAGAGAGGCGTCGGCAAGCGCGGGCGGGCAAAGAAGCCCGCAATGCCCGCCACACCGGGCCATCGCAGGAAGGGGAGAGCTAGTGCGCATAGGAATCGTGTGCCCCTATTCCTTCGATGAACCAGGTGGAGTTCAAGCCCATATCCTTGATCTAGCCACAGTTTTCATTGAGCAAGGGCACCACGTTCAGGTCATTGGCCCCGCTGCGGAATCCACCCAGCTGCCGGATTTCGTAGTCAAGGGAGGGCCGGCTTTCCCCATCGCGTATAACGGTTCGGTGGCGCGCCTGTCCGTGGGACCGCACGTAACACGCAAGGTAAAGCAATTCATCAAGGAGGGCGACTTCGATGTCTTGCACATCCATGAGCCTAACTCCCCGAGCTTTTCCATGACCGCGCTGGCCGTGGCCCAAGGCCCACTGGTGGCGACGTATCACGCTTCCGCGTCTAGCTCCCTGGTGCTGACTCTGGCCAAACCATTCCTCGTTCCCTTCTTGGAAAAGATCCGCGGCGGCATCGCGGTATCCGATATGGCGCGGCGGTGGCAGGTGGAGCAATTGGGCGGCGACCCGGTGCTCATTCCCAACGGCGTGGATACATCGGTCTACGCGCAGGCTCGGCGCCGCAGCCCGGCCAAAGCCCCCGGCGATCCCTTGGAAGTTGTCTTCTTGGGACGGTTGGATGAACCGCGCAAGGGCCTCGATATCCTGCTGAGCGCGCTGCGCCAAGTACACCACGATATCCGCGTGACCATCATGGGCGGCGGCCGCGCCCGCGAGGTTGAGGGCGTGGATTTTGTCGGCCGGGTCAGTGACGCCGAAAAGGCAGAAATCCTGGGCCGTGCCGATGTCTACGTGGCCCCAAATACTGGTGGCGAAAGCTTCGGAATCGTGCTCGTAGAGGCTATGGCGGCCGGCGCGGCTGTTGTTGCTTCTGACCTCGAGGCTTTCCGTGCGGTGTGCAATGCCGATTCCGACGAGGTTGCCGGCGCACTCTTTCGCAATAAAGACAGCGAGGATCTGGCACGCGTCCTCAACGAGGTGCTTGATGATGCCGAGTATCGGGCCCAGTTGGTGCGCAATGGCGTCCAACGCGCCAGCACCTATGATTGGGACCATGTAGCGGCGGCCGTGATGCAGGTCTACGAGACTGTCCAAGACGGTACCAAGGTGAGGGTAAAGCGTTGATGGCCATAGAAATTGCCCTAGTCCTCTTCCTACTTATCATCGTAGGTTTGTGGGCGCTTTTTACCGCCCAGCGGCTTAACTCGCTGCACATCCGCACTGATGCCTCGCTGGCCCAGCTACAGGCGGCACTAGACCGCAGGGCAGCGGTGACAGCGGCCGTTGCACCAGAGCTCGCGGCGCTAGCTCAGCGGGCGGAATCTACCGAGCTCTATCAAGGACACTTCGAACCGCGCACGATGGCCGAGCGGGAACTATCTGCCGCCATCGTGCGGGAGTTTCCCGCGGACCGTCGCCCGGCCGCGCTTGCCGACGCCGAGGGCCGCATCCAGCTTGCCCACCGCTTCTACAATGAGGCGGTCAGCGACACTCGGGCGCTGCGTCTGCGACCTGCGGTACGGCTCTTTCATCTGGGCGGCACCGCGAAGCTGCCGGAATATTTTGACTATATGCTGGCCGAGTAGGCAGCAGGTCTACCTCAAGATTTAGGAGGCAAGTGCGTGCCGGCCGCGTCGGCGACGGAATACCGGCTTCGCCTCGGTGCTAGCGGCCGAGTCTTCCTCCGGGGCGTTAGGCGCTTGCTGCTGCATCTGCGCCCGCTCGATCTTTGAAGCCAACGCCACCTCGACTGCAAACCAGACAAGTCCGATGATGGCCATGACAACGATGAGGATATTGCGGGCTACCAATAGGTAGACGGCGAACATGTTCTCGCCCACGTGGTTCCAGATGTAGTCATAGTTGAATGGGTAGACCAAGGTGCCCAGCACGGCGGCGATAATGGTGCAGGACGCTAACAAGGCTTGGAATATCCGCACGGAGGCGAATCCTTGCGGCAGGCGCTGGCGGATCACTACGGCAAGCAGGGGGCCCAGCCAGACGATGTATTGCGGGGAGAAAACCTTATTCGTCGCGATAAGAAGCAGGACCGTAACGGTAAAAAACGCCATGGTTGTGCGGGTGGTCCATCCGCCGGTGCACAGCCGGTACAGCGCCCAGCCCACTGCGAAGACGAGCATGGCAATGGTGGCAATAGTGCTCCACGTCATTGCGGTATCTACGCCAGGCCCGGAAATCTCAAAGCTCTTGGACGGGGCGTAGCCCAGGTGCCAGCGCCCTGGAGTGCGATGTGCCTGCAGCAGCAGGAACGTCGCCGGGATGGACTCCAACTGGAGACCGCGCACGCCCTGATAGTTCAGCGGTGAAAGCAGGCGCTCGGTACCAGAGGCAGCAATCGTGACGGTGCAGACTGCGACGATGGTGCAGAAAAACGCGAGTAGGCGTTGCCAGGTTGCGGATCTGTTGAAGCGGCCCACTAAGCCGGCAGCGAGGACTCCTGGCCATAGCTTCATCGTGGTGGCAAAACCCAGTACCGCCGAGGCGATGAGCGGGCGGGTAGCTAGAAGGGCAGCTGCCCCGGCCACGGCTAGGGCGGGGAATATATCGAGACGCCACACAAAGGTGTGGCCAGCTGCGGTGCCAAAGAGGACCCAGAACCAGGCGGCCTGGAAACTGCGCGGTTGAGTCGCGTGGTGACGCAGGAGGAGGGCTAAAAAGGCGGCGTCCACTAGCAGGGTCATGATGGTGAAGCCGATATAGAATGCGTTGATATTCTCGCCGGTGAGCCACCCCAAAAGCACCGTGGGCCACGTGCCCGCGTGAGGGTATTCGGTCATCTTTGTCGGGTCATCGCCAAAGCGTCCAGCAAAATAATATGCGACATCGCCCCTGGGATTGTGGTTAATCTTGAGTAGGTAAATAAGGACAAGGCGGGCGATGACCCACCCAATCCATACTGCTGGAACAGAAGCGATGCGTTTCACTCGAAAGACTTTATTCAATGCGCGCTTACTTCGGTAGCGGACATAGTTTCTTCTAGAAAATTCCTCTACTTTTGCGCCCAGAAGTGGGGGACGAATTGGAAAAACAAACTGTCGGCTCGTCCAGTGAGTAGTGTGGACAGCAAACGCTGGGAGAAGTGACGTAGAGCATAGGGAGCGTGCAGATGGCATCCATTCGCGAGGTCTTGGCCGTCGAGGAAACGAAAACGGCCGATGTCTTTACAGGCCCTGCTGTGGAGTCGCGGATTGAGCGTACCTTTGGCGGGCAGATTGCTGCGCAAGCAGTGGCCGCAGCCCAGCGCACTGTGTCTGGCAAAGAAATCCACTCCCTGCATGGTTACTTTGTAGGCCCTGGCGATGTGAGCCGGCCGATTGAGATCCGGGTCGAACGCATTCGGGAGGGGAGATCTTTTGCCAACCGGCAGGTACGCGTCTACCAGGGACATGTGCTCCTTTTTACTCTTATGGCTAGTTTCCATCGCGACGGGGATCGCGGCCCGCAGCATCAGGATCCTGCGCCAGAGGTGCCAGGGCCCGAGGAAGCAGCTCGGATGGGCGGCGGAGCCCCGTACTCCACCCGGATCATCCTCAAAGAGTGGGAGGAGTGGGATATTCGCCTCGTGCCAGAAGAAGGCCGCGATCCGGTGGCTGCAGAGCGCACCGGTGCCGGCTATCGGTATATCTGGTTTCGCAATACTGCCAGCCTGCCTGCGGATTCTTCCTTTCACCGTGCGGCGCTGACCTATATGTCTGATATGACGCTGATTCGCTCCGCGCTTATTCCGCATCAGGGAGAAAAGGTGCAATTGGCCAGCCTTGACCATGCGATATGGTTCCTGCGCCCCTTCCGCGTGGATGAGTGGTTGCTGTATGAGCAGGTATCACCCACAGCGTCGAATGCTACGGCGGTTGCGCGTGGCAAGATTTTTACCGAGCAGGGTGAATTGGTGGCGTTGGTGAACCAAGAGGGGCTTACGCGTTACTTAGATGAAAATTTGGGCAGCGGCTCTGCCCATGGCAATTGGCACAATGTATAAGAGTGTCCCGCTTATAAGGGGGTCGCTTTCACGCATTCGTGCAGCACACGTATAATTGCCACCAGTTTCAGCACCCGATTAGAAAGGGACTACATGTCAGGCCACTCGAAATGGGCAACTACCAAGCATAAGAAGGCTGCCAACGATGCCAAGCGTGGCAAGGAATTTGCCAAGCTGATCAAGAACATCGAAGTGGCGGCTCGTACTGGCGGTGGTGACCCAGCGGCTAACCCAACACTTGATGACATGATCAAGAAGGCCAAGAAGGCCTCCGTCCCCAATGACAACATTGAGCGTGCTCGCAAGCGCGGTTCCGGTGAAGAGGCCGGCGGCGCCGATTGGGAAACCATCATGTACGAAGGCTACGGCCCGAACGGTGTAGCCATGCTCATTGAGTGCCTTACGGATAACCGCAACCGTGCGGCGACCGACGTGCGCACTGCGATGTCCAAGAACGGCGGCAACCTGGGTGAGTCCGGCTCTGTGGCCTACATGTTCACCCGTACCGGCTACGTCTTGGTAGAAAAGGGCGAGCTGACGGAGGATGACGTCTTGATGGCCGTGCTGGAAGCAGGTGCGGAAGAGGTCAAGGACCAGGGCGAGAAGTTTGAGATTGTTTGCGCGCCGACGGACGTGCAGGCAGTCAAGGACGCGCTCAAGGAAGCTGACATTCAGGTTGATGACTCCGACAATGACTTCCGTGCGTCTGTCGAGGTGCCGCTGGAGGCCAATGACGCCAAGAAGATTTTCCGCCTCATCGACGCCTTGGAAGACTCCGACGATGTGCAAAACGTCTACACCAATATGGATCTCTCCGACGAGGTTCTGGCCGAGCTGAACGAGGACTAACCACCTCGTAGCAACGACGGCTCTTAGCGCCGGTAGCGCTCCGCGGATATTGTTCGCAGGAGGCGTTGCCGGCGCTTTTCCATGGGTTGACTGGATGCTACGCTTGTAGAACACCTGTGTGTAGTCCATAATGGGGCGGTAGGCAGTGCACGGTGGTGCCGACATGACAATGGGGGAGAGATGAACCTAGAAGGAATGCGCGTGATGGGAATTGACCCAGGCTTGACGCGCTGCGGACTGTCCGTGGTTCAGGCTGGTCGTGGCCGAGCAATCCTTCCCGTTTCGGTCGGCGTGGTTCGCACCCCCAGTGATAAGGACTTGACGGAGCGCCTCCTGCGCCTTTCGGTGGCAGCGAAAGAGTGGATGGATGACTATTCGCCAGATGTGGTTGCGATCGAGCGCGTCTTCGAACGCGGCCAGGTGTCCACAGTCATGCAAACGGCCCACGTCGTAGGGGTGCTGGTGCTGGCTGCGGCTGAACGTGATATTCCGGTGTACATGTACACCCCGTCCGAGGTGAAAAAGGCCATCTCTGGGAACGGACGCGCAGACAAGAAGCAGATGACCACCATGATTACCCGTATTCTGGGGTTGACGGAGCCGCCCAAGCCTGCCGACGCCGCCGATGCACTTGCCCTGGCGGTATGTCATTGTTGGCGTGCCCCTGCTATTGCGCGGATGGACCGGAATGGTCTTGGGCTTGGGGCCAAGACAAGTGGCGTGCGCGGACAAGCTAAGAAGCGGTAGAGAAATTTACTGAGAGTGGAAGGATGAGAAGCCAATGATTGCTGCACTGCGTGGAGAGGTAATCCATATTGGACTCGACCATGGGGTTATCGATTGTGCAGGCGTGGGGTACAAGTTTCTGGCTACCCCAAAAACACTGGGCACCTTGCGCCGCGGGGAACAAGCCACGGTCCTTACTAACTTGGTGGTCAAGGAAGATTCTCTGACTCTCTATGGCTTTAGCGCTGATGAGGATCGCGAGATGTTCCACGTGCTGCAATCCGTGTCCGGCCTAGGGCCTAAACTTGCCTTGGCGGCGCTGTCGGTCATGGGGGCAGGGGAGCTTGCTGCGGCAATTGGTGCGGAAGATGTGAAGGCGCTGCAGTCTATCCCGGGCGTCGGCAAGCGTATGGCCCAACGCTTGGCGCTGGAGCTGAAAGATAAGGTAGCGGGTTTTGCGCCAAGCGAGCCTGCCGCCGCAGGCTCGGTTGAGACCGCCATCGCGCCGGCCGGTGGTGCCGTGGTAGAGAGCGTGACTGAGGCACTTGTTGGCCTTGGGTTTACCGATAAAGGAGCGCGTCCCGTGGTGGAATCCGCCTACGCGGAAAATCCCGATGTCGATACGTCTTCTCTCTTGCGTGCGGCGCTGGCGCAGTTGGGCAAGAAGAAATAACCGGCAGGAAGGCTGAAAATCATGTCCGATATTGAGCGCACCGAATTTAACCTCCCCGACGGCGTCGACGCGGCGCATTCTTCGCAGCGCAATAGCGACGTCGAAGCGACCGCACACTCCGAGGAACATGATATTGAGCGGTCATTGCGCCCGAAGTCGCTGGATGAGTTTATAGGCCAGCCCAAGGTGCGCGAGCAGCTTTCCTTGGTGATCAAAGGCGCTAAGAATCGTGGAGTTACGCCGGACCACGTTCTGCTCTCTGGCCCGCCTGGCCTGGGTAAGACCACCATGGCGATGATTATCTCCCAGGAGTTGGGGACTTCGCTGCGTATGACCTCTGGGCCGGCTTTGGAGCGCGCCGGCGATTTGGCCGCGATGCTTTCAAATTTGATGGAAGGTGACGTTCTTTTTATTGATGAAATCCATCGCATCGCCCGGCCAGCAGAAGAAATGCTGTATATGGCAATGGAAGATTTCCGTATTGACGTCATCGTGGGCAAGGGGCCTGGGGCTACCTCCATTCCGCTGGAAATCCCGCCTTTTACCCTGGTAGGGGCTACAACACGCGCCGGCATGCTTACTGGCCCCCTGCGTGATCGATTCGGCTTTACTGCGCAAATGGAGTACTACGACACGGCTGACTTAACTCAGGTGATTAAACGTGCGGCGCACATCTTAGACGTAGATATTGACCATGATGCAGCGGTAGAAATTGGTTCTCGTTCGCGTGGCACCCCGCGTATTGCTAACCGTCTCTTGCGCCGCGTTCGCGACTATGCCGAGGTCAACGGTACGGGTTTGATTGATCTTAGTGCGGCCCAAGGGGCGCTCGAGGTCTTCGACGTGGATGATATGGGGCTTGACCGCTTGGACCGGGCGGTACTCGATGCCTTGATTAAGGGGCACGGCGGCGGACCAGTCGGCGTGAGCACCCTTGCCATTGCGGTGGGCGAGGAGCCCTCGACGGTGGAAGAGGTGTGTGAGCCCTATTTGGTGCGTGCCGGGATGATTGCGCGAACAGGACGCGGCCGCGTAGCTACCGCTGCTGCGTGGCGGCACTTGGGGCTAACTCCTCCTGAGGGGGCAGCCGGCCTGTTTTAATTCCAGGCGCCAGCCTACTTGGTTAAGCATTCTGGTTTTTGTGTCCACTTCCGTCTGGCACACTAGGAAGCTATGGAAATCATCATTCTCATCATTATTGGCATCTTGTTCGTCATTCCCTCTTTCATGGCTATGCGAAAGCAGCGCCAGCGCCAAAATGATATGCAGGCCCTACAAAATTCCCTTAAGCCGGGCGATTCCATCGTCACCGCGGGTGGTGTGCACGGCGTGGTGCGTAGCACCAGTGACAAGGATGTGGATCTAGAAATCGCCCCAGGAGTGGTGGTTACTTTTGACAAGATGGCCGTGATCCGCACCGAGCAGGAAGCCAATGAGCTCGAGCGCCCAGCAGCTGCTGAGGAAGCAAACGGCGATGCGGAAGATAACCTGTCTGATGGCAATACCCCTCCGTTCGACGGCGAGGAGAAGAACTAAACCCGCCTCTCCCTGAGAATTATCTTAACGTTTGCTAGGTGGTGGAAACTTTGTGGAGCGTAGACCCCATCACACTTTGGGCCTTATCTGGCCCTCGTTAAGGAAAATTCCGTCTCATGACGTACGATGGTGCGTTGTTGACGTGCCTGCGCCATCCGGTCGGGCCGTAATTATTGTCTAAACACCCTGTTATAAGCAGCACAGGAGATTATCGTTGTCCGCATCATCCCGTGGCGCTATGAAAAATAGCCAACGCCAATGGCCGAAGCGCGCTATCGCGTTATTCGTTCTCATTGTGGTTGTTATCTATGCGCTTATCTTTCTTACTGGTAGCCGTCAAAGTACGCCGAAGCTCGGCATTGACCTGCAAGGCGGTACTCGCGTAACGCTTGCTCCGCAAGGCGAGGAACCCACTCAGGACCAGCTCAAACAAGCACGCACCATCTTGGAACAGCGTGTCAATGGTATGGGCGTTTCTGGCTCTGAGGTTGTCATTAACGGCAATACCCTGGTTATTACCGTGCCAGGAGAGGACGCTTCCCAAGCACAGGCCGTAGGTAAGACCTCGCAGCTCTTCTTCCGCCCAGTGGCTAAGCCATCCATGCCGGATATGGGCAAGCTCAATAAGGAGCTAGAAGACATGGCCAACCGCTGGGTAAAGTATGGCGTGCTAAGCGCAGACGAAGCGAACAAGCAGATGGATCAAGGCGTCAAGGCCATCTCTGCGCAGGAAGCGCAGATGACCGGACAGAAGCCAAAGGAGAAGAAGGCTCCAAAGGTCAGCGCTAAGCCCCTAGATAAGCCAAGCAACTCCATTGAGCAGTCGAAGCGCCGTGATGAAATCACGGAGATGTTGCTCAAGGACCGCCAGTCCGAGGATCCGACGACCCAAGCCGCAGCTTCGATGCTGATGACCTGTCAGGGCGATACCGATCCGCTGGCTGGCGCGGACGATCCGGCTAAGCCATTTGTTACCTGTGATTATTCCAAGGGCAACCCGTACGTCCTCGAGCCCGCGCCACTTCTTAACGGCATCAAGGATGAAAATGGCACCCGTCTAACCGGCAATGAGATCAATACCAATGGTCCTATCGAAGGCGGTATGAACAACAAAACCGGCCAAATGGAGATCAACTTCTCTTTCAAGACCGGAGATGGACCAAATGGTTCCCAGACGTGGGCGGACCTCACCAAGGAACACCTCAACGACCAAGTCGCCATTACCCTTGACTCCGCAGTTATCTCTGCACCGGTGATCCAGGGCGCAACTCCAGTTGGCTCCGCAACCTCTATTACTGGTGATTTCAGCCAGGAGGAAGCACAGAACCTAGCCAATAACTTGAAGTATGGCGCACTGCCGCTGTCCTTCGCCGGTGAAAATGGCGAGCCGGGCGGTACCATTGAGTCCATTCCGCCGACACTGGGTAAGGCCGCCCTGCAGGCCGGCCTTATCGCGGGCCTGGTCGGCTTGGTGCTCGTGATGGCTTATTCGCTGTACTACTTCCGCGCACTGGCCGGCGTCTCCCTCGTCTTCCTCATTGCTTCTGGCCTGTTGACCTATGGTGCCTTGGTGCTGCTGGGTCGTTGGATCGGCTACTCACTGGATCTCTCCGGTATTGCCGGTCTGGTCATCGGTGTGGGTGCAACGGCTGACTCCTTCGTGGTCTACTACGAGCGCATCAAGGATGAGCTGCTTGAGGGACGCACTTTCCGCTCTGCTACGCAAAAGGCGTGGGAGCGTGCTCGCGCCACCATCGTGACCGGTAACGCGGTGACCCTCATCGGCTCCGTAGTGGTCTACTTCCTGGCCATCGGTGAGGTTAAGGGCTTCGCCTTTACCATGGGCCTGACCACGGTCTTCGACCTTGTCGTATCCTTCTTGGTCATGGCACCACTGATGCAGTTGGTGGGCCGCCGTCCAGCTGCAGCCAAGCCTTCGATGAACGGCCTTGGCGGTATCTATGCCTTGGCGGAAGAGCGTCGTGAACGCGGCTATTTCGGCTCGGGGCATCGCAAAGCAGGCTCCACTAAAACCTCCGCAACCAAGGAGGCAGCCACCACAGAAACGGCAGCACATACTGCCGCAGGAACCGCACGTCCCGTTGATGCTGCGGAAGATGAGGAGAAATAAGCATGGCTGTTTCGACTAAGCACAAGATTTCCCGAATGGACCGCCTCTACGAGGATGAGCGCGGTTATGACTTCGTTGGCCGCACCAAGCTGTGGTACGGCATCACCGCCGCGCTGATCGTGGCCGCCGTGGCCGCAATCCTATTTCGCGGCTTCAGCCTCTCGATTGACTTCGAAGGCGGCACCACGCTGTCCATGCCGGCAGGGGACCTTAAGGAAGAAGAAGTAGGACGCGTCTTTGAAGATTCCACCGGCGTAGAACCCGAGCAGGTACATATCGTAGGCTCCGGCAACTCCGAGACCTTGGAGATTGTCTCCGAACGCCTCAGCCAAGAAGAGGTGAATGCGGCTCGTACCGCTATCTACGAGGACTTTAAGCCGAAGGATGAAGAAGGTAAGGCCACTCCGGATGCCATCGGTTCGTCCACGGTATCTGAGTCCTGGGGTTCTGCCATTACCCAGCGCATGCTTATCGCCATGCTGGTCTTCTTGGTAGCTGCCACCGTTTATGTGGCCATTCGCTTGCAGAAGAACATGGCTTTTGCCGCTATCATCGCCCTGATTGCAGACGGCGTGATTATTGCCGGCATTTATGCGCTCTTCGGATTCCAGGTTTCCCCTGCTGTCATCATCGGTCTGCTTACCGTCCTGACCTTCTCCATGTATGACTCGGTCATCGTCTTTGACAAGATCAACGAGAACACGGAAGGCCTGGAGGGCCAGCGCAAGAAGACCTTTGCTGAGCTGACGAACCTGGCGATTAACCAGACGGTCATGCGCTCGATTTCTACCTCGGTGATTTCTGCGCTGCCGATTATCGCGCTCTTCGTGGTGGCCGTATGGCTCATGGGCATCGGTACTCTGCGCGATTTGGCACTCATCCAGCTCATCGGTGTGGTTGAGGGTATTTTCTCCTCCATCTTCTTCGCTACGCCATTGGTTGTCACCTTCGCCAATATGTCTAAGAAGATAAAGCGCCACAATAAGCGCGTAACGGACTACCGTGCTGGTAAGGATGAGAAGGGTGCTGCAGAAGATGACGCACCCGCAGCGGGGCGCACCGTGGTTTCGCCAGTAAGTGCTCAGTCCACCCCGGCTGGCAATGAGGCCGAATCGGCGGAGTCCACCGGACACCCTGGCGCAACGTGGCGGCCAGGCAGGTAACTTCCGGTAGTAAAATTCAGGCGGATCGCTAGCTGAAGTGAGGGCACACAACCATGCTTAAGGAAAAGAGCAGTTCTGGAGGACGTCATTGGGGGAGGCGGGCCCTTGCTTCATGCGTATCCGCACTCGCCCTGGCTGCTTCTGCCTGCAGCGGGCAGGGTGGCGAGGATGATTCTTCGGCTACGCCCCAGGAACCAGAATCCTATGGATACTTTGGGTACCAGGTAAATTCCCGTCTGGCCACTACCAACGCAGGCACCTCCTTTGGTTCTGCCAGCTCCGCCGGACTCTTGTCCACGCGCCTATATCCTGGCCTTTTCGTACCTGGTCCCGCGGGCGAATTGATCCCCAATGCAGACCTAGTAGAAACGGAAGAGCTCCCGCCCGCTGAGGGCAGCGACCAGCGCAGCGTCCAGCTGACCTTGGCCGAGGATGCCGTCTTCTCCGATGGCACTCCCGTGACCTGTGATGATTACTTTTTGACTTACGTTGCCGGCACCCATCCGGCTGAATTTGCCTCCCATATGCCGCTGATGAATGACATTGCGAA
Source organism: Corynebacterium tuberculostearicum (assembly GCF_032821615.1). Classification (GTDB taxonomy): domain Bacteria; phylum Actinomycetota; class Actinomycetes; order Mycobacteriales; family Mycobacteriaceae; genus Corynebacterium; species Corynebacterium tuberculostearicum_H. Next base: position 204,222 of record NZ_JAVBIF010000001.1, on the reverse strand, counting down.
TTTCAGCTGCGAACCCCACAGCAAATCGTTTACGTTGACTTTTAATAAGGATCAGGGGCAGCGCTGGCGCCATATGTTTGGCGCCGGAACGGTCATGCCCGCCCATGCGCTGGCAGAAAAGGCTGGGTTGAGCCTAGAGGAGCTTAATGCGGCGCTGGCAGCCGAAGATATGCAAGCGCTAGATCCAGTTACCCAGGCATGGCGGTATGGCTTTTCCGTGGCAAAGGATCAACTCGATCCAAAACTGCAAGTGTCCTTTGGCCCTTATGTCATCGACAAGGTAGGCGATGAGGGCGAGGTTATCCTCAAAGCGAATGAAAAATACTTTGGTGATGCGCCAGCCGAGGACCATGTTGTGGTGTGGCCTGCGGATGCTGACGCGCAGAAGCTGGTAGATAGGGGGGCGCTGCGAGTGGTCGACGCCGCCAGCGCAACCCCTGACTGGCTTGAGGGCACACAAAGCGAGTCAGGGGAGGACTCTTATGAAGCTTCCCCAATGGCAGGCGAGCTAACGGATACTCTGACGCTGTCTGAGGCTGGAGTATTCGCCGAGCCGTGGGCCCGCGAGAGCTTCGCTGCGTGCGTCGATCAGCAGGCGGTTGCTCAGGCTAGCTCCGCGGCCTCTGGCGTAGAGGTGCCACCGGCTTATGTACGCACCGTTTCCGTCACCAACCCGGTTGCCGGCGGCCTCGACAAGATGGGCAAGGAGCACCAGGGTACCGATCTAGCGCAGGCGGGGAAACTGAATGGAACGACCATCAAGGTCGGCTACTTAGGACCGGATAAGCGTTACGCAGCGATGGTGGAACAGCTCCGTGCATCCTGTGAGCCAGCCGGTATTACCATCGAGGACGCGTCCGCTGAGTTCATGTCCCAGCACTACTTGGAAATGGATCCAGAAACCTGGGCACCTACCGTCGACGCCTTCCTCGGCCCGGTCGATCCCCAGACGGAGTATTCCACGGTGGAGTCCAGCATGAAGAACTCTGCGGAGCTGAAGAAAACAGAAGAGGCTCTGTGGAAGGACGTGCCATCCATTCCGCTCTCCGCGCAGCCGCGCGTCTTCCTCGTCCACCGCGACGTGGAAGGTGTCCTGCCGTACACTGGCGTCTCGGGTATCGGTTGGAATATGGACCGCTGGCACAGCACCGCCCCAACGGACAAGGAATAGGCCCCGCATATCGGGCGTTTACGACCTCTCGCAATTATTTCTCAAGGAAGATTATGAGTTCGCACTACGAATCAGCAGCACAGGCACTCAAGGACAAGGTTCGCCTCGTTCAAGACTTCCCAGAGGAGGGCATCCTCTTTGAGGACCTCACCCCAGTCTTGGCGGATCCAGAGGCATTTCGCACCGTAGTGGACGGCTTGGCGGCCGCCTGCGAGGAATTGGGCGCAGATATGATTGGCGGCTTAGACGCCCGTGGATTCCTCCTCGGCTCGGCCGTCGCCTACAAGATGGGCCTGGGTATCCTGGCCATCCGCAAGAAGGGCAAGCTTCCCCCTCCGGTATATACCGAGGAATATGAGTTGGAGTATGGCTCTGCGGCGCTGGAGATTCCAGCCAGCGGCGTTGACATCAAGGGCAAGCGCGTAGTGCTTGTCGACGACGTCCTGGCCACCGGTGGCACCCTCCACGGTGCCAAGCTCTTGCTTGAGTCCGCAGGTGCCGAAGTCGCTGGCAATGTGGTGGTGCTGGAAGTCAAGGGTCTCAACGGTCGTGAGCGTTTATCCGGCCCGCCGCTCATTGTGTTGAATGCCACAGACTAAGATGGGATGTCTAAGCTAGATCCCACGATCTAGATGGACATGAGGCCACAAGGCCCGTGGCACTGTGAAGGGCGGTAGATTTGGCCATGGACAAACCCGTAAAGCGCCAGTCCGGCGGCGGAATGCGCAGTATGTCGGCGCGTCTAGCTCGTTCGCTTACCGGCGGCCGAGTGAAGGTGAATCCGGTGCTGGACCCGTTGATGTCCATTCACCGCAAGTTTCATCCCAAGGCCGATGCCGATTTGCTCAATCGCGCCTATGACACCGCGGAGCGGCTCCATGAGGGTGTCTTTCGCAAATCCGGAGAACCGTATATCACTCACCCGCTCGCCGTGGCGACGATCGCGGCAGAGATCGGTATGGACACCACCACCATTGTTGCAGCGCTGCTGCACGACACCGTGGAGGATACGGACTATTCTCTAGAGGACCTCACCCGAGACTTCGGTCCGGAGGTGGCTCGCTTGGTCGATGGCGTGACCAAGCTGGACAAGGTGGCACTGGGGTCGGCCGCAGAGGCCGAGACCATTCGTAAGATGATTGTCGCCATGGCCACCGACCCCCGAGTCCTGGTCATTAAGGTCAGCGACCGCCTGCACAATATGCGTACGATGCGGTTCCTCCCGCCCGAAAAACAGGCTAAGAAGGCGCGGCAAACCCTCGAGGTTATCGCGCCGCTAGCTCACCGCCTCGGCATGGCCAGCGTGAAGTGGGAGCTGGAAGATCTGTCCTTTGCCATCTTGTATCCGAAGAAGTACGACGAGATCGTGCGCATGGTGGCAGATCGCGCCCCCTCCCGCGACCGCGCACTGAAGGAGATCATTAGCCAGGTCAGTGGGGCGCTGAAGGAAAACGGCATTGAAGCCGAGGTTATGGGCCGACCAAAGCATTACTGGTCCATCTATCAAAAGATGATCGTGCGCGGCCGTGACTTCGCGGAGATCTTCGACCTCGTAGGAATCCGCATCTTGGTCGAGGACGTCAATAGCTGTTATGCCGCAATTGGCGTGGTTCACTCGATCTACCAAGCTCTGCCCGGGCGCTTCAAGGACTATATTTCCTCCCCACGTTTCGGCGTGTACCAGTCCCTGCACACCACGGTGCTGGCAGATGGTGGCGCTACCTTGGAGGTCCAGGTACGTACCCACGAGATGCACTACAACGCTGAGTTCGGTGTGGCTGCTCACTGGCGCTACAAAGAAACCAAGGGCAAGAACTCGGGCCACCAGGAAGAAGTGGACCAGATGGCGTGGATGCGCCAACTTCTGGACTGGCAGAAGGAAGCCGCCGATCCCAACGAGTTCCTCGACTCGCTTCGCTACGACCTGACCGCCAAGCAAATCTTCGCCTTTACCCCGAAAGGCGATGTGGTGAACCTGCCTGCCGGTTCAACTCCGGTGGACTTTGCCTACGCAGTACATACTGAGGTCGGGCACAGGTGTATAGGCGCCAAGGTCAATGGCAAGCTAGTCGCGCTCGAATCGAAGCTAAAATCCGGCGACAAGGTGGAAATCTTTACCTCCAAGGATCCCAATGCTGGTCCGTCCCGCGATTGGCAGGATTTCCTGGTGTCCGCTCGCGCCAAGACCAAGGTGCGGCAGTGGTTTGCCAAGGAACGCCGCGAAGAACACTTGGAAGCCGGCCGCGATGCCTTGGCTACCGAAGTCCAGCGCGGCGGCCTGCCTATGCACCGCCTGTTTACCGCCAGCTCCATGAAGCAGGTAGCGGAGCAGCTGCACTACGCCGACGTCGATTCGCTGTATACCGCCATCGGCGCGGGCCACGTATCTGCTCAACACGTGGCCAACCAATTGGTTGCCATGTTCGGCAACCAAGACGATGCCATTGACACCCTGGCCTCGCGCACGCCACTGTCTGAGATTGAGCACTCCCGCGCCCAACACACTGAAGACTCGGCATCGGGCACTGGCATCTTGGTGGAAGGCAGCCCCGATGTGATGGCAAAGCTTGCCAAGTGTTGCCAGCCCGTGCCGGGCGATGCCATTTTCGGTTTCGTTACCCGCGGCGGGGGAGTCTCCGTGCACCGAGCCGACTGCACTAATGCGGAAAAGCTCAAGGCAGAACCAGAGCGCATGTTGGAGGTGGCCTGGTCTTCTGGTACCTCCGCAACGGGCGCTTTCTCGGCGACGCTGCAATTGGAAGCCCTCGACCGTCAGGGCCTCCTTTCAGAGCTCACTCGGGTAATGAGCGATGAGAACATCAACGTTTTGACCATGAACTCGAATCGGGGCGATGACCATATCGCGACGGTAAGGTTCACATTCTCCGTTTCGGATACCAAGCAATTGGGAACCTTGATGACCACACTGCGCAATACCGAAGGCGTCTTTGACGTTTACCGCGTAACCGCCTAAGGCGCTGTGCCCCACCCTCAAGGAGGGGCGGGGCAAGCAATGCAAAGGCATCGGGGAGGTTACTTGTATGTGAATTCTTGACTGCTGCAAGGTAAAACTCCAGCAAGCAAGCTTGATTTCTCCTGCCAAGTAGTTAGCGAAGCGATATAAATTATGAAGCGATATAAATTATCCTGTCGCTTTCTACTATCTAGGAGTACTTCAATGCAGTTCCGTCGCATCGGCCAGCTTGTGGCCGCCACTACCGTTTCCGCTGTTGCTCTCTCCGGCGCGCAGGCGGTGGCACAGGAAAACAAGACCACCATCTCCGTCACCAATATCACCGATATTCACGGTCACTTGGAAGACAAGATTGGTGACCCAGCCAAGGCCGGTGATGAGATCGGCGTAGCTCGTCTGCAGACCCTCATTAAACAGGTAAATGAGGGTCAGGAATTCAACCTGACCTCCTCGGGCGATAACGTGGGTGGCTCCGCCTTCGTATCTGCAATTTCTGATGACAAGTACACCCTTGAGGCTCTCAATCAGATGGGCATGAAGGTGTCAGCGGTGGGCAACCACGAGTTCGATAAGGGCACCGAGGATCTCACCGAGCGCATTCAGCCGAACTCTACGTACCCCATCCTGGGCGCAAACGTGCTTAAGGATGGTCAACCCTTGCTCGAGCCTTCTCACGTTGAAGACGTCGACGGCGTCAAGGTGGGCTACGTTGGCACCGTAACGGAGAACACCAAGTACAAGGTATCCGCGGCGAAGATCCCGGGCGTTACCTTCACGGACCCAGTAAAGGCAACGAATGAAGAGGCCACCCGCCTGAAGGAATCTGGCGAGGCGGACGTCGTCGTCGCGCTCTTCCACGAGGATGCCCAAGACTATGCCGAGGGCTTCAATAAAGACGTAGACGTGCTCTTCGGCGGCGATACCCACCAGCGCACCAAGGGCGAAATCCCCCGCGAAGGTGCCCTTCCATTGCAGTGGGCAGAGGGTCATGAGTATGGCAAGCTGCTTAACGACGTCGACATCACCTTTGACAAGTCCGCCAAGAAGGTAACCGACATCAAACTCAGCCAGTACGATGCTACGGATGCTGCCGATGTTGAGCCGGACGCCGAGATTGCGGACCTCGTTGAGAAGGCACAGAAGGAAGCCGAGGTTGAAGGTTCTAAGACAGCCGGCAATGTGAAGCAAGACCTGTTCCGTGGCTCTGACGAAGGCGCAGAGGCTGGTTCCAACCATGGCGTAGAATCCACTCTCAATAACTTCATCGCAGAAGGCCAACGCTATGCCATGAGCAAGCAGGTAGGCAAGGATATCGAAATCGGTGTGATGAACGCCGGCGGTGTACGTGCCGACCTAAAGGGCGGAGATGTTACCTACAAGGACATCTTTGAAGTACAGCCTTTTGGCAACTCCGTGATTACCGCCAAGATTTCTGGTGAAGATTTCATCAAGGCATTGGACAACCAGTGGCAGGAGGGAAGCCGTCCACGCCTTGCCATGGGGATTTCCAATAACGTCCAGGTGGTCTACGACCAGAAGGCCGGCAAGGGCGAGCGCGTAAAGTCCGTGACTATCAATGGCGAGCCAATTGATCCGAAGAAGGATTACTCCATTGCGCTGTCTTCCTTCCTTGCTTCCAGTGATGAAGAAGCAGGCGGTGACGGCTACTTCAACGCTGGTTCCATCAAGGACAAGAACGATGTGGGCTACATGGACACTCAGGCCATGATCGACTACATCAAGTCGGGTGAATCGGAGGTCCGCACCGGCCAGGGCCAGATCGGTGCACACATTGAGGGGGACGTGAAGCCGGGTGAGGAAATCACGGTGAACCTGTCCAGCCTCAATTACTCCACCGAGGGCGAGCCGATGGCGAAGAAGGCAACCGTGAAGTTGGGCGACGCTGAGCAGACCGTAGACATCGACAACGCCGCACAGGAAGGCGATGCGCATTTTGGTGAGCGCGGTCGCGCAACGGTAAAGCTCACCGTTCCAGAGAACCTGAGCGGCAAGCAGAACCTCGAAATCACCACTGACGCAGGCACCAAGGCAACCTTGCCTATCGAGGTAAGCGGCGAGGGCTCCGAAGAGCCGGGAGCTAAGCCTGCGCCAAAGGGCTCTTCCTTCTCTTCCAACGGCTCTTCCGTGGGTGGCGCAGTATTCGCCATCGTTGCAGCGCTGGTAGCTGGCGTTGCGGTTGTGGGCATGAACCCGCAGATTCTTCCTGCTCCAGCGCGCAAGATGATTGAGGACCTGCGCAAGCAGTTCCACATCTAGGACAGCACAGCACTAGGCGGAGCGGCTCTTCCTGAACAGGGGAGTGACGCTCCGCCTTTTCTGTATGTCTAGCGGCTGCCGGGTAACCTAAGCAGTCGTGGACACTCTAGAACTCTTCCTGCGCGAGATTACTTATCAGCTGGGTATTGAATGGCACCGTATTCCCGTTGTCGTGCTGGCGACTTTGGGTATCTACCTATCCTTCATGGTTTTGGTGAAGGTATTCGGCTCTCGCGTACTTACGTCCATGACGGCCTCAGATGCCATCATCATTATTATGTTTGGCGCAGTCGCGGGCCGTGTCATCGTGGGCAATCCACCGACCCTTGCCGCCGGCGTCATCGGCCTGACCACGCTGATGGCGCTCGAAGCTGCCTTCGGTACCATTCGCAAGGTAGTGAAGTGGACGCGCTTTCTGGACCGTCGTCCCATCCTTTTAGTCTTTAGCGGTGAGATGGTTGAAGATAACCTGACGCTGGCTCACATTACAGAATCGGATATCTACTCGGCGGCTCGTAGAGCCGGCATTAGCCGCATGGAAGACGTGCAGATAATGATCCTGGAGCCTACGGGCCACATCTCCGTCATCAAGGTCGGTCAAACCATCGACCCAGAGCTTTTTAAAGACCTCGTGGGGTCCGAATACATCGAAGACGCTAAAGACTCTTAGGACGCACCTCACAGCTTGGCCAGAAGCGCAAAGGTCATCTGTAGGCTCCCTTTACCCAAGAGCGCACGAAAAAGCCGCTGCATTCCACTTAGGGAAGCAGCGGCTTAAGAATCGCTATGAAGCGGTGACTTTACTTGTTGCCGAAAGGCAGGTCGAGGTACTTGTTAGCGAAAGCAAACAGGGTGCCCAAAGCGCCGATAATAGCGGTGACAACGCCGATCCAAGCCTTGATCTCCTTTGGATCTGCGTCCTTGAGGGAGGAACCCTGCTCAGCCGGCTCAGCTGGCTTGGTGGTGGTCGGCTTAGCAGTGGTGGACTGGGTGGTCGACTCAGCAGCGGTAGCTACAGTGGTGCCAGCAAAGGTCATGGACAGAGCGGTTGCGCCAGCAACGAGTGCCTTGCGGGAGAAAAGCTTCATTTTTTGATTCCTAACAAGCTTGGTGTGTTCAAAGACGTTTCAAATACTAGACAGGCCGACAGGCTTCCGCAACAGTATCGGCAGGTTTTTGCTCACTGGCTGAACTAGCTGAAAGCCCGCTGTGTGCTGCGTGTTTACTACTGTGATTCTTGTGATCTAGAGGAATTTTAGTGTTCTCCTGTTTCTGCAGCTTAACCCTCATAATCGGGTTCAGTATAATTTAAGGAAAGGATGAGCCCCGGCGCATTCGTCCACGAGCTGTGTGGTGAATGGCCGGGGCTTTGTGCCCGCCCCCGTTAGGGGGTGTGGTGCGGTGGAGCTAAGAGGGGGCGTCGCCAAGCAGGGCTTTTCTGCCGCCTAAGCCTTGACGGTTGCCTTCTTAATCTTGACTTCCTTGGCAGGCTTGCCATCTGGTTGGCCGCCTTCGACGCCATTCTTGGCAATCTTGTCCATCGTCTTCATACCCTTGTCGGTGATGGTGGCGAAGTAGGTGTAGCTCGGGGCCAGCTCAGAATCGTCGTAGTTGAGGAAGAACTGGGAACCATTGGTGTCTGGGCCGCTGTTGGCCATGGCGACGGAGCCGCGCGGGTAGACAACAGGCTTCTGTGCGTCCTTCTCGTCCACCTCGTCGGTGGGGTACTCATCGGCGAAGCTGAAGCCAGGACCGCCGGAACCGGAACCGGTGGGGTCGCCGCATTGCAGCACGTTGAGTCCGCCTGAGGTCATACGGTGGCAGACGGTGTCGTCGTAGTAGCCCGACTTGGCCAGCTCAGAAATAGCGTTGGTGGTACATGGCGCCTTGGCGCGGTCCATTTCCATCTCAATGGTGCCCTGGTTGGTTTCAAAGGAAACGGTGACGGTGCCCTTGGTGGAAATATCCTTGCCGTTCGGCTTCTTTGCGCCGTTGGATTCTTGCCCGTTGTCCTCATACTTACAGGTCACAGTATCCGGCAGGGCCTTAGCGCGCTTGTCAGCGATGGGCTGCGCCTGTGGGGTTTCCTGCGAGGTCTCAGCTGCGGAAGACTCCTCAGCCTGTACGTTTTCATCGTCGCCTTCGCGGGTGGACAAGAAGTAAATGCCGCCGACGAGGGCGAGAATTACTACGAGGGAGGCGGCAACAACGCCGAGCGGGCGTGCCTTTTGCTTGCGTTCGCGGGATTTCAGCTCGCGCTCGAGCTTGCTCAGCGCCTCTTCGCCGCGCTTTTGATTATTTGGCACCGGGAGTCAACCTTTCTAGCGATTATCGGTGGCATGATTCAACCTGACCGATTCTAGCGGTTCCCGACAGCTGAGAAAGCGTTGGCATGGAAAATTGAGCAAGTTAATAGCTCTAAAGCCCAATCATAAGTACGCTGGTTTCTATGGTTGAACCAGATTTTACCGATCCGCCAACGCCCACCGTTGGTGAACTTCCCCCAGTGGGAGACCCGCTGCCCGAGTTTGAACTCATCGGTACCGACCTGCGTCAGATTACCAATGAGACCTTTGCGGGCACGCGCCTTATTATTTCCATCTTGCCCTCTATTGAAACCCCTGCCTGTCAGGAGCAGCTGCGCCGTTTTCATGAGCAGGTTTCTCAGCTAGATAACACTAAGCTTCTCTCCGTTTCTCTCGATTTGCCCTTTACCCTCAAGCGCTTTTGCGCGGCTGACGGCATTGATGATGTCATCGCTGCCTCCGCATTTCGCTCTGACTTTGGTGAGAAGTTCGGCGTGACTGTGCGCGATTCCGTCTTGGAAGGCCTGCTTGCCCGCTCCGTGGTGGTGGCTGATGAAAACCACAAGGTCATCCACACTCAAATGGTTCCAGGTGTGGTTACCGAGCTTGATTATGACGAGGTCTGGGATATTTTGCGTTAAGCCGTTCGGCGCTGTCGGCCTCTACTCATCATGAAAATGGGGGAGGCCGGCTCTTTTTTGTTTCGGGCAGCTAGGGTAGTGGGTATGGAAATCTACGGTTTTACTGCCGGTCCGTTTCAGACCAATACCTATGTGATTGCGGAAGGCCGCCGCGCCTTCATAGTGGACCCGGGCATGGATGCGATGGAAAAAGTCCTCGAGCATGACTTGGACTATGAGGCTATCGTGCTCACCCACGGCCATATTGACCACACTCGGGATGCCGGATCTTTGGCAGAAGAGCTCGACATCCCTGTTTATATCCACCCGGCTGACAAGTTCATGCTTGACAGCGGTGAAGGTGTTTCGCCCCAGGCGCAAGAGCTTTTCGACGCCGCCCATATGACCCCCATCTCCGACCTCCGCGAGCTACGCGATGGCGAAACCCTGGAGCTTATCGGTCATACCTTTGCTCTCAAACACGCGCCCGGGCATTCGCCGGGATGCGTGATGATTGTCTCCGAGGACTTTGCTTTAACAGGGGACGTGCTCTTCGCCGGGGCCATTGGACGCACCGACTTACCTCACTCGGACCCCAATGCCATGCAAAAATCTCTTGCCGGCCCAGTGTGGAGTCTGCCCGATAACCTTGACATTCTGCCCGGTCACGGTCCCACCACCACGATGCGCAAGGAGAGGGCGACCAATCCCTTCTTCGCAACATTGAGGGAGGTACTGTAATACCCGTGAGTAAAAAGAAGCAGTTCCAAGCCCTGTCCGCCCCCAAAGGTGTCCCAGACTATTTCCCGCCACAGTCGGCCGCATTCTATAAGGTGCGCCAGACCATGGTGGAGCAGGCACATCTGTCCGGCTTCCAGCACATTGAGCTGCCCATTTTCGAAGACACCGCGCTTTTCGCCCGTGGCGTGGGCGAGTCCACCGACGTGGTGTCTAAGGAGATGTACACCTTTGCCGATCGCGGCGACCGCTCCGTTACTTTGCGCCCGGAGGGCACCGCTGGCGTGATGCGCTCGGTCATCGAGCACAACCTAGACCGCGGCCAGCTGCCCGTGAAGCTCAACTATTTTGGCCCCTTCTTCCGCTATGAGCGCCCCCAGGCTGGCCGCTACCGCCAGCTACAGCAGGTTGGTGTAGAAGCCATTGGCGTAGACGATCCTGCGCTTGACGCCGAGGTCATCGCTTTGGCGGATCGTTCCTTCCGCGCGCTGGGGCTAAGCGGCTTCCGCCTCGAGCTCACCAGCCTGGGCGATCGCAACTGCCGCCCGGCTTACCGCGAGAAGCTGCAGGAATTCCTCTTTAAGCTCGACTTGGATGAAGAGACCCGGCACCGTGCAGAGATCAACCCTTTGCGCGTGCTGGATGACAAGCGCCCAGAGGTCCAAGAGCAGCTTGCCGACGCCCCCTTGATGCTCGACCACCTCAATGACGAATGCCGCGATCACTTCGAAACGGTCACCGGCATGCTGGATGATATGGGCGTAGCCTACGAGATTAATCCCCGTATGGTCCGCGGCTTGGACTACTACACCAAGACCTGCTTCGAGTTCGTCCATGACGGACTTGGTGCGCAGTCCGGCATTGGTGGCGGTGGCCGCTACGACGGGCTGATGGCCCAGCTGGGCGGTCAAGACCTATCTGGTATCGGCTACGGTCTGGGCGTCGACCGCGCCCTGCTAGCGCTAGAGGCTGAGGGCATCACCCTCGACGGCGTTGAGTCGCGCGTGGATGTCTTTGGCGTTGCACTGGGTGCTGCCGCCAAGCGCACCATGACCACCCTGATCAATGACCTCCGCAAGGCTGGAATCTCTGCGGATATGTCCTTTGGAGACCGCGGCCTGAAGGGCGCGATGAAGGGTGCCGACCGCGCCGGTGCACGCTTCGCGCTGGTCTTGGGCGAGCAGGAGCTAGAAAATGGTACGGTTGCGCTCAAGGACCTTGCCGCCCATGAGCAGCACGACGTAAAGGTTTCTGACCTAGTGTCCGTACTTGCTCGGGAAATGAACGGCGAGGCCTAAATTTCCTTTAGCCGGTGGGCATTGCGCTTAGGCGCGGTGCCCACTTTTTATGCCCGCCAGAAAGAGGTCAATGATCTTTTCTTGAATATCCGGCTGGTAGGCATCGATATCAACCTCGCGGGGTCGTGCCAGGCTCAACAGTCCCACAATGAATTCGAGGTGGGTGACGCCGGGGCCAATCTCGCCTTGCTCTTGGCCCAGCTCAATAAACCGTCGGCCGTTGCGCTCTAGGAGATCGCGCTGGGCAGTCAGCTCGGGGCTCAGAGAGTCCAAATCCTGCGGGACGAACGCTGGAATAAGGGTGTTCAGTCCCATGGTCAGGATATGAGTGGCGTAGGTCCGGACGTAGTCTTGCCCAGAATGGGTGGAGTTCTCAAAGTCCGCGATGAGGCGCTGTTGAAACTCGGCAAAGCCATCACCCATATATTCCGCGCACGCGCGGATAAGGCTCGCACGGTTGGGGAAATTGCGATAGACCGTAGCCACACTTACGCCAGCCTGCGTAGCCACCTTTTCCAAAGCGACATCATCGCCGTGGGTACGAAAGAGCTGGCATGCCGCAGCGATAATGGCGGTGCGGCGGTGAAGAGCATCTGCGCGCATGCAGTCCTTTTTAACACTCCACCTGCGAAACGCTAAAGCCCATGGTCTTGGCCAATCCGCCCAGGGAGGTCTCCTTATACTTGGAGAGCATATCGCGGCCGGTTTCAGCCATGGTTTGTACCGCATTATCCAAGGTCACGTGGTGAGTGCCTTCTCCCATTTTGGCCATGCGCGCGGCGTTGATGGACTTTACCGCGCCAATGGCATTGCGCTCGATGCACGGAATCTGCACCAATCCGCCAACTGGGTCGCAGGTCAGCCCCAAGTTATGCTCCAATGCGATCTCCGCGGCATTTTCTATCTGCGCCGGAGTGGCGCCGAGCAGCTCTGCCATACCCGCAGCGGCCATAGCGGAGGCGGAACCTACCTCGCCTTGGCAGCCCACCTCAGCTCCGGAGATGGACGCATTTTCTTTGATGATCATGCCGATAGCACCGGCGGTCAATAGGTAGCGCCGGGCGGTAGAACGGGTGAAGTCTGCGCGGAAATCGCGCGCATAATGCAGTACCGCTGGAATGATGCCGCACGCACCATTGGTAGGTGCGGTAATGACGCGGCCACCGGCCGCGTTTTGCTCATTGACCGCGAGGGCGTAGAGATTGACCCACTCCATGGCAGAGAATCCGCAGCTGGTGTCATCCTGATTTTCCAGCAACTGGGCGTACATCTTTGGGGCGCGACGCGGCACACGCAGCCCACCCGGTAGTAGGCCCTTGGTGGAAATGCCTTCGGTCACACACTCCCGAATGATGTCCCAGACCAGATCAAGGTGCCGCAACACGAATTCGGCGCCGCCTTCGTCACGGTGCAAGGTCTCCTCGTTGGCTAGCACGATCTCCCAGATTGCCTTGTCATGGGCTTCGCACAGATTGAGCAATTCTTCGCCCGTGGTGAAATGATAAGGAACGGTGTCATCAACCTGGGCGGCGGCTACGCCGGCGGGAACCTCATGGCTCTCGGCGACTTCCGCATCGAGCTCGGCGCGGGAGAGGATAAAGCCGCCGCCGACAGAAAAGTACTCTTCCTTTTCTGCGAGCAGGTTTCCGCTGTCATCCCAGGCGCTAAAAATCATGCCATTCGGGTGCTGGGGCAGCGGTTCATTATCAAAGACGATCTCATAGTCCACCGTGCCCCGGGGACCAGAAATAGTTCCTTCGCTGGGGATAAAGCCGCCCGCGTGAGGTTCGGCGTCGATAGGCACGCTTAGCGGATCCCAGCCAGCGAGCCCAAGGATAACGGCGCGATCGGAAGCGTGGCCACGGCCAGTGGCGGAAAGCGAGCCGCGCAACTCCGTATAGACCTTAGCTGGGTGCTTCTCTAGGGAATCGAGGAATTGCTTAGCCGCGCGCATGGGCCCGACGGTGTGCGAAGAGGAAGGGCCAATGCCGATGGAGAAGATGTCCGTGACGCTAATTGTCATAGTTAAGCTGTGCCGAACCTTTCTGAAGGGATAGCTATAGGGTGCTTGCTGTGCCGTTATTGGGGTCAAGCTGGACCCAAAGGGTAGAGGCAGATTTTATGTGACCAGGGTAGCGAAAGTCACACCTTCTATCAATCGCTGTCTATGCGTAGCGCTGCTTGCGTTGTGGCTTATTTGCCGTACCCATTCAGGAGCTTGTCGAGGGGGATGAAGTTCTCCTTTGCTAGCCGTACGGTGGAGCGGCCTCCCAACCCAGTGAGATCGCCGGCAATTCCTGGCACCCGGTCCCGCGGGGTAACGATCTGGTCAGCCAGCTGGATGGCTGAGCGCTCAATTCTGGAGGCAATGCGCTCGCCCTCCGGAGTGCCTAGGTCTTCTGCGGCCTGAAAAACACCCGTCGGCACGATGTTTGCGTGCAATTGGTTAAATAGCGGGCGGAGCGCGTAGTCCAAAATGAGGGCATGGCGCGAAGAACCGGCCGTCGCTGCGATGATGGTGGGAAGGTTGTCGAGGGCATGGGGCTCCAAGGTGTCAAAGAACATCTTGAAAAGGCCCGAATAGCTGCCTTGGAATACAGGGGTGACGGCGATGAGTCCATCGGCATCGGCAACTTGCTGCTTGGCTCGAGACAAAAGGGGCGTTTGCGCAGTCTGATCGGTCATGGCGGTAGCTAGTTCGAAAGCGAGATCGCGGACCTCAATGACATCGATTTCGGCTCCTTCACCGCGCGCGGAGATTTTGGCGCGGGTGGCTTCTGCGAGCATGTCCGCCAACCTGCGAGAGGAAGACGGCTGCGAAAGGCCAGCTGAGACAACGAGGAGGGAGCGCATAACTAGTTTTCCTTTCCTGGGCTGACCTGAAGGTGCGAAGGATGAGGCGCAGAGAGCAAGCTTGCGTGCGTCGGCGGGTCAGAAGGCACGTGGCTCGGACGGCGCTGCTCAAAGCGGCGTCGCAGCTCGGGGACAACCTGCGTGCCTAGGATTTCTATCTGTTGGAGGACTACTTCTTGTGGAAGTCCCGCGTGATCGATGAGGAATAGCTGGCGCTGATAGTCACCGGCCCAGTCAGCGAAGCTGAGGGTCTTTTCAACTACCTGTTCCACGGTGCCGACGGTCAGTGGAGTCTGCGCCGTGAAATCCTCGAGGCTTGGCCCGTGGCCATAGACTGGGGCGTTGTCGAAGTAGGGGCGGAAGAAGTCTTTAGCTTCCTGTTCGGTATCGCCGATGAAGACTTGGCCGCCAAGTCCGACGATTGCTTGGTCCGCTTGACCATGGCCATAGCTTTCAAAGCGACGGCGGTAGAGGTCCACCAACTGGGCAGTGTGCTCCTTATTCCAGAAGATATTGTTGTGGAAGAAGCCATCGCCGTAGTACGCGGCTTGTTCGGCAATTTGTGGCGAGCGAATGGAACCGTGCCAGACAAAGGGCGGAATTCCATCCAACGGTGCCGGAGTAGCGGTAAACCCTTCTAATCCCGCGCGGAACTTTCCTTGCCAGTTAACGACTGGCTCGCGCCACAGCCTGCGCAGCAGGTGATAGTTCTCAATAGCCAAAGGAATGCCCTGCTGGATATTTTTGCCAAACCAGGGATAGACTGGGCCAGTATTTCCGCGTCCGAGCATGAGGTCTACGCGGCCTTCAGCAAGGTGCTGCAAAAATGCATAGTCCTCGGCGATCTTAACCGGGTCATTAGTAGTGATGAGCGTGGTTGCAGTAGATAGCTGCAAGCGTTTCGTTTGCGCCGCGATATACGCCAAGTGCGTTGTAGGAGAGGATGGCACGAAAGGTGGGTTGTGGTGCTCGCCGGTGGCAAAGACGTCAAGGCCAACCTCTTCGGCTTTCAACGCAATCTCCGTCAAGTTGCGGATGCGCTCAGCCTCAGTGGGTGTCTTTCCTGAGATGGGGTCGGTAGTTAAATCCCCGATAGTGAAGATGCCGAATTGCATGGTTGCCTTTCTATGCGGTGCACAGGAGTAAAGATAGACACAGTGCCGACTGCGGAAAAGCCGACTGCGGGAGAATTATTCCCATTCTATGGCATCAAAAAGTGCCGGTAGATCGGCCGGTGCAACGAGGCGTAGGGGCCTCTCAGTGACCTTGCCGTGTTCCGTGATGACCGCTGCGCATGGGCGATGTCCTTGGTTGTCGGTTTCTGAAAGGGCGTCCACCGTTTCCTGCACGCTGACTGTGCGGGTAAGAAAGATAGCGCGATCACTGGGTTCTTGATATTCCACAATGTCCGCGATGTCCGCCGCATCGAGCACGTGATTATCGCTGAGGTCCCCGGCTACCCATCGCGCAATGGTGTTGGTGGTTAGCAAAGCGGTGAAGCGGCCCTCATCGTAGATGGGGATTTGAGAGAAGTCCTTATCCTTTATGACGCTAAATGCCTCCATGATGGAGGTCGCAGAGGTCAAGGTAAATACCTTCTGCGGCTGCAAAACGTGGAGTGTGTCGGGCGGGGACACCACGATGTCTCGGAGAGCTGAGATCTGCTTGACCACTGCTTCGTGCGGTTCAGCGATGGGCTCTGATTTGTAGTAACGCCCGTGGGCAATGGCATTGCGAAGGTTGGAAAAATCTTTCAGCGCCTCGGCTTGCTTGCCAGAAAGCATGTGTTTGTCTCGCGCCTTGTCTACTATCCACCGAAAAGAATCTGAGTTCTCAGCGTTGAGAGCCGAGCGCAAGTGTTGTTCTATGTCGTTGAATGCGGCCAGGAATGCAGTAGCTCGGTGCGCGGTCATATGGGCCAGTGTAGAGAAGGGGGCGTCGCCAAGCAGGGCGTTAGTCCAAGCCAACCATTGGAAAATCCGCTAGCCCCGGCTCGATGGCCGGTGCGGCTAGCGGATGAAATGGGGTGCCGAGGATAAGCGGCGCTGAGCTACCCCTAGAAGACTACGCGCAGCACAGACACAGTAATAGCAGCGATGACTGCCGCGGCGGGCAGGGTGATGACCCACGCCAAAGCGATAGGCTTCATCAGGTTCCAATTAGCTGCCTTGTTGACAATGCCTACGCCCAGCACGGCGCCGATGAGGATGTGGGTGGAAGAAACCGGTAGGCCGAGGATCGATGAACCCATCACCACAGCGGCGGCGGCAAGCTCAGCAGCAAAGCCGGAGGAAGGGTGCATTTGGGTAAGGCCTGAGCCCACGGTCTCAATCACGAAGCGGCCGATGAACCACAAGCCAGAAATCAGGGCAACGCCCATGGCAATCATGACGGCAACCGGCACGGCAGCCTCATCGCTGACTTGGTCGGTCTTGAGGACGTCAATAACCGCAGCGAAGGGGCCAATGGCATTGGCAATGTCGTTGGAACCGTGGGAGAAGGCGAAGGCGGAAGCGGTAAATACCTGCATCCAAGAAAAGAGAAGGAAGGTGGACTTAGCCAGCGACTTCTTCTTCAGGGAGCGGGCGAAAATGAAGACGGCCATCCATACCACTGCGCCGACCATGCCCATGACCAACAGGTTTTGAAGGACGCTGAAATCGAGTCCGGTGTGCTTCAGTCCCTTGAACATCACCATGGCGGAGATGATGATGGCACCAATGGCGGCTAGTACTGGGACCCAGCTTTCCAGGGCGCGGTGAGCCTTGACATCATCCATGTCCTTGTTGAGGTTATACAGATCGCGGTAATACTCAGATTCCAGCTGATCCGGATCAAAGTCTTCTTCTGCCACCAAGGCGGCGTCCCGGGCCATGGCGTTGGTGTAGCTGATCTGCTGGATTTCATTGAGGCGAGCAAAGCGAGACTTGTGCTCTTGGCGCAGCTCCGCACGACGGGTCTTGAGTTCGCGCAGCTTCTGGTCAGCTTCCTCGTTATAGACCAAGATTGAGGTCTTAATCCACTTAAACAGGATGAAAGCGGCGAGACCGCCGAGGACAGGGGAGAGCACCCACGAGATGGCAATAGTGCCAATCCCGCCCCACTGCACCATGTCCAGGCCGCCCTTGCCGGTGACGAAGCCGACGGTGAGCGCAGCGCCGACGATGCCGCCAACGATGGAGTGAGTGGTAGACACCGGCCAGCCCATACGGGTGGCAACGAGGAGCCAGATGGCCGCGCCCAAAAGGGACGACATCATGATGTAGACGAACTCCATGGGGTCGAGCCCATCGATGGCGTCAAGGTCGACGATGCCAGAACGCACGGTATCGGTGACCTCGCCGCCGGCGAGGATGGCGCCAGAGACTTCGAAGATGGCGGCGACAACGAGGGCCTGCTTCATGGACAGCGTACCGGCACCTACGGAGGTACCGAAGGAGTTGGCAACGTCATTGCCGCCAATATTGAAGGCCATGAAGAGAGCGAAGAGAATGGCAGTGCCAAGCAGAATAGGTTTAGAGCCATCGACGTAGTCGTAGCCCCAGATCATAAAACCGATGAGGGTAACGGCTGTGACGCCGCCAAAGATGGCGTGCCAAATCCAGTCGTTGCCCTTGCCATTGACGGCCTCAATGTCCGTCATCTGGGTGGTAGGGGTAGACACAGAAAGAACCTTTCAGGAAAGCGTGCACGAGGGGAATGGCCGCGCTTGTCAGCGTGGCGGAAAGGATTCTCAAAGGGAATTCTTATGTAGAGAATGCACGCTCAGACTAAAGGCCCTAGGTGTCGGGAAAGTGAACTCAAGATGTGGAGTTTGTAGAAGCAATGTGGCTATTTGCGAACATAATGGCCGCCGCTTTACGCGACGGCCACGTTGTGAGTATTAGCCGCGGTAGGCGCCGCGCTCCAGGGTGTCGCACTGGGACATCTTGCCAGAGTTATATCCGGCAAGGAATGCCTTCTCACGCTGCTCGGAGGAACCGTGCGTCCAGGAGTCGGGCTGGACCTGGCCGCCGGAGCGGCGCTGGATATTGTCATCGCCCACCGCCTGGGCTGCCGCGACAGCGTCTGAGACCTGTTCCTTAGTAATCGGCTCGAGCAAGGGGTTATCGCCCTTGTCGGCGTAGGAAGCCCATAGGCCTGCGTAGCAGTCAGCCTGGAGCTCGATCTTCACCGCGTTGGAATCGGCGCCTGGGTCGTTATAGTCCGACAGGCCGAGGGTGCCCTCAAGGTTTTGAATGTGGTGGCTGAACTCGTGCGCCACGATGTACATGCGGGCCAAAGGGGCATTTTCCGCGCCGAAGTTGCGCAGGGAATCAAAGAACGCGGTGTCGAAATAAGCGGACTCATCGCGCGGGCAGTAGAAGGGGCCGGTAGAAGAAGAGGCCGCGCCGCAACCGGTATTAACGCCGCCGTGGAAGACCACGCGCTCCGGCTCGGTGTATTGGATATCTGCCTGTTCCGGCAAGACCTTGGACCAGACGTTATCCACGCTGCGACCGGTGAACTCTACGAGGCATTCATCCTTGGTGTTGCCATCTTCTGCGGTTTCGCATTCGGGGCTTTCGCCCTGTGCGGCACCGTCGGATTGGGTCTGCTCGCTGCCCAGAATTGAGCCCAAGTCTGAGGGATTGCCGCCCAAGAGGAGGAAAAGGCCTACTAGAACAATCGAGCCGACGCCACCGCCAATGGCGATACCACCGCCACCACCACCCGAACGCGCTTCTTTGCCGCCGAAATCGGCACCTGATCTAAAAGTCATGCCTAAATAGTGCCACATGGCCCCCTCATACACAGGATGGAGATTGCTGCAAAGAGGCCGAAGGAGGGAAACGGTGGCTCTTCTGCGGCCTTCGGGGTTAGCTTGCGTCCACCTAACTGCGCTCCGCGTACCGGTAGGGATGTAGAATTGTGCGCGTTCCTAGTCTTGTGCTTGGTTTGGCGCGCGCTGTTTACGCGTGGCGGGACCCGCAAGTGACACAATTTTCAGAAGGGATTGAACAACAGTGCTGCGTACCCACTTAGCAGGTGAGCTCCGCAAAGAACTCGCAGGAGAGACCGTCACCCTAACCGGTTGGGTTTCCCGCCGCCGCGATCACGGTGGTGTGATCTTCATTGACCTGCGCGATCGCTCCGGCATCGCCCAGGTCGTCTTCCGTGAATCTGACGTGGCGGAGCGCGCCCACGACCTGCGTTCCGAATACTGCGTTAAGGTCACCGGTACCGTGGAGCCTCGCCCAGAAGGCTCGGAAAACCCCAACCTGCCGTCCGGTGAGATTGAGGTCAACGTCGCAGATCTTGAGGTTCTGAATAAGTCCGCAGCGCTGCCATTCCAAATTGATGATCCTTCCACCTCGGGTGAGGTAGGCGAGGAGACTCGCCTAAAGTACCGCTACCTGGACCTGCGCCGCGAGCGCCAGGCACAGGCACTGCGCCTGCGTTCTGCAGCCAACCGCGCAGCCCGCAAGGTACTGGATTCGCATGACTTTGCTGAGATCGAGACTCCAACCCTGACCCGTTCCACCCCGGAGGGCGCACGCGACTTCCTGGTTCCCGCGCGCTTGAAGCCAGGCACCTGGTATGCACTGCCGCAGTCCCCGCAGCTTTTCAAGCAGCTGCTCATGGTCTCCGGTATGGAGCGCTACTACCAGATCGCGCGTTGCTACCGCGATGAGGACTTCCGCGCTGACCGCCAGCCGGAGTTTACCCAGTTGGACGTGGAGATGTCCTTCGTAGACCAGGACGATGTCATCGCCTTGGCGGAAGAGATCGTCACCGAGCTGTGGAAGCTCATCGGCTACGAGATCAAGACTCCGATCCCGCGCATGACCTACGCCGATGCGATGAAGTACTACGGTTCCGATAAACCGGACCTGCGCTTTGACATCAAGATTGTAGAGTGCACCGAGTTCTTCAAAGACACCACTTTCCGCGTCTTCCAGAACGAATACGTCGGCGCCGTGGTCATGGAAGGCGGCGCCTCCCAGCCACGCCGTCAGTTCGATGCTTGGCAGGAGTGGGCAAAGCAGCGTGGAGCCAAGGGTCTCGCCTACATCACCGTGGGCGAGGACGGCACCTTGGGCGGTCCAGTAGCTAAGAACATCACCGACGCCGAGCGTGAGGGCATTGCAGAGCATGTCGGCGCTAAGCCGGGCGACGCCATCTTCTTTGCCGCCGGTGACACCAAGTCTTCCCGCGCCCTGTTGGGCGCTGCACGTGGCGAGATTGCAAAGAAGCTGGACCTAATCAAGGAAGGCGACTGGGCCTTTACCTGGGTCGTAGACGCTCCACTCTTTGAGCCTTCCGCTGATGCGACCGCTTCCGGCGACGTCGCGCTGGGCCACTCTAAGTGGACCGCGGTTCACCACGCCTTTACCTCCCCGAAGCCGGAGTACCTGGACAACTTTGACCAGAACCCGGGCGAGGCGCTGGCGTACGCCTATGACATTGTCTGCAATGGCAACGAGATTGGCGGCGGCTCCATCCGTATCCACCAGCAGGACGTGCAAAAGCGCGTTTTCGACGTCATGGGAATCGGTGACGAGGAGGCTCAGGAGAAGTTCGGCTTCCTGCTCGATGCTTTCCAGTACGGCGCCCCACCACACGGCGGCATCGCCTTCGGCTGGGACCGCATCGTCTCCCTGTTGGGCGGCTTCGACTCCATCCGCGACGTCATTGCGTTCCCGAAGTCCGGCGGCGGCGTGGATCCGCTTACCGACGCCCCGGCGGCAATCCCTGCCGCACAGCGTAAGGAGACCGGCGTAGACTACAAGCCGGAAAAGAAGAAGGAACAGGAAAAGTCTGGTTCCACTGCGGGTGAAACCGCTGAGGAGAAGTAAGCAGAAGGCTTAAACCTCAGCCTTTAAGGCGCACCGTGCGGGGCACATCGTAGTCCGCTGCAATTTCGCTGCGGGCGAACTTGTGACCCCGCTTTGGTGTGAGGGGGCATACTGGATAGAACTATGGTTGATAACGAAGCTGTGCTATCACCCGAGGATGTCATCAAGGCCGCCTCGGAGATGCTGTCGCGCCGTTTTGGTGGCACCCCGGAGATGTCGAGCGTGGAGCGCTTGGACGGTTCCGGCATTGCAATGGTCCTGCGTGCCAGGATTGCCCCCGGAGCCTTCCTGCCGCACCGCTCGGTAGTCATTAAGTACAACCCGGTCACCGGCTATGGCGTCGACGATGCCGCGATGCTGCGCGAGGTGGTGGCTTATCAATTCACCACCGCGTTATCTGAGGACGTGCGCCCCGGACCCGTACTTCTTGCCCACGATCTGGAGCAGCGCATTATCGTGCTGACGGACTTAGGTGAGGGCGAAACGCTTGCCGACGTCCTTGTTCAGTCCACCGATGATGATCGCGTGCGGGTGCTGCGCTCGCTGGGCAGTGCGTTGGGGCACATGCACGCTGGAACCGCGGGCCATGAGCAAGATTATGAAACCCTGCTCAATAGGATGCTGCGCAAGAATCCGGACTTGGCCCCGCACCAGTCCGTGCGCGATGAGGCGCTGGAGCGCTCCATTGGCATCGGCCTCGACTTGCTGGATAAAGCCGGGCTTGAGGCACCGGCCAGCTTCCGGGATCTTGCGGATCAAGCCGCACGCTCCCTGGCATCCGGCAAGGACCGAGCCTTTACTCCCTTCGACCTTTCACCGGATAACATCATTGTGTCCCAGCGCCTGCACTTCTTGGACTATGAATGGGCAGGATTCCGCAATGTTGGCTTCGACGTAGCCTGCGTTATCGCCGGCTTCCCGCAATTTCTTTTCTCCAAGCCGATTACGGACGAAGAGGCAGATATCTTCATCTCTGCTTGGTCTCGTGCCGTATCTGAGGTGTGGCCGCTATTTTCCAATGCGGACGAAATCCACGGCCTTATCGTGGCGTCGCTCATCGGCTGGGCGTTATCGAGCGTGACCACGATGCACGCCGGCGGTATCGAAGGGCTGGTTGCCCTAGCCAGGGGAGAAGCCGAAGTGGTCCACGATCCGCAGCGCTCCATCTTGCGTCCGGCCGATCACGGACCATTCACGGAAGATGAATTGCTCGTGCGGCGCGACCTCTATGAAACCTTTGAGGCGCTATCTCGATATGCCGCGCGCTGCGATCGCCCCGCCTGCGAGCCCATCGCGGCATTTGGCAGCGCCATTGCGCGCCGCTTGGATGACGAATAGACAATCACGATGTGCCCGCACCCTTATAGGAGGTAGCTTTCCAGTGTCTCAAGACTCATTATTTGGCGGGCCCACTCCGGACCGCAGCGCGTCGGCGCTGCCCGGCAAGAACCTTTTCGCCACCCACGCTGGGTCCCCACTGGCGGCGCGGATGCGCCCACAAAACCTCGATGAAGTGGTCGGACAAGACCATCTTCTGGCGCCCGGCAAGCCATTGCGCCGCCTCGTGGAAGGATCAGGAGAGGCCTCCGTCATCTTGTACGGGCCGCCGGGCACCGGCAAGACCACCATTGCCTCGCTCATCGCCAGCCAAATGGGGCAGAACTTCGTGGGCCTTTCCGCGCTTGATTCGGGCGTCAAGCAGGTCCGCGAGGTCATCACCCACGCCCGGCAAGAGCTCATTCATGGCCGGCGCACGGTGCTGTTCATTGATGAGGTACACCGATTTTCCAAAACCCAGCAGGACGCACTCCTCGCAGCCGTGGAAAACCGCACGGTACTGCTCGTCGCGGCAACGACGGAAAACCCTTCCTTCTCCGTCGTCGCGCCGCTTTTGTCTCGTTCGCTGCTGTTGCAGCTGCATTCGCTCAGCGACGATGACTTGAGGGGCGTCGCCAAGCGCGCGCTAGAAAGCGACCGTGGCCTAGGCGAGCGCAAGATTCGGATTACCGATGAAGCCTTGGACCAGTTGGTACTCCTCGCCGGCGGCGATGCGCGGCGCACGCTGACCTATCTCGAGGCCGCGGCAGAGGCGGTTGACGATGGCGGGGAGATTACCCCACAAACGGTCACGGACAACGTCAATAAGGCGGTGGTGCGCTACGACCGCGACGGCGACCAACACTACGACGTGGTTTCCGCGTTCATTAAGTCCATTCGCGGCTCCGATGTCGACGCTGCGCTGCATTATCTCGCCCGCATGGTAGAAGCCGGGGAGGACCCGCGCTTTATCGCCCGGCGGCTCATTGTGCACGCCTCCGAGGACATCGGCATGGCCGATCCGACCGCGCTCCAGGTGGCCGTGGCGGCGGCCGAGGCCGCTCAGCTCATTGGCATGCCAGAAGCGCGAATCCCGCTCGCGCAAGCCACCATCCACCTGGCCACCGCGCCGAAATCGCCCTCGGTTATCTCTGCCATCACGCAGGCCCAAACCGATGTAGCGGCCGGCAAGGTGGGCCATGTGCCACCGCACCTGCGCGATGGGCACTATGAGGGCGCCAAGCGGATGGGAAATGCCGTGGGCTATGTCTACCCCCACGATGATCCCCGCGGCGTTGTAGAGCAGCAGTACCTGCCCGATGAGCTGGAGGGCTCGGTTTACTATGAACCCACCGATCACGGGGCTGAGAAGCGAGTTTATGACTATATAGGCCGCTTGCGCAGCATTATTCGCGGCAATCGCGGCCCAGGCAAAAACGCTCGCCGGTCGCGCTGATCCCCACCGATGGGAAATCGCTGTGCAGCGAAGGGTAGAGTTGGGCGGGTTAGAAACTTCTTGATAGAAGATGAAAGCTCAGACAGTTAGGATTGTTGCTCGTGAAGACTCATGAGATCCGGGAACGGTTTACCCAGCACTTCGTCAATTCTGGTCACGAGGCAGTACCAAGCGCCTCGCTGATCCTGGATGACCCTAACCTGCTTTTCGTTAATGCCGGCATGGTTCCGTTTAAGCCCTACTTCCTAGGCCAGCAGAACCCGCCCTTTGCCAAGGGCCTTGCTACTTCCATCCAAAAGTGCGTGCGCACCTTGGACATTGATGAGGTGGGCATTACCACCCGCCACAACACCTTCTTCCAGATGGCCGGCAACTTCTCCTTCGGCCAGTACTTCAAGGAAGGCGCCATTACCAACGCCTGGACCTTGCTTACCGGCTCCGTTGATGAGGGCGGCTTTGGCCTAGACCCAGAGCGTTTGTGGGTTACGGTCTACCTCGATGATGACGAGGCCGCCGAAATTTGGCGCGACAAGATCGGTGTTCCAGAAGAGCGCATTCAGCGCCTCGGCATGGAGGACAACTACTGGTCCATGGGTATCCCTGGACCCTGTGGCCCGTGCTCCGAGATCTATTATGACCGCGGTCCTGAGTACGGCAAGGACGGCGGCCCGATTGCCGATGACAACCGCTACATGGAGATCTGGAACTTGGTCTTCATGCAAAATGAGCGTGGCGAGGGCATTGGCAAGGGCAACTTTGAGATCGTCGGCGAGCTGCCCAAGAAGAACATCGATACCGGCCTGGGCATCGAGCGCGTGGCCTGCATTTTGCAGGACGTAGACAACGTCTATGAAACGGACCTGCTGCGCCCAGTTATTGACGTAGCTGAGGAGCTTACCGGCGCCACCTATGGTGACAAGGCCTCCCACGAGGACAATATCCGCTTCCGCGTGGTAGCTGACCACTCCCGTACCGGCATGATGCTTATCCTGGATGGCGTGACCCCGGGCAACGAGGGCCGCGGGTACATCCTGCGCCGCCTGCTGCGTCGCATTATCCGTTCCGCCAAGCTGCTGGGTGCTAAGGGCGCCACCATGGAGCGCTTCATGAATACGGTCATGGATACCATGACCCCGTCCTACCCGGAGATTGCGGACAACCGCGAGCGCATCCTGCGCGTTGCCGTGAATGAGGAAAAGGCCTTCCTGAAGACCCTCGAGTCCGGCACCCGCCTCTTCGATGATGCCGTCCAAGAGCTTAAGTCCACTTCCCGTGCGAAGACCGCAAAGGTCCTGCCGGGCGAGAAGGCCTTTGAGCTGCACGATACCTACGGTTTCCCCATCGACTTGACCTTGGAGATGGCCCAGGAGGCCGGCCTTGAGGTCGACATGGATGGCTTTAACGACGCCATGGGCGAGCAGCGCCGCCGCGCCAAGGCCGATAATCAGGCCAAGAAGCACGGCCACACTGATCTTTCCCTCTACCGCGACTGGGTAGACAATAACCCCACCGTCTTCACCGGCTTTGAGGAGCTTACTTCCGACGCCCGCGTGATCGGCCTCGTCCGCGGTGGCGAGAAGGTCGATCAGGTGCACGAGGGCGAGCAGGTTGAGGTCATCTTGGACCACACCCCGCTGTACGCCGAAGCTGGCGGCCAAATGGCAGACCGCGGCCGCATCATGGCCGGCGAATCCCTGCTGGAGGTCAACGACGTTCAAAAGATCGGTAAAAAGCTGTGGGTACACAAGGCTACGGTTACCGCCGGCGGCCTTGACTTGGGCATGTCCGTTGAGGCGGCCGTCGACGAGCAGTGGCGCCACGGTGCCACCCAGGCACACTCTGCTACGCACCTCATTCACGCCGCACTGCGCCAGGTGCTTGGCCCCACCGCCGTCCAGGCCGGCTCCATGAACCGGCCGGGCTACCTGCGCTTTGACTTCAACTACACCGAGCAACTCAGCCAGGCGCAGTTGGAAGAGATTGCTTTGATTACCAACCAGGCAATCGACTCCAACTTTGCCGTGAACACCATTGAGACCTCCCTGGAGGAGGCCAAGGCCATGGGCGCTATGGCACTATTCGGTGAGAACTACGGCAAGGAGGTCCGCGTAGTAGAAATCGGCGGACCGTTCTCCATCGAGCTGTGCGGTGGTACCCACGTTGGTTCCTCCGCTGAAATCG
The DNA here is from genome assembly GCF_032821615.1 of Corynebacterium tuberculostearicum. GTDB lineage: Bacteria > Actinomycetota > Actinomycetes > Mycobacteriales > Mycobacteriaceae > Corynebacterium > Corynebacterium tuberculostearicum_H. Next base: position 178,192 of record NZ_JAVBIF010000001.1, on the reverse strand, counting down.
GACCGGTGTCCGTGCTGGGTGAGTCCTCCGTTGGCTCTGGTGCTCGCCGTATCGAGGCCTACTCCGGTTTGGATGCCTTCCGTTATTACTCCAAGGAAACCGCCTTGGTAGAGGGCGTTTCCCGCGAGCTGAAGGTGCAGACCGAGGATCTGCCAGAGCGCATCGCGCAGCTGTCTGAAAAACTCAAGGCAGCGGAGAAGGAAATTGAGACCCTGCGCAAGCAACAGCTGGCTGCGCGTGCTTCCGAGTTCGTCAGCGCGGCCAAGGACATCAATGGATTCAAGGTCATTGCGCTGACCTTGCCGGAAGGCACCACCGGTGGCGACCTGCGCACCGTTGCAACGGACCTGCGCAACCGCCTGCGCGAGGAAGAAGCCGTCATCGTCCTGGGCGCCGAGGACAAGGGCAAGTTCCCATTCATCGCGGCAGCCACGGACAAGGCTGTTGGCCGCGGCGTAAAGTCCGGCGACATCGTCAAGGAGTTTGGACAGTACGTCGACGGCCGTGGTGGCGGTAAGCCGGATATGGCCCAGGGCTCTGGCGCTACTGCAGCCGGCGCTGAGCGCGGCTTTGGGGCCGTCAAGGACATGCTCGAGTCCCTGTAGGAGTTCGACCGTGGCAAAAGTGGAACCAGATACCCCCGGAGTTGATGACCCAGGGCAAGGCCGCCGGATTGCGCTCGATGTCGGCACGGTGCGCATTGGTGTGGCAGTGTCCAATAGGGAAGCAACGCTTGCCACCCCAGTGGAGACCGTGCGCCGAGAAACCGGGTTCAAAGACCGCGATAAGGGCGATATTGACCGCATCCTGGAGCTCATTGATTCCTATGATGCAGTTGAAGTTGTCGTTGGCCTGCCACGGGACTTGCAGGGAAATGGCTCCAAAAGCGTAAAACATGCTAAGGAAATTGCGTTTCGGATCCGCCGTCGGTTGAATCGAGATGCAAATATAGATAAAGTTCCACCACCAGTACGTTTGGCTGATGAGCGTCTGACTACCGTGGCAGCAACCACCGCGCTGCGCGCGTCCGGCGTGTCCGAGAAGAAGGGCCGTAAAGTCATCGACCAAGCAGCAGCGGTGGAGATATTGCAGACTTGGTTGGATGGGCGCGCGAGCGCGCTACGATCCCATGATGCAATAGACCAGCCTTCAGACTCAGGAGACTAAAACACGTGAGCCGTAACCAAGAACGCCTCGGCCGATCGATGGAGCCGAAATACGTCAAGCGCCGCCAGCGCGGCATTGCCGTTGTCATTGCGTCCATCATCGTCATCCTTGGCGCCCTTATCTACATCGGATTCCGACTCGGCAATACCTCCGCCGATTATGAAGGAACCGGCAACGGTACCACCCAGCTGGTGGAGGTGCCGGAAGGCTCGTCCATGTCCGAGCTCGGACCTGCATTGGTAGAAAAGAATGTGGTGAAGACGCAAGACGCTTTCGATTCTGCTGCGTCGATGAACCACGGCGCGAGCCAAATCCAGCCGGGCTTCTATCGTCTGCAGGAAGAAATGAGCGCGGACGCGGCAGTCGAGGCACTGCTGGATGAGAATAACCGCGTGGACATGCTCGAGGTCCAAGGTGGCGCCACCTTGGAGGACGTCAAGGTTGTGGGCGGAGACGTCCGCTACGGCATTTACTCCCTGATTTCTGAGGTCAGCTGCAACGATGGAAGCTGCCTGAAGAAGGAAGACCTGGAAAAGGTTGCCGCCGAAACCGACCCAGCCGAGCTGGGCGCACCGGAGTGGGCCTTGGACGCTATTAATAAGCGCGGCAATGACCCCAAGCGCATTGAGGGCCTTATCGCGCCAGGCCAGTACGTCTTGGACCCCAATATGGAGGCCAAGGATATCCTCAAGGATCTCATCACCCGCTCCACCAAGCGTTACAACGAAACAAATATTGAAGAACGCGCAAAGGCCATTGGACTGAGCCCATACGAGCTGCTCACCTCCGCTTCCTTGGTGGAGCGCGAGGCACCGGCAGGCGAGTTCGACAAGGTTGCCCGCGTTATCCTCAACCGTTTGGACGAGCCAATGCGCCTGGAGTTTGACTCCACCGTGAACTACGGCTTGGAAGACGTTGAACTGGCCACCACCGATGAGGCCCGTGGGGAGAAGACCCCGTGGAATACCTACGCGAAGGAAGGCCTACCAGATACCCCGATTGCTTCTCCTTCGGACGATGCAATCAAGGCCATGGAAGAACCGGCTGAGGGCAACTGGAAGTTCTTCGTCACCGTGGACGAGGAGGGCACTACCGTCTTCTCCGATACCTACGATGAGCACTTGGGCCGCGTTGATGATGCCATCCGCTCCGGCGTGCTTGACTCCAAGCGCGAAGGCGAGGGCGCTGGTTCCGGCAACGGCGACGCCGCTGCCGAGCAGCCCGCCCAGTAGAGTCGCGACAACCACAAAGAGGTAGAACACCATGCCACGTGCGGCGGTCCTTGGTAGCCCCATCAAGCACTCCTTGTCTCCGGTGCTCCACAATGCTGGCTACGAGGCCGCCGGGCTGGCCGGTTGGGACTACACCCGCTGTGAAACATCGGCGGAAGGCTTGCCGGAATTGGTGGCGGCAAGCGACTCAGAGTTTGTTGGTTTCTCCGTGACCATGCCCGGCAAGTTTGCCGCCCTCCGCTTTGCGGACACCGTAAGTGACCGGGCCCAACTGATTGGCTCAGCAAATACCTTGGTGCGCAGGGCTGATGGTTGGTATGCGGACAATACCGATACCGAGGGCGTACGCGGTGCGCTCGCCGAACTTCTGGGGGATGATCCAGCAGCTCATGCGCTGCTCATTGGTGCTGGGGGCACCGCTCGTCCCGCGTTGTGGGCGCTTTCCGAGCGCGGGGTGAAAAAGGTTACGGTCCTCAACCGTTCCGACCGCAGCACCGAACTTTTGCCGCTCGCGCAGAACCTAGGGCTGGAACTTTCCTTTGTTAGCTTCGACGGGGACTTATCCGCGCTGGCTCGCAGCGTCGATGTCATTGTGTCCACCGTTCCAGCCGCGGCGGTGAAAGATTATGTCTTTGACCTCGCCCACGCACCGGTGCTGGACGTCATCTATGATCCCTGGCCTACACCGCTGACCACGTGCGCGGCGGCCAATGGGTACAAGACCGTGGGCGGGCATGTCATGCTCGCGCACCAAGCATTTAGCCAGTTCGAGCAATTTACCGGGGTGGCCGCCCCGCGGGAAGACATGCTGAAGGCATTGCACGAGGAGCTGCAGAAGCGGTCGCAGACGACTAAGTAAAAAAGGGGGCGTCGGCAAGCGCGGGCTGGAATCCCCGTGTAGCAGGAGCTGCGGATTTCGCCATGTAGACATTGGCGCCCAGCGCTTCCTCACAGCGTGCCTTAGAGTGATCCCCGTGCTAATAGTCGGGGGAATTATTTATGGTTTGTGGGCAGCAACCTTGTCTTGGTGGGATATTCGGCAGCGCCGATTGCCAGACTGGCTGACGCTTCCAGCTGCGATGGTCTCGCTCGCCGTTGCCAATTGGAGTGGGCTGTGGTGGCCGGGGCTGTACCTGGTGCTAGGGCTGGCCCATGCAGGCGTGGGTGGAGGCGACATAAAACTCGCCTGGCCCCTAGGAATGCTGGTGGGGCATGTGGCTGGGTTTATGGGGGTGGTAGCAGCAAGCGGCAGCGCGTCCCTCCTGACTCTTATGTGGTCTGCATGCAGTGGGCAGAAGGAGAGCCCGCATGGTCCTGCAATGTTGCTAGCGGCAACGGTCGTTATCGCATGTGCGCACCCTCTTTGAGGGGGTGGAAGAATATATTGCGGGGCCAAGTTGGTACTGGATTGGCCAGGCCGTGCGATAATACCCGCATGCTTCGTTGGACTACTGCAGGTGAATCCCACGGCCAGGCTCTTATTTCGATGCTGGAGCACATGCCCGCCGGGGTCCCTATTACCCGCGCCGATATTTCCCATCAGCTTTCCCGGCGCCGCCTAGGCTATGGCCGCGGTGCCCGTATGAAGTTTGAGGCTGATGAGGTCACCGTGCTGGGTGGAGTCCGCCACGGGCTTACCTTGGGTAGTCCCATCGCCATCATGATTGGCAATACGGAGTGGCCCAAGTGGACCACCATCATGTCGGCCGATCCGCTGGATATGGACGATGAAGACACTATTAAAGCGATGAACTCCGGCCGCGGTGCCGCCTTGACTAGGCCGCGCCCCGGGCACGCTGATTTTGCCGGAATGGTGAAGTACCGCCACAGTGAAGCACGCCCCATCCTCGAGCGTTCCTCTGCGCGTGAGACGGCGGCGCGAGTGGCCGCAGCTACCGTTGCGCGCAATTTCCTGCGCGAGACCCTCGGCGTCGAGGTTCTCTCCCACGTGATTTCCATTGGCGCTTCCGAGCCTTATGAGGGGCCTGCGCCAGCGTTCGCGGACATCGAGGCTATCGATGCCTCGCCGGTCCGCGCCTGCGATAAGGCGGCTGAAGCCTCCATGATCGCGGAAATTGAGGCCGCAAAGAAGCAGGGCGATACCTTGGGCGGCATCGTTGAGGTTGTGGTCGATGGCCTGCCTATCGGCCTGGGCTCGCATGTTTCCGGCGATGACCGCTTGGACGCCCAATTGGCCAGCGCCTTGATGGGTATTCAGGCTATCAAGGGCGTGGAAATTGGCGATGGCTTTGCCGAGGCCCGTCGTCGCGGTTCTGTTGCCCACGATGAGATGGTGCGAACCGAAGACGGGGTATCCCGCCTTAGCAACCGTGCTGGCGGACTCGAAGGCGGCATGACGAATGGGCAGCAGTTGCGCGTGCGGGCGGCAATGAAGCCGATTTCTACCGTGCCGCGTGCCTTGCGCACCATTGATATGGAGTCTGGCGCTGCAGCTACTGCCATCCACCAGCGCTCAGATGTGTGCGCGGTTCCGGCGGCGGGCGTCGTTGCAGAAGCAATGGTTGCCCTCGTTCTTGCGCGCGCTGTGCTAGAAAAATTCGGCGGCGATAGCCTCGAAGAAACCTCTGCGGCCATCGCCGCGTATGATAAATACGTTTCGGACCGCCTTGCTTTTGACCAGGAGTAAGTTATGACCACCCCAACCGCCGTTACGGGCCTGCCCCGTCCACGCGTTGTTTTGGTTGGCCCGCCAGGTGCGGGTAAATCCACCATCGGCCGCCGCCTTTCCCACGCCTTGAGCTGCGAACTGGTGGATTCGGACCACCTTATCGAACAGGCTAAGGATAAGCCGTGCGGAGAAGTCTTTAGCGAGCTTGGTGAACCAGACTTTCGCGCGCTCGAAGCCGAGCACGTTGCTGCGGCACTGCGCACCGGTGGAGTAGTCAGCCTCGGCGGCGGGGCAGTGCTGACGGACGCCACCCGTGAGCTGTTGGAGCGCCATACCGTCATCTTTTTGGATATCTCGCCCGAAGAAGGCGCACGGCGGACGTCCGGGGATAGCAATCGGCCGGTTCTCGCAGCCGCAGATCCCCTTGAGCACTACCGCAACCTCGTGGAGGCGCGCCGCCCCTATTACCAAGAGGTGGCCGATTACCGGGTACGCACCGATGCCCGGACCCCACAGCAGGTAGTGGGCGATATCCTCGGCTTCCTCGATACCCTGTAGATTCCCCGCCGCGCTAACACTAGTTGCTCGCCCCATTGGCTCGGCGGCGAACGGAAAGGACCACCATGCCCAGCATTGCCGTTAATGGACCACAGCCCTATGAAGTTCGCATTGGCACCGATCTCAACCAGGACATTGCGCGGCGCTGTGCGGAGATTGGTGCAGGCCAGGCGGGCATTATCTGCCAGCCGCCGCTGCGCGCCGCGGCCGAGCGCCTAGCGGAACTCGTCGCCGCTGAGGGGGTGGAGCCTACGCTTATCGACGTCCCCGATGCCGAGGCCGCCAAACAGCTCAGCGTCATCGGTAGCGTATGGGATCAGCTGGGGGAAAAGGGCTTTAACCGCCGTGACGTCATCATTGGCCTCGGCGGTGGCGCCACCACCGATCTGGCTGGGTTCGCTGCGGCCGGGTGGATGCGCGGCATCAAGGTTATTCAGGTGCCCACCACGCTCTTGGCCATGGTTGACGCGGCCGTCGGCGGCAAAACCGGCATCAATACCGCAGCCGGCAAGAACCTCGTTGGCGCCTTTCATGAGCCAGATTCTGTGTTTGTGGATCTCGAGCGCCTGGATACCCTACCCGCGGCGGAGATCATTGCTGGCTCGGCAGAAATCATCAAAACCGGATTCATCCATGACCCGGTGATCCTTGAACGCTATGACAGCGACCCCGGCGCATGCGTGGACCCGCAGGGCTTCCTTCCAGAACTTATTGCGCGCTCCATCGCGGTCAAGGCTGCGGTGGTAGGCGAGGACCTTAAAGAATCGGGCCTGCGTGAAACGCTCAACTACGGCCACACCTTTGGCCATGCGGTGGAGCGCCATGAACAGTATCAGTGGCGCCATGGCAACGCGGTGGCCGTGGGCATGATGTTTATCGCCCACCTAGCGCATGCGCGCGGCCTCATTGACGCTGAACTGGTGGAAAAGCATCGCCGGATCCTTGACAGCATTGGGCTGCCAACCACGTATAAGGCAGGTCAGTTCACGGACCTGTATGAGGCAATGACCCACGATAAAAAGAACCGCGACGGAAAGATCAGGTTTGTAGCCTTGATCGGGGTAGGCGAGACCACCCGTCTCGAAGGCCCCAGTACGGAAGAGCTAGAGGCGGCCTACGCCGCGATATCGGAGTAGAAATGAAGATTATTGTCCTCAACGGCCCGAACTTGAACCGCTTGGGAAAACGCCAGCCGGATATCTACGGCTCGACCACCTTGGCTGATGTCGAGCACATGATTGCCTCGCGCGCCGCCGCGCACGGTGCAGAAGTAGAGTGCTTCCAGTCCAACCATGAGGGGGAGCTGATTGAGAAAGTACATGCCGCGGCGGATGCGGGCCACCCAGTGATTATCAACCCCGGCGGTTTTACCCATACCTCAGTGGCCCTGCGGGACGCCCTGGCAGAGGTAGCCGATGGCGCCGGATTCGTAGAGGTGCATATTTCTAATGTGCATGCGCGCGAGCCCTTCCGCCATCACTCCTATCTCAGCCCTATCGCCCGCGGCGTCATCGCCGGGTTGGGTGCCTTCGGCTACGTGGCGGCAGTGGACTACCTCTGCCAATAGGCCCCCACGAACGGGCTGGGCGGCAGCCGGCTAGAAAGAAATCCGCCCAACTGCGGGGGCAGGGTCGATATACTGGGTGGATACTTTCTACACCGCAGTCGACCCAGAAGGATGAAATCATGGCTTTGGCAGATACCCGTTTTAGTGACCGGCGCCGCAAGCTTGCCGCGGAACTAGCCGGCCAGCGCATCGATGCCGTTCTGGTCACCCACCTCACGCATGTGCGCTACCTTTCGGGATTCTCCGGCTCGAATGGCGGGCTATTGCTGCGCAAGGACCTTACCGCGCAGGTTGCTACCGACGGCCGGTACACCACGCAGATCGCCCGCGAGGTCCCCGATCTGGAGGCTATCCAAGGCCGCGCGGTAGGAAAGGTGCTCCTGCAGCAATTTGCCGATGTCGAGGGACCGGTTCGAGTCGGTTTTGAAGCCGACTACCTCTCGGTCTCTGAGCTGAAGGACCTGGAAGAGTCCGCCCCGGAGTCGGTTACCTTGGTTCCCATCGCCGGGGTCATTGAGAAAATTCGATTGGTAAAGGACTTGCTGGAGCAAGAGAAGCTGGAAGAGATTGCCGCGCTGGCTAATCAGGCGCTGGAGGATCTACTCGCCGCTGGTGAGTTGCGTGCCGGCCGCACCGAGCGCCAGGTGGCTGCCGATTTGGAATATCGGATGCGCATGCTCGGCTCGGAGCGAGTGAGCTTCGATACCATCGTGGCTTCTGGTCCGAACTCGGCGATGCCGCACCATGGTGCCGATGACCGGGTCATCGAGGACGGCGACCTCGTGACCATCGATTTCGGTGCGCACCTGCGCGGGTTCAACTCCGACTGCACCCGCACCTACGTCGTGGGCACGGCGAATGACTTTGCCAAGGAAATCTATGATGTGGTGCTCCGCGCCCAAAAGGCAGGCGTGGCAGCGTCGGTGCCGGGCGCTAAGCTTGCCGACGTCGACGCGGCCTGCCGCGATGTCATCTCCGCCGCCGGCTACGGTGACTACTTTGTGCACTCGACGGGCCACGGCGTGGGCCTAGACGTCCACGAAGCACCTTCCGCGGCACAGACCGGTAAGGGCGAGCTCGCCGCCGGTATGACCCTGACCATCGAGCCGGGCATCTATGTGCCAGGCAAGGGCGGCGTGCGCATCGAAGATACCCTCATCATCACCGATGGTGCGCCGAAGATCATTACCGCTGCGACGAAGGAATTTACTGAACTGCCCGCTTAGTGGGCCAGCACCTTGGAGTTAAGCAGCTGGGCGACGTTGCGGTTGCCCAGGTGCGTGAGGTGATTGAAGAGGTTGTGCGGTACGGAGTACTCCCACTTGCCGGAAACCCAGCGGGTGCTGTCCGGCGCGCACATGCCGTGATCAATGGAGTCGGCGCGTAGGTCGTAGTACTGCACGCCGTTTGCGCGGGCTGCCTTGTACATGGCGCTATTAACCTGGTCCTCGCCGGTGCGAACCAAGCCCGCGTAGTCCATGTTGAACCCGGCTTCAGAGGATCCCGGTGCGGAGGTGCGCAGCGGGCAAACCGCGCCATTGCGGGCGGAGATGGCGGGATAGCCTACAACGGTGATGCGGGCATTCGGGGCGGCGTGGCGGACCCGCTGGATCGAATTCTTCATGCCGTCGTAGTAGGGGTTGGAAGAAGAAAGGGATGGGCGCACGATTTCCTGGAGATCGTTGGCGCCAAACTGAATCAAAACGTTCTTCGTCTCGCCATTGAGATCATTATTGGCAATGGCTCCGTTGATCTGCTCACCGAAGTCCTTGCGGTGCGATTGGCCGGCAGCCTTTGCTGCAGAGCATGCGTAGTTGGCTACGTGCTGACCAGAAACACGGCCCAGTTCGCGGCCAACATTACTCTGACCCTGCGGGCAGCCCTGCGGGGATGGTGCGCCGGGAGCGTCTTCGATGCCGTGGGTGGCAGAAGAGAGCGTAGTGCCTGCCGAAGGGGACAGGCTCGAGGTCGTGCCAACTTGGCCATAGGTTGGGTTGGCAAAGACAGAATCGCCGAACATCACGGTCTGGGCGTCTGCTGCCATGGCCTGCGGAGCGGAGAGTGCTGCTACGGCTGCGCCAGTAGCGGTGGCCGCGGCGTAAAACTTCTTGAGAGGCATCGCAAAAATCCTTGGTAGATATGTGAAAAATCAATAAAGCAAAGCCTTATGGTACAGCGAGTTATTGCTGGATAAAAACCTTTGATTGCTCGCGTGTCTGATGGTTTAGGGCAGGCGACGGGCCCCAAAAGTCACTCCGCTGGTAACTGTGGGGAAGAAATGGGGGACCGGTAATACCCCAAGGGGCAGTTGTCCGGTAGGCTTAAACATTGTTTTCAACCTTTAGTCCACAATTTTCGGGAGTTTAACCGCAATGGCTGATACTACTGATTTCAAGAACGGTCTCGTTCTGAAGATCGACAACAAACTGATGCAGATCGTTGAGTTCCAGCACGTGAAGCCGGGCAAGGGCCCAGCCTTCGTGCGTACCAAGCTCAAGGATGTTGTCTCCGGTAAGACCGTGGACAAGACCTGGAATGCTGGCGTTAAGGTAGAGACCGCTACCGTGGACCGCCGCGATATGACCTACCTGTACAACGATGGCACCAGCTACGTTGTTATGGATGAAAAGACCTTCGAGCAGTTCGAGCTCCCGCCGGAGAAGTTCGGCGATGCCGCTCGCTTCCTGCTGGAAAACATGCGCGTTCAGGTTTCCTTCTACGAGGATGAGGCACTCTTTGCAGAACTGCCTATCTCCGTAGACCTTAAGGTCGAGCACACCGAGCCGGGCCTGCAGGGTGACCGCTCTTCCGGCGGCACCAAGCCTGCCACCCTGGAAACCGGTGCTGAAATCCAGGTTCCGCTGTTCATCGAGATCGGCAACGTACTCAAGATCGATACCCGTACCGGCGAGTACCTCTCCCGCGTTAACAACTAGGGCATCTGACTGTGTCTGATAACACCCCTAAGCGCGATATCAACTACAAGCGGCACACCGCGCGGTACCGCGCACGTCGTCGTGCCGCCGATATCCTCTACGAAGCAGAAAACAGGGACGTTGACCCCGTTGCCATCGTGGAGGATCGCATCGCCTTGGCACGTGAGGATCGCAATGCGGTAGCACCTGTCGCCGAATACACGCAGGTGATTGTCAAGGGCGTAGCCGAAGAGCTGGATGCCATCGATGACACCATCTCTCGCTTCCTTGCCGAGGACTGGGAACTGCACCGCATTCCGGCCGTTGACCGCGCCATCCTGCGCCTATCGGTATGGGAGCTGCTGTTCAACCCGGATATCCCCACCGCTACTGCGGTTGTGGAAGGCGTGGAGATTGCCTCCCAGTATTCCAACGATCAAGCAGCGCCATATATCCACGCTGTGTTGGATGACGTGGCGCAATCCCGTTCTGCGGAAAATCCGATGTCCGCAGAACACCAGGGCAGCGATGCGGACGCGGACGGCGAGGATACAACCGACGAGGAGTCGGTAGACTCCGACAACGCGGATGATGCGGCCAAGGATACCTCCGCATCCACCGCTTCGGACTCCGCTGCCGCGGCCGGCGGCTCGGCTGTAGCAGACGGTTCTGCGCAGCAGGACCCCGCTGCGGAATAGTCAGGTTTAGACTGGCCCGCATACTTAAACCGCCCGCCCAGCTCGATGGTGAAGAGCTGTGGCGGGCGGTATTTTCATGCCCAAGACCGTGCCAATCGACGCTCATCCTCGCGTCTCCGTGTGCCCAGTATGGCCAAGAGCAAAAAGAACTCTCCCCGTCACCCTTGCGCCATTGTTAAGGCAGAAGGAGAGGGGAGAGCAGTGAATTCTAGGGCGGCTTAGCTCTGCGGGGCGTCGCTTGCGGCGGCGTCGCCAGATCCGGCGTTGGCTGCGGTCTCGGAGCCAAGCTTGGCCATCTCTTCGGCGGCAGAAACCATGGCATCCTGGCCGCGAATGACGCCATCTACGGCGGACTTCAGGGCAGCTTGCAGCTGCTCATCGGTCATGCCGGCGGCGGCAGGGATATCGCGCTCGGTGCGCACCACGAGCATGTCATCGTGCTCCGAGATAACTGCGCGGGCGCCGAAGGCTACGGAGTTGATCTGGTTAGCCGCGAGGAAGAGGCCGGCGTCGGCCTTGGAATAGGCGGCGTCGGTAGGCACATCGCAGCGGACAATAACCACGGAATCGAGAACCGCGAACATGGTGGGCAGGCCGTTGAGGTTGGCGGTGGCCGCCTCAATATCGCTGTCCATCTTGGTCAATTCAATGTCGAAGGTACGCATGGCCTCGACAACGCGGTCAAGGGTGATCTCCGGCAGATTGTTTTCGGTAGAGGCATTAGTCATGGTTGTGCTCCTCCCAAGTCACGAGCTGTGGGTAGTGTTCTTCCACGAAGGCGAAGGACTGCAGCATAGAATCCAGCGTGGACATCACGAAGGCGCCGATCTGATTGCGGGACAAACCGTGGGCAATGTTGATTTCGCGCACGCCAGAGACGGCGAGGTTATTCTCGGCAGACTCAAAGAAGCGCAGGGTCGGCGCGAAGTGCTGCTGGTTCCACTGGTTGAGTACCATTAACAGGCTTGGGCCCTCAGAAGAAGGCACATTGCCGCGCCAGACGGAATCCGCCACGAGCACATCATCGCGCACCTGCATGGCGATGGCGACGTTGGAGAAACCCGTGCGCAGGATCTGCACGGTTTCTTCCTCGCTCACTGGCTGCTCTTCGAGGCGGTATTCCAGGTTCTCAGATGCAAAGATCTCGCCGATGCGCTCGAGAGTTACGGGCTCTACGGGCGTATCGGGATACAGGGTTGGTTCTTCAGACACTTAAGTAGTCTCAATCCATGTACTAATCGGGGATAAAGGTCAACCTTTGCCAGTTTACCTAAGTTCTTATCTAGTTACTGGGACTCCACAGGCGCTCGCCGCCAAGTTCGTGGGCGAGAGCAGTGTCGATCGTGGGGTAGCGGAACGTATGCCCGATACTTTGTAGAACCGTGGGGCTTACGCGTTGTTGCGCCAAGGCCAACTCTTGGGCGCCCTCCTTGCCCAGCAAGATTGCGGGACCGAAAGGTGGAACGGGGAGTAGGGCTGGGCGGTGTAGCTCGGCGCCGAGGGCTTTGACGAAGTCCTTGTTGAGCACCGGGTTAGGCGAAGCCGCATTGACCGGGCGTTCCAGCGAATCGTCCACGATGGCGCGGAAGTAGGCATCCGTCAGGTCATCGAGGGCAACCCAGCTGAACCAAAACTCACCGTCGCCGAAGGGGCCACCTAGTCCGGTAGAGAAGAGGGCACGCAGCAGCGGCAGGAGGCCGGAACCGCCAGACATGGCGATGCCGGTACGAATATTGACCACGCGGGTGCCCGCGGCGCGGGCGGGCTCGCAGGCGCGCTCCCAGTCGACTACGACGTCTGCCAGGAAGCCCTCGCCAGGAGCGGAGTCTTCGGTGAGGACCTCATCGCCGCGGTCGGATCCGTAGTAGCCCACGGCAGAGGCGCAGACCATGGTGCGGACGGAATCCGTGGAGCCCGCTAGACGGGCTAGGCGCTCGGTGGGGCCAACGCGGGAATCGCGGATGGCAGCCTTGTGCTCGTCATTGAAGCGGCCGAAGATGGGCTCGCCGGCTAGGTGGACGAGGACGTCGACGCCGCGCAGGAGGTCGGGATCGGGGTGCTCCGGTCGCCACGTGCGCTGGCCCTTGGAAGCCGTGCCGCGCACGAGCTGGATCACCGTGTGTCCGGCGGTGCGCAGTTGTGCGGTAAGCGCTGCACCCACGCTGCCGCGGGAGCCGGTTACGGCGATGGTTAGTGGTTGGGTGTTTAAGGAGGCGTCGGCAAGCCGCTGGAGAAAGGAAAAATCCTCAATGAGCTGGTGCTGCCGATAAGCAAAGACCGATTTCAGCGCCGCCGAAGGGATGCGGGTAGTAACGTCATCGCGAACGAGCGTGCCGTCCGGGTGGTCCGCAAAGGTGTGATGGTGCTGCCATTTAGCGAATTTGCGAATGGGGGAGTTAACGCACACATCGGTGAACTCATAGCCCTCGCGGTACTGGGAAAGTTTATGCTGCGCGGTCCAGCGCAGGCCGCCCGGAAGGCCCAGGATGGTGGTGCCATCGCCCAGGCTGTCTGCCTGCTGGATGGGTTTCATGAAGGCAAAGGGCGCGTTCAGACGGGTTAAAGCGCCTTGGCGGGTATGCCATCGCCAGACCTGCTCGCGCGGGGCGGGGACTATGTGTTCGGCGGAAAAACTCACTTCTTGATGCGCCTCCTTCTTTTCGCCCTCACCCAAATGGTGGGGAAGGTGCTAGAGTATTTTGTGTCTAACAGCATAGACATTTTTGAGACCATCAACCGGCATCCTTTAAAGACCGCACCGTGAGGCGGGGAAGGAGGTCACGATGAGTGGAACTGACGCTACCGCGAACAGGCTAGAGCTTTTAAGCTCCGATGATGTTTCGCGTACCGTTGCACGCATCGCGCACCAGATCATTGAAAAAACGGCGCTCGATTCCGCGGACGCACCGCGGGTCATTCTGCTTGGCATTCCCTCTGGTGGCGTGCCGCTTGCACAGCGCCTAGCGCACAAGATTGAAGAATTTTCCGGGGTCGCAGTCCCATGGGGCTCCCTCGATATCACCCTCTACCGCGATGACCTGCTAGGAAAGCCGCATCGCGCGCTCCAACCCACGACCATCCCCACCGGTGGCATCGATAACGCCACCGTTATTTTGGTCGACGATGTGCTGTATTCCGGCCGCACTATCCGCGCCGCCTTGGACGCGTTGAGTGACGTGGGCCGTCCCGACATTATTCAGCTGGCCGTCTTGGTAGATCGCGGCCACCGCGAGGTTCCTATCCGCGCCGATTATGTGGGAAAGAATCTGCCCACCGCGCGAGAAGAAGACGTCACCGTATACAACAGCGAGATTGACGGCCGGGATGCGGTCGTATTGACCCGAGCCGCCGCTGCAACCGATGCAGCTGGCTCCGAAACGGGGGAGGCATAACCATGAAGCACCTCATCGATATGGCAGAGCTGGACCGAAGCGAAATTGTCGGTCTGATGGATGAAGCGGATCGCTTCCGCGAGGCCCTCGAAGGCCGCGAGGTAAAGAAGCTGCCGACCCTGCGGGGGCGGACCATCTATACCCTCTTTTATGAAAACTCCACTCGCACCCGCTCTTCCTTTGAAACGGCCGGCAAGTGGATGTCCGCGGACGTCATCAACCTGTCCGCCTCTACGTCCTCGGTAAAGAAGGGCGAGTCCCTGAAGGATACGGGCCTTACCTTGGCCGCCATCGGCGCCGATGCGATCATCATGCGCCACCCTTCCTCCGGTGCGCCGCAGCAGCTGGCCCAGTGGGTAGCCCCTAACGGCAAGGGACCTTCAGTGATCAACGCGGGCGACGGCGCGCACCAGCACCCAACGCAGGCGCTTCTCGACGCCGTCACGATGCGCCAGCGCTTAGGCCTGCACAGCGACGAAGGCTTTGCCGGCCTGAAGGTAAAGATTGTGGGCGATTGCCTGCACTCGCGCGTAGTGCGCTCCAACGTAGATTTGCTTACCACTCTCGGTGCTGAAGTAACCCTCGTAGGCCCAGCCACCCTCATGCCCTTTGGGGTAGAGAATTGGCCGGTGCGGGTGTCCTATGACTTTGATGCGGAAATCGCAGACGCCGACGTCATCATGATGCTGCGCGTCCAGCAAGAGCGCATGAATGGCGGCTTCTTCCCCTCCCACCGCGAGTACGCCAACCTCTTTGGCCTGTCCAAGGATCGCGCGGCGGCCATGCACAAGGACGCCATCGTCATGCACCCCGGCCCGATGCTGCGCGGCATGGAGATTAACTACGGCGTCGCAGATTTGGACAAAACTGCGGTCCTACAGCAGGTACACAACGGTGTGCACGCCCGCATGGCGGTGCTGTTTACCCTGCTGACCAATGGCGAAAACGCCGGCATTTAAAACCGCGACCCACACTCAACTTTAGGGAGAGACAATGACTACTTACCCGGAAACCGGTCGCCTTTCCGCGCCGGCGGAATCCCCACTGGTGATTAAGAATGTGCGCCTGTACGGCGAAGGCGAGCCCACCGATGTCGTGGTCAAGGACGGCATCATCGCTACCATCGGCGCTACGGCAGAAGCCGAGGATGCACAGGTCATCGACGGCCAGGGCAACGTGCTCTTGCCAGGTCTGGTGGATATGCACGTGCACCTGCGCGAGCCCGGTCGCGAGGATACCGAGACCATCGAGACCGGCTCCAAGGCTGCCGCCAAGGGCGGTTTCACCGCCGTGTTCACCATGGCTAATACCAACCCTGTGACCGACCAGCCGATCATCGCTGAGTCCGTATGGGCCAAGTCCCAAGCACTGGCGCTGTGCGATGTCCATCCGGTGGGCTCCATTACCAAGGGCCTGGAAGGCAAGACGCTGACTGAATTCGGCATGATGGCCCGCTCGGACGCCAAGGTCCGCATGTTCTCCGATGACGGCAAGTGCGTCCAAGATCCGCAGCTAATGCGTCGTGCTTTGGAATACGCCAAGGGCATGGACGTGCTGCTGGCGCAGCACGCCGAGGATGATCGCATGACCGGCGGTGCTTCCGCCCATGAAGGCGAGACCGCGGCCAAGCTCGGCCTGCGCGGTTGGCCGCGCGTGGCGGAGGAATCCATCGTGGCCCGCGACGCCCTATTGGCGCGCGACTACGGCAACCGCGTGCACATCTGTCACGCCTCGACGCAGGGCACCGTGGAGCTGCTGAAGTGGGCAAAGGAGCAGGATATTCCTCTCACCGCCGAGGTAACCCCGCACCACCTATTGATGACCGATGACAAGCTGCGCACCTACGATGGCCTCTTCCGCGTCAACCCGCCGCTGCGCGAACAGCGCGATACCGAAGCCCTGCGTGAGGCGCTGCTTAACGGCACCATTGACTGCGTTGCCACCGACCACGCCCCGCACGGCTCCGAAGACAAGTGCGTGGAATTTGAAAATGCCCGCCCTGGCATGTTGGGACTGGAATCTTCCTTGGCCGTCATCGCCAAGATCTTTGTCGAAACCGGCCTGGCCGATTGGCGCTTTGTCGCCCGCGTCATGTCCGAGCGCCCCGCAGAAATCACCCGCCTGCCGGGCCATGGCCGCCCCATCGCAGAGGGCGAGCCAGCTAACTTGACCATTGTGGACCCAGACCACCACTGGGTTTCTGATTCCGCCAAGCTGGCCTCCAAGTCCGAAAACAACCCGTACGCTGGCGAAGAATTTGGCGCCCGCGTTACCCACACCATTTTGCGAGGTGCCGTCACTTTTGACTTGGCAGCCTCCGAAGAAGACTAACCTTGCACACTGAGACCACCTATATGGCAGAGAAAGGCCACGACGTGACTGATAGAACCCCAGCAATCCTCGTTCTCGCGGACGGGCGCACCTTCCGCGGTTATGGCTTTGGCGCCACCGGCACCACCTTGGGCGAGGCCGTATTCACCACGGCGATGACCGGCTACCAGGAGACCATGACGGACCCGTCTTACCACCGCCAGATCGTGGTTTCCGCAGCGCCGCACATTGGCAATACCGGTTGGAACGACGAGGACAATGAGTCCCACGGCAACCACATCTGGGTTGCGGGCCTCGTCATCCGCGACCTCGCGCAGCGCGTATCCAACTGGCGCGCAGAGCGCAGCCTGAGCGAAGAGATGGAAAAGCAGGGTGTCATTGGCATCCGCGGCATTGATACCCGCACCTTGGTTCGCCACCTGCGCAACTACGGCTCCATTGCTGCCGGCCTGTTCTCCGGCGAAGATGCACAGCGCCCGGTCGAGGAGTTGCTCAAGGAAGTTAAGTCCCAGGACTCTATGGAAGGCGCCGATCTCGCTGCGGAGGTATCTACCGACGAGCCGTACACGGTTGAGGCCGTAGGGGAGAAGAAGTACACCGTCGTTGCCTTCGACATGGGCGTTAAAACCGCAACCCCGCGCCACTTTTCCCAGCGCGGCATCGAAACCGTCGTCGTGCCCGCAAATACCTCTTTTGACAAGGTGAAGTCCTATAACCCGGATGGCGTCTTCGTCTCCAACGGCCCGGGCGACCCGGCTACCGCCGACGAAATGGTGGGCATCATCAAGCAGGTGCTCGAAGCCAAGATTCCGTTCTTCGGCATCTGCTTTGGCAACCAGCTCCTGGGCCGCGCGCTTGGCCTAGACACCTACAAGATGAAGTTCGGCCACCGTGGCATCAACGTGCCGGTGCGCAATAACGTGACCGGCAAGATTGATATCACCTCCCAGAACCACGGCTTCGCGCTGAAGGCGCCGGAAGGCTATGACCTCAACAGCAACGACGCCGAGTTCGCCACCGATTTCGGCCCCGCGCAGGTTACCCACATCTGCCTGAACGACGACACCGTCGAGGGCGTGGCATTGCGCAACGGCATGGCCTACTCCGTGCAGTACCACCCGGAATCCGCTGCTGGCCCGCACGATGCCAACCCGCTATTCGATCAGTTTGAAGAACTGATGGCTAACCACACCCCAAATAAATAGACAACCAGGAAAAGGAAGAATAACTATGCCAAAGCGCAACGACATCAACCACGTCCTGGTCATCGGCTCCGGCCCGATCGTCATCGGCCAGGCTTGCGAGTTCGACTACTCCGGCACCCAGGCCTGCCGCGTGCTCAAGGAGGAGGGCCTGCGCGTAACGCTGGTCAACTCCAACCCGGCCACCATCATGACCGACCCTGAGTTTGCGGATCACACCTACGTGGAGCCTATCGAGCCGGAATACATCGAAAAGATTCTGGTCAAGGAACGCGAAGAGGGCAACCCCATCGACGCCGTGCTGGCTACCCTGGGCGGCCAGACCGCGTTGAACGCCGCAGTTCAGCTTGACCGCCAAGGACTTCTGGACAAGTACGGCATCGAGCTCATCGGCGCCGATATTGACGCCATCGAGCGCGGCGAGGACCGCCAGAAGTTCAAGGACATCGTCGCCTCCATCGGCGGCGAGTCCGCCCGCTCCGCCGTGTGCCACAACATGGATGAGGTCCACGAGACCGTCGACAAGCTCGGCCTGCCCGTCGTTGTCCGTCCTTCCTTCACCATGGGTGGTTTGGGCTCCGGTCTGGCCTTCAATAATGAGGACTTGGACCGCATCGCCGGCGGCGGCTTGGCTGCATCCCCTGAGGCCAACGTGCTCATTGAGGAATCCATCCTGGGCTGGAAGGAATACGAGCTCGAGCTTATGCGCGATGGCGATGACAACGTCGTGGTTGTTGCCTCCATCGAAAACGTCGATGCCCTGGGCGTGCACACCGGCGATTCCGTCACCGTCGCCCCAGCGCTGACGCTTACTGACCGTGAGTTCCAGAAGATGCGTGACTTGGGCATTGCCATCATCCGCGAGGTCGGCGTCGATACCGGCGGCTGTAATATCCAGTTCGCGGTTAACCCGGAAGACGGCCGCATCATCGTCATCGAGATGAACCCGCGCGTGTCCCGTTCCTCCGCGCTGGCATCCAAGGCCACCGGTTTCCCGATTGCTAAGCTGGCGGCCAAGCTCGCCATTGGCTACACCTTGGACGAGGTGCAAAACGACATCACCGGCGAGACCAAGGCAGCCTTCGAGCCGACCCTGGACTATGTCATTGTCAAGGCCCCGCGCTTTGCCTTTGAGAAGTTCCCGGGTGCCGATGACACCTTGACTACCACCATGAAGTCTGTGGGCGAGGCCATGGGCATCGGCCGTAACTACATCGCGGGCCTGAACAAGGTCATGCGTTCTTTGGAAAACAAGCCCAATGGCTTCTGGACCAAGCCGGATGAGTACTTTGCGGGCGAGCGTGCTACTGACCTGCAGGCCGTGCTCAAGGATCTGGAGCGCCCGACCGAGGGCCGCATGTACGACATCGAGCTGGCCCTTCGCCTTGGCGCCACTGTCGACGAGGTCCACGAGGCTTCCGGCGTTGACCCCTGGTTCATCGCTGAGTTGGCCACGTTGGTGGCCTTCCGCCAGGAGCTTATCGACGCCCCAGTGCTCACCGAGGAGCTGCTGCGCGAGGCCAAGGTCTTTGGGCTTTCCGACGCCCAGATTGCCGCCCTTCGCCCCGAATTCAACGGCGAGGATGGCGTACGCAGTCTGCGCTGGCGCATGGGTGTTCGCCCCGTGTACAAGACCGTAGATACCTGTGCCGGTGAGTTCGAGGCCCAGACCCCGTACCACTACAGCTCCTATGAGCTTGACCCGGATGCCGAGACCGAGGTTCGCCCGGCACCGGAAGGCTCCAAGGGCAAGGTCATCATTTTGGGCTCCGGCCCTAACCGCATCGGTCAAGGCATCGAGTTTGACTACTCCTGCGTTCACGCGGCCCTTGAGCTTTCGGAGCAGGGCTACGAGACCGTCATGGTCAACTGCAACCCGGAGACCGTCTCCACCGACTACGACACCGCAGACCGCCTCTACTTCGAGCCGCTGACCTTCGAGGACGTCATGGAGGTCTACCACGCGGAGGCCGCTTCCGGTGACGTTGCTGGTGTGATTGTCCAGCTGGGTGGCCAGACTCCGCTGGGCCTCGCTGCCCGCCTGGAGGAGGCAGGCGTTCCGGTTGTGGGCACCAGCCCTGCAGCTATCGATTCCGCCGAGGACCGCGGCGAATTCGGCAAGGTCCTCGATGAGGCAGAATTGGCAGCTCCGGAGTACGGCACCGCCACCTCCTTCGCGGAGGCCCGCGAGGTTGCTTCCTCCATCGGTTACCCAGTACTGGTTCGTCCGTCCTACGTGCTGGGCGGCCGCGGTATGGAAATCGTCTATGACGAAAAGGCGCTGGAAGACTACATCGAGCGTGCCACCGAGCTGTCTCCGGACCACCCGGTTCTGGTGGACCGCTTCCTGGATTCCGCCATCGAGATTGACGTTGACGCTTTGTGCGACGGCAACGAGGTCTACCTGGGCGGCGTCATGGAGCACATTGAGGAGGCCGGCATTCACTCCGGTGACTCCTCCTGTGCACTGCCACCGATGACGCTCGGACCCGAGGACATTGAAAAGGTCCGCACGTCTACCCGCTTGCTCGCCGAGGGCATTGGCGTCAAGGGCCTGATGAACGTCCAGTTCGCCTTGAAGGATGACATCCTCTACGTCATTGAGGCCAACCCACGTGCTTCCCGTACCGTGCCGTTCGTCTCCAAGGCCACTGGCGTACCGCTGGCTAAGGCAGCTTCTCGCGTCATGATGGGCTCGAGCATCGCGGATCTGCGTGCCGAAGGCATGATTCCTTCCGAATACGACGGTGGTTCTTTGCCGCTGGAGCACCCGATTGCCGTCAAGGAAGCAGTCTTGCCATTCAACCGCTTCCGCCGTCCCGATGGCAGCCTGCTCGATACTCTGCTCTCGCCAGAGATGAAGTCCACCGGTGAGGTCATGGGCTTGGCTACCAACTTTGGCGCGGCCTATGCCAAGGGCGAAATCGCGGCCTTTGCCGTACCACCCACGGAGGGTACCGTCTTCGTTTCTGTTGCCAACCGCGACAAGCGCACCCTGATCTTCCCGATTCAGCGCCTGGCCAACATGGGCTACAACATCGTCGCTACCGCCGGCACCGCCCAGATGCTGCGCCGCAACGGTATCGAGTGCGAGGTTGCCGCCAAGGTCTCTGAGGCCAAGGAAGGCGAAGAGTCCATCGTGGATAAGATTTTCAACGGCGAGATCGACTGGATTCTCAATACCCCGGCCGGCTCCGCCGGTGCCCGCCACGACGGCTACGATATCCGCGCCGCCGCCGTGCACATGGAAATCCCGCTGGTGACCACCGTGCAGGGTGTAACCGCGGCTGTCCAGGGCATCGAAGCGATGCGCATTGGCAACCTGCAGGTACGCGCACTCCAGGAGCTTGAGCATGGCCCACAGCACTAAAGGATTTGGCGAGCGCCTAGAAGAAGCCGGCCAGGAACGCGGGCGCCTGTGCGTTGGCATCGACCCCCATCCGTATCTCTTGGACAAGTGGGGGCTGGAGCCCACCGCTGACGGTCTGCGGACCTTTAGCCTGCGCTGCGTTGAAGCCTTTAGCGATACCGCCGCCTTGGTAAAGCCACAGGTTGCTTTCTTTGAGGGCTTTGGCTCCCAGGGCTTTGCGGTCCTCGAAGACGTCTTGGCTACCCTGCGGGAAGCGGGGTGCCTGACTGTTGCCGATGCCAAGCGCGGCGATATTGGCTCCACCATGGCCGGCTACGCAGACGCATGGCTAGGCGATAGTTCGCCGCTGCGCGCAGACTCTGTGACCGTGTCGCCCTATCTAGGCGTCGGTGCACAGGGACCGGTATTCACCAAGGCCGAAGAAACTGGCCGCGGTGTATTCGTCCTCGCCGCTACCTCCAATCCGGAGGCACGTGCCATCCAGTCGGTCCCGGTGGGCGAGGAGAGCACTATCGCTCAGGGCGTCGTCGATGAATGCGCCGCGTTCAATGTCGAGGCGCAGAAGGCAGGCAAGCCTGGCGATGTCGGCGTAGTCGTTGGCGCTACGTTGGACAATCCGCCGCGCCTCGATGCACTCAATGGACCGGTTCTTCTGCCCGGTGTTGGCGCTCAGGGCGCCGGCCCAGAGCAGGTGCACGGCATTGTTTCTGCTCGTCCATCGCTGGGATTCGCCAATGTGTCTCGAGCAGTGCTGGAGCAAGGTCCTGACGTCGCTGACCTGCGCAAAGCAGTTGCTCAGGTGGCAGCGGAGTTCCGGGACTAAAAGGGGCGGCGTGGCTGATTAACGGCCGCGCCGTTTACCTGGTACTTTGTTTAAGGTATGTGCGGTGACGTGCTAAAATAGGCGTGCTTTTGGACCCGTTAATCGTCACCGTTCAATGAG
Organism: Corynebacterium tuberculostearicum; assembly: GCF_032821615.1. Lineage (GTDB taxonomy): Bacteria > Actinomycetota > Actinomycetes > Mycobacteriales > Mycobacteriaceae > Corynebacterium > Corynebacterium tuberculostearicum_H. The sequence goes on along the minus strand of NZ_JAVBIF010000001.1, from coordinate 156,188 downwards.
CAGTGCTAGGATTGCCAGAAGTCGGTTTGCTCGAAGGTTATTGATGACTTTCCGCGGTGTATAAACTGCGTTAGGCAGCCGTAATCTGGTACCAAGTACTAGACGTAACAGAATCAATCTAATGAATCGGAGGAAACCCGTGGCCCTTCCAAAGTTGACTGATGAGCAGCGCAAGGAAGCTCTCGCAAAGGCCGCTGAGGCCCGCAAGGCTCGCGCCGAGCTCAAGGCTGCGCTCAAGCGCGGCGAGACCGACCTGAAGGACGTGCTCGAAAAGGCTGAGACCGATGAGATCATCGGCAAGACCAAGGTTTCTGCACTCCTCGAGGCTCTGCCGAAGGTTGGCAAGGTCAAGGCTAAGGAAATCATGGAGGACCTGGAGATTGCTCAGACCCGCCGTCTGCGCGGCCTGGGTGAGCGTCAGCGTCGTGCTCTCCTCGAGCGTTTCGGCTACGGCGAATAGTCACAACCATGGCTGACGCAACTGCACGCGGGCGCCTCGTCGTATTGGCGGGGCCTTCCGCAGTGGGAAAATCCACCGTAGTTTCGCGTCTGCGCAGTGACGTCGAGGGGCTGTACTTCAGCGTGTCTATGACCACGCGCCAGCCCCGCCCCGGGGAGCAGGACGGTGTCGACTACTTCTTCGTCACCCCAGAAACCTTCCAGGAGCGAATTGATGCCGGGGAGATGCTCGAATGGGCTGATATCCACGGCGGATTGCAGCGCTCTGGAACGCCCGCCCAGCCGGTAGAGGAAGCTTTGGCCGCTGGCCGCCCGGTACTCGTTGAGGTGGATCTCGCGGGTGCCCGGAGTGTTAAGAAAGCGCTGCCGGAGGCAGACCTGGTCTTTTTGGCGCCCCCGTCATGGGAGGTACTTGTGGAGCGGCTCACCGGCCGCGGTACCGAGCCGCAAGACGTCATTGACCGTAGGTTGCAAACTGCGCATGAGGAACTAGCCGCACAGGACGAGTTCGATCACGTCGTTGTGAACGAGGATCTGGACGAGGCAGTATCTGCCATTAGTGATATCCTGCGGGCATAGACCTCCTTTTTGACCATCTTCAATCAATGTAAAGGTGCATGTGACTAACGTGACCACCCCTTCTAACACTGAAGCCGCAAAGGCGGAACCAGTATTTGATGATCCGATCGGCATTACTGATCCCCCGATCGATGAGCTTTTGGACAAGGTTTCCTCTAAGTACGCTTTGGTCATCTTTGCCGCTAAGCGCGCACGTCAGATCAATAGCTACTACCAAGAGCAGGATGAAGGTGTCTTCGAGTTCGTAGGCCCGCTGGTTACCCCAGAGCCAGGCGAAAAGCCTTTGTCCATCGCATTGCGCGAGATTGATGCTGGCCTGCTTGACCACGAGGAAGGCAAGTAGCTAGCACTAAGCGTGTAATAGCTTTAAGGCTCCACGCGCCGCCACGGATGTGCATCCCCGAATTGGGGTGCACCTCTTGGTCGCGGCGGGTGGGGCCTTTCTCTATGTCGGCAGGTACCATCGTGCGGTGTGACTGATAAAGATACCTCTCGCAATATTGTTCTGGGCGTCGCTGGCGGCATCGCTGCCTACAAGGCGTGCCACCTCGTGCGCAATCTCAAGGAAGCGGGCGATGACGTCCGCGTTGTCCCGACGGAAAGTGCACTGAACTTCGTGGGCGCGGCTACGTTTGAGGCCCTATCCGGCCATCCCGTCTCCACGAGCGTGTTTGAGGCCGTGGATGAGGTGCAGCACGTCAACGTAGGACAGCATGCGGATGCTGTGGTTATTGCGCCCGCCACCGCGGATCTTATCGCGCGCTTGGCTGCAGGCCGAGCCGACGATTTGCTCACGGCCACCGTATTGGTCGCGACGTGCCCGGTTATTGTGGCCCCAGCTATGCATACTGAAATGTGGCATAACCCCGCTACGCAGGACAACGTGGCTACTTTGCGACGTCGCGGTATCACCGTCATCGAGCCCGCCCACGGCCGCCTTACCGGCAAGGATTCTGGCCCAGGTCGTTTGCCGGAGCCGGAACAGATTGCGGAGATTGTCCGCACTGAACTGGCGGGCTACCGAGTGCAACACACCTGGCAGGGCAAGAAGGTCGTCATATCAGCCGGCGGTACCCAGGAGGAGCTGGATCCGGTCCGATACTTGGGCAATCGATCTTCCGGCAGGCAGGGATTTGCACTCGCGGAATGGGCCGCCCAGATGGGCGCCGAGGTCACCCTCGTTGCGGGTAATACCGCCCAGCTTCCTGTGCCAAGCGGCGCGAAGCTACGGCACATTGTCTCCACCCGTGAGTTGGAGGACGTCATGCGCGAGGAGTGCCGCGATGCGGACGTGGTGATCATGGCCGCTGCAGTCTCTGACTTCCGTCCGGCGGAGGTTGCCGAATCAAAGATGAAGAAGGGACAGGCAGACGATGCACTCTCGACGCTCCATCTGGTGGAAAACCCGGATGTGCTCAAAGGGCTCGTCGCTGCGCGCGAGCGCTCGGAGGTCCCTGCCGAGTGCGTAATTGTGGGGTTCGCCGCCGAAACCGGCGATGCCCAGAAGTCCGCCTTGGACTATGCCCAGGAAAAGTTTGCGCGTAAAGGCTGCGATGTGCTCATGGCCAATGAGGTCGGGCGCGGAAAGACCTTTGGTCAAAAGTCCAATGAGGGATGGATTTTGCGTCCGGATTGTGCGCCGCAACGCGTGGAGCATGGCTCGAAGCAGGTTGTCGCCGCTCAGATTCTTTTGGCCGTGAATGAAATGTTTCAGGTGTAGACAACTAAAATTGCATTTATAGACCGCTTGGTCTAGGATTGCGAGGTATTAGGCTTGGGCGTAGAAAACCCACAGCATCGAATCAACAGTGAGAACAAAGGAAGTTTTTGTGACTGATAACGCTGCAGTGGCAACTCGTCTTTTTACCAGCGAGTCCGTGACAGAAGGCCATCCCGATAAGATTTGTGACGCCATTTCTGACGCCATCCTTGATGCCCTGCTGGAAAAGGATCCAGCATCCCGCGTCGCCGTTGAGACGTTGGTAACCACCGGCCAGGTCCACGTGGTGGGCGAGGTTCGCACCGAGGCATACGTAGAAATCCCGGCGCTGGTGCGCGACACCCTTAAGTCCATCGGCTTTACTTCTTCGGAAGTCGGCTTTGATGGCAACACCTGTGGCGTGAATATTGCCATTGGCGAGCAGTCCCAGGAAATTGGCGCCGGAGTGGACAACTCCACTGAAGCCCGCGCCCATGACGAGGATTATGACGCCGAAAACGATACCGCAGGTGCCGGCGACCAGGGTCTGATGTTCGGCTATGCCTCTAATGAGACCGCTGAGTACATGCCACTGCCCATCGCTTTGGCGCATCGCCTGTCCCGCCGCCTGACGCAGGTACGTAAGGATGGAATCGTCGATCACCTCCGCCCGGATGGCAAGACCCAGGTGACCTTTGCCTACACCGACGACAATGAGCCGTCCCACCTGGATACCGTGGTGATTTCCACGCAGCACGATGCCGAGGTCGATAGCGCTTGGTTGGAAGGCCCCTTGCGCAGTGAGGTCCTTGAATGGGTTATCAAGGACGCCGGCTTGGAGAAGTACTACACCGAAGACACGACCTTGTTGGTCAACCCTTCCGGTTCCTTCATCCTTGGCGGTCCGATGGGCGATGCCGGTCTTACCGGACGCAAGATCATCGTCGATACCTACGGCGGCATGGCTCGCCACGGCGGCGGCGCGTTCTCTGGCAAGGACCCGAGCAAGGTGGACCGTTCCGCTGCTTATGCCATGCGCTGGGTGGCCAAAAATATCGTCGCCGCGGGCTTGGCAGATCGCGCTGAAGTCCAAGTGGCTTACGCAATCGGCCGCGCCAAGCCGGTGGGTCTGTACGTGGAGACCTTCGGTACCGCCAAGGAAGGCCTGAGCGATGCGAATATCCAGGCTGCGGTGAATCAGGTATTTGACCTGCGCCCGGCCGCTATCATTCGCGAGCTCGACCTATTGCGCCCCATCTATGCGCAAACTGCGGCCTACGGTCACTTTGGACGGACCGACGTTGAGCTGCCGTGGGAGCAGTTGAACCGAGTGGAAGCATTGCGTGCTGCCGCTGGTCTGTAGAATCGAGGCCTATGCCTAAGAAAACACCCGCCACCCGGAAGCCGGTTGCGCGGGTGTTGCCTCTTTTAGGGGTTGCGCACCTAGACCGAGGATTTGATTACCTCGTAGAAGAGGCAGACTCGGAGGAAGTCCAACCGGGGATTAAGGTGCGCATCCGCTTCAACGGGCGCTTGGTGGACGCGATTGTCTTAGAACGCCGACATGACTCCGAATTTGGCGGCAACCTGCGCTTTATCGAGCGCGTTATCTCCCCCTTCCAGGTTTATCCGCCGCAGCTGGCCCGGCTTGTCGACGCCCTGGCAGACCGCTACGGCGGCGTGCGCTCAGACATTATCCGCTCCGCTATCCCGCCGCGGCACGCCAAGGCGGAGGAATCCGACCTAGAAACCCCGTGGGAGGAGCTCGGCACCACGAGCGAGCCCGACCTATCAGGGTGGTCGGCCTATCAACATGGCGAGGCTTTCGTAGATTCGATTCTGGCGGGCAAGCTCGCCCGAGCCGCCTGGCAAATCGCCCCGGGCGATGATTGGGCACATGCGCTGGCTGCACTCGCTGCCAAAGTGGCGCTTGGCGGTGGCGGAGTTCTCCTCGTCGCCCCGGACCAGAAGAGCGTCGATGCTGTAGACGCCGCGCTTCGCCAGGTACTTGGCGCAAAGCAGATAACGGTGCTGACTAATAGCATGGGCCCGCAGGCACGCTATCGCCGTTATCTCTCCGCGCTTGTGGGCCAAGCCCGCGTGGTCATTGGTACCAGGTCCGCTGCCTTTGCCCCGGTCAAAGACTTGCAATTGGCGGTGATCCTCGATGATGGCAATGATAATTTGGTCGACAACCTCAAGCCCTATGTCCATGCGAGGGAAGTACTTACCACCCGCTCAGCCTTCGAAGGCTGCAGCATGGTTTTGGCCAACCATTCGCGAACAGCAGAGACACAGCTCCTCGTGGAATCAGGATGGGCGCACGATGTGGTGGCCAAAGAGCAAACCACAACGGCGCGGTGCCCGGCTATCGAGGCGGTGGGGTCGTTCGGCCTGTCTATCGCCCGCGACCTCCAGGGCGGCACCACCAAAGTACAAGCGCAGGCCTTCCAAGCTGCTCACCAGGCGCTGGATAGGGGAGAGCCGGTGCTGGTGCAGGTACCGCGCAAGGGCTATGCGCCCATTTTGGCCTGTGGCCAGTGCCGAGCGCCGGCTCGCTGCCGGCATTGCAATGGGCCATTGGGGCTGCCGCCCAAGGGGGCGTCGGCAAGCGCGGGCTCGGACGAAGCGGGAATGCCTACCTGCCGCTGGTGTGGTCGCATTGAGGCGCGGCATCGGTGCACCGAATGCGGGTCCCCGCGCCTGCGAGCCATCGTGTTGGGCTCGGAGCGTACCGCGGAAGAAATGGGCCGGGCCTTTCCCAATACGCGGGTAGTGGTCTCGGGCGGAAACAAAGTGCTCGATGCAGTGGACAATGCGCCGGCGCTGGTCATTGCCACCCCTGGCGCCGAACCGACAGTAAAAGATGGTGCCTATGGCGCGGCGTTGCTCTTGGATGCCGGTGCGTTGCTCAACCGGCAAGACCTGCGCGCCACGGAGGACACCCTAGCGAAGTGGGCGCAGGCGGCTACCTTGGTGCAGCCGCATTTCAAGGGTGGTCGAGTAATCCTGGCGGCCGATGACTCGCTCACCGTAGTCCAGCATTTCCTACGCTGGGATATGGTGGGCGCTGCCGCGGCAGAGCTTGCTGCCCGGCGCGAAGTGCGCTTCCCACCCGCGGTGCATTTTGCTGCCATCGACGGTGCGGATGCATCCCTGGATGGCTTTGCCGAGCTTGTGGATCTTCCAGACCACGCGGAGGTATTAGGACCAGTTCCCCTTCCGCCGGGGCAGAGCCTGCCTGGTGACTACGATAGCCAGCGTTTTGGCCCACCGCAGCGGTTGGTCGTGCGCACCCCGCTGGGGCCGCGTTCCCAATTGGGGCGGGCATTGCGCAGTGCCAACGCCGCGCGCAGCGCCCGCAAGGATGAGCTGCCTTTGCGCATCGTGGTTGACCCCATCCACGTGGGTTAGCCATATCGGGGCCGTAGGCGCTCATGCGCTAATCTCGACGGAGGAAGCCGCCACCACCGGCCGGTTTGGTCACGGTGCCATGAGAAAGGTGTGATTGCCATGTCCCTTCGAGAGCTGCGTATCTACGGCGACCCAGTCTTGGGCAGCCGCGCGGAGGAAATTAGTAAATTTGATGCCGGTCTGCGTGCTCTGGCGAGCGATATGCTCGAGACCATGGATAAAGCCGGGGGAGTTGGGCTAGCGGCTAATCAGGTAGGGATTTTGCAGCGAATCTTTGTCTATGACTGCTCGCATACCCAATCTGGGCTGCGTGGGGCGATTGTTAACCCGGCCTGGACTCCGGTGGGGGAGCAGCAGCAAATAGGTCCGGAAGGATGCCTATCCATTCCGGGAATTAGCGCGGAAACCACGCGGTTCAACCAGGTTTTTGTGTCTGGCCAGGATATTGAGGGGCGCCCTGTGTCCATGGTGGCCTCAGGACTGATGGCTCGGTGCATCCAGCATGAGACCGACCACCTCGATGGGGTGCTCTTCCTACAACGCCTAGAGGCGCCAGTGCGCAAGGAGGCCATGCGCGCCATCCGTGAATCCGAGTGGTTTAACGCCTCGTAGCCCGCTCGCTGTGGCGGCAGCGTTGCGGCGTTGTAGCCTAGTATTTTGAACGATAATAAGAGGAGAGTTTCCCCGCATGCGGATCATTTTTGCCGGTACCCCTGAGCCAGCCGTTGTGGCCTTGGAAAAGCTGCTTGCCTCGTCGCACGAGGTGGTGGCGGTAATCACCCGCCCAGACGCGAAGAAGGGCCGCGGCCGCACTCTTCACCCGAGCCCAGTGAAGGCGCTCGCCCAAGAACACGGCATCGAAGTATTGACCCCGACCACCCTGCGCCCTGACTCGGAGGATGGGCAGGCGCTGCGCGCCCGCTTAAAGGAATTGCAGCCTGAGGCGATTCCGGTGGTGGCCTACGGCAATCTGGTGACTAAGGACCTGCTGGAACTACCACAGCATGGCTGGGTAAACCTGCACTTTTCCTTGCTTCCGGCATGGCGCGGCGCGGCCCCGGTGCAGGCTGCCATTGCCGCAGGCGATGACGTGACCGGCGCATCAACCTTCCGCATTGAGGAGGGCCTTGATACCGGCCCGGTGCTCGGCACCGTGACGGAGGAGATTAAAGGAACCGATACTGCCGATGACCTGTTGACGCGCCTTGCCTATTCCGGCGGCGATCTGCTCGTGGCCACCATGGATGGCCTAGCGGCGGGACAGCTGGAGGCGCAGCCGCAGCAGGGGGAGGCTACCTATGCGCCGAAAATCTCTACCGCGCAGGCACGCGTGGAGTGGTCCCAACCGGCATTTGCCATCGATCGGCACATTCGCGCACACACGCCTGGGCCGGGTGCATGGACCATGTGGGACGAGGCCCGCGTGAAGATTGGACCGGTCAGCCGCATAGAAGAGGCGGCGGTTCCACAGGAACTAGAACCAGGGCAGCTGCACATTGCCAAGAAAGCCGTATTCATCGGTACCGGTTCGCAGCCAGTCCAGCTGGGTAAAATCCAGCCTCCGGGAAAGAAGATGATGAATGCGGCCGATTGGGCCCGTGGACTAGGCAAGGATGCCGAGGTGAAGTTTCAATGAGTGGTGGTTTCCGTTCCCGCAGCAAGTCCGGGGATAAGTCGCCGGCGGGAAAGCCGCAGGACTCCCACAAATCCACTGGTGCGAAGGGCCGAGATGGCCGCCCGCAACGGCAGCAGCATGGTGGCCGCGGTGGGCAGCATAGGGGCCGGCAGGCTGCTAAGGGCCAGCGTCCCGGCAAGCGCCAGGAAGGCGGTCTGATTCAGGCCGCGCTGGCCGCGGGCGTGGATGCGCCGCGTTCGGTCGCCTTCGACGTGGTGCGCAGGGTAAGCGAGGATGATGCTTTTGCCAACCTCATCATGCCCAAGGCACTGCGCAAGCAAAAGCTCAAGGGGCGCGACGCCGCCTTCGCCACCGAAATCACCTACGGCACGCTGCGCACCCTTGGCGTAGTTGATGCCGTCATCGCAGAGTGCTCCTCTCGCGGCCTCGAGGCCATTTCCCCAGCCGTGGTTGATGCCTTGCGTCTGGGTGCCTATCAAGTTCTTTATACCCGCGTGGAGCCACACGCGGCGGTTGATACCACCGTTCGTTTGGTAGAAGCCGCCGGTGAAGTCAAGGCCAAGGGCTTTGCCAATGGCATCATGCGCACCATTACGCGGACGCCGGCCAAGGCCTGGCTGGACAAGCTCGCCCCGCAGGGAGAAATCGCCGGCATCGCCTTTAAGCATGCCCACCCCACCTGGATTGCGGAATCGTTTAGCCGCGTGTTGGGCCTAGGGGAGTTGGAGGCTGCCCTGGAGGCGGATTCGGATCGACCTTCGGTTCATCTGGTGGCGCGTCCCGGGGAAATCTCGGCCGAGGAATTGGCCCTGATGACCGGCAATGAGGAGGGGCGTTATTCCCCTTATGCGGTGTACATGGAATCCGGTGACCCCGGCCAATTGGAACCCGTGCGCCAAGGATTGGCGGCCGTGCAGGACGAGGGTTCGCAGCTGATTGCCCGCGCGGTATGCGAGGCGCCCCTCGAAGGCGAGGACACCGGCCGGTGGCTGGATCTCTGCGCCGGTCCCGGCGGTAAGGCGGCCTTGATGGGCGCGCTTGCCCGCATCGACTCCGCGCATGTTGATGCAGTGGAGGTATCTCCGCACCGAGCGGCGCTGATTGAAAAGACGGTGAGCGATTTGCCCGTGGACGTCCATGTGGCAGATGGCCGCAATCCCGGGGTGGGAGAGGGCTTTGACCGCGTGCTTGTCGATGCCCCTTGTTCCGGCCTCGGCGCCCTCCGTCGCCGACCCGAGGCGCGGTGGCGCAAGTCGGAGGCCGATATTGCCGAGCTTAACCAGCTGCAATTCGAGCTCTTGTCTTCCGCATTAAACCTGGTGCGTCCAGGTGGCGTGGTTATCTACTCCACGTGTTCGCCAGATCTGCGCGAGACGAGGGGCATCGTTGACCGCGCCGTGCGCGAACTCGGCGCCGAAGAACTCGATGCGCATGCTCTCATCCCTGATATGGGCGATGTGGGCCATGAGAAGTCCGTGCAGATGTGGCCGCATCGGCACGGTACCGACGCCATGTTCTTTGCGGCGCTTTGCCGCGCAGCCGACTAATCGCGATAGACTGGTGGGCATGTCCGCACCGATTATTTCCCCTTCCATCCTGGCCGCCGATTTTTCTCGCTTGGGCGAGGAACTAGCGGCGATTGATACCGCAGACTGGGTCCATGTGGACATTATGGATGGGCACTTTGTGCCCAACCTGTCCTTCGGCCCAGATATCACGGCCACGGTCCATCGCAGCACCGATAAGCCACTAGATGTCCACCTCATGATCGAGGAACCCGAAAAGTGGGTGGAGACCTATGCCAAGGCGGGCGCACATACGATTATCTTCCACGTGGAGGCCGTCGCCGATGACCAAGCAGCGGTGGACTTGGCCCAGCGCATCCGCGATTTGGGCGTGCGTGCGGCCTTTTCCATCAAGCCAGGCACCGCCATCGAGCCGTGGTTGGATAAGCTGCGCCATTTCGATGAGGTGCTCGTGATGTCTGTGGAGCCTGGCTTCGGCGGGCAAAAGTTCATGCCAGAGATGCTGGAGAAGGTCCGTAAACTGCGCCGCAGCATTGATGAGCAGGGCCTTGAAACCGTCATCGAGATCGATGGCGGCATTTCGCCCGAGACCATCGGGGCAGCCGCCGAGGCGGGTTGCGACGCTTTCGTGGCAGGCTCAGCCGTATTCAAGTCGGACGATCCCGCCGGCGTCGTCAAGCAGCTGCGTGATCTGGCGGCTGGTGCCTGATGGCCGCGGAGAACCAGAACAGCACTCTCTCCGCAGCGCTGTTGCGCGCGATGGCCGCGGGTGCTGAGGTACGTGGAACCACGAGCCCTAATCCACCGGTAGGCGCGGTCATCGTGTCGCCAGCTGGGGAAATTGTGGGCGTCGGCGCCACCCAGCCCGTGGGAGGCGCGCATGCCGAGGTCATGGCGTTGCAGGAGGCCGGAGATAGGGCGCGCGGCGCCACGGCCGTGGTCACCTTGGAACCCTGTGCGCATACCGGCCGCACGGGTCCCTGCGCGCAGGCGCTTATCGATGCCGGCGTGGCTCGCGTGTACTACCTCCACGCCGATCCCACCCCGCAGGCTGCGGGTGGAGCAGAAGTGTTAGCGGAGGCCGGAGTGGACGTCGCCAAGTTAGAAAAGCCCCCGCACGCCGAGGATGCTTTGGTGCCATGGCTATTCGCCGTGCGCACCCAGCGGCCCCACGTCACCTTGAAGTTCGCGCAAACGCTGGACGGTTTTACGGCCGCGGCCGATGGAACCAGCCAATGGATTACGGGCGAGGAGGCACGCGACTGGGTGCATGCCGATAGGGCGCACCGCGATGCCATCGTGGTAGGTACCGGCACTGCGCTGGCTGATAATCCCTCGCTCACCGCACGCTTTCACGACGGGAGCCTGCGCGCGCACCAGCCACGCCGGGTGGTCATCGGCAAGCGTGATTTGGAATCGGCGGGCGATGCAGCAAGCCACCTGCGCGAGCTAGGGTACGAGCAGTACGAGAGCATCGAAGAGGCGCTCTTCGAGCTCTACGCCACCGGTGCCCGCGACGTCCTCGTGGAAGGAGGCGCAGGCCTAGCCAGTAGCTTCCTGAAGGCCGATTTGGTGGATGCCATCTCTGCCTATATCGCGCCACTTTTGCTGGGCGAAGGCCGCGGCGTGCTCGCGCACCCCGTGACCCAGACGCTGGCAGAAGCCACCCGTTTCCGCCGGGTGGGAATGAAGGCGCTGGGTGATGACGTTCTTATTGAATACGTGCGCTAGGCGCTCTTAACAGCTAATAGCGAGAAAGGTTGGACGTGTTTACTGGGCTAGTACAAGAGTTGGGCACCGTGGAGGCAATGGAGCCGCACGCAGACGCGCTTCGCCTGAGCATTCGTGCCCCGCGCACCGTCGCGGAGGCCGCATTGGGTGATTCCATTGCCATTAACGGCGTATGCCTTACCGTGGCGGATCTGTCGGCGGATACTTTTTGTGCGGATGTGATGCAGGAGTCCCTTGACCGCACCGCCTTGGGGCGCCTTGCCGAGGGCGATCCGGTCAATGTCGAACCGGCGCTGCTTCCCACCACCCGGCTGGGCGGGCACATTATGCAAGGACACGTGGACGGCACCGCGACGCTCCAGAGCCGAACTAGCTCCGAGAACTGGGATGTGCTGCGGTTTAGCTTGCCGTCCGAGCTTGCCCGGTACGTCGTGGAAAAGGGCTCCATTGCCGTGAGCGGCACCTCGCTGACGGTGAGCTCCGTGGGCCCAGACTGGTTCGAGGTATCCCTTATCCCCACCACATTGCGCGATACCATTCACGGCGCCTTGCCGGTGGGAGGAGAGGTAAACCTCGAGGTGGATGTGCTGGCCAAGTATGTAGAAAAGATGCTTCACCCCGAAGCTTAACCCCCTGAGGCTAAGGACTAGACTGCTACCTTATGAGCGCGAGTGATACTTCCATCCGTCTAGATTCCATCGACCAGGCCATCGCGGATATCGCCGCTGGTAAGCCGGTTGTTGTCATCGATGATGAGGATCGCGAAAATGAAGGCGATCTGATTTTCGCCGCGGAGCTAGCCACCCCGGAACTCGTGGCCTTCATGGTGCGCTATTCCTCTGGATATATCTGCGCACCCTTATTGCCAGACGATTGCAACCGCCTGAACCTTCCGCCGATGCTGGCGGTCAACCAGGATGTGCGCGGCACCGCCTATACGGTGACCGTGGATGCAGCAACGGGAAGTACCGGTATTTCTGCGACTTCGCGTGCAGAAACCATCCGCCGCCTAGCAGACCCAAACACCACGCCGGGCGAATTCACCCGCCCAGGCCACGTCGTGCCGCTGTGTGCCCGCCCAGGCGGCGTTCTGGAGCGGGACGGACATACTGAGGCCTCCATTGATCTGGCCCGTTTGGCGGGCCTGCGCCCGGCCGGTGTGCTGTGCGAGATCGTCTCGGAGGATGACCCCACGGATATGGCGCGCTCGCCAGAGTTGCGTCGCTTTGCCGATACGCATGGGCTCTCCATGATCTCTATCGCGCAGCTCATCGAGTGGCGCCGCCATAATGAAACGCAGGTCACCCGCCAGGTAACCACTGAGCTGCCCACCGAATACGGTCACTTCACCGCCATCGGTTACCGCCATGAGGTAGACGGGCAGGAACACGTTGCGTTGGTCGCCGGCGATCCCGCCCAGCTGTGCGGCGCACGCGACGTCCTAGTGCGCGTCCATTCGGAATGCCTAACCGGCGATGCCTTTGGCTCACGACGCTGCGATTGCGGGCCTCAACTGCATGAATCCATGTGCCTTATCAGCCAAGAAGGCCGCGGCGTGGTCATCTACCTGCGCGGTCAGGAAGGACGCGGCATCGGGCTTTTGCATAAGTTGGAGGCGTACCGCCTGCAGGATTCGGGCATGGATACCGTCGATGCCAACCTGGAGCAGGGCCTGCCCGAGGACGCCCGCGAGTACTCCGTGGCCGGGCAGATCCTTCGCGATCTCGGCATAGAATCCGCAAACCTTTTAACCAATAATCCGCATAAGGGCGAAGGGCTGAGCGGATTTGGCGTGGATGCCAGCCACCACACGCCGCTGGCCACCCCAGCACACGCGGATAATATTGAATACTTGCGTACTAAGCGCGACCGCATGGGCCACGACCTTCCGCAGGTTGCCCAGTGGGACGCAGAACATAAATAAATCTTTGACGTGCGATTGAAAGGATAGCGATGAGTAAAGAAGGTCTGCCTGATATTGCCCAGGTAGATGGCAGTGGACTGCGCGTTGCCGTGGTTACCGCTACATGGAACGCAGAAATCTGCGACCAGCTCCATGCCCAGGCGGTGCAGACCGCTACCGACAATGGTGCTGAGGTTGACGAATACCGAGTGATAGGTGCCCTGGAACTTGGCGTTGTGGTCCAAGCAGCAGCTCGCTCCTACGATGCCGTGGTGGCACTAGGCTGCGTTATCCGTGGCGGCACCCCGCACTTTGACTACGTATGTGACTCTGTCACCCAAGCGCTTACCCGTATCTCGCTCGATGAATCCACCCCGGTAGCTAACGGCGTGCTGACCGTCAACGACCAGCAGCAAGCCATCGACCGCGCCGGTTTTGCAGATTCGGTAGAAAACAAGGGCGCCGAAGCAATGATTGCGGCTTTAGATACCGCGCTGCAGTTACGTACACTAAACGCAGCACAGAAGTAACCTCTAGCAATGCGTCAGCGCCCAATGCTTGACCACTAAGGTGGCCAGCGGGGCGCGCCCCAAAGGAGTATGCACATGAACGAGGCGCAGGCCCCAAAGAATCCGCAGCACAGCCGCCAGCTTAGCGACGCCGAAGTATTGGCCTATACCAGCGCCGATCCCTTCGCACAGACCACCTCTAAACCGTGGGAGTTTACGGCGACCTCGCCCTTCCTGCGCAAGGTGGCTATCGCCTGGGTGATCCTCGTTCTGGCCATCCATATCTTCATGGGAATCACCTTGGATGTGTCTTTTACCGGTGCGCACGTGACTACCATCGACAAATTCGCCTTCCCTGGCGTAGGTGTTCTCATTTCCGTTCTGTCCTGGATCGCTCTTAACCGTCCCCGCCTGCGCGCAAATGAGGATGGGGTAGAGGTCCGCAATATCGTGGGCACGCGCTTTTATCCGTGGCAGGTGGTCTACGGACTTTCCTTCCCTGTAGGCCAGCGTATGGCACGCCTTGAGCTGCCCGAGTTCGAATTCGTCCCCGTCTGGGCGTTGCAATCTGGCGATAAGGACACCGTCATCGACAACGTCCGCCGCTTCCGCGACGTGGAAGCCAAGTACATGCCTCAGGATTAACAATTGGCTGACCCCACCACCTACCGCCCGGCCCCTGGAACCATTCCCACCGACCCGGGCGTCTATAAGTTCCGCGATGAAAACCGCCGCGTTATCTACGTAGGCAAAGCCAAGAACCTGCGCGCTCGGCTGTCGAACTATTTTCAGGACATCACGCAACTGCACCCGCGTACTCGCCAAATGGTGCTCACCGCCAACTCGGTGGAGTGGACGGTAGTTGCCAGCGAGGTGGAAGCCTTGCAGTTGGAGTACACGTGGATCAAGCGCTTTGATCCGCACTTCAACGTCATGTACCGCGACGATAAAACCTATCCTATGCTCGCGGTTTCGGTCGGGGAGACGGTCCCTCGCGCCTTTTTCTACCGTGGCCCACGGCGCAAAGGCGTGCGCTATTTCGGCCCCTATTCCCATGCCTGGGCCGTGCGCGAAAGCTTGGACTTGCTTACCCGCGTCTTTCCCATGCGCACCTGCTCAAAAGGCGTGTATAACCGGCATGAGCGGCTCGGGCGGCCGTGCCTATTGGGCTATATCGGCAAATGCGATGCACCCTGCATTGGCCGAGTAAGCAAAGAAGACCACCGCGAGACGGTCAACGATCTCGTGTCCTTCATGAATGGCAACACCGGTTCAGTGCGCCGCAAACTCACCCAGGACATGGAGCAGGCCGCCGAAAACCTAGAGTTCGAACGCGCTGCGCGCCTGCGCGATGACTTGGGCGCTATTGACAAGATCATGGAACAGCAAGCCGTGGTCTTTACAGACGGCACGGATGCTGATCTCATTGCTTTTAACTCGGATGAACTTGAGGCAGCGGTACAGATTTTCCACGTTCGCGATGGGCGCATTCGCGGTCAGCGCGGTTGGGTAGTCGAACGCGCCGGCGATCAGGCGAGTTCAGAGCCCTTGGAAGAGGGGCAGCCTGATCCCGCGCTGCCCGCGTTGGTACAAAACTTCCTCATCCAGTTCTATTCCGATGCGGTAGAGCGCGAGAAACAAGAGGCGCGGGAAGATGCTGCGCTCGCCGCGGACGTGAAGCGGCGCGGGGTGGACCAAGAATCGCACATGAAATCCCGCCGCGTGCAGGTTATTCCACGCCAGATTTTGGTTCAGGCCCTGCCGGATGAACCGGAGCAGGTCGTCGCGCTGCTGGAGGAGCTGCGCGGCGCCCAAGTAGACCTGCGCGTTCCTCAGCGCGGCGATAAAAAACAGCTTATGGCCACGGTGGAGAAAAACGCCAAGGAGCAATTGCGCCAACATAAGCTCAAGCGGGTAGGAGACCTCACCGCACGCTCGGCGGCATTGCAGGATATTCAAGAAGCCTTGGGCATGGAGCAAGCCCCATTGCGCATCGAATGTACTGATATCTCGCACATTCAAGGCACAGATGTGGTTGCTTCCCTGGTGGTCTTTGAAGATGGTTTGCCCAAGAAGTCGGACTATAGGCGCTACCGCATTAAGGAGGCGGCAGGTGATGGCCGATCGGATGACGTCGGTTCTATCGCAGAGGTCACGCGCCGTCGGTTTAAGCGTCACAAGCAAGATAAGCTGGCCCATCCGGATGAGGAAGTAGAAGAGTCTTCCTTTGCAGAGGAGAAGGTGGCGGAAGAATCTTCCGAAGCGGGTCGCCGCTTTGCGTATCCACCGCAGCTTTTTATCGTAGATGGCGGTGCGCCCCAGGTGGCCGCGGCTCAAGAAGTATTTGATGAGTTAGGCATCGTGGATGTAACCCTGGTGGGCTTGGCCAAGCGCCTCGAGGAAATCTGGGTTCCCGGCGATGATGAGCCGGTGATTTTGCCGCGCAACTCGCAAGCGCTCTTCCTCCTGCAGCAAATTCGTGATGAAGCCCACCGCTTTGCCATTACTTACCACCGGCAGCAGCGCTCAAAGCGAATGCGTTCCTCGGTACTCGATTCCGTGCCGGGATTGGGACCGCAACGGCGCACCGATCTGGTCAAACATTTTGGTTCGGTGAAAAAGCTCAAGGCTGCGACTGTGGATGAGATCTGTGAGGTTAATGGCTTTGGTCCAAGACTGGCCCAGACCGTGTATGAGAGTTTGCATGATTCTGCGGGCAATTAAGTGGCATTCTCCTAGAGGCAGCGAAGCTTGAAGCGCTAGACTGAAGAGCATGACGCATTTCGAAACTCCACCCATTTTGATAACCGGCATGTCCGGCGGCGGGTTGAGTTCCGCTGCCAAAGTGTTTGAGGACAAGGGCTACTACGTGGCCCACAATATTCCGCCTCGCGCCATTGTTGACCTGCTCAAGCTGTGCAACCAAGAAGAAACTCCGGTGGGCAAGGTAGCAGCCGTCACGGATGTGCGCTCGCGCATGTTCCCAGGGTCTCTGCTAGAGATTATGGATGAGCTTACGGAACTAAATATGAAGCCCACCGTGCTCTTTTTGGATGCTCGCGATGATGTACTCATCCGCCGCTTCGATTCGGTGCGGCGCACCCACCCCTTGCAGGAGGGGGACACGCTCAAAGTAGGAATCCAACGCGAGCGCCAGGCAGTGGCAGAAGTGCGTTCCCATGCGGATATCATTATCGATACGACCAACCTATCCATTCATGATCTCCGCCGTGCCATTGAGGCCGCCTTTGGTGAGATGCAAAATGCAAAGCAGCATGTCACCGTCGAATCCTTTGGATTTAAGAATGGCTCGCCCCGCGATGCTGACTTAGTAGTAGACGTGCGGTTCCTGCCCAACCCCTATTGGGTTCCAGAACTGCGCGGATACCGCGGTACGGATGAACCAGTTGCCCACTATGTGCTCTCGCAGCCAGCGGCGCAGGAATTCGTAGACAATTTCTTGCAGATGTTTTCCACCATGCTGGATGGCTACCGCCATGAGGGTAAGAACTTCATCACGCTTGGCGTCGGTTGCACGGGCGGTCACCACCGGTCCGTTGCCGTCGCAGAGGCTATTGCGGCGCGCCTGCGAGACAATGACACCTTGGACGTCAGCACCTTGCATAGGGATATCGCTCGAGGCTAGAGCACAGGAGTTTTAACGCTTTTATGACCAATCCTTCACACATGGTCTGCCTTGGCGGCGGCCATGGACTTTATCAAACCCTTCTGTCCGCACGCTTTAGCGAGGCGGCCGATATTTCTGCCATTGTTACCGTCGCGGATGATGGCGGTTCCTCTGGCCGTTTGCGCCGCGAGCTGGAAATCATTCCACCGGGTGACTTGCGCATGGCGCTGGCTGCCTTGGCCAATAGTGACCCAGTGGGGGACTTGTGGGCACGGACTTTGCAACATCGTTTCGGAGGCAATGGCGCGATGGCAGGGCATGCGGTGGGCAATCTGATGATTGCGGGATTAACGGATGTGCTCGGTGATTATCAAGCTGCCCTGGACACCATTGCAGAGCTTACTAATTCCCAGGGGCGAGTCTTCCCAGTGGTCAACCAGGCGCTAGAGATTGAGGCGGACGTAGCCGGGCTTGACGACGACCCCCGTGTCATGCGCCAGGTCCGCGGCCAGGTTGCCGTCGCTTCCACGCCGGGCCAGGTGCGGCGCGTGCGCATCGTGCCCGAACAGCCCAGCGCGAATCCGGATGCGCTCGATGCCATCCAGCGCGCGGATCTCATCACCATCGGTCCAGGCTCGTGGTTTAGTTCGGTATTGCCACATACTCTCGTGCCGGAGGTAGTGGATGCGATTTCTGCTTCCGATGCGCTGCGCGTCGTTGTTTTGAACCTTTCGGCCGAGCCCGGTGAGACTAATGGCTTCTCCGCGGAGCGCCACTTGCATGTGCTCGCTCAACACGCCCCCGATCTGCGGATTGACCGCATTTTGGTGGACGAGGCGGCTTTACCCACCGATAGTGAGCGCGTCTATATTCAGCGCGCCGCGCAGTCCCTAGGCGCTCGCGCTACCTTCGCGGATGTGAGCCAAGTTGATGCCAATGGCCGTAGCATCAATAAGCACGACCCGGAAAAGCTGTCTGCGGCACTCTTGGACCTATATTCGGACTATCGCAGCACTAGCGATTAGAACCAGCGTTTATTCATCAGACTAGGGTGCGGCCAATCGCGCTCGACCGACTGCGCGGCGATCGAGCCCGCGCGGTATGATGTCAGAAATCCTTTCACCGCACTGGGTTGGAAGCAATGGCTCTAGCCGGTATGCGTACTTTGTGACTGTGAGAAAAGAAATGGGGCGAACTAGGTGACCACACCATTGACCGACCAGGTCAAAGAAGAATTGACGGCTGTCGTTGTGCCACGCCAGTCCGCTCGCGCTGCCGAACTGGCGGCGATGTTGCGCTTCGCCGGCGAGCTAGATATTTCCGGCGACAGCATGTCCTATGAGCTAGAACTAGAAAGCCACGCTATTGCACGGCGTTTCATCAACGCTCTTGATGACCTCTATGGGATCACTGCTGATAGCCATGTCGCCGGCCCAGCAGGAACCACCAAGAAGACTCGCGTGACGGTTCGCATCTCCACCGGTGCGAAAGAGCTGACCCGTCGGCTGGGCCTTATCACCCGCTCCGGCCATGCAGTAGTGGGTCTGCCGCCGCAGGTCATCTCCGGCACCGTGGCCGATAGCGAAGCAGCATGGCGCGGAGCCTTCCTTGCCCATGGCAGCCTCACGGAGCCAGGCCGCTCTTCCGCGCTGGAAGTCACCTGCCCGTGCCAAGAGGCTGCGTTGGCATTGGTGGGCTGCGCCCGCCGCCTTGGTATCTCTGCGAAGACCAAGGAGACCCGCGGCGAAGATCGCGTCGTTGTACGCGATGGTGATGCTATCGGGGCGCTTCTTACCCGGATGGGTGCTCAGGAGACTCGCCTCAGCTGGGAAAAGAAGCGCGTTAAACGGGAGGCGCACGATACCTCGCGGCGCTTGGACAATTTTGATGACGCCAACCTTCGGCGCTCTGCTCGCGCTGCGGTTACCGCGGCAGCGCGCGTTGACCGCGCCATGGAGATTTTGGGTGACGATGTCCCTGAGCACTTGGCAGACGCGGGCCGCTTGCGAGTTCAGCACCGCGAGGCTTCGCTCGAAGAGCTGGGCCGGTTGGCCGAGCCTCCTATGACTAAGGACGCAGTAGCTGGGCGTATTCGCCGCTTGCTGTCGATGGCCGATAAACGAGCCGAGGAGCTTGATATCCCCGATACCAATCAAGCGATTACAGATGACCTTTTCAACGAATCCTGACCCTCGGAATCACCTACATTAAAAGAACTCCCCGCAGTGCGGATACCAAAGTGGTAGGCGCAGCTGCGGGGAGATTTTTAGTGCCTTCCCGGCTAGCAGGTGCGCAACCGGTTAGCCAGAAGCGTTAAAGAACTAGGGCACGAGGAATCCTAGGACGTTGGTCATCAGGAATACGATGACGCAGACAAACGCAAGGAAGGCCACGGAGTAGCCCACTACGTTCTTCAGGATGACTGATTCCTTGCCCTCCATATTGATGGCGGTAGCCGCAATTGCAAGGGACTGCGGGGAGATCATCTTGCCCACAACGCCGCCTGCGGTATTGGCCGCGAGCATGAGGTCAGGATTCACGCTGATTCGCTCTGCCGCTGCAACCTGCAGGTTGGCAAAGAGGGCATTAGCAGACGTATCGGAGCCAGTAACCGCGGTACCAATCCAGCCCAGGACTGGGGCGAAGAGCGCAAAGATGCTGCCGGCAGAAGAGACGAACTCACCAATAGCAATAGTCTGGCCGGAGTAGTTCATCGTATAGGCCAAGGCCAGCACCAGGATGATGGTAAGAGCCGAGAACTTCATGCGGCTGACTACGTCCCCAAAGGCGCTTACTGGCTGCCCAAAGCTTAGGCTGTAGCGGCCATTTTCATTGAAGTAGTGGTAGACAACCGCAACAATAATGCCCGAGAGTAGCAGGAGCGTACCTGGATTGCCAAAGACATTGAAGCTGAAGCTGGTATCCATGAGCTTGCCGTCGGCGTCGACAATCGCGTCATCAAGCAAAGGCCACGCAAAGTGGAGCTTGAGGAATCCGAAGATGGCTGGGGCGGCGGTGGCCACGGCAAAGACCACGGTCACTACGGCGTAGGGAAGCAGCGCCATCCAGATACGGCGTCCGTTGAGGTCGGTGGTGGACTCAGCGGCAGGCAGCTCGAGACGCTCGCGCAACTCCTTGACGCCCTTCGGCTTCCATACCCGGAGGAAGGCGAAAGCACAGCCCAAAGAGACGATGCAGGCGATGACGTTGGTGAGCTGGTACGCAAAGAAAGTCGCGGTCAACCACTGAGCCAACGCGAAGGAAATGCCAATCACGGCAGCAGCCGGGGCAGTTTCCTTGACACCGCGGAAGCCATCCAAGATGAAGGCGATGAGGAATGGCACGATGGCGGCGATGAGCAGCACCTGCAAGGAGATAAGTGCTGCGATGTCGTGGGTTTGCTCGGCGCTGCGACCGGCTACCTCGCCAGCAGTGGTTACGGGGATGCCAACCGCGCCAAAAGCAACCGGAGCGGTATTAGCAATCAGAACTACTGTAGCCGCGCGCAGTGGCTTCACACCGAGCGCCATGACCATGGTCGCGGTAATGGCTACGGGGGCACCAAAACCGGCGAGGGCCTCCAACAAACCGCCAAAACAGAAGGCGATGAGGATAGCCTGGATGCGAATATCGCCGTCACCCAAAAGGTCAAAGGTCTTGCGCAGGTCCTCGAAGCGCCCGGAAGCTACGGTGATTTCATAGAACCAGATTGCAGTAATGATGACCCAGACAATGGGCAGGAGCCCGAACAGCCCGCCGCGTACGGCAGAGGACAAAGCCATATCTACCGGCATGGAGAAGCCGGCGATGGCAATAATGAGGGATACTGCCAGGGCAACGGCGCCAGAAGTATGCGCGCGTGCCTTTACGCCTAGCAGCATGATAAAGAATGCAATGAGCGGGAGAATCGCCACCAGGGCGGTAAGCCCGAGGCTGTCACCCACAGCAGAGGTATTTATTTCGAACAAGAGAAGTCCTTGATTTCTACGGTGGTCTTGCCCGTAGGAGATTACGGGCACCTGAAAGCATTCTCACGGTGACCAACGGTGGCGCTAGAGCAGGCAGGGTTGCCTTAAACGCTTTGTGAGCCAGTGAGTAAAGAAAGCATATCGTGCTGTGGGTGTCGCGGAAACAATACGGTCGTCTTATTAGGCGTCAGTAGCAGTGCTGCGAAATGTCCGATCGGACAGAGGCGGGCACAACCCCTAAAGTATGTAAGTGATATATCTCACGTTTACGGGGTAAACACAACACAAACCCACGGGTTCGGGCTTATCCAGCGGATTTGTATGTGGGAAATAAAAAGGATCGGAAAGAGTGTACGCGATTTTGGAAAGTCTGTCATCTACTAGTTCTTAAGGCCGCTGGGAGTCTGCGCTGACCAAAAACGCTCGGTAGTATCGGCGATGTAAGGGAAAACGCTCGGGCGCTTCTCAAACACAGACTTCATCGAAAGACCCGCGCACATACCCGTACACACAATTACTCGACTCTTTGAGGAGAAATACAGTGACTATCCGCGTAGGTATCAATGGCTTTGGCCGCATCGGCCGTAACTTTTTCCGTGCAGTCGCTCAGGGTGACAACGACCTCGAAGTTGTTGCAGTAAACGACCTGACCGACAACGGCACGCTGGCTAACCTGCTGAAGTACGACTCCGTACTGGGCCGCTTCGATGGCGAAATTACCCACGACGATGAGTCCATCACCGTTAACGGTCACCGCATCGTGGTAACCGCCGAGAAGGACCCGAAGCAGCTCAAGTGGGGCGAGTACAACGTAGACCTCGTCATCGAGTCCACCGGCCGCTTCACCAACGGCAACGACGCCAAGGCTCACCTCGAAGCTGGCGCCAAGAAGGTCATTATCTCCGCTCCGGGTAAGGAAGTAGACGCAACCTTCGTCTACGGCGTCAACTCTGACACCTATGATCCGGCAAACCACAACGTCATCTCCGCAGCATCCTGCACCACTAACTGCCTGGCACCGATGGCAAAGGTTCTCAATGACGAGTTCGGCATCGAAAAGGGCCTGATGACCACCGTTCACGCTTACACCGGCGACCAGCGCATCCAGGACGCTCCACACAAGGATCCGCGCCGCGCCCGTGCCGCTGCAGTAAACATGGTGCCTACCTCCACTGGTGCTGCTAAGGCCGTTTCCCTGGTTCTGCCTGAGCTGGACGGCAAGCTGGATGGCTACGCAATGCGCGTCCCGGTTATCACCGGCTCCGCTACCGACCTCACCTTCACCGCTTCCCGCGACGTCACTGCTGAGGAAATCAACGCTGCCCTGAAGGAAGCTGCTGAGGGCGAGCTCAAGGACACCCTCGCATACACCGAGGATCCACTGGTTTCCACCGACATTGTTACCTCCCCGCACGGCTGCATCTTCGACTCCGGCATGACCAAGGTTTCCAACGGCAACTTGGTCAAGGTTCTGGGCTGGTACGACAACGAGTGGGGCTACACTTCCCAGCTCGTTCGCCTGACCAACCTGGTGGCAGACAAGCTCTAAACTAGAGCTCTAGCAATGAGGATCCGGCCTCGATGCAAGTCTCAACGGCACTGCGTCGCGGCCGGTATTCTTATATCTATAGCCTTTTAACCCGTCCGAATTAATTAAGGAGTAAATAATGGCTTTCCAGACTCTTGACGATCTCCTCAAGGAGGGCGTCGAATCCCGCCACGTCCTCGTCCGCTCTGACTTCAATGTTCCACTCGATGAAGAAGGAAACATTACCGATCCCGGACGCATCAACGCTTCTCTTCCGACCATCAAGGCACTGGTAGAGGGCGGCGCAAAGGTCATTCTTTCCGCACACCTGGGTCGTCCAAAGGGTGAGGTAAACGCTAAATTCTCTTTGTCGCCAGTAGCTGAAGCGCTGTCTGAGGCACTTGGCCAGTACGTTGCCCTAGCCGGCGATGTCACCGGAGAAGACGCGCATGAGCGTGCCAACGGCCTCAACGATGGCGACGTGATGTTGGTAGAAAACGTCCGCTTCGACCCCCGTGAGACCTCCAAGGACGAGGCTGAGCGCGGCCAGTTCGCTGACGAGCTCGTTGCTCTGGCAGCCGATAACGGCGCTTTTGTTTCCGATGGCTTTGGCGTTGTCCACCGTGCGCAGGCATCTGTGTATGACGTCGCTAAGCGCCTGCCGGCTTACGCAGGCAAGCTCGTAGAAAAGGAACTGTCGGTTTTGTCCACCGTAGCTAAGGAGCCGGAGCACCCGTACGTGGTTGTGCTCGGCGGCGCTAAGGTTTCGGATAAGCTCGGCGTGATTGAAGCACTGGCCGGCAAGGCAGACAAGGTCATCATTGGTGGCGGCATGTGCTACACCCTGCTGGCTGCCAAGGGCTACAACGTGCAAGAGTCCCTGCTGCAAGAAGATCAGATCGAAAACTGCAAGGACCTGCTCGAGCGCTTTGGTGACAAGCTGGTGCTTCCGGTTGATCTGATTGCTGCAAGCAAGTTCGCGGCGGATGCAGAGACCCAGGTGGTCGAGCTCGATAGCATCCCAGAGGGCTGGATGTCCCTGGATATTGGGCCAAAGTCCGTGGAAAAATTTGCAGAAGTTCTTGCTTCTTCCAAGACCGTCTTCTGGAATGGCCCGATGGGCGTATTCGAAATGGAAGCTTTCTCCAAGGGCACTGGTGGTGTAGCGCAGGCTATTATCGACGCCACCGCAAACAACGGTTCCTTCTCCGTCGTCGGTGGCGGCGACTCCGCTGCCTCCGTGCGTATGCTGGGCTTGGACGAGGACGGCTTCAGCCATATCTCCACCGGCGGCGGCGCCTCCCTCGAGTACCTCGAGGGCAAGGAGCTTCCGGGCGTATCTGTCCTGGAAGCCTAAAACTGCCTGATCAACTTGCCATAAAGAGAGGAAAAATTCATGGCACGCACCCCACTTATTGCAGGTAACTGGAAGATGAACCTTGACCACGTCGAGGCCATCGGCTCCGTTCAAAAGTTCGCCTTCTCCCTGCCAAAGGACTACTACGAGAAGGTCGACGTGGCCTACATGGTCCCGTTTACTGATATCCGCACTGTCCAAACGTTGGTAGAGGGCGACAAGCTGCAGGTCACCTACGGTGCGCAGGACATCTCTAAGCACGAGTCCGGCGCATTCACTGGTGAAGTATCTGGCAAGATGCTGGCCAAGCTCGGCTGCAGCTGGGTGGTCGTGGGCCATTCGGAGCGCCGTCAGTACCACGGCGAGACCGATAAGCTTGTTGCAGAAAAGGCAGCCGCAGCATTGGACAATGGCATCAGCCCCATCGTGTGCGTGGGCGAGCCGCTGGCTGTACGCGAGGCCGGTACCCACGTGGACTACGTGGTTAACCAGACCCGCAATTCTTTGGCTGGCCTGAGCGCAGACCAGCTTGCCAAGACTGTTATCGCCTACGAGCCAGTTTGGGCGATTGGCACCGGCAAAGTTGCCTCCGCAGACGATGCCCAGGAAGTCTGCGCCGCCATCCGTGAGCTCGTAAAGGAGCTCGCAGGCGAGGACGTTGCTGCAGGTATCCGCATTCTCTACGGTGGTTCCGTCAAGGTTGATTCCGTTGCAGAGATCGTCAGCAAGCCTGACGTCGACGGCGGCCTTATCGGTGGTGCCTCCTTGGTCGGCGAGGAGTTTGCCAAGTTGGCGGCCAACGCAGCTAATGCCCTGAACTAACAGGAGTTATCACCTGTCACAGGTTTGCGCAAAGGCGCGGGTTGGAATGGTTCCAGCCCGCGCCATCGTGTACAGTGGGCCGGTGTGATTGCTTTGCTGTACGCGAAGCCTAAAAGTACGATTCCGCGCTAGCGGGTGGCGAGAGTTACCCACAGGGCGCACGTTAGAACTAAGGAATATCCTCATGGTCTTGGCACTGGAAATCATCTTGGTCATCGCAGCTATTTTGATGTCCATCTTTGTGCTGCTGCACAAAGGCAAAGGTGGCGGCCTGTCCAGCCTCTTCGGCGGCGGCGTGCAGTCGAACCTTTCCGGCTCGACCGTCGTGGAAAAGAACCTGGACCGTTACACCGTGATCATGGTAATTATCTGGCTTGCGTGCATCGTAGGCCTTAACCTCATCCAGGCATTCGCTTAAGCTATCAGCTGGAATAGCGAAAGCGCCGGTATCGGCTTCCAACCTCTTGGTTCCCTGTGGGAACTGGAGGTGGGGAAGCGGTACCGGCGCTTTTTGTGTGGCGCCGAGCCACAAGTTCAGCTCGGCTGCGCGTTAGGCAGCCGTGCCTAGAGCTCGGAGGCAGCGTCATCGGCAAGGAAGAGGATGGTCTCCTCCTTACCGTGCACGCCTGCAGCCGGCCATTCTTCGGCTTCAGCGCCTTCAACGACATGCTTGGCAGCTTCCGCCTTGGCCTCGCCTGCAACAAGAAGCCAAATACGAGCAGACTTGTTTACCGCGGGAAGAGTAAGGGTAATGCGCTCGCTCGGCGGCTTGGGAGAGTCATGGACGGGAACAGCTAGCTCTTCTTGTTCCCGAACCGCCTCAGAATGGGGGAACAAGGAATTGATATGGCCCTCTTCGCCCATGCCCAGCAGATGCAGGTCGAATCCGTTCGGGGCGAATTCCTTTAGCTCTGGCTCATACGCACTCGCTGCGGCTTCCATGGACACCGCGCCCAGATCAAAACCGTGAATATTCTGATCCGGAATATCTACGTGATTGAGCAGGGCACTGCGTGCTTGACCCTCATTAGAATCTGCGTCAGAGACGGGCACATTACGCTCGTCGCCGAAAAAGACGTGAACGCGCGACCAATCGATGCGCTGGGCTGGAAAATTCTCGCCTTGCTGCTGTGCCGCGAAATCCAAACGAGCTAGTTCGTGAAGAACGCCAATTCCAGCGCCACCGCCGGTTAGGACAACTCGCGCGACCCCATCGTGGTGGAGCCCGCCACCGGCGGCCTGGATACGCGCTACGGTATCCACGAATTTCAGCGCGGCCTGGGAGATAAGGTCATCCACATCGCTTACGCGGTGAAGAGTTACCATGAGGTATCGCTATCCTTTGCAAAGAATCAGAGTTAAGCCGTTTTACTGCTTACTGTAGTCTACTTGCGCGAGCGCACGGAGTGCTTGCGCATAAGTCTTATCGGCATCCAGATGGCGCAATTCTTCAGAGAGAACCTCAGCTTGGGAGCGCTTGCTAAGGCTCACCAAGGAATCCGGAGAACCTGGAACGCACACACGCACCGTGCGCTCGTCGATGACATCAACGTCGACGTGGCTCGTTTCCCGATTAAACCGCAAGTGGGTCACTGGGAAGTGCGGCTCCTGAGAGTCGGTGACAGTGCGGTGGACGGGCACTGCCAAACGATCGAGGAGCCATCCGGCCGCGAAGTCTGGAGCTGGGTGGCCCGCAGGTCCCGCTACCTCGACGGACTGCACGGGCTCGTGAGGATGGCGGTCCAATGCGGAGGCCACGACGCCGCGCCACAAAGTGATGGCGGCCCAGGACATATCAGAATCGCCCGGCGTGTAGCCGGCGGATAATGTGCGCAGATCTTCGCCAGTGACGCGTCCGTCATGGGCAACGTTGGTAATGCGGCGTTGAGCCAGCTTGCCCACCGAGCTGGAAGCTGGGTCGGGCGGGCACAAGGTAGGCCACCAGGCGACCAAGGGGGTATCGGGAAGCAGCAGTGGAGTAACGACTGCCTCGTCCTGGTTTGCCAAAGCGCCGTGCAACTTCATGATGACCATCTCAGAAGCACCCGCTTCACCGCCCACGCGCAGCTGCGCGTCCAGGTGGGTATCTGCCTGCGGGTCGCCCGTCACGACGACCAGAACGCGCGACGGGTGCTCGTGGGAGGCATCACGCACGGAGGCCAGGATGTTTTCCAGATCATCGTCCTCGCGGGCAGCCACGATTAGGGTGAGTACTCGGCCGGTAGTAAGGGTGTAATGCTCCTGGGCCTCTACTAGCTTTTTGGAGATTTCACGCGTAGTGGTGTTGGGCAATGGAATAATCATTGTCTGCGTCCCTCCTATGGGCGGCGCCAGGAGTGGCCCCGGCGGCGCAACATTCTATCGGCGGATTCCGGGCCCCACGTGCCAGCACGGTATTCCTCCGGCTGGCCTGCTTCGGCCCAGTAATCGATGATGGGATCCAAAATCGACCAGGAAAGTTCTACCTCTTCGTTAGTGGGGAAGAGCGAGGACTCATCGAGGAGGGCATCCAAAATCAAGCGCTCGTATGCTTCCGGAGATTCCTCGGTAAAGGCCTCGGCATAAGCAAAGTCCATATTGACGTCGCGGACCTCCATGGTGGAGCCGGGCACCTTGGAACCAAAGCGCATGGTGACACCTTCATCCGGTTGTACGCGGATAACCACTGCGTTTCGGCCCAGCGCATCGGTCTGGCCGTCAACGAATGGTTGATTTGGCGCTGCCTTGAACACCAGCGCAATCTCGGTCACGCGGCGGCCCAAGCGCTTGCCCGTGCGCAGGTAGAAGGGTACTCCTCCCCAGCGGCGGGAGTTTACTTCCAAGGTGCAGGCTGCATAGGTCTCCGTCGTGGACTCCGGATCGAAGCCTTCTTCTTCGCGCAAGCCCTTGACAAACTCGGAGCCTTGCCAGCCGGCGGAGTACTGGCCGCGAGCAGTTGTTTTATTGAGTGGGTGCACGGCGTGGGTAGCGCGCAGCACCTTGACCTTTTCTGCCTGCAGGGCCTCAGGCTCGAAGGAGGAGGGTTCTTCCATCGCAACCAGAGCCAAAAGCTGCAGCAGGTGGTTCTGGATGACGTCGCGAGCCGCACCGATGCCGTCATAATAGCCAGCGCGGCCGCCCAAGCCAATATCTTCGGCCATGGTGATTTGGACGTGATCGATGTAGTGGGCGTTCCACATGGGCTCAAAAATTTGATTGGCAAAGCGCAAAGCCATGATGTTTTGCACCGTCTCCTTGCCCAAATAATGGTCAATGCGGAACACCGCGGACTCGGGAAAGACGGCGTTGACAATCTCATTGAGCTTGCGGGCAGACTCTTGATCGTGGCCGAAAGGCTTTTCAATGATTACTCGGCGCCAAGAGTCCTCGACGGAGTTGGCCATGCCCACCCGCTCCAGCTGGTGGCAGATATTGGAGAAGAATTCCGGTGGAACCGAAAGGTAGTATGCCCAGTTGCTGCCGGTGCCGCGCTCGCGATCTAGCTCGCCCAAACGCGCCGAGAGGCGATCGAATCCAGCATCGTCGAAAGAGCCTTGCACAAATTCGATGCCCTGGGATAGATGCTGCCAGACATCTTCATTGAACTCGGTACGTGAGCCAGCGATGACGGCTGAGCGAACGTAGTCACAGAATGCGACCTTGTCCCAGTCACGGCGACCATAACCCACAAGGGTAAAGCCAGCGGGTAGGAGTCCACGGCTTGCTAGGTCGTAGATTGCGGGCAGTAGCTTTTTATATGCCAGGTCACCGGTAACGCCGAAGATGACCATGCCCGCGGGTCCTGCGATTCGCGGCAATCGCTTGTCGCTGGCATTGCGCAAGGGGTTGACCCAAGCGGCTGAGTCGGTCACGAAGAATCCTTCCTGAGTTTATGGGCTTTAAGCTCGCTAATATTCTAGCGGCAGAATGCCCCGCCGAATTCTCGGCGGGGCACAAGTCACACGGCTAGTTTACGCGAGTCGCTCCTCAATGGAAGCAAGCAGTTCCTCCCACGCGGCGACAAACTTATCTACGCCCTCGCGCTCCAGCACTGCAAAGACATCATCGAAATCAATGCCGACCTCTTCTAGCTGGGCAAAGACGCCTTCTGCGGCCTCGCGGCTATCAGACAGGGCATCGCCGTGGAGGTTACCCTCGGAGAGAACCGCATCGATGGTCTTTTCCGGCATGGTGTTGACCGTATGCGGGCCAGCCAGCTCCGATACGTACAAAGTGGCTGGGTACTCCGGATTCTTTACACCAGTAGATGCCCACAGTGGACGCTGGAGGTGGGCTCCCTCGGGCAAATCGGCGTCGTTAAGCAAGGCGTCCTGGAAGAGGGCATAGGCGCGCTGTGCATTGGCGACGCCCGCCTTACCCCGCAGTGCCAGAGCAATCTCGCTGCCAATGGCTTCCAAACGCTTATCTACTTCGGTATCCAAACGGGAAACAAAGAAGGAAGCCACGGAGTGAATGGTGGAGACGTCCTTGCCTGCTTCGGCGGCACGCTTGAGTCCGGTCCGGAAAGCCTCTATGACATCGCGGTAGCGATCCACGGAGAAAATAAGGGTGACGTTGACGCTGATTCCCTCCGCCAGGGCATCTTTGATGGCCGGAAGGGAGCCGGTCGTGGCCGGAATCTTAATCATCACGTTGGGACGATCAACCTTGGACCACAGCTCACGCGCCTGTTCAAGGGTGGCTGTCGCGTCATCAGAAATGCGTGGGTCGACCTCGATGGACACGCGGCCATCTGCGCCGTTAGTAGAGGAGTAGATATCCGCAAAGAGGTCGCAGGCATTCTTTACGTCCTCGATGGCCAATGCGTACACCGCTTCATCGGCGGTGGCCTTGGTCTCCTTCAACGTGGAAAGCTCGGCGTCGTAGGCGGTGCCGTTGGTCATCGCCGCGGCGAAGATCGCCGGGTTGGTGGTAACTCCCACGATGGACTTAGCGGAAATTATCTCCTTGAGATTGCCCGAGACTAGGCGCTCGCGAGAAAGGTCATCGAGCCAGGTTGAGGTTCCCAGCTGGGCAAGTTCGGAAATGTGGTTCATGATTACTCCTTATCCAGTCCTGGAGGTTTACTTCTGCGCGGCAGCGAGCGATTCCTGCGCCGCTTCAACAATCGCTGCAGTGGTGAAGCCAAATTTCTCAAAGAGTTCGCCCGCAGGAGCAGAGGCGCCGTAGTGCTCGATGGAAATGGTCCGGCCGAAAGAACCGGTGTACTTGTGCCACGGCATAGCGATGCCGGCTTCGATGGACACGCGGGCCTGTACTTCGCTAGGCAGCACGGATTCGCGGTATGCGTCATCCTGCTCATCAAACCACTCAAGGCACGGTGCGGAGACAACGCGGGCGGCTGTTCCAGCGGCCTCCAGTTCTTTAGCGGCGGCGACGGCAAGCTGCACCTCAGAACCGGTAGCGAGGAGGATCACGTCTGGCGTTTCCTTGGACTCTTCCACCAGAACATAAGCGCCGCGGCGCACGCCATCATGTGCCTTTTCCTTGGTGCCTTCCAGTACCGGCAGTCCCTGGCGGCTCAGTGCCAGGCCCTTTGGTGCGGCCTTGTACTCGAGCGCTGCGGCCCAAGCCTGAGCGGTTTCGTTGGCATCGGCCGGGCGAATAACGGACAGGTTCGGGATTGCGCGAAGGGCAGAAAGGGTCTCTACCGGCTGGTGGGTTGGGCCATCCTCGCCCAAGCCGATGGAGTCGTGGGTCCAGACATAGTAGGTATCGGTAGACATCAACGAGCCCAGGCGGACAGCCGGGTACTGGTACTCGGAGAAAATAAGGAAGGTGCCGCCGTAAACGCGGGTATTGCCGTGCAGAGCAATACCGTTCATGATCGCAGACATCGCGTGCTCGCGAATGCCGAAGTGGAGGTTGCGGCCATACGGCTGAGCCGACCACATATCGGTGGTAATGGCTGCGGGGCCGAAGGAGTCCGCGCCCTTAATCACGGTGTTATTGGAACCGGCAAGGTCAGCAGAGCCACCCCACATCTCAGGAAGGGAAGCGGCCAAGGCTTGGATGGTGGCCTCAGAAGCCTTGCGGGTGGCCAAGGACTCACCCGGTTCCCACACCGGCAATTCAGCGTCGAAATCTTGCGGCAATTCGCGCGCCTGCATGCGGTCAAAGAGTGCCTTGTTCTCCGGATTAGCTGCAGCCCATTCGTCGAACTTCTTCTGCCACGCGGCGTGCTTCTCGGCGCCGCGCTCGCGCAGCTTGCGGGTGTGTGCGATGACCTCGTCGTCGATGTGGAAGCTGCGCTCCGGATCGAAGCCCAAGACCTCCTTGGTGGCAGCAACTTCGTCATCGCCCAGTGCAGCGCCATGAACGCCGCCGGTATTCATCTTATTCGGGGCCGGGTAGCCGATGACGGTCTTCACGCGGATGAAGGACGGGCGCTCGGTCTCTGCCTGTGCGGCCTTGACCGCCTCCTCAATGGCTACGACGTCTTCGCCGGATTCGACCGTTTGGACGTGCCAGCCGTAGGCCTCGTAGCGGGCGACCACGTTTTCGTTGAAAGCAATATTCGTATCGTCCTCAATAGAGATGCGGTTATCGTCCCAGAAGACAATCAAGTTGCCGAGCTTTTGCGTACCCGCCAGGGAAGAAGCCTCAGCGGTAACGCCCTCCTGCAGGTCACCATCGGAAGCGATGGTGTAGACGTAGTGGTCGAAAGGAGACTCGCCGGCCGGTGCCTTAGGATCGAAAAGGCCGCGCTCCTTCCGTGCGGCCATGGCCATGCCCACGGAGGAAGCAAGGCCTTGGCCAAGGGGTCCGGTGGTGATTTCCACGCCATCGGTGTGGTGCACCTCAGGGTGGCCGGGCGTGCGCGATCCCCATGTGCGCAGCTGCTTGAGGTCGTCCATCTCCAAGCCAAAGCCGCCCAGGTAGAGCTGGAT
This sequence comes from Corynebacterium tuberculostearicum, assembly GCF_032821615.1. GTDB lineage: Bacteria > Actinomycetota > Actinomycetes > Mycobacteriales > Mycobacteriaceae > Corynebacterium > Corynebacterium tuberculostearicum_H. Next base: position 124,539 of record NZ_JAVBIF010000001.1, on the reverse strand, counting down.
GTACTGGGTGAGGGAGGAGTGACCAACCGAAAGAACAAACCGGTCGCGGCCGGCCCAGTGCACATCGGCGGGATCATGGTTAATGACGCGCTGATACAAGGTGTAGGCGAGGGGAGCGAGGGACATTGCCGTGCCTGGGTGGCCGGAACCGCATTTTTGTACAGCATCTGCGGCTAGTACTCGCACGGTGTCGACGGCGCGGGTGTCAAACTCCGACCAATCCTCCGGGTAACGGCGCTCGACCATAGTTTGGAGTTCTGGGGACAACTTATCTTTCGACACTGGAAAGCCTCGCTTACGTCTAGGCAAAAAGTACTTAACTTTATTCAGTCTAGTAATTTTTTAACCGGCGGTGCGCAATTATAGAAAGCTAGGCATAAACGGTATGCTGGCATGGCTAAGTGGAGTGCGCGTAGGCGCTAGAGCGCGCACTGAATCTAGCGGCCATAGGTCTGTAGTCTTTCGCCCCGGCGCCGAAAACTGTGAGTGAGAGAACTGGAACTTTTTCACGGGCATGTGCGACCGCTAGGGGTGACCGCGCGCAGTAAGTGCGCGGGGCACAGTTCACCAACGTTCAGATAGTGGAGGAATCCCTTGGAGACCATCAAGGCCTATTTTGCGCTAACGAAACCGAGGATCATTGAACTCCTCCTCGTGGCCGCAATCCCGGCGATGCTCCAAGCGCAACGCGGCGTGGAGGCCGTTTCAGACAATATCTGGCTTATCGTGTCGACCATTTTCGGCGGTTGGATGGGCGCTGCCGCTGCCCACACGTTTAATAACGTCGTGGACTACGAGCTGGATCAAAAAATGCAGCGCACGAGGGCCCGACCGCTGGTAAGGGCCAAGATTGCCAAGCGTAATGCAGCAATTTTTGCCTGGGTAATGCTCATCATCTCCGTGCTGTGGTTGGGCGTCCTTGCCCATTCCTGGCTGGCGGCCTTCTTCGTGGTTTTGACGAACTTCTTCTACGTCTTCGTCTACACCAAGTTTTTGAAGATGCGCAATGCCCAAAATATCGTCTGGGGCGGTTTGGCAGGCTGCATGCCGGCGATGGTCGGCTGGGCGGTTATCCGGGATAACGCTCCTGCTGGAGAGCCTGACCGCTGGTGGCAGGCAATCGTGCTCTTCCTCATCATCTTCTTCTGGACTCCGCCACACACGTGGGCGCTGGCCATGAAGTACAAGGAAGACTACCGCAAGGCCGGCGTGCCGATGCTGCCCGTAGTGGCTGATGAGAAGGAAGTCACTCGACAGATCGTGTGGTATACCGTGGGCACGGTTATCGTGACCCTACTTATCGTCCCCGCTGCCTCGTGGATCTACTTGGTCGCAGCGCTTGCCTCCGGAGCGGTATTCCTGTGGATGGCTATCCGCCTGCATAAAGGAGTCAAGAACGGCGCCAAGGTTAAGCCGATGCGCCTGTTCATTTACTCAAATAACTATCTGTCGGTGCTCTTTATCGGGTTGTCCATCGACGCAGTATTGGGCTGGGAGCCACTAGGCCGGATGCTCGGCTGGTCGGCCACGTTATTTTAACTGTGTCCAAATACCTAGGATAGGAACCAGAAAGCGCGGGAAGGCAAGGCAAATGCTTTCCTGCGCTTTTGGTGTTTGTGGGTGGGTTTAGGCTTTATCGCCAGCTTGGACGCGCAGCACGATCGAACCGGTAGTCTTGCGCTCCTGGAGATCGCGGTGGGCCGCAGCGGCATCTTCCAGTGGGTAGGAGGCCGTGACGTTGAAGCTCAGATCGCCGTCGATAACAGCTTGAACGACCGCCTGGGCACGCATTTGGAACTCGCCTTCTTGGGCTGTCCATGCGCCGAGGGAAGGCCGGGTAAGGAAGATGGACCCATGCTTGTTCAGCAGTTGGGGGTCGATAGGTTCAACCGGACCAGAGGCGGCGCCGAAGAGCGCGACGGTGCCACGGGGGCGCACCGCTTCGAGTGACTCGTGGAAGGTCGCCTTGCCGACGCCGTCATAAACCACGTCGACCCCCTTATCGCCGTTGTAGCGGCGGACCTGCTCGGCGAGTCCATCGCCATAACGGAATACCTTATCCGCACCGGCTGCGTAGGAGAGTTCTTCCTTTTCGTCCGTGGAGACCACCGTATAGACGGTAGCGCCGAGCGACGATGCCATTTGGGTGAGGATCTGGCCGACACCGCCGGCGCCGGCGGTAATCAGGCAGGAAGCGCCTTCACCCAGTTGATAAACGCCATGCGCCAAGTAGTGTGCGGTAATGCCTTGCAGCAGCATGGAAGCAGCGACTTCTGGCTGGAAATCATCCGGGACCGCCACTAGTCCCTCGCGTGGGACGCAGACCTGCTCGGCGTAGGAGCCAAAAGCCTGGTTCCAGGCCACCATCGTGCCCTCGGCAATTTCCCCCTTGGGGTCGTGGACTACGCGTCCGGTGCCTTCGAATCCGGGAATGAACGGGGTGGCCGCGTTATAGATACCCTCACGATAATAGGTATCGATGTAGTTGACGCCAGCCATGATGACGTCCACCAAAACCTCGTCGTCATTAGGGGTGGGGGCGGGTACTTCGGTATAGCGAAGTACTTCTGGTCCGCCGGTTTCTGTGACCTGAATTGCGTGCATATAGCCAGGCTAGCGCAAAAAGCCGGCCGAGTGCAGTACCTCGGCCGGCCGTGAGCGTTATGGGTTAAGCGTTCGCGCGCTCCCGTTCGAGAGAGGCTTGGCGCGCGGCGTACTTTTCATCGCCGCTGGGAGAGCCGGTGATGAGATCTGCGGTGCCGTCGGTGCGGCGTACACCGTGCGCCCACAGCAGGGCGGTATACGCGGTGACGAAGGAGGAGAGCGCAATGTGGAAAGGGACAGTCCAGCGCGGAATGCTCATGTAGAACTGGTAAACGCCTACTGCCCACTGAATGAGGATGCATACAACGAGGACCCAGCCAGCCTTCTTGGCATCTTGTGGCGCCCGGTTCTTGTAAAGCAGGAAGACGGTAACAACCGTTAGCGTCAGGTAGACGTACATGCACATGGCGTGGGTGACGGCCATGGCTTCGGTATCTACCTGCAGGCGGCCTTCCATTCCCACCCCGGAATCGCCAGAGTGAACGCCCGAACCGGTAACCATCGTGCCGGTGATGAGCACAATGCTCAGGGCAACGGTAGCGACCGCTGCAAGGAGGCGGATCGCCTGAGGGAAGCGAGCGCGCGGCGTCCCGTCATCGGGTTCCAGAATGCGGGAATAAAGCATTGCCGCCAGCCATACCAAGAGCATGGAAGGCAGGAAGTGCAGAGCCACGGACCACCAGCGAAGGTCCAGATGGACAGAAATGCCGCCAATGACCGCCTGCAGGACGATGCCGGCGACGTTGAGCCATGCGTACACCTTGAGCTCTGCGCGGCGACGCGCCATACGCATAGCAATGACAGCGGCGACTGCCGCTGCGGATACGACGAAAGTAAGCAGGCGGTTACCAAACTCGATGGCCTGGTGGAGAGCAGGCGCGGCGCCTTCCATAGGGACAAGGGAGCCTGGTTGGCATTCCGGCCAGGTGGGACAGCCCAATCCCGAGCCGGTCACGCGGACAATGGAACCAGACACGGTGATGCCACCCTGGCACAAGAGGAGGATGAGCGCGATGAGGCGCTGCTGTTGCAGTGTAGGGGCGGCTTCCTTAAAGAAGCGCTTGATCTTCGTCCAGTAATTCACGCATTGCATCCTACTAGTCGGGAGATTTTGGGCATAAAAATTCCTCTCGTTTCGAAAGGAACCGGACAAAAGTCACATTTAGCCATCGAAGCGGAACCAACGGACCGCAGCGAACGACGCCACCGCTAGCCACGCCAACAAGGATAGGAGCTCGAGGCCGGGAAAGGTGGAATTAGAGGCGTCGGTAAGCGCGCCTGCTAGGGCGACGGTCGGCACCGCGTTGAGGATGCCATTATCGCCAAGGCCCTGGGAGTAGAGGGTCCAGCCGACTACGCCGAGGAGCAGAAACCAGATGAGGTTGGCCAGCGCGAGCACTACCTCAGAACTGAGGGTGCCGCCGAGCAACAGCCCCATGGCGGTAAAAGCCGCAACGCCAAAAAATAGCGAAAGAATCATGAGCAGCACCCCGCCCAGGCTGATGCGGAGGCCCAGAATATAGGCCGCTATACCCAGGACGAGGATTTGGAATACCACCATGGTGAGTACGCCGAGGATCTTGCCGCCAATAATGGCCCAAGCCGGCACGCCGGACGCGCCAGTGCGTTTAAGGGCCCCGTAGCGCCGGTCAAAGGCAAGTGAAATGGCCTGACCGGTAAAGCCTGCGGAGGTGGCCGCTACTGCAAGTACCATGGGAAATACCTCGTGCAAGCCATGTCCGGTGAGCGACTCCAGGTGGGCCGCGCCTATGAGCAGGGCCAGCGGAATGATGACGCTGAGCAATTGCTGCTCGCCGTGGCGCAGCATGAGTTTTGCTTCCATCTTTCCTTGCGCAAGCAACATGGCGCCGGCGCTGGCCCGTTTAGGGGCCGGGGTAAAGGTTCCAGTGTTAAAGGTAGTGCTCATGTGGTGGCTTCTTTCCGCAACGCGGTTGACTGAATTCGATCTTGGCGGAGGGCGCAGCTAGCTGCGCAAATGGCGGCCGGTAAGGTCAAGGAAGACCTCCTCCAAGTTGCGGTGGGCTGCGTCTAAGCGCCGCAGCAGGACTCCTTGGCGGGCAAGTTCGGCGCTCAGCGCGGCAATCGTCTCGGGCGTGCCGGCCTGGGTCAAGCGGTAATGCAGCGGCCGGGATTTGGTTGCTTGAATGCCAGCCTTGGCTAAAGCCTTCACGTCAACGTCGATATCGGTGCTGAAACTAAGGCCTGCCGAGTCTGACTGCGCGGTAAGTTCCGCGGGGGTGCCGTGGGCTACGAGCTCGCCATGATCCATGATGGCCACTCGGTCCGCTAGTGACTCCGCTTCATCCATGAGGTGGGTGGTAAGAACAATGGTGACGCCATCGTGCCTTAGGGCTCGAACAAGGTCCCAGACCGCCAAACGGGATTGTGCATCCATGCCAGCGGTGGGCTCATCGAGGAAAACTAGCTCGGGCCGACCGATGATTGCTAGGGCGAGGGAAAGCCGTTGCTGCTGCCCGCCGGAGAGTCTGCGATAGGGGGTGCGGGCTACTCCTTCCAGCCCGAGCGTTTCCAGTAGCCAATGCGGGGAGAGGGGATGGGCACTGTAGCTCGCGGAAAGTTCTAGCATTTCCAGAACACGGATGCCGGAGTAGGAACCACCACCCTGCAACATGATGCCGACCTTTTCGCGCACCTTGTCCGGTGCGGAACTCGGGTCTAGCCCGAGGACGTCGATCGTGCCGCTGGTGGGGTGGATAAAACCCTCTGACATCTCAATCGTCGTGGACTTTCCGGCGCCATTAGGGCCAAGGAGGCAAAAGACCTCACCTGTGGCAACGCTAAGGCTTAGACCATTAACGGCGGTGGTGGAGCCATATTTTTTCACCACGTTGTCCACGGTGAGGGCTGGGCGATCGGCTGAAATGGAATTCACGTGGGATTAGTTTAGGACACGGATTCCGCTGCGCCGCACTGCAACCCACCACAGGGTGGCGATGACTGCGAAAGTGCAGGCTGCCGACACATAGATGACGATGATGGTGCTGGGCGGTAACCCGAGCCCGCGTGGCAGCACAAAGAAGCTCATAGCTGCCGAATAAGCCACGACGCAGAACCGGAAGATAAGCCGGTTGGCCCATGCAGCCAAAGGCAGTACCGCCCACAGGATGTACCACGGATGGACCACGGGAAAGAAGATAACCAGCACTAAGGAGGCGGTGCCGAGTCCTCCCACAGGGTGGATGCGGCCGCGCAACGTTGCAAAGAGCATGCGGGCCATGAAAGCTACTGCCACCAGCACACCAAAGGTACGGGTTACGGTGAGAATAGCTTCGGTGTGGTCACCTAGGCCCAGTAGCATTCCGATAAAGCCGGTACCCACGCCTACGGCGGTGGAGGTAGAAAGCCACGAGCGGATGGAGGCCGCCCCGCCTTGTCCTGTGATCCACCCCAGGCCAATGCCGGTCAGGGCGCTAATAAGGGCGATGGTTGCAATTAAAATGACTAGCTGCAGAGCAATGGCGTAGGCCAAGGCCTTCCAGCGTGATGCACGCTCCTTGTCTATCAGGTGGCGGGCATATGCCATCCCTACAAAGCCCAGCCCGATAAAGCCGGTAACCTTGACCATTCCGGCGCAGGACAGGAAAACTCCAGAAGCAATGAGTGCTAGGTAGGCGCTGCGCGTGGACTTTTCTAGCTTGTCGACGCCCCGCAGGCCCAGCTCCATACCCACCAAGAGCAGGCCCAGCATGATGGATTCATTATGGATTCCGCCCACCAGGTGCAAGATGGTCAGTGGGTTGAGAATGCCGAGCCACAGGGCAGATTCTGGAGATACCCGGCAGCGCCGCGCGAGACAGCTGATTGCCCACCCAGCAACCATGATGCCGGCGATGGATAAGAGCCGGTGGGCGATTACTCCCAAGAGGATGGAATTAGAGGTAACTGCGCTCACCACTCCAGCGAGCCCGAGTGCTACGGGGCCATAAGGGGAGGGGGAGTTGGCCCAGATAAACGGTACGGATCGGGCGAGCTCATCACCCGCGCCAAGCAATTGCACCGGTCCTGCAGAATAGGGATCCATGCCTTGCATCACGATGGAACCGTTGGCCAAGTAGGAGTAGATGTCCTGGGTAAAGAGCGGGGCGGTAAAAATCAGCGGGATGACCCAGCCGGCCCACGTGCGCCACAGTTGGTGGGTGGTCACGAGCCGGCGGGCGCGCGTTGGGGTGAGCGAACCTTCCTGGGGTTGGCGCAGCGGAGTGCCCACAAAAGGGGCAAGGAACACCCAGGCGGCCACCAACAGCCCTACTCCCACCATGACTATGGCAGAAGAGGTCTGCAGCATGCGGGACATGAGGGAGCCAAAAGGCACGTTGTCATAAGGGTTTCCCACTACTGGGAGGGCACCGGCGCCCAACGCGCCGAAGGCGATAAGCAGGGATCCAACTGTGCCCACCCAGCGCAGGATAAAAAATGTCCGCCACTGTGCGGTGGTGGTGCGCTTTAGGCCATCTTCTTTGGCGGGGACAAAATCAAAACGAGAATCAGGCTCCGCGGCTCCGGTGTCCTCGGCGTGTAGTCGCGCAGACCGAGAACCAGCGGTGCCCAGCTGCGGCAGCTCGGCCTTGACGCCGGAAAGGAAGCCGCGGAATTTGCCTGTCATGGGTTAAGACCTTACGCGAATCCTCCGCCCCAACCCCAGCAGGCCCGCCCTTTTAACGCGCGCAGCACCGCCAGTTGTGGCGATGAGGGGAGTTAGCCACCCCCGTGCCACGCCGAAGAAAGGCCAATGGTGGCATTCCGGAATGAATTAAGGAACACTAGTGTTGTCTAATAAAGGAGGCGCAGTTGGACTGCGGCGCGACTCTCGGAATTACGGGAGCCGGCTGCAGGGCGGCTGTAAGTGAGCGAAGCACGAAGGGAGGTCCCGGCATGAGCACACCTCAGCGCGTAGAAACTACGCACAAGGCGGCTAAGGAATCCCGCACTACGGATGGCGATACCCGCCGGCAAGTGATGCTGTTGCTGCTGAAGGACGGGCCCGTTACCGCTTCCCACTTGGGTGAACGCCTTGGCCTTTCTGCTGCCGGAATCCGCCGGCACTTAGACAATTTGGTGGAAGAGGAATTGACGGAGGTTGTGCGCCGCCGCCCAGTTACCCGCGGTTCAGCGGGTAGCGGCTCTGGTCGCGGGCGACCAGCCAAACATTTCCGCCTCACCGATCGTGGCCGAGCGCAATTCGGCCACGCCTACGATGATTTGGCCTCTGATGCCTTGACGGCGCTTCGCGACGTCGGCGGGTCTGAGGCCGTTAAGCGCTTTGCTAAGGTCCGCTTCGAGCGACTCGTTGCAGATGTGCGCCCCCTCGTAGAAGAGGGCGAATCTGTAGAGGATGTGGCCCGTAAGCTGGCCGAGGTCTTGGACGAGCACGGGTATGCCGCCACGGTGGACCGCGCTGGTCAGGGAGTGCAAATCTGTCAGCATCATTGTCCGGTCTCCCATGTGGCGGCCGAGCACCCAGAGCTGTGTGAGGCGGAACAAGAAGTCTTTTCTGCTCTATTAGGCAAACACGTACAGCCTTTGGCCTCCATCGCCGGAGGCCACGGGATCTGTACCACAAACATCCCCTTGACACCCGTTAATACAAATACTGAAAGGAGCGAGTCATGACCCAGGCACAATCGGCACCCGAGAACAAGATGACCGATGATGAAATCATTGATTCCATTGGTGCATATGAGTACGGCTGGCACGACTCGGACGCGGCTGGTGCTTCTGCTCGCCGCGGCTTGAACGAAGATGTAGTTCGCGATATTTCCGCCAAGAAGGGCGAGCCGGAATGGATGCTTAACCAGCGCCTGAAGGCACTGAACATCTTTGATAAGAAGCCCGTTCCCACCTGGGGTGCGGATTTGTCTGGCATCGACTTCGACCAGATTAAGTACTACGTGAAGTCCACTGAGGAGCAGGCCCAGACCTGGGACGAACTCCCTGACGATATCAAGGCCACCTACGATAAGTTGGGCATTCCAGAGGCTGAGAAGCAGCGCCTCGTTGCCGGTGTGGCCGCCCAGTACGAGTCTGAGGTTGTCTACCACCAGATCCGTGAGGACCTGGAAAGCCAGGGTGTCATCTTCGTCGATACTGACACCGCGTTGCGCGACTACCCTGAGCTTTTCAAGGAATACTTCGGCACCGTTATCCCAGCCGGTGACAATAAGTTCTCCGCGCTGAACTCCGCAGTGTGGTCCGGTGGTTCCTTTATCTACGTGCCCAAGGGCGTGCATGTAGATATTCCGCTGCAGGCTTACTTCCGCATCAACACGGAAAACATGGGCCAGTTTGAGCGCACCCTCATCATCGTCGACGAGGACGCTTATGTTCACTACGTCGAGGGCTGTACCGCTCCTATCTACAAGTCTGATTCCCTGCACTCCGCGGTAGTAGAGATCATCGTGAAGAAGGGCGGCCGCTGCCGCTACACCACCATTCAGAACTGGTCCAGCAACGTCTACAACTTGGTGACCAAGCGCACCAAGGTAGAAGAAGGCGGCACCATGGAATGGGTCGACGGCAACATCGGCTCCAAGGTCACCATGAAGTACCCAGCCGTATGGATGACCGGTCCTTACGCCAAGGGTGAGGTTCTTTCCGTTGCTTTTGCTGGTGAGAACCAGTTCCAGGACACGGGCGCCAAGATGACTCACATGGCCCCGCACACTTCTTCCAATATCGTGTCCAAGTCGGTTGCCCGTGCCGGCGGCCGCGCCGCGTACCGCGGCTTGGTGCAGGTTAATCAGAACGCGCACCATTCCACCTCTAACGTCGAGTGCGACGCGTTGCTGGTGGACAATATCTCGCGTTCGGATACATACCCGTATAACGACATCCGCAATGACCACGTCACGCTGGGCCATGAGGCAACCGTTTCCCAGGTTTCTGAGGAGCAGCTGTTCTACCTGATGTCCCGCGGTATTGCGGAAGAAGAAGCAATGGCGATGATCGTGCGTGGCTTCGTTGAGCCGATTGCTAAGGAGCTGCCGATGGAGTACGCCCTCGAGCTCAACCGCCTCATCGAACTGCAAATGGAAGGATCGGTCGGCTAAAGAAAATGGTCGCTTCGAACGAATTCAATCCGGATAAGATCACCAAGGGTGACGTCTTTACCTCCACCAACGTGGAGGACTTCCCGGTGCCGCACGGCCGCGATGAGGTGTGGCGCTTTGTCTCCCTGCGCAAGCTCCGTGGACTCCACAATGGCGAGTTCGCTGAGGCAGTGGCACAGGACGTCACCGTGAGCGAACATCCAGGCGTAAGCTCCGAGACCGTCGCTCGCGATGACGAGCGCTTGGGCCGCGTTGGTACCCCGTCTGACCGCGTCGCGGCACAGGCGTGGACTTCTATGCCTGAGGGCCAGGTTGTCACCATTGACGCTGAGGCTCAGGTGGAAGAGCCCGTGGTCATTACCTACACCGGCAAGGGCGAGGGCGTAACTTCCTTTGGCGCTACCTCCATCGAGGTAGGCCACCACGCGGAAGCCACCGTCATCCTGAAGTACGTCGGCTCTGGCACCCACGCAGATAACGTCGAGTTCATCGTGGGCGATGGCGCTCACCTGACCGTCGTCGTTGACGTTGATTGGGAAGACGATGCCGTACACCTGTCTAACCACGTGGCACTGCTCGGCCGCGATTCTGTGCTGCGCCACAACTCCGCCATCTTTGGCGGCGAGGTGGTACGCATCGTGCCTCGCGTGAACTTCACCGAGCAAGGCGGCGACGCAGAGCTGCTGGGCGTCTACTTCGCTGATGAAGGCCAGTACTTTGAAAACCGCATGTTGGTGGATCACTCCGTCCCTAATTGCCGCTCCCACGTCCTTTATAAGGGCGCACTGCAGGGCACCAAGGACAATGAGGCCCGCACCTGCTGGGTAGGCGATGTCCTTATCCGCTCCAATGCACAGGGCACCGATACCTACGAGACCAACAACAACCTGATCCTGACTGAGGGCGCTCGCGCGGACGCAATCCCTAACCTGGAGATTGAGACCGGTGAAATTACCGGTGCAGGCCACGCGGCCACCGTTGGTCGCTTCGATGACATCGAGTTGTTCTACCTGATGTCTCGCGGCATTCCAGAGGCTGAAGCCCGCCGCCTCATCATCCGTGGCTTCTTCAATGAGGTCATCCACCGCATCCCGGTGCAGTCCCTGTCCGAGGAATTGGAAAACCGCATTTCCGAAGAACTGGAAAAGATCTCCGCCTAAATCTTTCATAGAAGGAAAACCACACACATTATGTCTACTCTGGAAATTAAGAACCTCCACGCCCAGGTGCTGCCGACGGAAGAAGGCGGCGAGCCGAAGGAAATCCTCAAGGGCGTTAACCTGACCATCAACTCCGGCGAGATCCACGCCATCATGGGCCCGAACGGTTCCGGCAAGTCCACCTTGTCCTACACCATCGCCGGCCACCCAAAGTATGAGGTCACCGAGGGCGAGGTGCTTCTCGACGGCGAAAATCTGCTGGAGATGCCCGTCGACGAGCGCGCTCGCGCCGGCCTCTTCCTGGCGATGCAGTACCCAACTGAAGTACCGGGCGTAAAGGTCTCTCAGTTCATGCGCTCCGCAGTCACCTCCATTCGTGGCGAGGCACCGAAGCTGCGCGAATGGAACAAGGAGCTTACCCAGGCCCGCGAGAACTTGAAGATTGATAAGTCCTTCATCTCCCGCTCCGTAAACGAAGGCTTCTCCGGCGGTGAGAAGAAGCGCCACGAGGTCATGCAGCTGGATATCCTGAAGCCGAAGTTCGCAGTCATGGACGAGACCGACTCCGGCCTGGACGTTGACGCTCTGCGCATCGTGTCTGAGGGCATCAATAGCTACCAGAAGGAAACCAATGGTGGCATCTTGATGATTACCCACTACAAGCGCATCCTGAACTATGTGAAGCCGGACTTCGTCCATGTCTTCGCTGACGGCCACGTCATCAAGACCGGTGGCGCTGAATTGGCGGACCAGCTCGAGTCTGACGGCTACGACCAGTTCCTCAAGTAAGGACCGACCCTCGGCCGGTCAACCGCGACTATCCAAAGAAGATTCATGTCTGGATTTGATGTAAACGCAATTAGGGAACAGTTCCCGATTCTCCAGCGCACGGTGCGTGGCGATAAGCCACTGGTGTATCTGGATTCGGGTGCTACCTCCCAGCGCCCGCTGCCGGTATGGAAGGCGGAAGAGGAGTTTGTGCTGCACACGAACGCCCCTGTTCACCGCGGTTCCTATCAACTGGCAGAAGAGGCCGATGATGCCTACGAGTCCGCGCGCCAAGCTATCGCCGCATTCGTGGGCGCGGACCGCGACGAGATCGCCTTTACCAAAAATGCCACTGAGGCCCTGAACGAAGTTGCCTATGTGCTTGGCGACGAGCGCGCGGGGGACCTCTACGTGGGCGAGGGCGATACCGTTGTCATCACCGAATTGGAGCACCACGCCAACTTGGTGCCGTGGCAGGAGCTGTGTGCTCGCACCGGCGCTACGTTGAAGTGGTATTCCATGACCGAAGACGGCCGTATTGATCTCGATTCGCTCGAGCTCGATGATTCCGTCAAGGTAGTTGCGTTTACTCACCAATCCAATGTCACGGGTGCCGTGGCGGACGTGGATGAACTGGTGCGCCGTGCTCGCGCGGTGGACGCCATGGTTGTCCTCGACGCCTGCCAGTCGGTGCCACACATGGCGGTTGATTTCCATGCTTTGGACGTGGATTTCGCGGCCTTTTCCGGCCACAAGATGTGTGGCCCCAGCGGCGTTGGTGTGCTGTACGGCAAGGATGAGCTGCTCAAGAAGCTGCCACCTTTCCTGACCGGTGGCTCCATGATTGAGATCGTCAAGATGGAAGAGACCACCTTTGCCGAGCCGCCGACGCGCTTTGAGGCGGGCACGCAGATGACCAGCCAGGTGGTTGGCCTTGGAGCCGCGGTGAAGTTCTTGGAAGAAGTGGGCATGGACAATATCCACGCGCACGAAAAGAAGCTCACCGAGCGCGCATTGCGCCAGCTCAAGGAAATCCCGGGTCTGCGCATCATCGGTCCAGAGACCACCGAAAATCGCGGTGGCGCCATTTCCTTCACTGTGGAAGGCGTTCACCCGCACGACTTGGGCCAGGTCCTCGATGACCACGGTGTGTCCATTCGCGTTGGCCACCACTGTGCGTGGCCACTGCACCGTGCCTGCGGCGCACAGTCCACCGCCCGCGCTAGCTTCTACCTATATAACACCGAGGAAGAAGTAGATAAGCTGGTGGACGCAATCAAGGCTGCCCGCGAATTCTTTGGAGTTGCCTCATGAACCTAGATTCCATGTACCAGGACGTCATCCTGGATCACTATAAGAACCCCCAACACGCCGGCCTGAGGGAGCCATATCAGGCCGAGGTTCACCACGTGAACCCGTCCTGCGGCGATGAGCTCACCCTGCGCGTGCGCCTTTCGGACGACGGCAAGACCGTCGAGGACGTCTCCTATGACGCGGAAGGCTGCTCCATTTCGCAGGCTTCTACCTCGGTTATGGCTGAAGAGATCGTTGGACTGCCGCTTGCGGAAGCCAACGAGAAGCTGGCCGAGTTTGAAAAGATGATTACCTCTCGTGGCCAAGAAGAGGGCGATGAAGACCTCATCGGTGACGGCGTTGCCTTCGCCGGCGTGTCCCAGTACCCAGCGCGCGTCAAGTGTGCGCTCCTCGGATGGAAGGCCTTCCAGGCTGCATCCGCCGATGCACTAACTGAAGTGGAGAACTAGATGACGGAACCCGTAGATCCTTATCAGAACGAGAACTCTTCATTCTCCGGCAGCGGCGAGCGCCCGGAGCAGACCGAAGAGCAGATCTCTAAGGCCTTTGACGTCACCGAATTCATGCGCGATGTCATCGACCCCGAGCTCGGCATTAACGTCGTCGACCTGGGTCTTGTCTATGACCTCTGGTTTGAAGAGGATAATGGCAAGGAAATCGTCATGATCAATATGACGCTGACCTCGCCGGCGTGCCCGCTGACCGATGTCATTGCAGAGCAGGTGGAAGACATCGTCAAGGCCAATAAGCTGGCTGATGCTGTCCGTATCAACTGGGTATGGATGCCGCCATGGGGCCCGCAGATGATTACTGAGGAGGGCCGCGAGCAGCTTCAGGCCCTCGGTTTCGCGGTTTAAAATCGCGTATTAATCACACGCCCCCAACAGCGCATTTCTCGGATTCGGGAAGTGACTGTTGGGGGCGTTAGTGCGTCTTAGCGTTGGCCGCGTCAATTGCTAGACTATTTCTTCGTGATTGTAACCAATGATTTCGAAGTCAGGGTAGGAGCGCGCACGCTTCTCGACGCCCCCGGGCAGCACCTGCGCGTGCAGCCCGGCGACCGCATCGGCCTCATCGGCCGCAACGGCGCGGGCAAGACGACGACCATGCGCATCTTGGCAGGGGAGACGGAGCCTTATGGTGGTTCTGTGACTCGCTCGGGCCCCATTGGTTATCTGCCCCAGGATTCCCGCGAGGGAAATATCGAGCAAACGGCGCGCGAGCGCGTTCTCTCCGCACGCGGCCTGGATGATCTTAAGCGCCGCATGGCGAAGCAACAAGAGCTCATGGAATCGGCCACGGACGATAAGTTCCGGGATAAGGCTATCCGTAAGTATTCCCGCTTAGAGGAGCAATTCGAGTCGCTAGGCGGATATGAAGCCGATTCCGAGTGTGCGCAGATTTGCGATAATTTGGGCCTGCCACAGCGTGTCCTAGATCAGCAGCTCAAGACTCTCTCGGGCGGCCAGCGTCGCCGTGTGGAGCTGGCACAGATCCTCTTTGCGGCTACTGAAGGCTCCGGCAAATCCCAGACCACCCTGCTCCTGGATGAGCCGACTAACCACTTGGATGCGGACTCTATTACGTGGCTGCGCCAATTCCTGTCCAAGCACGAAGGCGGGCTCATTATGATTTCCCACGACGTCGAACTGCTAGAGGCCGTGTGCAATAAGGTGTGGTTCCTTGACGCGGTCCGCGGCGAGGCCGACGTCTACAACATGGGCTATAAGAAGTACCTCGATGCCCGTGCTACCGATGAAGCGCGGCGTCGTCGAGAGCGCGCCAATGCGGAAAAGAAGGCGTCTGCACTGCAAAAGCAGGCGGCCAAGCTCGGTGCCAAGGCAACCAAGGCCGCTGCGGCAAAGCAGATGCTCCACCGTGCTGAACGCATGATGAGCGAGCTCGATGAGGTCCGCGTGGCCGATAAGGTGGCCAATATTAAGTTCCCCGAGCCGGCGCCGTGCGGCAAGACCCCCATGAATGCCAAAGGCCTGACCAAGATGTACGGTTCGCTGGAGGTTTTCGTGGGCGTAGACCTCGCCATCGACAAAGGTTCTAGGGTCGTCGTTCTCGGCTACAACGGTGCAGGTAAGACCACCCTGTTGAAATTGCTGGCCGGCGTGGAACGCACCGATGGTGAAGGTGGCATCGTCAGTGGTCACGGCCTGCGCATCGGCTACTTCGCGCAGGAACATGACACCATCGACCCGGATAAGTCTGTGTGGCAAAACACCATTGATGCTTGTCCTGACGCGGATCAGCAGGAGTTGCGCAGCCTGCTTGGCGCCTTCATGTTCTCCGGTGAGAAGCTGGAGCAGCCTGCGGGTACCCTCTCCGGCGGTGAGAAGACGCGCCTTGCACTGGCCGCCTTGGTCTCCAGCCGCGCGAACGTCCTGTTGCTAGACGAGCCCACCAATAACTTGGACCCAATTTCGCGCGAGCAGGTGCTTGATGCACTGAAAACGTATACGGGCGCCGTGGTGCTGGTGACGCACGATCCGGGTGCGGTTAAGGCCTTGGACCCAGAACGCGTCATCATCATGCCCGATGGTGACGAAGATTTGTGGTCCGATGACTATATGGAAATTGTGGAGCTAGCGTAGGAGCATATGAAGACGCTGCTGGAGAGGATGCCCGCCTGGCGGGAGAAATTTTGGCTTATCCCGGCCGTGGCGGTGGCGACCGCCGCAGTGGGTGCGGAGTTGCTTATTGCGATTGGTAGCACTTTCGATGTGGCAGCCACGCCTTTTTATGATGGCAGCGCTGATAGTGCGCAGGGCATTTTGAGCGCCGTAGCTACGTCCTCGCTGTCATTGGCCGGCACAGTCTTCTTCATCACGCTGACCGCACTATCTGGTGTGGTCACGGTGATGGGACCACGCCTTTTACATGAGTTTTTAAAAGACCGCTCCATCCAATCTACTTTGGCGATCTATCTTGCCACTTTCACCTTCGCGCTGCTGTCCCTCCGCGCGGTGCGCACTGGCGGCGATGGGGAAGAAGAGCACGTTCCTTCATTGAACGTGGCGGTGACGGTTCTGCTGGCCCTCGCGTGCGTGGTGTTCCTTATCTACTTCATTGTGCATATTGCGCAATCGATCAGCATGTCCCACGTGGTTCACGTAGTTGCACAAGACGTAGAGGACCACATGCGCCGACTTATCCAGCGCGGCGAGCAGGAAAAGGAGGCTAAGGCGCCGGGGCCGGAATTTTACGAAGCTGCGGAGAAGCGGCGCAGCAGCGAGACTGGTTACCTTAAATTCGTGGATTATGACGCCATCGCGCAGGCCGCGGCGCAGGAGAACTGCGCGGTGCACCTGGGCGTGGCACCGGGGGACTTGGTGCTGGAAGGAGAGGTCATCGCACACGGCGTGCCGCATTTGCCGGAAGATATTGAGCGTCACATCGTGCTCACGCAGCACCGCGAAAATGCCTCGGCCCACGACCCACGATTTACCGCCCGGCACCTCGCGGAAATCGCCGCCCGCGCTTTGAGCACCGGCGTCAATGATCCCTATACGGTCATAGACATCATTGACCGCTTTACCCAGATTCTTACCGTGATTGGGGATAAGCGGCTGCCGCAGGGCATTGTGCACGTTAACGGCAAGTTTCGCCTCGACTACCAAACGTTCAGCTATGAGGAAATTGTGGAGGCGATGTTCGCGCAGATTCGGCGCGATGCGGCAGATAATGCAGAAATCTACCTCAGCCTGCTGGATAACTTGGCCAAGGTCGTTGCCCTGTTGCGTACTGCTGAGCGCCGGAGCGTGCTTGCCGACGCCGCCCGGGCCATCTACTCAGATGCCCGCCGCCAAGTCGGTGGCGAGGTGGAGCTACAACAGTTGGAGTCTTCCTACCAGCACTTCCAGGCCAACTTAGCCGAATGGGCGGAGTCGGAAAAACCTGGCGAAGAGCACGCCGCGGACTAGGCTGCGGCGCGGTTGCCGCTCTTCTTAGTTGCGGAATCCATGCACTGGGGCAGGGATGAAGCCGCCGCGGTTAATGAATTGCGCATTACCCACGTGATTGACCGGGATCACCGGTGCGTAGCCCAGCAGGCCGCCGAAGCTCACCTCGTCGCCCACCTGGGCGCCAGGAACCGGGATCACGCGTACCGCCGTGGTCTTATGATTCATCACGCCAATGGCGGCCTCGTCAGCAATCATGCCCGAAATCGTCGCGGCCGAGGTATCGCCCGGCAGCGCAATCATGTCAAAGCCCACCGAGCAAATGGCGGTCATGGCCTCCAGCTTGTCCATAGAGATAGAGCCGGACTTAACCGCATCGATCATTCCCTTATCCTCGGAGACGGGGATGAAGGATCCAGACAGACCGCCGACGCGGGAGCAGGCCATCATGCCGCCCTTTTTTACGGCGTCGTTAAGCAGAGCCAAAGCAGCAGTTGTACCGTGCGTGCCCACCTGGTCTAGGCCCATGTGCTCCAAGATGTGCGCAACCGAATCGCCCAATTCGGCGGTGGGGGCAAGCGAGAGGTCGATGATGCCGAAAGGAACGCCCAAGCGCTCCGAGGCCATGGTGCCTACCAGCTGCCCGGCGCGAGTGATCTTGAAAGCAGCCTTCTTCACCTCTTCTGCAACCTGGTCTAAGCTGGCCCCCTCGAGCGAGCCCAAGGCGCGGTCGACTACACCCGGGCCGGAAACGCCCACGGAGACCACGCAATCGGGTTCCTCAATGCCGTGGAAGGCGCCGGCCATAAAAGGATTATCTCCCACGGAGTTAGCAAAGACCACGAGCTTGGCGCACGCAATGGCGGAATCGTCCTTGGTCAGCTCGGCCGCTTCCTTGACGACCTCGCCCATCTTCTTCGCCGCATCCATGTTGATGCCGGCGCGAGAGCTGGCGATATTTACGGAGGAACACACAACGTCCGTAGTAGCCAGCGCCTCCGGAATGGAGCTGATGAGCTTTTGCTCGGCGGTGGTAGCGCCCTTTTCTACCAAGGCGGAATAGCCGCCTACGAAGTTGACGCCTACCTCCTTGGCTGCTTTGTCCAGAGCCTTCGCCGCATCAACGGGGTTTCCCTCTACGCCGGCCACCACCAAAGAGATGGGGGTTACGGAAATACGCTTATTCACAATGGGGATACCGAGCTCGCCTTCGATGCCTTCGCATACCTCGACGAGGCGCCCTGCCTGCTGCGTGACGCGGTCATAGATGGCCTGGCAGGTGGCCTCCATGGTGGAGCGGGTGCATCCGAGGAGGGAGATGCCCATGGTCACGGTGCGGATATCGAGACGATAGTTCTCAATCATCTCGATGGTGTCCAGGATATTGGTGGTATTAAAACGCGTACTCATATTAAATTTCGTTCATGGCGGTGAAGAGGTCTTCGGACTGGATGCGGATGGACTGGTGCTTTTCTTCCGCAACGGGGCGCATGTGCTCCTTGATGGTCTGGATGGAGACCTTGTCCGCATCGAATTCGACGCGCAGGATCATGGTGAAGTATCCGCCCATGAGCGTCTGGGAGACGTCGATGACGTTGATATCGAGTTCTGCAAGGGTAGTGGTCACCGCGGCGATGATGCCGGTGCTATCGGCGCCGGTGACGGTCATAATGGCATACATGCGTGCAATTCTATCTGCTTGCCGGGCGCGCCGCGGTGGTTTGTACGTGCCGGAGTAAGGAGGCCGTCTGCACGCCGGCCGCGCCGTTGTTACCGTGGGGAGATATGACTGATAAGAAGAAGATTCTGTACATCGGTGGACACGGCAAGGTCGGACTGCTGACCGCACCAAAGCTGGTTGAGGCCGGTCATGAGGTCCACTCCCTCATCCGCAACCCAGAGCAAAAGGCCGAGATTGAAAAGCTCGGCGCGACCCCAGTTATGGCGGATATTACTGAACAAACCGTGGATCAGTGGGCAGAGCTTTTCGCCGCTTATGACGCTGTAGTCTGGGGCGCTGGCAATGGCGGCCGCGGTGGGGCAGACCTCACCTGGGCCGTCGACCGCGATGGTGCCCTCGCTACCCTCGACGCCATGGACAAGTTGCAGCAGGAGGGCAAGAATGTGCCTGCCTATGTGATGATCTCTTATGTCGGCTCCCAGGTAGCAACCACGGATCCTGCCGATGAGAAGTGGTATGCCTATGTGGAGTCTAAGAAGGAAGTAGACAACCGCCTTGTACAGGCAAGCTACCCGCACCTCATCCTCAAGCCAGCGATGCTGACCGAAGAACCAGCCAAGGGCATTGAGCAGATTGAGGATAAGATGCTGAAGGAGTCTCTGACTTCTTCCCGCGAGCTGGTTGCGGACGTCATCGTCGAGGTCCTTGGCCGCGAAAACCTGCCGGAATCCCCGCTCGCCTTCGTTGATGGCGACAATCCGGTGAGCTCCATCAAGTAAGACGCTAGACTGGCTGGCATTATGACTGCTATGCCACCAGCTGTACTTATTGATTGCGATCCCGGCATCGATGATTGCCTCGCCCTTATGTACTTGGCCGGCCTGCATCATGCCGGTGAGATCGAGCTGGTAGGCGTTACCACCACGGCCGGCAATGTCGAGGTCCATCAGACCGCGGCTAATGCCCGCTGGATTTTGGAGCTGTGCTCGCTTGCCGACGTCCCCGTAGCCCCCGGCCTACCCCAACCCCTCAAGGTGGATCTCACCACCACCCCTGAGACCCATGGCCCGACAGGGCTGGGCTACGCACATGCCCCCGCTGCCGCCGCCAAGCTGCAACAGCGCGATTGGCAGCAGGTATGGGAAGAAGCATTAGCCACCCACGACGATCTGCAGCTGATCGTTTCCGGGCCGGTCACCAACCTTGCTGCGTTCGAAGCAACCCATAGCGAAGCTGCCGCGCGCTTCGGCGCCATCACCATCATGGGCGGTGCGGTCAATTACCGCGGAAACACCACGCCAACTGCCGAGTGGAACTTTTGCGTGGATCCACACGCCGCCGCCCAACATTTTCATTCAACCGCCCCTCGCGTTCCCACCACGCTGTGTTCCCTCGAAGTAACGGAACAGTTTCTCATCACCCCGCAGCGCCTAGACGAGGTCCTAGAATTGTTGGGGGAGCACCCCACGGCACAAATCCTGCCGGACGTGCTGCGCTTTTATTTTGAATTCCACCAAGCACAAGGGGAGGGATATCAAGCTCAAATCCATGACCTCTTGACCTGCATGATTGCACTCGGACGCATCAATTTTGACGCGATAGAAACCACCGTGGACGTCGAGGCGGAATCGCCACTGCTGCGTGGCACGAGCGTTGCAGATTTGCGCAACCATTGGGGCCGCGCCCACAACGCGCGTTTGGTAACAAGCGCAGATATAGAGGCCGCACACCACGAATGCGCGCGGGGATTGACGCTATTGGCTTCGCATTAGTGGCTTTTAACACGCAGAACCTCTACTATTATCCGCGGCGCACGCGCCGTGCGAGCTCGCTTTCCGAGGTGACATAGGAACGCAGCACCATCCGCGGTCGTCGTTTACTTTGCCCATTTTTCTGTATATGGATTTGGACTTTTACTGTGTCACAGCTTTCTCCCACCCCCGCCCGCAAGGCTATGGTCATCGCGGGTGCTCTCATTGTCGCCGCAACCTGGATTTATCTGGTTCTTCTGCGTCCTACTGATTGGGAATCCGTTGCCGGCTCAACCGAGGCGCTCATTACCCTCGCCGGATACCTCGTTGGCGCCGCGCTCCTTCTAGCCGGCACCGTTCCGGCTCTACCGGCACGAACCATCGCCATTATCCCGGTAGCGCTAGTACTCAATATTGTTGTCGGCGAAATCATCGGTTCTATCGGCGTCCCGCTGTATATCGACTCCGTGGGAACAATCCTGGTAGCCGCGCTCGCGGGACCCATCGCCGGATTGGCTACCGGTACATTGTCCTCCGTCGTATGGGGGTTGTTGAACCCTGCCGCCCTGCCCTTCGCCGCCGTGTCCGCCGCCACGGGGTTCCTCTCTGGACTGGTAATCAAGAAGGGTGCTTTCACTAAGGTGTGGTGGGTCATTCTCAGCGGCGCCATCATCGGCATCATTTCCGGCATGCTCGCCGCACCAGTGGCTGCCTTTGTTTATGGCGGTACCGCAGGTCTTGGTACGGGCGCGGTTGTTTCGCTGTTCCGAGAACTGGGCAATTCCCTCATCGCCTCGGTTACGCTGCAGTCCTTTATTTCGGATCCCCTGGATAAGGCACTGGTCTTCCTCATTGTCTGGGCAGCGGTCAAGGCATTGCCGCAGCGCACCCGAGAATCTCTCCAGCCACGTTAATGCACGGCCTTCATCCCGCCACCGTTATCACCATCGCGGCCTGCGGTTGGGTCCTTACTTTGGCGCTGAATACCCCGGTGGCGTCGGCAAGCGTAGTGCTCATCGCCCTAACCTGCGGTACTGCCGCTACCCGCAACGCTTCCGTGATTTTGACAACTATGGCGCTAAGCGCCCCAGCGGCCCTTTCCATGCTGGTCATTCACGCCCCCTACGGTGATGACCCAGTGCTGCCGCTGCTAACTAGCGACGGCCTGGTTCTCGCCGCCACCCTCACCCTCCGATTCTGCGCCCTCATGGCTTGCTTCATCGCGGCCATGGCAGCACTGCGCATTGCTGATATCGCCAAGTGGCTGCAAGTGTCGCGCGCTGGCCACAAGGTTGCGTATATCGTTGGAGCCTCGCTGCAAACCCTGCCCCAAGGTGCGCACGCTTGGCGTTGCGTGCGTGACGCAAACCAGCTCGCCGGCATCACCGTGACCTGGCGCAATTCCATCTCGCGCGTCATTATTCCCGTCATCGCTCGCCTCCTTACCCAAGGAACCCAACGTGGCCAGGCCCTCGCCGCCGTCGGATTCGACCAAGAAGGGCAACGCAGCCTATTGCGCCCCGTAGCCGATTCCATGGTCTCCCGCGTCTTACGCTTCGTCATTCCGCTAGTAGCCCTTGCGGTGGTGATTGCTACATGGATATAGCCCGCATTAAGCCCAGTCCTGGGGCCATATATCAAGTACTTGTCGATCCTGACAAAGCCGTAGAAGACGTTGCCGTGCACCTAGCGGAGCACCTATCTACCCAAGCCATCATCGGCACGGATGCCTCAGCACAAATTAGCTTCCTGCGGGAAACCTGCATCGAAGAAGTGGTTTTAGGCCTCGAAAATGCTGGCGTGCCTGCCCCTGAAATGCAGCGGCGCGGGGAGCGAATGCTTCGCGCCGTGGGCCTGTCTGACTACCGTGAACACGATCCAACGCAGCTATCCGGTGGCCAAACACGCAGGCTTGCGGCTGCCTGTGTCGCCATTCGCGAGCCAGAAGTCATGATTGTGTGCGAGCCCGCAGCCGGGCTTGATGCTGACTCGCGCACGCAAGTGGTTCGCCTCTTGCAGTCGATGCCGGAGACTTGCGTCATTTCCGTTTCTAGTTCCTCCTGGCCAGATTTGGGTGGCGACATCATCGGAACAGACCCACTCGTAGCGGCCCTTGACTTACCACGGGTTTCTGCGAGCACTCGGACTGGGAGCATAGGTCCGTTAACGGCTCGCCGGGGTGCGGCAAAGAAAAAATGGTGGCACTTTTCTCAGCCCAGTGGCACGTCCTTCAGCGTCGGACCGGTGGAAATCCCCATCGCGGAATCCAAGGTTACGTGGCTGCGCGGCGATAATGGCAGTGGAAAGACCACGCTCCTGCGCGCCGCGGCTGGGCTCGATGGCGCCGGAGCTGTCCCGAATCCACCCGCTCTTGCCCTGCAATCGCCGTTTGATCAGGCAGTATTCCCAACGGTGGAGGAATTCGTCCCCAATGACACCGTGCGCAACCTGCTGGGACTAAACCCCGCAGACCATCCTCTCGATCTATCATCGTCTCGCCTGCGGCTTGCGCAGATTGCCCACGTGATCGGACAGCAGCGACCGGTGGTCCTGCTCGACGAACCAGACACCTTGCTTTCAGCTGCCGACCGCTGGCTCATGCACCAACTGATCCACCACGCACTGCAGTCCGGCAGCGCCCTGGTGGTTACCTGCCACGATCCTAAGTTTGTGGCTGAAATAGAAACCTATGCTGAAGTAACGGAAAAGACACTGCCGGCGCAGCATCTATAAGCACATACAAAATTGCTCCCGGCTGTTTCCAACATCAGTTAAGAAGCAGCCGGGAGCAAAAGTAGTTGTATGGGGGTTACTGTGCGCCCGCCTGAGCACCGCGGATGGACTGCTCTACTAAGTCAAGAACATTTTCCAGCTCCGCGGTATCGCCCAAGGCAAGCCGGTTAATGAATCCGTCCATGAACACCTCAAGATAGATGGCTAAGGTATCGATTTCTACATCATCCCGAAGGCGGCCCTTATCCGCATTAGATGCCAAGCGTGCGCGAACGGCTTCATCACGAACCGACTGATTTTCCTTCCACCGAGCGGCGAACGAGGGGTCAGTGCGTAGTAGGGAGGTGATTTCCAAGCGAGTGGCCAGCCAATCGTGGCGCTCAGGATGCTGGAGCATTTCGCGCATGACTTCTACCAAGCCATTTTGAGCTACGACTTCGGCTTGACGAGCGGCATCTTCTTGCGCCAAGGCAAGGAATAGTGACTCTTTGTCACCGAAGTGGTGAAAAATTGCGCCACGTGACTTACCCGTCGCTTGTTCGAGTAGCCGAACAGTAGCTCCCTCGTACCCGTGCTCTGCAAAGCAGCGGCGGGCACCTACGAGAATGTCGTGCCGGCGGCGGCTAAGTTCAGATTCGCTCACGATGGGCATAGTAGGGAACTCTCCTTAATGGGGGATATCTAAAGATTGTTTAATCAGTAATTTTAAATAAGAAATAAAATCGACGTGACGAAACGCGGGGCCGCATTGCCCTTCCTGAGAGAGGGCGGTGCAACCCCGCGTTGTCGACTGAACTTAGTCCTTTAACCCATCGGTTGGGCTAAAGGACTGCGCGAAGACGCTTAGTTCTTGACCATCTGACGCAGAACGTACTGCAAGATGCCGCCGTGGCGGAAGTAGTCAGCCTCACCCGGGGTATCGATGCGGACGTCGGCATCGAACTCGACGGCCTCGCCGGACTCCTTGGTAGCGGTGACGTGGACGGTCTTCGGGATGGAGCCATCATTGAATGCGGAGATGCCCTCGATGTCGAAGGTTTCCGTACCATCCAGGCCCAAGGACTCGTGGGACTCGCCCTGTGGGAACTGCAGTGGGATAACGCCCATACCAATCAGGTTGGAGCGGTGGATGCGCTCGAAGGACTCAGTAATAACAGCCTTCACGCCAAGCAGGTTGGTGCCCTTGGCTGCCCAGTCACGGGAAGAGCCAGTGCCGTACTCCTTACCGGCGATGACAACGAGCGGGATGCCGGCTTCCTTATAGTTCTGGCAAGCATCGAAGATGAAGGCCTGCGGGCCGCCTTCCTGGGTGAAGTCACGGGTGTAGCCACCGGTGACGTCGACCAGCTGGTTGGCCAGGCGAATATTCGCGAAGGTACCGCGCATCATAACCTCGTGGTTACCACGACGGGAGCCCAGGGAGTTGTAGTCCTGGCGGGCAACGCCGTTTTCATCGAGGTACTGCGCAGCCGGGGTGCCCGGCTTAATAGCGGAAGCAGGGGAGATGTGGTCAGTGGTGACGGAATCGCCCAGCTTTGCCAGAACGCGTGCACCCTTGATGTCTTCAACCGGGTTCGGCTCGGTTGGCATGCCGTCGAAGTAAGGAGCCTTGCGGATGTAGGTGGAATCCTCATCCCACTTGAAGGTCTCGCCCTCCGGCACGTCCAGGTTGCGCCAAGCATCGTCGCCCTTGAAGACGTCGGCGTAGTCAGCCTCGTACATCTCGCGGGAGATAGCGGACTGGATGGTGTCCTCAATCTCCTGCGGGGATGGCCAGATGTCCTTCAGGAAGACGTCGTTGCCTTCCTTATCCTGACCCAGTGGCTGTGCATCAAAGTCAAAGTCCATGGTACCGGCAATGGCGTAGGCGATGACCATGATTGGGGAAGCCAAGTAGTTCATCTTGACATCCGGGGAGATACGGCCCTCGAAGTTGCGGTTACCGGAAAGTACCGCGGTGGCAGCGAGGTCATTCTCGTTGATGGCTGCGGAAACCTCGTCCGGCAGTGGGCCGGAGTTACCAATACAGGTGGTGCAACCAAAGCCGGAGAGGTAGAAGCCCATGGCTTCGAGATCCTTCCACAGGTCTGCACGCTGGAAGTAGCCATCAACAACCTGGGAGCCAGGAGCGCAGATGGTCTTAACCCATGGCTTGGACTGGAGGCCCTTTTCTGCTGCCTTACGTGCGATTAGACCTGCGCCCACCATAACGGAGGGGTTAGAGGTGTTGGTGCAGGACGTGATGGAAGCAATGGCAACCATGCCGTGGTCCAAGGTGAACTCGCCACCGTTTTGGGACTCAACGGTAATTGGGTTGGAGTGACGGCCCTTCGCGCCAGTAGCCGAGGACTCGCCGTGACCCTCACGAGCCTTGTTCAAGCCGCCAGTGACGTCCTCCATAACTGGAGCGCCGCCTTCTGCGGACATGCGCTTTGCCTCGACAGAGGATTCGTCAACGCAAACCTCGTCGGTGGTGTAGTTAGCCAGATCCTTGCGGAACTGCTCCTTGGCCTCGGTCAGCAGGATGCGGTCCTGCGGGCGCTTCGGGCCAGCGATGGAAGGAACAACGGTGGACAGGTCCAGCTCGAGGTACTCGGAGTACTTTGCCTCTGGAGCGTCCTCCTCCAGCCACATTCCCTGTGCCTTGGCGTAGGCCTCGACGCGGTCAATCTGCTCCTGCGGGCGGCCGGTGAGCTCGAGGTACTTGGTGGTCTCCTCGTCAATCGGGAAGATAGCAGCGGTGGAACCGAACTCAGGAGACATGTTGCCGATGGTGGCGCGGTTTGCCAGCGGGACAGACTTAACGCCGTTGCCATAGAACTCAACGAACTTCTGAACAACGCCGTGCTCGCGCAGCATCTCGGTGATGGTAAGAACGACGTCGGTTGCAGTGACGCCGGTAGGAATCTCACCGGTCAGCTTGAAGCCTACGACCTTCGGGATAAGCATGGATACCGGTTGGCCGAGCATGGCAGCCTCTGCTTCGATGCCGCCGACGCCCCAGCCAAGAATGCCCAGGCCGTTTTCCATGGTGGTGTGGGAGTCAGTACCGATACAGGTATCCGGGTAAGCGAGGCCCTCGTTGTCGAATACAACGCGGGACAGGTACTCGATATTTACCTGGTGGACGATGCCGGTTCCCGGAGGAACTACGCGGAAGTTGGAGAAGTTCTCAGCACCCCAGCGAAGGAACTGGTAGCGCTCTTCGTTGCGCTGGTACTCAATTTCAACGTTCTTTTCCAGCGCATCGGTAGAGCCGAAAGCCTCAACGATGACGGAGTGGTCAATGACCATTTCGGCCGGGTTGAGAGGGTTAACCTGATCCGGGGTGCCACCCAGTGCGGAGACGGCCTCACGCATGGTAGCGAGGTCAACAACGCAAGGAACACCGGTAAAGTCCTGCATGAGGACGCGTGCTGGGGTGAACTGGATTTCGGTGTCCGGCTCTGCCTCCGGATCCCAGTTTGCCAAGGCGTTGATGTGGTCCTTGGTTACGTTCTTGCCGTCCTCGTTACGCAGCAGGTTTTCTGCCAGCACCTTGAGGGAGTAAGGCAACTTCTCCAAGCCGGAGACGGTGTTGATGTCAAAGTAGTCATAAGACTTGCCGTTGACGTCAAGGGTCTTCTTGGCCTCGAAGGAGTTCAAGCTTTCAGTCACAGGGAGCTCCATTCCTTGTTAATAAACAGTGTGTTCTGTTTGGTACTCGCCGCCAGTCGTCACCGCGGGGCAGTGCTCGGCATCATTGGTCACTGGTGTGACGCGACGCGACCATGGGGCCCGCTGTGTTGAAGGCGACAAAGAACGCGATGGTTCACCTAGATATTGTAGAGGCTAAAACCTTCGGTCGCTGCCATTGTAACAGTACAAGCGTTCTGTTTTCACCTTTTCGAGAAATTCGGCGAGTTGAGGGGAAGGACGTCTGTGGCCCGCCCGTATCTTGGGGGAGAAGAAGTTTAGGAGCCCTATACATAAGGAAGAGATACACATGGTTCCCGCGGGCGTAGATGTAGCTGATTTGGCAGGCCAGCTGGAAGAGGATGGCGTGGCCTACACGTCCCCAACGCTCAGCCAAGATGCACAGCTCAACGCGGAGGTAGCTCAAGGCTTGCGAGACGGTGACGGAGTGGCCGTGGTTGATGTGGTGGCTGATCGGGCACCTGATGTCCGTGACATTGCCCAAGAGCTCCAGGATGCGACAGGCTTGAATACCGTCATCGTACAAACCCCTCGCCATGTTTCTTCCGTTAGTGACACTTATAGCCGTGCCGACATTGAGTCGGTGCAGGCACAGATCCCGCCTGGGGTTGAACAAGTAGACCTTCTGTCTGAGTACTACAGGGGGCTAGACCAAATCAGCTTCCCGGTCGGCGCAGTGGTGGGGGCAGTTGCCGTAATCGCCGTGATTGTATTGGTTGGCTCTTTCCTAGCGGCCGGCCGTCGCACGCTCTAATAGTTGAAAAGAACCTACGGAAGCTGGGCGTGCGAGACGGGCTAGTGATGAAAGCCGGGCGAGAAACGTGGAACTTGGCTTTTCAGAATTCGACAAATAGTCCCTGAAAATTAAGTTTGTTCGAGAAAGTATCACGTTAGAGGGTGAAACTTTTGCGGGCCTTTGATGCCCCGAGAAATTCGGGCAACTGGCCCGAAGGTGTGTACTGAAGGGCTCCGGGTGAATGTGGATGACACACTTTCGTTCACTCACGGGATGCCGGGAGAGTCGGTTGCGGATTGGGGAGGCAGAAGTTCGGCCTGGACTTAACGTGAGCCGGATACCTAATTGGGGATCGTGGATGGGGCGGGGGAGTGGTCAAAGTAAACCCTTAGGGGTTGACATCCGGTGGGGGAGTGGTTGAGTTGTCCTGGTTATGGTCAGACTCGGGGCTAGTAGGGCGTATGGGGCTCCGGCTGTCTAGTGATTAAAGTCACAATAACGGGATGGTAACAAAATCATTGCAGGTTAGGTGCACATGTTGAGTCATGTGAATTAACTTGACTCACGTGAATTGCGGGAAAATTGTGCGAAACGGGCGTGTCGTGACGTAAGGTTCGGTTGTCGACTCAGGAGACATTTCTTGCTTCCTGGGTTCATGGGCTTAGCCTTGACTGTCACGAGAGAACTCGCACGGGTATGTGGGGAAGCACGCCTCGAGCGAAAGTTAGAACGTCGAGTGGCCGTTCTTGGAAGTCAATGAACCGGGACCTTTCGATAGCGATTGGGAACGCAGGCAAAGAACTTGAGCGATTACAATGTTCGAAAAATTACACATCAACCCACCTTCCGTTTATGAGGTGAGACGGGTTCATTAGAACTCCACCGTGTGGAAATTTTGGTGCGAACCTTTATATGGCTAAGGCTAAAAGCCTGTTGTTACAGAAGGTGCGTACGGAGAGGTCCATAGGGATAGGGTCCGGGAACGCCGAATCACTCCACAAGGGTCAGCTTCGTGCGGCCTGTTCATGGTTTGTGGCTGCTTGCCCTCGACGGCTCGGTAGTGCTCAAAAGGTTAGACCTTTTGGACTCCAGTTGGCGCCGCGGCGAGGTCTGCCAGAACCCGTAGAGCAGTTCTCACGGTGCTCAGTGCAACGAAGACGTGATCGGGGCATACGGAATCGCGGGTTGTAAAACGCACCCTGGAGCGTATGTCGCGCGCAGCGCAAGAATAGAAGTGGATTTCACAGTCGTGGGACTTTGTTTGAACAGAGGATAGTTGTAGACCATCTGTGTCCGGCTTGGCGGACTCGCGCAAGTAGACCTTTAGGCTCTCTTGCCAGAGTGCAAATTGTCTGGATATCGCTGTTGTGGGGAAACAGTAGCGGTTAGAGTCGTCCAGTATCGGCGCAGCAATCGTCCTCAACTGTCTCTAGTTCCAACATGAAAGCCCTAAGTCTGCTGAGCGTCCACAGAATGTGCACACCCGGAGTGAAGTCTCAGCCGAAGTAGGCAGTCTATCAACAATTACCGCTCTAGTGTCTGCGGGCACCAGGGGGTTAGCTTCGCGTATCTATTGATATCTACCCAAGGCGAACCTCTAGGCCGCCCAATAAGGCATGCGATAACGCCTGTGTTTGTGCGAAATATACAGGCGGGGATCCCGGGCATACCTATGTCCGGAGTCTTCATGGACTCTCACTAAACGAGCAGCGTGGGCCCAAACTAGGAGTATTTCAGTGGCCACCATTCGCCTTCCGCGCATTCGACATGTTCGCGCTTTCATTGCTGCAGTAGCAGGTACCGCAGCTATTTCAACGCTTTCCACCGTAGCCCCAGCGGGCGCCGATGAAGTATCAACGCCAAACCCGGGTACGGTCCAGGATCAAAACTCAGACCACGTAGCAATTGACCGTGCGGTTGCCAATGCAGATTCACTGCAGGCCGCTGTAGAGGAGTCCCGGGCAGAGCTAGGTCGCGCGGAAGCGGATGTTTCCGGAGCGGAAGACCGTATTGCTCAGATTCGAACCCAATTGGAACAAGTGAACGGCGAGCCGGGCACTAATGAAGAGTATGTTGCCAGCTTGGAAGATGAGCTGCGCCAGGCGGGGGAGGAAAAGCGAGAAGCCGAGAGTCGGGTCGCGCAGGAGCGTCGAGAGCTGGCCCAGAATGAAGCTCGACTAAACGCTACCCAAAGGTTTGCGGAGGCCACTTTTGCCCGCCAGCAGCAGGCTGCGCCCCAAGAGGGGGCAGCAAGCGGGATACAGCTCTCGCAGCAGGATTCTCTTCCAACCTCGCCAAATCAAGTTGATAATCTTGATTCTGCAGCTTCGACTAACGCCTTTACGGTCAACTCTGAAGACTTGACTTCCGAGGACAAGTCTCAGGGCTTTACAGATGAGGTAGTAGATCGGGGCTCGCTTGAGGCTCCTGGCAGTGCGGACGTTGCCGATAATCCGGAGGCTCCATCCGTTGCTGAGCAGGAGAAGACTACTCCAGAAGCGGACTTCGGAAACGCCCTCAACAAGGGTACAACGCCGACGTTCCAGAACGTCGATTTTGGCACTGGATCCTCCGTGAACGATGCGCTCGGACTTGCGAATGATATCGCCGCAGCCGTTGATGAGGACGATGTGCGCACCCTCATGCAAGGTTCATCTGACTTGCTTGGTTTGGGCAGTCCGAACACTGCACCTGCCGCCAGTGTTGACGCTCCCGAGGTGGATGAGGTAACTGAGTCCGAGGAAACCACCACTGGTGCAGATGCGGGCCGAGACGCTCAGATCGAGGCCGTGATTTCTCGCGCCGAGTCCCAGGTTGGTGTCCCTTATGTGTGGGGTGGCGGCGATAATAATGGTCCTACTGGTGGGCTTCGCGATGGTGGCGTGGCTGATTCCTTCGGTGACTTCGGTCAGTCTGGCTTCGATTGCTCGGGGCTAGTCAAGTACGCCTACGCGGCAGCCGGCCTGGACCTTCCTCATTACACTGGTGCGCAGTACCAGCAGGGTAAGAAGGTTCCTCGTGCGAATGCACAGCGCGGTGACCTTATCTTCTACGGAGCTGGTGGAAGCCAGCACGTAGCTATCTACCTAGGCGACGGCCAAATGATTGAAGCGCCACAGTCTGGTCAGACTGTTTCAGTAGTTCCAGTTCGCTGGGGTGGCGCTACTCCCGATGTCGTGCGCCTTCTCTAATCTCCAACTTTTGGTTGGTATGGTTTAGGGCATGACTGACGCACAACAGAATGCCCAAAACTTCGACGCCCTCCTCGTTCTTTCTTTCGGTGGCCCGGAAGGAAACGAGGAGGTCGTTCCTTTTTTGGAGAATGTTACCCGAGGTCGAGGCATCCCTCGCGAGCGGCTAGAAGTGGTGGGCGAGCATTATTACCACTTCGGAGGGGTAAGTCCGCTCAATGCACTTAACCGTGAAATCATCGATCATCTCGAAGGAGAGCTGAAAAAACGCGGACATAATCTACCGGTCTACTTTGGCAATCGAAATTGGCATCCCTTTGCCAGTGAGACTGCGGAGAAGATGTCTCAGGACGGGGTGCGCAAGGTAGCTGTCTTCGCTACCTCTGCATGGGGCGGGTACTCCGCATGCCGGCAATATGATGAGGACATTCAGCGGATGCGTGAGCATCTGGCGGAGCAGGGTTTGCCGGACATTGAATTTACTAAGATTCGTCAATTCTTCGATCATCCGAAGTTCGTGGCCGAAATGGCAGCCGCTGTCACGGAGGTCTGGGGACAGGTTCCGGAAGAAAAGAAGGAATCCACTCGCTTGCTGTTTACCGCCCATTCGGTTCCCGTCGCGCACGATAACGTGGGCGGTGCGGAAGGCGATAAGAACCTTTACTCCCGCCAGGTAGCAGAGGCGTCGCGGTTGGTGGCCGCACAAGCCGGTATTTCTGACTATGACCTTGTATGGCAGTCACGTTCGGGCAATCCACGCACTCCGTGGCTCGAGCCAGACATTGTTGATCACACCACTGATATCCACCACAACGAGGGTATCGACACGGTCGTGGTATGCCCGATTGGCTTCATCTCAGACCATATGGAGGTTATCTGGGATCTCGATTCCGAGCTGCAGAAGGCGGCCGAAGAGATGGGTGTCAAGGTCCTGCGAACCCGGACAGCGGGTCCGACTCCACGGTTTGCGGAGATGGTCGTTGATCTCATCGATGAACTAGAGCAGGGCCGCGAGTGGGAGACCAGCGGGAGTGTCACGGTGCAAGGGTGCACAGTCAATGGTGAGCCGTGCGCGGCGGGGTGCTGCGATATTCGGTCTCGTTAACGGGCAAATTCTCCAAGCGCATAAGACACGCCCGTCATGCGGGCCTGGCGGATGTGGCGCCACAAGCGAAGCAATTGTGGATCAAGGCTGTGGTCATTGATGCGGTCAGTGACGGTTTCGATGATCGCGGCTACTCGGTCGGCACGGGCAAAGAGCTTGGCTGCTCGAGCTGGCGTTGAGTGGGGAAGGCCGGGCGTGTCATAGAAGTCGCTCAGGGTTCCCACGGTGAGGCGTGGGTTGGGCAAGGCCTCGGTGCTATACCCGGTTGCGGCGATGAGATCGGCGGACTCATTGGTTGCCTGAGAGAGGAGGGCATCAGCTTCACCGGGGCTTAGCCAGGCGGGCGCGGGGAGCTGCTGCTTTTCGACGACCACTTGCCACGCTGTATGGCTGTGGCGAATGTGGGGGACGAGGACTAAGTTACGCAAGGGATCATTGGTGCGAACTATGATTGCCCCGGCAGAACTTTGTGCGGCCGCGCGATAGGACTCCGATCCTGCCGGCAATGCGGGTGGCTCGCCTGGCCCGGACAGTGCGAGGCGCACGATAGGTTCTGCACGTACACCGCGATGAGCGGTAAGCTCGGAGGTCTCCGCGCGCAGCATGGCTAACACATCGACGAAGGGGGATTCGTCCAAGCATTCTGGACGTCCGCCTAGTTCCGTAAGCGCGTCCAGCAAGTCATCGGTGGTTTCATGTCCCCACAGCCACGAGCCAAGCCAGACGGCGGTGTTTTGTAAAGGTGACCATACTTCGGCGCGCATATCCATGGCGAGCCAGTCTAGTAGATAGACTAACGGGCCATGAGTTTTGATCCTTATGGCGGAGATATTTTTGCTGGCCACTCGCGGTCGAAGCCGCGCCAGTACCCGGAAGTACCAGCCGAGCCCGGAATGGTAGTGGAAGTGCGCGGCGATGACTTTGTGGGTGCTGTGATGGGCGTGGATAAAACCGTTTTCGGTGAGGTGGTACGCCTTGAGGATCGCCATGGCGTAGAGCGCGTCTTTAACCTGGTTAAAGGCGGGTTCCTGGTGGAGGGCAAGCCAGTAACGCTTACCCGATACGTCGAAAAGCAGGCTCCCCGTAAGTCCAACTCCGGCTCCCGCCGCGTAGAAAACGTGGAGGCAAAGGTTGCCGCGCCATCGCGCATTTGGGTGGAGGGCGTGCATGATGCCGCCATTGTGGAGAAAGTGTGGGGTCACGACCTGCGTGTGGAAGGCGTGGTCGTCGAATACCTCGAGGGTTTGGACAACTTGGAGGCGCGCCTCGCAGAATTTCAGCCAGGGCCGGGCCGCAGGGTCGGCGTATTGGCCGATCACTTGGTTCAAGGCTCCAAGGAAACCCGATTAACGGAAACCGTGGGAGAGCATGTCCTGGTCACTGGACACCCCTTCATCGATATCTGGGCGGCGGTAAAGCCGCAGCGCGTAGGCCTGCGCGAATGGCCAGATGTGCCCTACGGCGAGGATTGGAAAACCGGTATTTGCCGCCGCGTAGGGTGGAGCGACCCGAAGGATGGGTGGCGTCATGTCTATAACGCCGTGCATTCCTTCCGCGACTTAGACTCCAGCCTGATCGGCGCCGTGGAGCGCCTCGTGGACTTCGTTACTACATCTGAGTTGAGCAAGTCCGACTTGCTCTAGGGCTGGGCAAGGTTGGCGCGTTCAATGAGGTTGACGGCCAACTGCCACCCCGCCATCTCCGCGCTCCAGCCGGCCGCTTGGAGGCGTTGCGACATGGCTTGCTTGGAAATTCCTAGCTCTTCGGCGGCCTCATTCTGGTTGAGTCCTGCGCGGACGAGCGAGGTTGCTTCGCGCCCTTCGATGGTGCGCTTGTGCAGAACGTACCCAAGCAGGGCAAAGGTGGCTGCAATATCACTTGCCTCCGAGGCGCGCCCGCGCTTATTGAGTTTGGCGTAGACCTGCCCCATGCGGGCGGACTTCCGCAATGCGGCGGTTGCTACCTGGCGCGCGCCTTCCTCATCTTCCTGGTTGCCGGGGCTAATGCCGATGCCGATAGCCCAGTCGCCGTCGGCAAGCAAGGCCATGACCACGTCGCACACGGCAGTTGCTGAATCAACTACGGCGCAAATATCTTCCACGCCGAGCACGTGGAACTTGCCCACACCGTTGAGGGTGGATAGAGCCGTTGCAGAACGTTGGACCAAATCTGCGCGACGCACGGAGCGGCCCCGGTAGCGGGCGTGGACAGCAAGCACAGAAATCCTCCTTAAGGAACCAATTGCGAAATAGTCTACCGCTCGCACTTGACTTATGGGCGAGTGGGTAGGCGCGAATCCATATACAGCCCGCCCATACCGATGGCGGCAAAAGCTACCATGGCGACAATGATGCCGGGCGACGTGTGGCCGGTGAGGGCATCGCCGAAGAAGACGCCGAGGGCAGTAGTCGGGATGGAACCGAGGAGAGTGGCCACGGTGAAGTGGCTAAGCTTCACCGGAGTTAGGGCGGCAACGTAGTTTAGGAGGCTAAAGGGGACGCCGGCCACCATTCGCAGCGAAGCGATGGCCAGCCAGCCGCGCCGCTCTAAGTGGGCATTGATTTTAAACACTGCGGGGTGGGTCAGGTGCGGACGGATCCAGTCTCCAAGGAGCGTGCGGACGATGAGGAGCGACAGGGCCGCTGACACCGTCAAGGCGCACAGGGATAGCGCGAGTCCTTTCCAGGGGCCGAAAAGTATTCCTGCGGCTACCGTCCACAACGTCCGGGGAAAGGGAAGCTGCGTAAATATGACATAACCTAGGGTGAAAAGGAGGGGGAACCAGGCGCCATAGCGGGTGGAGGCCTCGCGAAGTTGAGCCACGTCCGGCAGATCAAAGAAATAAAGGAGGGCCACGCCGGTGAGGATGGCCGCGAAGACCGCCAGCCAACGCCGTATCGACCACTGGAGGATTGACCGCCAAGCGGACCGGGCGAGCGACATGAGGAAATGGCCGAAGCTGCGCGCCCAACTCAAAAGTGTGGTCATGGGGGAGATCGTAGTCCTTGTGGGAGTACTGAATAGAAAAATCCGGCGGCTACCTTGGTGGTAACCGCCGGTTCGTTGTGCCCGAGGGGGGACTTGAACCCCCACGTCCGTTAATAGGACACTAGCACCTCAAGCTAGCGCGTCTGCCATTCCGCCACCCGGGCAGGGTGTTTATCAGCCTCTCGGCTGGGCACTCCGATACTGTATCCTGCTCGAGGCTTGCTTTACAAATCGCCAGCGTGTGGAGTGAAAAAGCTACCGTTTACGGCGTGTGAAAATACATGGTTGTAAGTCTGGTTGGGGGCTTTCCACGTGTGCGGCAAAATATATGCAGGGTGCGGCGGTTACACCACATCGACAGCGGCTTGTGAGGTGGGGTACAAAGGGGTCTATGACTTCTTATGCAGATGATTCCCGCTTTCCCGGTCCAGATCCTTACGCACCGCTGCGCGATGTTCCTTCCTTCGTTCTCTCGTCTACCGATGTGGTGGAAGGAGACGAGCTGCAGGAAAAGCTCCGCGCCCCAGAGAGCGTATCGCCGCAGCTTGCGTGGTCCGGACTGCCGGAAGGCACTAAGTCCCTGGCCGTAACTTGTTTCGACCCAGATGCGCCAACGGCGTCTGGTTTCTGGCACTGGGCGGCGTTCAATATTCCCGTCGAGGTAAGCGAGCTGCCTACCAATGCCGGTGCTGCAGAGGACTTGGGCATTGACGGCGTCATCAGCTTGCGCAACGATTCCGGCGAGCGCACCTACTTTGGCGCTAACCCGCCTGCCGGACACGCCCCGCACCGCTACCTCTATGCCGTCCACGCAGTTGACGTAGAAAAGCTCGACATCGACCCAGATGCTTCGCCGACCGTGCTTGGGTTCAACCTGCATTTCCACGCCCTTGGCCGCGCCATTTTGTGGGGCTGGTACGAGGCGAAGTAATGGCGAGTAGCTCTACTTCATCGCAGCCTAGCCCGCCGACGGCGCTGCGGGTGGGCGGCGCCTTCATGGTGGTCGCATTCGTGCTGGTGCTCTTTGCGTTGATCTCCGTTTTCACGGATGGCTGGGGCGCCGATTTCAAATGGACGTATTCCAAAGTGGCGATTATTGTCGCCGCTGTCATCGTCGGGGCCTTCAGCACCATGAGCAAAAGTCAGGCGGGAAGTCGCGCGCAGGTTGCCGCATTGGTCATCGCCATTGTGATCATTGCAGCCAGCCGCTTTGTACCCGGCGATATCCTATTCACTCAACCACAGTATTGGGTCGTGTTCTACGCCGGCTTCGCGGTGTTGTGCGCACTGGTTCTCAGGCGCAGCGTTATGGCGCAGACCTAGTCAGCACCGCAAAGACAAAGGGTCCGCCTACTTCCTCTGCGTGCAGCAGGAGAGGTAGGCGGACCCTTGTGTTGAGAAGCCTTCGGCCGGACTAATCCAAGGGCTTCCAAGGAAGACCAGAGCCAACCGCCTGGGAAATATTGCTCAAACCGTGGGCACGGATTTGGGCGGCAATGCCGCGGTGGATATTGCGGATCCAGTCCGGTCCGCCGTAGATGAGACCGGTGTAGCCCTGCAGGAGGGAAGCACCGGAAGTGATGCGCTCCCATGCCTGTTCTGGCGTGGAGATGCCGCCCACGGAGATGAGAGTGAGCTGGTCGCCGACTCGCTCATTAAGGCGGCGCAGTACCTCCAGGGAGCGCTCAGCTACCGGAGGGCCGGATACGCCACCGGCACCCATCTCCTTTACCTCGGCGGCTGGAGTCTTGAGCCCCTCGCGGGAAATGGTGGTATTTGTCGCTACGATTCCGTCGAGCCCGAGTTCGAGGGCTAGGTCTGCTACGGCGTCAACGTCGGCATCGGAAAGGTCTGGGGCAATTTTCACCAGCACCGGAACCGCGGTGCATTCCTGCACGGCGGAGAGAATGGGGCGCAGCGATTCTACTGCTTGAAGGTCGCGCAGGCCCGGGGTATTCGGCGAGGAAACGTTGACCACCAAGAAATCTGCCAAATCGCCCAACACCGACGCGGAGCGGCGGTAGTCTTCTACAGCATGCTCGGCAGGGGTGACTTTGGTTTTGCCAATATTGATGCCAATGACATCGCTGTAGCGACGCTTGCGCAGGTTTTCCGCGGCGGCTGCCGCACCTTTATTGTTAAAGCCCATCCGGTTCAAGATGGCCTTATCGGCCTTCAGGCGGAAGAGTCGCGGAGCAGGATTGCCGGGCTGTGCTTGGGCGGTGACGGTGCCCAACTCTGCATAACCAAAGCCAATGGGAGTCCACGTATCAGCAGCCGCGGCGTTTTTATCAAACCCGGCGGCAAGTCCCAGCGGGCGGGGGAATTCTACTCCGAAGACCTCTTGGCGCAGCACTGGATCGTTGACCGGCAGGATCTTTGCCAGGGCTCGGTTGGCTGGCCCGGCGGCTTGGAGTCCGCTGAGCGCAGTGTTGATAATCTCGTGGATGCGCTCCGGGCTCAGTTTAAACATGCCCCGCAAGGCAAGCTGGTAAGCCTGCGCGCGCAATTGGTCAATAGTGCTGGTCATAGTGTTAAGACTCCTTCTTCAGGTGCGGGGCGTCCACGAACTGCAGCCCGTGGCCGGTGGCGGAGGCGGCGACAAAGGTGCCGTCGCCAAGCAGGGCAATATTCTGCGCATCCGGCACGGTGGAGAGATCTCCGCGCAGCTCTGGTACGCCTTTGCCAATTTCATAGGCATAAGCCTTATTGGTATCGGTGGCGCTCACCCACGCCAGATTGCGCTTATTATCCCAGGCTACGCCCCATGGGGTGCCCTCAACGTTGCCGTATTGATGCAGGCGGACGACGTCATCTGAGGTGTAGACGGCCAAGCGGCCGCCCTCGGTATCGGAGGCGAGGACCACGCCGTTATCGCCCACCGCGATGCTGCCGACTCCCTGGCCAACGCGCAGTCGGCCGCCCGCGCGATCATTCGTCCAGTCCACGTTCTGGATGGTGGAATCCTCTCGGTGGATGCGCACCACTCCGTCATCGCCTGAGGAATTGGGCACGGCCAATAGCTGGTCCGAGCCGGCCTCTACCTCGATATCTCCGTCGCGCTTTCCGTCTTTATAGATGCCTACCGTGGTGGAATCGGCCGAGGTGGCAAAGATCTCGCCGCTGGATAGCTGGGTGGCGGCGGTAACGGGGGAGTCCTCCTCCATGTGGACCTCCTGGGGAGAATCCGGGGATGCAGGATCGATGAGGAGAACCTTATCCGGGCAGGCGAGGACGAAGCCCGACTCCGAAGAACTGAGGTCACCACACTCCGCAGAAATGTCTAGCGAGGTAGCCTTCTTCTCTTCAAAATCCTTTTGGCTACCGATGAGAAGCTCGTCCTTGGTGCGCACTGCCAGCGAGTCATCAAAGGCGACAAGGTCAGTGATGTCTGCCTTAAGGTCGACCACAGTGCCTTCCGCATCCGCCTTAGCCGGGGAGGCCGCTGGGGTGGCATTGCCCTTGACCGCGGTCTCTGGATCGGCGCCCACGCCCACGTCGGGCTGGCAGGCAGCCAACGCGGTGGCGCTCAGCGCCAGCAAACTGGAAAGGATAAGTGCGGAGCCAGATTGAGATTTCACGGCTACTAATCCTAACAGCGCGCGTTGTAAAAACTCGAAGCCCAGCGCGGCTGTAGTGTGAAGCGGGTGATTTCTAATACCGCAACTGACGCTGTTTCTTGGGCGCAGGTCATTGTTTTGTCCATCGTGCAGGGGCTTACCGAGTTTCTTCCGGTAAGTTCCTCCGGTCACCTGCGCATTGTTTCCGAGCTTTTTTGGGGCAACGACGCCGGCGCGTCCTTCACCGCAGTTATCCAGCTGGGCACGGAGCTGGCTGTGTTGGTCTATTTCGCCCCAATGATTTGGCAGATTCTCTCCGGCTGGTTCCGTGGCTGGACCGATAAAGCCTCTCGTGGCCAGGACTGGCGCATGGGGTGGATGGTCATCGTGGGTTCCATTCCCATCGGCATCATCGGCTTCGCATTCGAGGACGCTATCCGCGGCGCCCTGCGCAACCTGTGGATCACCGCCGCTATGCTCATCCTCTTCTCCTTCGTCTTCATCGCCGCAGAAAAAGTGGGCAAGAAGGAACGCGGTTTTGACCAGTTGACCATGAAAGACGCCATTATTATGGGCCTGTGCCAATGCTTGGCGCTTATTCCGGGCGTTTCCCGCTCCGGCGGCACCATCTCTGGTGGTCTGTTCCTGGGGTTAGACCGCGAGGTAGCCACACGCTTTAGCTTCTTGCTGGCCATTCCGGCTGTGCTGGCTTCGGGGCTTTTCTCGCTTCCCGACGCCTTTTCTCCCGAATCCGGCCAAGCCGCCTCCGGCCTGCAGCTTCTGGTCGGCACTGGCATCGCCTTTGTATTGGGCTACGCCTCTATTGCGTGGCTACTAAAGTTCGTGGGCAACCACTCCTTCTCGTGGTTTGCCGCATACCGCATCCCGGTCGGCGTACTTGTCATGATCCTCCTGGCATTGGGAGTCCTGCAGCCGCTCTAAGGCACACCGCGTTAGGATGGTGGCTATGCATTCTTGGCCAATACCTTCCTTCCGCCCTGTGCCGGGTGATGCGGCACAGCTGCGCTTGTACGATTCCGCGAACCAAACCATCGCTCCCGTAGAGGTCGCAGGAGATACCGCCACCATGTACGTGTGTGGCATCACGCCCTATGACTCCACCCACTTGGGCCATGCCGCCACGTACCTGACCTTTGACCTCATCTACCGTGCGTTCCTGGATGCCGGGAAGAAGGTTCACTACGTCCAAAACATCACCGACGTCGATGATCCGCTTTTCGAACGTGCCGAACGTGACGGTGTAGATTGGCGTGAGCTCGGCACTTCTCAAATTGACCTCTTCCGCTCCGATATGGAACTGCTTTCCGTTTTCCCGCCGCAGGACTACATCGGCGCGATGGAGGCCGTCGATGAGATCGTGGAGATGGTGCAAAAGCTGCTTGATGCCGGAGCGGCCTACGTCGTAGACGACCCCGAGCACCCAGATATCTATGCCTCCATCGAGGCCACCGAGCGCTTTGGTTATGAGTCCAATTACTCTGCTGAAGAGATGCGCACGTTCTTTGCTGAGCGCGGCGGCGATCCCGACCGCCCAGGGAAGAAGAATCCGCTCGACGCACTCATCTGGCGTGCCCACCGCGAGGGCGAACCAGCCTGGGAGTCGCCCTTTGGGCCTGGTCGCCCGGGTTGGCATATTGAATGTTCCGCCATCGCCACCAACCGGTTGGGTTCTTCCTTTGATATCCAGGGTGGCGGCAGCGACCTGAAGTTCCCGCACCACGAGTTTTCCGCCGCCCACGCCGAGGCCGCCCTCAACGTTGAGCGCATGGCACAGTTCTACGTGCATACCGGCATGATCGGCCTCGACGGGGTCAAGATGTCTAAGTCCTTGGGCAACCTCGTCTTCGTCCACAAGCTCGTAGGAGCGGGTGAAGATCCCTCCGCTATCCGCTTGGGCGTCTTCGCAGGCCATTACCGCGACGAGCGCGACTGGTCCGACGAGGCGCTCGACGCCGCTAAGCGCCGCCTCGCCGCATGGCGGGAGGCCCTGGCGCAGCCGGGAAGCATGGCAGGAGCCGAAGGGGTCGTCGCCAAGCTGCGTGCCGCAATCGCGAACGACCTTGATACCCCGGCCGCGCTCGCTGCCGTGGATGAGTGGGCAGAGGCCGACCGTGGCACGGACGAGGACGGCGCGGCCGATTTGGTTCGCACCGCACTAAATTCGCTCCTCGGCGTGCAGGCTTAGGCAAGATAGGGCAGTATCTACAGCATGAGCATTCGCGCCGATTTCCAGCCCACCGTAGATGAGTTCATTAGTGACCTGAAGTCCTTCGCCACCGGCGATTACCTCAAGGAAGAGGAAAAGGAGTTCTGGGAGGCACCGTTTGACGCCAACGTCCTCCCAGAGCTGCGCGGCCACCTTGAGCAGATGCTCGATGGGCTGGATGCTCTTCCGGACGATCCAGACGGACCACAGTTGGTCACCGTCTTGTCCAAGACCGTTCGTAAGTTGGCAGATTTTAATCGCGCTCAGCACGATGCCGTTCTCGAGCCAGAGGAAAAGGAAGAGCTCTCTGAGCTTATCTATAACGCCAGCGCGGCCACCGGAGCAGACGACGAAGCCCTGTCGCAGATTCCGGAACTGGACTTCTAGGTCCTTTCCTTCCGCATTAGTGAGTGCTAGTTTGCGCCATCCGCGCAGCCTAGCGCTCACCGCCGTGTGCCTCCAACGTGGACGGTGCCACTTTTTCCTGATAGAGAAAGCTAGCTTTATTCCCGTGTCGAACTCCACCGCCGCTTCCAGCCGGACTAAGCCCGCCGCCATCTTCTGGGATATGGATGGCACCCTCACCAATTCGGAGCCCCTCTGGGCGGAGGCAACGTTTTATCTTTCAGAACTGCTGGGCAAACGGCTCACTCCCACCCAACGCCTGGCTACTGTGGGCGCGACCTTTGATACCACCTTGGCAATCTGTGCGGATAATGCGGGGGTGACGCTGCAACCTGGTGACAGCGAGCGTTACCGCGCCCGAATGTTTGACTATGTCAAAGGCCTTTTTGCTCGCAAGTTGGAGATCTTTCCGGGAATTCCCGCCTTGCTCCAGGAGCTGAAAGCGGATGGGGTGCCCATGATGGTCACTACCAATACCGAGCGCAATGTCGCTGACGCTGCCATCACTGCGTTGGGGCGGCAGTATTTCGTCGATACTATCTGCGGGGATGAGGTTCCTGCCGGCAAACCAGCACCGGATATGTACCGCGAAGCCGCCCGCCGCATCGGAGCAGATCCCGCAGAGTGCTTAGTTTTCGAAGATTCCGCAACCGGCATGCGCGCTGCAGTTGATGCCGGCTGTGCGGTGATCGGGCTGCCAGAAGATAACCAGGTTGAGATACCGCCAGAGATCACCGAAATTTCTCGCCTCCGCGATTCGCGGCATCTCGCTGGGGCTAAGGCCACCGACGTATATGAGTGGTTCGCTAAGATTTCGGCGGGGCAGTAGAAATTCAGAGTTCCCCTACATTCTCTAACTACCTGTGGAACAATAGGTAGGCGTGAAGAACTTTGAGACTCTTTTTACCGAGTTAGCCGAGAAGGCCGACCAGCGTCCAGCTGGTTCTGACACCGTTGCCGCGCTGGATAAAGGCGAGCATTTCATCGGTAAAAAGATCATCGAAGAAGCCGGGGAAGTATGGATCGCCGCCGAATATCAGTCCGACGATGAGCTGGCGGAAGAGATGTCCCAGCTGCTTTATTGGACTCAGGTCATGATGCTTAAGCGCGGACTTACCCCTGAAGACCTTTATAAGTACCTCTAGGTAACTCCCCACAGGATGGAAGGATCCGCATGATCAAGATTGCTGTACCGAATAAGGGCACGTTGTCAGAAGCTGCCGTGGAGATCCTTTCAGAGGCCGGTTACAAGGGCCGCGGGCATTCCAAGGCGCTCAACGTAGTGGATTCCGATAACGGGGTCGAGTTCTTTTTCCTGCGGCCGAAAGATATCGCCATCTATGTTGCCCGCGGGGTCTTAGACCTAGGCATCACTGGCCGAGACTTGGCGCTTGACTCTAAAGCGAGCTTTGATGAAGTGCTGCCTTTAGGCTTCGGCGGCTCCACGTTCCGGTACGCAGCCCCGCAGGGGGAGGAGTGGGATATCTCTCAACTGGTTGGGCGGCGGATCGCGACGTCGTACCCCAATCTCGTCCGCGCCAACCTTGCCGCACATGGGATTGAGGCCGATGTTATTCGATTGGACGGCGCCGTAGAGATCTCCATCCGGCTAGGCGTTGCCGATGTTATTGCTGATGTCGTGTCAACTGGTACTACTTTGCGTCAGCAAGGCTTAGCGCCGTTCGGGGAGCCGATCATTGAGTCCGAAGCTGTAGTCATTAAGCGCACAGGGGTAGAAGTTACCGAGGAAGAGCAGGTAGTGCTCGACCGCATTCAGGGAATTCTGCACGCTCGCACCTATCTGATGATCGACTACAACATTGCTCAATCCAACCTCGACGCAGCCACTGGTATTACTCCAGGATTAACCGGTCCTACGGTGTCGCCGTTGGCGCGTGAGAACTGGGTGGCAGTGCGAGCGATGGTTCCGAAGAAGCAAGCCAACCAAGTCATGGACCGACTTTCCCAACTTGGAGCGGAGGCAATTTTGGCTTCCGATTTGCGCATCGCCCGCTTTTAGGGGGATCAATTTCTCTGGGTCGGCCCAAATAGATTCAGTCGTGGCTAACATTAGCGCTTGAGGTTACTCATTCGAATATAAGTCTCGACAGGCAAAGGAGCCGAGCCATCATGGCAAAGTCCTCTAAGAAAGAAGAAAAGGACACCAAGTCTGCAGCAAAGGACGTGAAGAAGAAGGAAGCTGACACTTCCACTCACGCCGCACAGCAGAAGGTGGCCGAACAAAAGGCACCTAAGAACTCCAGCAAGAAGACTCGCACCGAGACCGACCTTCTTGGCTCTTTGGAAGTTCCCGCTGACGCTTACTACGGTGTGCACACCGTACGCGCCATGGAGAATTTCCAGATTTCTTACGTGACCATCAACACCATCCCGCACTTCATTCGCGGAATGGTCCAGGTCAAGAAGGCGGCCGCCATGGCAAACCGCCGCCTGCACGTACTGCCGAAGAAGAAGGCTGAAGCCATCATCTGGGCCTGCGACCAGATCCTGGAAGAGGGCCGCTGCATGGATCAGTTCCCGCTGGACGTTTTCCAGGGTGGCGCTGGTACCTCGCTGAACATGAACACCAACGAGGTTGTTGCTAACCTCGCGCTGGAGTACCTCGGTGAGGAGAAGGGCTCCTACGACATCATCAACCCGAATGATGATGTGAACATGTCCCAGTCCACCAACGATGCTTACCCGACCGGCTTCCGCTTGGGTCTGCACGCAGCAGTTGATCACCTCATTGAGCGCATGGATGGCCTGCGTGCCGCATTCCAGGTCAAGGGCAATGAGTTCCAGGACATCCTGAAGATGGGCCGTACTCAGCTCCAGGATGCGGTTCCGATGACCTTGGGCGATGAGTTCAAGGGCTTTGCCAATAACCTGAACGAGGAGCAGGCATTGCTGCGCGATGCACAGCGCCGCCTGCTCGAGATCAACTTGGGCGCAACCGCGATCGGCACCGGCGTGAACACCCCGGCCGGCTACCGCCACCAGGTCACCGCAGCTCTGTCTGAGGTCACCGGCCTGGAGATGAAGACCGCCCGCGATCTCATTGAGGCAACCTCTGACTGTGGCGCTTACGTGCTGCTGCACGCCACCATCAAGCGCGCGGCGATGAAGCTCGCCAAGATCTGTAATGACCTGCGCCTGCTGTCTTCCGGCCCACGCGCTGGCCTGGCTGAGATTAACCTGCCTGCACGTCAGGCCGGCTCCTCTATCATGCCGGGTAAGGTTAACCCGGTTAT
The DNA here is from genome assembly GCF_032821615.1 of Corynebacterium tuberculostearicum. GTDB lineage: Bacteria > Actinomycetota > Actinomycetes > Mycobacteriales > Mycobacteriaceae > Corynebacterium > Corynebacterium tuberculostearicum_H. The sequence continues at coordinate 80,367 of NZ_JAVBIF010000001.1, read as the reverse complement.
CCCGGAGGTTGTGAACCAGACCTGCTTCAAGATCTTCGGCAATGACCACGTCGTCACCATGGCCGCTGAGGCTGGCCAGCTGCAGCTCAACGTCATGGAGCCGGTCATCGGCGAGGCACTGTTCCAGTCCATTCGCATCATGGGCAACGCCGTCGATGCCCTGCAGGAAAAGTGCGTCACCGGAATCACCGCCAACCCGGATGTCTGCCGTGCCTACGTGGAAAACTCCATCGGTATCGTCACCTACCTCAACCCGTTCATCGGCCACCACAACGGTGACCTGATTGCCAAGGAGTCCCTGGAGACCGGCAAGGGCGTCAAGGAACTCGTCCTGGAGAAGGGCCTGCTGGATGAAGCAACCTTGAACAAGGTCCTGTCCGTTGAAAACCTCATGCACCCAGAGTTCCGCGGTCAGCTCTTCATCGACGAGGACTAAAGTCGCGGCTTTTGAGAAGCAGTAGGGCATAGCGCCCCGCATCTTAGGCCCCCGCGGTCTTTGCCACTTTCACTTCATGAGAAGGAAAACTGGCGAAGGCTGTGGGGGTCTTTTGACTGCATGGAATTGGCGGTAGCTAGTTTCCTTTTACGTCCCTGTGCTGGGCGAATGCGGAGAAGGATACCGACCATCTTATAGCGAGACGCATAATACATGTGGGAATCAACACAAACGGACAATTCGAGTGAATAAATCGACGTGACAGGTGCAAAATAGAAGATGTTGAGGACGGCATGCACTCTGTGTGGAGATGCGTGCCCTTAGTTTGCATACAGAGCGTATGGAGTATGTCCATGGTTATTGTTCATATAGTCATCGTTCTCGCCGCCATTTTCTTGGGCGCGAGGATTGGTTCAATTGGTATCGGCATGGCCGGCGGCCTCGGTGTGTTGGCCCTTGGTCTCACCGGTGTCCCCATTACTAGGGAAGACATCCCGTTCGACGTCATCGGTATCATCATGACCGTTATTGCCGCCATTGCCGCAATGCAGCGGGCTGGTGGCATGGACTACCTGGTGCACATCGCAGAAAAGTTTCTGCGCAAGAACCCGAAGCGGATTACGTTCTACGCGCCCATCGTTACGTGGTTGATGACGGTGCTGGCCGGTACCGGCCACACTGCGTTTTCCACGCTGCCGGTCATTGTTGAGGTAGCTAAAGAAGGCAAGGTTCGCCCCTCACGCCCGCTTTCCATTGCGGTAGTTGCCTCCCAGATGGCAATTTGTGCCTCGCCTATTTCTGCCGCAGTGGTTCTCCTAGCCAGCCTGTTGGAGCCGGCCGGAGCGGGCTATTTGCAGGTACTGGCGGTCGTCATTCCGGCAACGTTCCTTTCTATTTTCCCAGCTGCGTGGATTGCTAATAAGTTTGGCAAGGAGCTGGAAGATGACCCGGTGTACCAGGAGCGCAAGGCGCAAGGCCTGGTTAAGGAGCCACTTGGCGCTGAAAACTTCCAGCCGCAGAAGGGCGCCAAGGCCTCTGTTCTGGTTTTCCTGGTAGCCATCGTCATCGTGATGGCATGGGCCACGCTGACCTCGGAGCAGGTCGGGCTCATCGCCGAACCAACCCTGCCACGTAATGAGGCCATTATGACGGTTATGCTCACCGCGGCCACCATCATCGTCATGATGACGAAGATCCCGGCGGGGGATGTTCTCAATACCCCGGTATTTAAGTCCGGTATGTCCGCATGTATTTGTGTGCTCGGCGTTGCTTGGTTGGGTACTAGCCTTATTAACCACTACATGGACGATATTCAGTCCATGGCTGGCAGCGTTATTGAGTCCTCGCCGTGGCTGCTCGCGGTGGTCTTGTTCTTCGCCGCAGCGCTGCTGTACTCGCAGGCCGCTACGACCAAGGCCCTGATGCCAGCAGCCCTGGCTCTGGGCGTAAGCCCCCTTACCGCAGTCGCTGCTTTCCCAGCCGTCTCGGCACTATTTATCCTGCCGACCTACCCAACGCTGCTGGCAGCGGTGGAGATGGACGATACCGGCTCGACTCGAATCGGCAAGGCTGTATTCAACCACCCATTCCTTATCCCAGGCACGGTCAGCATCGTGGTTTCTGTCCTCTTGGGCTACGCATTCGGCCTGGTCATCCTTTAAAAGAAAGCCACCGAGTCCACCCACAAGGCGCCCTGTAGGGCGCCTTCTTGGATCGCAGCAAGGACGGGCAAATTGATTCACTTCACTTTCTTGGAAAAATGCGGGTTATTTAACTTGCGAGCTCGGTAGGCTAAGAACATGACTACTCAGCCATCCGATGTTGAAATTGCCCAAGCCCACCACCTCCAGCCAATCGCGGAGATTGCGGCCAAGGCGGGCATTCCTGCCGACGCCGTGATTCCCTACGGCACCACCAAAGCCAAGGTAGATATCACCAAGGTGGACTATTCAAAGGAAAACCAGGGCAAGCTGGTGCTTGTCACCGGCGTATCGCCCACACCTGCCGGCGAGGGCAAGTCCACCGTGCTCATCGGCCTTACCGACGCCCTGGATCAGCTGGGCAAGAAGGCCATCGTTGCCTTGCGTGAGCCCTCCCAAGGACCAGTCATGGGTATTAAGGGCGGCGCGGCTGGCGGCGGCTATGCACAGATTGTCCCCATGGAAGACATCAATCTTCACTTCACCGGCGATTTTCATGCCATTACCTCTGCAACCAACACCCTGGCCGCCATCATTGATAACCACATCCACCAAGGCAACGCCCTAGGCATCGACCCGCGGCGCGTGACGTGGCAGCGGTGCATGGACGTCAACGACCGTGCCCTGCGCAACGTGGTGACCGGCCTGGGCGGGCCAGCTCACGGTGTGCCTGCAGAAACCGGTTTCACCATTACCGCGGCCTCCGAAATCATGGCCATCTTGTGCTTGGCCACGAACCTCGAGGACCTAAAGAAGCGCCTCGGCGATATCACCATCGGCTTCACCTATGATCAGCGCCCTGTTACTGCGCGTGACTTGAATGCGGAAGGTGCGCTCACGGCGCTTATGCGTGATGCCCTCAACCCCAACCTGGTACAGACCCTTGGCGGCGTGCCGGCCTTGGTGCACGGTGGGCCATTCGCCAATATTGCGCACGGCTGCAACTCCCTGCTGGCAACCCAAACCGCGCTCCAATTTGGCGATATCGTCTTAAGTGAGGCCGGCTTCGGTTCGGACCTAGGTGGCGAGAAATTCGTCGACATCAAGGCGCGCTTTGGGGACCTAGATGTTGCCGGTGCCGTGGTCGTTGCCACCATCCGCTCGCAGAAATACAACGGCGGTGTGGCCAAGGATAAGCTCACCGAGGAAGACCTGGATGCCCTCAAGGCGGGCATAGTCAACCTAGAGCGCCACGTAGAAAACCTGCGCAAGTTCGGGATCAAACCGGTAGTAGCGCTCAACCTCTTTTGGTCCGATACCGAGGCAGAACGCGAGTTCATGCGGCAGTGGGCCGAAGACTTCGGCGTGGCCTTGGAGGAAGCCAACGTGTGGTCCGAGGGTGGCGCGGGCGCTACCACGCTGGCAGAGACCTTGCTGGAGAACCTGCAGGGAGGCGCCAAGCAGCTCTATGATCCGCAAGAGGGAATCGAGGCCTCCATCGAGACCATCGCGCGCGAGATCTATCGCGCAGACCGTGTGGAATACGGGGCAAAGGCGCTCAAGGATCTTAAGTACATCCAGGACAATGGCTGGGACAAGCTGCCCGTGGTGATCTCTAAGACGCAGTACTCCTTCAGCGACGATGCCTCCGCCCTAGGGGCGCCGGAAGGCCATACGCTGCACGTGCGCGAATTGCTGCCGCGCACCGGTTCGGGATTTATCGTCGTGCTCACGGGCAACGTCATGACGATGCCGGGGCTGCCGAAGAAGCCGGCGGCCAATAATATCGACGTCGATAAGCAGGGCACCATTTCGGGCCTTTTCTAGGCAGGTGGGGCGCTAGTCCTTTGCGTCCGCCGCGGAACCCGGCCAGCCCGGGTACTGCGGTGGAGTGCCGCCAAACTCCGGACAGAGATCCTGGTGGGCGCACCAGCCGCAAAGCTTAGAGGGCTTCGGGCGGAAGTCCCCGGCGCGCCCATCGGCCTCAATTTTGGCCCACAGCTCGCCGAGATCGCGCTCGAAGTATTCGAGCTCCTCTCGGTTAGGCATAAGAAACATCGAGTCCAACACCTTGAGATACATCAGGCGCAACTGGTGGGGAATGGTGCCTAGAATGCGCCAGTAGACCAGCGCATAAAAGCGCATCTGGAACTGTGCATCGTGGGAATAGCGGGGCAGGGGCTTCTTGCCTGTTTTATAGTCCACGACCCGGACCTCGCCGGTTGGTGCGCGGTCCACGCGGTCGATGAAGCCGCGGACGGGGACGCCATTGGGCAGGACCGTGTTGACGTACATCTCGGTTTCTTGGCAATCAAAGCCTTGTGGATTTTCCATCTGGAAATAGCCTTTGAGCAGTTGCCTGGCAGCGACGAAGAAGTCGTAGGTGTCTTCTTCTGGCACGAGCTCAAGCAGCTCATCATCCTTGGAGGTCATCTCTGCCCAGGAGGGCTTAATCATCTTCACCGCAGCGGGATAGGTCCGCTCTTCGCGCGGCAGTTTGTGCATCTCTTCCAGGACGGCATGCACGAGGGTTCCTTTGACCTGCGCGATGGTCTTGGGCTCGGGCAACTTGTCAATGGCGCGGAAGCGATAGAGCAGCGGGCACTGCTTATAGTCGGAGGCGCGCGAGGGCGACAGGGCGAGTGGGCGGGGTGTAGATGAAGTAGCCATGGTGTATCTAGCCTATCGCCGCGCGATTCGTGGCAAGCTAGAAGGTATGAGTTATACCGCAGATTTCCTAGATTTCATTGCTGCTTCTCCTTCTTCGTACCACGCTGCCGATGAGGTATCCCGCCAGCTGAGCGCGGCGGGTTTTGAGGTACAGGATGAGGGAACGCAGTGGTCCGCTGCGCCTGGCGGCCACGTCATGGTGCGCGGCGGCGCGGTAGCAGCATGGTACGTGCCAGAGGGTGCAGATAAGAATTCTGGTTTCCGCATCGTGGGGTCCCATACAGATTCGCCGGGCCTGGTGCTGAAACCCACGCCGGACTTTTCCGCGGCCGGCTGGCAGCAGGTGGCAGTAGAGGTCTATGGTGGCGCGCTACTGCATACCTGGTTTGACCGGGAGCTGACCGTGGCCGGGCAGATTGTCACCAAGGATGGCACACGACACCTGGTCAATACTGGCCCGGTACTGCGCCTTCCGTCCCTTGCCATCCACCTCTACCGCAAGGATGAGTTTAAGCCGGATCGCCAGCACAACATGCAGCCGGTTCTGAGCGTCGGTGACCCAGAGGCATCGATCTTGCAGGTAGTGGGGGAGAAGGTGGGCGTCGCCAAGCAGGATATTGCTTCCTTTAACCTGATTACGGCCGATGCTGCTCGCGGCGAAGTCTTTGGCGCGGGCGAGCAGTTCATCGCGGCCGGACGCATGGATAACCTTTCTTCCGTACATGCCTCGTTGGCAGCGATGAAGAAGGCCGCCGAGGAATATCAGGGCAAGGATATCTTGGTCATGATGGCCTTTGACCATGAAGAGGTGGGCTCCAGCTCGCGCTATGGTGCGGGCGGTCCCATCCTGGCGGATGTACTTACCCGCACGGCGCGGGCGCTGGGGGTCAACGAGGAGGAACGCTTTCAGATGTTCTCCCGCTCGAGCTGTGTCTCGGCCGATGCGGCGCATTCGGTGCACCCAAACTACGTGGGCAAGCACGATCCCACGCACCATCCGATCGTTGGCAAGGGCCCGGTGACCAAGATCAACGGCAATCAGCGCTATGCCTCCGATGCCACCACGGTGGCGCTGTGGGAAGCAGCGTGCGAGAAGGCAGGCGTGCCAGTACAGCGCTTTGTGGGCAATAACGATGTGCCCTGTGGCTCGACCATTGGTCCCATTACGGCGACGCGTCTGGGCATCGACACCGTGGATGTGGGCGTGCCCATGCTGTCCATGCACTCGGCGCGGGAAATGGTGGGCGAGCGGGACCAAGTATGGCTCGCGCAGGCACTTGAGGCATACTTGGTGGGATAGTAACCGCAACCTCGAGGAGTCTTGAGACATGGCTTATTCCGGCCCCTTTGCTTATGGCGACCGCGTGCAGCTTACCGACGCCAAGCGGCGCCACTACACGGTCATTTTGGAAGAAGGAGGCCAGTTCCACTCCCACAAGGGCATCATTAACCATGATGACATCGTGGGTATGGACGAGGGCTCGGTTATTGAGTCCACGCTTGGCTCCTCCTTCCTGCTTTTCCGCCACCTGATGGTGGACCACGTGCTGTCGATGCCGCGCGGTGCCGCGGTGATCTACCCCAAGGATGCGGCGCAGATTTTGGTAGAGGGCGATATCTTCATGGGTGCGCGCGTGCTCGAGGCCGGTGCCGGTTCGGGTGCGCTGTCCATGTCGCTGCTGCGCGCCGTGGGCCCAGAGGGGCATGTGTATTCCTATGAGGTGCGCGATGATCACCTGGAGTATGCGGTAGATAACGTCAAGGAATACTTTGGCGAGCAGCCCGAGTGGTGGTCGCCGCGCCTCGGCGATCTAGGCGATGTCACCGCTGAGGACTTGGGCGGTCCGGTCGACCGCGTGATCCTCGATATGCTCGAGCCCTGGGAACACTTGGAGACCGTGCGCGATCTTCTCATCCCGGGTGGTGTCTTCATGACCTACGTGGCAACGGTGCCGCAGTTGATGAAGGTCATGGAAGGCATCCGTGAGCTCAAGTGCTTTACCGAGCCCAAGGCCTGGGAATCTCTGGTGCGCGAATGGAAGGTGGAAGGCCTGGCTACCCGCCCGGAGCACCGCATGAATGCGCATACCGCCTTCCTTATCTGGACCCGCCGCCTGGCCGATGGCGTCACTCCGCCGCGCCCGCAGCGCCGCGCCCGCAAGTAGAGCTGGAAATAGGTTCACCTCAGCGCCCAAAATTTAAAGCGCAACTGCCCTCTTTCGCCGACTGGGCCGCGTTAGAGTAGTGGGCATGGATGAAGCCACGGACTATAAGCGGCAGATCAGCCAGCTTGCTGCCCGCAATCAGAAGTTGGCGGCCTTATTAAAAGAATCTCGCGTGAAGCTGGAACAGCTCTTTGCGGAGGTCAATGCGCTGGCCGAGCCGGCATCGACCTATGGCGTTTTCTTAGGCTATTCTTCTTCCCACAGCGAGGTGGGAACCACCGCGGAGGTCTACACCAACGGCCGTGTGATGCAGCTAAAAGTCTCGCCCAACGTGGAACCAGGCAGCCTAGCAGCCGGCCAGCAAGTTCGCTTGGGCGATGGCTTCGTAGTGGTGGAAGGGTGCGCGCCCGAGCGCACGGGCGAGCTCGCCACCGTGGTAGAGCGCTTAGGAGATCACCGCCTCATCGTGGCAAATTCCTCCGGCGAAGAAAAAGTGGTGCTGCTATCGCAGGCACTGCGCGAGGAAGCCCGCGTGGCAGCAGGCGAAATCGTGCTCGTTGATCCCAAGGCTGCCATCGCGCTGGAAAAGGTGGAAAAGACGGAGGTCTCCCAGCTCTCCCTTGAGGAGGTCCCCGATGTGCGCTACGAGGACATTGGCGGACTGGACGAGCAGATTTCCCAGATCCGCGATTCCGTGGAACTGCCGTTTATCCATCCGGACCTCTATCACCACTACGAGCTACAGCCGCCTAAGGGCGTCCTCCTTTACGGCCCGCCTGGGTGCGGTAAGACGCTGATCGCTAAGGCCGTGGCCCATTCCTTGGCGCAGCAATTGGGCGGCGACGCCCCAAGCTACTTCCTCAATATCAAGGGCCCAGAGTTGCTCAATAAGTATGTAGGTGAGACGGAACGCCGCATCCGCCTCATCTTTGAGCGCGCCCGCGAACTAGCCCGGCTGAGTTCTGACCGGCCGGTGGTCATCTTCTTTGATGAGATGGAATCCATCTTCCGCACCCGTGGCTCAGGCGTGTCCTCGGATATGGAAACCACGGTGGTGCCGCAGCTGCTCACAGAACTCGACGGAGTAGAAAGCCTTTCCAATGTGATCGTCATTGGCGCGACCAACCGCGAGGAGCTCATCGATCCCGCCATCATGCGCCCCGGCCGGCTGGATATCAAGATCCGGGTCAACCGCCCGAATAAAGAGGGCGCCCGCGAGATCTTTGCACGCCACTTTGCAGAATCCGTGCCGCACCAGGGCACGCTAGAGGAACTCATCGGCGCCGCGGTGGACGAGCTCTATGCCGATCGCCCCTTTGTGCAGCTGCACTTTTCCAGCGGCGAGCGCGAGGTATTGCACTACCGGGACTTTGTCTCCGGCGCGATGATTGCCAATATCCTCTCCCGCGCCAAGAAGCTGGCTATCAAGGACGAACTGCAGCAGCGTGCGGGCAGTGAGCAGGGGATAGGCGGGCGCCACGGGGGCATCGCCAAGCAGCATTTGCTCCAGGCCATCGCGGCCGAGCGCGCCGAATCCGAGTACGTGCCCACCTCCACCAACCCCGAGGAGTGGACCAAGATCATCTCCCAAGACCATGCTGGTGCCCGCGTTGAGCGGGTGGAGCTACTGACCGCTAGGAGGAGCGCATGAGCCGCGTTGTAGGAACAGAGACCGAGTACGGAATCGCCACCCCGGAGCTGCCGGAGTATTCGCCCATCATTTCTTCCACGCACGCGGTGGTAGCGTATGCCGCGCTGCACACTGGGGCGCGCTCGCGGTGGGACTTTGCCGAGGAGCACCCGCTGCGCGATTCGCGCGGATTCGATCTCAAGCGCTACCACACCGTGCCCGTGGTGGATCCCAACGCCATCGGGGTGGCCAATGTGGTCACGGCTAATGGCGCGCGCTTCTATGTCGACCACGCGCACCCAGAATATTCCGCGCCGGAATGCACTAATGCGTGGGACGCCACGCTTTACGACGCCGCAGGTGATGCCACGCTCCTGCAAGCCGCCGCGTCCGTAGCGGGGCTCAGCGCGCAAGGAAAGTCCGTCCTTGCCAACCATGACCCGTGCCCTGCCTTGCGTTTCTATAAAAACAACGTGGACGGCAAGGGCGCGTCTTATGGCTCGCACGAGAACTATCAGTACTCCCGTGCCACGGACTTTGACACCATGGCGCAGGCCCTTATCCCGTTTTTCGTGGCCCGCCAGGTAGTCATCGGCGCCGGGCGTATGGGGATCGGCGAGTTTGGCGAGGAGCCGGGATTCCAGATCTCCCAGCGCGCTGACTATATCGAGCAGGAAATCTCGCTGGAGACCACCCTCAATCGCGGCATCATCAATACCCGCGACGAGCCGCATGCGGTGCACGCGGACTATGGGCGCCTCCACGTCATCATTGGGGATGCGAATATGTCGCAGACCTCCACGCTGCTCAAACTGGGCATGACCTCGCTGGTGCTCGATGCGATTGAGCAGGGTGTGGACTTTAGCGATCTCCGCTTGCAGGATGCCGTGGCGGAGGTCCCGCGCGTCAGCCGCGATCTCAGCCTTCAGCATCGCCTCGAGCTTGCCGACGCCCGCCAGCTCACCGCCCTAGAAATCCTCGCCGAATACCGCGCTCGCGTCACCCCACGCACGGAATCCGATCACAAGGTTCTCGCAGCCTGGGACGAGGCAGTCGCGCTTCTTGCGGAAGATCCGATGCAGGCGGCGCACCTTCTGGATTGGGTGGCGAAATATCGCCTGATCAAGGGCTACCTCGACCGTGGTATCGATCCGGCCGACCCAAAGCTGCGGCTCATTGACCTGCAATACGCGGAGATCGATCCTGCCAAATCGCTACACCACGCGCTGGTGCGTAAAGGCCAGATGCGGCAGCTCTTTAGCGCTGCAGAAATTGAAGACGCCGCCAGCACCCCTCCGGAGGATACCCGCGCGTATTTCCGCGGCCGAGTGACGCAGAAATTCGGCGAGGACATCATCGCCGCGAGCTGGCAAAGCCTCACGGTGCGGGTAGGCGAGACAACCGCGGCACCCTGGGCCACGGTTCCGATGGATGAGACCACCGGCCTGACCCGCGCCCAGTGCGAGGAGATCATCGACACCGCACGTACGGTGGAGGATCTTCTTCAGGGACTCACTGACAGCGGTATCCAGCCCGAGTACCGTAATTGATAACCAAGCAATTAGGCAGAAGCCAAAGAAAGGACTTCCTCCCTATGTCTACTCACCAGTCCCAGGTCACTGGCGGCAATGGCGGCGATGACTCCACCGGCGATGAGGAATTTACCTCTACGCAGCTAAGCATCAATACCACCGGCACCGATGAATTGCTCGATGAGATCGATGGGCTGCTAGAAAACAACGCCGAGGAATTCGTGCGCTCTTATGTCCAAAAGGGCGGGCAGTAAGGGTGAGTGACCAGCACCCTGTCTTCGCCCGTCGCATCATGGGCATCGAGACGGAATATGGCTTAACCACCAGCGCGGGCCCAGGAGAACGCGCCCTGAGCCCCGATGAAGTGGCGCGCGTGCTTTTCCGGCCCATCGTCCAGGAACATTCTTCCTCTAATATCTTTTCCACCAACGCGAGCCGCCTGTACCTCGACGTCGGATCCCACCCCGAGGTAGCCACCGCCGAATGCGATAGTTTGAGCCAGCTTCTAGCCTATGAATGCGCCGGCGATGCAATAGTCAACCGGCTGGGCGAACAAGCAGAGCAGGCCTTTGCCGCAGAAGGACACCCGCGCGCGGTGTACCTGTTTAAAAACAACGTGGATTCAGCCGGAAATTCCTTTGGCTGCCACGAAAACTACCTCATCAGCCGCCACATGGTGCTCAAGGATTTGGGGCTGGCGCTTCTTCCGTTCCTTATTACCCGCCAGCTCATTTGCGGCGCCGGCATGATCCAGCCCGCTAAGGGCGATAAGCCGGCCCAATTCCTGCTCTCGCAGCGGGCAGACCAGGTCTGGGAAGGCGTGTCTTCTGCCACCACCCGCTCGCGCTCCATCATCAATACCCGGGATGAACCACACGGCGATTCCAAACGCTTCCGCCGCATGCACGTCATCGTGGGCGATTCCACTATGGCCGAACCAACCATGGCGCTAAAGGTTGGCTCCACGCTGCTCATCTTGGAAATGCTGGAGGCAGGATTTGAGTTGCCGGAGTTCGACATCGAAAAACCCATTCACCATATTCGCGCCATCGCGCGCGATATGACGGGTTTGACCGAACTACCACTGGCAGGAGGGGGATCCGTCACCGCGCTCGAGGTCCAACAGCAACTGTGCCAGCGCGCAACCCAATGGTTGGAAGAACGCGAAGACGCCGGAACTCCCACGGCAGAAATGCGGCGCGTGGTGGATCTCTGGCAGCGCACGCTGCACGCCATAGAGACTCAAGACTTCTCCGGAGTGGACCGAGAAATCGACTGGGTCATTAAATTGGGACTGCTCGAGCGCTACCGCGCACGGCTAGGCGGTCACTGGGGACACCCCAAGCTCGCCCAGATTGATATGACCTACCACGATATCCGGCCGAGCCGCGGGCTCTACCATGTCTTGCTGCGCAAGGGCCTTATCGAACGCTGGATCACAGACTCCGAAATCGAACGAGCCATGGACACAGCGCCTGCCACCACCCGTGCTGCGCTGCGCGGCCAGTTCCTTGCCGCTGCGCGTAGCCTCGGGGCCAACGTCACCGTTGACTGGACGCGCCTCAAGGTCAACCGCCCAGAGCCGCGCACCGAGGAGCTCCTAGACCCCTTCGTGGCCGACGATGATCGGGTCGAGGCGTTGCTAGACTATATGCGTCTACACCACAGCTAGAAGCACACGAGCCGCACCAGGGAGACAGCACACCACGTGGCAGCACACAACCCCGCGCCAAAACGGCATGATGAAGCCGTAGAAAGACTCACCAACCTCTCTTTCGCGCTACAGGGCGCCGCCAATTCCGGCGGTAGCCCGGATCGCACCGCCTCCTGGATTCGCCGTCATGTAGCAGGATACGGCGATAAATCAGACGAAGCCTTCGCCAAATCACTGGCACGAGATATCGCAACCCTCCAGCGCGCCGGGGTGCCCATTGTTCATTCCGGTAGCGAAAGCGGTGCGCGCTATCGCCTGGACCCGAGCAGCTACCAGCTTCCTCCGGTGGAGTTTTCCCCTGAGGAGGCCATGGTTCTAGGTATTGCAGGAGGCGTGGGTACCACCGGCGGCTTAAGCGATTTTTCCCTGTCGGGTTGGACAAAGATTGCTGCTAGCGGCGCCTCCCGCAACCTCGCAGGCGCACCGGTATACACGGCGGTCAATGACATCACGCGACTTGCCCCAGAAATCATCACCGCGGTGCTCGCTGCGGTGCGCAATCAGCTCCGCATTACGTTTTCCTACCGTGCTAATCCGGCTACTGAGCCGGTACGCCGTGTCATGGACCCGTGGGGAGTGGTCAACCGGGACAGTCGTATCTACCTCGTTGGATTCGATGTGGACCGCAACGAACCGCGCGTCTTTCGCGCCCTCCGCGTCTCTGACATCAAACGCTCGCACGATCCCGCGGAGCACCCCAATCCAACTGAAGATTTGCAGGTATTGGTAGAGCGTGCACTGCAACGCGGGGAAAAGATCGATGCCCGCCTGGTCATCCCAGAGGGGCAGGCGCGAGAGCTTTTAGATGCCGGCGAGGTACAACCCGATGGCACGGTATTGCTGCAGAAGGTAGATAAGGACTGGCTTGTGCGGACTGCGGCCGGCTACGCCCCAGAGGTACAGGTGCTCGAACCAGTCGGGGTACGCCAAGAGGTCATCTCCCTTTTACGCAGGGTGTCGCAATCGCAGGAGGAAGGCTAGACATGGCTGATGGATCACTAAAGCTTCAGGCGCTCGTGCGCTCTTTGAATCTGATTCCATACTTCAAAAATCACCCAGACAAGACGCCCATGGAAGCGGCCAAAGATTTGGGTATGGATCCTGGCGAATTGAAAGAAGCCCTCGATCGGCTCTTTTGTTCCGGTACTGGGCGCAATACCGAGGATCTCATTGATCTCACCTTCAGTTATCGCGATGGGGTAACCATTCACAACGATCAGGGCTTGAGCCAAGCGCTGCGACTTACCCCGACGGAAGCCGGTGCTTTGCTCCTTACCTTGGAGTCCTTGCAGGCGATGCCCGGGCTAATCGACGCCCACGCTGTCGAATCCGCAGCCGCTAAGCTGCGCGGCATCATGGATGAAAAGACAGTCGCCATCTATGAGTCGCTGTCTACTCCCGCCCCAGAAGAGACGGATATCCAGGCACTTTTGACCCAAGCGGTCAACGAAAGAAAGCGGGTACGGCTGCGTTACTGGAGCGCTTCCTCAAATGCTGAATCCGAGAGGGTGGTGGACCCAGCCCGCATTTTCATCGTCGATTCTGAGCCCTACGTGGCCGCTTGGGAGGAAACAAAGCAAGCGCATCGCACCTTCCGCATCGACCGCATTAGTAAGGCTCGCATCGTGGAGGAAAAATCCCAACCGCATCTGAAAGATCTCGACTTTGATGCCGCATCACCCTTTAATTTGGGCGATGGGGACACCGTGCAACTAGCAATTAACCAAGAATTCACGTGGCTGGCTGAGTATTACGATATGCGCCTGGGTGAAGACTTAGGAAATGGGGAAGTAGCTGCAACGATGCCAATGGGATCAGTGGATTGGCTTATTCGCTTTGCCCTTGGTCAAGCTGATAGGTTGCGGGTAGTGGCTCCTCAATCCGTGGTAAACCTCATTGCGGAACGAGGAAACACCGCGTTGAGCGGCTATACTCAGTAGCCAGTTACTTGCCCGTTTACTGCGCCTGCCCGCCGGCAGATAAGTTGGCGGTGATGCTTCCCGGCATGCTGGTGCACTAGTTGAAAAGAGGTTTCTCCATGAGCATAGGGCCTATGGAAATTGGCGCAATTGTTCTTGTCATCGTCTTGCTATTCGGTGCAAAGAAGTTGCCGGAATTGGCACGCTCTATTGGCCGTTCCGCGCGCATCTTCAAGTCTGAGGTCAATGAGATGCATTCCGAGGATGCCCAGCGTTCTCAGTCTCAGGCGCAGCTAAACCAGAAGCAGCAGTCCGATGAGGAATTCTGGAACCGACCAGACATGCAGCCGGGCCCGCAGAGCAACACCAATACTCAGCAGTAAACGCCCCTAACCTGTCGTCGCGCGAACACCCCTGCAGCGGCGGATATGCACCCGCAATCCGCGCAGTAGGGAAGTGTTCGCTTCTTTGCGTTGAAAGAGCCACACTGATGTCGTCACAGTCACAGCCTGTACCTGCCCAGAAGGCAAGCAAGAGCGTGAAGGGAAAGCTGCGCTTTTCGCGCAAGCAGAAGAACCCTACCGGGGAGATGACCTTGGTGGAGCACCTACAAGAACTGCGCCGCCGCGTCATCATCGCCGTTTTAGCAGTCGTCGTTGGCGCCATCATTGGGTTCATTTGGTACCAGCGAGCACCATTCGGGCTGTCTCCGTTAGGTGAAATTCTACGAGAGCCCTACTGCGCACTGCCCGCAGATAAGCGTGCTTCTTTTAGCGCGGATGGAGAATGCCGCCTGTTGGCCACCAGTCCGTTTGAAATGCTCCTTTTGCGTCTGAAAGTGGGCGCTCTGGCCGGCACAGTGTTGTCATCGCCGGTATGGCTGTATGAGATCTGGGCCTTCGTTGTGCCTGGTCTCCATAAGAACGAGCGCCGCTACACGTTGAGCTTTCTTACCGCCGCCGTGAGCCTATTCGTTGCCGGTGCGGTTCTTGCCTACTTTATTTTGTCCGTGGGCTTGGAATTCCTCATGGGCATCGGTGTCGAGTACCAAACTGCGGCATTGACCGGCGAGCGCTATTTCTATTTCCTCTTGGCCCTACTGCTTATCTTCGGCATTAGCTTTGAAATTCCTCTGCTTATCGTGTCACTCAATCTCCTGGGCGTGCTCGAATACGTGCACGTCAAAGACAAGCGCCGGATCATTATTGTTGTCGTGATGATTTTCGCTGCCATTATCACCCCAGGCCAAGAGCCTTTTTCGATGTTGGTTCTTGCCGGCTCGTTGATATTTCTCTTGGAGCTTGCATTCCAGTTCTGCCGCATCCACGACAAGCGCATGCAGCGCGAACGCCCCGAGTGGATGGATCTCGATGATGAGACTGCTTCGCCGCTTGGCGCTGGACCAGGAGCCATTGGCGGGCCAACCCCTGTCGAGGCGCCGAGCAGAGTACACCCTTCACCGGGACCTTCTCAGCCCGTTTCACATCCAGTACAACAGGCACAGCAGCAGCCGCAGCAGACGTGGACCACCGGTGGCAAGAACGCTCCGTCGACAAGCGGCGGCTTTTTCGACGATGTCCTTTAGGCACGGGTAGCCTGGGGAGTCATGACTGAAACTCATCTGGATTCTTTTACCGCAGCCCTGCCATACCCGTTGGATGAGTTCCAGGTAAAGGGCTGCCAGGCCGTGGAAAACGGTCACGGCGTACTGGTCTGCGCGCCGACTGGCGCCGGCAAAACCATCGTGGGTGAATTTGCTGTCTCTTTAGCGCTGAGCCGGGGAACCAAGTGCTTTTATACGACGCCAATTAAAGCCTTGAGCAACCAGAAGTACCACGACTTGGTGGAAGAGCATGGCGAAGAAGCCGTAGGCCTGCTCACCGGTGATGTATCGATCAACTCTGATGCAGAGATCGTCGTCATGACCACAGAGGTGCTGCGCAATATGATTTACGCAGAATCGCCGGCCCTCGATCGCTTGACCCACGTGGTCATGGATGAAATCCACTTTTTGGCTGATGCCTCCCGCGGCGCAGTGTGGGAAGAGGTCATCCTCAACCTCGCGGATCATGTCTCCATCATCGGCCTATCTGCCACAGTGTCCAATTCGGAAGAATTCGGCGATTGGCTTTCTACCGTGCGCGGCGATACCACCGTCATAGTCTCCGAACACCGCCCAGTTCCCCTCGACCAGTGGATGATGCTGGGGCGCAAGATTTATCCGCTCTTCGAGCCAGAATCTGGCGGCCAGGTCAACTCCGAGCTAGAGCGTAGGATCCAGCGCCTTGAAGCCGGCGATACCGATGATGGTCGCGCAGACTATAAATCCGGCAAGGGATTTCGTGCGCGTGCGCGTCACAAGGGCGGCGGACGCAGCGAATTCCACGGTAAGGGAAAGGGACGCTCCGGCGCCGCTCGGCAGCAGGATCGCTATCGCCCCTTGGGCCGCCCAGAGGTATTGAAGGTATTGCAATCGCAGGACATGCTTCCGGCGATCACCTTCATCTTCTCCCGTGCAGGCTGCGATGGCGCTCTCTATCAGTGCCTGCGCAGCCGGATGGTGCTTACCTCCCAAGAGGAAGCACAGCAGATTAAAGACATTGTCGATGCGGGTGTGGAAGGTATCCCTGAAGAAGATCTGCAGGTTCTAGACTTCAAACGCTGGCGCGAAGCCCTGTCCCGTGGCTTTGCCGCGCACCATGCAGGTATGCTGCCCGCCTTCCGGCATATCGTGGAAGACCTATTCGTACGCGGGCTCGTCCGCGCCGTGTTCGCAACCGAAACCCTTGCTCTCGGCATCAATATGCCGGCGCGCACCGTGGTGCTAGAAAAGCTCATTAAGTTCAATGGTGAGGCGCACGTCGATCTCACCCCAGGCCAGTACACGCAGCTGACTGGCCGGGCAGGACGCCGTGGCATCGATACATTGGGCAATGCAGTTGTGCAATGGGCACCCGCCATGGATCCGCGTCAAGTAGCTGGCCTTGCTTCTACCCGTACGTATCCTCTCATTTCCACTTTTGCACCGGGTTACAATATGGCGATCAATTTGCTGGGAATGCTTGGTTTCGAGGAATCTCTCCGCCTTTTGGAAAAGTCCTTCGCACAGTTCCAGGCCGATGGCTCCGTCGTGGAGGAAACTCGCGAGATTGAACGCGCGGAACATCGCGTGCGCGAGCTGCGCAACCAGCTCGATGATGCCGTGGCGTCGCTTGCACCACCTGCTAAAGACGGGGAAGATCCCGCCGAGGTTCTCATGGACTATGTCCGCCTGCGCCGCGAGCTCACAGCGGAGGAAAAGCAATCAAAAATCGATAGTGCCAATCAACGAAACCAAGAGGTTATCGCGGTACTGGGGCGCCTGCAGCTGGGCGATGTTATTGCCATGCCCGGCAAGAAGCGTCCAATTCTCGCCGCGGTTGTTACTCCCGCTAACCAAACCGCGGATCCCCGCCCGTGGATTACCACTGAGTCCGGGTGGTCGGGACGTATCGATGCAACCGGAATCAATAACCCACCGATCCAAGTCGGTAGCATCAAGATCCCCAAGCCGGTGCGCAAGAATCCGCGCCGCAATACCCGATATGTGCAAGATGTCTTGCACCGCGAACACTTCGACCGGCCCAAGCGCATGAAGTCGCACACCCGCGCTCGGCCAAATAAGCGGGTAGGTCAGTTGCGCGACGCACTGCGTGCTCATCCAGCTCACGATTGGCCGGCTACTGACCGCGAACAGCTGGCGGGCCTGGCACAAAAGCTTGCACGGCGCGAGCGCGATCGGGACAAGCTGCAATCCAAGGTCAATAAGGCTACGGATACATTGGGCCGCACCTTCGAACGCATCGTGGATCTCCTCGCTGAGATGGACTACGTCGAGTTCACCGGGGCTGGCGCGGACCGCACGCCGGTCATCACCGAAGAAGGCGAACGCCTTGCCAAAATTCACAGCGAATCCGATTTGCTCGTTGCCCAATGCCTCAAGCGCGGAATTTGGGATGAACTCGATCCCGCAGAGCTTGCCGGCGTTGCCTCCCTGTGCTGTTTCGAAAACCGCAAGGCCACCAGTGGGCAACCGGAAGCTGCCACCGAGCGCATGGCTGACGCTATGAATGCCACGTGGCGCGTGTACACCGAACTCACCGCTGATGAGCAGCGCCACCGGCTGCCGCCCACCCGTGAACCAGAGGCCGGATTCGCTTTGGCTGTACACCAATGGGCGGCCGGGGCGCCCTTGGGCTACTGCATGGCTGCGGCCAATGAAGCCGGGGCCGAACTCACCCCGGGTGATTTTGTCCGTTGGTGCCGCCAAGTCATCGACCTGCTGCAACAAGTGGCTAAAACGGGGTACGACGGCGAGATTCAACGCAACGCCCGCCGAGCCATCGACGCGATTCAGCGCGGTGTCGTAGCCATTGGCGCCTAATATCCGCGGCGCGGACGAGTAGACTCTGGGGCATGACTGATACTCAGACTTTTTCCGCTGATGTCTACGCCCAGCGTCTGCACGCCGCCCAAAAGGCGGCTGCAGACAAGGGCATCGATCTGCTCCTCATTGGCACGGGGCCAGACTTTGCCTACCTCACCGGCTCCTGGGTCTCTTCCCACGAACGTTTGACGGTCTTGGTTGTGCCGCAGCAGGGCAATGCATGGATCGCCGCGCCCAATACCGATATCACCGATATCAAGGCTGCTCCAGTAGGTGAGCTGGATGTAGAGTTGCGTGGCTGGAATGACGGAGAAAATCCTTATGAGTTTGCACTGCGTGGCGCAGGCGACGGACTAGGCAAGGTAGCGCTGGGACAGTCGCTGACTGCAGACCACGTGCTGCGTTTCCAAGCGCTGCTTCCACACGCCAGCTATGAACTGGCCACTTACGCGCTGGCCGAACTCTTTACCCGCAAGGATGAGGCTGAGATTGCTGAGCTGCGCAAGGCTGGCCATGCCATCGACGCAGTCCACGCGCAAGTTCCACAGCTTTTGCAGGCCGGCCGCACCGAAGCCGAGGTGGCCCACGAACTGGAAAAGCTCATCTTGCGGGAGCACTCCGTTATCGATTTCGTCATCGTCGGATCGGGCCCGAATGGCGCCAACCCGCACCATAGCTTTTCGGATCGCGTGTTGGCTGAAGGTGAGCCGGTGGTCGTCGATATCGGAGGCACTCTGCCTTCCGGCTACCACTCCGATTGCACCCGCACCTACGTAGTGGGCGGGGATATTTCCACGGCCCCGCAGGATTTCCAGGATGCCTATGCCGTGCTTGCCGACGCCCAAGCTGCCGCCCGCGCCGCAGCCCACCCCGGCAGCACCGCCGCAGACATCGATGCCATCACCCGCCAGGCGATCTCGGCAGCCGGTTGGGGCGACTACTTTGTCCACCGCACCGGACATGGCATCGGCCTGTCCACGCACGAGGAGCCTTTCATCATGGAAGGCAACGATCTCGCCTTGGAAGAGGGCATGGCCTTTTCCATTGAGCCGGGTATTTACTTGGAAGGCAAGTGGGGCATGCGCTTGGAAGACATCGTGGTGCTGACCAACGATGGCTACGAGTCCCTCAACCAAGCTCCGCGTGACGTCCGTTAATGGCTGGCGTACTAATTCTGGGTGGCCGTAGCGATATCGGCGGAGAAATCGCTAGGAGAGTAGCCCCAGGCCAAGACATTGTGCTCGCCGCTCGTGGCACCCACGGTATGGAAGGCGTGGAAGGCCGGCTCCGGGCGGCGGGTGCGCGCAGCGTCCATCTGCTTGATTTCGACGCCGCAGATTTTCCGTCCCACACCGGTGTGGTTGAGCGTGCCATAGAGCTGGCAGGCCCCCTTGAGCTTGCTGTCGTCGCCTTTGGCATCTTGGGCGATCAGCAGCGGGCGGAACGCGATGCTTCCCACGCGGTCGACATCGCCACAATCGATTATGCCGCGCAGATTTCACTGCTTACACTCGTTTCCCAGCGTATGCACCGCGGCCATATCGTCGCCTTTTCCTCGATAGCAGGCTGGCGGGCCCGCCGGGCAAACTACGTGTACGGGTCTACCAAGGCCGGTCTTGATGCCTTCTGTCAGGGGCTGGCGGACAAGCTGCACGGCAGCCAGGTAGGCCTTATTACCGCACGCCCTGGCTTTGTCATCGGCAGCATGACCGAAGGAATGAAGCCGGCGCCGCTTTCCGTGCGTCCGGCAGATGTGGCTGAGGCAGTTGTCGGCTGCATTGCCCGAGATGCACGGCGCGGTAAGCCGCGTTCGCGCACCGTGTGGATTCCTCGCGCCCTCCAGTGCCTCGCGTGGGTCATGCGGCTTGTACCGCGCCCAATCTGGCGGCACATGCCGCGCTAAACCTTGCGCTCTTTCTACTCTGCGCGCAGCAGGGGAGAGTTGATATCGAAGATAAAACCGCGCGGGGCGAGTACGCGCAGTACCACTTCGGCGTCGCCCTCGGCAATATTGTGAAAGACTAATCCGCCCCACGGGGTGACGGTGATGTCAACCTCTAACTGGCCGATGAGCTGCGCAAACTCAGCAGGGATGGCGCCGCGGTGCACGCCCGCCCCCAGATCTACAACGCCCGCAGGCAAATGATCATCTAACCAGCCAATAGGGCCTGGTTCTGCCAGGGCGGAGGCATCATGCTCTAGGGATTCGGTGCCTTGGAGGGCCTCCTCATAGTGGTGGGCAGCAGCCTGTGGAGTCAGTGGGGCCGAGGGGGCGTCGCCAAGCGGGGAACGCTCAAGGCGCAGGGCACCGTCCCCGTCGATGCTAAGGCTGACTGCTGCTGCGCCGGTCGGTACGTCGTCGTGGGCAATGACGGCAATCCCGGGACCGCCTTCCGCCGCTTCCAGCTCAGCCGCGATGTCCTGGGCCGTGTGCTTGGCCTCCGCCGACAAAGGCGAAGCCAGCACCGGCATCGCCGTGGCGCGCAATCGCAACTCCTGGAGCTGCTGATTGAGCGCCTCCGCATCCTTAATACCGCGCAACTCGATTGCGGAGAACCGGTCGATGTAGACATACCCATCCGCAACAGCACTGGCGCACTGCGCCAAAGTGACCCAATCCTGGGCATGGGTGCTGCCGCCGGCAACGTGGATGCGGATGCACGTGCCGTACTGGGGGTCTTCAAAAAGCGCAGGAGTAAACATGCGCACTAGTTTAACCTGCCGCGGCTGCAGCCTCGCGCATGAGTGTTGCCAGCACTTTATCAGTCTGCCTCGTTAGACTGAGGCCATGCCGTTTATGTATTTTGCTCTCTACATGGTCGCAGAGACCCTGACTTTTTGGGCCGTCTCAAAATGGATCGGCGTTGGCTGGGCGCTTATCGCACTCTTTGTCACCATGTTCTTCGGAATGTCCATCGCTGGCCTTGAAGTGCGCCGCTTGATGGGAAAGCAGGTCGAACGCACAGGGGACGGTACATACGTCGTTCACGCCGGCAATGTGGGCAAGACCGCCAGCAATGTGGGCCTTACCTTGGTAGGCGGCATGTTGCTTTCTTTGCCGGGCTTCTTGACGACGATCCTCGGAGCCCTCTTTATCTTCTCGCCGACCCGCGCCGTCTTGCGCACGGTGCTAGCGGCCTCCTTGTACCGCAAGATCGAAAACATGGGCGTTAAGATCTACGAGGCCACCCCAATGGCACAGCAGCACGACTCTTATGGCGACTTTGGCTCCTTTGGTCGTGGCCAAGCAACACAAAGTGGGCACCCCAGCATGCAGGATGCGGGCCCGCATGAGGTGTTGGATGAGGAAGAGATCCGTCGCTGGAGTGAGAACCTAGATCCAGATGACTTCGGGCCCTCCGGTGGCGAGTCCAAGGGCGGAAAGAGCTAGTGATGGTGACTCTAGCCCGCCTCGTTGTGGCGGGTCTTTCTGGTCTGCTTACGTATGCCGCCATCGAGCCCCGTGGCTGGTGGTGGGCTGCCATTGTGGGCGTGGGCTTGCTGTACGCGAGCTTGCTGCCGTGGGGAACTAGGCACGTTTCTGCCCGGGTGGGCGCGCTTCTCGCAGTAACACATTCGCTCGTGCTGTATCTGCTGACGCTGCCATGGATCGGCGAATTGGTGGGCAGCGGGCCGTACATCGCTTTGGCCGTATGGCTTTCGGTATATGCCATTGTGCTGGGCCTTGGCGGCGCAGCAGTAGCGCGGTGGAAATACGGTTTTATTGCCTTCCCGTTCTTCTACCTCGCAGTGGAGGTGCTGCGTTCTTCGGTACCTTTCGGCGGATTCTCTTGGGTGAAATTGGCTTGGGGACAAATCGACGGACCGCTAGCCAACCTGGCGCCGTGGGGTGGAACCTCGCTCATTACCGCAGCCACTGTTCTGTGCGGCTGTGGTCTCGCTGCGCTGCTGATTCAACGCGGATGGAAGGCAAAGAGCGCCGCACTGCTAGCAGCGATTCTTCCCCTTGCAAGCGCAACGGTGGCAGGTCTGGGAATCAACCGAGACGATTCCACTGTCGGGGAAGCAAAGGTTGCCGCTATCCAAGGAAACGTACCACGCATGGGCCTAGACTTTGCCGGGCAACGCCAAGCGGTCCTTAACAACCACGTGGCTGAGACAAAGAAGCTGGCCGCACGCGACAAGGACATTGACCTAGTCATCTGGCCCGAAAACTCCTCTGATATCAACCCATTCCGTGACGGCAAGGCAGCCTCGGCGATCAGTGGCGCCGTCGATGCGATAGACGCACCTGTTTTGGTTGGCACCGCTACGCGGGATGAGGTGGGAGCCCGCAACACAATGCAGGTCTTTGCTCCCGGGCATACGGTAGGAGACCACCACTATAAGAAGTACCTGCAGCCCTTCGGTGAAACCATGCCCATGCGGGACTTCTTTGCCAAATTTTCTGACTATGTGAATCTAGCCGGTGACTTCAAACCCGGCGACGGCCCAGGCGTTGTCTCCATGGCGGGAGTGCCGGTAGGCGTGGCAACGTGCTACGAGGTCTCCTTCGATAACGCCTTTAGGGAGTCGGTGAAAAATGGTGCACAACTACTGACTACTCCCACCAATAACGCCACCTTTGGCTATTCCGATATGACCTACCAACAATTGGCCATGAGCCGATTGCGCGCCATGGAGACGGACCGAGCCGTGGTGGTGGCGGCGACCTCTGGAGTATCCGCCATTGTTCACCCAGATGGCCACGTTAGCCAGTCCACGGAGATTTTCACGCCGGACGCGTTAGTAGAGCAGTTGCCCTTGCGTAGCGGAGAGACCTTTTCCGTGAGGTTTGGTTCGCCCCTGCAATGGCTCATGGTTATTATTGGAACAGTCTGCGCACTGGTAGCTTTGCGCACAAACCGCCTGCGACGCACCCCGCGCCGCTCCGGCACAGATACATACGTAGGAGCATAAACACTGTGAGCACGCTTGAATCCTCGACCTTGGTCATCATCCCGACCTATAACGAGATCGAAAATCTTCCTCTCATTACTGGACGCGTCCGTGAGGCCGTCCCAGAGGTCCATATCCTCATCGTGGACGATAACTCTCCCGATGGAACTGGTGACAAGGCCGATGAGTTCGCAGCACAGGATGACCACATCCACGTTCTTCACCGCGAGGGCAAGGGCGGTCTGCTAGGCGCTTATATCGCCGGCTTTGAGTGGGGATTGGAGCGCGACTACCAGGTGCTGTGTGAGATGGATGCAGACGGCTCCCATGCGCCGGAACAGCTTCACCTGTTGTTGGAAGAGGTGGACAAGGGCGCGGACCTAGTTATCGGCTCCCGCTACATTCCGGGTGGCGAGACCGTCAACTGGCCGGCTTCTCGTGAGTACCTCTCCCGCTTGGGCAATATTTACATCTCCGTAGCGCTGGGCGCTGGGCTGTCCGATATGACCGCCGGCTACCGTGCGTTCCGCCGCGAGCTGCTCGAGTCCATCGACTTTGATGAGCTGTCCAAGGCCGGCTACATCTTCCAGGTCGATTTGGCCTTCCGTGCCGTCAAGGCTGGCTTTGACGTTCGCGAAGTTCCCATTACCTTCACCGAGCGCGAATATGGCGAGTCCAAGCTGGATGGTTCCTTCGTGAAGGATTCTTTGCTCGAGGTCACCAAGTGGGGCGTTGCTCATCGCGCTGAGCAGCTGCAGGACTTTGGCGGCGCGGTGTCCAAGTTGGTCAACCGTGAAGTCAAGGACGGCTCCATTCATGACCTAGGCGTTCAGGCCCGTAAGGGCGCCGGCTGGGTTTCTGACTTCGCCAGCGAGATTGGCCATCTGGCAAAGCACCAGATTGCGCAGCTGAAGAAGTAGGCGCCACCGCAACGCATAAGGCCCGTACCGTCCCTTAGTCAGACTAGGGAGGTACGGGCCTTTTTGCTGCCGCAGAACTTTAAGAGTTATTTTGCTGCTGCTCCTGCTGTTCCTTCAAGAGGCGAGCTGCGGAACGGCGGCGGGAGCGCAGGTGGTTAATGCGCTCTTCAAGCAGCTCATCGAGCTCCTCGATGGAGCGGCGCTCACGCAGCATATCCCAGTGGGTGCGTGGTGGCTTAGCGGGCTTAGACTCAACGCCTTCACCTTCTACTAGGTGGCCCAGCTTGCCGTTCTTGCACATCCATTCTTCAGGGATTTCAGCATCATCCGCGAAAGGCACCTCATAAATCTCGCCGTCTTCGGTGCGGTACTTCACCATCTGGCGCGGTGCGAGGTCGTGGTCGCGGTCGGTTTCGTAGCTGACTGCGCCCATACGGCTGCCACGGAGTACGCGATCTGCCATGCAACATCATCCTTTTCAAAGAGATCCCTGATTGAGTGCGAAGCAAAACTTCGCCTAAGAGCTACTAATTATAACGAACACCCACGCGTCTTTGTTCCCAGCCCGCCCAAAATGGACTAAAGTGTATCGGGTGATCCGTACAGCTAGTCGTGAACGCAACGTCGGTTCCTGCCAATGGTGTGGGAAGGACATTGACCAAGGCGGTAGGGGACGGCCACGGAAGTTTTGCAGCGCCTCCTGCAAGCAGCGCGCTTATGAGCAGCGAAATAACGTCAGTGGCACGGGGATTCCCGCCAATGCCGTGATCCTTACTCCAGAAAAGGCAGAGAGTTTGCGCGACGGACTTTTTGAACTACGTTGTTCCGCAGAAGATATCAATACCGCCGCGGAGGAAGGCGCTAGTGCGCAGGAGCTTGCCGGTTTGTGCGAAGAGCTTGTTGCCCTGGCGCGACGCCTAGAAGGACTTCGATAGCAGATGAAAAAGCTTTTTTATAACCGCAAGCTCGTCATCACCATCTTTGTGGTGCTGATTGTGTTGCTCACCGCCGTGGCCATTGGCCCGATGGTGTATTCGCTCCTCAAGGGCGCCGGAGTAAAGACCGAACCAGTTTCCGCCGACGGCGCAAAGGCCGCATCAACGGAGCTCGATGGCACCTGGGAGGTAGCCAAGGGACGCGCCAATAACCATACCTCGGTTGGTTTTACCTTTAATGAGGTTCTACCTGCGGAAAAGACCACCACATCGGGTTCAACCACGGAGGTCACCGGCCAGGCGGATATTTCTGATTCCACCCTGAAAACCGCCGCGGTCACTGTTGATATGGACGAGCTGACCACGGACAAGAAGGTCCGCGATCAGAACATGAAGTCCAAGCTCTTTGAGACCCAGCTTTTCCCAGAGGCATCCTTTGAGCTCACCGAGCCAGCCTCGCTTGCCGACGTCCCGGATGACGGCACCATTGGCACAGTCAAGCTCACCGGAGATCTGACTATCAAGGATGAAACGCACGAGATTTCCCAAGACTTCGACGTTCTTCGCGATGGCGATCAGATCGTCATCGGCGGCACCGTGCCAGTTGATCGCCTTGATTATGGCGTGGAGACCCCGGAGATGCTCGCCGCGAAAGTCGAGGAAAAGGGCGAGGTAAATCTCCGCATTTCCTTTGAGAAAAACTAGCGATGGTCAAGCCAGTGAATTCCCGTCAGATTATCCCGTTTATGTGGCTGCGCCTCGTCGTCGTCATCGGCTTTACCATTTTCGTAGCCGTTCAACAGATGTGGGTCATTGTGGCCATCTCGGTTCTTTTGGCGCTGTTGACTATGTGGCAGCTGTGGAGCGCTTACCGTAATTCCTAGTTGAGGCCTTCACGGCGTGGGTAGAGTTCCCCGAATAACGTCAGTGTGACGTTATATAGTGGTGTAGTTGGCACCGCCAGTAGGGCGTATTTTCGCCCAATATCAGGTTTTTCGGTCACCGAACGAAACACCGCCACCAACGGTTGACCCCCTGAATGAAGAAGTCCCGAAAGATAGATGGGGCCCGCTGTAGTAAAACCGAGCCCCAATGAGCTACAGCCGGAATCCATACCTGCGCCTGAGTCTGGCGGTCGGCGGAGGGCGCGACAGAGACCGCGGGGCGTCGCCAAGCAAAGCGTCGTAACATCGCGTGGAGGGTTAAGGGAGCTGAACCGGAAACCAATAGATGGGCCGGGAAGATGTGTAAGCACTCGGGCGCTTATGGTGGCGACGAACGATGACCCTCCCGATATCAGTATTTGTCCGATAATGTACATTATGTCATTTTAACCAGGGGTGGCATTCCCCCTTTTAGCTCCTGACTCCATACATCGATACCTGCACCTCGCTTCTGTCGTTCGCTCCTGACAACACGCGCCCGAATGAAGCTTCCCAGATGTGCCATTCCTTCACGACAATTGGGCTCTCGTCATTTCTCATACGGCGGATGACTTCTTTCTCGGCTAGGCCTCTCGTAGCACATGCGGCCTTAAGCTCTGGATCGAATTCAGCGTTCGACGGATCCGATCCCTGCGCGTGTCCACCGCTAAATACGATATAAACCACTTCCGGATGGTGTTCTACATCCAGTGGACCTTTCCACCCACGCAGGTGTGCCTCTTCAGTCCAACAGGTTACCCCTGAGCGGTCTACACATTGTCCCATCGCTTTTTCTTGAGCGCGCGTCAGCGCAACTCCTGCAAAAGACTCATCATATGAATCGTCATTCCGCGCAAACAATACGAAGAGCCGCGCGGTTCCTTTTCTTCTACTTCTTCGTATCCATGTCCACATCTTCTCACCCGGCTATCGGTTAGTTTTCAACCAAAATGCACACTAGCGCATATAACGGCCAAGCAGGTCTCTATCAGGGGCGATTCCAAGCCGGCGAACGGACCTCATCTCCACAGGGTGCGTAGAATCGACATCATGACGATTCAGCACGTAGTAGATAAGCCTTCCCGCGCAGCTCTCTTCCTCGTCCTTGAAATCAAGGACGGCGGCGAGCAAGCCACTCGCGATATGCTCACGGGGTTTGCCGGACTGTTTAAGTCCGTTAACTTCCGCTACAACGAAGGCGAGCTTTATACCGTAGTCGGCATTGGTGCCTCCATGTGGCCACGTTTGACCAGCGCGCCTATGCCGGAACGCCTGAAGGAATTTGAGGCAATCGATGCCGCGCATAAGGCCCCGGCCACGCCGGGCGATATTCTTCTCCACTTCCGTGCGAATACCTATGACCTGTGCCATGAGATGGCCCGCCAGGTACTGGATCAGCTGGGCGATGCCGCCAGGGTTATCGATGAGACCCACGGCTTTAAGTACTTGGACCAGCGCGATTTACTAGGCTTTGTGGATGGCACCGCCAATCCCCTCGCCGAGGAGGCTTTGGATACCGTGCTGCTTGGCGACGACGCCGACTACCCCCGTGGCTCCTACGTCACCGTTCAAAAATATATCCACGACCTGGCCAAGTGGAACGAGCTGAGCACCGAGGAGCAAGAAAAGGTCATCGGCCGCACCAAGGTCGACGATATCGAGTTGGATGACGATACCAAGCCCACTAATTCTCACGTGGCCCTGAATGACCTTGAGGAAGATATTTACCGCGAAAACATGGTCTTCGGCTCTTTCGCCGCGGGTGAGATGGGCACCTACTTCATCGGCTATGCCAAGGACCCAGAAAACGTCATGGAGCGCCTACGCAATATGTTCATTGGCAAGCCGGAGGGAAACTACGACCGCATCTTGGACTTCTCCACCGCGCTTACAGGCACCAATTTCTTTGTGCCCAGCGCGGATCTGATGAAGAACTTCGACGAGCTGCCGCCGGCCTAAGGGCCACCTGCCTAACGCCGGCCCCCGCGGTTGCGGTGGGCCAACCCAAATTGCACCGAGTCAATCATCCCGAGCGTCATAAGGGCCTCGCGGAGGGCAAATTGGAAGGTCCACAAGCGGCGGAAGACTGGGTCGAACCCAGCGGCCGCTGCTTCCCGCAGGTGACCGTCAAAAAAGGAACGCTGCTGACGCAGGGACTCCAAGTAATGGGTGCCCACGTGTGTTTCGGACACGATGCGCAGGTTAGAGTTCTTATCTACTAGCTGGTGCATCTCCGTGGTGCGCGGATAGTCCAACCCCGGCCACACATAGGCTCGTAAGGCCTGAAGCGATGCCTTACCGGCCTCCGTCATTGACTCGGTCGCCACGATGGACTGGATTCCTGCCCGCCCATTAGGCGTCAAGAACCGGTCGACTGCGCGAATGTACTCTTTGCGCTCACTAGCGCTGAGTTGTTCTACCTTTTCTACGGTGACGATGGCGTCATAGTGCCCATGCCACTGCTTGGGGTTCGGGACGACGCCGGGAATGCGCTCGACATGGATGGAATCGTCTGCCCCCTCTAGTACGAGGGCCTCGCGCATGTGGCTCATTTGGTCCACATCACTGGTCAAAACATCCACCGTAGCGCGTCGCTTAGTCGCCCGCATCGCAGGTTGCATTCCGGCAGCCGGGTACACCAACAGGTGGGTTCCGGCGCCGGTACGGGTGACGTCAAGCAGCCAATCCGCCGCGCGGCGCTGCGCATCTCCCAGATCATCCCTGTCCACACTCGTGGGCTCACTCAGCGTCGTGACATCGACGAAGTGGCTCTTCGGCTCCTTGCGGCCAGCCTTAGGGCTATAGCTTTCCACCGTTTCCCTTATGGTGGTCGGTACACCACTGGAGAAAATTCCACCGACATGGCTTAAACCATCGCCGGCATAGAGTCGAACCAATTCCAGCGGCAGCTCCCCTGGCTCCGACTTACCGGCACCCAGCATCTTGGCTTTGGGGAGGTAACCCACCCCCAATAGGCGGCCGAGGACCTTTACCAGCTGCGAGGAAGAAGTAACGGTCCACTCTCCTGCCATATAACTTTCCGCAAATCCCAGCCAACCGCTAGCGGCAATGCGCTCAAACAAGGCATCATGCCCCACCTTGAGATCTGGTCCGCCTTCGGCTTCTAGGTCTAGTTCTAGTCCGGCATCATCGCAGGCCTTGGCAAATTCAGCCTCTGCCCGGCGGGCTTTCATTCCAGGCCAACGAGGTGCGGGAACCGTAGCCACATTGGGCCAGGATTCAGCATCGATAGAGCTCAAATGCTCAGGGCGGGTAAAAGTCATAATGCCAGGTGCGCTCCTTGGTGGGCGGAGGAAGTCACTATCCGGAACAACCTTAGTCAGCTTTGTGCGCACCCCGGTTGAGGCGCTCCGGACAGCCGCGCCGGTTCTTCCCACGGAATCCGCAACGCAGCGGCGGAAGTTTATCAGTCATTAAGTATGCGCGTTCTGTTTGAAGTGTTTAGACTGTACGGGTACTAAACATTAGCTTTCTTAAGGAAGGTCGCATTAAATCCATGACTGATACCCCTTATCGCCCCAACGGTGGCCGCCACCACGTCGTCGTGGTTGGCGCCGGCTTCGGTGGTCTCAACACCGTTCAGAAGCTGAAGAACGCCGATGTGGAAATCACCCTCATCGATAAGAAGAACCACCACCTGTTCCAGCCGATGCTGTACCAGGTAGCAACCGGCATGATTTCCGCCGGTGAGGTTGCTCCTTCCACCCGCCAGCTGCTGCGCGATCAGGACAACGTCCACTTCGTCAACGCTGAGGTTACTGATATCAACCTGGCGGATCGGACGGTGACCGCCGAGCAGGACGAGTTCTCTCGCACCTATGCTTATGACTCCCTGGTTGTCGCCGCGGGTTCCGGTCAGTCCTACTTTGGCAACGACCATTTCGCTGAGTTCGCCCCAGGCATGAAGACCTTGGACGATGCCCTGGAGCTGCGCTCTCGCATCATCTCGGCATTTGAGAAGGCTGAGCTTACCGACGACCCTGCGGAGCGCGAGCGCCTGCTCACCTTCATCATCGTTGGCGCTGGCCCGACCGGCGTTGAGCTCACCGGCCAGATTGCCGAATTGGCAAACCGTACCCTCAACGATGTCTATTCCAACTACGGCACCACCTCGGCCAAGATTTACCTGCTCGATGGCGCCCCACAGGTACTGCCGCCATTTGGCAAGCGCCTAGGCCGCAAGGCTCAGCGCACCTTGGAAAAGGAAGGCGTACAGGTTCACCTGAACGCGATGGTGACCGATGTAACCGCGGACACCGTCACCTACAAGGACATGAAGACCGAGGAGGAAACCACCCTGACGGGTGCTACCAAGATCTGGTCCGCTGGTGTGGCCGCTTCCCCACTGGGCAAGATGGTTGCAGAGCAGGCCGGCGTCGAGGCAGACCGCGCAGGTCGCGTCTCCGTCAACGAGGACCTGACCGTAGGCGAGCACAACAACGTGTACATGATCGGTGACATGATCTCCCTCAACCGCCTGCCGGGTCTGGCACAGGTTGCTATCCAGGGTGGCGCGCACGTCGCTAAGCTCATCCAGGCCAAGGTGGACGAGGAATCTACCGCAAACGAGAAGGAAGCCTTCGCCTACTTCGACAAGGGCTCCATGGCCATCGTCAAGCGCTTCAACGCCGTCGTTAAGCTGGGCAAGACCGAGTTCGGTGGCTTTGCAGGTTGGGTAGCATGGCTCGGCCTGCACCTGACCTACGTTATTGGTCTGCGCAGCCGCTTGGCCGTTCTGGTTAACTGGGCAACCAATATCCTCTCCCGCGATCGCGGCAATCTGGAAATTACCACCCAGCAGCGCATCGCACGCAATATCATTAACAAGAACGAGGAGTAATACCTCCTCGCTCGCACATCGTCGCCCCATCTGCTGCAAAAGCAGGTCTTGGGCGGCGATTTTTATTTTCCCGGGCTATCTGCTGCTAGCACCGGCGATTTCGCTACTGGGTAGCCCGGATGTCGATTTTCGCACATAGTTTCCGTGACCTTTGTTAGGCTGAGACACGCAACATGGGGTGCCGCACGCGGTGCGGCTGAGAAATACCCATCGAACCTGCACTCAGTTAGAACTAGCGAAGGGATAGTTGTGGATTATGCTTTTCTGCGCGCACACGACGCTGTGCGCGAGTCCACGCCGCTTATTCAATGTTTGACCAATAGGGTCGTTAGCAACGTCACCGCCAATGCCCTGCTGGCCATCGGGGCTAGCCCGGCGATGGTCGATACGCCGGAGGAATCGCGCGAATTCGCCCAGGTAGCCAGCGGCGTACTCATCAATTGCGGCACGCCCAGCTCAGAGCAATACGGCGGCATGCGCGAGGCTATCGCTGGGGCGAACTCCGCCCACACCCCCTGGGTACTCGATCCGGTGGGTGCCGGCGGCCTGAGCCACCGGACCGAATTCATGCGCGAGGTGCTGCCACTCGGCCCGGGCGCAATTCGTGGCAACGCGTCAGAAATCATCGCCCTCGCAGGTACTGGGCAGGGCGGCCGTGGCGTCGAATCCACCGATGGCGTGGAAGCCGCCCTAGATTCGGCCGTAGCACTTTCCCGGGATACCGGCGCCGTCGTGGCCATTTCCGGCCCGCGGGACCTTATCGTCCATGTCGGCGATACAACGCGTGCCGTCTACCTCGAATCGGGGCACCCGATGCTCCAAAACGTCATTGGTACTGGCTGTTCGCTTGGCGCTATCTGCGCCGCATATCTGGCCGCGTGGGAGGATCCTTTCGAAGCGATCATCGCCGCCCACGCGCACGTTGGCGCGGCAGGTAGCTTGGCCGCCGAAAAGCACCACGCCCCCGGCTCCTTTGCCGTCGCTTGGCTGGATGCGCTCTACGATGTCCCAACGGCGGATATTGAGGGCTTGGTCAAGCTCACTGACGTAGAGGAGGTTTAAGTGTCTATTGACTGGACTCTCTACCTGGTCACCGATCCAGATCTAGCTGGCGGGCGTGACAACGTGGTTTCCATCGTGCAGGAGGCTGTACGCGGCGGTGTAACCGTTGTCCAACTCCGGGACAAGGAAGCTAGCGATGAGCAGATTGAGCGCACTGCACGCGAGCTGCTGGGTGTACTGGGCGATGTCCCGTTGTTCATCAATGACCGCGTAGAAGTGGCCGCAAAACTCGGTTGCCACCTGCACATTGGGCAGGATGATATGGCTTTTCGCGAGGCCCGGGAGAAGCTGGGTGAGGGCCAGCTTATTGGCTTATCCATCGGCAGCCACGAGGAGCTTGCTGCTATAGCGGACGATGCGCGCCCAGATGTCATTGGCATCGGGCCCGTGCATTCGACTGCAACGAAGAAGAACGCCCCAGCCGGCATGGGTACGGCTGCAGCCGCAGCACTCGCTCACGCCGCACGTGAGCGTGGCATCGAGTCCGTCGCCATCGGCGGGATCAAGGCCCATAATGCGCACGAGCTGGCGGGCAGCGACTTTGCCGGAATTTGCGTAGTCAGCGACATCATGGCGGCCGAGGACCCCGCAGCAGCCGCCGCCCACCTTAAGGAGGCTTTCCATGGCTAAAGGCATCTATCCCCGAGTACTGTCCATTGCCGGCACCGATCCCACTGGCGGAGCAGGCATTCAAGCCGACCTGAAATCCATCTCTGCCGCAGGCGGCTACGGCATGAGCGTGGTGACTGCGTTGGTGGCTCAAAACACCCAGGGTGTCCGCAGCGTCCACGTACCACCGGTGGACTTTCTGCAGGAGCAGCTAGACTCCGTCATCGACGATGTGGAGATTGATGCGGTAAAGATTGGCATGCTTGCCGACGCCGCCATTACCGCCAAGGTCGCAGACTTCTTGCGCCGCCTGCCGGACGATGTTCCCGTGGTACTTGATCCGGTCATGGTAGCTACGAGCGGAGATCGCCTGCTGGAGGAGGAAGCAGAACAGGCTGTGCGCGATCTCTGCTCCCAGGTAGACCTCATCACCCCCAACTTGAAGGAATTGGCAGTACTTACCCAGACGGACGAGGCGAGCGACCTAGAAGAGGCCATTGCCACGGCGAAGGAATGGGCGAAGGGTGCTGGTACCGCGGTCGTCGTCAAGGGCGGGCACCTCGATGCCGACATCGCGGATAATGCGGTGGTCAATGCGGATGGGTCAGTGCACCGCGTTGCTTCCAGCCGGGTGGACACGAAGAATACGCATGGAACTGGGTGTTCCCTTTCCTCTGCCCTAGCCACCCGCCTGGGAGCCGGCGATAGCGCTGCCGCAGCTCTGGCGTGGTCCACCCAGTGGCTGCATGAGGCGATTGCTAATGCGGATGCGCTTCACGTGGGCAAGGGACACGGACCCGTGGACCACCTGCATCGCTCGCAGCGCCTCATGCAGGCCGCTTCTACCCTGCCCCAGCCTTACCTGTCCGGTACTCTCGAGGAACCGGATACCGTCGACCAACCCCGCGTTCCCGCGGCCGGCCCACACACGCAACGCCTGTGGAACCTCGCCGGGGAACACTGGGAGGCGATCAAGGCGCTGCCCTTTATTCGGGCCTTGGGCACGGGAGCGTTGGAAAAGGATGCCTTTGGCTTCTACCTCGACCAAGATGCCCAGTACCTGAACGCTTATTCCAAGGCGTTGGCTCGCCTCGCCAGCCAAGCCCCAGAAGCGGCACAGCAGCTGCACTGGGCTGAGGGAGCGCATGATTGCTTGGCGGTGGAGGCCGAGCTGCACCGCGGCTGGCTCGAAAGCGATATCACGACCGCAGCCTCCCGGGTAACTAGCGCCTATACGGATTTCCTTATCCGCTCGACGCATACGGATGACTACGTGGTGGGCGCTGCGGCGGTACTGCCCTGCTACTGGTTATATGCAGAGGTAGGCCTCCACCTCGCAGAGTTTGATTCCCCCGAACACCCCTATCACTCATGGCTCTCCATGTACGGCGGCGAGGACTTCCTCGACGGGGTTCGCGCTAGCCTCGACATCGTCGAACAAGCCCTCGCCGGGGCGGATGAGCCTACCCGCCTGCGTGCCGAGCGCGCCTATATCACCGCCAGCCACCATGAGGTCGATTTCTTCGACCAAGCCGATAGGCGCTTTTAGGCCAGCAAGTCTGAGCCGGGTCGCGAAAGAACGGCGACGAGGAAGGTGGAATGCTCCGAGAAGAGCTTCATGTCCCACGAGGAGAAAGTGAAGTCGACTCGGTAGCCCACCTTCTGCGCCATGTCGAGGAAATCAGCAAATTCCCACCCACGGCCCTCGCCAAAGCCAGTGACGAGGCGACCACCGGGCTTAAGGGAATCATAGATATTGCGCAGCGCGGGCTCGCGACCTTCCTTTGCTAGAAAGCCCATGACATTGCCTGCGGACACGGCGATATCAAAGGGGCCTTCTGGCACCTCTTCCTCGCACAGATCTCCCACGAACCATTGCCCCTCTGGGAAATCGTGCTCTGCGTGCTCGATGAGAATGGGGTCTACGTCGACGCCCACAACGCTGTGGCCACGGCGAAGCAGCTCACCGCCCACGCGGCCGGTGCCACAGCCGGCATCGAGGATGGTGGAGTCGCGCTCCACCATGGCGTCGATAAGCCGGGCCTCGCCATTGATGTCTTTACCCTGTGCGGCAAGCACCTTCCATTTGCGAGCAAAGTTATGGGAGTGCTCGGGATTAGCTTCGGTTACTTCTTTCCACGTAGGCATAGATTCGATTATATTACCCGGCTTCGGTGTAAGATTTACCCGCTGCGTAAAATCGCCGCCTGCCCATTGGGAAAATACCCGCACTACCGCGCAAAGGAGGCTGAAAAGATGCCATCCGTACCTTCACCCTTTAGGGGCCGCAAGAAACCCGAGCCTCCTAGTAAGCCCACTTCCCTGCCGGTACCACCGGAGCGAGCCATTGAACATTGCCGCGTCTTTGTGGATGGCGAGGCGCTTCCGGGAGAGTATTCCACCAGCTCCGCGCTGGAAGCCATTGAGGAGTACGGCCGCGGATTTATTTGGGTGGGCCTGCATGAGCCCTATGAATCCCAGATGACTAAGGTGGCCTCCCAGTTTGGCATCCACGAACTTATCGTGGAAGACGCCGTTATGGCCCATCAACGCCCTAAGCTCGAGCGCTACGATGATCAGCTCTTCGTGGTCGCACGTTCCGTGAACTACCGCGATCATGATGAGGTCACGGATAAGCGCCAGATCATTTCCACCGGCGAGATCCAGATGATCATGGGCTCCAACTTCATCATCACCGTGCGCCACGGCGCAAAGCTACCCAACCTGGCTTATACGGTGGAAGATGAGCAGGACTTGGTAGAGCTTGGCCCGGTGGCCATGGCCTGGAAGATCCTGGATATGATGGTGGACCGCTACTCGGAGATTTCGCGCCTTATCAGCATCGAGGTCGATGAGCTTGAAGAGGAGATCTTCACCCCGAACCTCAAATTTGATGTAGACCGCATCTACATGTTCAAGCGTGAGGTGCTGGAGATGAAGCATGCCATTGACCCACTTTCGGTGGCACTGAAATCCATGGTCTCTGACCACAAGGATTTAATTTCCAAGCAATTGCGCTCCTACCTGCGCGATGTCAACGACCATGAGCTCGTGGTGAAGGACCAAGTATCCAGCTTCGATGAGCGCCTTACCTCGCTTATCGACGCCTCCGTGGCCAAGGTAACGATGCAACAGAACTCGGATATGCGCACCATTTCCGCGGTCGTTGGCATGTGGGCCGCGCCTACCCTTGTGGCGGGTATCTACGGTATGAACTTCGACATCATACCGGAGCTGCACTGGGCGCTGGGATACCCCATGGCGATTATCATTATGATCTTGGTCGTTGTGGGCCTGTGGGCTTGGTTCCGAAAGAACCACTGGCTCTAATCCCTCCGGTACGCTCGTGCACTATGAGCGATATCGCTGTTTACGGCGCTACCGGGCTGGTCGGCCAATTGGTGGCGCGCTACCTTGCCTCGATTAACGCGCCCTCTGTGACTCTGGCCGGCCGGAACCGACCGGTGTTAGCCGCGCTGCGCGATGAACTCAATCCGCACTGGGACATCGCCATCGCCGCCGCCGATGATGCCGCCGCTGTGGAGCGCATGGTGGTAGGTACCAAGGTGCTAATCACCGTGGTCGGCCCCTACAGCCTGTATGGAGATTACGTCGTTGCCGCCTGCGCGCGCCATGGCGTGGACTATGTTGACCTCTGCGGTGAGGTTCCTTTCATTCGCCGGAGCATCGACTCCCACCACGCCACCGCCCAATCCACGGGTGCGCGCATCGTTCACTCCTGCGGCTTTGATTCCGTGCCCTCGGATATGGGCATGCTTAATCTCTATCAGGCGGCAGGAAAGCCGTTTGCACGGGTGCAGATGGTCGTCGACAAGCTCAAAGGCGGAATCTCACCGGGCACCATCGAGTCTTCCCTGCAGGTCTCGCATGCCGCGCACGCGGACAAAGAGGTAGCCCGTAACCTGCACAATCCTTACTCGCTGGACCCGGATCCCAAGGCCGGGCCACGCTTAGACGGCCTCCAAAAAGACTTCGAAATTAAAGAGCTCGACGGCGTGGGCTGGGTAGGCCCCTTTTTCATGTCCATGTTCAATACCCGCGTGGTGCGCCGCTCTAACGCTCTGCTGGGGCGCGCGTGGGGAGCACGCCTGTTTTACAAAGAAGCATGGTGGGCTGGCACCGGACTTTCCGGTCGCGCACGCGCCTATGGGCTGGCGCTCGCCACCAAGCTACTTTTTGATGGCACTCAGTCGCGCCTGCGCCCACTGGTGGAAAAGGTCCTGCCCAAGCCCGGCCCTAAGGGCGCGCATTTCCAAGTCAGCCACCACGGGACTACCGAAGATGGCGAACACTGGCGAGCAGCTGTGTCGGCACAAGGCGACCCGGGCTACGAGGTCACGGCAATGATGCTGAGCCAGGCTGCGCTTTGCTTGCTCGATTCGCGCTCTAATGCCGGCCGTGCAGGCGGCGTACTCACCCCGGTCACCGGACTTGGAAAGCCCTATCTACAGCGGCTTTCCGCCCACGGCATGTCGTTTACCGCTGCTCGGGTCAACTAGCGCAGAATCATAGTACGCAAGGTGGTGCGGGCGATAAGGTCGCGGCCTTGCCACATATCGACGCTCCACACGTGGGTGCGGCCGCCTAGCTGCACGGGCGTAGCCACGGCTTCTAACTCGCCCTCACCTGTGGAGCGAATGAAGTCGCTGGAGTTATTGACGCCGACCGCTGGGGCGTCGGCAGCCGCCACGCTGGCAATGGAGGCCACGGTTTCTGCGATGGAGCAATACAACCCGCCGTTGGCTACTCCCCAGGGTTGGTGATGCTCCGGCAGCACCTGCAGTTTCGCACGGGCCTCGCGCGGGCCCACGTGGGTGAACTGCAGTCCTAGCAATTCCGCAAGGCCGCCGTTTAAGGCATTGAGAGACTCCAGTTCTTCAGCATTGAGCACTCGCGTGTGCGCGAGGTGGAGCAAGTCATTGAGTTTCTGCGTATCCGACATAGTCCACCAGCCTAGCCATTGACGCCAGTCTCGCATCCTAGTGACGTAGGATAGGCAGCATGACTGATAAGAATGAACTTGCTCAGATTGGCGTCGTGGGATTGGCGGTCATGGGCTCTAATTTGGCCCGTAACTTTGCCCGCAACGGCAATACCGTAGCGGTGTATAACCGCAGCCCTGAAAAGACTCATGCGCTCATTAAGGCCCACGGTGAGGAAGGCAACTTCGTGCCCTCGGAAACCATCGAGGACTTTGTGGCTTCCTTGGAGCGCCCGCGCAAGGCAATCATCATGGTCAAGGCTGGCAAGGCCACCGATGCCGTCATCGATCAGCTGGCCGAGGCCATGGATGAGGGCGATATCATCATCGACGGCGGCAATGCTTTGTTCACTGACACCATTCGCCGCGAGAAGGACGTAGCCGCCCGCGGCAAGCACTTCGTCGGCGCCGGAATCTCCGGCGGCGAGGAGGGCGCGCTCAACGGTCCGGCCATCATGCCCGGCGGCCCCAAGGAATCGTGGGAGACCCTCGGCCCGATTCTTGAGTCCATTGCCGCCAACGTGGACGGCACTCCGTGTGTCACCCACATTGGTCCAGACGGCGCCGGCCACTTTGTCAAGATGGTCCACAATGGCATCGAGTATGCCGATATGCAGGTCATCGGCGAGGCTTATCAGCTGCTGCGCTATGGCGCGGGCATGGAACCGGCCGAAATCGCAGAGGTATTCCGCGAATGGAACTCCGGCGACCTTGATTCCTACCTCATTGAAATCACCGCCGAGGTTCTGGCCCAAAAGGATCCGGAGACTGGCGCCCCGCTGGTCGACATCATCGTGGACGCCGCCGGCCAGAAGGGCACCGGCCGCTGGACTGCCATCAATGGATTGGAACTCGGCGTTCCCATTACCGGTATTGCCGAATCCGTCTTCGCCCGCGCGCTGTCCTCCTCCACCGCGCAGCGCGCTGCCGCCCAAGAAGGCCAGCTGCCAGCCGGCACCATCAAGGAGCTGGACGTGGACAAGGCGGAGTTCATCGAGGATGTGCGCCGCGCGCTCTACGCTGCCAAGCTCATTGCCTACTCCCAGGGCTTTGACGAGATTAAGGCTGGGTCCGAAGAATTCGGTTGGGACGTTGACCCGCGCGATCTAGCAACCATCTGGCGCGGCGGCTGCATCATCCGCGCCAAGTTCTTGGATCGCATCCGCGCAGCCTATGACAATAATGCGGACTTGCCCGCCCTCATCCTCGATCCCTACTTCAAGGGCGAGCTGGAAGACCTCATCGACCCTTGGCGCCGCGTGGTCGTCGCCGCTACCCAGCTGGGACTGCCGGCACCGGTCTTTGCGTCATCCCTCTCCTACTACGACAGCCTGCGTGCCGAGCGCCTGCCGGCCGCTCTCATTCAGGGCCAGCGCGATTTCTTCGGCGCCCACACCTTCAAGCGCACCGACAAGCCGGGCACCTTCCACATTGAGTGGTCCGGCGACCGCAGCCTGACCCAGACCGACTAGATTCGCAGTGACGTGATCCGGGGCCCTTCGGGGCCCTTTCACTTTTCTAACAGGCGTGTTGATTCGAATGCGGCGATTCGACTCGCTGCCGATAGGATGGGAAAGCGATGACTACCTTTGCCGATCTCGGCCTTCCCCAGCGCCTGGTACACGTTCTGCACAACGAAGGCATTACCGAACCGTTTCCTATTCAAAAAGCCGCGATTCCCGACGCCCTTGCAGGCAAAGACGTACTCGGCCGCGGCCCTACCGGGTCGGGCAAGACCTATACCTTTGGCCTGCCCATGCTTGCCCGCCTTGCCGGAACAGGTGCATCCAAGCCTGCTCATCCCCGTGCGCTTATCCTCGCCCCAACGCGCGAATTGGCTACTCAGATTCACCAGCGCCTTGATGAACCAGCGGCGACGCTGGGCTTAAGAGTGCTCGCTGTCGTTGGCGGGGTAAATATCAATCACCATATCCGCTCCCTCGCCCGTCCCGTTGATGTCCTTGTCGCTACCCCTGGCCGTGCCCAGGATCTAATTGACCAGGGCAAGCTGCATTTGGATGCGGTCCAGATCACTGCGCTGGATGAAGCCGACCAAATGGCCGATATGGGCTTTTTGCCCCAGGTACGCAAGCTTCTGCGCCTAACTCCGGCGCAAGGCCAGCGCTTGCTGTTTTCGGCAACGCTTGACGGCGACGTCAACAAGCTGGTGGAGCAATTCCTCCATGACCCGGTGGTCCATTCCACTGCCCCGGTG
Organism: Corynebacterium tuberculostearicum; assembly: GCF_032821615.1. Lineage (GTDB taxonomy): Bacteria > Actinomycetota > Actinomycetes > Mycobacteriales > Mycobacteriaceae > Corynebacterium > Corynebacterium tuberculostearicum_H. The sequence continues at coordinate 40,809 of NZ_JAVBIF010000001.1, read as the reverse complement.
CAAGCTGCAGTGGATTCCATGTCCCATCACCTCTTTTTCGTCGGCGAGCGGCCCGCCCGCAACGAGGTGGTGCTGCGCATCGCTGCCCGCCAAGGCAAAACCATCATGTTCATGCGCACCAAGCACGGCGTGGACAGGCAGGTCAAGAAATTGCGTCGCTCCGGCATCAACGCTTATCCATTGCATGGCGATAAAGGCCAAGGCGCGCGTACCCGCGCAATCGAAGGATTCGCCGATGGCAGCATTCCAGTCTTGGTCGCCACCGATATTGCCGCCCGCGGCATCGATATTGCGGACGTTTCACTCGTCGTTCACGTCGATCCGCCCGCGGAGCACAAAGCCTATCTCCATCGCGCCGGCCGCACGGCGCGAGGCGGTGCTGCGGGTACCGTGATCACTTTGGTCATGGATGAACAACGCAAAGAAGTAGACGCTCTAATAAAGAAAGCCGGGGTCACGGCTACGGAGCACGATATTTCTCACCGTGAAAATCCTGCGGGTGCACCGATACTTAAGGAGATTACGGGCGCTCGCAAACCCAATGGCCCTGCCCTTCCCCCACCCGGGCAGGGCTCGCCCCAGAAACCGGCGAAATCTGTCAAGAAGTCCAACTCTCAACGCCGCCGCTCGGGTGGCAAAGTCGCCCGCCGCCGACGCCGCTAAGTCAAGGAGGTAAACGCTCATGCGCATCTTGAGCCCTGAGGAATGGAGTGCTCAACAGCATGAACACGAAAAGCAAGCCACCGACCGCTTGGAGCGCTTCCGACATCCTGGCAGCTACCACCCTGTTTTCGATTTTCTCTTTGAGTACTACCCCGTACGCCCTTCTCACCTAAAGCGCTGGCACCCAGGTGTAGGAACTGCGCTAACGGGCACTCCTCCGCACGCTGAATGGCGGGATTACCACGCCACCTCAGACGGCATCACCGTCGACATCGGCAGCTTTCTAGAGCGTCGTGGTGACTCGGTTCGGTATATTTCTAATCTGCTTCGGCGTTCCGCTACCAATCCGGCCCACTTTGACTGCTTCGGTCTGCATGAATGGGCAATGGTCTACCACACGGATTCCCCGCGACATTCGCTGCCCTTGCGGCTTGGTGCGGACGGGACCAATCGGGTTGTCGATGAGCACTCAATTAAGTGTTCTCATTATGATGCCTTCCGGTTCTTTACTCCTCCCGCTCGCCCTCTTAACCTCACTGTCCTGCATCGTGAGGATCAGCCCGACAATGACCAGGCAGGCTGCGTACACGTCACAATGGATTTATATAAGTGGGCCTGGAAGCTGGGACCACTGGTTCCAGGCGAACTTTTCCTTGAGTGCCTGGATCTGGCGATTGAAGCGCGCATCCTTGACATGGAGGCGTCCCCTTATGACTGCCGTGATTGGGGACTTGGCGTCGTGCCCATCGAAACACCTGAGGGCAAGGCCGAATACGTCTCGAGGCAAAGAACGCTGGCGCACAAAGCTGAACCACTGCGAGAACGGCTTGTCGCTGTGATAGATCAGGCACTTGCCCCGCTAGAATGAGCCACTAACAACGGCAGTTTGCTTGGGAGGAAAACACCACATGGCACGGCATTCAAACGGGAAAAATAGCTTCGCAGTAGCGGGATGGGTTATTGCGGTGGCTATTATCGCGCTGCTGGCCATAATCGCCCTGGTTACCTTCCTTTTACGCGGCGCGGGCAACGACGACGGCGAAGACTCCGCCGCACCCGCCGCAGTGGAAACCAGCACCGAGGCTGCACCGGAAACCAGCACGGCAGCTGCTTCCAGTGCTTCCACGTCCGATGCGCCCACGAGCTCTTCTTCCTCGAAGAGCTCCGCTCCAGCGACGAGTTCCGCAGCAGCTCCCAAGCCCGATGTGACGATGGCGGCAAATACGCTCCTGCTCTTGGATACCTCTACGGCCATGGCGCCGATGTACGGCCCTGTATCCAAAGCCTTGGGCACCACTGCTTCTGACCTAGCCGCTGACGGCGGAGCAGTTTCTTTGTGGAACTACTCCTCTCCTATCTCTGAAACCGCCACGGTTGGGTTCCGACAAAACCTGGGCTTTGGCGATGGCAACGCTGTATCCGGCACGCTCAGTGGCTTTGGAACTGGCGGTGTTCCGCAAACGCGCAGCGCAGTGGTAGCGGCAGTAGCCAATGCCGCCGACCAAGCTGCAGGCGGCGGCGATAAGGCACGCGTGCTCGTCGTAACTACTGGCACCGAGCAAGACATGGATGATGCTCAATTCACGTCCGCTCTTGAAGACGCCGCCTCCAAGGACGTTTCCCTCAGCGTCGTCCATGTCGGTGAAGGCAATGTCGATGCCGCACTGAAGTCCGCAGCCGATAGCTTCACTTCCGTTGACTCCGCCGATGAGACCCAGCTTTCGGGAGCAATCAACAAGGCCGCCGGCATTTAACAAGGAACCGATTTTTCCCCAGCACCGTACGAAGTCTCGTGCGGTGCTTTAATTTTTGCCCTCAAAAAGACTAGAGCTCTCATACACAGCCCACCCACGGGGCACTTCACCCGATTTAAGCTCAAGGCCGGCACGGGCTCTAAGGCAGAGCTCGACCTCGATACCGCGAGCCACGCAGCACGGAACAGGACGATCTTGCATGTTGTCATCGTGGCGATAGAGATCAAAAATCCACCCTTCTTCCCCGTGAGCTGGGAAGGAGGGTGGATTCTGTGTGGAGGATTTAAGAACTCTTGCGCTTGCGACGAGCAGCCAACTCGTCGAGGCCGACTACATTGTCTTCGGCAAAATCCTCGATGCGCTCCGAAGGGAAGGAAGAAATAGTGCCGGACAGTTCCTTCAAGATGCCCGGAACTGCGATGCCGAAGACGCCTTGACCGCCAGCGAGCAAGTCAATGACCTCATCGTTGGAACGGCATTCATAAACGGTGGTGCCATCGGAGACGAGGGTCAGCTTTGCCAAGTCATTCACACCACGATCACGCAGGGACTCAACTGCCAAACGGATATTCTGCAGGGAGATGCCGGTATCCAGCAGGCGCTTCACGATCTTGAGTACCAGCACATCCTTGAAGGAGTACAGGCGCTGGGAGCCGGAGCCGCGCGCCGTGCGGATGGAAGGGTTGACCAGGTTGGTGCGAGCCCAATAGTCCAGCTGGCGGTAGGTGATGCCGGCTACCTGGCAAGCGATGGGAACGCGGTAGCCCACTTCTTCGTCAGGTCCGACGTCAAAAAGTGATTCCTGCACGTAGGTGGATTCGGACTGGGAGTCCTCGTTAATGCTCACGTAATTACTCCAATGGGGTTTGTTGGAAGTTCTAAAGATCAATTAAAAGCCAAGCACATACGCCCGTCAAGCGCTGCTTGCTCAACTGTCAAGTACAACTTTAGACTTCTCAAACCCCATTGTCACCATTAGTCACACGCGTGTCATTAACTTTTTTCGTCGTCATCCCCCGAAAGGAAATCCTTTTCGTCCATACCCAAAGACCTCATCATGGCTTCAAAATCTGCATCTGCCTGCGCATTTCCTGACGCCGAGGTCGAGGAATCATTGTTTTCGCTGGTCGATAGATTATCGCCTGCGGCGGGGGTGGAAATTTCCAGGTCGAAGTACTCTTTCACATCCGCATCGCTGGCATATACGGATACCTGGGCAAGGAGATCTGCTTCGGCTGAAATAGGGACGTTGAAATATGCGGATACAGCAAGTGCGTCACTTAACCGAGAGTCATAAACCTCTCCGTTCGGAGCCTTGATATCTACCATGAAGGTTCCCTGGTGGTAATTGGCAATTTCAATCGCATCTACCCCGCCAGTGCCCTCTAGTACCTCGCAGATCAGATCGTGTGAGGTGGGACGGTTTGGCTGGTGTCCGTCCAAGACTGCGGCCAGTTGCATACCCTCGATGGGAGAAATCCACACGGGTATCAAGCGGTTTTCTTCCGGCCAGCGCAGCAAAGCGCACACATCGTCTTCGGGGCCGACCTGGTGGATACCGTGGAACTCTAGGGATACATCACTCATAACTACCACTCTCCCACAAAGACGGGAGCGCGTGTGTATTAGGAGTGGTATTCGTCGCGCAGATCCGACTTCACTAGCGTTGCGTGCAAGGACACCACGAGCGCGGTCATTTGCTGGGAGATTTCCTCCGCCTTCTGATGCGCGGTATCGGAATTTGAGTGCGCCACTGGAGCCGCTGCCTGGGAGATCAGGTCTGCCTGTCGGCGGGCGTTATTGCGCAGGGACTTGAGTTCACGGGAGCCGAAACCAAATGCCTTAAGCGCCACCGCGGCCGAGACAATGGCTACGTCGTCGGTATTGAAAAAGCCTGCGACATCCGGGCGGATGAGGCCATATTTAACCAAGGAGGCTACATCATCTTCGCTGGCACTAGCTTGGGTAGCCACCTCTACATCGGTCAGGCGGGTGACCACAGGGGCCTTAAACTGCTGCGGCGAGAGCAGGGTTTCCGCATTTCCTGCGGAAACGATGGCGGTCACCTGGCCGGAATCCATGGCTTCTAGCTGCTCGCGGATAACCTTCAGCGGCGTATAGTTATCGCGCTGAGTGGTGAGAATATACCGCAGTCGGTCCACGTCCTCCTGGGTGAAGCGGCGGTAGCCCGAGGCCGTGCGCTGTGGACTGATGAGCCCCTCAGATTCGAGGAAGCGAATCTTGGACACCGTGACGTCTGGGAATTGCTGATTCAGCGTTTCCAAAACCACGCCAATGGACATGGTCCTTGGCTTCTTAGCTTTAGGGCTGGTGCGGCGTACTGCTGCTGCCGAAGAATCTGCTGGGCTCACTGTGTCTATCTCTTAGGGGTACTGAAAGTTCTTATCGTGCCATAAGCAGACTACACCGCCCCTCCTAGTAAGGAAGTGCGGCTAGTCTACGAAAATAATTAGCTCTGGTTCGCGATGAAAACCAGGCGGAACTTGCCAATCTGGATTTCGTCTCCCACCTCGAGCACCTGGGAGTTGCGGGGCTCGCGGTTAACGTAGGTTCCGTTGAGGGATCCCACATCAACTACCTCGAACTTGCCGTCATCATTCTTGCGAAACTCCGCGTGGCGGCGGGACACCGTAACGTCATCGAGGAAGATGTCTGCCTCGGGGTGGCGGCCGGCGGTTGTAGTCGCCTGATCCAGCAAGAAGCGGGCACCCGCATTCGGGCCACGCTTTACCACGAGGAGGGCCTGACCTTCCGCCAGGTTGTCGGTGCCGGCAGCGGTAGCATCATTGCCATTCGCGCCGTTTTCCATCTCCTTGAGCAGGTCTGCGCGGAATACAGATGTGGTCTCTACCTGTGGTTCCGGGGTTCCGGTGTTCTCGCTCATTGTTACCTCCGGGGATTAGTTACGAGTTACTTATAACAATACTAGCGACTCATGTGAGTCCATGACCCCTTCGCGGGGAATAATTTCACCGAAAAATGTTTCCGATGCCGCTCAGCACGGAATTTCCCTTGCCGGCAAGGGGGTTATCGGAGACCATGTAGGTCCATGTAGCACTCGGACGAGCGAGGCCGGCGTCATCGAGGTGTGCCCCGGCGGCGTCGATAAGCACTGTGCGGAAAGTCTCCACAGACTTGTCGACGGCCCGCTGGGCCAAGTCCTTAAACTCCCTCACCGCAATGCGGTGGTACTCATCGATGGGCGTCTCACGTGCGATGGCGCGCAGGTGGATGGACTCGCGCACATCGTCCATAAGCTCCAGGTGGTCGGCCCAGGCCAAGTCCAAGTGATAGAGCATGATTTCGCGCGCGGCCTTGATGCGGGCTTCCTCAGGAACCTCCGTGAGCTCTGCTGCGCGCTCTGCGGCGCGCTGGGATAGTTCCTGCCAGGCTTGATCAGTATCCAGTAGTTTGGCTCGGCGCTCATCAATAATAATGCGCTGATCCGCCAGGAGCTGGTTATACTTCCAGGTCTGGGCATGAATTTCGAGTAGTTGGCCCTCGGTCACGCGCTGGCAGTGGGCCACGAAATCGCTCACTCGCTTGGATTCAATGCGCCCGTCTTCTGCTGGTTGGGCACGCACAGTCTCGCCGTCGCCGCCTTGCTGGACCACATCGTCTTCAAGGGAGACGAAGAATAGAGACAGGCCCGGATCGCCCTGCCGGCCTGCACGGCCGCGCAATTGGTTATCCAAGCGGGCGGTGCGGTGGCGGGAGGTACCGATAACCGCCAAGCCTCCCAGCTCCGCTACGTCATCGTGGTCAGCTTCGTTAGCACCGCCCAACTTAATATCGGTGCCGCGTCCGGCCATCTGGGTAGAGACGGTAACGCGTCCAATATCGCCGGCCTCGGCCACGATCTCTGCCTCCTGCTCATCGTTTTTAGCGTTGAGCACATTGACGTCGATGCCGCGCTCGCGCAACGCATCCGCCAGATCTTCCGACTCGGCTACATCCTGCGTGCCCACCAGGATGGGCTGACCCGTAGCGTGAATGGTGGCTATTTCCTCCACGATGGCGGCGGATTTATCATCGACTGTCGCGAAAATGCGGTCTTGCTCGTCAAAGCGCTGCAGCGGCTTATTGCGGTCGATCACGGATACATGAAGACCATAGAACTGCCGCAGTTGATCGGTCGCCTCCACCGCGGTACCAGTCATGCCGCACACGAGTGGGTAACGCCGCATAAGCTCTTGCAGCGTGATGGTGTCGAGGATGCGACCGCCTTCGGAAACCTCTAGGCCTTCCTTGGCTTCTACTGCCGCTTGGAGCCCGTCGGGCCAGCGTTGTAGGTCGGCAACGCGGCCCCGGGAGGCGTCGATAAGCTGCAGCTTGCCATCGACCACGATGTAGTGGATGTCCCGGATAAGCAGGGCCTTGGCATGCAGGGCGAGGTTGACCTTCACCAAGATGGTGCCGATATTCTCCTCCGAATAGAGCGAATCAATGCCCAATTCCTGCTCCACGCGGCGTGCACCAGTCTCGGTCAGCTGAACGGTGCGGCCGTCCTCAGAGATGGAGTAGTCCAGCTTCTCGCGCAGGCGGGAAACCACATTGGTGATGTGCCCGGTGGGGGCCTCACCCGGCCGATTACCGGCCAGCACTAGGGGCACAAGCGCCTCATCCACCAAGACGGAATCGGCTTCATCCACGAGGGCAACGTCGCCGGCAGCCTGCACCGTGTGGGAGCGGTCGGTAATTTGATTATCGCGCAACAAATCAAAGCCCAGCTCGTTGACCGGTGCGTAGATAATATCCTGCGCGTAGGCAACGCGGCGCTCGTTCGGTGACATGCCCTCCGTCACCGAGGCGACGCTTAAGCCAAAGAACTCCACGACAGGGCGCATCCATTCAGCGTCGCGGGCGGCGAGATAGTTATTGACGGTAACAACGTGGACGCGTTTGCCACTCAACGCGAAACCTGTAGCCGCCATGGCGCCAACCAAAGTCTTGCCTTCGCCGGTTGCCATCTGGATGACGTCTCCGGTGAGCAGGCGCAGGACTGCCTGGGATTGCACGTTGAAGGGATTCATGCCCAAGGTGCGCTCGCACGCTACGGCCAGGGCCGCGAGGAACTGCGCCTTATCCGCAATCTCGCCGCCTTTCACAGCATCGCGTGCGGCTTGGGCTACAGCTGCGTCGTCTTGCTGGCCCAATGCCCGTGCCGCTTCATCGGCTGAACCCACGATGGCCTTGGATTTCTTATCGTTACGTTCGCTTTGCGAGCCCATTGCCTTCCAGAACCAATCAAACGCGCCCATACCTCATCCTCCTTATTTGGATTGCTCCTATCGACTGTAGTCAACCTGGTATGGCTTGCGGGTAAGAGGCCCGTTATTCTAGTTCTCATGCAATCCGTCAATGTTAAGCTGCCTTCGAGCCGGGGTACCGAGATGGCCGGAACCATCGACTTCCCGGATTCTCCTCCGATCGCCTATGCCATCTTTGCCCATTGCTTCGCCGGCTCCCGCCATACTCCCGGTGCTGCCCGCACCGCGAAGCAGCTCACCGAGTTCGGCATCGCCACTTTGCGTTTCGATTTTCCCGGCCTTGGCCAGTCCGCCGGTGAATTTGGCGATACTACTTTTAGCCAGAACGTTGAAGATATTCATGCCGCTGCCGCCTGGCTGACGGAGAACTACTCTGCCCCACAATTGCTCATGGGCCACTCGCTAGGTGGCGCCGCCGCGTTGAAGGCAGCTACGACCATGAAGTCCCTCAAAGCGGTAGCTACCCTCGGCGCCCCATTTGATCCTGCCCACTCCGTGCTTCACTACGCGGATAAGATTGGCGAGGTCGACGCCAATGGTGAAGTAGAAGTAGTCCTCGGCGGCCGCGGGCTCATCATTTCCCGCAAGTTCTTGGAGGACTTGGCAGATACCAATCCCGAGGAATATCTGCCTAAGCTACGCAAGCCTTTGATGGTGTTGCATTCCCCCATCGACCAAACCGTGGGTATCGATAATGCGCAAAATATCTTCCTCCTCACGCGCTACCCCAAGTCCTTGGTCTCCCTCGACAAGGCCGACCACCTGCTCACCAAGCAAGGTACGGCCGCTCGTGCAGCGGATCTCATCGGTGCATGGGCCGAGCAGTTTATCGTTCCTGATTACCGGCCAGAAGAAGTGGGCACCGACGCCGCCGTTGCGCAGCCGGCCACCGGCACCAAGTTCGGCGTGGTCGTCCGCCACAATGACCATAGCCTCAGTGCCGACCGCACGAAGAAGAATGGCGGCAAGGGTAAGGGCTTTACCGCCGAGGGCCTTATTATGTCCGCGCTGGCTACGGCCGCAACACAAGCAATCAAGGATGCCGGCAAGAAGCTTGCGCTTGACGACGTCCACGTGAGCATCACCCAGACCGGCCCCGCCAGCTTTGAGCGCCGTATCGAGCTTAAAGGGAACCTGTCTGCGTCAGAAGAAACCACGCTGCGCTCTGCCGCGAAGGACACCGATGTGGAGCGCATGCTCGGCAACGTCACCATCGTGGACGTGGACGCGCACTAATGGCAGCCTTTGATTCCTCGCGCCGCTGCCCGTGCGGCACCGGCCTGACCTACGGAGAGTGCTGCGGCAAGTACCATGCCGGCACCAATGCGCCTACCGCTGAGGCGCTCATGCGCTCGCGCTTTAGCGCGTTTGTTACTGGCGACGAAGCTTATCTGCTCCGTACGTGGGATCCCGATACTCGCCCTGCAACACTCGACTTGGCTGATTCTCCCGTCCGGTTTTATCGCCTCGATATCCTGGACACCCAAGCAGGCGGATTGCTCGACAATTCCGGCGTAGTCGAGTTTGAGGCCTTTTATAAAGGTGCGGCCGTTGGCTCACAACGCGAGCGTTCTTCGTTTCGCCGTGTCGGCGGCGCTTGGGTCTACTCCAGCGGCGAGTTTTAGCGCAGGTTACACCCCAAATTTCACAGTAGAATCCTACTGATGTAATCTAGACAAGTCGCACAGTTCGACGGCGGGCTATGGCGCAGTTTGGTAGCGCACTACACTGGGGGTGTAGGGGTCGCAGGTTCAAATCCTGTTAGCCCGACAAAAAGTTCAGCCGGCACCGTGAAGGTGCCGGCTTTTTCTATTCTGCGTTTACACCGCAAGCAAGATCGCAATTCCTAAAAGAATTAAGACCGCTGGAAACAGTACGCTTTCCCACTTTTCTAGTGCTTCTGCAATGCCCGGCCGCGTGGCCACAAACCGCGCTGCCCACACTAGGGGCGCCACGAGGATTAAGAAGACCACGCAATAGATCGCTACCTCAGCCGGCGTAGAGGTGGTAAACACTGGTACATAAACGCCGATATTGTCGCCACCATTGGCAAAAGTCACCCCAGCTACCGCAAGTGCGCTCAGCCTTTTGCCCGAAACGTCCTCATCGTCGTCCTCGCCCCGGAATGCTTGCCACGCTGCCCAGAGGCCCAGAAGCAATGGGATGAGCCCGAAGTAGCGAATCAATTCCTCAGGTAAAACGGCATTAAATCCCAATCCGACAATGGCAGAGGTCGCCAGTATGCCGAGAAAACCCAAATACTGACCTACCAGAATCGCGGGCGCCGTGCCCTTGCGTCCAGCACCACGGGCGAAGAAGAGGGACAACACCACAATGTCATCGATATTGGTGGCCACAAATAGTCCAGCGGCCGCTGCGAGAGTAGAAAACACTCACCCAGCCTATCGCACCATGACACTTGTCATGAAAATGTCATGACAGATATTATTCACCATTTTGGCTCGCCACGGATACTTTTCAAGTATGAGCACGACAGCTATAAAAGTATCCGGAGTGAGTAAGATTTTCACCTCGAGGGGCACAGAGCCGATCCATGCGCTGAGCGAGGTTTCATTTAGCATCTCTCAAGGCGAGATCGTAGGGCTTCTAGGCACTAATGGTGCTGGCAAAACTACCCTTTTTGACCTCATCTTAGGGCTTACCACCCCCACCTCAGGCAGCATTTCAGTCCTTAGCCGCACGCCACGGGCTGCCGTTCAGGACTCGGAGATCGGTGCCGTACTGCAAACCGGCGGTCTACTACCCGAGCTCACTGTCCTTGACACCTTGCAGATGGTTTCCTCCACCTTTCCTCATCCCCTGCCAGTCGGGGAAATAGCCAAACAAGCAAACCTGGAGCGGATCCTTCACCGAAAGGTGGGCAAATGTTCTGGTGGCGAACAACAGCGTGTCCGCTTTGCCCTCGCGCTTTTAGGAAATCCTCACATCCTCTTGCTCGATGAGCCTACTGCAGGAATGGATGCTAATGCTCGCCACGAATTCTGGACCACCATGCGCCGCCAGGCAGAGATGGGACGAACTATTGTCTTTGCCACCCACTATCTGGAGGAGGCGGACAATTTTGCGCAAAGGATTATTCTCCTTCATGAAGGCAAACTACGTGCGGATGCAAGCGCCCAGGATTTTCGCGAGCAGTCGGCCCAGCGCATTGTCGAGGCGAAGTTCGCAGGGCCAGTCCCCTCTACAGACGAGCTACCGATTTCTGCCGAGATTTCCCAGTCTGGCGACTACGCCCGCATAGTAACCAGTGACTCCGATGCGCTTGCACGATACCTCCTTAACCAGACCTCGGCGCGCGACATCACAATTCGGAATCGCTCCTTAGAGGACGCATTTTTAACGATGACTGCGCCCCAACCTTAGCCAGCCACTTCCAGTAAACCTTTGCACAAGGAATCTCCCATGACGATAAAACCTGCAACCACTACTGCACGAACCCTACGGTTTGCCGGCCATAACCTGCTGCGTCTGCGTAGAAATTTCACCCCACTATTTTTCAGCACCATCTTGCCGGTCTTTTTCTATCTCCTCTTCGGCGCCATGATGGACTTTGGCGACACTCCTTTTAAAGGAGGTAATTATGCTGCCTTAGAAATGATCAGCATGGCTCTCTACGGTGGCGTCGCTGGTTCTGTTGCAGCCGCTGGTTCCGCCGTCACCGATGCCAAGACGGGGTGGGCGCGCCAATTAGCGCTCACTCCCTTGCGTTCACGCCAGCTACTGTGGGCCAACCTCATATCCATCGGCTTTCAAGCTTTGCTACCCATTACGGCGGTTTATGTCACCGGCGCTGTAACGCAAGCGGAAATGCGGCCGCAGCAGTGGTTCTTAAGCTTCACCGCCTGCCTCCTAGTGTCCATTCCCCTGGGCTTTTATGGCTTGGTGTGGGCAATGGCATTGCCCACCGACAACTCCGTTGCAATCGCCTCGACGTCTGTTGTTCTTTTTCTTTTCGCGGCGAATGTGTTCACACCGCTCACCACAACGCTAATGGAGTGGGGCCGCTTCACTCCCCTTTTCGGTCCAGTTGTACTAGCCCAGTGGCCTCTGGCAGAAGGGAGCCAGTTCCTCAACGGGGATGAAGGCACGATTACGCACCCGTTGTGGATGGCGTGGCTAAACTTCGCGGTATGGACGACAATCTTCCTGACCGCGTGCCTCCTGCTACGCTCCCGCGACAAAGCGCGGCGCTGATGTCATCTCTCCGAGAGCCATTCCGCGGTTTTAGTCTCAATAGTGCTCTTTTTGCCAGTGTGTGGTTAGTCTTTCTCATTCCCGGACTGGTCATCACTTTTGCCGCGCCGGGGTTGACACTCAAGAATCAAATCGGGGCCCTTTCGTGCGCTCTCGTGTTTGGTCTTGTCTATTTCTTCGCCTTTGGCGCTGGAGGCTACTACCCCCGCGGATGGCGGGCACCGCAGCGAATCGGGCTGTATTGGTTTGCACTTGCCGCCATCGCGTTATTGTCGACTAGCTTTTTCGGCAGCATTGCCGTCATTTTTGTGCCTTACTTGGCGGCGTTTCTCGGTTTTAACCTTCCGTTGCGCCACAGCTTAACGTTCACCCTTCTTACAGGGGCTGTTGTGGCTGCTGCCACCTGGTACTTTACGCCCAATAATATCGGGTGGGCCCTGATCGTCCTTTTCGCTTGGCCAATACTTTTAGTGTTACTCGGTACCTTTTCCCAGCGTCAAGATAGTCGCGCAGAGTTAGAACGTCGTCTGGAATTGGCACGCCAGCGCGAGGACATTGCTACCGATGTTCACGATCTCTTGGGGCACTCTCTTACTGTCATTAATCTAAAATCCGAGCTGGCGCGCCGGCTAGTAGATACGGATCCCCAGCGGGCAAAGCAAGAGATGCAGGAAGTAAGTGAGCTTTCTCGAAAAGGATTGGCGGAAGTCCGCTCCACAGTGACTAGGATGCGCACGCCCAGTTTTGAAGGGGAAATCTATGCTGCCCGGAGGGCGCTCAAAACCGCGGGCATTGCGCCCTATTTGCCTTCGGCTACCAAGACCGCCGGCCCATATGACGCCCAATTTTCCTGGGCCCTGCGCGAATTAACCACCAACGTGATCAGGCACTCCGGCGCCACCCACTGCTGGGTCCAAGTAACAGACCACCAACTTCAGGTAGCAGATGACGGCTGCGGGTTCGATGGAGAAGAGAGACTGCTCCGCCCCCAAGGAGGGATTAGCGGTCTGCGCAAACGCGTGAGAAAGGCTGGCGGGCAGCTGCTATTTACGCATCGCAATAACTGCACACTCGCCTTGGTTACTATGAATGGCGACAATGAATTTCTTCCTCTCAGCGCCGACGGAGGTGTAGGCGATGCCTGATACTATTCGCGTTCTCATTGCTGAGGATCAATCATTGGTGCGAGGGGCGCTAGTTGCTCTCTTGGAAACAGAGCCAGACATTAACGTTGTCGCTGAGTGTGCAACGGGGACGGAGGTTGCGGGGCTCGTCGCCAAGCATGGCGTCGATGTTGCTCTGCTGGATATTGAAATGCCCGGTAAGAGCGGGTTAGAGGCGGCCGCAGAATTGCAAGGAACGGGCTGCCGCAGCCTCATCGTCACTACCTTCGGCCGCGGTGGCTACGTAAAACGCGCGCTGGAAACCGGAGTTTCCGGGTTTGTCGTCAAAGATACCCCGCCAGAACAACTAGCCGAGGATATTCGACGGGTGCACTCTGGGCTTAAGGTCATTGACCCAGCACTCGCCCAAGAGACCGTATTCATCCAGGAAAATCCGCTGAACGCACGCGAACAGGAAGTCGCACTATTCGTTTTGAAAGGTAGCGGCACTCACCAGATCGCCCGAAAGATCCACTTGAGCAATGGCACGGTGCGCAATATTGTATCTTCGCTCATCGCTAAAACTGGGGCTGGAAATCGCTTTGAGGCAGCAACTATTGCGCAAGCACAAGGATGGCTTTAGAACACGCGGCCCCGGTGCTGAAATCCCCCTGCTGCGCGTGAATGCTTAATCAGGCTTCTTTAGCTCGAGGACGTTGACCATGCCCTGAAGGACTACGTCCATCACCTTGGAAGCTAGGTTGAAGTAGAAATCAGCCGAGTGGTAGCGCAAGGCTCCTACGGTACTCAACTGCGAGAGCCCGTGGATGGAGGCCCACAGCGCCGCAATCTGAGTGAAGAGAATCCATGGCGATCGTGGCCCATTCGACTCAGAAATGGCATCGCGCACCAGATTCATGATGAAGGTGAAGGCCTTACCCATATCGAATGGTTGCTCAGTATCGCCGGACTCATCGAAAGAGACGGGGACAATCGAGCGGCTTGACACCTCAATGAGGGCGACAAAGCCGACGGGGTCTTCCAGCGCATACTCCAAATATCCGAAGCCGGTTGCCTTAATATAATCCAGCCCGTGGGATCCTTCTGGCACGGCCTGGTTCTGGCGCATGATCGATAGCGTGTTGGCTTCATCCAAAGACTCTTCCAAAGAGCGCAGCAGGTGAGAATTACCATCGAAAAGATGCTCCGCATCTGCCAAATCTACGCCTGCTCGCGCAGCAGCAGAGCCAAGATGCAAGCTAGGAAGACCGTTATAGACAATTTCTTCGGCTGCACCACGGAAGATGGCTGCACGCTTTTCCTCAGCCGTAGACTTTGGCATGTCCTTTGCTGCTGTAGTAAACGGTTCCGCTGGTTCACCAACGAGTGCTAGCGGTTCAAAGGGCGCAATCTCCCCGTCACGCAAGCTAACTTCCAGCCCAGAGAATAAAGTCTCAATGCAAGCATTGAAGGTCTGCTTCTTCGCCGTGGGCGAGAGATGACGCATAATGCCGAACGTGGCCAAGTGAGTAATGCCCTGCAACTCAGACAAGAAAGTAAGTGCTTGGATCACTACCAAGCGGTGATCAAAATCGCCGCGTGCTGCAATGGCGGCTTCCCGCATGTGTTCAAGCATCCAGCGGAAAGTGGGCGGGAAGGCATCAAAGCTTCTCGACTCTTCGATGCCGTCCTCAAAGTTGGGAAAGCTCGTTGCCGTCTCGGAGTTGTTATAGGCGGCGAAGTAAGTGGGGTTATCAACAGCCAAGTTGAAGTAAACCTTGGCAGACTCGCGAAGTTTCTGAATCGCGGTCGCATCATCCGGCAATTTATCGAGTGCCTCATAGGCCGCTACTCGAAGACGCTCATCCAAGAACCGGCTGGTCTGAATGTAAAGGTCGTGGTCATCTTCAAAGAAAGACTTAGCTTCATCGACTGGAACAGCGATCTGCTCCGCCACAGCACAAACCTTTAAAGCGTCGCGCCCACCCTTAGCCAGGATACGGGCACTCTGCTCCAGCAAGCGCTGCTTAGTGGAGCCCGCATCGGAAACGGTGCCTTCAAGATTGTTCACAAACATAATCCTAGCGATTTCATGCAAATTTGCTTGGGATACGTTCACTTTTTAAGTTGAGTCACCCACAAACAGGTGGGAGCACCAATATAGACCTTTCCCGGCTTTGAGCCACTGGTCTTCATATAACTTTGGCCCCCAGCCCTTGCGGGCTGGGGGCCAAAGTAGAAAGTAGCCATTCACCCTTTAAGCGGGCGAAGCTATTTACTCGGTACCAAGCTTGCCGTCAGCTGCGTCACGAGCCTTGTCGATCTGCTCAGCCTTGTCCTCGCCGAGCTTGCCCTTAGCTGCTTCAGCTGCCTTGTCCAAGCCCTTGTCGGTGAGCTCTTCGCCCTTGTCGGAGTTCAGTGCGTCCTTTGCCTTATCGAAGATACCCATGTGGTTATCCTTTCTTCTAGTTCTAGCTTTATCTAAAAGCTGCCGTGTCCGGCAACACACCCCAACGTACCGACACTTGAGCCAACACGCCACCGAAAAGTTTATTAAGTCACTAGACCAAATAAGTTTTACTGCTCATTAGAATGGTTGCACTCAGGGGTATCCAGACACCCCCGTAGCCTATCGAGTACCCAAGAGGGCCTGCTGCTTTAGCCCCACCCTAGCGATGTATAAGGAAATTCAGGGGTCTCAATTTAGCTTTTGGCCAATTTTCCTCAGCCTTGCAAATGATAGCGTTAGACGGTATCAACGATTCTCCGACGAAGGCTTCGCACCATGGCTTCACCTACCTCAGCGCCACCGTCCACCCCGGAACCGGGCACGGAATTCTTTGGCTTAGTATGGCCAGGTAAAGAGGCTGCCCGAGCAGCTGCCAGATCGCCGCTGAGCCGACGTTTCACGCGTGATTCCGCGCTCAGCACAGCCTGCGACACGGACAACGCGATTATTGCGGCAGATAATCTTCCGGTTCTGCAAAGGCTCACCTCCCGCGGAGAACTCTTTGACGTTATCTATATCGACCCGCCTTATAACACGGGCAAAGACTTTGTCTACCGCGATAACTACCGATTGCGCCGCCAGATGCGTTCCGGAAGCTATGCAGAATGGCACTCGCAATGGCTGTCGATGATGCTTCCCCGACTCATCTTGGCCCGAGACGTACTTTCCGCACAAGGTTTCATTTTTGTCTCCATCGGAGAAGACGAAGTGGCCAATACGCGCAAGGTACTCGATGAAGTTTTTGGAGAGGAGTGCTTTGCCGGCCAATTGATTTGGAAAAAGGCCGGCACCGGCAAGAACGATTCTAAGTACGCGGTGGTAGAACACGAATATATTCTGTGTTACGCCCGTACTCCCGACAATCCGGGGTTCAATGTCGATCTCCACGGTCACACTTCTACCAAATACAACCATGAGGATGACAAAGGGAAGTACTCCTTGGTGCGTTTAGACTCTAAGACCCTTGGGTACCTTCCCTCCCTCGACTTCCCTATCTCTGGGCCCGACGGCAAGGAATATTGGCCGGACCAGCCGGTGGGAAAAGAAAAGGTCGCCCGTTGGCGCTGGGGACGGGATAAGGTTGAACAGCGCTTCGATGAGCTCGTCTTCCGGCGAGGTTTTGTCTATACCAAGAACTATCAGAAGGTGGGAGCGCGCCCACGCTCCATCTTGGACGGCGAGCGCTTTGGGGTGACCCGCACTGGCAGGCGCGATGCTGAAGACGTCATGGGGATAGAGGGCGTTTTCGAGTTTCCCAAACCGGTGCGCTTGATTAAGCACCTCATTTCCATTGCGGGTGGAAAGAATGCGCGCGTCCTTGACTTTTTTGCGGGCTCCGGCACCACTGCCCAGGCGGTAGTGGAACTCAATAACGACGATGGGGGCACTCGGTCTTTTCACCTTGTGCAAATTCCAGAGCCAACCTCCCCGCGTAGCGCTGCTCATCGCGCGGGCTTTTCTACCATTGCAGATATTTGCATTGAAAGGGTGCGCAAGGTTCCAGGCGCTAACTTTCAGGTCTATCGCCAGGACTAAGTCTGTGCGGTACCGGACGGGCGACCGGGAATGCCGAAGAAGTCTAGGACGCGGTCGGTAGCAAAGAATTTGCCTACCTCATTGTGCGCGTCTGCTGTACCACCAGGCCATACGTGTGAGCCTCCGGCGATACGGATGTGTTCAAGCGGTGCGGTACAGCCGCTCCACTTCATATCGAGTGCATTGTTGACCAGGCGGGTCGTATCGACATTGGTAGAGCAACCATTGCGTTTACGGTCTTGTTCCAGCACGGATTCCACAGAATAGTACTTGGTCTTATGGCGCGTTCCACCGTAGTAGCCCACCACGGGGTCCACGGTGCCGTGCATATCCAATCGGCCCACGGGTGAATGAGCACAGTCTTTGAGAATATCTTTGTAGTAGGCGGCGGAAACTGTAGCCACGGATTTAAAGACATCGGGCATCTGACAAGCCAGGTAGGCGGCAAACCCGCCACCGTTCGACATCCCGGTAGCAAAAATCCGGGAGTCATCTACCCGATACGTGGCTCGAACGGCATCAATGATGTCGCGAACAAATTTCTTGTCTTCTGCCGTTGACGTCTTGGCATAAGGAGCAGGGCTCCAAGCCTTCTTTTTACCTTCTGCGAAAACAGTGATGGCATCAGCGGCATCGAGGCGGGAATAGCCGCGGAGATTCTCAGCAGATTGTCCCCAGCCTGGAAAGGCCAGGACCATGGGCCACTTTTTCTCCCCAGTGTAGTCTTTGGGCACGCTGAGGATAAAGGAACGGCCCGAGGGCAGATTAACTGTTGTATAGCTTCCCGGCTCGGGTCCGCTCAGCGGTGCGGAGGTTGGAATACCTAGGTTTTTCGTCTCAGTTGGGACTGCTTGAGGCGCGGAGTCCGGCGAATCGGCCGAACATGATGCGCCGGCAACCGCAAGGAAACTCACTGCTACTGCGCCTAACACGACCCGTAGCGACCTCGCGTTCATCTTTGTCGTCCCTTCTGCCATGCGGTCCATAGTTGCTTGTAGCGGCCACCATAATCTAACAGTTCGTGGTGACTGCCTTGCTCCACCACCCGCCCGTTATCCATCACGGCGATGCTATCGGCTCGTGCGGCTTGGTCTAGTCGGTGTGCCACTATCAGTGCGGTTCGCCTACGGGTGACCTCTGTCGCGGCTTCTTCCAGAGCTTCCGCCCCCACCGATCCGGCCTCTGCGGTGGCCTCATCCATGATGACGATCTTGGGATCTAAAAGCAATATTCGCGCCAGCGCAAGCTGCTGTGCTGCTACCGGGTCTAGGTGAATCCCCTGTGCGCCAATGACCGTATCTAGGCCCTCTTCTAGCTGCAGATACCACTGTGCGCCGACGCGCTGTAGTGCATCTTCCATTTGTGCGTCTGAGGCTTGCGGGGCAGCCAAGGACAAATCTTCGCGCAGGGTTCCTGAGAATACGTGGACCTCTTGGGAAATCATCGCTAAACGCGCCACCCGTTCGGAATCAGAAAGGGCCGATACCTCTACTCCATCGACCACGACTGTTCCGGCAGCAGGCACCCGCAGTCCGGCTAGAAGAGCAGCGACCGTGGTCTTTCCCGCACCAGAGGCTCCCACTAAAGCTACGGTGTGTCCAGCGGGAAGCTTAAGGTTTACGTCTTGCACAGCCCAGCCGCCGTCATCGTAGCTGAAGCTCACTTCTTTTAATTCGGCAACTCCACCTGGGGTCGGGGCGCCGAAGTCTGGCACCGCCCGTGGCGGATCCATGACCACCCCAACTATCCGTGACAGGGAGGCATAGCCGGATTGAACGGTATCGATGACTCGCATCAATCCCATGAGCGGACCGCGCAAGCGAATAAGAAGGAGCATGGCCGCGGTGACTGCGCCAACGGTGAGGGCCCCAGACTGCACCACCCAAAAGCTAACGACCAGACCGCAGACCAGCATGACTAGCTCAATGACCGTCATCCATAGCTGCAGGACCATCATTGTCCTTCGCGCAGCGTAGCCCTTGTCCACCACCTGTGCGGAGGCACGTTCAATACCGGCATGCATCTGGTCTTCCATGCCAAAGGCGCGCACAGTCTCTCGCCCGCGAATTGCCTCCAGAAGCCTGCGTGCCCGTTCCGCCATGGCAGCGCGTTCGTCGGTATAGCGCTGTGGAGCGCGCTGCAGGTACTGGCGCGCAGCAATGAAATATAACGGCGTAACTGCGCCTACTACCAGTAAGTATTGCCAATTGAGGCTGACTAGTGCCACCCCGGTGGTTGCGATGGCGAAGACGGATTTCGCCAGCACAGGAACGGTCTCGGTTACGGCTGCCGATAGTTCTGCTACGTCGTCGGTCGAGCGAGAGACCAAATCCCCAGTGCCGGCTTCCTCCACACGGTGGGTAGGCAGGCGGAGAGCGGTAGAGACCATATCTTCCCGCAAAGCGGAGATCACGCGCTCGCTCAGGCGCGAAAGGACATAGAACCCCGCAGCGGAAAACAGTGCGGAGACCACAGCCACCAGCACCAGCGAGATACCGATGGGTGCGATGGCGCCGTGATCAATGACAGCGTCAACGATCTTTCCCAACAGGATGGGGATAGCTACATTGCTGCCGGCGCCTGCGGTAAGCAAGGCTAAGGCCGCTGCGGCTTGGGGGGCGGGCACCGGGGACGTCGGAAAGCTGGCGGCCCACTTCCTTACGCACTTGGGGCCAAGAGGCCGTGGGAAAACGCATCATAGCTCCGCCCCCACTGTTGCCCACGCCGGCGAAGTGGTGAAGACAAGCGTGGGCTTAGAACCGCGGTGATGCGCCACCCGCAGGGCAATTTCCTGCTCGGTCACCGAATCCACCGCGGTAGTTGGGTCGGCCAAAACTAAAATTTCTGCGTCGGCAGCAATGGCTCGTGCAAGCGCCACGCGCTGTTGTTGTCCACCAGAAAGGTTTCGGCCGCCTTCTCCCACCTCACGGTCCAACCCGCCCGGGATATCTTCACCTGCAGCCACGAAGAGGGCTCGTTGTGCACTCGCGCTATCCGGATGAATATTGTCCCCCACGGTCCCCTCAAAAAGCATGGTTTCGTGTGGAACAACCAGGAATCGCTCGCGCGGCAAGAAGACGAGATCCTCTGGAACAGGCTCGGGCACCACGTTAACCCCAGGAGCGAGGGCCGGAACCTCCGGTTCACTCTTCTCCACCCCGGGGGCGGCGAGGACCGCAATAATGCGCTCAGCGCTTGCCTGTGCGGCCGCCCACCGCGAGGCGATATTTCGGCCCAGCATCGTCATTGGGGTGATAATGAACTGCGTAAGGCCAATGACCGTAATGAGTTCACCTACGCTCATCATGGAGCGCATAGCCATCATTCCTGCACCAATACCCACCGCAATGACATATACCGAGCCCAAAATCTCCGTAGTCGCATTAAGTCGGGCTTGGGCACCATTGGCTTCTACCGTTCGCGCATAGGCGGCACCAGACACCGCGGAATAGCGCCTGCTCACTGTGGCTACAGCGCCCAGGCCCTTAAGGATCCGCAGGCCTTGGACCACATCGGTGGCCATGGCGCTGGCCTTCGCCAACGCCGCTTGGCGGACTCCGGAACGCGTACGCAGAGGCTTTGCCGCGCGCACTGAGCCCCACACCATCAACGGCCCGCCACACAAAATGGCAATGCCTAAAGGCAGGTTAATACGGCTAGTCATAATCGACACATACACAATGGCGGTGATCTCAGCGACGGGAAAGACCGTCATCATAACGGCATTCTGCACGCGCCGTGCGTCTGTGGAGGCGATGGCAAGCAGCTCGCCGGCGCTGCGGGGCTCACCCGCAAGGCCCCGCGGGTCCTGAATCCTATCCGTGATGGCCATGCGGACATCGTGCCCAATTACTAGCATGGCTCGCGCGTTGAGGCCGCGTCCGAACCATGCGGCTATGGCATTCAGACCAAAAGCTGCCCCGAATACCACCAGCCACATGCCTAGTCGGTCAACGGATCCTTTCGACACAGCTTCATCAATGGCATGTCCCACGATCACTGGAGTCGATCCGTTAAGCAGAAAAGAGACAGCCATGCAGACTGCGGCCGGCACAGTGAGTGCCGGACGAGAAAAGACGGTCTTTAGCAGCCACCTGGGATCTGATGGCGCAGGAAGTGTCCTCATAGGCTGCCATTCTAATTCGCGGTAGGTTAGATGAGCTATGTCGACTCGCCGCCCCGATCCCAGCCACTTCCCTAGCTACCGCAAGGCCTCCACTAGACAAGGCCCCGGCTTCCGCAATGCCGCGCAACGCACCGCTTCCGCCCAGGCCTTCCGCCGCGGCGCGAGCACCTATCACGATGTGCGCCCCGGCTATCCGGACGAGGTTTCTGCCCTTATTGCTGACGCCCATACCGTTGCCGATATTGGCGCCGGTACTGGAAAACTCGCCGAGTCCCTCCCCAATGCTCGGGTTATTGCGCTCGAACCCTCCGCCGATATGGCTGGAATTCTCGCAGCGCACCTCCGCCTGCCAGTCCTTCGTGCTACGGCCGAAAACACCGCGCTTGCCGACGCCTCCTTAGACGCCGCCTGCCTCGCCCAAACCTGGCACTGGGTCGACGTACCAGCCGCCTGTGCAGAGCTTGACCGCGTCCTCGCGCCGGGTGGAAAGATTCTCCTGGTGTGGAACACACTTGATGTCAACGCGGACCCCTGGATCCTGCGGCTATCTCGCATCATGCACTCCGGCGATGTACATAAGCCAGGCTTTTACCCGGACTATACGGCGCCGTGGTCTTTAGACCGCGAGCTGCGCTTGACCTGGGAGAACAAACTTACCCCGGAGCAGCTTCACCAATTGATGCATACCCGCTCCTATTGGCTGCGCAATGGCGAAGCCATCCATGAGCGTATGACCCACAACCTGGATTGGTACCTCTACGAGCACATGGGATTTAAGCCGGGGCAAAAACTACGCATCCCGTACCGCACGGATGCCTTCGTGCTGGTACGGGATTCGGATTAGAGCAGGACCTGCGCCAGTAGCGAGCCCACCACGCAGGAGGTGAACACCGAGATGGCGCCAGGGACAAGGAAGGAGTGGTTGATGACGAACTTGCCAATGTGAGTGGTGCCCGTGCGGTCGAAGCCGATGCAGGCTAGGTCCGAAGGGTAGGTTGGCAAGATGAAGTAGCCATACGCTGCGCCGTAGAAACCGACGATAATAGCGGGATCGATGCCGAGCTGCAGGCCAATCGGAGCGATGGCAACCAGGGCGGCGGCCTGGGAGTTAACCAGCTTGGACACGATGACCAGTACCACCGCGTAGGCCCACGGGGCGGCCTCGACCACGGACCCGAGGTTGGATTCTAGGGCATCGATA
This sequence comes from Corynebacterium tuberculostearicum, assembly GCF_032821615.1. Lineage (GTDB taxonomy): Bacteria > Actinomycetota > Actinomycetes > Mycobacteriales > Mycobacteriaceae > Corynebacterium > Corynebacterium tuberculostearicum_H. The sequence continues at coordinate 18,411 of NZ_JAVBIF010000001.1, read as the reverse complement.
TGGGCTTCGAAGAAGGTATCTGCCATCCATGCCACGCCAAAGACCGAGAATACTGCGGTCATACCGGCCTTAAAGACTGGCGTGGACGCGATCTTCTTCGGGTCAGCCTTGCAGCTAAGCAAGATGATTGCGCCGGCAACAAGCATGACCATCTGGATAACCAGGTTCATCGACAGCGGGCTCAACTCGCCATCATCGCCTGGGACGAGTGGGCGCAGGAATTCGAACGCACCGAGCGCGACCACGCTGGCGATAGCCACGAGGAAGATAACCACTGCTCGTTTTGCTTCCGGCGAAAATTCTTCATCCATCAGCGATCCGGTGGACTGGTGAATGCTTTCTGCAAACTCCGGATCCTTCATGCGCTCCTGGAATGCCGGGTCCTCGTCCAGGTCCTTACCGCGGCGCAGCGACCACAGCGAGGCAAGAATGACACCGGCAAGCGAGGCGGGCATAGCCACCATGAGGATCTGCGGAATGGAATAGGCGTGATCGATAGCACCGGCGTTTTCCGCGATGATGGACGCTAGGGATACGGTGGCCACAGATACTGGCGAGGCCGTAATACCCATCTGAGCCGACGTTGATGCCACGGCCATGGGGCGCTCTGGGCGGATGCCCTTCTTCAGGGCAATGTCCTCGATGATCGGAAACATCGTGTAGACCACGTGGCCCGTACCGCACAGGACCGTCAGGAACCAAGTGGTTAGCGGCGCGAGGATGGTAATGCGCTCTGGGTGGGCGCGGAGAAATTTCTCGGCAAATTGCATCATCACTTCTAGGCCGCGCGCCTGTTGCAAGGTGGCGGCGCAACCGATGACCGCAATGATGGTCAGCATCACGGATACCGGCGGCTCACCCGGGGCGAGGCCGAAGACAAAGACCATGAGCATCAAACCGATGCCGGAAATAAGACCAAGTCCGATGCCACCATAACGAGTGCCCAATAGCAGGGCACTGAGGATGATGATGACCTGGAGCACGATGGCCAGAATTGAATCTGGCGCAATTACGCTGGCTAGCATGCTGAGCCTTCCATCACGAGAGAATATTTGACTGGTTATATCCTATCCAGACCCACATAACCGGACATAAACGGAAAGGCGAGCGAATTCTCACACCGTGTCCGGTGCAATAATCGCTCGCCTGAGTGCTATAATCCCAGCGTAACGGGCATACTGCTAGCGCTTCTTGCCGCGCTTTTCCCTCACGCGCACTGCGATGCGGATAGGCGTTCCGTGGAAACCAAACCGCTCGCGGAACTTGCGCTCAAGGTAGCGGCGATACGCCGCGTCCAAGAAGCCCGTCGTAAATAAGACGATGGTCGGCGGCTGAGTCGAGGCCTGCGTGGCGAACAATACGCGCGGCAGGCGGTTATTTTTCATCGGCGGCGGATTAGCCGCGATAGCCTCACGCAACCAGTTATTCAGCTGGCCCGTGGACACACGCTGATCCCAACTTTCCAGTGCCTCAATCATGGCCGGCTCCAGCTTCTGCAGCGCGCGGCCCGTTTCCGCAGAGATATTCACGCGCGTGACCCACGGCAAGTGGCTCAGCTGCTGATCAATCTCGCGGTCCAGGTAGTAGCGGCGATCCTCGTCCATGAGGTCCCACTTATTGAACGCAATGACTAGGGCCTTGCCGGCCTCTAGCACCATATTGAGCACGCGCTGGTCTTGCTCGGAGATCTCCTCAGAGGCGTCGATAAGCATGATGCAGACCTCGGCCGCATCGATAACGCCGCGGGTACGCAAGGACGCATAGTATTCATGCCCCTGTGCGTTCTTCACCTTCTTGCGCAGGCCAGCGGTATCAATGAACTTCCACAGCTGCTCATCCAGCTGCACTAGAGAGTCCACCGGATCCACGGTGGTTCCCGCGACGTTGTCGACCACGGAGCGCTCCTCGCTGGTGAGCTTATTCAGCAGCGAGGACTTGCCCACGTTGGGCTTGCCCACCAATGCGACGCGGCGAGGGCCAGAGGTAATCGCGGTCTGCCGAGGTTCTTCAGGGAAGAACCGCAAAATCTCATCGAGCACGTCCGCACCACCGCGACCATGCTGGGCGGATACGGGCCACGGATCGCCCAAGCCCAAGGCATAAAATTCCGCCATATCCGCGTACTGATTATCGGAATCGAACTTATTCGATACCAAAATCACCGGCACAGGCGATTTCTGCAGGCGGCGGGCCATGACCTCATCCGTCTCCGTGATGCCCACCTTGGTGTCCACCACCATAACGATGACATCGGCGGTTTCCATGGCTACTTCTGCCTGGCGGGCAATCGCCGCATGGATACCCTTCACGTTGGGATCCCAGCCACCGGTGTCCTGTACCAAAAAGCGCTGACCGTTCCAGTCTGCAACGTAGGAAATTCGGTCACGGGTAACACCTGGGTGGTCTTCTACCACCGCTTCACGGCGGCCAAGGAAACGGTTAACCAAGGAGGACTTACCCACATTTGGGCGACCGACAACGGCCACCGTGCACAAAGCTTCTTCGGTGTGATCATCGGATTCCACGCCGAAGGCACAGGAGAGTTCTTCCCACTCCTCTTCACTCAGAGGCTCTTCTGCGTGCGCATCGTCGCTATAATCTGCCTCACCAAATTCCGAGTCATCAAAGTCATAGTCGAATTCCTCGGTATTGAAATCATCGGCGGCCCAACCAGGAGAGGCTTCTACCACCTCGTCATCGAACTTACCGGCTGGGTAATGGAACTGAGTCTCCGACTCTTCCTGGGGATCGTGATTAGTCATTGACAGACTCCTTTACCACGTTAATCAGAGCTTCCAGCACATCCTCTGGGCTCATATTGGAGGTATCGACTAGGGTTGCGTCTTCCGCTGGGCGCAAAGGTGAGGCCTTGCGGGAAGAATCCGCCGCATCACGGCGCTGGACATCTGCGAGCACCGTCTCGTAATCCGAAGCGATGCCCGCCTTTTCATTCTGGGTTTGGCGGCGCTGCGCGCGGACCTCGGCAGAGGCAGTCATGAATGCCTTAGCGGGGGCGTCGGCAAGCACCACAGTGCCAATATCGCGCCCTTCTACAATCGCGCGGTGCGCTTCGCGGGCAAGCTTGCGCTGCAGCGCTACCAGATTCTCGCGCACCTCCGGAATGGCTGATACGGCGGAAACATTACGGGTCACTTCGTCTTCGCGAATAACGCGCGAGACGTCCTCGCCGCCGAGGAGAACTTCAGTGGAGTCCGGGTCATCGGATACTCCCAAGGGCAGATTGGCCGTAGCCGCAATAACCGCGGCGGTATCAGCAGGGTCGACGCCTTCACGCAGCACAGCAAGCGTTGCCACTCGGTACATAGCACCAGTGTCGACGTACTTTGCATCCAGCTGCTTGGCCAGCGCACGGCACGTGGTCGACTTTCCAGTTCCAGATGGGCCATCCACGGCGAGGATGAGACCCTCATTCGGCATATTAGAAATCATTACATCTCCACCGCCTTGTACAGGCTAGTCAGCTCGCTGGAATTAAGGGCACGCAGACCTCCAGGCTTCATATCGCCCAGCTGGACTGTATGCAGCTTGGTGCGCACCAGGCGCTGCACGGGGAAGCCGGCCTCCTTCAACATGCGGCGCACGATATGCTTGCGACCTTCATGCAGTTCAAGACGCACCAAGGAATAACCCTGGTTGGTATCAACTACCTGTGCAAAGTCGGCCTTTGCCAGTCCGTCTTCCAGCTCGATGCCTTCCTTGAGCTGTCGCACGAGCTTCCTATCGGCCTCACCCAATACGGTGGCGAGGTAGGTCTTGGTCACCTCGTACTTAGGGTGCATCAAGCGGTTGGCCAACTCGCCATCATTGGTGAGGATGAGCAGGCCTTCCGTATCGGCGTCGAGGCGGCCAACGTGAAAGAGTCGCTGGCCAGCTGCGACCTTTTCTGACACCACGTCGCCCACGCACGGTCGCCCCAGGTCATCGGACATGGTGGACTGCATGCCGCGCGGCTTATTGAGCACAAAATATTCGTGCTCCTCATTGACGTTGACGCGCACGCCGTCCACTCGGATGACGTCGACGGAGGGGTTTACCTTGACGCCTTGCTTGGCGATGATCTTGCCGTTGACCTCAACTCGGCCGGCATCGATGAGGATTTCTGCGTGGCGGCGGGAAGCGACGCCTGCCTTGGCGAGCACCTTTTGGAGGCGCTCTCCCTTGGGCTTGTCTTCATCGACCAGCCAATCGGCACCCAATTCGCGGGCTACGGATTCTGCAGTAGCCTTCTGCTTTTTCTTTGACACATGCTGGTGACGGGCCGGCTTGGCATTGGAGACAATGATGTCACTGTCTCGCTGCTTCTTATCCGGTGTGCCGTCACGGCGAGCGGGAGGAGTCACGTACGTGTCCTTTTCTCTCGAAGATATGAAATTACCTGGGCAATCCTACCCCACGCTAGTACTCTTCGTCGATCGCCTCGACGTCAGGCAACAGCGGCGCCAAGTCAGGCAGGCGCTCCAAAGAATCGATCCCCAATAACTCGAGAAATAATTCCGTTGTCTCGTACCGGTGCGCGGCGCCCTCAAAATCATCCTGCGGCAGCTCCCGGACCAACCCGCGCAGGTTAAGGGTCCGCATTACGCCATCGACATTGACGCCGCGAACCGCCGCCACTTGCTGGCGAGTAACGGGCTGACGGTAGGCCACTACCGCCAAAGTCTCCAGGGCAGCACGGGAGAGTTTGGTTTGGGCGCCATCTAAGAGAAATTCTTCTACCGCCGCGGCATTTTCGGTGCGCGTATAAAAGCGCCACCCCTCTTGGGTCTCGCGCAGGTCAATACCAGAACCGCGACTATCCAACTCCCGCTGAATAGAACGCAAGCAATCACTGACGACGTCCCTCTCTGCCCCTAGCGCACGCGCCAAAGCCTCCACAGAGGCCGGGGAGTCGAGCACGAGCAATATGGACTCAAGACGGGAACGCAGCTGCGAAATGAGGGGAAGATCCATAGCGCCCGAGTTTACTGGAGAGGAAAAAGTCGCAGAAAATTCCCCAAATCACTTTCGTTCCCCACTGTGACTCGGCTAACATATTGTCATGGAAACCATTACTCGCACCGACAGACTCATCCTCATCCCGCTGTCCGCCGCTAATACCGAAGAGACCCACAAGGTCTACAGCGACGGACGCATCTGGAGCCACCGTCCCAATGGGCGCTTTGCCGATATCCGCACCACGCGTGCACTCGCACAAGCATCCTCCCAGTCGTGGGACGCCCACCACTTCGGGCCGTGGGCCGCGTATATGCGCCACAACCCTTCCGAATTCGTCGGCGTCGGCGGTGCCATCTTCGTCGATGAGGCAAACTTCTGGGACATCAAATACCGACTGCGCCCCGCCCATTGGGGTGCCGGTTTTGCCACCGAAATCACCTCCGAGGCGGTGAAGAGCATCCGCCAGGTGGACCCCAACTCCCCCATTACCGCCCGCGTGACCACAAATCACCCGGCGGCCATCCGGGTCATCGAAAAGCAAGGGCTCAATCAGGCATGGGAAGGGCGACGCATAGGCACCGAGGACAACCCCGAGGAACCAGACGTACGCGTCTACTCCGACCGCGAGCTCACCCCCGAGACGCTGGAATTCATCCAGCAACGGCCTTAGTCCCAGTTCGCTGCGGCAACTACCGCTGGGTCAACATCCAGGCCTGTCCACGATAGGTCCAGCTGACCCAGCGCTTCTTCTTGTTGTGCATCAACTGCCTTGGCTTTGTACAACTCCAACAGGGCCAAGAAACGCCCCACTACCTGCATAGAAACCGTACAGTCGCGGGTTAGCGCACCGAAGCTGGTCCATTGGCCCGCACCGAGCAGCTTCAGTGTTTCCAAAATTTTGCCGGCCTGCTCTGGCACCGATACTGCTACGGCGTGCACGTGACCGGTTGCCACCTCCTCCGGTGGCTTGGGACGGAACACGCCCGCGGCAAGCTCGGCAAAGCTGGCCGGCGTATGACCGAGCGAGACGGGAGGCAAAAGTTCCGCAAACTTCTCCTCGATGGAAACCGCACGCGGATAGCTACGCTGCGCCTCGCGCTGCCACACGGCGAATTGGTCGGCTGCTTGCTTATAAGCCTTGTACTGCAACAGGCGGGCAAAAAGGAGGTCGCGCGACTCCAGCAGTTCCAAGTCTTCAATATCGTCGACATCACCGCGCGGCAGAAGCCGCGCCGCCTTCAAATCCAAGAGCGTAGCTGCCACCAACAAAAACTCAGTGGTCTCATCCAGATCAGCGGACTCTCCCAGCTGGCGTGTATACGCCACGAATTCGTCCGTCACTTCTGACAGCGCAACGTCAGTCACGTCCATCTTCTTGGACTGAATAAGCTGCAAAAGCAGGTCAAAAGGGCCTTCAAAATTCCGCAGTGCAATGCGAAAGCCCGTAATCTCCGGCTGGGTCACGATACCTTAAACGGTCGAGCGCTCGATGACCTCTTTGGCCAGATTCCGGTATTGCTGCGTGGCCGGGGAGCTTGGCGCCCAGGTAGTAATCGGCTCGCCGGCTACCGAAGTCTCTGGGAAACGAACAGTCCGGGTAATGACTGTGTCAAAGACCTTATCGCCAAAGTAATCCACCACCCGGGACATCACTTCCCGGGCGTGCTTGGTCCGGCGATCAAACATGGTCACTAGGATTCCCATGACCTCAAGGTCAAAGTTAATGCGATCAGAAACCTTTTCCACGGTATCGGTCAACAGCGCCAAACCGCGCAGGGAGAAGAACTCGCACTCCATAGGGATGATCACGCCTTGTGAGCAAGCAAGGGCATTGACGGTAAGCAATCCCAAGGAGGGCTGGCAGTCGATAATGATGAAATCGTAATCGCGGCGCACCGGACGCAGGGCGCGGGCAAGGGTGTGCTCGCGACCGACTTCATTGACCATCTGTATTTCCGCAGCGGAAAGGTCGATATTCGCCGGCACCAGATCTAAGCCCGATACCCCGGTGTGCTGGATAGCGGAATGAATAGAGGTGTGGCTATCGAGCATCACGTCATAGATGGTGTCCTCGATATCGTCATGCGTGAGCCCGAGTCCCGCCGAAAGCGCACCCTGGGGGTCAAGGTCAACCAAGAGGACTTTACGGCCGTACTCGGCCAAGCAGGCACCCATATTGATGGTTGAGGTGGTTTTACCTACGCCACCCTTTTGGTTACACATCGAAATGATGGTGGCCGGCCCATGCTTTTCCAAGGGTGCGGGTTCCGGTAGCTCACGGATAGGACGACCGGTCAGCCCCACCTCTACGTCAGAGGCAGAAAATAGACCCTCTTCGCTCACAGTCACACCTGCTTCCTTGACGCCAAGTTCCGGACCATGACACTTGGCTTAGGGTTGATTACAACGTTGTCATTAAAGCGTACCCGTTACAGGTTAAAAGTACCGAGACTTAGCCTATATCAAGCGTTTAGCGTTGACTGGAACGGCGTTTGCGGATTGCCACCAGAGCTATGAGCGCGATGAGCACCGCCGCAGCTACCCCTCCAATAATCCAGCCCAAATGGGAGCCGCCGTCTTCTTCTTTGGGTTCCCTTTGCTGGCGCTCATCGAGGTTTTCCGCGGCGGATTGATAGTTAGGGTCCTGTAGGGTGACGATGAGTGCGGCCCCAGAACCGTCATTGCGAAGCAGCTGCATGATAAAGGGATTATCAGGCGCCTCGCCCTCCGGATAGGTCAAGGTGAGGGTTCGAGAAGAGGCATCCACGTCACGCTCTACGCCTTGGATAATATTGCCCTCGCCATCGAGGTAGCGCAGCGTGACGTCATTTTCTTGCGTGTCCTTGAACTGCTGGTAGAGGTCATAGGCCTGCTTGAGGCCCATCTTTGCGGTAATTGTATTGCCTTCGATTTTCGATTCAAGGTTGACGTATTCCGCGCCTTCAAGGTTGGCTTCCCCAGCAGGCTTGCGCTCCGGCTTTTTACCTGGAACAACCGGCAAGTTGCTATCTTCTTTCGCCGGCGCGGGCTTGTCATCTCCGCCCTCGGCATCGTTTCCGGCTGGCGCCTTGTCACCTTGTGCCGGCTTATCAGAGCCCGGATCCGGCGCTGGCGCTGGGTTCGGGCCGCCTTCCGCGCCGTCAATTTCTTCCTGAATGTCCTCCTGTGCGACCGACCCATCGGCTACCAGCGTCAGGGTTGCATTCATGCCTTGGGCGGAGACAGGAACCGAGATTTGGCCGCCATCTGCCGGGGCGGTGATGGTAGCGGAGGTACCTGAGGCGGAGACGTTCCACCCATCGCCGGAGTAGTTGGCTTCGGCCGGCACGGGCAAGCTTACAGTCGTGGTCTGGCCGGCAGGAACCGAAATGGGAGCGGCAATAGCAGCCTCTACTTCCGGAGGCAGCTGCGCGTGTGCCACCGCTGGGAAAAGCAATGCGGCAGAAATCGCCGCACCAGCTACACGAGTTGAAAACATATAGGTCCTTTCTTAGGCACGGGGGTGCGCAGTGCGCCAGACCTCGCGCAAGGAATCGGCAGTGACGTGAGTATATATTTGCGTTGTTGTCACCGAGGAATGTCCCAGCAATTCTTGCACGGTGCGCACATCTGCGCCGCCTTCAAGCAGGTGCGTCGCAAAAGAATGCCGCAAGGTGTGCGGAGAAATGGATTTTCCCAATTGCGCCCGCTGCGCTGCAGTCTTCAACACAGTCCACGCACTTTGACGGGATAAAGCCCCACCGCGGGTATTGAGAAACAGCGCCGGCGTCTTACCTTTGCTCAGCGCCGGTCGCGCCCGCACCAAGTAGGCATCGAGAGCCTGGCGGGCATGCGAGCCCACTGGCACAATCCGTTCTTTGTCTCCCTTGCCCCGCAAGCGTATTACCTCCTGCGCGGAGGACACGTCATCAACGTTCAGAGAGATGATTTCCGAGATTCGCGCGCCGGTGCCATAGAGCATCTCCAGCAGGGCACGGTCGCGCACATTTACTGGAGTTTCAGTAGGAGTCGCTTCAATGAGGGCGGTGACCTCATCTACCGATAATGTCTCCGGCAAATGCTGCCCGGTTGACGGAGGGGTTACCTCAACCGCGACATCGACGTCCACTACGCCTTCTGACACGGCAAATTTATGCAGTCCGCGAGCAACGATGAGCGCTCGGTTGGCTGAGGACACAGCCATGTGTGAGCGCAGGTCTTTAAGATAAGCCTCCACCATCGGTCGCGTCACCGACCGCAGATCCTCTACCCCGTTATCCCCCAGCCACGAAAGGTAGCGGCGGACATCGCGGCGATAGTTGCTCAAGGTATTGGCAGAAACGCCGCGCTCGACTGCTAGGTGATTAAGCCAGGTCTGCGCTATGTTTTCTAGCGCACTCACAGCTGCTTTAGGTCCGCGCCCGTGCGGCGGGAGCTCATCGAGGTCGGTCGAAGGTCGAACGGCTCCTCCACGCTGCGGGTCTGCTTGCCGCCGCGCAGCACAGCGTAGGCCGCCAAGATGCCGCTGCAGGCGATGGAATTAACGATGTCACCGCGCAGCACCTTGTCGACGGCCTCGTCGAGGCCCACCCAGGCGACTTCCATATCGGCCTCTTCATCCCCCGTAGCCTCCATCCGGGGGACGTCGGAAAGCTCCGAGGCGAGGAATACGCGAACCGCCTCTTCGCAGAAACCCGGCGAGGTGACAAGGTCCGTCAGCACGGACCAGGTCTGTGCGCTCAAACCGGCCTCTTCCTGCAACTCACGCTGCGCGCCGGTTAGCTCATCCTCACCGCGAACGTCGAGCAATCCCGCCGGCAGTTCCCACAGGCGCTTTCCCACGCTGTGGCGGTACTGATACACCATCGCAATACGCTCGTCTGAGTCCACTGCCACGACGGCCACAGCACCTAGGTGCTCGACTACTTCCCGGGAGGCAGAAACGCCGCCGGGCATGACTACCTCGTCGCGGCGGAGGGCGAGAATGGGGGCTTCGACAAGCAGCTGCGAATCAAGCACCTTGAAATCATGCGCCATGGGCTATTCCTTTCCCGGCAAGGCGGAGTCAGCAGTTTCGGTGGCGCCATAGTCGCCCTGGCCACCATCAAGTTGTTCCTTGGTGGCCAGAATGACCGCAATGCGCTCCACTGCCCGTTCGGTGCTATCGACCGTAGACAGCTCCGCGTCCTGATCCCGCACCTGGGCTAGCGCCTTATCATCCTGGGTCTGCTTGGTGCGCCCGCTCAACACCACGGACCCATTGACATCATCTAACCCGGTGGAAAATTCTGCCAGCGCGCTGGACGGGTAACCACGCAGGCCATTGCCAGAGACCACGATGATGGCCTGGGCAGGAACGATGGTGCCATCTTCGTAATCAATGAAACCCTCGTCGCGCAGCTTATGGAGCACGTCTGCGCGCTCTTCTACTGAGGCCAAAGGCTTCGTGCTTTCAGGATCCATAGACAACGCAGTACCCAGGACCTCACCGCTGAGGGCTCCTGCAGAATCCAAGTTCTTGATATCTGCCTTTTTAGGCGCAGTATCTTTCAAGATGGGAAGCAGCTTGTCCTTAGTTTCGGGGCGCAAGAAGTCCTTGGTCAGCTTAATCTCGCCGGCCTCCGTGGCATCGGAAGACTCCAAGAGCTTCCGAATCGCGTCCACGTCTCCGCCATTGGCGTCATCGGTGGTCACGATGAGTACTGGGCGCTGAGACAAGGCTCCATCAACCATTTCCGCGCCAGAATCGGCCACGATCTTGTCGCTGGCGTCATTCTGGGTCTGCAGAATCTTATTGTCTTGGACCACCTTGCGGTGCTCCTCGCGGATGGGATCGTCGTCTGCCATGCTGGTGGTCAAGTTCGGCGCAATCACCAAGGCGCCCAAGGCTACGCCTACCGCGGCGCCGAAGCCCAAGCCTGCTACAAGCTCAGTCTTTGCCATGGCCTATGCGCCCCCAAAGAGGCTGGACCAGGTTTCGCTGAGGTTGCTAGCAAAGTCCTGGCTGCCGCCGAAGCCGACGATGAGGATGACCGCCGCAATGGCAACCAGGATTCCCAGCACTGCCCACAACCAGCCGAGGTTGGAGGAAGGCGCACTGTAGAGATTAATTACCGCATCAGCGTCAACCACCTTGGTACCGGCCTTAAGGCGGGACAGCACGGCAGAGGGATTGGTGCGGTCCGCAAAGATATCATCGAGGTCTACCCCGCCGCCGGCCTGCACGATGAGATCGGCGCCGTGGTAGTCCGCAAAGAGCAGGCCCAGGTCGGTACCGGAATGCGTTGCCGCGGGGAAGGTCATCGCACCGATGCCGAGGTCCTGGATGCGGTCGAGGCCTTCTACCTCCCCTTCCGGGTCCGCAGGCACGATTACGCGGGCGCCGCAGCGCAGGGCTTCATCGCTCACGCTATTGGGATCCCCAATAATGAAATCCGGCTTATACCCTTGAGCCAGCAACGAATCTGCTGCTGCTCCCACTGCAATCAGCAGCGGCTCATACTCACGGATAAAGTTGCGCAGCTGCTTGAGCTGTTCGCGGTGCCTATCGGTAGGAGAAAACAGGACAGCCTTGCGGCCGGCGATTTCGGAGCCGGAGGCGGGGACGCCGAGGCCGTCGATAAGCAGCGGGCCTTCCGAGTTAATGAAATCGATGGAATTGCCAAAGAAGGATTCCATATGGTCAATCAGCGCGCCCTGCGCCGCGGTGAAGTTCTTTTCTGCTCGCTCACGGGTTACCACGCGGCCGGTGCCGAGCGCCTTATCGCCGCTAAAGACGGTGCCGTCCTCCCCGATACGCGCCTTCTTGCCTTCTTTGAATTCGGAAACAAAGGACTGGCCAACGCCTTCAAGGAGAGTAATGTCGGCGTCAAGCAACATGTGCGGGCCATAATTAGGGACCGTGCCGGTAGAAAATTCCGCCACGTTAATGACGGCGGAGGGCTTAAGGTCTATGAGGGTCTGAGCCTCGTGGCGAGAGATATTGGCCGCATCAATTACGGCGACGTCGCCTTCACTAAACTTTTTCATCCCCTTAGCGCCTGGAGTGCAATCGCGCAGTGCACCAGGCTGCTCGGGGTTACGGGAAAACAGAGCCATGGGCCCTATTGTGGCGTGATTATGGTTTCGAGTGGGTGAGGCGCGCGGAAGCTTCTTCCTGTGCGCGGTCAAAAAGCTCCTGTGCGTGCGCGCGGCCGGTCTCGGTATCGTCCAACCCCGCCAGCATGCGAGCCAATTCCTCTACGCGCTCCTCCTGTGACAGCTCGGCCACGCCAGAGGTAAATTTCTCCTTCGATACATGCAGGTGCGCATCCGCATACGCTGCGACCTGCGGCAGGTGCGTTACCACAATCACTTGATTATGCACCGCCAAGCGGGCTAAGCGGCGGCCGATCTCTACGGCTGCGCGCCCGCCCACGCCGGCATCGACCTCATCGAAGACCAAGGTGGCGCCGTCCTCGTCCGCCAGCACGACCTCCAAGGCCAGCATGACACGGGAGAGTTCGCCGCCCGAGGCAGCAGAGGCAATCGGCTTGCCATTCAATTGCAACTCGGCCGCGTCTGCGCCGGACTTTGAATACTTCGCCTGCGTAAGCTCGACCGTCAAGGTCGAATTCGGCATGGCTAAGCCGTGGAGCTCCTGCGTTACCTGCTCGCCCAGGGCCTTCGCCGCTTTCCGACGCCCCCTTGTCAGCTCCCCTGCCCGCTCAATCATCACCGATTCAGCGTCTTTGACCTGCTTTTTCAGCTCCTCCAGGGCTTCTGTGGAGGTATCCATGGACTCCAGTTTTGCCGCTGCCTCATTGCGCCAGGCGAGCACGCCATCAATATCCCCGGCGTATTTCCTGGTCAACGTGCGCAATTCCTGCTGCCGCTGGAGGGACTTTTCCAACAGGTGTGGCTCCGCCGGCAGCCCGGCTAGATACCCACCGAGCTCGCCGGAGATATCGCCCAACTGCGTCGAGATCTCGCTGAGCCGTTCGCCCAAGGCCGCCAGTTCCTTATCGGTGGACCCCGCCAAGGCAGAAACCGCCCGGCCTAGCAGTGCCGAGGCAGCCTCTTCCAGTTCCTCGGTGCCGTCGATGGAAGCCAACGCAACTTCCGCGGACTCGCGCAGCCCATCGACGTCCTGCAGCTTGCGAACCAGCTGCACTAGTTCCTCATCCTCGCCGGGTTCTGGGGCAATGCCATCGATCTCATCGACGGCGAATTGCAGGCGGTCAACCTCCTGCGCCAGCTCGCGGCGCTGCTCCGTACGCCGCTTATAGTCCTTCGCGAGGCTGCGCCACTGTTTGAAGGCCTTGGTATAGCGCTCTCGCACACGCGCCAATTTCGGATCCGCACGATCAACCGCACCCAGTTGTTCCTCGGGCGCGAGCAAACGCAGCTGGTCATTCTGCCCGTGGACCGTTATAAGCTCGCGCGCGAACTCGCCCAGAGTTGCAGCCGGCACCGCACGGCCGCCTAAATAGGCCCGCGATCTTCCGGCGGCAGAGACCGTGCGTGAAACGATATACTCGCCATTTTCGTCAGCATCGCCGCCGACCGACTCCACCAACTCACGGATGGATTCTTTCGACGAAGAAAAGTGCCCCTCCACTGCAGCCTTCTTCGCGCCATCGCGCACTCGAGAGGCGTCCGCGCGACCACCGGCTAAGAGCCTTAAACCAGTAACCACCATGGTCTTACCCGCACCGGTTTCACCGGTAAGCACGGTAAGGCCCGCGGATAGTTCCGCAGAGCTCTGGCTAATGACGCCAAGATCATTGATGGAAATATCGACGAGCACTACTTCTCCTTCGGCCCGCGCCACCCTTCTACGGGCAGGCGCAGCTTCGAGACTAAACGGTCAGTAAAAGGTTGGTCATCCAAGCGTACCCACCGCACCGGACGCTCGCCTCGCACTACTTCCACACGTGCCCCTGCTGGCATCGCAAATTCGCGGAAGCCATCTAATATCACGGTGGCGGGAGTCGTGCGCATCGTCGATTCGACGGCTACTAAAGAATTGGGCGATACAACCAATGGCTTGGTAAACAGCGCATGCGCATTATTCGGCACTACCAAGATTGCATCCAGAGAGGGCCACAACACCGGACCACCTGCGGAAAACGCATAGGCGGTCGATCCAGTGGGCGTGGAAATCAGCACCCCATCGCAGCCAAAGGACGACACCGGCCGCCGGTCAACCTCCAAGATTGCATCTAGCACGCCGGAGCGGTTTTGGTTTTCTACCGAAGCCTCATTCAAAGCCCAGCTGCGGTTGAGAAGGGTTCCCTCCTCATCAAAGATGGACACATCAATGGTGAGGCGGTCCTCAATGCGGTAGCGCTTTTCAATCACGCGCACCAAGGCCTGATCGAGGGATTCGACCTCCCACTCGGCGAGGAATCCCACGTGGCCTAGATTGATGCCCAGCACCGGAATATCTACGGCACGCGCCATGTCGGCGGCACGGAGGAAGGTTCCATCGCCGCCTAAAACCAACACCAATTCGCACCCCGCGGCCGCATCTTCGGTGTGCGGTACATGCTTCAATCCCGGCAGTACCTTTTCGTCCGCGCACACTCGTACGGTAATTCCCGCATCTTGCAAAAGCTCAGCTGCACGCGACGTCGCCTCCAGGTTTTGCTGGCGGTTGGCATGAGGCACCAACAGGATTTCACGGGTCATTGCGGGCCTTCCTCGACTGCACGGTCAATCATTTCTTCCACTTTAGCCAGATCTGTGGACTGACCGTCCTTTTTCAGCCACAGGAAGTACTCCACATTGCCGCTTGGCCCAGGCAGCGGGGATGCCACAGCCCCATGCATGCTAAGCCCCAGGGACAACGCAAATTCAGCGACCTCCTTGGTTACTTCTTTACGCAACTCCGGCGAACGAACCACGCCACCGCTTCCGAGGCGCTCTTTGCCCACTTCAAATTGCGGCTTCACCATAGGCAACAACCAAGCGCCGTCCTTCAGACAATCCACAATGGCCGGCAATACCAAGCGGAGGGAAATGAAGGACAAATCGCCTACCATGCCGTCGCAGGGGCCGTCGGTAAGCTCCAGCGTTAAATTCCGGATATTCGTGCGGTCTAAAACGGTTACGCGATCATCGTTTTGCAGGCGCCAGAGCAGCTGCCCATAGCCCACGTCGACAGACAGCACTTCCTGCGCACCGTGTTCCAGGCACACGTCTGTAAAGCCACCGGTAGAAGCGCCGGCATCGAGGATGCGGCCGTTCATGTCGACGTCGAACTCGGCCAAGGCACCCAAAAGCTTGTGAGCGCCACGTGAAGCCCACTTGTCTTCTTCGGCTTCCTCTACCTTGATGGAAACCTCGGGCTCTACAATCGACGCCGGCTTGTGCGCCTTGAAGCCACCCACCGTGACACGGCCGGACTTAATCATCTCCCGTGCCTGCTCACGTGACCGGGCAATCTTTCGGCGCACCAGCTCCGCATCTAACCTACGACGTTGTGGGGGCATTAATTCTCCTGCAATGCATCGCGCAACACATTGTGAGCGCGATCAAGCTGATCTACTTCAGCGGCCAAATCCGCTGCGTCTTCTCCAAGGATCTCTGCTACTTCCGCATCGATCTCTACCGGTTCCTTGACGGCTCGAAAGTCGTGCGGCTTTACCGCCATTGCGCAACAACCTTTTCCGCGCGCTCGCTACGCGGCTGAATATAGCGTGGCGGCGACGGCATGGCCCATGCAACTTCCAACACCGTGCGCAATGCTTGAACGGAGGTAGACTTTTCGTCGCCGCCCTCGAGCAGAAGGTCATGGCCATCGCACCGCGCCGTAAATCCACCCTGTGCTCCGGGACGAGCGACGGAGACGGGAAGGGCAAGCTCGTGCATTCCTGCACCGATAAAGTTAGGGCGTGACTCCACAGGTGCTTCAATCAGCTCCAACTCACCAGAAACGCCGGTAAGCACATGGAAGGTATCCATTGCAGCAGAGTTACCACCTGCAATATCAGTATCCAGACGGTCGCCCACAGCAAGTGGCTTCTTCGCGCCGATTTGCTTTGCCGCAAAAGTAAACATTGCCGGCTCGGGCTTGCCAGCAGATACCGGCTCTACCCCGGTGGCTGACTGGATGGCGGCAACCAGAGAACCATTTCCCACAGCAAGACCTCTCTCAATTGGCAAAGAGGTATCGAGATTCGAAGCAAAGAACTTGGCTCCCTGGCGAATGGCCAAGGCACCTTCAGTCAAGTGTTCCCAGCCAACCGAGCGGTCAAAGCCTTGCACAACGGCAGCAGGCTTGTCATCGGCGCTGGAGACTACCTTGAAGCCCATCTCTCGGGCCAAGTCACGGAGGGAATCAGCACCGATGATAAGCAGCTTTGCCCCAGCTGGGACCTCTTCCGCCGCGAGTTGGAGTACCGCTTGCGCAGAGGTAACGATCTGTTCCGTACCCGCGGTGAGACCGATGTCCGCCAGCATCTTCGCCACTGCCTGTGGGCTGCGCGAAGCATTGTTGGTCACATACACTGCCGGCACTCCGCAGGTGTTGATGACGTCCACCACGTTAGAAAGGGGTCGGCCGCCTTCCCACACGGTGCCATCGAGATCGAGAAGAAGAGCGTCGTGCTTGCTGAGAACCGTCACTACTTGCACTCCTCAAGGCGCTCGGCAGCATCGGTCCAGTCGCCTTCATCAATAGAAACTGCGTGCTCAAACCAGTCCCGAGCCTCGTCCTTTCGGCCTGCTTCAAGCAGAGCATTACCGTAGGCATAAGCGAGACGGCACGCGCTTACCCCGCGGGCATCGCGGTCAGGATGTGCGCGTTGAATGGTGACAACCGCGGACTCGGCTTGCCCCATGTCTAGGCGGGCGCCGGCCAAAACAATTGCCAGCTCAATCTTGGACTCTTCATCAAGTTCCGATGCTCCCTCCGCACGACCTAGCTCCAGCGCCTTCTCCGGGCGGCCCAAGCCGCGCTCGCAATCCGCCATTACTGCAAGCATTCCAGGGCCACCGGAAATGCGTCGCGCGGCACGCAGCTCAGCAAGGGCTTCCTTCCACTCGCCCGCACGATACGCAGCAATGCCATTGACCTCACGAGCAATTGCGACGCGGCCAGCGCGGTCCTTGGCGGCACGGGCATGCCGCAATGCAAGCTTGGGATCATCTTCCATCCAGGTCGCAGCCATGATCATATGCTTGGCGACGGCCTCGGAGTTCTCCTTCGATAGCGACTTCAGGTCCTGCAGCACCATCGGGTCCAGGTCGTTGACATCTACCTCAGCCGGGATGTCTGGGTCACTCATGCGACGGTTAATGCGTTCCTCACGGTAACCGGAGCGCTGAGGCGAAAAAGACTTCTTCTTCCGGGAATCGCCCTTAAAGTCACGGCCCTTGTTATTGCGTGGCTTGCGGTCTCGTCCGCCTCGCCCATTGTGATTGCGCTCCGACATTCAGCCCTACCCTTTCTTGGTTGGAACTAGCACAGAAATACCGGCCCTATTCTACAACCCGCAAACAAAAAGCCGGAATTTAGATCCTGGCGGGCTGCCGCAGCGTTACCCAAACATTACTCATCAAACCAACCCAGAGGCACACCGTGACGAAACGGATGCTACCACCAGGAACAAGTAGCGCGCCTAGCGCGCCGTAGACAACAAATAGCAGGCCCCACAGCGCTTGACGACGCACCGCCTTCCTCAATGCAGCCCAACCGAGAAGAATCACTGCACACACAATCAAAACCGCACCAGTCGCAGCGTCCCACCAGCCCACAACGTCGCCTTCACACGAAATAGACAAGAGCAAAGATCCCGGCAGCGCAGTGCCGATACCGAATAAGACCCTAGTTCCAGAAACATCTAACGGTCTTTCAGAAGAGAAAGAAGACACCGCTAAATCTCCTTAAGCCGCTGCGAAAAATAGTCACGGTTAAATTCTTGCTTGTCAGCGAATTCCTTGAGCACACCCGGCCAAGTCGGATACGCATCAATAAGGTTCTCTGCGACATTCAATAGTGGGGAGAATGCAATCTCACCCCATCTAACGCCTATGCCTACCCGTTCAGAGTATGGTGTGCTGCTCAATGGGCCTAGAGCCCACTGGCTACCGGAAGCAGCATTCATCCATGTACCGCTAATAGCCAGTACTCGGGAAACCTTGTCTTCGTAGCTGTCCTTGGAGTTTAAGACGTCTAGCACCGCATCGAACGGAAATTCTTTAGAGCCCTGGGTGACTTGTTCTTCCTGCTCCGGCGAAAGCTCCTCGAGCATCGCAGGAATCGCAACCGCGTGAAATTCTTCCAGACGCTTTCCAAACTGCTGATGATAGCCATCGAACCACATAAGTTTCCTCCCAAACTATCGAGTGGATAAGTGTAGCGAAGATGCAAGGACCTGGCCCCCGTTAGGTAGACACCTGATATCCAGCCCGGTTGGGTTGGGAAGAAAGGTAATCTACCACCATGCCTAGGTACTCCGAACAGTTCAAACGTGATGCTGTAGCCCTCTA